>NZ_JAFBDQ010000004.1 GCF_016908315.1 Halanaerobacter jeridensis | reverse complement strand
TATATTCGCTTTGAATGCGGACCAAGAAGCGGCCTCTCTTTCAAGCGACATTTAACAATTTATCATAGAAACTTTGGCTTGTCAAGAGAAGTTTATAATCAATTTTGCCAGTCGCAAATGAAGCTTAAAACTGGCCCCTCTCTTTCAAGCGACATCTACTAGATTATCATAAGAATCAGTAGCTGTCAAGGGATGAATTAAATCTTTCGAATTAAGTTTCATCCCTCTCTCAAACACCAGTAAATAATTTATCATATGCTTGATTTATTGTCAATAGAAAATTTAGATTTTTTATTATTTATATTATATCCAAATCATTCTTTAATTATTCCTCCACCAACTACTATATCTCCATCATAAAAAACTACAGATTGCCCAGGGGTAACTGCTCTTTGCTCTTGAGAAAATTCCACTTTTACTTCTTCTTCCTGCGGTATAATAGTAGCTTCTTGAGCAGGAGAGTTATATCTAATTTTAGCTTCTACAGTTTTTGCTTCAGAAAGCTCATCAATTGCAATCCAGTTCACATCTTCCGCTATTAAACTCTTACTAAATACATCACTATTCTCTCCTACAACTAACGTATTATTTTCCGTATCTAATTTCACAACATATCTCTTTTGATGAGTTTCTAAGCCTAAACCTCTCCTCTGACCAATTGTATAAAAGGGTAATCCCTCATGTTCGCCTAATTTATTACCATCTAAATCTACAATTGGACCTGGAGTTATGATTTCAGGATAATGTTCTTTTAAGAATCTTTTATAATCATCATCTGGAATAAAACAAATCTCTTGACTATCAGGTTTATCATGAACATTTAAATCAAACTCTTCAGCTAACTCTCTAGTTTCAGTTTTTTTATATTTGGCTAGAGGAAACAAAGTGTGTTCAAGTTCTTCTTGAGTCAAATTATAAAGCATATAGCTTTGATCTTTTTTAGGATCACTAGCTTTCTTTAATATATGACGCCCCTCTTGATTCCTATCAATTTTAGCATAATGCCCTGTAGCCATATAATAAGCATCTAATTCTTTAGTTTTTCTTAAAAAAGCATCAAACTTAATTTCTTTATTACATACAACACAGGGGTTAGGGGTTCTACCTTGAGCATATTCCTCTTTAAAATTATTAATTACTGTCTTTTTAAACAATTCCTCAAAGTTAACTACATAAAATGGAATATCCAGTTTAGATGCTACTCTCCTAGCATCTTCTACAGCAGATAAAGAACAGCAATTAGTATCGTCATCTACTGGCTCTTCTTCAGAAGGCCAAACTCTCATTGTAATACCAATTACATCATAACCTTGTTTTTTCAACAAAGCAGCCGTCAAAGAACTATCAACTCCACCACTCATTGCTACCACAACTCTATTTTTATCTAACATCTAATCAACCCTCTTTTAATTATAGTCTAACATTATTTGGACATGGCAAAGCCATGTCCTTATTACTTTATAGTTTTGTGCCGTTTTAGATTTCATTCTTTCTTAACTATTATTTCTTTATTATTGATTTTTATCCATGTTGATGGTGACAATGAAAGTCATCTTCTTCTTCAGTTTCAATCCCTAAATAATTATTAATTGCCTTTCTCAACGCATCAGCAGCTAAATTTGAACAATGCATTTTTACATCTGGCAAACCACCTAAAGCTTCTGCAACAGCTTGATTACTTAATTCTTTTGCTTCATCTAAAGTTTTGCCTTTTACTAATTCAGTAGTAATACTACTAGTAGCTATTGCTGCCCCACAACCAAAAGTCTTAAATTTAACATCACTAATTTTATTATCATCATCAACTTTAATATACATTTTCATAATATCCCCACAAGAAGGATTCCCTACCTGTCCCACACCATCAGCATCTTCAATTTCACCTACATTACGCGGGTTTTCAAAATGATCCATCACTTTATCAGAATAATCCATCATTATTATCACTCCTTAATTTAGTAATGAGTAACTAGTAATCAGTAATGAGTTAAAACATAAAAACAATCAAAAATTAATTCAAGATTCTGATTTTGACTTTTACTCATTACTATTTTCTGATTACTGTTTACTATCTCTTAGTCTTGATTATATATAGGAGACATAGCTCTTAAATCACTAACTACTTCAGGTAATACATTTAAAACTTTATCTATATCTTCTTCAGTATTATATTTACTTAAAGACAATCGCAAAGATCCATGCGCTACTTCAGCAGATAGCCCCATTGCTAGTAAAACATGAGATGCTTCAAGGGAACCAGAAGTACAAGCAGAACCGCTTGATGCTGCAATTCCAGCTAAATCTAACTTCATTAAAATTGATTCACCTTCAATATACCTAATACTAAAATTAACATTACCAGGTAAACGCTTAGTGCGATGACCATTAAGTTTAATCTCATCAATTTCTTCTAAAATTCCATCAATTAATTTATCTCTCAACTGAGTTATCTTAGCCTGTTTTTCTTCTAAATTTTGTCCAGCAATTTGAGCTGCTTTTCCTAAACCAACAATTCCTGCAACATTCTCAGTAGTAGCTCTCCGCCCTCTTTCCTGAGCACCACCATGTAAATATTTCTCTATTCTAGTACCTTGTCTAATATATAAAGCACCTATTCCTTTTGGAGAATGAAATTTATGCCCAGATAAAGATAATAAATCAACATTCAATTCATTTACATCCACTGGAATAGAACCTACAGCTTGCACTGCATCAGTATGGATAGTAATATCATTTTCTTGAGCAATTTCAGAAATTTCAGAAATAGGTTGAATAGTTCCTACTTCGTTATTAGCTAACATAATAGTAATTAAAATAGTATCTTCTCGAATAGCATCTTTAACATCAGCAGGGTCTACAAGACCATCTTCATCAACTGGTAAATAAGTAACATCAAAACCTTTATCCTCTAAATATTCACAAGTATGCAGCACTGCATGATGCTCAATACTAGAAGTAATAATATGTTTACCTTTATCTTTTAATTCCTCAGCTACCCCTTTAATTGCATAATTGTCTGATTCTGTACCTCCACTAGTAAATACTATTTCCTTAGCATCATCAGCACTAATTAAATCAGCAACCTTATCCCTAGCTTCTCTAACAGCATCTCTAGCTTCTCTACCAAATGAATGAAAACTAGAAGGATTTCCATATACCTCAGTAAAATAGGGCTTCATTTCTTCAAGTACTGTTGGGTCAGTGGCGGTAGTCGCCGCATTATCCATGTATATTCTTTCCATTTTTATTTCCTCCTTTATAAACTTAAATTGTTACTTACTATTTATTATATATGATACATATAACCATGTTGTTCTCCTTCTTGCTTAGCATTAATTGCTTCCTGTCTAATATCTTCTAAAGTAATAGAATCTAATACTTCATCAATTCCTTCTTTAACTTGATTCCAGACTAACTCTACTACACAATTTGAGCTTCGATCACAGTTACTTTCCTCTCCTGCTACACAATCAGCTAAAGAAATTGGCCCCTCTAAAGCTCTAATAATATGACCAATAGTTATTTCTTCAGGATTTTTAGCTAACATATATCCCCCGTGTGCTCCTCGCACACTTTCTACAAAACCTTCATTACGTAAAGTTGAAATCAATTGTTCTAAATAATGTTCAGATATATTTTGTCTTTCAGCAATACTACGTAAAGGAATTGGGCCATCACCTTCATGCAGGGCCAAATCAAACATTGCTCGCACCCCATAACGACCTTTTGTAGATAATTTCATAACATCACTCCTTTAATCCCGAGTATTCTTATCAGGATTACTAGATTAATCATACCATACCACTCGGGATTTGTCAATTCTTAGATTTGAAAATGTAAAACCAAAGCTAATTTACACTAACTCTATAGTTCAAAATTATTAATAATCAGGTTGATAAGTACAACTTTTAAATAATTTTTTCATTAACATTAAAGTTTTTTCTACTATTGGACCTACCGATAAAGCAACTACAATAGTTCCTATACCTACCGGTCTTCCTAAAAAATAACCAACTACTAATACAGTAAATTCAATACTATTTCTAATCACAGCTAATCTATAGTTTAATTTCCGGTCTAAAGCCATCATCAAACTATCTCTAGGTCCCGTGCCACACTCTCCAGAGATATAGACTCCAACTCCAAAACTAAAGACAATAACGCCACAAATCAAATATAAATAACGCATTACTAAAGCATTTGGTTTTGCAATCCAAGGCATAATTATATCAATTAAGAATCCTACTAAAAACATATTAATAACTGTTGCTATAGTAGGTTTGATTTTAGCTATTAAAAAACTCATAATAATAATTACTAAACCAGTTAACTGGCTAGCTTGTCCTAAAGTAATACTAAAATGATTAGTCAACCCAATATGAAATACATTCCACGGTGAAACACCCAAGTGAGCTTTAACTGTTAGTACAATCCCGATACTAACTATTATTAACCCTAAGGTAAATCTTAACCAACTATTTTTTTCTTCCATTAAACAAACACCTCTTCTAGTTCTTCAAACTCCGATTCTCCTTTTGTTTCCTCTTTAATCCTAGCTTTAAAATTACTAATAAGGCTCGGCTTCATAACCGCAATTATTCTAACCCCCTCATTAGTATATTCAGTATTTTCAACTTTAGCTTCTGAACCTTCTAAATCATTAATTACTTGCCCCATCATATCATAGGATACTTCAATAGCTAATTTAATATAACGTGTCTTTTTTATAATTCCTGCTTCATCAATTGCTTCTCTAACACTATCACCATATGCTCTAATCAATCCTCCAACCCCATGTTTTACGCCACCAAAATATCGCGTTACTACTACTACAGTATTAGTTAATCCTCTTCCTTCAATCGCTTTTAAGGCTGGAGGACCTGAAGAACCAGAGGGTTCACCATCATCACTAGAACGAGTAATAGCTTTATCTTCTAACCCTACTTTAAATGCATAAACATTATGAGTAGCATCAGCAAACTCTTCTGAAATATCTGCTATAAACTCTTCAGCTTTTCTAACCGTAGTAACATTTTTAATTGAAGTTATAAACTTACATTTCTTTATTTTACGCTGAATCCTCGTATCTTGAGCAATCGTCTTATAACTATCCATAATTACACCTACCTCGCTAATCTAAACTATCTAAAAATTTTTTCAATCTCTTTTCATGTCCATTATTAGTAGGAGAATAAAATTCTGCTGCTGTTAATTCATCAGGCAGATACTGTTGTTTAACATAATTTCCTGGATAACTATGCGGATACTTATAACCCTGCCCATTACCCAAATCTTCTGCTCCACTATAATGGGCATCTTTTAAATGACTGGGTACTCCAGAAGTTGAATTGCTTTTCACAGCTTCCATTGCTTCATCAATAGCATTTACTACCGCATTACTTTTCGGAACCGAAGCAATATAAATAGCTGCTTGGGCCAAGGGAATTCTTGCTTCCGGCAGTCCTACATACTCCAATGCTTCAGCTGCTGAAACTGCTAACATCAACGCATGAGGGTTAGCATTCCCCACATCTTCAGCTGCATGAACTATCATTCGCCGCGCAATAAACATCGGATCTTCTCCAGCTTCAATCATCTTTGCTAACCAATATAATGCCGCATCAGGATCAGAACCGCGTAAACTTTTAACAAAAGCCGAAATAGTATCATAATGATTATCACCAGATTGATCATAATTAATCGCCTTTTGTTGAATCGATTCCTCAGCCACCTCTAAATCAACAGTTTTTACCCCTCCCTCTGTAGGAGTAGTCAACACTGCCAATTCCAAAGCATTCAAAGCTTGTCTAGCATCACCATTAGCTACATCAGCTAAATGTTCTAATGCATCACTGCTAATTTCTACCTCATAACGTCCCAATCCTTTTTCTTCATTTTCCAAAGCTCGTTCCATAACTTCTATAATTTGTGAAGCATTCAATTTCTCTAATTTAAAAATTCGCGACCGCGAAATCAGAGGCGAATTAACTTCAAAATAGGGGTTCTCTGTAGTAGCTCCAATTAAAACTACAGTTCCATCTTCTACAGCAGGTAATAAAGCATCCTGCTGGGATTTATTAAAACGGTGAATTTCATCAATAAATAAGACTGTTGCTTTAGAATACATTCCCCGCCGTTCTTTAGCCCGCTCAATTACTTCCCGTAAATCTTTAACTCCTGAAGTCACAGCATTTAAACTTTCAAATTCAGCTACCGTAGTATTCGCAATGATTTCAGCTAAAGTAGTCTTGCCCGTTCCCGGGGGACCATAAAAAATAACAGACTGTAAACGATCTGCCTGTATAGCCCGCCGCAACAATTTTCCTTCACCAACAATTTTCTCTTGCCCCATAAATTCATCTAATGTCTGCGGCCTCATTCGAGCAGCCAACGGTTTACTATGATTATTATTATCCCCATCTTGATTATTAGCTTGAGTAAATAAATCCATTTTTCCACCTCATACTCTATAAGTTTAACAGTAGTTAGTAGTGCAATGAGCAAAAATTGTTGCATATAGATTGGTCATAAAACCTAGCTGAAAGTCTAAATAATCGGTCTACACGAAGAGTCTTTGCACTTTAAGACTCGTAGGAAACAGTTAAAAAATAAAAACAACCTCAATTTAAGACAGTTCTTGCCTCCACTATTAAAGTAAAACTGCCTTGGTGGGAGATGAAATTTTTTCAAAGCGACTTTAAATCTAGTTTGTAAATGAGTCTTAATGAAGTATAGTTATCTGTAATTTTGAAAGTTTAATTTCTGATTTAATTAAACTAAATTACAGATAACTATACGAATTTAGACGAATCAAACTAGATTTAGGAGCGAAGAAATAATTTCATCTCCCAGCCCGCAAGTTACACTTTATATAAATATCTTTTCTAATGCCTTAGCAACGCCATGTTCTTCATTACTTACAGTAACCATATCTGCTTGTTCTTTAACTTCTTGTGGTGCATTATCAGTTACTACACCTAAATCTGCCAATTCTAACATATCTAGATCATTATAATTATTACCAAAAGATACTACATCTTGCGGAGATAAATTATATTTTTTTAATAATGCCTTCAGTCCAACGCCCTTATTAACATTTTGTCCTGTTACATCTATATAATTCTCAGTTGTTTGGACAATTGACAAACTTTCGCCAAATCTTTTCTTTAAATCTCTGACAGTTTTTCTCATTATTTTTTTATCTATATTAAACAAAATATTAATTGGTGGTTCATCTAATCTCTTCTTTAAGTCTCCTACTGCTTGCGGCATCACTTTTTCTTCTTCGATATGAACATCAGCTTTATCAGTTATTTCTTCTACACAAATCTGATCTGTAAAATAAAAACTAATATGTAAATCACGCTGTTTAGCATAATTTAATATCTGTTCTGCTAATTCTACTTCAATAAAATTTTGTGCTAGCACTTCACCTGATGGTCTTTTAATCAATGCACCATTATTAGCAATTAAAGGCGTATTTAACTCTAATTCTTTAGCAAAAGCTAACATTGATTGATAAGGTCGGCCACTAGCTAATATAATTTTAACATCTTGTGCTGCTAAATCAAGTAATATTTCTTTACTATAAGAAGAAATAATAGAATCATTTGTTAATAATGTTCCATCTAAATCTAAAACAACTAATTTATACATCTAATTCTGCGCCTCCCTCTATAACTATTTTTCTCAAAGCATGAGCCACTCCATTATCTTGATTTGATTTAGTAATAAAATCTGCTTTATCTTTTACTCCTTGAGGAGAATTGCCCATTGCTACTGCTACTCCTGCTACTTCAAACATAGCTACATCATTGAAGTTATTACCAATTGCTATTACTTCTTCAGCTTTCACATTCATTTTCTTCATCATATATTTTAAAGCCTGTCCTTTAGAAACTTCTAAATTCATCACTTCTAAATACTCTTCATCTGATCTAGTAATATATAATTTATTCTGATACTCTTCTCCTAAAAAAGCATAAACATCATCTATTTTTTCTTCTGCCCCATAATAAATAATTTTAATTGGCGCCTTAGATACTTTTAAGTCTTTTACAACTTTAGGTTTAATTCCTTCTAATTCTAAATGTCCTTCTGCCATTTCTGAACTACTAGTTAAAATTTCTCCATCATAATAAACACTAACTCCATAATCATTCTTTAACCCATAATCTATAATTTCCTGTGCTTTATCTAATGGTAAATTACATTTGTGATAAGTTCTTTCTGTTAAACTACATTTAACCATAGAACCATTAGCAGAAATCAAGGGTAAATAAACTTCTAATTCTTTAGTATAAGGTGCTAAAGATTGATAAGGTCGACCGCTAGCTAAAATAAAACTGATTCCTTTATCGGCTAACATTTCTATCATCGTGCGATTTTCTTCTGGTATCTCTTTTTGATCATTTAATAAAGTTCCATCCATATCTATTGCTATAAGTTTATAATCCATAAATTTATTACCCCCAACAATTTAAATTTAGTCAGATATAGTTATAATAATAGAACTAACCTTATTATTATTTCTAGACTGATTATTATTTTCCTGGATTCAATTAATAAAAAGTCCAGCTCCTACAAGAAGTAAGAGCTGGACTTAAGTATAATTATTTAGTTAAATAAAGTTCTTTTAATGATTCTAAAGCAATATCTTTATCTTCTTCTCCAGTCTTAAAGTACTCTGGAATAGCTAGTCTATCTTGAGGAACATACTCTTGTTTATCAGTTAATATCTTTTTGAGTTGTTTTAAATAACCATCGGCAGTACTTTCCCAAGTATATTGAGCTTCAACTCTCTTCATACCTGCTTCTCGATATTCTTGCCAAGTTTCTTCTTGCCCTACAACTTTTAATAGGCCTTCAGCAATATCCTCTGGATCTTCCGGATCTACTAAAATCCCGAACTTTTTATCTCCTTCACGCATAATTTCTGATGGTCCTCCATTTTGTGTTACTACTGCTGGCAATCCAGAAGCCATAGCTTCTACTGGAGCCAAACCAAATGGTTCATAAAAAGCTGTTAAAGCAAATACAGATTGATAATCAGCTAAAGTGCGATAACAAGCTGCTAGTTCTAATTGACTAGCTAAAGAAAACATACTTACTTTACCTTCTAAGTCATTTTCAGCAATAATCTCCATAATCTCATCTAAAATTTCTTTCTCATCGCCACTTGCCTGAGAATAATCCTCAAATGGATTATCTATCCCCCGCAAAGTCATTACTAAATTACCTTGTTCTTGTAATTCTTCATTTTGAGCAAAAGCTTTTACTAACCCTACATGATTCTTTTTGTGATCCAAACGACTAGCAGCTAAAATAGCTGGCATCTCTTGTCTGTCTTCATCCAAATCACGAGCAAAAACTCTTTCAATCTTTTCTTGGATTTTCTCTTCTGTCTCATTTGCTTGATCAGGATTGAAAATGTCAGTATTAGCTCCCGGTGGCACTACTGCAAATTTATCATCATTATCTACATCAACAGCATTACGATAAGCATGATGAGAATACTGTTCTTTCTGTTCTTGTTTAGTGCTCACAAAATTAGTTGCAGAATTCTTCATAGCAATTCTTTCAGCAGTAATCCGACGGTGGAACTTAAAACGATCATTTAGCTCTTCAATATTATCTTCATCAATATTAAATTTATCCATCTTTTGCGCTCCAAGAGAATGACCAGTAAATGTAAATGGAATATCCATTCTCTCTTGCAGCATAGCTCCTGCTAATCCTCCATCACCATAATGAGTTGTTGTGATATCAGGCATCTGACCTTCACTTTGATAAAATTCAATTAAATTATCAACATAGTCTGTTAAATGTGGCCATAATTTCTCTTTCTTTAAAAATTCATCACCGCCAAATGGAATTCTAATTATTCTGACCTTATCACTAATTGCATAAGAATCAAATTTTCTAGAAAATTCTGGCCAGTCTTCATCTCTAACCTGTCGTGTTACAATATCAACCTGCACATCAAATTCTTCTGCTAAAGCTAAGCAAACCTCTTTAACATATACAAGTTGTCCACCAAAGTCAGGATGTTCCGTCCAATAACTATCATTCGGGTCAAAATTTCCTTGCGGGTTTAAAAAAGATATTAATTCAGGTTTAGACATCTGTTTAGCCTCCTTAGATTTTAAAACGATTAATAATTTCATCTTTATTCGGTAAATCTGCTAAAGCTCCTACCTGCTGTAATGCTAAGGCAGCAGTAGCATTTCCAACTTTAACTGCTGTTTCTAATTTATCACCATCTACTAATGAAGCATATAATCCTGACCAAAAGGCATCTCCTGCACCAGTAGTATCAACTACTTGCTCAGCATAAGTATCAAGCTCTATTTCTTGCTTTGCAGTAGAAACTATAACTCCATCTGCTCCTAAAGTCAAAATTACTAATTCTACTCCTAATTTATGAAATTGATTAATATACTCTCGAGGAGTAGACCCAGAACCAAATAATGCTTCAGCATCATCAAGAGACGGTTTAACAATATTAACTTGCTGCAATAAATCTTTAATAAATTGTGGTCCATCTTCTCTACCTTCCCACAATTGTGGTCTGTAATTTGGGTCTAGACTAATAATCTTGTCATTCTTTGCTGCTAATTCAACTATTTTAGCTAAAGTTTCTCGTGTTACTGGGGCAGATAAAGCAAAAGTAGAAAGATGAATAACCTTGGTATCAGTAATTAACTCTTCCTTAATATCATCTTCTTCAATATACTTTTCAGCATCACGATAAGCAATGAAATCAGGACTCTCCTTACTTTGGGTAACCATAACTATTGAAGTATTATGTTCTGCACTAGATACTACTCCACTTACATCTACACCGCCAGCAACTAATTTTTCTGTTAAATAGTCACCTATACCATCAGCACCAACTTTGCTAATCAAAGCAGAATTAGCACCTAAACTACTAACATTCATTGTTATATTAGCAGGAGAACCACCAAAATAACGCTTGAATTCATCTGCTTCTTTAAATGAAGGAACCAAGTCGGTAGAAATAATATCTGCTAAAACTTCACCAACTGCCACAACATCAAATTTACTTTCAGAAAATTCAACTTTTTCAGACAAAGAAAACACTTTTAATACCTCCTCACTTTTATAAGCTGTTTCATAATTCCTCTCTAGGTTGATTCTCTCACTTCTATATCATAGTCTAAAACAATATTATTATCCTCTAGTTCTTCTCCCTTAATCAATTTTAATAATGTTTTAATGCCTGTTTGACCTAGTTCATAAACAGGTTGCACTACTGTAGTTAAACGTGGTTCTACATAATCTACTAAACTAATATTATCGAATCCAGCTACTGCAATATCTTCTGGAATACTATAACCCTGCTCCCTAATATATTTCATTGCCCCTACTGCCATCTCATCATTAGCTGCAAAAACAGCATCAGGAACTATATTCTGCTTTAATATCTCTGCAATTCCTTGATAACCACTTTGCAAAGTAAAATCTCCTTTAACCATTAAATCAAAATCAAACTGCAGTTCATTATCAGCTAAAGCTTGTCGATAACCTTTCTCTCTCTTCAGCCCAGCAGTTTTATCCTCTTCTGGCCCGCCAATAAATGCAATTTTTTGATAACCTTCTTCTATTAAATAATTTGTCATATCATAAGCAGCTTGATAATTATCAATATTTACAGTAGGATAATCAATTTCATTTTCTTCTCGAGAAATAATAACAATAGGAAAATCACAATTAGATAACAAATCAATTCGTTGTTGATCATAAGTCTTACCCATATATATCAAACCATCAACTCTTCTATCTTTTAAAACATTAATACATTTTCTTTCCCGAGCTAATAAACCAGAAGTATTCAATAAAACTACATTATAATCATTATTTCTAGCTAAGTCTTCAACCCCTCTAACAATTCCTCCAAAAAAGGGATTCCAAATATCTGGAATTACTAAACCAATCAATTTTGTTTCGCTTCTCCTTAAATGCCGCGCATTGGCATTAGGACTATAATTTAATTCATCAATTGCTTGAGTAACTTTTTCTTTAGTTTGATAAGTTACTCGGGCACTATTATTTATAACTCTAGATACTGTAGCTTCTGAAACACCTGCTTCAGTTGCTACATCTCGAATTGTTATTTCATTTTTTTCTGACTGCTTAACTTGCTTTAAATTATAACCTAATTCTTCAATTGCTAAATCTACTTTTTCTTTAGTTTGAGGAGTTACTTTTTCGCTATTGTTCAATACTCTAGAAACAGTGGCAGTAGAAACTCCTGCTCTTTCAGCAACATCAGCAATTGTAGTCATTAAAAATCACCTCTTTCTGGTGTATGAAAACCATTACATTATTTATTATAATAATATTTTAGTCTACTGTCAACATTATTTACAACTTATTATTTTTTTATCAGTAATTATTTTCTCAACTTTTTGGTCATGGCAGGAAGTCTTAATTTGCTCAGCGAGTTGTTCTGAAAAAGCTAAAGCAATTGTCAATACTTGTGGGTCAGAAGCTAATAAGCGATCATAGTAACCGCCTCCATAACCAATTCTATTACATGAGTCATCAAACCCTACTCCTGGGGCAATAATTAAATCTAATTCTTCTTTATTAATTAATCTTCTGTATTCAGGTTTAGGCTCTAAAATACCATAAGTACTACTAGGAGTTAATTCTTGCTCAAAATTTTTAAGTTCAGATAGATATAATCTCTTTTCTTCAGTATCAGTAATTGGCACTATCACTCTTTTATCTTCTGCTAAGAGCTTTTTAATTATTGCTTTAGTTCTAACTTCATTATTGAAACTAATATAAATCAAAATTGTTTGAGCAGTATTATATTCTTCAGTAGCAAAAAGTCTCTTTTTAATAAGCTTACTTTTCTCTTTCACTTCTGTTGTTGACAAATTATTTCTAATTTCTAATAATTTTTCTCTTTGTTCTTCTTTAGTCATAATTTCACCTCTTTTTAAATATAAAAAATATTACTAAAATTTTTCTTAAAATTCCTCCACTCATTTTTTTCAAAATATACTCTAATAAATAATAAAAAACTGCAGCACCTTCAATAGAATTGTCAGGCACTGCAGTTTAAATTATATATAATTATCTAAATTTTAATTTAGTCTAATTCTAAATCTTCTAATTCTAAGGCTAATTCTCCTAATTGCCCCTCATCAACTTCAGATGGAGCATCTGTCAACAAGCAAGTTGCTCGCTGAGTTTTAGGGAATGCAATTACATCTCTAATAGTATTTAAGTTACCAAGTAACATTACTAAACGATCTAATCCAAATGCAATTCCACCATGCGGCGGAGCACCATATTTAAAGGCTTCTAATAAGAAACCAAACTTTTCTTCTACTTCATCTGCTCCCATATCTAATAGTTCAAATATCTTTTTCTGCAGGTCAATATCATGAATTCTGATACTACCTCCACCAATTTCTATTCCATTCAGTACTAAATCATAAGCTTGAGATTTCACTGCAGTTGGATCTTCATCTAATAGCTCAATATCTTCTTCTTTGGGCATTGTAAATGGATGATGTAAAGAAATATATCTTTCTTCATCTTCATCCCACTCTAATAATGGGAAATCAGTAACCCAAAGGAAATCAAATTCATCTTCAGGGATTAAATCTAACTCTTCACCTAACTTCAAACGTAAATTACCTAAAGAAGCAGCTACTACTTTTGGATTATCAGCTACAAACAACAGTAAATCTCCTGCTTCAGCTGACATTTTATCTATAATAGCATCTATTTCTTCATCAGCTAAAAACTTAGCAATTTGAGATTCTACACCGTCTTCTGTTACTTTAATCCATGCTAATCCTTTAGCTCCATAATCAGCAACAAAATCAGTTAACTTATCAATATCCCCTCGGGAAAAATCAGCACAACCTTTAGCATTAATTCCCTTTACTTGACCTCCATCAGCTACAGTACCACTAAATACATTAAAGTCACTATCAGCTACAATCTCTGATAGATCAATTAATTCCATATCAAATCTAGTATCTGGTCGATCAGTTCCATATCTCTTCATTGCTTCCTCATAACTCATCTGAGGAAAATCAAGTTTCTCCTCAATATCGGCAGCAGCAAAAACTTCTTCAATCATTCCTTCAATCATATCTAAGATATCTTCTTGATTCATAAAAGACATCTCAATATCAATTTGAGTAAATTCAGGCTGCCTATCTGCTCTTAAATCTTCATCTCTAAAGCAGCGAGTGATTTGAAAATATCTATCCATACCAGACACCATTAATAATTGTTTAAATAACTGCGGTGACTGTGGCAAAGCATAAAATTTACCTTTATTAACTCTACTTGGAACTAAAAAATCTCTTGCTCCTTCCGGAGTACTTTTAGTCAACATTGGTGTTTCAACTTCTAAAAATCTATTGTCGTCTAAATATTCTCGCACTGCTTGTTTAACATTATGTCGCAGCTTAATATTATCCTGCATTGGATTTCTTCTCAAATCCAAATATCTATGTTTAAGTCTTAATTCTTCACTAGTTTTAATTTCATCATCAATCATAAACGGAGGTGTCTCTGCCTCAGCTAAAATTTTCAATTCACTAGCATAGACTTCAACTTCACCAGTTGCTAGTTCTTCATTAATCATTGCTTCAGGTCTTGCTTTAACTTTTCCTTTCACAGCAATAACATATTCTTTACGCAACTCATCAGCTAACTCAAAAGTATCTTCATTTACTTCAGGGCTAAAAACAACTTGAACTAAGCCAAAGCGATCACGCAAATCAGTAAAAATAACTCCCCCATGATCTCTTCTGCGCTGCACCCAGCCCATTAAAGTTATCTCTGTTCCTTCTTGTTCTTTAGTAATTTCACCACAATAATCTGACCTACTCCAATCTTCCATACCTTTCATCTTGGCTTGCTCCCTCCTATGCTATTCTACCCGCTTATCCATCTCTGCTACTAAATTGTCTAGTTCAATTTCTTCTTGATCTCCTGTTTTCATTTCTCTAACTGTAGCAACGCCTTTTTCTAGTTCGTTACCACCTAAAATTATACTATATTGAGCATTATTTCTATCTGCACACTTCATTTGTCCTTTTACACTACGATCTAGATAATCCATTTCTACTTTAATACCTGCTTTTCTTAACTGATTCAGATAGCGAAAAGCAGTCTTTTGGGCTTCTTCACCAATAGTAGTAATAAATAAGTCAATCTCACGATCTATCGGCAACTCTATCCCTTGCTCTTCAAGAGCTAATAGAATTCTTTCTACCCCCATAGCAAAACCAATTCCTGGCACATCACGATCACCAATTTCTTCAGCTAATTTATCATAACGACCGCCGCCAAAAACTGCATCTTGAGCACCTAATTCATTACAAACAACTTCAAAAGCTGTTTTAGTATAATAATCTAAACCTCGTACTAAAGTAGCATCAATCTGATAGTCAATATCTAATAAATCCAAATATTCTTTGACCTCAGAAAAATGTTCTTGACATTCATCACATAATTCTTCATGAATTTTCGGCGCATCAGCCATGAAGTCTTTATCACTATCCACTTTACAATCTAGGATTCTAAGCGGATTACTATCATAACGATTTTGACAGTCAGAACATAATTGCTCCAAATAAGGTTCAAAATAATCTAATAGTTTCTCTTTATAATCAGCTCTACATTTAGGACAACCTACACTATTTAAACGTACCTCTAAATCTTTTAATCCTAATTCAGATATAAAATGCATTCCCAACGATATAATCTCAGCATCAATTGCTGGACTATCTGTACCAAAAACTTCTACACCAATTTGATGGAATTGTCTATAACGACCAGATTGGGGACGCTCATATCTAAACATTGGCCCAGAATAGTAATATTTAGTTGGTTGAGCATGACCATAAATTTTGTTTTCTAGAAATGACCTTACTACTGAAGCAGTACCTTCAGGACGAAGAGTAATACTACGTCCACCTTTATCTTCAAAAGTATACATTTCTTTTTCTACAATATCAGTATCTTCACCTATACCACGTTGAAATAAATTAGTCTTTTCAAAAATAGGTGTTCTTATTTCTTGATAATTATAAGTACTAAAAATTTCTTTAGATTTTTGCTCAAGATACTGCCACTTGGCAGTATCTTGAGGTAATATATCATTAGTCCCTCGCGGGGCTCTGATTTTCATTCTAAATGTACCTCCTTAATTTATCATCTAAAAATTAATTACTTTGGTTTTGTTGTTGATTTTGCTGCTGTTGCTGAATTGCTTTCTTTTGACTCTGCTGTTGTTTCTGCTTTTTAGCTTGAATTTCCTTGACTTTCTTCATTTCAGCTTGAGCTTTTTCTGTTAGACCCATTTTCTTATAGACACTATATAGTCTATAGTGAGCCATTAGATTATCTCCAGATAATTTAGAGAATTTATCATACTGTTCTAATGCTTTATCTTTCATCTCTTCTTTGCGGTATAATTCACCTAATGCCAAGTGAAGATTAGCATTATCTTTATTATTCTTCAGTGCATCTTGATATAAACTAATTGCTTTATCAGTCTTATCTTGGTTCTGATATAAATTCGCTAATGAATTATAGAAACTAGTTTGCTCTGGATACTTTTCAATAGCTTCTTCATAAGTTGAAATTGCTTTATCAGTCTTATCTTGTTTTTGATAAGCTTGAGCTAAATTATTATATAAATAACTTGCTCGACCATTTTCTTCTAGAGCAGCTTTATAATTTTTAATTGCTTGTTCATAATTTTCAGCTTGTTGTGCATTATAACCTTTAATTTCTTTACTGTTAATTACAATTTCTGCTCCTTCTCTCTCTTCAGAAATCCATTTATCAAAAGCAGCTTTTTTCTTTTTATTTAATAGTTCATTTTCAATTTTACTCTTCTGCTTTTCAAATTCTTGACCTTCAGCTTCTTTCTTAGCAGTTACCTTAATAACATGATAACCAAACTTAGTCTTAATTGGGTCACTAATTTCTCCTTCTTCTAATCTAAATGCTTCATCTTCAAAAGCTTCAACCATTTTACCATGACCAAAGGAACCTAATTTACCGCCTCGTTTTGCTGATGGTCCTTCAGAATATTCTTTAGCTACTTTAGAGAATTCTGTTCCTTCTTCAATCTCTTCAATTGCTTCTTCAGCCTTTTGCTTAGCTTTTTGATTACTTTTATTCTTAGTTCTAATTAAAATATGACTAGCAGATACTTCTTCATAATTTTCTTTAATCTCTTTATCTGAAACTTTAATATCTTTTAATACTTCATCAAATAATTTCTGCATTGCTAATGACTTCTTCAATTGACTGCGGATTTGGTCTAAAGAACGTCCTGCTTGCTTTAATCTTTGTTCTAATTCTTCTTTAGACTTAAACTTAGAATCTTTAACTATTTTATCTAATCGTTCTTCTATCTTTTTATCACTAACTTCATCCATCAATCCTCTAGATTCCATTTCTTGTTCAATTAACTGACGATCAATCAGCTGATCTAAAACTCGCTTTTTAAGTGATAAAACTTGTGAATCCTGGACTCGTCCTCTCATTTGACTTAGAGTCTGATTAACTTGCGATTGAAAAGCCCGATTAGAAATTTCATCACCATTTACTGTTGCAATTGGGCTATTATTTTGAGCATTAACTTGACTTTGATTTGCTCCACCAGTGTTACCATAATTTAAATAAACTAAAGTACCTCCACCTACAAAAGCAATTACTACAATATAAATTATTAATTTCATTTTGTCACGTAAAAAATCCATTAACATCTTTTTTAGCCTCCTTGAAAGGTTAAATTTATAATTTTTTATTTATTACAGACTAAACATTATTTTAACTTATCTCAACAAAGTTGTCAATTTATCTATCTTACGTTGAGTCCTCTCTTCTACTTCTTTGATATACTGCACAGGAAACTTAGGATTAATTTCCCGCTCTAAAGACCAATCATTACTATCAACTAATTTAGTAACTCCCCCACCTCCTAAAGCAATGATAATTTCTCTTTCTTCCATCATTAAAATATTATAAATAGATTCCTGACCTGGCTTAGAATAACCAATATTCTCAAAATTTCCTAGTGGTGACTTCTGCCGATACATATAATAAGGAACCAAGCCCAATTTTTCAGCAGTTTTTTGAGTTAAATTTAACATTTTATTTATCTTAGCAGCAGAAGCTGTAGATAATCCACTTTGCTCTTTGCTTAAGTTTGCAGCACGTTTAATAGCTAAAGTATGTACTGTCAAACTATCTGGCTGTAAATCTTGTATCTCTTCTAAAGTAAGCTGTAACTCCTCTTTTCCTTCACCAGGCAATCCTACTATTAAATCCATATTTATATTAGCAAAATTCATTTTACGGGCCAATTTATAAGCTTGCACTACATCTTTAACAGTATGGTCGCGCCCAATTTTATTCAGCGTTTTCTGCTGCATCGTTTGCGGATTAATACTAATCCGGCCAACTTTTTCCTGTTTTAGTACTCTCAATTTTTTCTCATTAATTGTATCAGGACGACCTGCTTCCACCATAAACTCACGTAAATCATCCCCAGTAATAGCAAAAGATGATTTTATTTTTTTTATAATTTCTTCTAATTCTTCGGCCGACAGTACTGTTGGAGTCCCGCCCCCAATATAAACAGTATCAACTTTTAAATTTAAATCTCTAACGACTTGACCTATACTTTCAATTTCATATTGTAAAGCTGCTAAAAAATCAGATACATATTCTCCATACTCTTTTAAAGGATAGGAAGCAAAAGAACAATAATCACATTTAGTAGGGCAAAAGGGCACTCCCAAATAGATACTGATCTTTTTTCTTGCTTCAGACGCTGTAGGTATATATTTACGCTCACGACGTACTATATTTAATAATAATTCTCTTTTTTCAGGGTTAACTCCATATATATTCTGTAGTCGATAATCAACTTGTTGATAACTTAATCCTTTGTCTAATAAAATATGCACTAACTTAGTAGGACGAACTCCAATCAAAATTCCCCAAGGGCTCATCTCTAAATCTAAATAATCACACAATAATCTATAGATGCTTAATTTTAATCTATATCTACATCTTTTCTCAAAATCTTGCCCATCAACAGCAGAATCTAAAATTTCTTTATCTTTAATTATATCTCTTTGTTCTGCCTTAGAAGAAGTATCTCCAACTATCTCACTAATGACCTTAATACCATCGCTAGTATCTAGTTGAGTATTAATAATAATATCAAAATCATAAGCTTGCGCTGCTTTATAAATTTCTATATGCTCTGGTAATAAAACTTTTAAAGTACCCTTAACTGGACCATAGTATTTGGAGTCGATCTTTAAACCTATTTTCATAATTATATCCTTCCTAATTAAAGATAGGGATTATTTTCTTTCACTTCTGCTAAAGTAGCAGATGGACCGTGGCCAGGATAAACCATTATTTCATCATCTAATTCTACAATTTTTTCAAGAGATTGATTTAGTTTAGAGCGAGAACCTGTTGGTAGGTCAGTTCTACCTACTCCACGAGCAAATAATGTATCACCACTAAATAAAACATCAGCTCCTAACAAACAAATACTTCCCTTAGTATGACCTGGGGTATGAATTACTTCTAAACTAATTTCACCACAATTAATCTCTCCTCCCGCCTCTAAAACTCTATCTGCAGCAGGAGAAATCAATTTTTCTGCCATAAACGATGATAAATTTAATTCTGGGTTTGTTAAAAAGTTGGCATCAGCTTCATGAACTAATAATTGAGCATTAGTTTCAGCTAATATCTTTTCATTTGCTGCAATATGATCAATATGACCATGAGTATTTATTATTAATTTTAAATCTAGTTCTTTTTCCTCTAAAGCTTTTAATATTTTTTCAGCAGAACCACCAGGGTCAATTACTATTGCTTCAGTTGTATCTTCATCAGCTACAATATATGCATTAGATTCCATATTCCCCACAATTAACCTTTCTATAAACATTGGCACTTTCCTCCTTATTTCGCAACTTGTTCATAAAAATTTCAGTTCCAAAAACCAACTAGCAATTAACAATAAAAACTTTAATCTAGATAGGCAAGCCTACCTAGATTAAAGTAAGAAATTCATAATATCTGTCAATTAAAATTGTAACTTGTAGTTGTGATAATTTTGTGAACAAAATTTAAAGATTAAGAAACAATTATCATTTTAACTTGGATTGGCTCTTCTAACCTTCAAAACACCATCAATTGCTTCTAACTTATCAATGATTTTATTCATATGATCTAAACTACTAATATGGATTCCTAAATTGATATGAGCTATACTATCATCACTAGTTCGAGCATCTACTTCTGTAATGTTAACCCCTTCTTCTGAAATAGCTTTAGTAACATCATTTAACAGTGAATGTTTATCTAAAGCTTTAACTTCTAATTCTACCTGATAAGAATTATCTTTATCAACATACCACTCTACATCAATAATTCTCTCTGGTTCTTTGTCTTCTAACTCTTCAAAATTAGGGCAATCAGTGCGGTGAATAGAAACACCACGTCCTCTAGTAATATAACCCCCAATTTCATCACCGGGAACTGGATTACAACATTTTGCAATCCGCACTAGCAAATCATCCATCCCTTTAACTTTAACACCTTGATTAGCAGATTGATCTTTCTTAATTTGATGTTTTTTACGTAATTCTTGCAATTCGCTTTGTGGGGTTTTTTCTTCTTGTTCTTTAGTCGCAGGTTCTAACTCATGAATTACTTTTTCAATTGAGACTTTATCATAACCAATTGCTGAATATAATCCTTCTAGATTAGAAACCCCTAACTCAGGAGCAATTTCTTTCAATTTACTTTCTTTTTCTTCTTCTTTAATATTAATATTGCGCTTTTTTAATTCTTTTTGCAACATTTCTTTACCCTTAGCTGCTACCTCTTCTTTTCTTTGGTGTTTAAACCAACGTTTAATTTTACTTTTAGCACGAGAGGTTTGAACAAAATCCAACCAATCGCGACTAGGGCCACTATTACTATTAGTTAAAATTTCAATTATATCTCCATTTTGCACTCTATATTCTAAAGGAACCATATTCCCGTTTGCTTTAGCTCCAATACAATTATGACCTACTTCAGTATGAATATTATAAGCAAAATCAATTGGCGTAGCATCTTTGGGTAATGAAACTACATCCCCTTGCGGAGTAAAAGCAAAAACCTCATCTTCAAACAGATCTATTTTTAATGTTTCCATAAATTCTTTGGCATCAGTTAAATCACGCTGCCATTCTAATAATTGACGCAACCATGAAATCTTCTTTTCGAAGTTTTCATCTTGAGGTTTCCCATCTTTATAACGCCAATGAGCTGCAATTCCATATTCGGCTGTACGATGCATCTCCCAAGTCCTAATTTGAATTTCTAATGTTTCTCCTTGCGAAGTAACTACAGTAGTGTGTAATGATTGATACATATTAGATTTAGGCATTGCTACATAATCTTTAATTCTCCCTGGCATAGGAGACCATAAATCATGAATAATACCTAAAACCTCATAACATTCTTTAACTGTATCAACAATTACCCTTAAAGCTGTTAAATCATAGATTTCATCAAAACGCTTATTCTTATTCACCATTTTTTGATAAATGCTATATAAATGTTTAGGACGACCATAAATTTCTGCTTCAATTCCTACTTCACCTAATTTCTCATTTAACTGCCTATTAATTCTTTCAATATAGGCTTCTCTTTCTTCACGATTTTTAGCTACTTTATTTGATAATTCTTTATACTTTTCTGGCTCTAAATAACGAAAACTTAAATCCTCAAGTTCCCATTTCAACTGTGAAATACCTAAGCGATGAGCCAAAGGAGCATAAATCTCAATTGTTTCGGTAGCTTTTTGCTTCCGCTTTTCTTCCCTCAAATAATTAAGGGTGCGCATATTATGCAATCTATCAGCTAATTTAATCAATACAACTCTAATATCTTTGGCCATAGCTAAGAACATCTTGCGCAAACTTTCAGCTTGATGCTCTTCTTTACTTTCAAAATTAATTTTATTTAACTTAGTAACTCCATTGACTAAAACTTCAATTTCAGACCCAAATTTTTCGCGAATATCTTCTAATGTTGCTTCAGTATCTTCTACTGTATCATGAAGTAAAGCAGCAGAAATAGAAGTTAAATCCAATTTCAGCTCCGCCATTATCCGCGCCACTCGCAGTGGATGTGTAACAAAAGGCTCACCAGAGACACGATCTTGTCCCCGATGAACCTTTTTCGCATAATAATATGCCTCTTTAACCAACTCTATATCTGGGTCATCAATATATGATTGTATTTCAGTTAATAGCTTATCTAAAGACATGATAAATCGACCTCCTCTAGCATAGAGTTGGCCCTTTAAGGCAGACAACCCTATTCAATAATTAAAGAAAACACATCTTGTCCTTCTAATTTATCTCGTCCATTAAGAAAATCTAATTCCATTAAAAAGGCAACTTCTACAATATCGCCACCAATTTCTTCAACCATTTCTACAGTAGCATTAACTGTACCACCAGTCGCTAATAAATCATCAACTATTAGTACCTTTTGCCCTTCTTCAATTGCATCACTATGCATTTCTAAAACACTACTTCCATATTCTAAATCATATTCTTTTACTACTTTATCTCCTGGTAATTTTCCTTCTTTTCTAACTGGAACAAAGCCTTTATTCATATTAATAGCTAATGGAGCTCCAATTAAAAAGCCACGTGCTTCAATCCCTACTACTAAATCTATATCTTCCTCTTCATAACGTTCAGCTATTCTATCAATTGACTCCTGAAAAGCATCAGCATCCTTTAATAAAGTAGTAATATCCTTAAATTGAATACCTTCCTTTGGGAAATCAGAAATAGTTCTAATCTTATCTGCTAAATTCAATGTCCCTCTCTCCTTTCAATGTTGTTAAATAAGTTTCTGTAATAGATTTTAAAATTTCATTCTTTTCTTTACTAGCTAAATTTTCTAAGTAAGAGAATACTTCTTCTAAGACAACACATTCATTATAACGTATTGAGCTACATAAATCTAATTTTTGTTCTGGTTTATCTAATAATTTAATTTTACCTCCTTTTCCTTTGATTCTTTCAATTAAACCTAATTCAACAAAAATATTAAGACAATTAATCAAAACTTCTTTATTAAGTTTAAAATTTAACTTACTATTCAACTCATATAATAACTCTTGCTGATTAATAGTAACTTCTCCTGCTTTATTTTTATTTTTAAATAAAATAATGTATAATTCCTTTAATAATTCACGATTAGGAAGTAACTGTTGCAATACTTTTTTATTTTTTTCAACTTCTTCAAATTGATATAATAAATGCAGCTCACCTGAATCAGACTTAACAGCTTGATTAGCTAAATATTTAAAATTATAACTATTAAAACCTGGTTCATAAAATATTACTTGCTCAATATTCTTAAGCCCCCACACTTCATTTAAATAAGGTGTAACAATTAACATTCTTAATTCTTCATTTACAAATTTATTCCTAATAATAGATTGTTCTTTAGAACTTAATTTTTGATGATAAAAAGCAATTTCTTCTTTATAGAACGGATTTTCTTTTCTTAATTTTTGGGCTAACTCCCTAGTTTTTGCAGGTTGATTAACGTAAACTACTGTATCTTTATTTTGCAAAAGCAACTGTGCTAAATACTCTTCTTTATCAATAATATTACGTTCATCTTTTAATTTTAGTGGGGCTTTATTATAATTGCTACAAACCTGATTGTCAAAATTAAATTCTTTATTCAACTCAGCAATTTCTGTTCTAGTAACTGAACTAGTTAAAGCTAACAATAAAGGAGAACCTAATTTAGCAATTAAATCAGTAATTGAAGGAGTAATAGAATCATTAATAAAATGATCTATTTCTTCAATCACCATTAATCCTAATTCAGATTTTATCTTTTCTAAATCTACTCGAGCCGTCTTTAAAAATTGAGGCGTTGTAATTAATAAATCACAATCTCCATTCATCAATTCCGCTTGCAAGGTTATTGCTTCCCTATCTGCTATTGAAGCAGTAGCTTTAGATACTTGTAGTCCTAAGTTACTTAACTTTTCAGTAATAACAGGAAAACGCTGTTCTAATATTGATTTAAATGGATACATCAATATTACTAATTGATTTTGCTGCAGCGACTGCCAAGCAGCAAAACTTAAAGATAATTCATCTTTATTTTGGCTAGCATTAATAATACTTAAAGTGCTTTCCCCTTTCAATAATGAAGTTATAGACTGCTCTATTAGTTCAGAGTTAGTATTATCATATAATTCTTCTCGCAAATAATCTAAAACCTGAGCTGAATTTTTATTTTCTATTTGGGTTTGCACTTCTTTTAAACGAGCAAATTGTTTACTGTATTCTTTCTGCCTAGATTGTTTAACTAATATGCACAAATTATAATTGCTATTTTCATCGCTAAAAACTTCAGCAACAATAGCTTGATATTCTACACCTACATCTAATTTGCGAGCTAAACTGCTTTGCTCTTTTGCTAAATATCCTAATACTTCATCAGATTCAGTTAATACCTCTACCACTTTATAACTATTATCTTTACTTGCTTTAGAAAGTAATTTAACTCTTTCTCCGATCTTTAATTCTTTAATTCTATCTTGCCGTTCGTTAAATTCAGTTCTCTTCACAGCAATAAAATCACTTTCTTTCTCTTCTACTTCTTCATCTCTAGCAAATAATTGCTCTATTTTAGAACTAAGTGGTACCTTTATATCTTTAATCTTCAACTGCAAACTCTTCTGTCCCTGCCAGCAATTTATTTCAGGACTGAATAATAGTGAAATGTTTTCAGACTTAAGGTCAAGCTTTCTTTTAGCCTCTGGTTGACTAAAAGCAATTCCATCAACTTTTAATCCTTCATCTTGAGCAGTTAACTTTAAATGGTCATCGTTCTTACCTACTAATTTATAATCACTAATCTTTATTTCTTCAACTATCAATTTAGGACTAGGATTAGCACAACCAAAAGGGGCTAAATTATTTAACTCTTGCACTAAAGTAAAAGATAATTGCTCTAAATCAACTGCAGCATCAACCTTTTGGCGCGGAATTAAGTCCTGAGGTTCTAATTCTTGCTTTGCATATTGATTCAATTTATCACGCAACAAATCAATTTTTTCTTCTGCCACTGATAATCCCGCTGCTTGCTCATGCCCTCCAAAGGCTGCTAATAAATCTTGATTAGCTAACAATGCATCATGAATATTAAAGCCACTAATGCTTCGTGCTGACCCTTTACCCATACCTTCTTCTTCAATGGCAATTAATACTACAGGGCGGTAATATTTTTCATTTAAATCTGAAGCTACATTTCCAATCACACCTGAATGCCAATTTTCAGAAGCTAAGACCAAAATCCAATTTTCCTCTAAATCTAGTTGCTCAATCAATGCTTCGGCCTCATCCTGCATTTCTTGACTCATCTCTTGTCGTTGATCATTTAAATCATCTAACTTTTGGGCCAAAGATTGCGCCTGCTCATAATCTGAACTTAAAAACAACTGCACACCTAAATCTGGATTCCCCAATCTACCACAAGCATTAATCCGTGGTGCTAAACCAAAAGCAATATGACCAGTAGAAATTTCCTTATCTAAACAACCCGTCACTTCTGCTAAAGCAAACAACCCCGGCTCATTTTTACTCAATTGCTGTAACTGCTCTAATCCTTCGTTAGCTATAATTCTATTTTCATCCCGTAAAGGAACAATATCAGCTACAACTCCTAATGTAACTAAAGCCAAATATTCAATAGCAGCAGGCATCACAACCTCTTCTTTACTTAATTCTAGCGCTTGCACTAATTTAAAAGCTACCGCTACTCCTGCTAGTTCAGCATAAGGATAAGTAGAGTCTTCACGTTTAGGATTGATCACAGCCACTGCTTCAGGCAATTGTGGGGGGACAGTATGATGGTCAGTAATAATCACATCTATCTCCAACTCATTAGCTAAACCTACTGCTTCATGAGCTTTAATACCACAATCCACTGTAATCATTAAATCTATTTCTTTTTCTGCCAAACTTTTCACAGCAGACTTATTTAATCCATAACCTTCTTCTAATCGATTAGGAATATAAAAATCAACTTGGGCTCCACAATCTTTTAAATACTTCATTAATAATGAAGTACTGCTAATTCCATCGACATCATAATCACCATAAATAACTATATTTTCCTGTTCTGCAAGCGCCTGCTTAATCCTTTCTACTGCAGCTTTCATATCCTGAAATAAATATGGGTCATGCATTTTTTTAATATCACAATCTAAAAAATCTGCTACTTTTTCTACACTATCATAACCACGATTAGCTAATATCTTAGCCGTGATAGGAGTGATCTCTAATTCAGTTATTAGTTCATCAACTAAACCTTCTTCTACTTCTTTTAACTGCCAAACTCTGTCTTCAAACTCCATGATTATCCCCCAATGCATTTTAAATACTATAAATCATCATATCAATTATTCCATCTAAAATCTACCTGACTTCAAGATTGAGATGACTAACCAAGACCCAAATACAACTGCCAACAAATAACCTGTTAAGCCAATTATCGGATAATCTAAAAATAAAGGTCCTTTATCACTCAACATGATTAATGAAGAGCCAATTATTAATGCAGCTACAATTACTGCCATAGATATCCTATTAGTAATAATATCTAACTTAGCAATAAATTGATTCAGACCACTGTGTTCTAAATTAATTGCTAAATCTTGATTCTTCAATAATTTTAAAATATACTGTACTTCATCAGGCATTTCCGATAAAGTAGAAAAAATATTCCGACCACCGCTAAATAAATCTTTTAATAATCGTTTTGGATTTAATTTAGCTTTAATCAATTTAGACATAAAAGGCTTAGCAGCTGCTACAGTATCAAATTTAGGATCTATTTTAGAAATTAATCCTTCAATGGTAACTAATGATTTACCCAATAAAATAAAATTAAAAGGAAGTTTTATTTTATATTTAAAAGACAAATTAAACAGTCTATTAATTAAAGGACCTAATTCTACTTGTTCTAAAGTAGCCCCATAATAATCATCAACTAGTTTATATAAATCACGTTTTAGAGCACTTTTATCTATCTCTTCAGTCACTATCCCTAAGTTCAATAGCTCATCAACTGCTAAATCCATCTCTTTTTGCAATAAAGCCATAAATAAGGTAGCTGCTATTTCTCTATCTCGTTGACTAATCTGCCCAATTAAACCAAAATCTATTAATCCTAATTTACTATCATGGGTAATCATTATGTTCCCAGGATGAGGATCCCCGTGAAAACAACCATCCAAAAGAATCTGTTTCATAAAAGAATCAAATATAGTCTCCGCCATTTGATGACGGTCTATATCCTCAGATAATTCATTAATACTTACTCCATCAATATATTCCATCACTAATATTTTTTTAGTAATAAATTCCCAATATAAATCTGCAACTTTTACTTTTTCTTCTTCCGCAAAATTATTTTTAAATTTAACAGAATTGCGGGCTTCATTTCTATAATCTAATTCTTTTTTTATTAATTCAGAAAAATTATCCATAATTTTTACTGGACTAATAAATAAATCATCAAAAACCCTTTTCTCTAACATTCCAGCTAAATCTGTCATAATATCTAAATCAGAATTCACTTTCTGCTCAATACCGGGCCTCTGAACCTTAACTACTACTTCTGTTCCATCATGTAAAATAGCTTTATGGACTTGTCCAATTGAGGCTGAGGCTAAAGGAGCAGGAGAAAACTCCTGAAAAAGCTCCTCATAATCAGTTTCTAATTCAGATTCCAACTGCTCAATCACTTCTTCATAAGTAATTGGAGGAGCTTGGTCCTGTAGCTTTTCTAACTCTAAGATATACTCCTGAGGTAGTATATCTGGTCTAGTACTCAATAATTGACCTAATTTGATAAATGTAGGGCCCAATTCTTCTAAAACTTTACGTAACCTTTTAGCTTTGCTAGTCTCAGGTGGCGCTGAAGAATCTAAGGTTTTAATTCTTTTAGATAAAGGTACAAACTGATATAAGTCTAATTCATTTATTAAATAACCAAAACCATGCTTGATTAAAATTTCTACTATTTCTCTATAGCGTTTGAGATGTTGATATTTTTTAGTAATTCCTTTAAACAACATCTAGTTCACCACCCTAAAATATTATTACTAATAACCAACTTGCCATCATTAAAGCTATTATAAAAGATATTAATGTACCTCCAAAAGTTCCTAACACAGTTCCAGTACCCACTTTAATTGATTCTTGAATATTCTTTCCCGTTGATAATTCTAAAGCGACAGCCCCTAAGACTGGGCCAAGAAAGATACCAAGCGGAGGAAAGAATAGACTACCAATTAAAACTCCCAGAATAGCCCCTATAATTCCATATTTACTACCACCAAATTTTTTAGTAGTTACAGCACTAAAGAGCCTTTCACTTATTTCCGCTAAAACACTTAATCCAATCAAGATGATAATTAACCTAATACTAACTACTGAAAAGTCCGTTGCCACCCCATTAATTATAGCTGCCCCAACAATTAAAGGGGTTCCAGGAAAGACTGGTACTAAAGTCCCCAAAACCCCTAAAACTGCTATGATAGTTACTATTATATTAACTATCACTTTCTACTTCCTCAATCTTTTCATTCTCCAATCTTTCTATTTTCTGTTCTAGCGATTTAACCTGTAACTCTAATGTATCAACTTTCTGTTTTAAGTTTTTTACTTCTTCTTGGCGGCTAAATCCAGCCTTTTCAAATTCATTCTTCACTTCTGATTTAACCTTATTTTTAATATCTTCGCGCTGCTTCTTTGCTTTTTCTACCATATTATCTACTAATTCTTCCGCTTCTTTTTTACTAACAGAACCTTCTTCTACTAAATTCTGGACCATTTCTTCAATCTTATCTTTGGTTAAAAATACTGCCCCTAATCCAGTAGCCAACATATCTTTAAATACTTTCATCATCGTAACCCCTCCTTGAATAGTTATCAGTGATAATCTCTACTATTTTTCTGTTTTAATTTAATAGACCCTAGTCTATTAAATTAACTAGGGTCTACAATATATTATATCTTAATTTCCTTTCTTTCATTCCATTCTACTAAAATTGGACTAGCTACAAAAATAGAAGAATAAGTTCCTGATAACATTCCAATTAATAACGCTACCATAAAAGTTTGAATAGTCGTACCACCTAAAAACAAAATTGCTAGAATAGGTAATAATGTTGTTGCAGATGTATTAATAGAACGAGGTAACGTATCTAATAACGCTTGATTAGTTAAGCCTTCAAAAGTATCTCTTTTAGAATAATGCATTTTCTCTCTAATCCTATCAAAAATAACAATCGTATCATTAATTGAATAACCTACAATTGTTAATAAGGCAGCTACAAAAGGACTATTAATTTCACGACCTAAAATAGCGAAAGCGCCTAAAACAATAAATACATCATGTAATAAAGCCAAAATAGCAGCCATAGCAAACCTAAATTCAAAACGAACACTAATATAGATAACAATTGCTATTGCAGCAATAATCAATGCTTTAATCGCATTAGCCTTTAACTCTTGTCCAATAGTTGGCCCTACTGCAGCCGTTCTCAACATTTCAGCCGACGGATACTTCTCTTCAATTTTATTTTGAATATTTACAACTTGATCTTGACTTAATTTTGCAGTTTTAAATTGAACCCCATTATTCTCTGTTTGTTGTACTACACTATCTTTAGTAATACCCGAATCAGATAGGATCTCTCTAATTTCTGAATTAGGTACTTGCTCATCAAAACTAAACTGCATAATCGTACCCCCAGTAAAATCAATCCCTAAATTAAGACCCTGGGTTAAAATAGCTACAATACCAATAACAAGTAAAACGCCTGAAATAATAAACCACAATTTTCTTTTTGCAATTATATCCACAGCCATTACCTCCTTGACCAGCCGAGCAAAGAATTTTTCTGTAACAGATTTGTATCTAAAGCAGTATTAAGTAACATTCTAGTTACTATAATTGCTGTAAACATACTAGTTAAAATACCGATTCCCAAAGTGATTGCAAATCCTTTAATTGTACCAGTTCCAAAGTAGGCTAAAACTAATACAGTAATTAAAGTAGTTACATTAGAATCTAAAATAGTATGAAATGCTCTTTGAAAACCTGATTCTACTGATGCTTTTAACGTCTTGCCTTGTTGATACTCATACTTAATCCTTTCAAAGATAATTACATTTGCATCAACGGCCATTCCAATTGATAAGATCAAACCAGCAATTCCAGGTAAAGTTAAAGTTGCATTCAAACCAGATAGAACGCCTAACACAATTATTGAATAAAATGCTAAGGCAATTGCTGCTAATACACCAGGCAATCTATAAGTTAAAGTCATAAAAATAACAATTAGAATGAGACCAATAATTCCTGCTTTAACACTTTTATTAATTGAAATCTCTCCTAAAATTGGACCTACAGTCCGATTTTCAATCACTTCAACTGGAACAGGCAAAGCACCTGATCTAATCTGCAAAGCAATATTCTGTGCTTCTTGAATACTTTCAAATCCAGTGATCCGAGCTTTAGAACGATTTATTTCCTCTTGTACCTGAGGATTAGTTAGTAGTTCATTATCTAAATAAATCCCTACTCGTCTGCCAACATTATTTCTCGTAATTTCAGCAAATTTACTCTGCCCTTCACTAGTTAATTCCATTACAACAATTGGACGATTAAATTTAGAATCAAATCCTGATTCAGCATCTTTGACCTTATCACCAGTCATTAATACTTCATCTGCTTCATTTTTAAACTTCAATTGCGCTGTTCGACCAATTGTTTGAATTGCTTCATTAGGATTTTCAATACCAGGTAATTCAACTATAATCCGTCTTTCTCCCTGTAACTGAATCACGGGTTCTGTTAACCCCATGCCATTAACCCTTCTTTTGATTACACTTTTCACTCTCTGCATTGCTTCATTATTCACTTTTGTTTTAGCAGTATCCTGAGCTTCTAAAACTACATGCGTTCCACCCTGTAAATCAAGCCCAAGATTAATACTTTCATTTAGTGGATATAGAAAATATGCTGCTACTAATAATAATACTACAATACTAGCTAACTTCAAAACTCTCTTTTGCTTCCAAGTCATAACTTGTCTCCTTTCTCTGATACCATAAATAATTATGTTTAGCGGTTTTAATTATACTTTACCATTACTTTAATTTCAAGATAGAAGGTGATTTTCCTTTATGATAAAGCAATTAATTCAAGTTTTTAAGCAAAAAATAAAAATGGCTCCCTGAGCAGGACTTGAACCTGCGACAAAGTGGTTAACAGCCACTCGCTCTACCAACTGAGCTATCAGGGAACATTATGCTAAAAACTAAATTTTTACAATAATATATTACCACAGTGGCACTACCTTGTCAATATTTTTTTATAATTCTTTTTTACAAAAATACCAATCCTTAGATTTGAACTCTGGTTCTAATCTTTTTTCAACTTTAGCATTATCCAAACTTTTCGCCTTCTATTAAAAATTTTTAATACTCACTACCCACTTTATTAATTAAAACCATAGTTTATGATTAAAAATAAAAAAGCTACTCCATAAAGAATAACACTTCAGGGAGTAGCTAAAAATATATGAATTTTTACTGTGCCGCTGAATTACTTAATTGCGGATAACTTGGGTTGTCTAACACCCTCATACGCGTCACAGGCCAATAAACCCAAAACGCTTTACCTTTAATTTGGTCATAAGAAACATAGCCTACTATTTCAATTCTTCTACTGTCAGAACTATGGTTCCTATTATCTCCTAAAACCAATACATGCCCTTTAGGAACATGATACGGACCAGCAGTATCATGAATTTTATAAGTATCTTCTTCTGGGATATAATATTCATACTTATAAGTTTCAATATAATCTTCTTTGATATAGTTTTCTGTTAATGCTTGCCCATTAATATATAAAGTTCCACCTATTATTTCTATTTTATCTCCTGGCAAGCCAATTACTCTTTTAATATAATCTCTCGAATCTCCTTCGGGATTTAAAACTACTATATCTCCCCGCTGTGGATTTTGAAAATAGTATATAAATTTATTAACAAATAATCGCTCACCGTTATGTAGCGTAGGCTCCATAGAAGAGCCCGAAACTACAAAAGACTGAACTATAAATGTAATTATAAAAAATGCTAAAACTCCTGCAATTAATAATGATTCAATGAATTCTTTAGCGAATTCTTTAGTAAATAAACCAAAAAAATCCTTATTCTTTTTACTCAAGATTCTGTTCCTCCTAGAAATTACTCAGTTTCTTGCTCTTCTGTAGTTGAATTTTCTTGCTGTAAGCGACCAATAGACTGTCTGGTGATCTCTATTTCTACATCAGAAGCAATTTTTAATTTTAAATCATCGCCATCTATCTCTTTTATTTCTCCTTTAATACCTCCTACAGTAACTATTTTGTCTCCAACATTTAATTCTGATAACATATCTTGCCTTTCTTCTTGTCTTTGTTTTTGAGGTCTGATTACCAAAAACCAAAAAATACCAAATACTACTACTATAGGTAGTACAGTTCCTAAAATACTTGACATAGTTATTTCCTCCTTTTAAAATGTAAACCCATTAATAACTTCAATAAAGAAGATAAAATTCCTTTATCAACTTTAGGACTATTTTTCAACTCCATACTGATTATAAAATTGCTCTCGATACTCTAAAAAACATCCTTCTTTAATTGCTTCCCTTATATTATGAATAATATCTAACATGAAATGTAAGTTATGATAAGTAGTCAACCTCAAACCTAAAATTTCATTTCGTTTAATTAAATGTCTAATATAAGCACGACTGTAATTATTACAAACATAACAATCACATTCGTGGTCTAATGGCGTAAAATCTTTTTTATAAGTAGCATTTCTCACAGTGATTCGTCCTCCACTAGTAAATACCGCTCCATTTCTAGCAACTCTCGTTGGAAATACACAGTCAAACATATCTACTCCACGCATAATCCCTTCAAAAAGATCAATTGGAGTTCCTACTCCCATTAAATAACGTGGTTTATCTTCTGGTAATAATTCAGGAGCATAATCAAGCACCTCTAGCATTTTTTCTGTTGACTCTCCTACACTTAACCCTCCAATTGCATAACCTGGCAAATTAAATTCAGTAATCTCTTCAGCACTCTTTTCTCTTAAATCTCTATGCATTCCCCCCTGCATAATTCCAAATAAAGCTTGGTCATCTCTAGCATGCGCTTCAATTGATCTTTCTAACCATCTAGTAGTTCTAGCTACAGCTTTTTCAACATACTCTTTTTCAGCAGGGTAAGGAGCACATTCATCAAAAGCCATAATAATATCTGCCCCTAAACTATTTTGAATCCCAATTGCCTTCTCTGGATCAATAAAATGTTTAGAACCATCAAGATGAGATTGAAAAGTAACCCCTTCTTCTGTAATTTCATTACTATCACTTAAACTATAGACCTGAAATCCACCACTATCAGTTAAAATAGGACGATCCCAATTCATAAACTGATGTAAACCACCAGCTTCTTCAATTAATTCATGACCGGGTCTCAAATATAAATGATAGGTATTACTTAATATTATTTCAGAGCCTACTTCTTTTAATTCTTCAGGGCTCATAGTCTTTACTGTTGCTTTAGTTCCTACCGGCATAAAAATTGGTGTCTTAATTCTTCCATGTGGAGTAGTGAATTCACCTACTCGAGCTTTAGTTTCTGGACATTCTTGATTTACTGTATAATCAAATGACAATTTATCGCCTCCAAATATAAAATTTTAAGATCTCTGTTTTTACTTGTCTATTTTTTTACCTTTAGCTTTTATCTCATTTATTATTGTCTCATCATTTCTTTTACTTATTCTTTACTACTTACTCGTTACTGATCAATAATTACTCTTTTTAATCTTAAATTAACAGCATTCCATCCCCAAAACTATAAAATCTATATTCTTCTGCTACAGCATGTTGATAAGCCTTCATCGTCTCTTCCTTACCAGCAAAAGCACTCACTAACATTATTAAAGTAGATTCTGGTAAATGAAAATTAGTAATTAAAGCATCAATATTCTTAAATTCATAACCGGGATAAATAAAAATATCTGTCCATCCCTTATCAGCCTTGACATAACCATCTTCATCTGCTACTGTTTCTAGGGTTCTAGTAGTAGTAGTTCCCACTGCAAAAATTTTATTTCCTTCTTCTTTAGTTTGATTAATTATTTCAGCTGCTTCTGCAGATACTTCATAATACTCAGAATGCATATCATGTTCCTCAATCTTTTCTACTCGCACTGGTCTAAAAGTACCTAAACCTACATGAAGAGTAATATCAACAATATTAACTCCTTTTTCTTTTAACTTATTTAATAATCGATCAGTAAAGTGTAACCCGGCTGTAGGAGCTGCTGCTGCCCCTCGTTTCTCAGCGTAGACTGTCTGATATTTATCAGGTTCATCTAATTCACGAGTAATATAAGGTGGCAGAGGCATATTACCTAATTCATCTAAAATTTCTTCAAATACACCTTCATACTCAAACTCTACAACTCGCCCTCCAAAATCAGTTAGATCTTTAACTTCAGCCTCTAATCGACCATCAGCAAATACAATAGTAGTATCCACTTTTACTTTACCATTAGCTTTAACTAATACCTCCCAAGTATCTAATTCCTTCTGATTTAACAATAATACTTCAACTTTCCCACCTGTTTCCTTTTTCTGGCCAAATAAACGAGCCGGAATCACTTTAGTATTATTTCTAACTAAAGTATCACCAGGATTGAAATAATCAACTATCTCTTTAAAAACTTTATCTTCCAGTACTCCCTGATCCTTCTTTACTACTAACAAATTGGACTCATCTCTTGGTTCAGCCGGTTTTTGAGCAATTAGCTCTTCTGGTAAATCAAAATCAAATTCTTCAACCTTCATTATCAATTCCTCCAACATCTTTTTTTACTAATTTAGTATTTTGATAATAATGATGCAAAATTTCTTGGTAAGTAGACCCTTCTTTGGCCATTTGATAGGCTCCCCATTGACTCATTCCTACTCCATGACCCCATCCCTTACCTATAAATACATACCCTTGCTCATATCTTTCCATAGAAAATTTAGTACTGCGCAAATTTAGCCAAAATCTAAACTTAGAACTATCAACACTTACTTCCTGCTGACCATCATTAATGACTACCTTTTCCGCTCTACCTGAAGGGCCAAGCCCCTGTAAGCCTATTCTATCAATTTTACTTATTTTTATTCCCTTAGAGCTTAAAATTTTCTTTAATTCTTCTCGACTATATTTTTTCTGCCACTGATAATTAGGAGCATCATAGTCTTTAGAATCAACACTTTGCAAATAAGGAGTCTCTCCACCCCAAATCACTGCCCCTTGGGCTGTTTTACCACCCGCATTAGAATGATATACAGCAGAAATTAACTCACCTCTATAAGTTAAAACTTGTCCAGCTGTATCCTTCACAGCTTGATAAACTTTTGGGGTTGTAACACGGTGCCCTTTATAAACTTGAGAATAAATTGTATTAGAAAGATGATATCCTTGACTAAGATAAGAATTTAAATTTCTCAACGCATATGTTCGGGCTACAACTGCCTGGGCTCTCAAAGCTGCTTCCGGCCATTTTGGATCTATCTCACTACCTATCACACTAGCTAAATAATCAGCCATCTTAACTTTATTAACAACTGTTATAGTTTGCTTCTTGTTAATTAGTTGCATTGTACCTTTATAGTCTCTAGAATTAATATTTAACATTTCTGCTCCTAAAGGAGTAATCAAAATATAATCAGAAGCAAAGTAATAGTTATTAATGCGTATAAATTGACCTGTCTTTTCAAACTGAAAATGAGTTACATTAGTTAAACTAAAACTATAACCATCACTAGTCTTTATTTTTATTCCTTCATCAGCCTTTAGTGTAATACTTTTAGTCTCATTAATCAAACCTACTTTTATAATTTTATCTTCAGCCTGAATCACAGCAATACTTGCAGTCAAAATTATAGAAACTAAAATAAATACTAATCCAGATTTAATAATAAACTCTTTAAACCCAGTTAAGTTATTCACTCTTCTGGCACCTCAATTCCTAAGTGTTGGTAGGCAAGTTTGGTAACTCGTCTGCCACGTGGTGTGCGATCTAAATAACCTATTTGCAGCAAATAAGGCTCATAAACATCAGAAATAGTATCTTCTTCTTCATTAACTGCAGCAGCTATAGTTGATAAGCCAACTGGTCCTCCATCATAGTTCTCAACAATAGTTTCTAAAATCTTGCGATCAATTCTATCTAAGCCTAGTTCATCAACTTCTAATTTAGCTAAAGATTTTTTAGCTATTTCTTCAGTAATAATTCCTTCACCTTTAACCTGGGCAAAATCTCGGACTCTCTTTAAAAATCTATTTGCTACTCGCGGTGTACCCCGAGAACGACGAGCAATTTCATAAGCTCCTGTTTCTTGAATCCCTACTTCTAATACTTTAGCAGCTCGCTTAACAATTTTAGCTAATTCATCATTAGTATAAAATTGTAAACGACTAATCACACCAAATCTATCACGCAGAGGAGAAGTCAAATTCCCTGCTTTCGTTGTTGCTCCAATTAAAGTAAATTCAGGCAAATCCAAACGCACTGAACGAGCATTAGGACCATTACCAATCACTATATCTAAAGCAAAATCCTCCATAGCAGGATACATAGTCTCTTCAATAACTCGATTCAAGCGGTGAATCTCATCTACAAATAGTACATCATTAGGTTTTAACTTAGTTAAAATCGCAGCTAAATCACCTGGCTTTTCAATCGCAGGTCCTGAAGTAGTCTTAATATCAACTCCCATTTCATTAGCAATAATATTAGCTAATGTAGTTTTACCCAATCCTGGTGGACCTGATAAGAGAACATGATCTAATGCTTCACCCCGACCTTTAGCTGCTTCAATAAATATTTTTAAGTTTTCTTTTATCTTCTGCTGACCAATATATTGACCTAAACTCTGTGGTCTTAAACTATAATCCATATCCTCCTGCTGCTGACTGGGGGAAACAAACCGCTCTTCCATGCTCATTTTTATCCTCTCCTAAATTTATTATCCACATTCATAATCTATCTTTTATATAATGCTTAATCCTTCTCTAATTATATCTTCTACTGCCAAATCAGAATCTTCTTGCAGAATTTTCTCTACAGCTTTGCGCGCTTGAGTCTTTTGATAACCCAAATTCACTAATCCCTGAATGGCATCTTTAGCTTTGCTTTCATCAATACTTCTATCATTATCTACTATTTTATCAACCTCTACTTTTTCTTGCAACTCTAATATTAACCTTTTAGCTGTCTTCTTACCTACACCTTTAATCTGCTGCAAAGTTTTCGTTTCTCCATTAATTAAAGCTTGTTTGAAATTTCTAACACTCATTGTAGATAAAGTACTCATAGCAGATTTTGGGCCAATTTTAGAAACACCTAATAACTTTTCAAATAGCTCTAGCTCATCTAAGTTAGAAAAACCGTATAATCTAATTGCATCTTCACGAACATAGGTATAAGTATGCAATTCAACTTGCTCTCCTACTCGCGGCAAGTTAGATTGAACACTACCTGGAGTAAAAACTTTATAACCGACTCCATCAACATTAATTACTATAAATTCTAAATCTTTTCTGATTAGTTCTCCATTTAAATAAGAAATCATACCCGTCACTCCTCACAGTTAAGTAATCACTAAAAAGAAAAAACAGTCACCATGCGACTGTTTAAATAGAAACAATTAATTGTCCTTATATTATTATTTAATTTTTAGCACTCGAAAATCCTTCTATAATACTCAATAATTCTTTTCTATTTTCAATTTCAATTCCTGTTTGTAATCTTTTAATATCTTCTTGTACTAAATCCTTAAGCAAAATATCAGTTTTCTTTAATAATTCTTGTTCACCTAAAACATCCCCTCTATAAAGCGCAACATACCCATCTTTGATCCCCAAAAACATATCCCCGGTATTAAAATCAATTGTTTTAAAACCACTATTATCTGGTTGAGCTAACTTCTCCTTAGTTTTAAATTTCAATTCCAAATGAGGATAATTCAATTTGAACTTTTGCTCTTTTTCTATATTAGCAAAATTTAATAGAGGTTTTTTCATAAAATTAAAAGAACTTTCTTGTTCTTTTAATTTATTACTCTCTTCTATTATTAAATCTGATAAATAACTATTTTGATTTAATTCGTTCTTCAACTTAGAATCTAAATCTTCTTGCTCTTCATTTTGCACCGGGCTATCTAAAATTTGATAACTGATTATCGCTACTACTATAATCAATAATATCCCTAAAATAATACTCTGCTTTAATTTCAATAGAACATCCCCCTATTTTAGCATACCCAACTTAACTTTTTTTATAAAATAGGGGGGCAAGATTTATAAGTTAAATCTCATCTTCTATTTCTTCATATACTTCATCAGGAATATTATAATTAGCGTACACATCTTGTACATCATCATGGTCTTCTAACTCTTCGATAGTTTCTAAGACTCGTCGAGCAGCATCAGGATCATCTAAAGTAATTTCATTATCTGGAATCATAGCTAAATCCCCTGAGTCAAATTTATATCCTTTATCTTCCATGTTTCTTCTTACTTCCTGTAAATCTGATGTTTCAGTTAAGATCTCCACCTCTTCTTCTTTAACATTAATGTCTTCTGCACCTGCTTCAATTGCATCAAGCATTAGTGCATCTTCATCAATCTCAAACTCATTACGATCAATAATTAATTGTCCTTTTCTCTCAAACATCCATGATACACAACCGTCTTCTCCTAAATTACCACCATGTTCTGATAAAAGATGGCGCATTTCAGAAGCAGATCGATTACGATTATCACTCATTAATTCTAAGTATAAAGCTACTCCTTCAGGGGCATATCCTTCATAAACTATTTTTTCATAATCTACACCCTCTAAATCACCAGTACCTCTTTTAATAGCCCGCTCAATATTATCTTTGGGCATATTAGCGTCCTTCGCCTTTTGAATTGCTAAGTCAAGATCACTATTTTTCTCTGGATCTCCGCCACCTTCACGAGCAGCAACTGTAATCTTTTTTACCAATTTTGAAAATAATTTAGCCCGTTTTCTATCTTCTTTCTTCTTTTTATGTTTAATATTATGCCATTTAGAATGTCCAGCCATAATAATCGCCTCCTTTTACTATATTCAGAACACTAAAATTTTATCATATTAAAACTAAATTTTCAATCTGCTTGAATTTCAGCTTGAGGATAAGAACCTAATAATTTGATCCAAGCCACTATTTCCTCTACATTAGATAAAGCTAGTTGAATATTTTCTTCGCTCCGATGCCCTTCAAAATCAATAAAGAAAATATAATCACCAATCATTTTCCGCGCCGGACGTGATTCAATTCTAGTTAAATTAATTTCTCGCTGAGCAAACTCTTTTAAAATTTCATATAAAGCTCCAGGATGATCATCACGAGGAGAACAAATAATTGATGTTTTATCATCACCAGTCTGCGGACTATCTTCTTTAGCTAAGACAACAAAGCGAGTCCAATTTTCTTCATTATCTTGAATATCATTTCTCAGCACTGACAAATCATAATAATCTGCAGCGTGATAATTACCAATTGCTGCCCAGTTTGGCCCTGCCTTAGCTACTCTTTTAATTGCATCAGCCGTACTATCAGCAGTATGGACATTACAATTAAGATGTTCATCAATAAAAGCTCTACATTGAGCTAAAGCTTGAGGATGTGATACAACATGGTCTAAATCATCTAAGTCGGTAACTACATCAGCGGCTAATAAACTATGGGTAATCGGAATAATTACCTCATCCACTATTTTTAAATCATACTTCAATAATAAATCTAGAGTTAAAGTTACTGCTCCTTGTAATGAATTTTCTATTGGAACTACTGCTCTATCAATTTTTTCGTCTACTACTGCTTTAACTAATACTTTAATATCACAATAGGGAATATATTCAGCTACTGTACCTCGATACTCTTCAGCAGCCATTTCAGTAAAAGTTCCTTTAGGTCCTAAATATCCTACCCTACTCACTCTTCTCACTCCTTATCACTAATCATTTTATATTTAACATATTATTACTAACCTTCATATCTTATATAAAGGGAATAGAATAAAATCACCCCTACAAAGGAGGATAGCTTATGAAAATTTTTAACCCTTTTACACGAATCACAACAGATAATGGTGAAGAAGAAGACAACATTAATGACCCTTTTATCCTCTTCTTAATTTTAATCTTATTAATACAATCGGATATAAATATTTTAAAATGAATTTATTTTTCTTTTGTCCACTCCCCAGTGGACATTTTATTTATAGATAATTATTATAAATTAAAAATAAAAGACATCCAAAATGGATGTCTTCATCGGAAACATTAGTAGGTCTATAAGCCGGGTTCTGTATGCCCTTGCGAGTGATAATCATCCATCTAAACTAATAATCACTTATTAGTTTTAGCAGCTTTACCCGGGAAGTCGAGCGAGTAACTCTTGCCCTTCCCCTATTTCGCCTTGCTCCGGATGGGGTTTACCATGCTAGTTTTGTCACCAAAACTCCGGTGCGCTTTTACCGCACCCTTTCACCCTTACCAACTAAATTGGCGGTATCCTTTCTGTGGCACTAGCCCGCGGATTCCTCCGGCTGGACGTTATCCAGCATCCTACTCTATGGAGCCCGGACTTTCCTCAAGCAGAAACTGCTTGCGATTATCCGACCTACTAATGACCGTATTAAATTGCAGAATTAATTATAACAATTTAATATTCACTTGTCAATAATTATTTAGCATCTAACTACTCTACTCTTCATAATATAGAATTCGACCACAGTTGTCACAAGTTATTAGTTCATTACTATATTTAACCTTCTTGATCACATTAAGAGGTAAAGTCATGCGACAACCTAAACAATAATTATCTTTTAATTTAGCTACTGCTTTGCCGTGTTTTAGATCATATAGCTTATTATATGTTTTAATTGCTTCTGAACTTAGTTTTTCTTTAATAGCATCTTTTTCTTGGGGAATTTTATTTAGTTCTGCCTTAATTTCTTTTTGTTGTCTCTGGTGTTCTTCTTTTAATTCTTCTAAGTTCTCTTGCCTTTCATTTCTCTTTTGAGTTAATTTTTCAATTTTACTTTCTTTATTTTCAATTTTCATCATTAAATCTAAAGTTTCTTCTTCAATTTCTTCTTTATGTTCTTGTGTCTTATTTAATTTTTCTTGAATTTGATTTAGTTCTTTAGGATTTGAAGTTTCTCCACTATATAATTGTTCTTCATAACTTTCTTCATCACGAGCCAAACGCGAACTACTAAATTCTAACTCCTTCATTTCTTCTTTTAATTCTGCTAGTTCCTCTTTTTCCCCTTTAATAGCTTTTTCTAGTTTTTCTATTTCTACTGCAATCTTATCTTTTTGACTAGCAAAATTTTCATCCTTCAATTCTTCCTTTAACTCTTTTTTCTTCTCATCTAATTGTTGTAATTGATATAACAATTCCGTAGTTGACATCAAATTCCCCCTTTTATTTTAGCTCTCATTTTTCAGTGACCAGGATTAAGCTTAAAAATATTTAAATCCAAAAATTAACCACCTAATAGCTATTCTTAAATCAAATATATTTTTTAAGAATAGAAAAAAGTAGGCCAAAAATGAACTTTAAGGCCTACTTTACTTGAAACGGATTTGTATTAATTTTAGATTTTATAATTTCTACATCCAAATTATCAGTAGTTATCTGCTCTTGTAAATAATCTGTCATCCCTTCACGCATAATTTTCTCAGTACCATAATGCCCAGCATCAATTAAATTCAACCCTAATTCTTCAGCTAATTGTGCTTCATGATATTTTACATCACCAGTAATATATAAATCTGCTCCTTGCCCAGCTGCAGTCTTAATAAAATCTGCACCACTACCACTACATAAAGCTACTTTATTAATTCCTTCATCTGAATTACCAACAAATTTAACATTTTCTAAATCTAATTCAGCTTTAAGTTGAGCTAAATAATCATTAAGATTCTCTTGCTGGTCTAAATAACCAATCCGACCTAAACCTATTTTTTTTCCTTGATTTTCAACAGCATATATATCATAAGCAACCTCTTCATAAGGATGTACTTGCTCTAACTTATTAATTACACTATTTACATCATCTGCTTTCACTATAGTCTCTAAGCGATATTCTTCTACTTGATTTACTTGTCCTACTTCTCCTTTATACGGCTTAGAACCATGCAAAGGTTTAAAAGTACCAGTCCCAGACTGATAAAAAGAACAATGACTATAATTACCTAAACAACCTGCTCCTAATTCTCCCAGTGCCTTTCTCACTTCATCTAATGAATCTTGCGGTACAAAAACTACAATCTTTTTCAATTCTTCTGTAGTAGTTACTTGCAAAGGCGACGTGTTTTTTAACCCTAATTTATCTGCTAAAAAATCATTTAATCCACCAGAAGCAATATCATAATTAGTATGAGCAGAATAAATAGCAATCTCATTTTTAATCGCGTTTTGAATTAAGTTTCCTATAGCAGTATCAAATCGAACCGCCTTTAATTCACTAAAAATAAAGGGGTGATGGGATACTATTAAATCTATGTCTTTTTCTATAGCTTCTTCTATAACATCTTGATTAACATCTAAAGCTACTAAAACTTTAGATACTTCTTGATTATAAGCCCCTAGCTGCAAGCCTACATTATCCCAATCAGCGGCTAATTTCTTCGGTGCTAATTTAGTTATCAAACTACTAATTTCTTGCAAATTTACAGCCATTCTTTTACCTCCTCTAAACGATCAATTTTATGTTCTAATTCGTTAATCTTTTCATGCTGGGGAGCATTAATAGCTATTTTATCCATTATATTTTTCCAATTTTCTTTTAACTCATCTAGATACTCCACCAATAATTCTTCTCTATTTTCTATTAATTTAGGGCCCAATTCTAATAAAAAATCATCATCAATATCCATAATTCCAGGCTCAACTCTCAACACCTGATATATTTTTTCAGCTTTCTGGCCCCTTACTAATTTTTCATCAGTAATCTTAAATCTATTATCCACCAACCATTTACGGAGCGAAGCAGCTCCTGCCATTGGTTGTAAAACTATTTGTTCTAATTGTTGAGCTAATTTATAATCAGTTGCAATAATCTCTTTAATAGTTGGACCGCCCATTCCAGCAATAATCACAGTTTCAACTTCTTCTTCCTTTAAAACTGAAAGACCAGAACCTAACCTTATCTCCACTCTTTTTGATACTTCTGCTCTTTGCACATGTTCCACAGCAACTTGATAGGGTTGTTTTTTAGCATCACTAGCTATTATTGCTGAACACTCACTATTTTGAGCTAAATAAATAGGAATATAAGCATGGTCCGTTCCAATATCAGCAACTGTGGTTGGCAAATCTAAAATTTCTATAATTTTTTTTAAACGAGCTGATAAATTCATAAACATTACCTCATTACTAATAATTACTTTTTTTAGCCACTACTAGTATATTATATATAATTTCACCACTTAATATCAAGGGAATTCCTTTAATTAATAAAAAATTTTAACCTTTTTTTAATCTAATTATAATTTATTATTAATCCTTAAATTATATAATTTACTTGCAATATAATTTTACTGTTATATAATTTAAGTAAGTTAATCATCTGAGGAGGTAATAAATTATGCTAGAAAAAAAGAAATTAGCTCCCTTTTTCAAAGAAAAACTAGACGGTAAATTATCTGAAAATTACATCGACCTCCATATTCATACTACAGCGTCAGATGGTTTTATTAAACCACAATTAATAAAAAAATTATTTGCAAATACATCTCATTTGATCTCTGTAACAGACCATAATGCAATCAAGAGTAATATTCAGTTAGCTGAAGAATCTAACCTTAATATTATTCCCGGTATAGAAGTAGGATGTAGCGATGGTTTTGAACTCCTAATTTACTTTAGAACTCAAAGAGAATTAAAAGACTTTTATAAAAAATATGTAAAGCCATTTAAAATGGATTATGATATTACAAGGACCAAGCAAAATCATGAACACTTTTTAAAGCATGCTGCTAAATACAATTCCTTTATTTCTATCCCTCATATTACTGGTATAGCACAAAAAAACTATCTTCGCAATAAAGACTATATTGAAGAAATAATCCAAACAGTAGATGCTATTGAAACTTATAACCATTCTATGCCGCAGAAGAGAAATAAAAAAGCTAAAAAAACACGGAAACAGAATCAAAAATATGCTACTTTTGGCAGTGATGCTCATATAAAACAAAGCCTTATTTCTTTTTATGAAGGGCAAGAGAAAAAATTCTTCAATACTACACCACTTAAAACTATACTTCACAATCTATATTCTATCATACCACTAATTAGCAAAAGAATTGAATATATCTTTCAAACTAATTAAATAAAAAATAAAACTCCATCTACATTTTAACAATAGATGGAGCTTATCTGTTTTCATTGTTATTAAATTATAAAAACAGTTATAAAAAAACAAATGGCTCCATACTAAGAAGCATTAATCTAAATAATCTTTTAGCTTTTTGCTACGGCTTGGATGTCTTAATTTTCTCAAAGCTTTAGCTTCAATCTGTCTAATTCTTTCTCTAGTAACGCCAAATTCTTTACCAACTTCTTCTAAAGTTCTAGAACGGCCATCTTCTACACCAAATCTTAATTCTAATACTCTTTTTTCTCTATCTGTTAAACTATCTAATACATCATCTAATTGATCTTGTAAAAGCATAAATGAAGCTGCTGCTGATGGAGAAGGTGCATCCTCATCTTCAATAAAGTCACCTAAATAACTATCTTCTTCTTCTCCAATTGGAGTTTCTAATGATACTGGTTCCTGAGCAATCTTTTTAACCTCTCTTACTTTATCAGGATCCATATCCATTTCATCTGCAATTTCATCAACTGTTGGTTCTCTACCTAATTCTTGGACTAAATGTCTAGTTACTCTAATCAACTTATTAATTGTCTCTACCATATGCACTGGTACTCTAATTGTTCTTGCCTGATCAGCAATAGAACGTGTAATAGCTTGTCTAATCCACCAAGTAGCATAGGTACTAAATTTATATCCTTTAGTATAATCAAACTTTTCTACTGCTTTAATTAAACCTAGATTTCCTTCTTGGATTAGATCTAAAAACAACATGCCACGACCCACATATTTTTTTGCAATACTTACGACTAAACGCAGATTGGCAGCTGCTAATTCCTGCTTAGCCGATTCATCCCCTTCTTCCATTCTTTTACCTAACTCTTGTTCTTCTTCTTTAGTTAATAATGGGACTTTTCCTATCTCTTTTAAATACATCTTTACAGGATCATCAATTCCAACACCATCTGGAACACTTAAATCTAAATCAGTATCATCTAAGTCCATATCATCCAATTCTTCTTCATCTTTATCAGCACTAGAATGACTTTTACTCTTAGAAGTCTTTTTCGAGGTAGAACTTTTCTTATTCGAGGCAGAACTTCGCTTACCCCCCTCTTCATCAACTACTTCAATCCCTTCATTATCAAAAACTTTATAGATCTGATCTAAATTACCACTATCAGCATCTATATCAGATAGAGTATCCTTAATTTGACTCTCACTAATTTGTCCTTTTTCTCGCCCAGTAGACAATAATTCTTTCACTTTATCTTGCACAGCTGCTTTAGCCATATTAATCCTCCTTCCTAAGCAAATCTTGATATTGTTCTAATAATTGCTTTAATTCTTGATAATTTTCTTCTTGCTCTGCTTGCTTGATTTTAGCTTCTAAATCTTCTTTCTTCATTCCTGATTGATACCCCTTTATTTTCTTTATATAATCTATTAAAATTTTATCTAGATTTACACTAGAATCAAACTCGTCTCCTTGCACAGCCAACTTAGTTAAAAGCTTTTGTGAAGATTCAGCATTTAATCTATTAAATAACTCATTGATTTCTATTGTTTCTTCTTCTTGATACAACTTACAAATAGTTGTAAATAACTGTCGGTGGTCTTCTTCAACAAAATCACTTTTTTCTAATTCATTTTGAACTTTTTTAACCAACCGCGTATTGTTCAACATCAATTTCAACAACCCATTAACTGCATTTTGATATCCATCTTTTTTAGGGTCATTCAATTCAATACTATTTTTTAAATTATTATTATTATTCCTTTGTGAGCTTTTTCTATCCTGATGCTCTGATTTTTCAAATTTATTTAGCTCACTTCGTAAAACTTCAAGTCTAATTTGCAATTTTTCAGCTACTTGTTTCAAATACTCATCTCTTTCAACTCCATCATCAATAGCATTTAAAATTGGCAATAAATCTTGCACTACATTTACCCTTTCATCAACATTAGATAAATCTTTATCCTTTAAAACCTGATTAATCTTAAATTGGATCAGAGAAGTCGCATTATCTTTTGTCTGCAAAAATACTTCTTTACCTTCAGTTTTAATATATTCATCAGGGTCTTGCTCATGACCCAAACTGATAACTTTGACATCTAGCCCTTCTTTTTTTAAAATATCTAAGCCACGCAGTGTAGCTTTTGCTCCTGCTGCATCTGCATCATAAGCAATATAAACTCGCTCTACATAGCGATTTAATATTTTGGCTTGTTGACTAGTTAAAGATGTTCCTAAAGAAGCAACCACATTCTCAATTCCAAATTCAGAAGCCGTAATCACATCAGTATATCCTTCAGTAATAATTACTTCATCAGTTTTGCGCATTTCCTGTTTAGCCCAATTTAAACCATATAAATTCTTGCTTTTATCAAATAATGGAGTTTCAGGAGAATTCAAATATTTAGGCTGTTCTTCATTACTTAATACTCGTCCCCCAAAACCAATAGCTTGATGACGATGGTCAAAAATCGTAAACATAACCCGATTACGAAAGCGGTCATAATAGCCATCACTATTTTTCCTTGGTAAAATCAAACCTGATTTAACTAATAATTGATCAGAATAACCTTTATCACTTAAGAAATTATATAACCCCTGCCATCTATTAGGCGCAAAACCTAATTGGAATTTTTCAATTGTTTCTTTATCAAAACCACGCTCTAATAAATAATTATATGCTTCTTGCCCTAAATCAGACTTCAAAAGCAAATAATTATAAAATTGAGTAGCTAATTTATGAATCTTAAGTAACTTTTTACGCTGACTAACTTTACGCTGTCGTGCCTGCGAATTATTTTGCTCAGGCAATTCAATATTAGCTCGCTCAGCTAAAAATTCTACTGCTTCAGTAAAAGTCAGTCCTTCTATTTCCATGATGAAATTAAAAATGTTACCTCCTACTCCACAACCAAAACAGTAATATAACTGTTGCTCAGGACTAACATTAAATGAAGGAGTTCGCTCATCATGAAATGGACATAATCCTTTATAACTCTTGCCACTTTTTTTCAAATTAGTATATTCAGAGACTACATCAATAATATCATTACTAAATCTTACCTTCTCTATAAAGTCTTCATTGTATAACTGACTCAAAATAGTTCACCCTTTAATCAGCTATTGCTTAATAATTATCTTCTATATAATCATTCCAAAAAATTATAATAGATATACACCAATTTTTCTGCTTACATAGCCTTAATTTTGTCGACAAATTATAACAAATTCCTGTTATAAATGAAAAAAAATTAACCACCTCAGTAAAATTACAAAAATATTATCTCTATACTCTCCTGCTATATTATAACTACAACACTATAGAAAAAAATCCTTTATTAAATTTAAATTTAATCAAAACTAAAAATTAACCCTATTTAGGATTAAAAAAACCGACAAATATTTGCCGGTTTTTGAGTAATCTTAATAATTTAGTTTTATACTATAATTTTGATTACTATTATAGTAGTTCTTGACTATTAATCAAATTCCTGCATTTAAATCAAATTATGTTAATATGTTAGTATTGAGATAAGTTCTTCCCTAATCCACCTCTTAAATTATAATATGAAATAATTTAAAAATCAACTTAAAATTTAATTTTTTTAAGTTTTATTTTTTTTATTTAAAATTTGAGCTGCAATTTCTTCGATAGCAGTGTCTGTTACATCAATAATTTCACAATCTAATTCATCCATTACCTGTTGAGCATAATTCAGTTCTTTTTTAATTCTATCCAAATCAGTATAATTACTAACTGCTTTAAATTCCATCACTTTTAATCTCTTCTTTCTTATTTTATGTAAACTTTCTGCTTCAATTGTTAATCCGATTATCTTTTCAGCAGGAATTTCATATATTTCTTGAGGTAATTTAACCTCAGGAGATAAAGACAAATTAGCCACTTTATAATTATAGTTTGATAAGTACATGCTTAATGGGGTTTTAGATGTTCGAGATACTCCTAATAAAATAATATCTGCTTCTTTTAATTTATTAATATCTTGACCTTCATCACAGCGCATACTATAATCTATACAATTCATCTTCTGAAAAGCATCATGACTAATCTTATAGCTTAGACCTACTTCTAATTGCGGCTGCTGCTCTAATATTTTAGAAAAACGAGTTAAAAAGGGCTCTAAAATATCAATAGTAGGGATATCGAACATCGATGTTTCTTTTTCCAAATAATCACATAATTCAGGCGATACTAAAGTATAAGCTATTATTGCTCCTGCTTCTTTTGCTTGATTAATTATATCTTCTAATTGTTCTATATCTACTATATCAGCAAATCTTCTGATCTCAACATTTTCTATTTCAAATTGCACTATTACAGAATCAATTACCGTTTCTGCTGTTTTTCCAGTATAATCAGAAAGTACAAATATACTCAAATTATCTGTCTCCACTTTCACCCAACTCCTCTCTAAATATCCAATTTAAAATCAACAAATGCTCTAGTTATATTTGTCTTATTTATTTTACCAATTATCTTGAATTTACTCCCTCTCCCTGAATCATCTTCAGCTTCTTCTACTACTGGCAAAACATCTATTTCATAATCTACTAATTTTTTAGCTGCTTCAAATATAGTACTATCTTCTTTAATTGTAACCAAATGAGGAATTCTAGTCATTGCCATACTAACCGGCAGATTTTCAAGATCAGTTTCTCCAATAGTAATTTTAAGTAAATCTTTCCGGGACACAACCCCTGATAAAAATTCATTATTATCAACCACAAATAAGGAATCAACATTCTCTAAAAATAAAGTTATTACTGCATCATAAATTGAACTTTCTTCTTCTTTAATGATATTAGGAACTGATTTTATTTCATTAACTTTTTTATTATATAGATCATCAAGATCTTTTAGATTCACTTCACTACCGGAATAAAAATAACCAACTTTAGGTTTAGCTTCTAAAATATTAGACATAGTCAACACCGATAAGTCTGACCTTAAAGCTCCTCGTGTTAGATCTAATTGTTTAGCTATCTCCTTACTAGAAATTGGAGAATTATCTTTTACTATTTCAATTATCTTTTTTTGTCTTTCACTTAAATTAATTTTTCTCACTCCCTTCTTACTGTCCTCTTACATATCTTCTTACTCAAATACATTATAGCAAATAATTGTTGCTTTAAAAAGACTTATCTCAGGTCAGGGAGTCTGAGTTTAACTTATTTTCAAATTTTCTGTAATTGAATAATTAGTTTCCATTTCTCTAATATATGATTTTAACTCTGATTCACGTCTCATAACAATTGATTGGGGAATATTATCTTTAATACCATCTACTAATATTCCATCTGTAACTCCAGTTAAAGAAAATATAATCTTTTCTCCAGAAATAATTTCATTTAAAGTAAAAGTTTTATGCAGGTTATTAATTCCTACATTCCTCATTTTTTCTTTCTCCTTTTTATTGCGCGGGCATAACTGTGCTTCCATATCTCCCCCTAAACACTTCACTGCTGCTGCTGTCAAAACTCCTTCTGGCGCTCCTCCAGCCCCTAGCAATATATCAATCCCAGCTACTCCTTTTGCTGCAGCAATACTCCAAATTAAGTCCACTCCTGAAATCAACTTCACATTAGCTCCAGCTGACTTAATTTCATGAATTAAATCTTGATGACGCTTTCTATCTAAAACGGCAACAGTCAACTCATCAATCGATGTATCTTTAGCACCAGCTACTATAGCTAAATTTTCAAGTACTCCCTTATCCAAACTCACCTTGCCCTTAGCTTCGGGGCCAACAACTATTTTATTCATATAAATATCTGGCACACGCAACATTTTATCTTTTTCTACTCCAGCTAATGCTGTTACAGCATTAGGCTTATATTGGGCAGCAAATTCTGTTCCTTCAATCGGATCAATCGCTAAATCCATTTCATGTTTATTCTTTCTTCCTACTTTCTCATTTTGAAAAAAACTAGGTGCCTTATCCTTTTCTCCTTCTCCTACTACTATTTTAGCCCCCAGATTAATATTAGCAAACGCTTCTCGCATTGCATCAACAGCCGCCTTATCTATTGCCATCTTATCTTTATTACCTATTAAAGGTGCTACTGCTAAAGCAGCTTTCTCTGTTACTCTACTTAAATTTTTATCTAAATCTAATTTCATCTCTTCTCCCTCCTCCATTGGTTAAATTTTTAATACTTAATTTACTAAATATTAGTAACTAAGCTAATAAACTATTTAACTTAGCAGAACTACAACAATTTTGCAACAATGAAAATGGACTTTGCCCTCTTTTATCTTCTTCCTCTACATTAATTCCTAATTCAACTAAAAAGTTAATTAATTCTAATGATTCATTATTTTTCACAGCCCATAATAAAGGATTGTTTCCACTAGCATCTGTTAGATCTAATTTTGCTCCTGCCTCAACTAATCTTTTAATTATTTCTTGACTATTAGAATTTTCTGTAGCATAAATCAATGCTGTTCTTCCTAATCCTTCTTGAGCATTAACATTAGCTCCAGCAGCTATTAATTCTTCCACTACCTCTACCGTATTATATCTAGCAGCATACATTAATGGAGTTCTCCCCAAAGAAGATTTAACATTAACTTTTGCTCCAGCATCTAATAATAACCTTATAGCCTTTGGGTCATCATTAGATAAGGCTGCAAACATCAAAGCTGTAAATCCACTACGATTTCTAGCATTAATATCCTTACTTGTAGCTAAGAACTTTTTAATCACTTCTAAATCTGCTTTTTCTTTCACTACCTTCATCAACTTTGTCTCGCCAACATTACCATTAACTCTCTTCTTCAAACAAGTATTATTCACAATAAACCCCTCCTGTTAGTTTTTATGTTGCACTTAATATACAACATAATACTGATTAAATATACTTTATTAGGTTATATATTGCTCTTAAACAACTATTTACACTCTTATTATAGTGTAATAATTATAAAAATGCAACATATATATTAAAATAATTCATTATTAGGTTATTATTGCGTTTTATTGTGTTGTACTTATTCTATATAAAGTTGCACTTTATAAATTAAAAATGAAAAAGTAAAATAGTATACCCCTGCCTCCACACTTAAAGTAAAACTGTCTTGGATTAAGATAAAATTGTTTCGCAGCGACTTCAAATCTAGTTTGTCAATGAGTCTTAATGAAGTAAAAGATAAGTTTAGACGAATCAAACTAGATTTATAAGCGAAGAAATCATTTTATCTTAATCACGAAGGTTACACTTTATATAAAAAAAAGGCCATTACCCCCCTCAAAGGAATAATGACCTTAATAAATAATGTACACTATTGTTTTTTATTGTACACTAATCAATTACAATCTCAGTTAAATCAGCTATTTTACTTAATAAATTAGTAACTGACTTTAATAATCCTAATCTATTTTCTTTAATTTCTTCATCTTCTGCCATAACCATAACGGAATTAAAGAAATTATCAATTGCTTCTTTTAAAGTAGCTACTTGCTTTAAAGCAGTTAAATAATCTTGTTTAGCAATCAAATCAGCTATTTTAGATTTTAAATCTTGATATTCCGCATATAATTTCTTTTCAGAATCATCAGTAAATAACTCCGGCTTTACTTCTTCTTTTTTTCCTTTATCTGCTAAATTACTAGCTCGTTCAAAAGCAGTGATTAATTCAGCAAATCCTTCTTCATTTCTAAATTTCATTACTGCATCAGCTCGTAAGATAGTATCATTAACATCACTAAAGTCTGTTGCTAAAACTGCATTAATGACATCATATCTAATTTCATTATCTTCTAATAACTTTTCTAAACGCAAAGCAAAGAAGTCCATTAAATCCTCTTTAATCTCATTTCTAGACCTAGTTAACTTATCATTATCTTCTAATAGGTCTAATGCAGAATTGATTAACTGCTCTAAAGTAATATCTAATTCAGCATCAGTAATTATTTTGACAACCGCTAAACCCTGTCTCCTTAAAGCATAAGGATCTTGAGAACCAGTTGGAATCAATCCTACACTAAAGCAAGCAACAATATTGTCAATCTTATCAGCTAAACTAGCTACTCTACCAATTTTACTTTCTGGAAGTTTATCATCTGCATATCGTGGTAAATAATGTTCAAATATTGCTTCTGCTACAGCTTCATCTTCTCCATCAATTAGAGCATATTCTCGTCCCATTACACCTTGTAATTTAGAGAATTCATTAACCATCTCTGTCACTAAATCAGCTTTAGCCAATTTAGCAGCACGTTGAGCTTGCTCAATTTCATCTGCTGTATATTCTAAATCAGAAGCAAATTCTTGAGCTAAATCAATCATTCTTTCTACTTTTTCATAAATAGTACCTAAGTCTTCTTGGAAAATAATATCTTTTAGCTGTTCTACTTTATTTTCCAAAGGAGCTTGTTGGTCTTCTTCATAGAAAAACTTAGCATCAGCTAATCTTGCCTGCAGTACTTTTTCATTCCCTTCACGAACTATATCAAGATGTCCCTCGTTACCATTTCTAACTGTAATAAATAAATTCTTTAATTTTCCCTCTTGATCACGCACAGGAAAATAACGCTGATGTTCTCTCATTGAAGTAATCAATACTTCTTCTGGCAATTGCAAGAATTCTTCTGCAAAACTACCACATAAAGCAGTTGGATATTCTACTAAAAAGTTAACCTCAGTTAATAAATCATCAGCAATTGCTACTGTCACATCTTTATCTCTTTCAATCTCTTCAATCTGCTCTACTATCATCTTACGACGACGACTATGATCTACTATTACTCCTTCTGTTTCCAATAAATCAAAATAAGCCTCAGGCTGTTCAATTTCAATCTGTCCTTCACTTAAGAAACGATGACCTCGGCTCCAATTACTAGCTTCTACTTCTGCTACAGAAAACTCTATTGTCTCTGTACCATATAAACTCAATAACCATTTAATCGGTCGCGCAAATCTCATATCTTGGCTGCCCCAACGCATTGACTTAGGAAAATCTAATTTAAAAATAATTTCTTCTAATAAATCTGGCAACAATTCTTTAGTTGCTTGCCCTTCTTCAGTTGTACAGGCAAATACATATTCTCCATTTTCAGTATCACGAATCTCTAATTCATCTGGCGTCAATCCTTGACCTCGAGCAAAACCTTCTCCTGCTTTAGTAGCTTCACCATTATCATCAAAAGCGATATTCTTGGCAGGACCCCGAATTTCTTTTTCTAAATCTTCTTGTTCCTCTGCTACATCTTCAATATATAAAGTAAGACGACGCGGTGTACCAGTAGCTAAGACATCAGCAATTTCAATTCTCTTTTGTTCAAACAATTCTTGGGCCAACTCTTCTAATTGTTCAAAAGCTGGCAGCATAAAGCCTGCTGGTATCTCTTCCGTTCCGATTTCTAATAATAAATCTTTACTCATTATCAGCACCTCCAGTTAACAATGGATGTCCCAATTCTTCTCTTTGGTCTACATAAGCTCGAGCACACAATTTAGCTAAATCTCTAACCCGACCAATATAATTAGTTCGTTCAGTCACAGAAATAGCTCCTCTAGCATCTAATAGATTAAAGACATGAGAACATTTTAATACATAGTCATAGGCAGGCAACACCAAACCTTCTTTGGCTATCCTCTCTGCCTCTCCTTCATATAAATCAAATAATTTAAGCAACATATCTATATCCGCTTCTTCAAAATTATAAGTTGAATGTTCAACTTCTCCTTGATGATGAACATTACCATAATCAATATCATCTACCCAACTAATATCATAGACACTATTTACTTCTTGTAAATACATTGCAATTCGTTCTAAACCATAAGTGATCTCTACAGAAACAGGCTGACATTCAATGCCTCCTACCTGCTGAAAGTATGTAAACTGCGTAATTTCCATACCATCTAACCAAACTTCCCAACCAAGTCCCCAAGCACCTAAAGTTGGAGATTCCCAGTTATCTTCTACAAATCTGATATCATGTTTATCAGGGTCAATCCCTAATGCTTCTAAACTCTCTAAATAAATTTCTTGAATGTTATCAGGAGAAGGTTTCATAATCACCTGATATTGATAATAATGCTGTAAACGATTAGGATTTTCTCCATAACGCCCATCAGTCGGACGACGACAAGGTTCAACATAAGCCACATTCCAAGGCTCAGGACCTAAAGAACGCAAGAAAGTAGATGGATTAAATGTTCCTGCACCCACTTCCACATCATAAGGTTGTCTTAAAATACAATTTTGCTCAGTCCAAAATTCATTTAACGAATTTATCATCTCTTGAAATTCCATACTTCAACCTCCTAAAGTTTATTTAATTAATAATTGATAATTAAAATATCAATTCTCTATTCTAAATAAAACTAAAAAAACCTCGTCCCTAATAGCATTTCCGCTATCAGGGACGAGGTTACCCGCGGTTCCACCCTGTTTAATCCATCAAGGACTCTCTTTCTAAAATTACTCCTAAATGCCTTCAACAACATATTATGCTAGTCTCCCACCAACACTAGCTCGCTTCAATAATAGCGGCCGCCTACTACTTTTATTCATTGTAATTAATTTATTCAATTGACGTTTTAAATATATCAAAACTAAATCCTATTGTCAATCAATATCTATCATTTCCAAAAATGAAACCGCCTTAAGTTTTTTATCAATTATACTTTCAATATAATTAGGTACAATTGCCCCTAGCTCTTCACGAGCATAAGCAGGTAAATTCAATTTCATAATCCCTTTATAATCAAGGTCTAATAATCTGTTCATAAACTTAATTGTTCCTAAACTAATCTTATCATTCCAACTTTCAGCACACTCTGCACACACTACTCCACCTTCAGTAGCATTAAATCTAAAATTACTATTTAATTCAGTACCACACTTTACACAAGAATTTAAATAAGGTCGGTACCCTAATAAATTTAATAACTTCAACTCAAAAGTTCTAATCACCAAATTATTCTTATCAGAATTTGATAACAGGCGGTAAGTAATCAATAATAAGTTAAATAGTGACTTATTGACATCTTTATCAATAGTCAATTCATTAACTAGCTCGGCTGCATAAGAAGCATAAGACATTTTAACAAAATCATTTCTCAAATCAGCGAAGGAATTTTCAATATCACACTGACTCAAATTCCCCAAATCAGAGTTACCTTGATAAACTAAGACGTGATTATAAGTAAAAGGTTCTAATCCAGCAGCTAAGGTGCTTTTAGTCTTTCTAACACCTTTAGCTACTACTCTGATTTTACCGCGCTGCTTACTAAATAAAACAATGATTTTATCAGCTTCTCCTAATTCATAATGACGCAATACAATAGCGTCTGTATCAAAAAGTGGCATAATAATCAGTCCTAGCGTATATTAATCTTCTTCATCCAATCCTTTACCAGTTACTACTGCTACACCATATTCAGTACCAATACGATTTGCACCAGCATCTAACATTTCAATTGCATCATTGAAATCTTCTACATTACCTAGTGTTTCTACTCCTGTATTGCGTCCTACTACTTTACGAATAATACTTACCTGCTCTGGCTGTGAATTAGCTGAACCAAAACCAGTAGAAGTCTTAATAAAACCAATCCCTTGACTCTTAGCTAATTCGCTAACTTTTTTTATCTCCTCTTCTGTTAAATAACAAGTCTCAATAATTAATTTAGTAATGATATCTTTAGTTACGCCAGCTATTTTAGTAGAATCAATTACTGCTTTGATCTCTTCACGCACTAAATCCCATTTTTTCTCTTTAATAGCACTAATATTTGCTACCATTTCAATTTCTTGCGCCCCATTACGCACTGCATCTTTCGTTTCATATGCCTTAGTCTCTACTGTTTCAGCTCCTAGGGGGAAAGAAATTACTGTTGCTACTTTAACTGAACTTTCTTTTAATAATTGAGTTGCTAACGGTACATAACAAGGTTGCACACAAACAGCTGTTAAATTATACTCTTTTGCTTCCATACATTTGTCTTTTACATCATGCACTGTAGCCTGCGGACCTAAAATAGTATGATCAACTATTTTAGCCATATCTTTAGGTTTGATTGCCATACTAAATCACCTCATTAACATTATAGATGTTGTAATAAAACTTTAGCTAAACTAAAATAAATAAATAATCCAGATACATCAATCAGAGTCGTAATAAATGGTCCTGCTGCTACCGCTGGATCAGCCCCTAAATAATCTATAATAAAAGGGATAGTAGTCCCCACCAACGTAGCAGTTATAATTGTAAAGAACATTGCTAAACCTACTACTGCACCAATAAAATAAGTCCCCTGCCAGAAGAAGGCAATTAAACTAATAATCAATCCACAGATTAAAGCTGTAGTAGCCCCTACTCTAACTTCTCTAAATAAATGGTGGAACATTTTATCACGATCTAAATCACCAGTAGCTATGCCACGAACTACTATGGCTAGGGACTGAGTTCCTGCATTTCCTCCCGTACCTGTTAAGGTAGGAATAAAAAAAGCTAAAGCAACTACCTCTGATAAAGACTCCGAAAAAGTACCAATTACTGTACCAGAAAGCATACTAGCAAACAAAAGAATTATTAACCACGGTAAACGCTTAAAAACACCACTAAGAATTCCTTCTTCTGCTGCTGTAATTTCAAATTCAGAAGTAGCAGCCATCTTATAAATATCTTCTGTCGCCTCTTCTTCTATTACATCCAATGCATCATCTACAGTAATAATTCCTAACAATTGATTATGATTATTAACTACTGGAATAGCCAATAGATCATATTTAGACATTTGATTAGCTACTTCTTCTTGGTCCATATTTACTGTAGCTTTAATTACTTTACTATGCATAATCTCTCTTAATTTCTTTTGCGCATCAGCAGTCAATAACTCTCGCATTGAGATGACTCCTAATAAGTCTTTATTAGGATTTATTATGTAAATATAATAAATCATTTCTGTTTTAGTAGATATTTCTCTAATTTTATTTAGGGCTTCTTCCACAGTCTTGTCATCTTTAACTGCTAAATATTCTGTGGTCATGATGCCTCCAGCACTTTCTTCATCATAACCTAATAACTTCTGAATCTGTTGAGCATCTTTATTTTTCATTAATTTTAATAGTTCTTTACTTTGACCAATTGTTAGTTCTCCTAACAAATCAGCTACATCATCAGAATACATCTCATTTAAAACTACTTTTAGCTGTTGTGGAGTTAAAAAATTCAATAAAACATTTCTCGTATTAGTATCTAACTCAGAAAAAGAAAAAGCTAGTTTTTCTAAAGAGATAACGGGGATGATAAATTTTAATTCCTGCGATGATAGCTCTGCTACTAGTTCAGCCATATCCGCGGGATATAATTGAGAAAATATCTCTTTAATCTTAACTTTATCTTTATTATCAACAGCAGCTTTAACTTCAGCAATTAGCTTTTCTGCTTCCATTGCTATTACCCCCGATAACCTAGCATTTTCAATGCATCCTCTTTATCACGCCAATTTTTCTTGACTTTAACCCATAAGTCTAAAAAGATTTTACTATTTAATAAATCTTCAATTTCAGTCCGAGCTTGACTGCCAATTTTTTTGAGCATTTTCCCATTCTTTCCAATCAAAATACCTTTTTGGGAGTCTCTTTCTACATATATATTGGCTCGTATATCAATCAATTCTTCATCATTACGTTCATTAAAATCAATTATTTCTACAGCTACTGAATGAGGTACCTCTTCATGAGTATAATTAAGGACCTGCTCTCTAATTAATTCAGTGATAATAAACTGTTCAATCTGGTCGGTAATCATATTATCTGGATAATATTTAGGACCTTCTTCTAATGAATCCACCATTAAATCCAATAAATAATCAAGGTTCCTTTCTTGCAGCGCAGAAATAGCTACTACATCATCAAAATTTCCTAACCTCTGATATTGGTTAATTCTTTCTTCCAGCTCATTAGACATTTTATCAATTTTATTAATTACTAATAATACTGGCACTCCTAAATTAGTCAATTCGGCTGCTACTTTCTTATCATCATTATTGGGCGGATAATTCCCATCAACCATGAACAATACTAAATCAATTTCTTTTAAAGCATCATAGCTGACATTATTCAAATATTCCCCCATCTTATCATCAGCACGGTGAACTCCAGGAGTATCAATAAATACTAATTGAGCATCATCCAAAGTTAAAATGCATTGAATCTTATTTCGTGTTGTTTGTGCTTTACGTGAAGTAATTGAAATCTTTTGCCCAATTAAATTATTAATCAATGTCGATTTACCTACATTAGGTTGGCCCACTACACTAACAAACCCCGATTTGAAACCTTCTTCTGCTTCTAAATTATTCATCTACTATAAACCCTCCCTTATAGACTATTATAAACTTAATTTCATAATCACTCTATCTTCTCCTGGACCATATTCTGCTTTACGATAAGCTATCTTTTCAAAATCAAACTGCCGGTATAAATTAAGAGCAGCCTCGTTATCAGGTTCAACTGTTAATTCCACTGTATTTATTTTGCGCTCTTTTAACTCATTTAATGAGTATTCTAATAATTTATTTCCTATTCCCTGTTCCCGATAGTCTTTAGCTACGGCTAAGCCATATAAATATGTTTTATCTTTATCATCAAAATCTCTCATATATTCTATAACTCCTACTACTTCTTTATCAACCATAGCTACATATACTGCCCCATGATAAATAAAAGGAGGAACCCCCCAATGATTTAATCCACCTTCACCAAAGGCTTCTTTTTCAATTGCTATTATTTCCTCAATTATTTTTTGAAAATTATTAGTTAATCGTTTGATCTTGATTTCCATTATTTTCACCTCTAAATTCTGGGATTACAGTTCCAGCAGAAACAACATATTTCAGTCCTTCTTCTACTGTCATATCTAAATCAATAATTTCATCTTGTGGTACTAATGCTAAACGTCCTGAAGTGGGATTTGGAGTAGTAGGTACAAAAACATTAACTAACTTTTGTTCAGTCTTATCGCTAATCTCTCCTGTATTATCATTAGTTAAAAAACCAATTTGATAAACCTCTTCTTTAGGAAATTCAATTAGCACAACATCTTCAAAAGCAGTTTTATTACGCAGAAATAACCCACTAACTAATTGTTGTACAGTAAAATAAATCTTTCTGACGATAGGAATTTTGTTTAAAAACTTCTCTCCCATATCAATTAATTTTTTACCAATTACATTACGAGCTATGGCCCCTACTCCTAAAATTATAATAAAGGTTAAGCCTAAACTCAACAAGCCATGAGTTTGCTGACCAATAGCTAATTCAACTACTGGGCCAAATCTTTTTTCCACTAAATTAACTACGGCCATAATTATCGATACAGTCGCCCAGAGAGGAATTAATGCTACTAAACCTGTAATAAAATAATTACGTATTTCCTTTAGCATTTATTCTTCCTCCTGTTCTAACTCCGCAAAATCTTCATTAGACTTCTTTTCAATTTTCACTTTAGAAATTCTACGCTGACTAATTTTAGTAACAGTAATCTCTAAATCTTCAAATTCAATTTTCTCTCCTTCATCAGGAACATAACCTAACATACTTAATACAAACCCACTAATAGTTTCATAATCTTCTTCCGGTAAAGAAATATCTAAATGATCATTAATTTCATCAATATCTACTCGCCCATCTACAATAATTCGATTACTATCAGGCTGTTGAATTAAGTTCTCTTCTTCATCATATTCATCTTGAATATCCCCTACAATTTCTTCTAATAAATCTTCAATAGTTACTAATCCTGCAGTACCTCCATATTCATCTAAAACAATAGCCATATGTATTTTTTCTTTTTTTAATTCACTAAATAAATTATCAATTTTTTTACTTTCTGGTACATAATAAGCTGGACGCATAATTTTTTGAATAGTAATCTCAGGTTTATCACCTTTTAGTAGTGGTAGTAAATCTTTAGCATACACAATCCCTACAATATTATCAATTCTACCATTATAAACAGGAATTCTAGATAGACCCATGCGAACAACTATATCACGTAACTTTTCAATTGAATCATTTACATCTACACAAATCATATCAATTCGCGGCACCATTATTTCTTTAACTGTAATATCATCAAACTCAAAAATACTATTAATCATCTGTCTTTCATCTGTTTCAATTACTCCTTCACGCACTCCTACAGCCAAAAATCTTCTAATTTTGTCTTCACTGATAAACGGTTTAGTACCTGGCGTATTACCATCTTTATTTACTACTTGCACTAAAAAACTAAGCCCCTTAACTAGTGGATAAAATAAATAATAACAAATTTCAATGGGACGTGCAACAGTCATTGAAAATTGCTTAGCCTTTCGCGTTGCTAAAGATTTAGGAGTAATTTCACCAAAAATTAATAATAACAAGGTAACAACTCCCGTAGAAATTCCAACTCCAAAATTATGAAAAATATTAGTAGCTACCTTAGTAGCAATGGCAGAAGCTCCAACATTAACTAAATTATTTCCTACTAAAATAGTTGTTAATAAGTTATCGGGCTTACCTAATAGTCTATCTACAATTTGTGCTTCTTTATTTCCCTCTTGAGCCAAATGTCTAATTTCAACTTTATTAACCGACATCAAAGCTGTCTCTGACCCAGAAAAGAATCCAGATAAAGCTAATAAAATTATAAAACTTACTGGTTCATACCAGTTCTGTATTCCCATACAACAATTCCTCCTTAAATTTGCCAATCATAAATATAATAGTTGTAGTACGATTATCCCAATTGCTAATCCCACTACTGCCCCCCAAAATACTTCTTTAAGTTTATGGACTCCACTCTCAACTCTACTTTGCGCTACTAATGTAGTTAAGACTAGACTTAGACCAAGAACCAAGACGTCTTCAGTAATTGCTGCAATAATAGTTAATAAACAAAATGCTGTTGCTGTATGTCCACTAGGCATCCCCCCATGTAGAGGCGTACCTCTTTTAAAGTATAACTTAAAAACAGTTACTATCACAACTACAATTGATAAGGAAAGAAAAGTAATATGCATTACATTATTTCTCAGCTTAAATAATAAATTCAACGTTAAATCTAATTTACGAGAAAATATAACATAACCTACTACAATTGCACTTGTAGCAGTAATTAATACAGCACCAGCAGAAATATCTTTAATTAGTTTTATCTGCTGATGATAATCTTCTGTAATCAAATCACAGACTTTTTCAATTGCAGTATTGAAAATTTCAGCTACAATCACTCCACTAGCAGTCAATAACAAAATTAATAATTCCATTTCATTAATATTCAATAATAAGCTTGAAACCATAACAATAATAGCAACTACAAAGTGAATTTTCAAATTTCTTTCTAGTACAAAAGCCTTAGCCACTCCTACAATTGCATTATTAAAACTATCAGTTAATTTCTTTAATATTTTCATTAATCTCTACTTAAATCAAAATGAGCTAAAATTTCTTCTTCTTTAGCTCTCATTTTTTCTTTTTTTTGCGGTTCATGATGATCATAACCAGTTAAATGAAGCATCCCATGAACTGTTAAAAATCCAATTTCTCGAGCTAATGAATGGTTATACTCTTGTGCTTGTTCCTTAGCTCGGGGAATAGAAATGATTATATCACCTAACAGATTTTCATCTTCTTGTGGAAAAGACAACACATCAGTTGCTTCATTTTTACTACGATATTTATCATTTAATTCCTTAATATACTGATTATCTACTAAAGCAATACTAACCTCTTTATCTACTTTTTCTACTTCTAGTACTCTTTTACTTACTTTTGTAATTAAATCACTAACTTCTGAGTCTATTTCAGAATCCCCCTGCAAATTATTAATTAGAATTTCCATTACTTTGACCTCCTTCATCAAACTGTTTAGCAAGATTATCAGGATATTCAATCCGATTATGAAAAATCCCTTTTAGAATATTAACAAATGATTTAGCAATCTTATCTAAATCTTTTAAAGTTAAATCACTTTCATTTAATTGACCAGAGTCCAATTTCTGCTTAATTAAATCTCGCACTAACTTTTCTAAACGACCTGGATTGCTCTGAGCAGTAGGATTAGCTCTAACTGCTGCTTCTACCATATCAGAGAGCATAATCAAGGCTGCTTCTTTATTTTGCGGTTTAGGACCATCATATCTAAATTCATCTTTATCTACTTGTTTATATTTTTCATCATGCATTGCTTCTTGATAGAAAAAAGATACTAAACTAGTCCCGTGATGTTGCTTGATAATATCAATCACATCAGAAGGTAATTTATATTCTTGAGCTAATTCAACTCCATCTTTAACATGTGAAGTAATAATTAAAGTACTTAAATTAGGTGATAATTTATCATGAGGGTTTTCAGAACCAATTTGATTTTCAGTAAAAAAGTAAGCTCTTTTTATTTTACCAATATCATGATAATAAGCACCAACTCTGACTAACAATGAATCAGCCCCAATTTTATCTGCAGCAGCTTCAGCTAAATTACCAACTATAACACTATGATGGTAAGTTCCTGGAGCTTCTACTAATAATTTTTTTAATAACGGATGATTAGGGTTAGACAACTCCAATAATTTAACTGGAGAAGTAATCCCAAAAACGTTTTCTACATACGGTAAAAATCCATTAGTCACAATTGCCACAATAATACCATTTAATAAACCCAAAGGAACCATTTTAAGTAGCAACATTAGGTCTAAAGAGTTTTCAATTAACAGAAAACCAAAGATAGTTAAAGAACTAACCCCTCCTACTATAAAACCAGCTCTCACTAAATCCGTTCTTTGGCTTAATTCTGATACACTATAAATTCCAGTAATACCACTAACTATAATTACTGCTATATCAGCAATACCACCATTAGTAATCAACCCCACTAAAAATGATAAAATTACAGTGAATATAACTGCTAAATTTGTATCTAGTAAAATAGCAATAATAATTGAACAAGCTGCCACTGGAACTACATAACCAGGGTGATCAAGCGGCAAATATTTTGCTATATTTGCTAATAGCAAAATAATGATTGGCAATAATCCTAATAGAGATATCACTCCGTTATTTTCAATTAATTGTGGTTGATACTGCTGCATATAAATAACCACTAATAATGAAAGAATCAAAACCACAATAATATAGCCAATAATATTCAAATAATTATTCTTAGCACTTCTTAAACCTAATGCTTCTAGTTTTTCTATATCATCTGAAGTTACCACTTTGCCATGACGGATGATAACTTCTCCCTTATGAATAGTTTTAGTAACTTTTCCTAAATCTATATTTTCACGAGCCTCTGATTTCTTCTGTTGTGTTAATTGTTGATCATAAATCTGATTAGGCATAATTAATTGTTTTGTCAAAGAGCTAACAATTGACTTATAGATTTTAGCTTCTCCTAATTCTTGACTTTTTTGTTTCAAATTATTTTTTGCAGTTTCTAATTCATCACTTTTAACTCCTGTTTCCAGCTGTTGAGTTAAAAGTTGATTAACATCTATTTTAAGATCATTTAACTCTTGGGGAGATTTTTTTAATAAGTAAAGATACTCTTCAGAACTCAACTTTAATTCACTAGTTTGAGCTAACTTCTTTACTTTTTCATTTGTCGTCCCCTGCTCCTGTTGTAAGCTAATAACTGAACTAAAAAACTTATTACTTTTAGCCAGTACTTTCTGTTCTACATTATCTTGCTTTTGATATTGTTTTTTAACTTTCTCCACTGCTCTAGCTTCAGCTTTAACCTTTTCTTCTTGGTCTACATAAGTAACTGTTCTTGGAGCTTTAATATCCTTTTCACTAACTTGTCCTACCTGTAATCTACTAGGCAACAAATCAATAGTTACAATCCCAGCTAAAATAGACAGCACGACTATCAACCATGTGATTTGTTGAAATTTCTTATTCTTATAAAAATTTATTTTATCAAACTCTAATTTTTCTTGCAATTGATCCCATAACCCCATAACTTTCACTCCTAAATTATAGATATGATCATAACCATATACAATAGATTAATCTATTGTTCTTGTTCATAAGCATCAATGATTTCTTTTACTAACTTATGTCTGACCACATCTCGATTAGTTAAATAAGTAAAATTAATCCCATCTATATGCTTTAAGATATCTTCAGCTTGAGCCAAACCTGAATGACCACGGTGCGGCAAATCAACCTGAGTAATATCTCCAGTGATTACTGCTTCTGAATTAGGACCTAATCTCGTTAAGAACATTTTCATCTGCTCTTTAGTCGTATTTTGAGCTTCATCTAGAATAACAAAAGAATTTTTTAAAGTACGCCCTCGCATATAAGCTAAGGGAGCAATTTCTATAATCTCTTTTTCTAACAACTCATCTACTTTTTTATTCCCTAATACATCATATAATGAATCATATAAAGGACGCAAATAAGGGTCTACCTTTTCTTGCAAGTCCCCTGGCAGAAAACCTAGATTTTCTCCAGCCTCAATTGCTGGACGCGTTAAGATAATTCTTTTAACCTGATTGCTCATCAAAGCATTAACTGCCATTACTACAGCCAAATAGGTTTTACCTGTTCCTGCTGGGCCAATACAAAAGACAATATCATTCTCACGCAAAGCATCAAGATATATTTTCTGTCCAATTGTCTTCGGTCTAATCTTTTTACCTGAATTTGTAACCTGTACTACATCAGAGTATAGATCATTAATAGAAATTGACTCCTTTTCTGCTAATTCAATTGCATAATCAATTTCTTTTTTTGTTAATCTACCTTGCTTATTAAATGCTTCATTTAAATCATTGAATAAATCAATTACTGTCTCTACATTTTTCTTTTCCCCAGTAACCTTAACTATATTACCTCTAGCTACTAATTCAACATCAAACTCATTTTCAATTGTAGTCAAATGTTGATCTTGTTTTCCAAAAATATTACGTGCTGCTTGATTATTTAAATTAATTTCTTCTGTTTGCTCAACCAACTATTTATTCCCTCCTAATTGCAATATCTTTTTCCACTTCTACTACTGCTTTTACGCGCAGTAAATTATCTTCTTTAAATTCAATTAATTTTAAGTCACTATTCATTATTATAACTTCTTTTGCTAGTTGCTGCAAGATACTTTCAACAGCTTTTTCTTTAGCAAGCTTTTTAACTTGACCTATAGTTCTTTTTACTCTAATTTTCCTTAATTTTATATATTTCTTTGTAATTATTTCTAGAGGGAAACTAATATTCCTCCATTGAGCTAATCTTTTTATATTTTCTTTGATAAAAAAGTGATTATAAGGCGGCTTTTTAGGTCCACTTAAAATTATTTCTCTATTTTCATACTTTAAAATAATACTTTTTTGAATATCTGAAGTCGGTTGAGTAAAAGTTTTAACTAAAGCAGCTTCTCCATAACCTTCATACCACACTTTAGCCTTCACAATTCCAGCTGCTTTTACTTTTTTTATTCCTTCTATAATATCTTCTCTTTGCTCTTCTTTTGGTCTATTAGTAACTGTTTTTACTTCTTGACTAATTAAAATTTGCCCCTGTTTAACTGTTTCTCCTTCTTCTACCTTTGCAGTTCCCCGAAAAACAATCAATTCTGTTATTACTCCTGAATCTTCAGCTATCAAATCACTAGGCTTTACTTTAGTCTCTATGATCTTTTTTTCAACTACTTCTAAGACTAATTTTGTTCCTTGAAAATATAGATGAGCCCAAGCTATATGACGATTTTTTTGAATGATTATTTCTTCTAAATTTTCTAAAGGAATACTTGATTTTAAAACTCCCGGTCGCACTTTTAACTCTGCTAATTGTTCTTTTAAAACTTTATTTTCTACTTTTTCAGTACCCTTAATCTCAATAAAAAATATAAATGAAGATAGTACATAAATTAAAGAAATAAAAGTTATAATTCCTATTATTATAAATTTGCGATTTAAACTTCGCTTAACTAAATTAGGTAAACCATGATAACTAATTACTTCATATTGACAATTAATGCGCTGTAAATAATCTTTAAGTGGCTCTATATCTTCTAATTTAATATTTGTATAAAGTTGCCCCTCTATTCGCATTACATCCCACAGTTCAATTTTTTCTTCAATTAATAAATTAATTAATCTTTCTAAACTTCTACCAGTAATTTTAACTCTAATATATCCCTTCAGCCAATAATCTATTTGTTTTAGCATAATATCCAATATCCTCCTCAATCACAATCAAAATTCAATTGTTTGACCTGCCCAATGACTGCAATCTTTTTTTCGGAGAGATAATCAAGCTTAAGATTCAAACCCTGAATTACTATATATCCATTCTTTACTTTAATTTTAATAACTTCTGTTGTATATTTATGAATTCCTTGATGATTTTCTAATACCAAACTTAAAGAACCAGTTAAACATATAACTGGTAAATTAAAGACTACATCTTGGGGCAAATCAAATATTTTAACAAGCTTAGTTTTAATCTCATCCTGCTCCATAAAACCCCTCCTAACTCTTTAAATAATATGTATTTCATTTATCATAAATTACATTTAATCACTATAAAGTGGCACTAGCTAGTAGATAAAAGCTAGTAGCTAGTAGTAAATTCAAAACCAAAAAACAGTTCATAGCTTTGAATTATTGAATACTAGGTTAATGTTTTAGGTTTTGAATTTGATTTTATGTTTTTAACTACTAGCTCCTAGCTACTTACTTCTAGCTATAAAGTTTCACTGAAAGTGCCAATTTATATAGATATTATTACAAAAAAATAAAAAGCTTGACGTTATTTAACGCCAAGCTGCCAAATATAGTTTATATTATTGTAACTTTTCTCGTACTAACTGATTAACTTCACTACCATCAGCTTTCCCTTTTATTTTAGGCATAATTGCTCCCATTACTTGACCCATATCACTCATATCCTGGGCACCAACCTCAGCAATAGTTTCATCAACTACATCCTCTAATTCACTATCACTTAATTGTTCTGGTAGATATCCTTCTAAAATTTCAATTTCTCTTTTTAATTCTTCTACTTGCTCTGGGCGTTCAGCTTTTTCAAATCCTTCCAAAGATTCTTTACTCTGTTTGACTAATTTAGATAATACCTCAATTACTTCATCATCTGATAAATCTTTTCGCTCATTTATAGCTGCATCTTTAATAGCTGCACGAGCCATTCTAATAACTGCTACTTTTTCTTTATCTTTATTTTTCATAGCAGCTTTCATATCATTTAATAAATCTTCTTGTAAAGACATCATCGTCTCCCCCTTAATTTAACCAGGTGGCCACTGTAAATCACGTCCACCTAATAAGTGATAATGAATATGGAATACTGTCTGTCCTCCTGCTTCTTTACAATTGCTAACTACTCTAAATCCATCTTCTGCAATACCCTCTCGTTGGGCTAATTCATTTGCTACTTGATAAATATGACCAATTAATTCATTATCTTCTTCATCCAAATCTAACAAAGTAGAAATATGTTTTTTAGGAACAATTAGAATATGTGTTGGTGCTTGAGGGTTTATATCTTTAAATGCAATTACTTGTTCATCTTCATAGACTATATCGCTATCAATCTCACCATCAATAATTTTACAAAATAAGCAATTTTCCATATTTACCCTCCTTTCTATAATATAATATCGCAGTGAAGATTAATTAATTCATTATAAAATTCAAAACAATAATTACCTATTACCCACGTATTTTTATTTTAATTTATCAATCTTAGAATGTCAATTAAATTTAATATAGTTTCACTCTATTACTTGCCCATACAAATTATTATTATTTTCTGTTAACTCAACTCTTACTAATTCTCCCTGCAATTCATCTGAAGCATCTACTAATACTCGCAAATAGTTATCCGTTAAACCTGTCAGTAAACCTGTTTGATTATCTCGTCTATCTTCTAATAAAACTTGTTGTCTAGTTCCTATAAATTTTTCTCGATATTGTTGGGCCAATTTTTTTGCAATCTCACGCAGTTTCTTACTTCTTTGCTTCTTGACGCGCGAATGGACCTGGTCATCAAATTTAGCAGCTGGAGTTCCCTCGCGCTTAGAATATTTAAAAACATGAACTGAACTAAATGCTAATTCTTTAACCACTTCACAAGTAGCAGAAAAATCAGCTTCGCTTTCCCCAGGAAATCCTACAATCACATCCGTTGTAATAGCAATTTCGGGAATTCTATCTCTAATCTGCTCTACCATATCTTTAAATTCTTCTACTGTATAAGGGCGGTTCATAGCTTCTAAGACCTGATTGGAACCACTCTGCAGCGGTAAATGTAAATGGCGGCATAATTTATCAGATTCCGCAATTAAATAAATTAACTCTTCACTAACTTCTGTGCCTTCAATAGAACTTAATCTAATCCGTTCTAAATTTTCAATTTTAATTAATGCTCGCAATAATGTCACCAAATCTAGATTTTCCTGGTCTTGTCCATATTCACCTAAATGAATACCAGTCAAAACAATTTCTTTTACACCATGTTCTACTAGTTTCTGCACTTCAGTTACAGTACTATCTAGAGGTCTACTCTTTAATCCTCCTCGAGCATAAGGGATAATACAATAAGCACAAAATTGCTCACAGCCATCTTGAATTTTGATATTGGCCCTAGTTTTACCTCTCACTTTATCTAATTTTACATTTTCAAAAGGATCTTCATCTTCTAAGTCTTGAACAAAGTTAACCTTTTCTCCTGCTTTAATCCCTTGTTCAACAAAGTCAACAATTCTTTCGCGACCCTTAGTACCTAAAATTAAATCTACTCCTTCAATCTCTAATACTTCTTCAGAATCTACCTGAGCATAACAACCTACTACAGCAATATAAGCTTCAGGATTTTTCCTCTTTAAACGCCGTGTTATTTTGCGTGATTTTCTCGCACCCTGATGAGTCACAGTACAAGTATTAATGATATAAATATCTGCTATTTCATCATAATCTACAATTTCATAATTTTCCTTTTCAAATTGAGCTCTCATCATTTGAGTATCATATTGATTAGCTTTACAACCCAAAGTATAAAATGCAACTTTGCTCATAATTATCCTCCTAAGTCACCTAATTCATAAAGTAACATTGTTAAAACTGCTAAACCAGCTGTTTCCGTTCTTAATGTTCTCGGGCCAAGTAAGACAGGTTGCACTCCCTCTTCTCGAGCGCTAGCAACTTCTTGGGGACTGAAACCTCCCTCTGGACCGATAATTATTAAAACATCTTCTATTTCTTTAGTATTTTGCTGTTGAATAATATCTTTTAATCCCTGTTTCTCTTCAGCTACCCAAGGCATAACTGCTAAATCATAATCAGCTACTAACTCTAATCCTGATTCAAAATTGATGACATCTTCAACTAAAGGAATTCTAGTCCGCTTAGATTGTTTAGCAGCAGATTTAGCAATCTTTTGCCATCTCTTTTTTCTTTTTTCTGCTTTACTAGAGCTTAATTTAACTACGGTATGATCTGTTTCCATGGGAATAACTTTATCAATTCCTAATTCAGTACATTTACGTACAATTAAATCCATCTTCTTACTTTTCGGCAACCCCTGTAATAAGGTTACATTTATATCCGATTCTGCATCAACTTCTAATTCTTTTTTTATTTCTCCCTCTACTAGTTTATCATTTGTAGCAGTTAATTCAACTAAATATTTATTTTCCAGACCATCAGCAACAGTAATTTCATCTCCTGGTTGTAAACGCAGCGACCGAGTAATATGTTTTACATCTTGGCCCCGAATTATCACTAAATCGCCTCGAATATCTTCAGGTTCTACAAAAAAGTGGTTCATAAAGCTCACTCCCAAATTTAATTTTAACTTAGACAGGGCTAAGCCCTGTCTTTTAAAATAAATATAATTTAATATTTTCAATTCATATCTATCTTTCTGATCCTCCGTGTTTTAAAAACCAAAACACTCCGTACAGCCCTATTTGCTTTATTTTTTTACTATATTATATGCGCAATCTATATACAGTGTTTTTTGCATCACTCTTTACTAGCTCCCGTAATCGTCACCCAGTCATCATTTTCCTCACTTTTGCGAATCACATTATTAATTATAAAACCATTATCCGCTAAGGTCTGTTTTATCTCATCTAATTTTTCTACTACAATCCCTGATAAAATAAAAGTACTATCTGGATGCATAACTTCTTTTAAATTAGGAATCAATTGCAAAATAATATGGGGTAGAATATTGGCCACTACTAAATCATAATTATATTCTACACTATCCACTAAATTACCTTCTAAGAATTCAATTTCATTGCTAACTCCATTTAATTTAGCATTAGCTCGTGCAGCTTTAACTGCTACCGGATCAATATCAAGCCCTACAATCTTTGCTGCCCCTAATTTTGCAGCAGCAATAGCTAAAATCCCCGTTCCAGTACCTAAATCTAAAACACTAGTTTGCGGGGTTAAATTAGCCTCAATGGCTTCTAAACAGCTACTAGTAGTAACATGATGGCCAGTACCAAAAGCTTGGCCAGGATCAATTTCTATTATGATCTCTTGGGGCTGTGCTTCATATTTTTCCCACGTAGGTTTAATAACTATATCCTCTGTAATATTAAAGGGCTTAAAATTCTCTTTCCATTTATTAGCCCAATCTTCTTCTTGAACTTGATTAACTTTAAAATCTACAGGGCCAATATCTAAGTCATAATCTCGCAAAGTATCTATTTTTCTCTCTACTTCTTTTAAATCCTCCGCTAAATCATTTGTCTCTTCAAAATAAGCTTTAATTATAATTTCATTTTCACTACCACTAGCTTGTTCAGTGAACAGACCACTAGCCCCTGCTTCTTCAAGCAAGTTACTCACTGCTGAAAAAGCCTGGTTAGTGGTCTGTATTTCAATCTCTTTCCAATTCATAATTAGCCCTCTTTTCTATTCAAAGAAGCTTTTTATTTTACTCCAAAAGTTCTTTTGCTCAGGATTAATTTCTTCACCGCTAATATCAGCAAACTCTTCTAATAGTTCTTTTTGATCTTCATCTAAGTTTTCTGGGATAATTACTTTAACTTTGATAATTTGATCACCACGAGTATCTCGTCGGTTTAAATATGGAATTCCTTTATCTTTTAATCTAAAGGAAGCGCCTGGTTGAGTTCCTTCTGGAATATTAAATTTAACTTTCCCATCTAAAGTAGGTACCTTAATTTCATCACCTAAAATAGCTTGAATAAAGCTGATTGGAACTTCACAAATTACATTATTACCTTCGCGCTTAAATAAATCATGCTCCTTAACCTTAATTATAATATATAAGTCTCCAGAAGGTCCTCCATTTTCTCCTGCTTGACCTTCACCACGCATTCTTAACTTATGTCCATCATTAACTCCAGCAGGAATATTAACCGTTACTTTACGCCGTTTTTTAACCTTTCCTTGACCATTACAATTAGGGCAAGGCTCTTTTACAAACTTACCTGTTCCATTACAGCGATCACATGTTTGGGTCTGTACCATTTGGCCAAATGGGGTATTCTGCTTAAATTTGATTTCACCTGTCCCATCACACTTAGCACAAGTTTCCACATCAGAATCTGATTTAGCCCCTGTTCCATTACATTCACTACATTCTTCTGTACGTGGTACAGTAATTTCTTTTTCAGTACCAAAAGCAGCCTCTTCAAAATCAATAGTCATGGTATATCTCAAATCTGAACCTTTTCTTGCTCGACTTCTGCGGTCGCGACCGCCGCCTCGTCTGCGATCACCAAAGAAAATATCAAAAATATCTTCAAATCCACCTGCACCACCGCCAAAGTTACCAAAACCACCTTGACGTGCTCCTCCGCCAGCATCTTGGTTTACACCAGCATGACCATACTGATCATATTTAGCTCTAGTCTCTTCATCACTTAATATTTCATATGCTTCTGTTACTTCCTTAAACTTTTCTTCTGCATTTTCTTCATCACTAATATCCGGATGATATTTTTTAGATAATTTACGATAAGCACGTTTTATTTCTTTTTGACTTGCATCTTTATCTACACCTAATATATCATAATAATCTTTTTTTGCCATTATTTTCACCACCTTTAAAATTGTTTAAAGCTAAAAAATAACTACCATAAAAACAGAGCCAAAGCCTGAGGCTTTGGCCCATTTTCTTAACTAATTTATTTACTAATTACTCTTCGTCTTCATCATCTACTTCTTCATAGTCTACATCTACTACATCTTCTTCATCTTCAGCTGCTTCTGCTCCTGCTTGAGCTCCTTGCGCACCGGCAGCACCTTGCTGTGCTCCTTCAGCTTGCTCATACATCTGACTAGATAAATCATGTAGTTTCTGAGTTAATGCTTCTTTCTTTTCATTAATTAACTCTGTATCAAGCTCATCAGGATCTATATCATGAACATCAATGTCTTCAAGAACTTCTTCTAGTTCTTCTTTAGCAGTTTCAATTTCTTCTACTACAGCAGCATCAACCTGATCTCCTGCTTCTTCTAGAGTATTTTCTACTTGTCGCACTAATCCATCTGCTTCAGTTACTGTATCTACAGCTTCTTTCTTCTTCTTATCTTCTTCTGCATGTTCTTCTGCTTCATTAACCATTTGTTCAATTTCTTCTTCAGATAATCCAGTATCAGATTCAATAGTAATATCTTCTTCTTTTCCAGAACCTTTATCTTTAGCAGATACATGCACAATTCCATCTTTATCGATACTGAATGTAACTTCAATTTGTGGTACTCCTCGTTTTGCTGGAGGAATTCCAGTCAATTGGAACCGACCTAATGTCTTATTATCTTTGGCCATTTCACGTTCTCCCTGTAGCACATGAATATCTACTTGTGTCTGATTATCTTCTGCAGTAGAGAAGACTTTACTCTTTTCTGTTGGAATAGTAGTATTTCTTTCAATTAATTTAGTGAATACTCCACCTAAAGTTTCAATTCCTAAAGATAATGGAGTTACATCTAATAATACTACATCATCAACTTCATCATTTAAGATACCTGCTTGAATAGCAGCACCCATTGCTACACATTCATCAGGGTTAATACCTTTATTTGGTTCAACGCCTAGTTTTTGCTTAATAGATTGCTGTACATATGGAATTCTTGTAGAACCACCAACTAATAGTACTTGGTCAATATCAGACTTAGTTAAATCTGCATCATCTAATGCTTTTTGTGTCTGGTCAATAGTCTTATTAATCAATCCAGAAATCATATTTTCAAATTGAGATCGAGAAATATCAATATCAAGATGAGCTGGACCAGATTCAGTTTGAGTAATATATGGAATATTAACGTTAGTAGTAGACACATTAGATAATTCAATTTTAGCTTTTTCAGCAGCATCTTTTAATCTCTGTAGTGCTAACTTATCTTTTCTTAAATCAATTCCATGAGTAGATTCAAATTCATCAGCTAAATACTCAATAATTTTTTCATCAAAGTCATCTCCACCTAAGTGATTATCACCTCGAGTAGAAACTACCTCAAATACACCATCACCAAGGTCTAGAATGGAAACATCAAAAGTACCTCCACCAAGGTCATAGACTAAAACAGTCTGTTCAGAATCATCATCTAATCCGTAAGCTAAAGAAGCAGCAGTAGGCTCATTAATAATTCTTTTAACATCTAACCCAGCAATTTTACCTGCATTTTTAGTTGCTTGACGCTGAGCATCTTCAAAGTAAGCCGGCACAGTAATTACTGCATCTGTAACTTCTTCACCAATATAATCTTCAGCATAACTTTTGATTTCTTGCAAAATCATTGCAGAAATTTCTTCTGGTTTTCTTTCTTCATCATGTAAATCTACAGTAAAGTCACTTTCACCCATATGACGCTTAATAGACTGAACTGTTTTACTTGGACTTTTAACTGCCTGTCTTTTAGCAGGCTCTCCAACTAATCTTTCTCCTTTATCAGAATATCCAACTACAGATGGTAACGTTCTGTTACCTTGTTTATTAGGAATAACAGTGGGATCGCCACCTTCCATTACTGCTACACAAGAATTTGTTGTTCCTAAATCAATACCAATCATTTTTCCCATTTTTTATTCCCCCTTCAATAGAGATTAAAATTGTTTTTTAGATTTATGTGAAGATTAATTATTTAGCAACTTTGACCATAGCTGGTCTAATTACAATTCCATCATAAATATAACCTTTTTGCAATTCTTCAATAATTACTCCTGATTCATATTCATCACTTTCTTCTTCTAACATCATCTCATGTAAGTTAGGATCAAACTCTTCGCCAACTGTATCAATTACTTCAATTTCTTTTTTCTTTAATAAATTACTTAATTGTTTATGAATTTTCTCAATTCCTTCTAAATCATTTTCATTCTCTTGATCAAAACTATCAATCGCTCGTTCAAAATTATCAATCACTGGTAGTAAATCACTGACAAAATCTTTAACTGCTCGGTCAGCAATTTTATCTTTTTCTCGCTCCATTCGCTTTTTATAATTTGAAAAGTCAGCCTTCAAACGATGGAGACGGTTGACATACTTTTCTTTCTCCTCTTTTTCATCTAATAGTTCACTTTCTAACTCTTTCATCTCTTTTTCAATTTCCTGAGCTACGGAAAGACCATGCTTCAATTTATTTACTCTTTCACTAATTTGACTAAGCTCGGTTTCCATCTCAGATTCAATATCTTCTTCTAACTTATTAAACTCTTCCTCTAATTCTTCTAAATCACTATCCAAACTTGTATCTGCTTCATCATTCACACTTGCTGTTTTTTCTGATTCTTCTTTTACTTCTTCATCAGCCATTTATATCACCTACTCCTAATTTATTCTAATGATTATTCTTCTGTTAGCAATTCACTCAATAAATCAGCTATATACTTTACTCTACCTGCTACTTTAGAATACTGCATTCGAGTTGGACCTAAGACTCCTAATTTTCCAACAGGTCGCCCATTCAACTTATAGGTAGCAACTACAATACTGCAGTCTTTAATGTCCTCATAATCATTTTCACTACCAATAATTATTTCTAGTTCTGATTTATCTCCTTCATCAAGAATATCACGTACTATCTGCTTATGTTCAAGCATACTTAACATATTCTTAACCTTAGTTAAATCACTAAATTCTGGTTGGTCTAATATGTAAGTAGTTCCACCTAAATAAACTTTACCAAAAGGTGATAACTTATTACTAACCAACTCTTGCTTTAATAAGTCAATATTTTGTTGAGCAATACTTATTCTAGCGGCTAACTGAGATGCAATATTAGATAGTAGCTCTTCATCTATCTCATATAAAGACATACCAGATAACCTATCGTTTAAAATTCTTTCTACTTCATTCAAATCTTTTTTTGATAAAGTTTCAGGTAGTTCAATGATTTTATCTTTAATTACTCCTGTATCAGTAACTAAAACTATTAGTATCTTCTTATCAGTAATTTGCACTAGCTTTAAATTACGAAATGTACTTTCTTTTAGTTCTGGACTTAAAGCTAATGAAGTATAATTAGTTAAATCTGATAGTAAATTTGATGTGTGATTCATTAGTTCTTGAATTTCAGTCTCTTTAGTATCGTAATTTTTCTTAATTGTTTGAGCTTCTGTTTCAGACAAACCACGCATTTCCATTAAATAGTCAACATAAAACCTATAACCCTTATCTGACGGAACTCGCCCCGCTGATTTATGGGGTTGCTCTAGATAACCTGCTATTTCTAAATCAGACATTTCATTCCTAATTGTAGCTGAACTTACCCCAAAGTCATACTTTCGGGCCAAAGTTCTGGATCCTACTGGCTGAGCTGTTACAATGTATTCATTAATGATTGTTTTTAATATTTCTTTCTTTCGTTCCGTCATTTCCATATTACCACCGCCTTATTAATTAGCACTCACTCTTATCGAGTGCTAACAATATGCTATAAATAAAATATCATTTCCCCTATCATTTGTCAAGTCTTAATTTTGATTATTATTTTTTATTATATAGCATATACTCGTATTTACTTGCATTTTCTCTAATAAAGCACTTTATATTAACTAATATTTAATGGTTCCAAATCAAACTTCGTCTGTTTAATTTCTACTTAATATATAATTTTAATTTAGCTGAGTATAAAAGAAGATAAAACTTGGTTAGCAATTTCTCGACCATGATCAGTCAAAAATAATCGCCCTTTACTCTGATTAATTAAATCTTGCCCTACTAATTTTTGAATCTCTATCTCATAAATTTCTGTTAAAGATTGATTGAATTTTTTCTTGAATTCAGCTAAAGAAATACCTTGATTCAATCTCAAACCTAAAATTAATGTTTCTTCAATCTTTTCAACTCTACTTAATTTATTTTGTTCTGCAATCGCTAATTGACCAGCTTCTAAATGATGACAATAATCCTTTATATCAGTTATATTATAACCTCGAAATTGACCATCATAAAAATGAGCTCCCGGACCTAGAGCTAAATACTCTTGATTTTGCCAATAAATTTTATTATGCCTACTATTATACCCCGGCTGACTAAAATTAGATATTTCATATTGATAATAATTATTTTCTTCCAATAGTTCTATAGTACGGCGATACATCTTTAGGTCTAATTCTTCACTTATTTTTTCTATCTTACCTTCTTCTAACCATTGTGCAAAAACTGTGTTAGGCTCTATCTTCAAGTTATAAGCCGAAATATGCTCCGGGCCAAGTTCAATAGCTTGTTGCAGAGTATTCTCCCATTGATTTAAACTTTGACCCGGTAAAGCAAACATCAAATCAAAACTAATATTATCAAAATCTAATTCACGGGCAAGACGATAACTTGTTATTACATCATCCTTGCTGTGAATCCGACCTAATTTAGTCAAAAACTGATTATTAAATGACTGCACCCCTAAACTTAATCTATTCACTCCAGCTTGCTTTGTTAATCTTAATTGTTCTTCACTTAAAGTACCAGGATTAGCCTCCATAGTGATTTCTAAATTAGAGTTTAGATCAAATTTCTGGCGACATTGATTTAAAATAGTACTTAAATCTTGCCCAGATAAAATACTAGGAGTACCCCCACCAATATAAATTGTTTGCAATTGAGGACTATAATATTTATCAGCAACTAATTTAATTTCTTTTTTCAAAGCATCCAAATAGCGACTAATTAAATCATCATCTGCAGCTATTGAATTAAAATCACAATAATGACATTTTTGAGCACAAAACGGAATATGAATATACAAACCATAATCTTCTGTCATCTAATCACCTATTGTTAAAACAGCCATGAATGCTTCTTGTGGAATCTCCACACTCCCCACTTGTTTCATCCTTTTCTTACCTTCTTTTTGCTGTTTTAAAAGTTTCTTCTTTCTCGAAACATCTCCGCCATAACATTTCTGTAATACATCTTTTCGTTTAGCTTTAACTGTTTCCCTAGCAATAACATCATTCCCAATAGCAGCTTGAATTGGAACTTCAAACATCTGTTCAGGAATATATTCTTTTAATTTTTTAGCTAATTCTCGGCCAATTTCATAAGCAAATTCATCATGAACAATACAAGATAAGGCATCAACCGGATCCTTATTTACTAATATATCTAACTTAACCAATTCAGCTTCCTGATAGCCCTTAAATTCATAATCAAGAGTCGCATAGCCTTTAGTTCTAGACTTTAAATTATCGAAAAAGTCTAGCACTATTTCACTTAATGGCATATCATAAGTCAATCTAACTCTTACTTCATCTAAATACTCCATATTTTTGAACTTACCACGTTTTTCTTCTGCCAATTCCATAGCTGAACCAACATGTTCATCCGGTAACATAATTTCAGCTTTGACAATTGGTTCTTCAATCTTTTCAATATGATGTCGTTCAGGCATATTAGCTGGATTTTCAATTTCAAGAACTTCACCATCAGTTTTATAGATTTTATAAACCACACTAGGAGCAGTAGTCACTAAATCTAAATCATATTCACGTTCTAATCTTTCTTGAATAATCTCCATATGCAGCAATCCTAAGAACCCACAACGATATCCAAAACCTAATGCTTCAGAAGTTTCTGGTTCAAAAGTCAAAGAGGCATCATTTAATTTTAATTTGTCTAACGCATCTTTTAATAGCTCATAATCTTCTCCTTCAACTGGATATAAGCCGCAATAAACCATCGGTTTAGCCGGTTGATAGCCTGGCAATGGTTTAGCAGTAGGATTATCAGCATCAGTAATTGTATCTCCTACCCGTGCATCCTTTACATTTTTAATGCTAGCTGCCATATAACCTACTTCTCCGCTATGAATCTCATCTACTTCTTTTCTTTGGGGAGCAAAAACACCTACTTCAGACACCTCAAACTTTTTTCCCGTCGACATCATTTCAATATTCATCCCTGGTTTAATACTACCATTTATAACCCGAAAATAAGAGATTGCACCGCGGTAAGAATCATAAACTGAATCAAAAATTAAAGCCTTTAATGGCTCGTCCTGATTTCCATCAGGAGCAGGAACGCGATTTACTACAGCTTCTAACACATCTTCAATTCCTATTCCCTCTTTAGCACTAGTTAATAATGCCTCATCAGGATCTAAACCAATATCAATTAATTCTTCTTTAACTCGATCTGCATCAGCACTTGGTAAATCTATTTTATTAATCACCGGAATTATTTCCAGATCATTTTCTAAAGCTAAATAAATATTAGCTAAAGTTTGAGCTTCAACTCCCTGTGAAGCATCAATTACTAATAATGCCCCTTCGCAAGCCGCTAAACTTCTTGATACTTCATAAGAAAAGTCTACGTGACCAGGAGTATCAATTAAGTTTAGTACATAATCATCCCCAGTCTCACTTTCATAATCCATTCTTACAGCTTGAGCTTTAATTGTAATACCTCTTTCTCTTTCTAAGTCCATTGTATCTAACAACTGTTCTTCCATTTCTCGCTCAGAAATTGCACCAGTGAATTCCAATAATCTATCTGCTAAAGTAGATTTTCCGTGATCCACATGAGCAATAATTGAGAAATTTCGAATTTTATTTTGGCTAACTTGAGTCATGCTCCGCCTCCTCATAATAATATAAAGTTTGCTAGCCTTAATTATAACACCAGCTTTTATATTATTCAAGATAGCAGATTCAAATTTTACTTTTTTATAGACCTTCAGCCATTAATTCAGCTAATACTTCGGCTAATAAATAAGAAGATCTTCTAGCTTCATCTAGAGTACTATTAGCTCCTCCTACCTCTAATAATAAAGCTCTAGGATGAACATGCTGATTATAGCGCCGATTTGAAATTAATTTAACTTTTCTTAATAACCCTGGATACATATCATTCATTTTAGTAGCCAGTCTTTTAGCAAATCTAAAATTTTGCTGCCAATTAGGATGCGGCAATCCATAGTTATTATTAGTAACTACAATCATAATTTTAGCAACTTTTTGCCCATTAATATTAGTAGTTACATATTTTTTATTATTAGCCCCAATCGCATCACGGTGAATATCAAAAATAATATCTAATTCTGGATTATTATTAACAATACTATTAGCTGTCTCTAAAGCCCTAATATAGGATCTGTCATATGTTTTATCATGTACAGTTTCAGAATGGATTACTGAAATATTATATCTATTACTCAATCTTTCTTCAATCCATCTCCCGACCTTTACTACATCTCCTTTATCTCCAGCATTAGCATGAGCATTATAACCCTTGTTTTCATAATTTTCAGCAGTATGAGTATGATAAATAGCAATTACCTTTCTATCATTTTGATGATATTCATTCTTGAAATTATGATTAGGCAATTTTCTATCAGTATTATCTGTTCTCGTTTGGGGAAGACGACTATTACTTGTTGTAGGTTCAGTTTGCCAAAAATCAAGTTCTACTTTTTCTCCTTGGTGACGACCTTCAGCTCTCATTTTAGATTGAATTTGATTTGAACTATCAAATTTTGCTGTGGGCTTTGATTTAGCAATTCTTTTTATTTTATCATTAGTTTCAAAAAAAGAAGGGGGTAAATCAAATAATAAGTTACTAGCAAAATTAATTATTTGATTATTATTAGATTTCTTTAATAATTCATCATCAGCTACTCTAACTACTGGAAGTCCTTTTTTTAATAATAACCGTGCATGAATTTCATCTAAATGTAATAAATCTACTCCCCATTTTTTTATATGAGATTGTAAGTCTAAAACACTCCCCACTACTAATTGGGAATTAGGTGAATAGAAATCAAAAAAATTAAAAAAATATAAATTCAATACTAATAATGAACAAAAAACTAAAGTTATTATAAATATTTTCTGCTCATTTTTCATATTAATCCCACCCTAATTTATAGTCACTGATAAATACACTCTCAAGTTACTAACATCTGATTTTTCAGCAACTAAGATTATATTAATTTTATGTTATTCCTAACTAGTTTATGTTAAATAGCTTAAGCCAGTTAATTACTTTAATTCCACTACTAATCTTTTTTATTTTAAAAAGTGTAAAATAAAACTGCAGTTTTAAAGCTCTAATCAAATGATTAGAGCTTTAAATAATTACTGTAAATAAAATGAAACATTTTCAGTTTCAACATCAGGATGTAGAGCTATATTAATTCCACCAGCTACAATACGACTAGTATCTCTAATTAGTTTATCTATTCCTTTAGGAGCAACTATCATATCTCCTAAAAAAGGTTGTAATATATTTTCAATTACTTGCTTTTGTGTTTGCTTTTTTTGAGATAAATTAAGGTTGATATTATGATTCTGACTTATTGCTTCTATTGTATCATTTACAATATTAACGGAATTAATAACTGTCGGCATCCCCATAGCAATAACTGGCACTCCCATATCTTTTTTTGTAATCCCGATCCGCCTTTTCCCTACACCAGACCCAGGATAAATACCAGTATCACTAATTTGTAAAGTAGATGCTAAACGCTCACTTTCTCTAGCAGCTAAAGCATCAATAGCTATAATTAAATTTGGTTTGACTCGATCTACCACACCTTTGATAATTTCAGCAGTTTCAATTCCAGTTAATCCTAATACACCAGGCGCTAAAGCACAAACAGATCTAATCCCTCGCCGTGACTCAGGTTCAGCAGAATTGTAAATATGTCTAGTAACTAATAAATGATGTACAACTTGAGGTCCTAAAGCATCGGGAGTAGCATTCCAATTTCCCAAACCAATCACTAAGATTGTGGGCATTTGAGTAGGATTTTGTGTTAAAGCGGGATAATCTATTAAATTATTTATTTCTGCAGCTAAAACTCCACTTAATTCTTGATGAATTTGAGGGTTAGTTTGACGTAAACTTTCCGATTCAATAGTAATATAATTTCCTGGTGGTTTAGAAATTTTCTTACTTGCAGCTTGATTCAAAACTTCAATTCTAGTGATTTTAGCTATCTCCTTATCTTCTTCTTCTACACTTACACCTGAAATTTCTCCTCCAGTACGTTCTACAGCCATATCTCTTGCTTCAACTGCTAAATCAGTCATAATAGAATTAAATTCATTATTTTCAGTCATGAAATCCCCCTTGGTTTTATATTTTTTCATATAAAAATACTATCTCAGTTCTGTAGGAATCAAAGAATCTATTATACCAATAGCTAGAGCTGCTAAAAATGCTCCTAATATAGAAACATTAATTCCAGCAGTAATATATTGTGTTAAATAAATGACCACCGCTGAAGTAATAAATCCAACTAATCCTCGTCCCTGTGGGGAAATATCTTCTCCTGCTAAACTTTCTATTGCATATCCTAATAAAGCAATAATAATAGAAGCTATTAAAGCATTAGTAAATCCAAAAACTTCGATCCCTGGTACTAAAATCCCTATCCCCAATAATACAAAAGCAGAAATAATAAAACGAATTACAGCACCTAACCATCCAGACATTTAAATTCCTCCTTTGTTTTGTTTTCCAATCGTAGTTTAACCTAATTAAAAAGATATATTCCCTTATATATTTAAAATTTATTTTTTATATAGAAAAAAGTAGGTAGCCAAATTAATGACTACCTACTTCAGTAAAATTTATTTAATTGAATTTTTCTTTTAAATCGTTTCCTTTAATTCAACAACCAACAATTCTAATTCTAGATGATCATCATTAGCAGTGACTAAATTATAATCCGCATCTAATAATTTTTCTAAGGCCTGCTCTAAACTTTCAATAGAAAAGTTTCTACTTTGTTTTAAACATTTCTCTATAGGATAAGGATGCTGTTTTAACCTTCCAGCTATTTGATCAACTGTCATGCCTTCTTTAGATAATAATTTTGACTGCAGCATCAATCTAATCTGTCTAGCAATCATTCCAATTATTTGTTTAGGTGTAGTTCCTTCACCTAAAATATCAAATAACAAGTTCAAAGCTTGAGAAGTATTATTTCTACCAATTTCATCTACAAAATCAAACATTATATTTTCTTTAACTAGCCAGTCCTTACTAATTACTTGTTCAACTATTTCTTTAGTAATCAAATCAGTATCATCAGCAAAAATAATAATTTTCTCTATCTCATTTTTAAGACGCTGTAAATTATTATTAAAAGCTTCCTCTAATAACTTAACAGCTCTATTAGTAATCTTATAATTTTCTTTTTGTACTTGTTTTTTAATCCATTTATCTAATTTTTTATATTTTAAAGATTGGAATTCTAATATCTCGCCATGTTTTTTTATTTCTTTATAAATTTTTAATCTTTTATCTGTGTTTTTATGGCTAACTAATAATAAAACTGTACTCTCAGGTAAATCAGAAATTAAATCAAGCATCTTTTCATCCATAGATGTCTTAGCACCTAATAATTCATATGCATGAAAAATAACTACTCTTTTTTCAGACATGAAAGGCAAAGTTTCCACCGAATTAAATAACTGGGCCATTGAATTATCATCTTCTGTTAATACATCAAGATTAAAATCTTTAAATTCTCCTGCACAATTTTTTTCAATAAACTTTTCTTCAAATTTTTTAATTTGATAGTCATCTGAACCGTGGATTAAATATAATGAATCTAAATCTTTAATATCCGCTTTTAAAACTTGCTTATAATTCATTTTATTATATTCACCTTCTTCTCCATTTTATTTAACAATTTAAATTTTAACATAGATTTTATTGATTATGCAAAATTAATATGAATTAGAAAAAATAATAGTGTATAAAAAACTAATAAAAACTAATAATAAGAATAGAAAATCAAATAACCAATCTACTACTTTAAGGAGGAAATAATATGTCAGTTCGAAATAATAGTAATCGCTTAATCAATCCTGCTGCAATGGAAGCTATGGACAAGTTCAAGTTAGAAGCTGCCCAAGAACTAAATGTATCTGATGAGTATAAATCTGGATACTGGGGTAATATGACTTCTCGCGAATGTGGTTCTGTTGGTGGTCAAATGGTTAAAAAAATGATTCAACAGTATGAAGATCAATTAGCTGGTGGTAATTATACAAACCAAGCTAATCAAACAATCCAAGCAACTAATCCTAATGAAAATGATCAGCAACAAGGGAATTATAATCTAGCTGCAAAAGCTGGTTCTTTTGAACCACAACAGTAAACTATCTATTACTAAATCAAATAGGAGATGATAAAATATGAGTGCTAGAAATAACAGTAATCGTTTATTAAACCCTAATGCTATTCAAGCCATGGATAAGTTTAAGTTAGAAGCTGCTCAAGAACTAAATATTTCTGATGAGTATCAATCTGGATACTGGGGTAATATGACTTCTCGCGAATGTGGTTCTGTTGGTGGTCAAATGGTTAAAAAAATGATTCAACAATATGAAGACCAATTAGCTGGGGGTCCTGCTCCACAGAACAATAACCAAAATCAATAGAAGTTTAGCTTTATTATATCAAATTTAAAACTAAATATCGAAAATAAGCGGTGTGCAAACACCGCTTATTTTATATTTAAATTATGTAATTCAAATATCACAATAGGGGGCTAGAAAATGAAAAAAATTAATTTTTTATTAACAACTTTATTAACTTTAGTAATGATTTTAACTTTAGTTTTCACTCCTAGCTTAGCTCAAAATAGAAATATGAAATATCGTAATCATAGTCTAGAATCACAACAAAACCAAAGCACTTTATGTACTGTTAAAAAAGGTGATTGCTTATGGAAAATAGCTAAAAGTCATAACTTTAAATTAAGAAAAATAATAAATGCTAATCCTCATTTCGAAAATCCAGATTTGATTTATCCTGGTGATAAAGTCTATATGCCTAAAAAACAGGATATGCAAAATGAATCACAAATGCAAAAACAAAATAATATGAAGCAAGAGAAAACTGATATGTCAAAAGAAGATACTGCTCCACAAACTAATAATCAAATGCAAACCATGAAAAAAGAAGTGGTTAATTTAGTCAATCAAGAACGACAAAAAAGAGGTTTAAAACCCTATCAACATTATAGTAAGCTAGCTAATGTAGCCCAAAAAAAAGCTGAAGATATGCGGGATAATAATTACTTTAGCCATCAATCACCAACCTATGGTTCTCCCTTTGAAATGCTAAAAGAATTTAATATTCAATACAGTGCAGCTGGGGAAAATATTGCTCGTGGCCAAAGAACAGCAGAAGAAGTAATGAATAGTTGGATGAACTCCCCTGGACATCGCAAAAATATTTTAAGTGAAAAATATACGCATATTGGAGTTGGTTTAGCTAAAAACTCTCAAGAAACAAATCATTGGGTGCAAATGTTTATTCGCAAATAAAAAACAAATAATAAACCAAAGACAATATTGTCTTTGGTTTATTATAATTATTCTAAAAAAGTTTGATAATTATAACTATAACCATCAGTTTCTATTATCACTGCTCCTTTTTTATCAGTCCGTAAATTTTTAATATCTAAGTTCTTTAATTTCTTCTCTACTTCTTCATCTGGTAGACCATGTTTATTTTTTCCTACAGACATAATACTAAGTCGAGGGTCAACAAGTTTTAAAAAATCAATAGTACTTGAAGTATTACTCCCATGATGGGCTACCTTTAAAACATCCGCTCTTAAATCAGCTTTGTCTTTAATCAAAACTTCCTCTGCTCCTTTTTCAATATCACCAGTTAATAATAATTTAAATTTTTTATAAGTAACCATCATTGCTAAAGAGTTATTATTCAATTTGCTCTTTTCTATCAACTTTAATTGTGGGTGTAAAACTAAAAAATGGATCTTATCAATAATTATTTGATCTCCTTTGGTCAATATTAAAGACCTAGATATTTTATTTTTTTCTTTAATTATTCTATTTAATTCAGTTTTTAAACGATTATTAACTGTGGGAGGATAACAAACTTTATTCACCTTAAATTCTTTTAAGACCTCAATAATTCCTCCTACATGGTCATTATGAAAATGTGATATAAAAATCAAATCTAATTCTTTTACTCCTCGTTTTTTCAAAAAATTAATGATTTCTCTTCCCGTACTACCACCATCAATTAAAACATTTTTTCCTCTTGGAGTTTTTAAATATATTCCATCACCTAATCCCACTGAGAAAAATATGAATTCTAAATTTTTATTTTGACTAATTCCAACCGTAGTTATAATTATAACTAAACTCAATAAGATAAGAGAGATCTTCTTGAAATCGTCTTTGCCATAAGGCACTTTAGTTACTTGAATTAATTGAGTCAAATAATAAATAATTAGATAGTAAATAATAATTGTACCTAAAGATAATCTTTTGACTAGAAAATTAAAGCTAAAGTACTTAGCTAAAAAATTAGCTATCTCTCTACTTAAAGCCAGAGGGACATTGATTATAACAGCTACTATTTTTCCTAAGTACAAAGACACAAAATTTATCATCATCCATAATAATAAGAGCAATAATATAAAACTAATTAAAGGCATTAACAGCAAATTAGCTAATATACTAGATAAGGATATCTGATGAAAATAATAAATCAAAATAGGAAACAAACCTATTTGTACTGCTATAGTAGCTGCTACAACTTCTCGAATTTTTTCTGGTAAAAAAACAAAATATTTTTTCAAAATCGGGCTTAAATAGCTAATCATTACTACTGCTGTAAAAGATAATTGAAAACTAAGCGAAAATAAATACCAAGGGTTTATAATTAATAAAAATAAAGCAATAGCTGCTAGCAAATTATATATATATGTTTTTCTCTTTAAAATTTTAGCTCCTAAAACTAGAATAATTAATAAAGTCGCTCTTACAGCTGGTAACTGCCAATTGATAATTGCCAAATATAAAACTAAAAACAAAAAATTGATAATAAAATTTAATCTTAAAGATAAATTAACATAATTAATTATGTTATAAATCACATAACTAATTAATCCAATATGAAAACCTGATATTACTAATAAATGACTGATTCCTAATTTTTTAAAAGAATTAATCACTTTAGACTCTTTTCCTTGTTTTAAAGCTAATAAGAGTCTGAGAACTAATTCTTGATTTTCGACTTTAAACTGTTTTTTGATTATAGTTTTAATCTTATTTCTTAGGCAATTAACTTTTTTAATTAAAATATTATTAGTAGTATTTAATTTAATCAGCTGACCCTTAGTAGTTTCTCCTATAGCATATATCCCTTGCCGCTGCAAATAATTACGATAAGAAAATCCTCCTGGATTCTTTTGGACTGGTGGTAATTTTAATCTAGTTGTAAATAAAACTTTAGCCCCAGAAAAAAATCTATCTTTCCCTTCCCACACTCTTAATTTAATCTTATAATCATATTGTTCTCCAGTTTTAAAATTACTTATATTCTTAATAATATAATCTCTACTATTGCTATATTTTTTTATTTGAGTAATAACTCCAGTTAATTTAGCCTCTTGTCCTAATATTCTTCTCATCTTTGCTTCTTGGAATGCTAATTTTTCGCTTTGTAAGTAAAATAAAAATGTTAAAGATATTAAAATTAAAACTACTAAATGAGTTCTAGAAACTGAATTATATAAAATAATTATCAGGGCCACTATTATTATAGATATTCCAAGCAACAAAATTAACATTTGAGAAGGTGGTAAATAATAAGCAGTAATTAATCCTCCTCCAGCAGCTATAAACCATCTTAGTAGTGGTCTCTTCATTTAATAAGTAATCTTTTCTTTAACTTTTTCTAACGTTTTAGGACCAATTCCTGAAACTTCTGTTAAACTATCAATACTTTTAAATCTACCATTATCTTGTCTATAATTAATTATTTTTTTAGCAGTAGCAGGACCAACTCCATTAATTTCTTCTAGTTGTGACTGCTTAGCCGTATTGATATTGATCTTAGCATTTGGCCCCTGAGAAGAATTAGATTTAGTTAAGCTAGGAATTATTATTTTTTGCCCATCTCGAACTTTTATCGCTAAGTTAATTGCATTTAAATCTGCTTTATTTGTTGGTCCACCAGCTTTTTTTAAAATTTTATATAATCTACTATCTGCAGCACAATAATAAACTCCCGGTTTTAGGACTTCACCTCCTAAATGAACTACTATTTCTTCTTTTTTCTGATTAAAATTAGATTTTTTATTTTCAATTTCATGATTAGAATTAACTTGAGTCTTAGCTTGAACCTTTATCTCATCTTGTTCAGAATTAAAACGTTGATAAAATATATTCCCTGCAGCTAATAGAATTATAATTATCAAAACCACAATTAATAGATTATCTCTTCGACTTTGATACATCCAACCAATCCCCTCCTTTTTTAACTATTTTTTACTATCTTGATTTCTATTATTCATTTTTTAAATCAAGAGTAAATAAAATCGGAGGGATTACTATTTATCCTAAGTATTAAATGTGCAGTCTATATACTTTATTTTTTAGCATGGTGTAGTGCTACTACCCCACCCATCATTTTTTCCACCTTTATTTCTTTTAAATCAAACTCTTCTAATTTTAATGCTAATTCTTCTATCGTTATAAATTCTTCTATAGACCGAGGTAACCAGTTATATTCTTGATATTGATTAAAAATCAATTTAGCTAAGTGAGGAATTACTTGTTTGAAATAAAACATGACTAATTGCCGATACCCCCATAAATTTGATCGGAAAATATCTAAAGTAATAATAGTTCCATCTGTTTTAAGAACCCTTTTCATTTCTCTAAGGACTTGCTCTCTTTCTGAAATATTTCGCAAAGCAAAAGCTATTACTACATAATCAAATTCTTGAGCAGCAAAAGGTAATTTTCGGGCATCACCTTGTATTAACTTTATTACACTACTTAGATTTTGCTTTGCTATTTTTGCCTTCCCTATTTCTAACATCTTAGCACTATAGTCTAATCCTATTACTTGGCCCTCATTTTTTAATTTTTTAGCTAACATAATAGTCAAGTCACAAGTTCCACAGGCAAGATCTAAAATATTAGTTTCAGGCTCCACTCTTACTAAATCAACTACTTTTTGACGCCACAATTTATCTAATCCTAAACTCATAATTTTATTCATAAGCCCATAATGAGGAGCAATATTATTAAAAATTGTTTTAATTGTCAGTGATTCAGATGGTGATTGTTTATTATCTTTGCTCATTAGAACACCTCTAGTCTATTGTTACTAGTCAGTATTCCCAATAAATTAATAAATATCTATATAAAGTGGCACTATCGTGCCACTAGCTACTAGCTACTTACTTCTAGCTATAAAGTTACACTGAAAGTGAAACTTTATATAGATTAATCAAAATTTATATCCTATTCCTAATTTTAATCCAAGACCACTAATTTTCAACTCTTCATCATTAACATTTATTACCTTACCCTGATAAGAACTATATCTTTCATCTATATCAATCTCTGCTAAATAATATTCTGTATTTAATATCACATCAAAATTTTTATTAATTTGATAATTAACTTTAGTTCCTATCATAAATCCTAAACCTTCACCAGATTTAATATCAGTAGAAAAACTAGATTTAGAATAATGTTCTTGATAAAAATTGTAATTAGCATCAATATATAATTCTAAAGTTGGATTAACTTTATAAGTCACACCACTATAATAAGTATCTAAATTAGATTTATACTCATATTTTTCAGAATTATTTTCTGAATCCCATTCAGCCTTCATTTCATTTTTCTGTAGACCTAATTCAATTCCTAATTTTTTGTTCAACCAATAAATAACCTCAGTATAGAACCCTTGCCCATGATGTAAATCTTCTCTAATAAAATAATCTTCATCTAATTCTTTTTCTCCATTATTCAAATCATACTTTTTATAAATATAATTATTATATGTTAAGCCACCATTGAATTCTATTTTTTTATCAGTAATTTCTTTCGCTTCTATACTGCAGTTAAAACTTAATAATATTAATAATATAAGTATATATTTTTTCATCGAAAAACACCCCAAAAATCAAAATAAAAAGCGATTCTTAAGAACCGCTTTTTCATATCTTTTACTCTTTTACTCTATCTACTACAGAACCATCACTAGGGTTGATTTTCACTACATAACTATTAGTACTGCCATCATTACTAGTGGAATGACCGGCTAATAGATAGTCGCCATCAGTTGCTTTATCAACACTATATAAATAACTTCCATAATTTTGAGTGAAGCTATCACTATTAGCTAAACTTCCTGCTGTTAATTTACTAACTACACCTTGGTCATATTTATCATCATTATTACTATCTTTTGCTCCAACTACAATATAATTACTACCATCAACAAGTACATCTCTATATCTAGCAGTACCTATATTATCACTTGTAATAGTTAAATTACTACTGTTGTCATCAATTTCACCAATATAACCGTTATCTCCAACTACTACATAATCTACCCCTGTAACATTTTTAACTTTTTTTATTTTAAATAATTTTTCTGTAATACTCGTATTTACCTCAGTAACATTAAATTCAGAATTTAATCTTAAAATGATTCCTTCTGCTCCACTTCTATTTGCACCAGTAAATCCAACTGCAATATACCCATTATTAATTTCTACAATTGATTCTAAATTATAATATGAATTAGCAAATTCATATCCATAATCATTATCCAAAATATGAGGTGTAACATCAGCAGCATCATTAGTATTAATATCGATAATATAAGGTGCAAGATTCCCATTATCAAGTCTTGTATTTCCAACTGCTATTACATGGTCACTAGCAAATATATTTTTAGAAATAATTCCACTTCTTAAATAAGTATCCCCAGTCGTAATTCCTCCCGAGTTATAATCTTTATTTATCACCATCTTATTATTTAATTCTAATACAAATTCTTGACTAACATCACCATTAACTGTTCCATATCCAATTAAATAATAGTAATCACCTCTAGCAGTTCTAACAAAGTCCTTTACTTCATAAAATCTTCCTTCGCGATTAAATTCTTTTTTTTCAATGGTAACCCCTCTATTATCTGCCTTAACCATATAAGGGTGTCTACTATTTGATGAATTTAGATCTCCCACAGTTCCTGCTGCCAAATAACCTTTCCGGTTCATATCATCAGTAGAAACAATACTGTGAAAAGATCCTTTAGCATATTCAGTTTTGCTATCATTACTTAATACTTCTATATCTTCTATTGTTTTTTCTGTATTATCAATTAAAACACTGATATCAATTCTTCCCTGATTCAATGCTTCTTTAGAAGCTATAAATTTAGTTTTATTACTAGTTCGATTAGTGAATGTACCTAAACCATTTGCTACTTGCCAAGAATAATCAGAACCTGTAGGGCCAGTAGCTGTAAATTGGTCACTTTTTTCATTAACTATTACCTGCGGCGGTCCGTCAACATCTTCAGTTAATTCAGTTACAGCACTATCACCTGAACACCCAGTAAATACTATTCCTAATACTAATATTGCAATAACTAAAAGTAATCTTTTCTTATTAAACATCATATGACTCCCCCTTTTAATTCTTTATTAATAATTATACACCTCATACCTATAGTATAACATAAAAAGATACTTTTTTGATAATAAAAAAGAAAAAAACCTGCACTTATAAGTGCAGGTTCAGAGAACAAATGATTTATTGCGCAACAATATTAATTAATTTCTGCGGCACAACAATTTCTTTCACTATATTCTTACCTTCAATATGACGCTGAACATTTTCTTGCTCTTTAGCTACTTCTTTCAATTCTTCTTCAGCAATATCTACAGGAACATTTACTTTATCTCTCACTTTACCATTGACCTGAACTACAATTTCAATTTCATCTTTAGCGATAGCATCTTCACTATAGTCAGGCCAACTTTGTTGATGGACACTTTCTTCATAACCAAGATTAGCCCATAACTCTTCTGTCATATGAGGAGCAAATGGAGCTAATAAGACAACAATTGTTTCTACTACTTCTTTTAATAATCCAGCATTAATATCTTCACTATCAGCTAAATATTTATAAGCAGCATTAACTAACTCCATAATTGAACTAATTGCAGTATTTAACTGCTGACGTTCACTAACATCTTCAGTTACATCTTTAATTGCTACATGCAACTCACGATATAATTTTTCTTCTGCATCTCCATCTACTTCAAAATCTCCAGCATCTTGGATAGTATCAATATTATTAGCAGTTAAACGCCACACTCGATTCAAGAATCTTTGTGCACCTTCAACCCCTTCAGTATTCCAATCTAAATCTTTAGCTGGGGGAGCAGCAAATAGAATAAATAATCTTGCTACATCAGCTCCATACTCATCTAAGATTTCCATTGGATCAACTACATTACCTTTAGACTTAGACATTTTTGCCCCATCTAATAGAACCATACCTTGGGTTAATAAACTAGAGAAAGGTTCTCTATCTTCAACATACCCCTGATCATAAAGGAATTTCATAAAGAATCTAGCATACAACAAATGCATTACAGCATGTTCAACTCCACCAATATACTGGTCAACATTCATCCAATAATTTGCTTGTTCTTCATCAAATACTTTATCTGCAACTTCTGGACTAGTATAGCGCAAATAATACCAAGAAGAATCAACAAATGTATCCATTGTATCCACTTCTCGGTGAGCATCTTTACCACACTTAGGACAAGTGGTATTTACAAAATCATCGGCCTGAGCCAAAGGAGATTCTCCTTCACCAGTAAACTCTATATCAGTTGGTAATTCTACCGGCAGATCCTCCTCTGGTACTGGAACACTACCACAGTCATCACAATAAATAATTGGAATCGGTGTCCCCCAATATCGCTGCCGAGAAATCAACCAATCTCGCAAGCGATAATTAACCTCTTTTTCTCCAATATCTTCTTTTTCAAAGTACTCAACAATCTTATCAAAAGCTTTATCAACACTTAAACCATTTAAGATCTCAGAATTAACTACTAATCCATCTTCTGTATAAGCTTCTTCCATATCAGCAGCAGAAAAATCTTCATCTTCTGGCTGAATTACAACTCTAATTGGCAAATCATATTTTTTAGCAAAATCAAAGTCTCGTTCATCATGAGCGGGAACAGCCATAATTGCTCCTGTACCATAATCCATTAGTACATAATTAGCAATCATCACCGGAATTTTTTCTCCAGTCATCGGGTTAACAGCTTTAATACCCGTATCTAGTCCTAATTTTTCAGCATTTTCGCCCGTTCTTTCTTCTTCATCTTGATTCTTCATTTTTTCTACAAAATCCATTACTTCTGCTTCTTTATCAGTTCCAGTCACCAATTTTTCTACCAATGGATGTTCAGGTGCTAAAACCATGTACGTAGCACCATAAATTGTATCAGGTCGAGTAGTAAAGACTTCCAAACTGTCTTCACTATCAGCAATTTCGAATTCTATATTCGCACCTTCACTACGACCAATCCAATTTTTCTGCATTAACTTTACTTTATCTGGCCATTCAGATAATAAATGATGATCATCTAATAGTTCCTGAGCATATTCAGTGATTTTAAATGACCACTGCTCAAGTTCTTTATCAATTACTTCACTATCACAACGTTCGCATTCACCATCTACTACCTGCTCATTAGCTAGCACTGTTTGACAGCTCGGGCACCAATTAACTTCTGATTCATCTTTATAAGCTAATCCTTCTTTATATAATTCTAAGAACAACCACTGTGTCCATTTATAATAATCTGGGTCACAAGTTGCTACTTCTCGTTCCCAATCAAAACTAAATCCTAACATCTTAAACTGTTTCCGCATATTATCTGTATTATCTTCCGTCCAATCAGCTGGATGTATATCTCGCTTAATTGCTGCATTCTCAGCAGGTAAACCGAAAGCATCCCACCCCATTGGATGTAAAACATTATACCCTTGCATATTCTTAAATCGAGCAAAAACGTCTCCAATAGAATAATTTCTAACATGCCCCATATGTAAATTACCAGATGGATAAGGGAACATCTCTAATACATAATATTTTTCTTGGTCTTGATCCATTTCTGTCTGGTACAATTCTTCTTCTTCCCAGTTTTGCTGCCACTTCGGCTCAATACTCTGAAAATCATATTTTTCTTTCACTTTTTTTCCTCCCTACATTTTAATTAGTTATATTTTTGGCCACTGTCAATTAATATAAAAAACTCTCGCCCCTAATAAAGATATAACTCCTTAATAGGGACGAGAGTTTTTTCTCTCGCGATACCACCCTACTTGATATAATTAGATATAAAACCTCTAATCATATCCCCTCTTGCAACAGAGTAACGACTGTTAACCGGATAGATTACTACTATTTCATCTATCTAGCTCCAAGGCGAGTTCAGCTAACGCTTACTACTCCTTTTCTCCGCTATTAGGGTACCTATTCAGTTTAATTTGACAAGCACAATTATAAACTAATTAAGCAAATTTGTCAAATTTATTTCGACCAGTCGATTCGTTCTGCATCGCCCCATAACTTCTCTAATTGATAGTATTCACGTTGCTCATCATGGAATACATGAATTATTACATCTCCATAATCTAAAACAGCCCAACGTGCCCCATCAGTTCCTTCTTTTCTAATCAATTCTATTTTTTCTTCTAATTCACCTTCAATTGAATTAACAATTGCATTCACCTGTGTAGTTGAAGTTCCACTACAAATAACAAAATAATCAGCTAAAATAGAAATCCCATCCATTCCTAATACAAGAATATCTTCTGCACTCTTTTCATCTGCTGCTTTAGCAGCTTTTTTTGCTACATCTAAAGAATTTAACGCCATTAATTGACCCCCTTTTATGATATAAAATTAAACGAAGTTAAAAGTGAATTTAATTTTTCTTCTGTTACTACCCAATAACTAATTCCGCTAATATAATCTGCTTCACCAGGCAGAGTAACAGTTTTTATTTGTTCTAATTTAATGTCTTTAATCAATTTAGCTAGAACTGCAAAATCACTTAAAGCAAGATTCGTATCAACAGTATTGCTAACTTTATTAAGCAATTTAGGTAACTTAAAAACCATAGATGGTGTTAACAATTTATCCGCTACTGCTCTTAAGAACTTCTGCTGTCGCTGTACACGACCAATATCACCTAAATAATCATGGCGAAAGCGTACATAATCAAGAGCTTGTTCACCATTTAAAATTTGCTTTCCCGCAGCCAAATCAATATTGAGACTGGCCGCTTGGTCTACATACTGCAAATCCTTTGCTACTTTTAATTCAACACCATCAATTAAGTCTACTAAATCCGTAAAATTATTATAGTTTATATTTAAATAATAATCAATCTCTATTCCTAAAAATTGGCTGATAGTATTTTGTACTAATTCTACTCCTCCATAAGAGTAAGCAGCATTTATCTTATGATACTTACCATCAGGAAATTTCACTCTTGTATCGCGAGGAATAGATATAATAGAAATTTCTTCTGTCGCCCCATCTATATTAGCTATCATTAAAGTATCAGAACGAGCCCTTTCATCTTGCTTTTGGTCTGTTCCTAACAATAAGAGATTAATTTCTTCCTTAGGATTTGCTAAAAACTGATTATTGTTATTCTTAACTTCAGCTTTCTTTTCAAGCTGAAAATTATTTTGTTTTTCTTGACCTAACAAACAATAAAACATTACCATCCCACTGACAGTGGTAATCAATAGTAGCAAAACTAAATAAAGTAGCACTTTCTGCAATTTTCCGTGCAACATCTGATTCTTCCTCTCTAATAGACTCCAAGTTTAAGTTTTAATTTAAATCTAAGCTTAAAAAACATCAAAAGTTTTTTCTTTACTTAGCCTTAAACTTAAAGTAATGAATTACGTGTCTTAATCGTTTGAGGATGAATAGTTTCACCTAAATCAAGGTGATATCTAATTGTATCTTCACAAGCAGTTCTCACTGCATCATTCAAAGTTCTACCTTTAGTATCCTTTTTAATATGCTTTCTTAACAGATCAATTGTTTCACACTCACGATTAGGCTCAATATGATCAGCTAAAAAAACCACTTTATCTAAAGTAGACATCTCACTACTTCCTAAAGTGTGAACTTTAATCGCTTTTAAAATTACCTCATCTTCAATTCCAAATTCTCTTTTTGCAATTTCTGCTCCAACAGGAGCATGTAATAAAGCTGGTTCATCTTGATAAACGTCGCATATCACTATACCAAATTCTTTTGCTTTTTGCAATAGGTTATTATTGGATAATCCTTTAGCACAATCATGTAATAAACCAGCCCAACGAGCTTTTTCTACATCTACCCCAAAACGTTTAGCTAATCTTACCGCCTCATTCTTAACTGCTAACACATGTTCCAATCTATCTTCACTAATTAACCCTTTTAACTTTTCTATCGCTTCTTCTTCAGTCACGCATTATTCCTCCTTCTTATAAACATATAAATTATGCTTCCTAATATACGCTTCCACTTCTTCAGGTAATTGATACTTAATAGGACGACCATGTTTGACTCTCGTTCTAATATTAGTTGAAGAAATAGCTAAGCCAGGTATTTCTAATAAATTAATACTATCTCGATATTCATCATAAATTTCTTTTCCTAACTGCGATAGACAATATCCTGGTCTACTAGCTGCAATAAACTCTACCTCTTCTAATAATACATCAGGCGCCTTCCAAGTAAAAATTTCTAAAATAGCATCAGCACCTGTAATAAAATATATTTTGGCACCCGGATACATCTCCTTAAATGCTCTCACCGTGTCTATAGTATAAGATAATCCTTGTCTATCGATTTCTATTCTAGAAACTCTAAAGTGAGGATTACTCATAGTAGCTAATAAGGCCATAGAATACCTATCTTCAGCACTAGTTATTTTTTTATCTGTTTTATGAGGAGGATTTCCTGAAGGAACAAATACTACTTTATCTAAATCATATTGATGTCGAGCACATTCTGCAGTCACTAAGTGACCATTATGAATAGGATCAAAAGTGCCTCCCATAATCCCAATCATTTGGTCTTCGTCTTCCATTATTGCCCACTCCTAACTACTATTTAAGAATTAAAGTTAAATGTAAGATTAAGTCTAAGTTCAAAGAAAATCAAACACTATATTTTTATCCTTAGTTTATACTTGATTTTATGATTAATTAGCTAATATTTATAATAAAACTTTAAATTACTTAAGTCAAATATTATTTCCAACTATCCTACCCGCCGGATAATCCCTAATTCACTCAAACGATTTTCTAATTGTTGTGCATTAACAAATTTAATAGCTTTAATCCCTAAACTTGCCGCATTATTTAAACAAACTGGATCATTATCTATGTAAATAACTTTTTCTCCTTTAACATCAAATTTTTCTAAAGCTGATTGATAGATTTCTACTTGTGGCTTACAATATCCTACTTGAGAAGAATTAATAATTTTATCAAAAACTCCAGTCAAGTTTAAATAAGCTAATTTCTCATCTAAGCGTCCAATATCATTAGTCACTAATCCGAGTTGATACTGAGAATCTATACGCTCAATTAAATTAACTACTTCTTCTTTAGGCTCTTCTGAATAATAATATTCTGTCACAAATTCTTTCAACTCTGGTATCGATAGTTCTTCTATCTCTCCTGCTAACCAATGACTAAACTCTTCTAAATTCATCTTTCCAGCTAATAAGGCCATATATTCCTCACTAAAAATATTCTCTTTCATTTCTGCTAAATTCCAATTATATTTTTGGGCATACTTATCTAAAACTCGTTCAAATTTTGTTTCACTCACTACACCACCTAAATCAAATAAAAGAACTTGTTTCATAAAGACCACACTCCCAATAAATACTTGACTATAATAAACATTTCTAGACAACTAATAACTTTCCTTTAAAGAATTAAGTTTAATCTATATAAAGTGGCACTATCGTGCCACTAGCTTTTATCTACTAGCTAGTGGCTAGTAGTAAATTCAAAACCAAAAAACAGTTCATAGCTTTGAATTATTGAATACTAGGTTAATGTTTTAGGTTTTGAATTTGATTTTATGTTTTTAACTACTAGCTCCTAGCTACTTACTTCTAGCTATAAAGTTTCACTGAAAGTGAAACTTTATATAGAAAAAAGGCTACCACAATGGCAGCCTTTTTAGTTAAATCTCACGTTTGATATAATTAGTATGCAGCAATTCATGGGCCAAATGACTATTAGGTGCCCCTAAATAATCTTCATATAACTGCTGCACCTCTTTATTTTGATGCGACTTACGTTTCTTTTTCCCAGCATCAATTTCATAAATTGCTTTCATTCTCTCTTCTACAGTCTCTTGGTTAGTGGGAATTGGCTGTCCTCCGCCCCCAATGCAACCACCTGGGCAAGCCATCATTTCTACAAAATGATATTCTTCTCCATTTTTTATTTTTTCTAATAATTGCCCGACATTGCTTAGTCCACTTGCTACAGCTGTCTTTACAGTCATGCCCTTAATTTCTACTTCAGCTTCTTTGATACCTTCAGCTCCTCGCACTGGCTCAAAATCTAATTCTTCTAATTCCTCTTCTGTAATTAATTCGTAAGCAGTACGTAATGCTGCTTCCATCACTCCACCACTAGAACCAAAGATACTTCCCGCTCCTGTAGATTCACCCATCATAGGATCATAATCCTCTTCTGCTAAATTAACTAAGTCAATTCCAGCCTCTTTAACCATTCTACCTAATTCTCTAGTAGTTAAGACGAAATCTACATCCTGATCCATTTCACCACGACCAGATTCAAATTTCTTAGCAGTACAAGGCATCACAGAAACTACCACCATATCTTCTTTATCAATCCCATGCTGTTGGGCATAGTAAGATTTAGCAACTGCCCCAAACATCTGCTGGGGAGATTTACAACTAGATAGATTCTCTAAATACTCAGGATAAAAATGCTCAATATATTTAATCCAACCTGGGCTACAAGAAGTAAACATAGGAAAAGGACCACCATCCTCAATTCTACCTATCAATTCTGTTCCTTCTTCCATAATTGTTAAATCGGCAGCAAAGTTAGTATCAAAAACTCGATCAAATCCTAATCTTTTCAATCCAGCTACCATTTGTCCTGTTACAATAGTCCCTGGCTTTGACTCAAACAATTCGGCTAAAGCTACTCTCACTGCTGGAGCAGTCTGTACTACAACAAATTTATCTTCATCTTTTAGCATATCCCAGACACGATCATAATGATATACTTCATGTAAAGCTCCAGTTGGACAGGCATGAATACACTGGCCACAATTAGTACACTCTACATTACCCATACCTTTATCACCAAAAGTAGTTAAAACAGTAGCAGGACCCCGATTAGCCATAGTAAAAATACCTACACCTTGCACCTCTTCACACTTACGAATACATCGACCACAAGTAATACATTTATTAGGTTCTCTAACAATTGAAACACTAGAGCGATCATCATCATAACCTTTATCAATAGGATCAAATCTTGTTTGATTTGCTCCTATATCAGCAGCAATCTCTCTTAACTCACAACTTTGATTACGGCTACAAGTTAAGCAGTTTAATCTACAGCTAATATCATGAGAGGCTACAATTAATTCAAAAATATTTCTTCTCACTTCTCTAACTTTAGGGGAATGAGTTTTAATCTTCATACCTTCACTAATCTTAGTTGCACAAGCAGGTTTTAACAATCTTTCGCCCTCTATCTCTACTACACATATTCGACAACCTCCATAAATTGATAAATCTTCTGCATGGCAGAGGGTTGGGATTTTAATCTGCACTTTTTCTGCTGCCTCTAAAATAGTTTCTCCCGATTCAAAATCAACTTGCTGTCCATCTATAAGTGCTGTAGCCATTACTGACCACCTCCCTGTAATAACTCATCCCGATAATGTTCTAAAACAGAAGTTACAAAATTTAATGAACTCTGCCCTAATCCACACCTGGCTGCTAAATAAGTTGTTTGACTCAAATCAGTAATTAGTTCAAAATCTCGCTGCGTTAAATAACCTCTTTCTTTAGCATTTTCTAAAAGATAGCAAACCTGTCTAATTCCTTCTCGACAAGGAAAACAAGTGCCGCAAGTTTCACTCATAAAAAATTCTGCCACATTTAACATTAAATCAATTAAATCATTTTCTTCACTAACTACAATCATAGCCCCTGAACCAGTATTACTGCCAGCAGCTTTAATATCTTCATAACTATAAGGAATATCCAATTTTTCTTGTGGTAAAATAGAAGTTGAAACTCCTCCAGGCACTACAAATTTTAATTGTCCATTATTTCTAATTCCTTTACCTAATTGTTCGACTATTTCTCTAATTGTTAAAGAACCAAATTCTATCTCATAAACTCCTGGTTCATTTACTTCACCACTTAAACTAATTAATTTAGTACCATTACTTTCAGCAGTTCCTAAGGCTGTATAAGTTTCTACACCTTGATTAATTATTTCCACTGCCGCTGCTAATGTTTCCACATTATTAACCAAAGTAGGTTTTCCATATAGTCCACTTTGAATGGGATAAGGAGGCTTAATGCGTGAGCGGGGACGTTGCCCCTCAATTGAATTCAACAATGAGGTTTCATCTCCACAAATATAAGCTCCAGCCCCTCTGATTAGTTCTAACTCAAAATCAAACTCACTACCTAAAATGTTCTCTCCTAACAGCCCCTTTTTTTCTGCTTTTTCAATTATTTTGTTAAAAATTTTAATTGGTTTTACGTATTCTCCGCGAATATAAATATAACCTTTTTCAGCTCCTATCACATAAGCACTAATTAAAATACCTTCTAAAACCTGCCAAGGAGAATTTTCTAACAAATATCTATCTTTAAAAGTTCCTGGTTCTCCTTCATCAGCGTTACAAACAACATATTTTTCTGCCGACTTCTCTTTACGAGCTAATTCCCATTTTACCCCAGCCGGAAATCCTGCTCCCCCACGTCCTTTTAAATCTGCCGTTTTTATATCTGAAATAATATTTTCTGCCGGTGTATTTAATACCTGTTTAAATGCTGTAAAATCATAATCTTCTATTGCTAATATAGGGTCTTTCTTTAAAAAATTAAGCATTCGGCTCCCCCCTTTACATGCAGTCCTTTAAAATTTGAATTGCTCTATTCTCATTAAGATAGGTATAAATCTGGTCATTAACCATCATCACTGGTCCTTCACCACAGTGCCCTAAGCATTCAACTACTTCTAAAGTAAATTTTTTGTCTTCTGTAGTTTCCCCATCTGCAATACCTAAATAATTTTTCACTGCTGTAACAAGGCCCTCGGAATCATTTAAATGACAAGATAAACTATCACAAACACGTACCATATACTTGCCCGTAGGTTCAGTATAAAACATAGAATAAAATTTGATTGTTCCATATACCTTAGAGCGCGGAAGGTCAAACTGGTCTGATAACTTATTAATTTCATTTTCAGGAATATAACCATAAGTGTCTTGAATTGTATGCAGCCGTTCTAATAAATTAGCTCTAGCCACTTGCTCCACCCCCTTTTTTAAACATTTACTTAATAGTATTTCAACAACAACAAAGTTATTATTCTTATTGTACTATTATTCACTAAATAGGGTAGAATTAATTGTGTTAATTTTCTGACATTTTCAGCTAAAAGAATAGTGTTGTTTTATTAATTCGACACTTAGTTACATCATCCTTCTTTTTTAACAATAAAAAAATATCAATATAAGAAAAAATAACCACAATTAGCAATTGAACTAACTTTTCTTTAATATCTTCAAAATTTACTCAGCAGTTAAATAATTAGCTGCTTTAGTAATTTCATTCGCTGGACCTACTAGAAAAACCTGGTCTAAAGGCTCTAGCCTAGTATTACCATGAGGAATTCTAAACTCATCAGCTTCATAATCAAATTTACCTGCAATTAACAACTGCTCAGGAAATTCTTCTGCATTAGCTATCGAAGAAATAGTCATATCTACACAGGCTGCTTCTTCTGGAATTGTTAAAATTGAAATTTCAGCTTTACCTCCGCTCAAAGAATAAACTTTACGCACATCTGGCTGTTCAATATCTAAGACAAATTCTTCCACCATTAAATCTATTACTCCAGCAATAGTTGTAGCACCTGCCAATTGATAAGCACTTTCATACTCTGGGTCTCTCATTCGCACCATAATTTGCTCTATGTCATAGTTCTTAGCTAAAAGGGAAAAGGCTAAATTATCAGCATCATTACGCATTACTCCTACTGCTACATCAGCTTTAGCAATTCCTGCTTCTTTTAAAACTTTAATATTTGTCGCACTACCATTAATACTTATTGCCCCATAATCTGAATAAATCCTTTCACATACACTTTCATCTAAATCAATAACTACTACATCATGATTTTCTACTAATTGAGCTGTTAAGTTACGTCCAACTACACCACCACCAGCAATAACAATATACATATTAATCCCTCCAAGCTTGTGGACTAAATAGAATAAAGATCGGTAAAATTTCTAATCGACCAGCTAACATAGCAATAATATAAGTGATTTTAATCCCATCTGACAAACTCTGCATCTTACTGACACTAAAGTAAAACGGACCAATATTACCCAGAGCAGAAAAAATTCCCGAAAAAGCATTCCAAGCTGGTAAATCAGATAAAATAGCTGTGATTCCTCCACCAATCAATATTAGAACCAACCAACTAAAGAATAACGCAACAATTCTAAAAATTTCATCATCAGGAATAATATTTCCTTCTACAACTACTGGTAAAACAGCACGTTTGGGGTAATAAATCTTTTTTACTTCACGGTTAAATAACTTATTTAAAATAGCAATTCTAATCACCTTAATCCCACCGGAAGTGGAACCTACACAACCCCCAATTAACATTAAAATTAATAATAACTGCTTAGCTAAAGCAGGGAAAAATGCTCCATTAATACTTTCAGTACCAAATCCTGTTGTAGTAATTATTGATACCACCTGAAATAAAGTAGTTCTAAAAGTTTTCTCTAGACCACTCCATTCAAAGGGGAAATGTAAATAATGCTCAAACAAGATCAAAGAAGAAACCCCAGCAATAATTCCCCAAAAGTACTTCATCTCTATTCCTGACCACAATTCTTCAATTTTGCCTGTTAAAATTTTATAGTGTACTAAAAAGTTAATTCCACCAGCGGCCATAAAAATAATAATTACATATTCAATCAGATGATAATATTGATAACCAGCCGTTTTAAAATATCCAATACTGGCATCATAACTAGAAAATCCTCCTGTTGATAGAGTAGTAAATGAATGAATCAAAGCATCAAAAAAGGTTAACCCTAAAATTTTTAACAGTATTATCTCTACTATAGTAAAACCAGCATAAATTAACCATAAAATTTTAATTGTTTTAAAAATATTAGGCACTGGCCGAGACATATTTATCTTATGACTTTCAGCAGTGAATAACTGGAAAAGACCAGACTGTCCCCGAAAAGTGACCACTAAAAAGAAAGTTAAAAACCCTAATCCACCTAACCACTGAATCAAACTACGCCAAAATAAAATGGAACGCGGAAATTCACTTAAACCACTAAACACAGTAATACCTGTAGTAGTAAATCCACTTACTGTCTCAAATAAAGTGTCCACATAAGAATAATCTAATTCTAAATAAAAGGGGATAGCCCCAATTGCTGAAATTACAATCCATCCTAAGGCACAGACCAACATCCCAGTAGAAATGGTGATTTTTTCTTCCCTAAATTTAAGCCGAGCTAATAATCCTGCAAGCAATGAACTCAAAGCAGGAATTAAAAAACTACTAATTATCTGCTCCTGATAAATAAAACTAACTATAATAGGTATTAATAACATTACCCCTAATACTACTAATAGAGACCCTAATAAGCTAATTATAGTTCTCATCTTTTGATTTAATAGTTTAGTTTTTAAAATTGAAGCCACCCCCTCAAGGGTTAAACAATTTAATTTAACTCATTACTTCCACAAATTTTTCTACTGAGCGATCATAAGTCTTTTCTGCATTTTCAGGAAAAAAGCAGCCAGGTATTTCTCCTTTTTCATTATGATATTTAACACAAGCACAACAATTACCTTTTCTTGGACAAGGTTCATAAGTACAAGTACAATATTCTTTATTGCTTTCTACTTCTGTACAATCAGCCATAATATCCCTCCTGATTTAATTTTAATCATCAGCCTTTTCGCTCAATAATTCTTCTATTTCTGCTTCTGAAAATTGATACTTTTTACCGCAAAACTGACAGCGGATTTCTACTTGCCCTTCTTGCTCAATAGTTTCTCTTAATTCTTCTTCTCCTAATCCTAAAATCATCTCTTCAATTCTATCTTTATCACATTTACACTTGAATTTAACATCTTGTTCATCAATTATTTCAAAATCAAAACCAGTTAAGACTTTATCTAATAATTCTTGTGGCCCATTTCCTTCATCTATTATTTTGCTTACCTCTTCCAAATTAGCTATATTTTTTTCTAGATGGTCGATTGTTTCATCACTTGCTTCAGGCAATACTTGTATCACAAAACCTCCAGCAGCTCGCACTGACAAATCTTTATCTACTAAAACTCCTAAACCAACTGAAGAAGGTATCTGTTCCGAATTAGTAAAATAATAAGTTAAATCTTCTGCTATCTCTCCTGAAACAAGAGGTATTTGACCGCGATAAGGATCTTTTAACCCCAAGTCTTTTTCAACAACTAATTCTCCAGCTCCAATTGCTCCTGCTACATCTAATTTTCCCTGTTCATTAATTTCTGTTTCTACTTGGGGATTATTTACATAACCTCTTACTTCACCATCTTGATTAGCATTAACTATTATCTTTTTTAATTGCCCACTGCCTCTAATAGTTAAGCTAATTTCTGAGCCTGATAATTCCATATTAGACATTAATAAGCCACCTGTTAAAGCTCGACCTAAAGCTGCAGTAGCAACTGGACTAGTTTGATGTAATTCCTGGGCTGTAGCTACAACTTCTGTAGATTTTACTGCTAATGCTCTTACTTCCTGATTTGAAGTTAAAACTCTGACTAAATTATCTTCCATTTTTGATCACCTCTTAATTCTTTTAATCGTTTTACTATATCATAAGTATTACCAGCTACTCCACCTAATTCTATTTTAGGTTTTAATTCACCGTGAAAATCACTACCAGCTGTAATTAATAAGTCTTTCTCTTTAGCTAATTCCACAAATCCTTCTAATTCATCATCAGAATGATAAGTACTATAAGATTCAATTCCCTCTAAACCAGCAGATTTTAAATCATCTATTACTTCTTCATCACTTACTTTTATAGTAGAACCAGGATGAGCTAACACTGCTACTCCACCTAATTCTCTAATCAAATTAATTGTATCTTTAGCACTTGGTTTCCAACACGGAACATAAGCCTTAGCCCCAGCTTTGAAATAATCAAGATAAAAGTTAAAATAAGGCTGGTCGCTTTTAGCCCCATTTAAATAAGTCTGTAATTGGGGTTTATCTTGATTTCCCTCTTTACTTAATACAACTTTAGCAATAAAACCTCCTAATGGACGCTCTACATCAGCTTTTTCTAAAACTTCTTCTGCAGTAATTTCTAAACCAAGATTTTGTAATGCTTCAATTCGTTCATAAAATTGTTCCATCTTAGCTTCATCCATACCATCTAATAATTGATCAATCCTATTAGATTTCCAATCAATATAATACCCTAAAATATGTAAAGTATTAGTCCCATAGTTAGTATCAAATTCTACTCCAGGTATTATTTCTAAATCACTATCTTTTGTCAATTCCAAGGCTTCATCAATAGCAGCAGTACAATTATGATCTGTAATCGAAATTGCTGCTAAATCTTTCTGATTTGCTCTAACTATTAGTTCTTTTACAGGCAAATCTGCATCATCACTGTAATTACTATGCATATGTAAATCTACTCTTTTCATCATTTCACACCTTTCTTCTTTTAAACTAATTTGAATAACCAAGTAAAACAACTACCTACAATTATAACAAACTTTCTTCTCCTTTATAACCCCAATATAAAAAAAGCAGGCTGAAAATTTTCAAACCTGCTTTTAAGATCATTTTTTTTGGTATTGAATAAAATAATATATGTTATCGAAGAATATATATATTTCAACTATTAAGTAAAACCAATAGAGATTATTCAAGTGGCTTTTAATTACTAATAAAACAAAAAAACAAAGAACTAATAATAAAATAGTAATTATTTTAAATATATTGACTTCAAAGCCTAAACTTTCTAAAGTGATATTCATAACCACAGTAATCACAAATAACATATGTAACGCAAATGTTATATTAGACGTTAAAAATTCCATATTATCCCCCCATTTATTATCGCTGAATTTCATTTAATAAATTTCCTTTTATAGACAAATTTCACGATGAGATACATTTTTCCTTCTTTTAAAGAAATAATTTTTTATTTATTTTCTAAATAAATAAAAAATAATACATAAATATCAAAAAGATATTTATCAGTCAAAATAAAAAAAGGATTTTGGAAAAAAATATCGAAGTTTGTCTTTAGAAAGGAGTGCAAAAATGAGATTAATTCACGTCAAGAATTTAAGCCCCGATATGAAATTAGCTAAGCCAATTTATGATGATGACAATAATCTATTAGTTAATATTCACTGTAAAAACATCCATAAATATAAAGAACGTTTATTAAATTTAGGAATCAAACATATTTATATCGAGGATGAAAAATCTGAAAATATAGAAGTTGAAAATGTTGTCAGTAGTGATTTAAAAAGAAAATGTGAATCTGCAATTAGAGACACATTTTCTAATATTAAAGAAGATAAAAAAATTAATGTGAAGGAAATAACTCAAAATATTAAAAACTTAGTTGACGAAATACTAAACAATAAAAACGTATTAGTTAATTTAATAGATATTAAAAGCACTGATTCCTATACTTTCCAACATTCTGTTAATGTAGCTACCTTATCAGTTATTTTAGCTAATAGTTTAAACTACAATCGAAAACAATTAGTTAAAATCGGAACTGGAGCTATCTTACATGATGTTGGTAAATTAGCTATACCAGAAGAAATTCTTAAAAAACCAAGTAAATTAAATAATCAAGAATATAAAATCATCAAGGAACATCCCTCTTTAGGTTATAAAAACACTAAAAACAATCATCAAATCAGTCCTCTATCACGAGTAATTATTCTTTATCACCATGAACAGGTTAACGGGGAAGGATATCCGGATGGACTAGTTAAAGAAGATATTCATGAATTTGCTAGATTAGTCTCAGTAGCTGATGTTTTTGATGCTCTAACTAGTGACCGCTGCTATAGAGATAGATGGTCTGCTCGCAAAGCAATAGACTTTTTAATTTCTAAAAGTGGCACTAAATTTGATACTGAGTTTGTACGAGAATTTATGAAAAATATTGCTATTTTCCCTAATGGAACTGCTGTTAAGTTGAACACAGGTCAAAAGGCACTTATTAAAGAACAAAATAAGGAAGCACCAGCTAGGCCCGTAATTAAAATAATTACTGATGAACAGGGCAATGAATTAGATGAATATAAAACTATTAATTTGATGAATAAATTGAATATTGTTATTGAAAATGAATTGACTTAATAGTAAAAACAGCAACCCCGTTATTGATGGTTGCTGTTTTTTCTAATTTTTTAAATTTAAATCATAATTTCGTAATTTCTTTTCATTTTATTGATTTTTTGAATTTATTCTCTCACTTGTCCTTCACCAAAGACAATAAACTTAGTTGTAGTCAATTCGTTAACTCCCATTGGACCTCTTGCATGCAGCTTCTGTGTACTAATTCCAATTTCAGCTCCTAAACCAAATTGACCTCCATCAGTAAATCTTGTCGAAGCATTAACATAAACTGCTGCTGCATCAATAATATCAGTAAATTTATGGGCCTTGGTATAATTTTCAGTAATAATTGCTTCAGAATGCTTAGTACTATACTCATCAATATGCTCTACTGCTGCATCAAAACTGTCAACAACTTTAATTGCCAAGATATAATCTAAAAACTCTGTTGCCCAATCTTCTTCACTAGCTGCTTGAACATCATCTACTATTTCTTGAACACGATCATCACCTTTAACTGTTGTATCTCTTTGCTGTAATTCATCAACCATCTGAGGTAAAAATTCTTCAGCTACATCCTGATGAACTAGCAACGTCTCCATTGCATTACAAACCCCTGTTCGCTGAGTTTTAGCATTGATAGTAATTTCTGTAGCCATATCTAAATCTGCTTCAGAATCAACATAAGTATGACAATTTCCTACACCAGTTTCAATTACAGGTACAGTAGAATTATTAACTACAGCATTAATTAATCCTGCCCCACCACGAGGAATTAAAACATCTAAGTAATCATTAAGCTTAAACATTTCTTGTACTGCCTTTCGCTCTGTTGATTCAATCAATTCAATTGAACCTTCTGGTAATCCTGCTTGATAAGCAGCTTTAGCAATTACTTTTACAATAGCTTTATTAGAATTAATCGCACTAGAACTACCTCTTAAAACTACTGTATTCCCCGCTTTTAAACATAATCCTGCTGCATCTACAGTTACATTCGGACGAGCTTCATAAATAATCCCAATCACACCTAAAGGCACTTTCACTTTTCCTATTTTCAATCCATTAGGTCTTTTCTTCATTTCCATCATTTCACCAATTGGATCATCAAATTGAGCTACTTCTCTTAATCCATTGGCCATTTTTTCAATTCTATCTTCTGTTAGCAATAGTCGGTCTAATAAAGACTCAGGCAAATCATTCTCTCTTCCATATTCCATATCTTTTTCATTTTCTTCTAAAATATAATCTTTTCTATCTAATAATGCATCTGCCATAGCTAATAAAGCTTCATTCTTTATTTCAGAACCTAAATTTGCTAAATCCTTCGCTGCCTCATTTGCTCTTTTCGATTTCTTAACTACATTTTCTTTAATACTCATCTGCTCTCACTCCTCTTTAAAATTTTAAATATAATCTATATAAAGTTGCACTTTTAGTGCAACTTTATAGCTAGAAGTAAGTAGCTAGGAGCTAGTAGTTAAAAAAATAAAATTAAATTCAAAACTGTGAACTGTTTTTTGGTTTTGAATTTACTACTAGCTACTAGCTTTTATCTACTAGCTAGTGGCACGATAGTGCCACTTTATATAGATAATACTAAGTTATCACGATGAATAACTTCATCATAGGCTTGATAGCCTAATTTTTCTTCTATTTCATCAGATTGAAGCCCTTCAATTTGCTCTACTTCTCGTTGTGCATAATTTACTAAACCACGTCCAATCTTAGTTCCTGATTGATCAAAAACATCAACTACATCTCCCGCTGAAAAGTTACCTTTAGTCTCTATAATTCCACAAGCGAGCAAACTACTCCCACTTTCTTGCAGTGCCTTAACAGCTCCAGAATCTACAATTAATTCCCCTTCTACTGCCATATTAAAAGCAATCCATTTATCTCGACTAGGTAATCCTTCTTCAGCTAAAAATGTGGTTCCTATTTCTTTGCCTTCTATAATTTTAGTTAAAACCTTATCCTGCTTACCATTAGCAATAATCATTGGTATACCAGCTTTGGTTGCAATTTTAGCTGCTTCAATTTTGGTAGCCATACCTCCAGTTCCTCGCTCGGTACCAGAACCCCCTGCTGCAGATTCAACTGTTGAAATATCTTCTACTTCACTAATCAATTCTGCATCTTGATTTTCACGGGGGTCAGTAGTATATAGACCATCTATATCAGATAACATAATTAATAAATCAGCATCAATCAAACTACTAACTAAAGCTGATAAGGTATCATTATCACCAAATTTAATTTCTTTAACAGCTACTGTATCATTTTCATTAATAATTGGTACTACATTATATTTAAGTAATTGATTAATAGTATTACGAGAATTCAAATATCTTTTGCGGTCATTAAGATCATTTTGGGTTAATAATATTTGAGCAGCTTCATAGCCATACTCGCTAAATAACTTTTGATATGTTTTCATTAATAAACCCTGGCCAATTGAAGCTAAAGCCTGCTTTTCAGGAATGCTACGATCAATCTTATTTAACCTCAATTTTCCTTGCCCCGCTGCTATAGCTCCAGAGCTAACAAAAATAATATCTAAATCTTGATTTTTTAAATTACTAATATCTCTAACTAACTTATCAATCCGATTTAAATTAAGCTTAGAATTTTCATAAGTTAAAGTACTACTTCCTACTTTAACTACTATTCTTTGCGCCTGCTTAATTTCATTTTGCATAATTCACACCCTCGCTTCTTTTTTATAGTAAGACAGTAAAACAGTTCAACTGTCTTACTGTCTTACTGCTTCCTCCGTGTTTTTAAAATTCAAAAAACACTCCGTTCAGCCCCATTCTCTCTACTTTTGGCTTTACTAACTGCCCAATCTATCTACAACAATTTTCCCAAATTTCACTACCAGCTACTCTTTACCATTTCTTAACTAGGTAAATTATACTGTGAATCCTCTTCATCTTGTCTAAATAAAACAATTACACTACCAATAGTTTGAATCACTTCTGCATCAAGGGCATCAGCTAATTCATGAGCTGCCTCTTTAGTACCATATAAACTATTATCAAGTACTCTAATTTTAATTAACTCTTTAGAAGAAATAGTTTCATCTACTTGGTTAATTACAGCTTGAGTAATACCATCTTTACCTATTTGCAGTACAGGATTCATACTATTAGCTTCTCCACGTAAATAAGCTCTTTGTTTTCCAGTCATTTTATCACTCCTATTGTGATAGTTTATTTTCTAATCATTATAATATTCAAATTCTAATCCAGCTACATTAACTTTTTCACCATCATTAATTCCAGCATCTCTTAGAGCATCTTCTAAACCTGCATTTTGTAGAGTTTTGATTAGATGTCTTAATCCTTCTTCAGTACTTAGATCCGCCATAGCTACTTTTCTTTCTACTTCTTCGCCACTGACTTGATAAACTCCATTCTCTTTATTTATCTTAAACTTTTCACCCTCTTCTTCAGGTTGAGGACCTTTAATTACTACTTCCTCTTCTTCAGGTTCAATTTGAGGTTGAGGAGTTTCTTCAACTAATTCATTAACTCTACTAATTAAATCATCTAGCCCTTCACCAGTTACAGCAGATATCGGAAATACCTCATACCCTTCTGCTTCCAATTCTTTCTTAACTTCAACTAAATTATCTTTATCATCCATTAAATCTATCTTGTTAGCAGCTACTACTTGCGGTCGATCTAATAAATCCGCATTGAATTTAGATAATTCTTGATTAATCTTCTTAAAATCTTCTAAAGGTTCACGACCTTCTAAAGCAGAAATATCAAGCATATGGATTAAAACTTTGGTCCGCTCTACATGTCGTAAAAATTGATCACCTAAACCTACTCCACTATGAGCCCCTTCAATCAATCCAGGGATATCAGCCATCACAAAAGTATTATAATCCCCTACTTTAACTACACCTAAATTAGGAGTAGTCGTTGTAAAGTGATAAGCTCCGGTCTTAGGTTTAGCTGCAGAAACTTTAGAAATCAAAGTTGATTTTCCTACACTAGGATAACCAACCACACCCACATCTGCTAATAATTTTAATTCCAATTTTAACTCTTTCTTTTCTCCTGGTTCACCATTTTCAGAAAACTTAGGAGCTTGCCGAGTTGAATTTTTAAATCTAGCATTACCACGACCACCCCGTCCTCCTTCTGCTATAACTACTTGCTGTCCTGCTTCTACTAAGTCAGCAACTATTTCATCTTTTTTAACATTAGTTACTGTAGTCCCTGGAGGAACAGGTACAATTAAATCTTCAGCATCTTTACCATGCTGATCTTTGCTGCCTCCTCTTTCTCCACTCTGTGCTTCAAAAACTTTACGTTCTTTAAAATCTAGTAAAGTATTAATTCCTTCATCAACTTCAAAAATTACATTTCCCCCATGGCCACCATCTCCACCGTCGGGACCACCGGATGGTTCATACTTTTCCCGGCGAAAGCTAGTCATACCGTCTCCACCATCGCCACCTTTAACTTTAATTTCAACTTCATCAACAAACATTACTACCAACTCCATTATCTAATTGTTAAAAAACAAACTACTAATTATTTATTTTTTCAATTCTGATTCAAATTATTCATTCTTTGCGCCTACATAATAATTTTAAATTTATATTAGCAACTTGTCAATTTTTAAATGAAAAAACTCCCAGTTTAGACTGGGAGTCAGAAATAATACTTATTATTTAAGCCATAGCTTCAATTTGTTCCTCTGTATAAACATTAACTTGTCTTTTTTCTTTTCCTTTTCGCTTAAATTCTACATAACCGTCAGATTTAGCGAATAAAGTATCATCTTTTCCTTTTCCCACATTTAAACCTGGGTGGAATTTAGTTCCACGTTGACGAACGATTATACTTCCAGCAGAAATAAACTCACCATCATGACTTTTTACACCTAGGCGCTTGGCAATACTATCTCGACCATTATTAGAACTACCAACGGCCTTTTTCTTAGCAAAAAGCTGCAAATTCATTTTAAGCATCATTTCCACCCCCTTCAATTATTTTAATATAATCTGGGTATTCTTGAACAGTTTCTCTTAATCCAGCTAACATAGCTCCTAAAATTGCTTGCACTTCTTTATCTTGAGCAACTTCAGAAGATAATCGACAACTCAGCCAGCCATCTTGAGTGCTAATCTCAGGTCTTAATTCTAAATAATTTATTAATCCAAAAGCTGCAGTCTGTAAAATTGCTGAAACTGCTGCACAAATTATGTCTTGGCCTTGTTCTGCATATTCTGCATGCCCTTCAGCCGAAAAGTGTACAATATTACCCTGTTTACGTTTGATTTTAATTTTAATCATTTACGCATCAATACTTTTTACTTTTACTCTTGTATACGGCTGACGATGACCTTGTTTCTTTCTATAATTATTCTTAGGCTTATACTTAAAAACAATAACTTTATCACCTTTAATTTGATCAACTACATCAGCAGTAACTGTAGCATCTTCTAAAGTAGGTTGACCAACTTCTAAAGAATCATCTTTAGAAACAGCCTTAACTACATCAAATTCAATCTCATCACCAGCTTCTACGTCTAACTTCTCTACATCAAAAACTTGTCCTTCTTCTACTTTATACTGTTTTCCACCAGTTTCAATAATTGCGTACATTATAGCACCTCCTCTACCTTAGACTCGCCGGTAAACTAGGTAATCAAATAAGATTTTTAAACCCGTACCGCGCGGTTTTGGTAGTATCAACGAACTACCACTTACGAATATAAATACTAACATATAATAGACTTACTGTCAAGAGAAAATCAAGCTTTACTAGAGTATTTCAGATACAGCATAAGAAGGGCCAAGCTCTGTGATCTGCACCTTAGCACTAGACTGATTTTTACTAACTTCTCCTGTAACTTTCACCATATAATCATCAACACTAGTTACTAAACCTGCTGCTGTTTCCTCGAGCTTTAACGTCAACTGTCTACCCACCCTTACTGGGATATAACTCTCTATTTCTTGTTCAGAGCCTATATGAGCTATATCTATATCTTCTAAGAACATTTGTTCATCCTTTAAGACATATAAATCCATCTCTAATTCTTCTTCTAAGTTATTTAATTCTGCACTCCCTAATTCAATTAATTTCATTAATAATTTTGGATTAACCTTAATTATAGCCGCTTCTACATCCTGCTGCCAAAACTCTTCTCGCAATCTTCTGAAAAAGTTAACTACTAAAGTCTCCATTGATAACATTTTTCCAGTTCCTTGGCAGTAAGCACACTTTTGCCATAATTTCTGTCCTAAAGTTTTCCTATCTCTTTTCCTAGTTAACTGCACTAAACCTAATTCACTAGCTCCCACTAAATTAGTCTTAGTCTTATCTTGGGCCAATTCTTTTTCTAATACACTAAGAATTTGCTGCTGTTCTTTACTGCCTTTCATATCGACGAAATCAATAATTATAATCCCGCCAATATCGCGCAGTTTCAATTGTCTAACTACTTCTCGAGCTGCCTCAAAATTAGTCTGGGCAAAAGTTTCTTTCGAACTAGCAGAGCCTACATTAGCTGCAGTATTGACATCAATAGCTGTTAAAGCTTCTGTAGGATCAATTACTATATTCCCCCCACAGTCTAATTCTATTTTCCTCTGCTGTAATTTATCCAACTCTTCTTCTAATTGATAGTGGTTAAAGATAGGCTGAGGCTGACTATAATACTGTACTTTATCTTTTAATTGTGGGGCTAAACTATCAACCAAATCTAATAACTCTTGATGACCAGCCTCAGTATCTATTTCTATCTTTTCAACCTCTTTACTTAACTTATCAACTACCAGACGATTCAACAAACTTGCGCCTTGATAAACTAACTGTGGCGCTTTAGCCTCTTGAGCTGATTGATGTATTTCATCCCATTTCTGCTCTAAAGTCTTCAATTCTGTCAATAATTCTTCTTTAGACTTACCTTTAGCAGCAGTCCTAACAATCATTCCTTTATCCTCAGGAGCAATCTGATTTGCTAACTTTCGTAATCGCCCTCGTTCTTGACCTGAAATACTCCGTGAAACTCCTATATGCTGAGGATACTTCATCAGCACTAAAGAACGGCCAGTTAAATCTAATTTACAAGTCCCCTTTGGGCCTTTATCATCTACTGGTGCTTTACTTATTTGAAGCATTACTTCTTCTCCAGACCTCAAAACTTCTTGAATACTATTCTTTCCAGGATGAACAGGTAAAATATCATTAGCATGTAGAAATACATTCTGCTCTAAGCCTACATCTATAAAAGCCGCCTGCATTCCTGGTAATACATTCTCTACTTGTCCTTGATAAACATTAGCTACTAACTGCGTATTAAATTCACGTTCAAAGTACACTTCCTCTAATTTCCCATTCTCAATTATCACTGCTCTCGTATCTAAATCGCGGTCATTAATAATTATTTGTTTTTGAATCTGTAACACCTCACTTCTAAATTGTTCATGAATTAATAAATTTTCAATTGCTTTTACACCTCAAAAGGGGTAAATAAATCATCCCTTTTTTTGATGTACAACCCAGAACGGTGAATATTAATCATCCTAGGCCTTTGAATTACTTCAAACTCTTTTGCTAAAGCCCTAATTACCTCCTGAGGGCGGACATTACCAGCACTACCTGTCTGGACTAACATGCTAATAGTACCTATTTCACCTTGAACACCTACTACCTCTAAAGAAAAGATCATAGGCCTCAGATCTAATTCTCGATCAGACTTGTTTCTTCTCTTTCTGATAATCTTAATTTCATCTTTCTCTAAAAATTGCCTAACTTTCTCCTCTAGTTCTTCAGTAGTTAATTTCTCTTTGAATTCTAAGCGAACTATATAACTCCCAGCATTAATAATCGACATTAAAGAATCAATTTTTACGGGAACTTTCATCGCTTTTTCTACTCTAATTCCTGTTGGTAATTCTTGATTCAATCTAATTCTAAATTCAGCAGGGTCTAAATCTTTAGTTAATTCAAAATCAATATACTCACTCTCGCTAGTTAAACTTACTGCTAGTGCTGAAGCAAAAGATATTTGCGGTCGGGGATTATATCCTTGAGAAAAAGCAATAGGTATTTCAGCCCTTCGCAAAGCTCTAGTTAGGGTATTCATAAAGTCTAAATGGGAGATGAACCGCACCTCTGCCCCTTTAATTACTTTAGTACGCAATTTGTAATTACTCATTACTCAACCCCCTTAACAAATCCATCCGGGCCTCTAACTGCTCTAAAACTCCACAATTACTACAATTATCATAACGGCAGTTATTAGTCTTTTCTGCTGCTAATGCTTTATCATATTCTTCTTTTAAATAGTCTTTATTAACTCCTAGCATCAGATGGTCCCAAGGCAATCTTGCCTTCAAGCTCCAATCTCGACAGGCATACTCTTCTAAATCAAAACCTGTTTTTTGAGCAGCTTTCTGCCATAATTGATAGTCAAATACTTCTCGCCAACCATCAAAACGGGCTCCTAACTGCCAAGCTTGCTCCAATAAATCTGCGGTTCTTCTATCACCACGAGCAAAAACAGCTTCTAATAAACTAACTTGTGGTTCATTCCAATCTAAAGATAAATCTTTCCCCCGGAGATTATCTTTTAAATATTGTATCTTATCATTAATCTCCTCTAAAGTATTAAACTGCGACCATTGAAATGGTGTATGTGGCTTAGGGACAAAAGTAGATACACTAACGTTAACACTTACGCGACGTTTATAATCTGAATTCAATCTAATCTCATCACCTAAATTAGCTATTTTCTTAGCTAGATCAACAATCCCCTGCAAGTCTGCTTCAGTTTCTGTGGGCAAGCCAATCATAAAATAGAGTTTAACTTTCCTCCAACCTGCTTCAAAAGCATCGGTCACAGCAGAGATTACATCCTCTTCTGCAATTCCCTTATTAATCACATTTCTCAAGCGCTGTGTTCCAGCTTCAGGAGCAAAAGTAAGTCCGGTTTTTCTTACCTTCTGTAGTTCTTCAGCCAAATCAATAGAAAAAGAATCAACCCGCATCGATGGTAGAGCAACACTAATCTTATCTGTCTCATATTCATCTACTAAATCCATAGCTAAATCTGCAACACCAGTATAATCCCCACTACTTAAAGAAGTTAAAGATATTTCTTCATAACCTGTATTACTGACAAGATTCTCAGCCAACTCTTTAATCCGCTCATGACTCCTTTCTCGCACCGGACGATAAATCATACCCGCCTGACAAAATCTACAGCCGCTAGTACAACCCCTAGCTATCTCTAGATTAACTCGGTCATGAACAACATCCATATAAGGTACAATAAACTTTTCGGGATAAAAAGCTTCATCTAAATTTTGCACTACTCGTTTCTTAACTTCTTCTTTGATTCCTTCTTGTACCTCAAACTTACTCACATTATGATTTTCATCATAATCAATTTCATAAAATTGAGGGACATAAACTCCTTCCAAAGTAGCTAAGTCTTTTAATAATTCTTCTCTGCTGTAGTTATTATTTTGCCAAGCTATATACTTGTCTACAATCTCTTCAATTGCTGCTTCAGCTTCTCCTAACAGAAATAAATCAATAAACGGAGCTAAAGGTTCAGGATTCGAAGCACAAGGACCACCGGCAATTACCAAAGGATGTTTTGCAGTTCTATCCTTACTCCGCAATGGAAGATTAGCTAAATCTAAAGTATTCAAAAGATTGCTATAACTCAATTCATATTGCAGCGTAAAACCCAATATATCAAATTCACTAATAGGAGCTTTATTCTCCAAAGTAAATAGCGGCAAATCTTCTTCTTTCATTTTATTTTCCATATCTTCCCAAGGTGAATAAACTCTTTCTGCAGCTACTTCATCACGCTGATTCAATAAATGATATAAAATTTTAATTCCTAAATGCGACATTCCCACTTCATAAACATCAGGAAAAGCTAAAGCTACTTTCACTTCTACTTCATCTAAATTCTTAACTATACTATTTACTTCTCGCCCCATATAGCGAGTTGGATTAGTAACTTGAGGTAATATCTCTTCTAATCTATCTTCAAGTTCCATATTTTTTTCCTCCTTAAATCATCAGCACAATAAATCTTTAACTTTATAATTTAAATTACCTTTAATTAAATTATCGATTAATTCATCTTCAGTTATAAACCCTAAGATATTACAATCTTCATCAATCACCATAATTGTATGAAAAGACTGAGGCACCAATTTATCAAGTATATCTTTTAAGCTAGTATTGCTAAAAGCTACTAATGGTTTAGCATCAACAACTCCTTGATTTAAAATTTTACCTCTTTTTTTAGCTAAATACTGCATTAAAGCATAATGAGAAAAGCGTCCTTCTTTTAGTGCTACAAAATAAATAAAAAAGGATATAATCACCAACATAATATTAATATATCCATAATAAAGGCCGATTATAGCTACAATAGTTAAAAGAACAGCTATCATCTTACTAATCCTTAAAACTTGAGCAGTAGCATCTTTAAAACCTACTTTCGTACTCAATTTAGCGCGTAAAATCCGCCCTCCATCTAAAGGAAAAGCAGGTACAAAATTAAATAAGCCCATCATTATATTTAAACGCAGGAAGAACCAAATTAAGTCTTGCGACAACACTTGATATCTAATTAATAAACAAGCTACTGCAGCTAGAAAAAAGTTTAATAGTGGTCCCGCTATCGCTACCTTAAATTCCGTATGAGGATTTAATTCAATCAAATCTCTAAATTTAGCTACTCCTCCAAAGGGTAGTAGTTCAATTTCTCTTACTTCAACTGCTAATCTCTTGGCTACAATTGCATGAGCTAATTCATGCATTAAAACTACTATAAAACTTAATGTTGCTTTAAAAAACAAACCAGTTAAACTAAATAAAAATAAAACCACTAAAAATAATAAATTTAACTTAAATTTCATAATCTAGCCCCCTTGCTGCTCTCTACTTAATCATATTAACAACAAGGTTTTGCTATGCTAGTTCTTTAAAACATTAGCTTTTTCTTACGCATATTAATATTCATAATTAATCCAATCGCTAATAAATTAGTAATTAAAGAACTACCCCCATAACTTAAAAAAGGTAATGGTATCCCTGTAACTGGCATTAATCCTACTGCCATACCGATATTTTGAAAAATATGAAAACTCAGCATAGATATAACACCCACCACTACATATTCACCAAATTTATCTTTAGCTTCTTTAGCTACAACTAAAGCTCTCCATAATAATATAAAGTATAATATCAAAACTATTAGTGCCCCGATAAATCCTAGTTCTTCACCTAAAACAGAAAAAATAAAGTCAGTATGCTTTTCCGGTAAAAAATTAAGTTGATTTTGACTACCAGTAAATAGTCCTTTGCCAAAAAATCCGCCTGAACCAATTGCAATTTTAGACTGCCGGACATTATAACCAGCTCCCAGCGGATCACGACTTGGATTAACTAAAACCAATAATCTATTCAATTGATAATCTTTTAGAGGAATATAAACCCCTAAATAAATATGGGCTGTTACCCAAGTAACCACACTAGCAATTACTCCAAATATACTCCCAAATAAGAATAGAGCATTAGCTCCTGCCACATAAATCATACCAATAAATATAGCGATCAAAACCAAAGATGAACCTAAATCGTTCTGTAATAATATTAAAGAAAACGGTATAAAGACATATAATCCTGGAACGATTAATCCTAATATATTTTTTACCTTATATTTCTCTTTAGCTAAAACATGGGCCAACATTATAATTACAATCAGTTTAGTAATTTCAGCCGGTTGAAAATTAAATCGCCCTAAACTAATCCAACTTTGTCCTCCTTTAACTGTTTGACCAATTACTAATACAATCCCTAATAGTAATAAATCCGCTATATATACTATCTCTGCATAATCCCTCAGCACTTCATAATTAACCAGCAAAGTAATTATAACTGCTACTATACCAAGCAAAGCAGCTATCACTTGTTTTTTAAGAAAAGTATTATTTAATAAAGAAGTATCATGAGACTTAGTAGCACTAAAAATTAAAAACAATCCACATAAAACTAATGCTATAGTAAGCACAGGTATCAAATAATCTAAGTTTTTAAATAATTTATTCAATTTTTCACCTCCTAGCCCTAGCTTAAATAAATTATATAATGAAACTGAAACTAAGTGCAAGAAAAAAGACCAGGCTCCTTTTCCCCTGGTCACTCCTTCTGTTGCTCATTTTTAATCGGTATATTAGCCTCTAAAGCTACACTATCTTTATCTTGACGCTCAAAGTTAATTTCTAAACCCTTTTGGTCAATTTCTAAATGCTTAGAAATCACTTCTATTAAATCTTCCTTCATATCATTCAATACATCACGCGAGATACCCATCCGGTCCATCCTGTCATGAACTAAAACCAACCGCAAACGTTCTTTAGCCACATCTTTACTCTTCTCTTTATCTTCCCTTTTAAATATCTCTTTTACTGCCTCAAACATTTTCATCCCCCCTCAATCAATCTGTTTTAAGCCGTAAAATTTTATACTTTTTAACTCCAACCAAAAAATTCTTTGAACTTATCAAAAAAACCTTCTTCTAAAGATAACATTGGTACTTCTTCTCCTTCAATTCGCCGTGCTACATTCCAAAAAGCCTGTCCAGCTTTAGACTTATCTACTAAAACAGCCGGTTTACCCCGATTAGTAGAAACAACAATTTCTTCATCTTCAGGAATGACCCCTAATTGATCTACTGCTAAAATTTCAACCATATCTTCAATATTCATCATATCACCTTTTTTGACCATATCCATTCGCACCCGATTAATAATTAAATCTGCTCCAGAAATCCCTTCTGCCTCTAGCATCCCAATAATTCTATCAGCATCTCTAACCGCTGAAACCTCAGGAGTAGTAACTACTACTGCTTCATCAACCCCAGCAATTGCATTTTTAAAACCTCGTTCAATCCCCGCCGGAGAATCTACAATCACATAATCATAATCTTCTTTCAATTCTTCCATTAATTCACGCATTTGCCCCGGCTCTACAGCAGTTTTATCACGAGTTTGGGCTGCAGGCAACAAATGCAAACTACTATATCTTTTATCTCTAATTAAAGCCTGCTCTAAACGACAATTACCCTCTACTACATCAACAATATCATAAACTATTCTATTCTCTAATCCTAATACTACATCTAAATTTCTTAACCCTATATCAGCATCAATTAAGACCACCTTACGCCCTAATTTTGCTAACCCAGTTCCAATATTAGCAACTGTCGTCGTTTTTCCTACCCCACCTTTACCTGAAGTAATAACATAAGACTTACCATCCATTACAATTCCTCCTTACCTTTTCAAATAATCAATAACAATATGTTTATCTTTTATAAAAGCAACTTCTGGGTGCTCAGGACTGGATAAAGGATTATCGGGAGCTCGACTAATATAATGGGCAATTCGCAATTGCGTCGGTTCCAATCTAAAAGCTGAAATAGTTGCTTCTACATTTCCTTTAGCCCCTGCATGAGCAATCCCTTTAAATTTACCCATAATAATAATATCACCTTCAGCAATTACTTCAGCTCCAGGATTAACACTACCCTGAATTACTATATTCCCCTCATGGCTAATTGATTGTCCAGAGCGCAAAGTCTGCTTCACTAATAAAGTATCATTACCAGTTTCAGTTTCAGAATCAGAAAATCTATCGTCATGATTGATAAATTCTAGTACTGATAGACCTGGCTTATCTTTAAAAATATTAATTAATTCTTTCTTTTGTTCTGCATTCAGTTCTCGCGTCCCCAATTCCACTTTAATATTAATCTTCTCTTCATCAAAGAAATTTCCTGCCTCTGCTAACTTATCCTGCAATTTTTCTTTAACAGTATCAAATTCTAATTGATCACTCAAATTTACAATTACTCCATCTAAGTCTCCTTTAAAAACTACTCCCTCGTTTTTCATCTTACCTCCTCCTACAAAATTAGCTATTATATTATTCTGTTTCTGCCTTCTTTTCAGATTGCGTATCAAAATATTCTTTAATAATATTTTTAGCTATAGGTAAGGTATTACTACTTGAGCTACCATATTCAATAAATACAACAATGGAAATTTCAGGATCATCGACTGGAGCAAAACCAGCAAACCAACCATGATTAGGACGATTGCTTCCAGTTTGAGCAGTACCCGTTTTCCCTGCAGCTGTAACTGGCAATTCAGAAAAGGATCTTCGGGCTGTTCCATAAGTGGTAACACCTTTAAGACCTTGTTTAATTATCTTTAGATGCTCATCAGAAACAGGTATTTCATTAAATAATTTTGCTTTTAAATTTTTTACTACTTCTCCTTGAGGATCGATTATCTTATCAACTAATAGTGGTTGATATAATTGACCTCCATTAGCTACAGAATTTATTAAACTAGATATTTGAATTGGAGACACACGTAAATTTCCTTGCCCAATTGATAAATTGATAGTATAGCCTGGATACCAAATTTGATTAGCTCGTTTATCAAAATAATTCTTTCTCCATTTAGGACCCGGAACTAATCCTTTTGCCTCATTATTTAGATCAATTTGTGTTTTAGAACCTAATCCAAACTCATGGGCATAAGACTGCAATAATGTCTTGTCTTTTTTATACAAACGATATCCTAATTTAAAAAATACAGTGTTATTCGACCAAGCTATAGCATCAACAAAACTTATATCTCCTTGGCCACCGGGATACCAATTTTTAAATTCAACTCCACCTACTTTGAAATAACCAGGGTCATAAAACATATCATCTTTCTCAATCCCTAATTCTTCTAATGCAGCTCCCGCTGTAACAATTTTAAAAATAGAGCCTGAGGGAGCACTTGTGTTAGTCGCACGATTAAGAAGAGGATGTAGCGGATTTTGATTTAATTGCTGCCATTTTTTATTAGAGATTGGCCCTGAAAAAAGACTTAAATCATAACTAGGATAATTAGCCATAGCTAAAATACTGCCATCATCAGGATTACTAATAATCACTGAACCACCTTTAGGCGGCTTAGTAATTGCATCTTCATCTAATTCTTCCTGGGGTTTTTTCTGATTTTTCTTAGCTCGTTCAGTCAGTTTTTGAATCTGTTGCTGCAGAGTTTTTTCAGCGAATTTCTGTAAATCATAATCCAAATTCAAAATTAAACTATTACCCTGAGTCGGCTCTTCTACAGCCAAAGTCTTCACCTTTTGACCTAAATTATTAACTTCAATTAATTTAGCTCCTTCTTCTCCTCTTAAATATTTCTCATAAAACAACTCTAAACCAGTCTTACCAATAATATCTCTACTACTATATATTTGAGAAGAATATTTCTTTAATTCAGCAGCAGAAATCTCTCCTACATAACCTAGTACATGACTAGCCAAATCTTTATAGACATACTCGCGAATAGGAGTTTCTTCAATAATTAACCCCGGTAGTTCAGACTTGTTTTCCTCTAACAAAATTAATACTTCACGGCTAATATCTCGTTTTATTTTAACTGGTTCAGTAGAAGAATTAGAATTTATTTTCTCCCTAATTTCTGTTTGAGATAAATCTACTATTTGAGATAACTCATTACTCAGATTATCTAAATTTTCAACTTTATCGGGAATTACTGATAAGGTATAAGTTAATTTATTAGAGACAAGAACTTTTTTATTACGATCATAAATATAACCCCGAGGTGGACTAATTGGAATTACAGCAGTTCGATTACCTTCTGATAAACTTCTAAATTTATCATATTTATAAATTTGTAAATGATATAATTTAATTCCTAATATAAGAAAGAGAATTAAAAGGCCTATTCCAAAATAATAAATTCTCTTGTTATCTTTCTTCCTTTTCACCAAAACTTCCTCCTAATTAATATACTCTCTAATTTATAAATCATAGGATAAACAAATAAAGATATAATAGAATTCCAGATAGCTAGTGGAACAATTACTTCTTTAGTCACTTCTTTCAAAACTAATATTTCTACTAGCAGTTTAGTGAACATTAAAATTAATACTTGATTAACCACTGTAGCAAATAAGGTGATTAATAAAGGGGTCAGAAAATGATGCTGATAAATATTTTCTCTTAAAAAGCCACATAAATAAGCAGTTAATGTTTTACTGATAGCATGGATCCCAAATAAACCACCAGAAAACCAATCCTGTAACAACCCAGCTAAAAAACCTAATACCCCTCCTGCTGTACGACCATAATTAACAGCAACCATAGTACTTATAATCAACAAAAAATCAGGATGAATACCTGAAAAAATTTCATAAGAGATAGGTAAAGATTGCACAATAACTGCTATAATAATTAGAACTCCATAAAAAGAAAGATAACCCACTATTCTTCCCCCTTAATCAACAATGAATCAATGTTAAACGGCGGCAGTGATACATCAGTTTTAGTAGTAAAATTAGTAATCACTAAAACTTCTTCTAAACGATTTAAATCAAAAAACGGATTTAATTCTGCTTCTTGAGTTAAACCATAATTATCAGGACTAACTGATATAACTTCTCCAATTGGAAGACCTTTCGGTAAATTCCCTGATAAACCTGAGGTTACAATTATATCTTCAGAAACTATATCGGCATCCCAAGATAAATTGTTCATTAACAATTTATTACTTCCTTTTCTACCTCTGACTACTCCTAAATCGCGAGAAGCATTCCTGCTCACTAATCCGCCAGTTACAAATTGCTGGTCAGTTAATAATAACACCTGTGAGGTATGAGCAGTAACTCGTTTAATAATTCCGATTAAATATCCTTCTTCAGCTACTACCGCCATCTTAGCTTTAATCCCTGATTCTTGGCCCCGGTTAATTGTTACAATTTGGGACCAATTATCAGCACTATGGCTAATTACACTAGCTCCTACTACTTGATATGGTACTCTTTCTTTAAAATTTAATAATTTTCTCAGCCGTTGATTTTCATTCTTAATCTTTTCTAGTTTAGTTAATTGATAATTTAATTGTTCAATTTTATCCTTAAACCTTTGATTATTCTGCTTAGTCTCTTGATAATTACTAATCACCTGTATATTACGGCCAATAACATCTTTAAACCCATCAATTGCCACAAAGAAAGGCCGAAAGATATAATCAATTACTATTTTCTCCAAAAGATTATAATCCTTATCAGCTCCAATTAAATTTACAATTCTAATTAAAGCTATTAACAACAATATTGATAATACTATTTTATGATTTTTTCTTAAGAAATCCAGCACTTAAACCACCTATTTAAAAATCAGGATAATTTTTTCGGACTAATTAATACATTTTTCAGATTATTTAATTCTTCTAATACCTTCCCTGTTCCATATACTACAGAATCTAATGGGTCATCAGCAAGATAAACTGGCATTCCAGTTTCTTCAGCTAATAACTTATCCAAACCAGATAACAAAGATCCACCACCAGCCATCACAATTCCTCTATCCATAATATCAGATGACAATTCTGGCGGGGTCTCTTCTAAAGTATCTTTAACTGACCTTACAATATCAGTAACTGGTTCTTCTAAAGCCCCTTGAATCTCTTCAGCAGTTACTTTAACAGTCTTAGGTAAACCATTAACTAAATCACGCCCACGAATTTCCATATTATCTTCAGGCGAAATCTCTGAATTAGAATGGAAAGTAGCAGAGCCAATCTTCATCTTAATCTCTTCAGCAGTACGATCCCCAATCATTAAATTGTACTTATTTTTAATATGATGGATAATTGATTCATCTAATTCATCACCACCAATTCTAATAGAATCTTTAGTAACAATTCCTCCTAAAGAAATAACTGCTACCTCAGTAGTTCCACCTCCAATATCAACAACCATATTCCCTGTAGCTTCATGCACAGGTAATCCAGCTCCAATTGCTGCAGCCATAGGTTCTTCAATCAAATATGCTTCTCTAGCTCCTGCACTCTCTGCTGCTTCTCTAACTGCTCTTTTTTCTACTTCTGTAACTCCAGATGGAATACAAACAATAATTCGGGGTCTCACCAACCTTTTTCGCTTATGTGCCTTAGCTATAAAATACCTTAACATTTTTTCTGTTACTTCAAAATCAGCTATAACTCCATCCTTCATCGGCCTAATAGCTACTATATTACCTGGAGTTCTACCAATCATCTTCTTAGCTTCATCTCCAACTGCAAGAACTTCTTCAGTAGTGCCATGATTATCTTTAATAGCTACTACGGATGGTTCTCTAATTAAAACTCCTTTACCTCTGATATAAACTAAAGTATTTGCTGTTCCTAAATCTATCCCCATATCTCTAGAAAAGGGGGCTGTTAAAAAGTCCATTACCATAATTGTATTCTCCTTTCTAAAACAAAATTTAAAGTAATTCTTTTTCTTTTAAACTGCTATAATTTTTATGGGCAATAATTAAGTGATCTAGCAAATCAATTCCCACTATTTCTCCTGCTTTTATTAATCGCTTAGTAAGTTGAATATCTTCTTGACTTGGAGTCAGGTCACCACTTGGATGATTATGAGCTACAATAATAGCTGCACTACTCCGTTTAATAGCTATTCGAAAAACTTCACGAGGATGAACAATAGAACTATTCAAACTACCACGTGATATTTCTTTAATTCCAATAACTTTATGCTTAGTATTCAATAATACTACTTCAAATTTTTCTTGCTGTAAATGACCCAAACGTGCAATTAAAATTTGAGCAACATCACTTGGAGATTTGATATGTTCTAAATTGATCTTTTGCATAGCTAATTTTTGACTCAACTGGCCTACTGCTTTTAATTGAGCAGCTTTAGCTAGACCAATTCCTTTAATCTTCTTTAATTCTTCAATACTATAATTTATGAGACAGCTCAAACCATTACTTACAGCCAAAAGCTGGTTAGCTAAGTCCAAAGCTGTACTATTTTGATAACCCGTCCCTAATACAATTGCTAAAAGCTCAGTAGTAGATAATCCTTCTACACCATACTTCAATAATTTTTCTCGTGGTCTTTCTTCTGCAGGCAGGTCTTTAATTGTAATATAATCAGCCATCTAATTCAATCTCCAATCCAATTCCCTTAATCATTTGTAGCAATTTATATAGAGAAAGACCCATTACATTATAAAAACAACCTTCAATACCTTTAACAAATACAGCTCCTTTAGATTGAATCCCATATCCACCAGCTTTATCAAAGGGTTCACCTGTAGCAATATAATCATTTATTTCTTTCTCAGTCAATTCTTTAAAAGTAACATTAGTTGTTTCATAATCAGTATTCACTATTTCACCAGCTATAACTGTGATTCCAGTAAGCACTTGATGTGTTGTCCCACTTAAAGTTTTTAACATTTGTTTAGCTTCTTCTTTACTAGCAGGTTTTTCTAAAATACGATCTTGATAACTAACTACTGTATCAGCAGCAATTATAATTTGCGACTGATCACTTTGTACCTCATTAGCTTTTAAATAAGAAAGGCGCTGCACTAATTCTGATGGCTCAGTGAACTCTACCTTTGATTCATCTAGATTACTAGGCTGAACCTTAAAATCTAAACCCAATTGTTCTAACAACATTTTACGTCGTGGTGAACCAGAGGCTAAAATTATCTCCATTTACATCTTCTCCCATAGATTTTAAAGTCATTCACCTTCCTAATACATAATTCGTTAATCATTTACAAAGTCCTCCTTAGGATTTAAATCATTGTAAATATTTTTTTAGCTGCATTACTACTAAAGCAACAAAGACACCTGTAGGCAGCGACAGCAATAATAAATAAGGTAAATAAAATATAATTCTCCAATTCTCAATTAGCAAAAAAGCCATTCCTATTTGAGCTAAATTATGACTGGCAGCTCCCAATACACTAATACCAATCAAACTAAATTGCTCCTGAAAATTATAATATAAATACCCCATAATCAATAAGCTTAATATTCCCCCAGCTAAACTAAGCCAAAAGCTAATAGTGAAAAAAGTCCCGCTTAATAATGAAGACAATATGATTCTCATTAAGACTACCTTCAAGCAGTCTACAAAACCATAATCAATCAATACCAAAAGGGTAATAATATTAGCTAATCCTAATTTAGCTCCTGGAAATAATAAAGTTGTAGGCAAAATAAACTCAATTATATGTAATACAATTGCACTAGCTACAAATAACCCCAAAGTAACATTTCTTTTCATTTCAATCATAACAACCCTCTTTCACTATTATACCAGAATTTATTGTAGTATAAACAAAAAAATAATATTTTTCAGTTTATCAATTATTTTTTAAAATTCTCTAGCTAAAATTTTATCTGTTAAAGCAGTCAATACCATTCTATAACTATTATTAGGGAAATGTTCTAATCTTTCTTGGGCTTTCTTGATATATTTTTTCGCTATACTTAATGTATAATCTACCCCTCCATTTTTAATTACAAACTCCCTGATTTCATCTTTATTACTTTTGGCTTCACTTAACAGTTCTTTTAAATCTTGTCCACATTCTTTTTCCTTTATAACATATAATAGAGGTAAAGTATATATTCCATTAGTAAAATCATTAGCATTTGGTTTCCCTAATTTAACTTTTTCTCTTTTAAAATCTAATAGATCATCAGTTAATTGAAACGCCATCCCTAAATATCGACCATATTGAGCCAATTTTTTTAGCTGCACCTGATTAAAACCAGCATTTTCAGCCCCCAAAGCACAACTGCTTTCAAATAATAGGGCTGTTTTATGTTTAATACGATAATAATAATCCCTATATGATAAGGAATAATTATAACGATTTTGATACTGTTGAATTTCACTTTCACAAATTTTATTAATCACATCTGTAACTATTTTAAACTGTTTTGAAGTAGCCTGATCTGAAAGAACATTAAAAGCTAGACTAAATAGATAATCCCCCGCAAAAACAGCTCTATCCTTCCCATATTTTGATTGTACAGTTTTACTACCGCGACGTAAATGAGATTCATCTATAATATCGTCATGAATTAAAGTAGCCATATGTAATATCTCTATAGTAGCAGCAAAATTCCAAACTTGTTGTTGCTTATAATTACCTAAATGAGCTATTGTAATAATCAAAGCAGGTCTAATTCTTTTACCACCAGCTTGAGCTAAATTAGAAATAGCTTCTTTAACTAACGATTGTCTACTATCTAATAAATTTTGTAGATAATCTTCAAATTCATCTAATTCATTTTGAATTATTCCAAATTCCTTCCATGACATTTTTTTCACCTACTTTAGGAAATTCGAATTAATTACTACTCTATAATCTGATAATTGGATTCATCTAAAAATATTCTTCTTTTAATAAAACAGAAATTATAGATTTATTATCAGTTAATAATATTTTTCCATAAAAATGATAAAGTATTATTAGCTAATGTCCAAAAAATTTCCTTTGACCCCTTATATCTAATGTAATATCATTGTATTATAAAATTACAGCTTACGTAAAGATTTTTTCTTAATTAAAAATAAAAATTAAATTAATTAAAGGTTTTTCCTCTTTTATCCATAAATAGTAATTTAAGATCACAATTGTAAAATAGGAGGTTTCAACATTGAAAAAGAAAAATATTATTATTTTGATGCTGTTCTTTTTATTTATAAGTCCTTTAGCATCAGCTCAAGAAGGAGAAGGAGGAATTCAATTTCAATTTGGTAAATTAAACGGAGAAACTGATTATACTATTCATGGAGAAGCAGATGGGGGATGGAAGAGTGAGTTAATTTTCCCTTTAGACACTAAATTTATTACTACTAAATATATCCATAGTTTGAAAACTACTACCTTAGGTATTAAAAACATTAATTTATCAGTAATGAAAAATCTTGACCAAGAGAACAATGGCATTATGAAAGATTCTGATTGGATTTATTCTCAAAGCGAAAATAAAATTATTTATTCAGAAAGTACAGCTGATTTAGATTTATGGAGCGGAAATTTAGAGTTACTAAGCCCTTCAAAAGATTATAATCAAAATATGAGTTATCACTTAAAATTAGGGTATAAATATAATAACTATGATTATAATGTTCATGATGTAGTTCAGTATAATTATTTTAATAACACCAAAAGTGAAAGAAGCGGAAAAGTATTAGCATATGAAGTACAATATCACATTCCTTACTTAGGGGTTAAAGTGAAAAATAGCACACAACAAAAATTGAATTGGCAAATTGATTTGAATCTCGCTCCTTATGTTGAAGCGGAAGATGTAGATGATCATATTCTAAGATACAAAGAATCTACTGGGGAAACAGATGGAAGTGCAATTATTATTAATAGTGTACTAAACTATAACATAAACTCTAATCTTATTTTTTCATTATCCGGTACTTATAATAAGATAGATACTGAAGGTTATCAAGAACAATACTGGTATGATGGTGATTATAAAGGTGAGAAAATAAAAAACATTGATCATACAATAGATTTAGAGTCTTATAAAATCGCTACCTCAATCAAATATCTATTCTAAAAAATAGGCAAACGAACGTTTATAAATTAGTGATAAGTAAAGAATAAAATCTAAAATACAAACTAATAATTTAATAAAATACTGTTTTTCCTAGATGAAGCAAGAAAAAAAGAGGTCAGCTTTAAAGCTGACCTCTTAATGATAGTTACTGATATTCAATTGCATCAACTGGGCATTGCGAAATACATTTTTCACACTGCACACATTTATCTTGATCAATTTCATATTGATCATCTTCTATTTTAGCAATAGCATCAACTGGACAAGCTGTTTCACAAGCTCCACATCCTACACAATCCTCAGTGATAACTATTTCATCGCCTTGACTTTCTTCTTCAGCCTCTGCTTCAGTATCTCCTTCTTCCTCAGGAGATTCTAACGGTAATTCTACCATAGAGTCAGTTGGACACACTTCAACGCATTTACCGCAATCAATGCATGTTTCATCATTTATTACCGGCAAATTATTTTCCATAGTAATTGCATCTACCGGACAGTTTTGTTCACAAAGTGTACAAGCGATACAGCCATTTTCGCAAACTTTACTAACTTTACTGCCCTCTAAGATCGACTTACATTTAGCCGTTACTTCTTGGGTGCTAGCTACTATTTCAATAATATCTCGCGGACATTCTTCAACACACTTACCACAAGCTGTACAAGCCTCTAAATCAATTTCTGGTAGCCCTTTATCATTCATATAAATAGCATCAAAGGGACAAACCTCTATACAATCTCCAAAACCTAAACAACCATAAGGACATGATTTAATACTTTCTTCCATATTAATCGCATTACAGCTAGCAATACCATGATAATCAGCCTGATAAACTGTTGCTTCTCTATCCCCTTGACACATTAATTGAGCCACTTTTTCAACACTCGAACCGCCAGTTTCTAAGCCCATAACTTCAGCTATTTCTTCTTTAACCTCTTGACCACCAGGTTGACATAAATCAATTTCTGCTCCTTCATTTACAATAGCATCAGCATAACTAGCACAACCTGGATAACCACAAGCACCACAATCTATCCCTGGCAGTGCTTCATTAATTGATTCCTTCTTAGGGTCTTCTTTAACAGAAAATTTTACTGAAGCATAAGCTAATCCACCAGCAAATAAGGCTCCAAGTGCTCCCATACTAGGGATAGCTTTAATAAAATTTGACCAATCCATCTCGCTTTACCTCCCTCTCTAACAAAACTAAGCTTCTATCATCAACAATTAGTCATTTGCTTAATTAAATTCAAATAATAGTTACTAAAGTTAAATTTGACAATAGCAAATCTTTACTTACAGATTTAAATAATCTGCAAATTAAGCCCCTTCGTGATAGTCCTAATTACTCTACTTAAAGCTAATTACTTTGCCCAATCTATATACAATTTTTGTTACATTCCGGAGAAGCCCATAAAAGCCATTGACATTAAACCAGCAATTAATAATGTAATTGGGGCTCCTTTTAATGGCTTAGGAACGTCAGCAAAAGCCAATCTTTCTCGCATACTAGCCATAATTACTATTGCTAGAGTAAAACCAACTCCAGCTCCTAAACCATAAATAGTACTTTCAATGAAGTTATAGCCATTAATCGGTATCTTTAAAGCTAAACCTAATATTGCACAGTTAGTAGTGATTAGTGGTAAAAATATACCTAAAGCTTTATAAATTGGCGGGCTAACTTTTCTAACAATCATTTCTGTTAACTGTACAAAAGAAGAAATTACTAAAATAAACGCTACATATTTTAAATACTCCAAGCCAAATGGAACTAAAATAAATGAATTAACAAACCAAACACAGATGGCTGAAGTTGTCATTACAAAAGTAGTTGCTAGTCCCATACTAAAAGCAGTCGGAACTTCTTTAGATACACCTAAAAAAGGACAAATCCCTAAAAACTGAGATAAAATAAAGTTATTTGTTATTGAGGCAGTCATAAAAATCAATAACAAGCCACCTAAATCAACCATTCCGCAACCTCCTTACAATCTAGTTATATAATTAACAACTTAAAGTAACAAACAAAATCAATTTTTAAAACTCAAAAACTTCCCTGCAACTTTTTTTTGTCCTTGTTCATAGCTACTAAGACTGTCTAATTGAATTTAGCACTCCAAGTACTACACCTAAACTTAGAAACGCACCTGCTGGTAAAACCATAATTCCCCACGGTTGAAACCAACTAGTCAAACCGGGAATTGAAGAACCAAATACTGTTCCAAAACCTAGTACTTCTCGAACAACTCCTAAAGAAGTTAAAGCTAATGTAAATCCAGCCCCCATACCTAATGCATCAGCAATTGACCGATGAACTGGCATTTTAGAAGCAAAAGATTCAGAACGTCCTAAAATCAAACAGTTAACTACAATCAAAGGAATAAATAAACTTAAAGATTCAGCAATTGCTGGAAAATAGGCTTTAGTAGTATAATCAACTATCGTTACAAAAGTAGCAATTACAACGATGAAACTTGGAATTCTAACTTCACTAGGAATCAAATTCTTGACAGCTGAATTCACTATTCCGCCGCCTAACAGTACAAAAGTAGTTGCTAATCCCATAGCAAAACCATTTGTTGCTGTATTAGTTACTGCTAAAGTAGGGCACATTCCCAGTAACATGACCCAAACTGGGTTTTCTTCCCATAAACCTTTAACAAAATCTTTCCACAACTTCATCAAAATCATTCCCCCCAACTCTAAAATTAACAATAAATAATCTTTAAACAATTTTATAGATTAATATCCGACTCTTGTATTTTCTTAATTGCTCCCTTAATAACATCTGACATAGCTTGTGAAGAAATAGTAGCGCCAGAAATAGCATCAATATCCTTTTTAGCCTGAAATGAATCACTAAAAGCCTTGTCATTAAATTGAGATTTAAACTGCTTTTCTATAATTCTTGCTCCTAAACCTGGCGTTTCAGCCTGATTTAAGATCTTTACTTTCATTACTTTTTTAGCATCTACATCTAATCCAACCATTATTTTTAATACACTCTGGAAACCTTGCCCAGAATTTTGTAGAGCATAACCTACTACATTACCAGAAGAATCAAGCCCTTTATATAGAGTCAAATTTCCTTTATCCACTTGCTCATATTCTTCTGCTCCTGGTAATACAGTTAAAATAGCATTTTCTTTTTTCTGCTGAGCATGACTCTGAATTTTAGGTAGAGTCAACTGCTGGACGAAAGTTAAAACTCCAGCTGAAGTAATCATAATTATTGTTAGAACAATAATTAACTTCGGTTTTATTTTATCAGCCATTGGCTTTCACCTCACCATAGACCTGAGGTAAAGTATATTGATCAATTAGTGGAACAAACATATTCATTAGTAAAATAGCATAAGATGTCCCCTCAGGATAACCACCATAAATTCTAATTAAAACAGTCAAGAAACCACAACCTAAACCAAAAATCCAACGTCCATTTTTAGTAACTGGAGTAGTTACCATATCAGTTGCCATAAACAATGCTCCAATTACAACTCCACCTGCTAAGAGATGGAAAATAGGACCTCTTGAACCTAAAACAGTAGTTAACAAAGCTACACTTCCTAAATAAGCAGTAGGAATTCTCCAGTCAGCATATCCCTTATACAGCAAATATAAAAATCCAATTACTAACGCTGCTACTGAAGTTTCACCAATACAACCACCAATCTTACCTAAAAATAAATCTACATAATTAAGACCGGAACCAGTCCAGCTAAATTCTGCTTGTGATGCTAACGGTGTAGCACCAGAAGTTAATTCAAAGACCTTCCAATCAAAAGCCATAGCTTCCCAATCCCAAGTAGTCATTGCTTTAGGAAAAGAAGCCATTAAAAATGCTCTTCCAACTAAAGCTGGATTGAAAAAGTTAAATCCTAAACCACCAAAAATTTGCTTGCCTAGAGAAATAGATACTATACTACCTAAAATACCCATCCAAATTGGTAAACCTCCAGGAACTACTAATGCAACTAATAATCCTGTTAAAGCTGCACTTCCATCTAAAGTCGAACCACTTGTTCCTCTAATTTTTTCCCAAACCGCTTCTGTCAAGATAGCTGATATAACACAGCTAGCAACCAATAATAATGCATGCAAACCAAAATAATAAACCCCAAATAATGTTGCTGGCAATAAAGCGATAATTACACTACGCATTATCTCAGAGATTGATTCTGGACCTCTAATATGCGGTGCTGGGGAAACAGTTAAATTTGATGTCTCTTCCATCATCTTACCTCCTATTCCTATCTACTGTTCTCTCTTTTTAGCTCTTAGTTTTTCTTTACCTAATTTAATTCTCTGCACTAATTCAATATTAGACGGACAAACATAAGAACATGACCCACATTCTATACAATCCATCAGACCATCTTCTTCTGCCTCTTCTATCATATCTTCTTTAACTAAATTAACTAATCTTGTTGGCACTAAATTAATTGGACAAACATCAACACAATTAGCACATCTAATACATGGCCCTGCTTCAGAATAATCTTTAGTTTCTTCTTCATCTAATACTAATATACCTGATGTTCCTTTAGTAATTGGATTATCAAGGCGGTTTTGTGCTTTACCTGTCATGGGTCCCCCCATGATCACTTTTCCAGGTTGACCTTTAAAACCATCACATTGTTCAATCAGTTCTTCAATAGGAGTTCCTACTTTAGCAATTAAATTCTGCGGATTATTTACTGCTCCTGTAACTGTTACTGCTCTTTCAAATAAATTCTTACCTTCAGTAATTGCCTCAGTAATTGCAACAGCAGTTCCAATATTATTAACTACTACTCCTATATCTAGCGGCAGTCCTCCTGATGGTACTTCCTTCTCTAATACTGATTCAATTAGTTGTTTTTCTCCCCCTTGCGGATACTTAACTTTTAATGGTACAACTTCAATATTTGACTGGTCACTAGTTATTTCTCTCATCTTCTCAATTGCATCTGGTTTATTAACCTCAATGCCAATGTATCCTTTTTGAGCATCAGCAGCTTTCATTATAGCTTCTAAACCAAATAGAACCTTTTCAGCCATTTCCACCATCATCCGGTGGTCAATAGTTAAATAAGGTTCACATTCTGCACCATTCAAAATAACTGTATCAACATTCTTATCTTCTGGGATAGATACTTTCACATGACTTGGAAAAGTAGCACCACCTAATCCCACAATTCCTGCTTCTTGAATAATATCCCTAATATCAGACGATGTAACATCTGCTAAACTATCATGGGCTTCTAAATTAGTCTTCTGCTTAGTACTGCCATCATTCTTGATTTTAACAACTACTTGTTCATTCTTCTCTTCAATAGCAGTAACTTCACCTGCCACACTAGAATGAATATTAGCAGAAACAAAGCCACCTGCTTCAGCTATCTTTTCTCCTACAGCAACTTCATCTCCAACCTCGACTATCAATTGCGCTGGAGCACCAATATGCTGTTGAATAGGAATCAATACTTCCTCTGGGTCTTCAGCCCGGTGCAAAGGCTTTTGATTAGTTAACTCTTTATTATAGTGGGGATGAATCCCCTGTTGGAAAGTTTTTGCTTCCATTTTTTCACCTCTTTCTATATCTTTATTGATTGTTCCACATTACTAAATTTTATTATTTAATAACTAATAAGTCAAGCAAATACCAATTAGTTATTATTTTCACTTTTAGTTTCAAGATTACTTAGAAATATTAGCTTATACTCTGGTTTCCTATGCTATCTTGCTAAAATTTTACATCAAGACTTTCCCCTATTTCTTTCTTACTATATTCATTATTAAAATTTCCTATGACTTTCTATCACCTCCACAATAGATAAAACCCCTACTTAACTGTAAAAAAACATAATTAAGCTCTGCCGCTTTCTAAAGTTAAGTAAGGGTTCTTTTATTTTCTACCCTAAAATATTAAATTGTCATTTCTCTAACTATTTTTTATTGTATCATTATATCTTGTTTTTCGCAAGACAAATAAACATATCATCAACTATTTTAACTATAATAATTCTATTTTTCGCCCTTTTTCACCATTAATAGCCAATTTTAATTCTTGGAAATTAGCTTCTTCTAAATACAATTTCATACTCTTTTTTAAATCTTTTAAATAATGAGCATCAGAATTACTCAATAACATATAATCATTTAATTGTTCAAATTCTGCTTTCGCCTCTTCTTCACTTGTATTTTTAGATACTTCCACCCCTACAATATCCAATTCTGGATTTATAAACCCCAAATTATAAATCAAACTATAATTACTTTTATCTACATGTGCTGGAATAACTATACCTCTCAATTTTCTTACTTTAGTAACTACTTCTTCAACACTTAAACCTGTTGCTTGTAGTAACAACTTAGGCTCTTTTTCTATATATTCATCATTTAAATCTGTTATTAACTGCGGGCCAAAGGCTTCTTCATTATTTTCTATATCCGGAAGAGCACTTTCAACCACTTCTTGCCACTTTAAAACTTGCTCTACATCCGGAAATAAACATACTAAATGAACTTCTTCTTTAGTCTCTACCTCCATACCTGGAATCACAGTTAAATCAGTATCAGAAGCTAATTCAAATGCAGTTACTACATTTTTAGCTGAATTATGATCAGTAATTGCAATCATATCTAAACCAACTTCAATAGCTTGCTCAATAATATTTTGCGGTGTCATCAATAAATCTCCACAAGGGGATAAGACAGTATGAATATGAAGATCAGCAAAAAAAGTCTGCACTTTATTTAATCCCTAAATCATATAATTGCCCTGCTAATTGATAACTAGATAATTGGCTTTGATAAAGGTTAATCCCCTTTTCTTCAGCTTTAACAATTGTATCATCATCTATGTCTAACCCTTCTGCTACTACTACTCCTGCTACTTCAGTCAGCAGAGCAATAGCTGCTACATTTTGATGGCCCTGAATAGTAATCCATAAATCTCCTGCTTGAGCCCGACTCATGACATTACTTAATAAATCTCCTACATGCACTCCTGTAACTTCTGCTGCTTCATCTCCTGCTACTACTCTTTCTAATTCTAATTCACTTGCTACTTTTTTAATCTTCATCTTTATTACCTGCTTATAAAAACCTATGCAAAACTATACATAGACCACAATCATACAGGATTAGATCGTGTTAGGTATAATCGCTTGATTATAATCTTCCCTATTGCCCTTAATATCTAAAATATCAAGGTACTAGAAAGATACAGGTGTTACCTGTCCCTAAATTTACATTCTAGGCAAAGTTCTTTCTCTACGTGGTGCTTTGACCTATATAAACTATTTGAAAATTGATTCTTTTTATCAGGTTAAAATTATTAAGCGATTGCCAACAACCTTTTCCTGTATCTAGAATATGCATAATCTTTGCTATAAGCAGGATTTTCACCACCTTCCTTTTTAATATTTGGGATTGATTTTTTATAGCTTTTAAAATATTTCATTATATCACCTCCTAAATATAGAATGCCCTATATTTAGGTAATAAATTAAAAAAGGTTTTACCTTGATTTGAATAATTTTACATTACTATTTTGCAACTGCTTCAATCTCCTTCATCTTGAATAATTGGTGGTAAAGAATGGGCCAAAGAAGACATTTCATCAGTTAATTCGGCTAACTGTTGTCTTAAAATAAATATACAATCAGTTCGATTAGCCAAACCATTAATAATATCTTCGGCTAAAGTACGACAGTCAGGTGCTCCACAAGCAGCACAATCCAAGCCTGGCAATTCATCAATTTCTTCTTCCAACTCAGTTAACTTAGCCATAGCTGAGGCAAAATCATCATCCAGAGGAGCTACAGTATTAGGTGTGAATTCTTTATCCAGTTCAAAATCATAGTCATCTAAACTCTGCTCTATAAATTTACCATGATCTTCAACTAAGTTTTCAATATTAAATTGAGCCACAAAAGGATTTTTTACATTTAATACTCCTCCCACACAACCAGGTTCACAAGATACTAATTCAAAATATTTAATTGACGGCAAATCACCACGGTCTAATTCATCTAAAATTGAAGTGACATTATGAATTCCTGTAACTGAAATAGTGTTTTCAGAAGATAAGAGGTCTGCTTCTCCACCTCTTTTGCCCCAACTAATACCTAAATAAGGTGTTTCATATTCTTCATAATCCATTGACACATCCATATTTTTAACTTTTTTCAGTAATTTACGATATATTTTATCTACTGCTATTGCACCATCCACATAACTTTTTTCTAATCCTAATGGATTATTGACAGTTGTCATCTTAGCAGGGCAAGGAGTGATAAAAAAGACACCTACCTCTTCTTCTGCAAATCCTTTTTCTTTTATAGCCCTCTCTTTAGCCCGTTGAGCAACTAATTGTACTGGCGATTTAAAAGGAGCTAAATAATCAAGTAATTCTGGATACAATAGCTTGATTAATCTTACAACTGTTGGACAAGAAGAGGAAATAATAGGACCCTCATTATCCTTTAAATATTGAGCTGTCTTTCTAGTCAAAGCTTCTGCACCTAAAGCAACATCCCAAACTTCTTCAAACCCTAATTGCTTAAATGCTATTACTATTTTAACCGGATCAATATCAGTCGTAAACTGACCATAAAAACTAGGAGCTACTAAAACTATAGGATGTTTATAATCTCCAATTTTATCTAGTCCATCAGTAGAAATTTGTTTAGCATGATGTTGACAACTACGCACACATTCTCCACAATCAATACACTTCTCATCTTTAATAATTGCTTGTCCTTGATGAACTCTAATTGCATCAGTCGGACAATTTTTTACACAATTAGTACAGCCTTCACATTTATCTTCATCTAACAATACAGAATGTAAATCAGTCATTTAAATCACCACTTTATTTAAGATCAATTGAGGCTCTAATTGTTGTTCCTACCCCCAATTCACTTTCCACCTCTAAATTATCAGCATAGTTTTTAATATTACATAAACCCATTCCTGCTCCAAATCCCATTTCTCTAACAGACTCACTAGCTGTAGAATAACCTGGCTTAAAAGCTTTATCCACATCTTCAATCCCTGGTCCCTCATCACGAGCAATAATATCTATACGACCAGGATTAACTTCTGCTGCTAAACTACCTCCCTCAGAATGAATAATTATATTCATTTCTAATTCATAAGTTATAATTGCTATTTTTCTAATTAGCTTAGATGAAGTTCCTAATTTACGCAATAAATCTTTTAATTTACTTGAAATTTCTCCCCCACTGCTAAAATCACCTGCTTCTACTTCTGCATTTATTATTTCTTTACTATCAGCATTACTGCCCATAACAATCCCTCCATGCTTGTCTATTTTCACTCTATTGTATCTAATTTTTCTGGCTTCAAACCTGCTGAATATAAAATCCCACAAGCTTCATATAAAGGTTTCTCAGTTGTTAATAATGTTATATCTTGTTCCTCTGCTAAAGCAATAGTTTCTTTTGGTGGTTGTTTTCCTCTAACAAATATAATTAATTCTAAATCAATCATTTCTGCTGTTCTAACTACTTGAGGATTAGTTAAACCAGTTAATAGTAAAGTTTTTTCTCTAGAAAAAGCTAGCACATCACTCATTAAATCAGCTCCACAAGCAGATACAATATTTAATTCTGATTGACTTTGATAAATAATTTCTGTTTCTAATAAGTTATGAATCTTAGTTAATTTCATCACAAACCTCCTCATGAAAAAATTATAGATTTAAGTTTATCTTTTAGAAAAAATATGAGGGATTGGCAATATTACCAATCCTCTTATGAAATTAAAATATTAGTCCTAATTAATGATTAATATAAACTGGAAAACCAATTTTTTGCAGTTCTTTTCCTAACTCTTCAGCTGCTTCTTTAGTTTTAAAAGCACCTACTTGAACCCGATAAGGATTTTTTGTTGTTATATAGGCCGTAAAACCTTTATTTTGTAGTTTGTTTACTAATCCCTCTGCATTATCCTTTTTGCTAAATGCTCCTACTTGCACAGCAAATAAATCCGAATTAGCTTGTGGTTTAATTGTAGCTGCTTCATCTTCTTTTTTCTGCTCTTGAGTATCAGATTTGAAATCAGAATTATCACTTGCAATTGAACTGGCTGTGGATTGAGAATCCTCCTTCTGTTGTGGGTCAATTTTTTCTTCTTTTACTGTACGATTATTAGCTACAGAATTAATCTCTTCTTCTGGAGCAGTTACATAATCTAAAAACCAACTACTAATAAAATAACCAAATACACTAGCAATTACAGCCATAAATCCCAACATAAACAATAATGAAGTTCCTGACTTTAAATTTTTCTTATTCATATTCATAATATAAGTATCTTCTTAACACAATTAAGAAGATTTCTGCCCTCCTCCCTTTAAAACTTAATATCTTATTCTAGTATGATATTATGCAAGAGGACAATTGTTTATTAATAATGATTAAAATATTTTGTGAAATCTTATTATAAATTACTTCTAGATAAATTTCACAAGACCTCTTAAAAAAGTTAAAGATCTGAAAGACAAGTAAATAATGCTAATCAATTTCTCTTGACAATTAATTATGGATTATATAAAATTAAAGCAAAGATATTAAGAATCATTTTCAATTAGTTTAAAAGGAGGTTTTTACAATGGGTGTGCAAGTTACAAAACTAAATTCACAAAAATGTGATATTGATGCTTCGGTCATAAAAAATAATACTAATCGCAGAGATGTACCTGGCCATTTAGCCGTTCAAGTTGATAATTGTCAACTTTCACCTGAAGAATATACTTTATATGGAGTTAATACGAAAGGTGGTATGACTTCAGGCACCGGAGTTCAAGCAGTTGATACAATCACTGACCAAAACAATAATTTCTTTTTATTATTTAATATCAAAGAATTGAGAACAAAAGAACAACTAGATGATAGAACAATTGAAATAGTAATCAAGACCAACGGTCATGAACTAGGCCGTGACACAATAAATGATGTCTCAGGAATTTATTTGGGTTAAAAACTATACGCTATGAGCTGTGCGACGCCAGATAAAATCCACCCCTTTATCTGGTCTCAGTTCAGCTCATAGCATCTAAGCTTCACTTATATTAATCCTATACAAATCTACTTCTAATCTCACTTACAGTATATAACGAACCTCCTACTAAAATCAAATCATTTGCAGTAGCTTCATCCACAGCATCATCGACTGCCTTTTCTAGTTCTCTTTCAGTTCTCAGCGAAGCTTCATATTTTCGAGCATATTTTTCCAACTCTTCAATTTTAGCAGCACGTGGATTTTGATTTTTAGTCAATATTAACTCATCTGCTAGAGGAGCCAATTGTTCTATTATCCCTGGATAATCTTTATCTTCTAAAATACTAAGTACTATAATCAATCTCTTATAGTTTAATTTTTCTAATTCTTTTCGTAATTGCTGAGCACCGGCTTGATTATGAGCACCATCTAAGATTATCATTGGCTTTTCAGATACTACCTCTAAACGACCCGGCCACCGTACTTTAGATATTCCCTGTTTAATTGCCTCAGGATCAACTGCATATTCACTATATAATATTTCAATTACTGCAAGTGCAGTCACAGTATTAATGATTTGATACTCTCCTAATAAAGGTAATTCTAAATCTTTATAATAACCTCTTAAACCGTTAATATCTAACTGTTGCTTAATGCCTTCTGTTTCTTTTTCTTCCCAAAAGAAATAATCATAGATATTAATTAAATCTGCTTTCTTCTCTTCAGCAATCTCGGCTAGCTTATCTTTTACTTTTTCTTTAGTAGCAGCAGTAATCACAGCTTGTCCCTCTTTGATAATCCCCCCTTTTTCACTAGCTATTTCAGTTAAAGTATCTCCTAAATACTCTGTATGATCTAAGCTAACATTTGTTATTACCGATACTAAACTGTTCCCAACATTAGTAGCATCTAAAACACCACCCATACCGACTTCCAAGATAGCTAAATCAACATTTTCCTGCGCAAAATATAAAATAGCAATTGCTGTTACCACTTCAAAAAAGGTTGGATGAGCTAGCTGTTCTTCCACTTCCTTTATAGCAGGTTTGACTTCTTTGACTAATTGCGACAATTTCTGATCACTAATATATTGCTCATTAATCCGCATCCGTTCATTAAATTCTACAATCTCTGGCGAATTATAAGTCCCTACTTTATACCCTGCTTCTTTATAAATTGAAGTCAATAGTGCAGAAGTAGAGCCTTTACCATTAGTACCTGCAATATGAATAATATCCAAGTCTTGCTCTGGATTATCTAAATAATCTAATAATAACTCCATTCGCTCTAAACCAGGCTGAACTCCAAACTTATCTAATTGCTGTAAATAGTCTAATTCTTGCATTATTATCCCTCACTTAATTTGTAGTTACACAATATCTATATAAAGTTTCACTTTCAGTGAAACTTTATAGCTAGAAGTAAGTAGTTAGGAGCTAGTAGTTAAAAACATAAAATCAAAAGCAAGAGGCACAATTAAAAAATAAGCAACTTCAAAATGGTATATACCTGCTCCCACACTTAAAGTAAGACTGCCTTGGATTGAGATAAAATTGTTTCGCAGCGTCTTTAAATCTAGTTTTTCAATGAGTCTTAATGAAGTATAATAAGCTGTAATTTTGAAAGTTTAATTTCTAATTTAATTAAACTAAATTGCAGCTTATTATACGAATTTAGACGAATCAAACTAGATTTAGGAGCGAAGAAACCATTTTTATCTCAATCCGAAAGCTACACTTTATATAGATTTTTTTACATATTCTAAAATCGGTTGTCCATCTAAATATAGCTCTTCTAAAACTGCAAAGCCATCATTAACCCTAACTGTCACATAACTATCTAATTGTTGTCTACGAGTTAACTGCTGATAATATTTTTCAGCAACCTTAGCAACTTCTTCTTCTAAATAATAGCGATCAAAAGAGAACTCTAACATAACTTCCTTTCTTCTTCTATTAATATATCTTACTTTAACTTTCAGATAAGATTGTTCAACTGGAGGAGTTAAAGTAAGATTAGTAATTTGAGCAAAATTATTTTCATCTTTTTTTAAATGAGCATAAACCCACTCTCCGCGCTCAATATCTAAACCACTTGGCAAAGGATGTTCAGATTCAGCAAAATTCAAACGTACATAGCGCCCGCGAAAGGCATCATAAGGATCAATGGGAGCAGTAGCAAATTTAAATCTCTCACCATTGCGCAGAGTTAATTCTCGTTTACTAATCATTACCGCCGGTACTGCTAATTGAATTACAGCTAAAAAAACAAATAGACTAATAGTTACCTTCTTATTCATTATTTTCTTCCCCCTTTAAACGACGGCTCATAATTATATTACTGACTAAAAAGCCGATCCCTACTACCACAAAAACTATCCGCCGCCAAATAAAGCTAATATCCAAGAAGAAAAAACGTCCTATAATCTGCACTGCTATCATCAAAATCCCTAAATTAGCTAATTTTATCTTCTTTTTATCTAAACCATATACTAAAACTCCTAATGCTATCAAAAGTAAATAAGCATTATAGATAACTAAGTTTAACGTATATATTTTAATAAATAAAGTTAATAACAATACAAAAGGAGCAGTTCCTAATATTAAATTATTCCTATCACCTTTTAAATAGTTTTCTCTCAATAAATAAATATTAATAGCTAAAAATAAAACAATAATTATATAATAAAATAAGTTACCACTATTCAAAATATCTAATTCCCATAAATTACTATTCTTTAAAGCACCTAATTCATAAATCACAAACCAACTTCCTAATAATCCTAATCCTTCTAAAACTCTAGTCTTTAAACTTATTTTTTGACCTAGTAAGAATAATATACTAAAATAACTAAGATAAATCAAACGCCATAAAATTGCAGAATAAGAACTTACTTCTAAAGTAGAGCCAAGCCCAAATAAAATTGAAATACTCAACCCCCAAGATAAAACTGTCACCTTACGTGAAGTTTTATCTTGCTTAATTTGCTTAATATAATAAGGCACTACCAAAGCTGCTAACAACCAAAATAATAAACGGAATTGTCCCTGTACAAGAAGTCCCCACCAACTTATCCCCGCTAAATAAATCAATGCTGGGATAGTAGTATCCACTATATAAACCAAAGGAACAATTAATAACATCCAAGTTAATAAAAAGTTACTTAAATCAGACGGCAAATGATAAGTTTGACCAATTAAAGCAATCGCAGCCCCGACTATAAAAGTTAAAAAAGTAGCACTACCCTCACGCCATGATACAGAATATGACCTGTTGATTAATACCCAAGCCAAAAAAGTTTGAGCACCTATTAGACCAGAAAAAATAATCCCCGTTCGACTTAAACGAGTTAATTGAGACCAATTATGGGCCAACAATAAAATGATCCCACTCCCAATCAGCACTGCTCCTAAAATACTAAAGATAAGTAATAAATTCTGGTCTTTATCTTTTTCTTTAATAGGACCATAATAATTTCTTATTTCTTGAGCCGTTTCTTCGGAAATAATATTTTCCTCTATTAATTCAGGTAATTCTTTATACAACCAAGAAATATTTTTATCGCTCATTTTTTATCCGCTCCTAACTAAATATACAGTAATAACTATCTTTTATTATTCACCTCTAATTTAAGTATTTGAAATATTATTATTATTTATAAATTATTTTTTGCTCTCTTAGTTGATTATTTCTATTGAATTTATTTAATCTCCTGCTTTTATTATAGTTTAAAGATCAACTTCATTAATGATTCATTTCTTCTGAATAGTATTTAATGCTTTTTTACTAAAAATTCAGTATTAGCAATCCACGCTGCCAAATATGGATATTTCGCTCCTTGTTCTTTTACATACATTAGAAATGGCTTATCAAAAATAAAACTCCTCTTGTTCCTAAAAATCCCTTTGCTGATTTTTATCTTTGCTTTAAACCGCACAGTAGCACCTGTTTCATTTAACCTAAAATCAACATTTTGTATAGCTTTCGTTACTACCCTCCCATCATTAAGAACTACATCTCCTATTAAATCAAAATAGCTATGTTCTAGATTAAATTTCATTGTGGGAATCTGTAAAACTTCATTCTTTTGCAAATTTGGAGTATTGTTTTTATTTTGTTTGATTCTCTGTCTTACATAATCTATGGTCTGTAACAAATTCTCTTTAGGCTCAATTTTAGCTAAAATTATTTCATCAACTCCGGCGTTAGTTTTTAATTTCAGTATAAAATTATCATTATTTTTATAATCCAAAATATCTACTTGCCTTTTTAAATTATCTTCTTCTTGGTCAAGACTTCTTTTAATTCCAAAAGACTTTACATTTTTCTTACTTTTATTTTTCTGAAATTGAAGAGGTCTATCAAATACATCAAATTGGCGCTTGAATTTAATCTTTTTGGATAAATAAGAATAAGCTAAAATAGTCTGTTCAAAATTCAAAGCAAATCATCCCTCGCTTAACACTCTAATTTGGGTCTAAGCGTAAGAATAATCGAATGTGAAATGAAAATACATCAGTTAGTTTCTATAATTCTTATAAGTGGATCTCCACTCCTTGAGATTGTAATTTTTTAATTACTTTATAATCTATACTCCCTAAAGAAAAATCTAGTGCATCTTCATCCAAATAAACTTTTTCTAAATTTGGTAATTCTAATAACAGACTTATATCTTCTTGATTATCAGGTAATCTCAACACCCGCAAATTTTTCAATTTTTTCAGCCCCTGTAAATTTTGAATTCCTTGATTCCTAATTGACAACCTCTCTATACTTTTTATATCCTCGTTGCTTAGTTCACCTTTTGGTTTATTTATGCGCCTTCTTATTGCATGCTCCAAAACAATATCAGGGAATAAAGCATTACTGCGATCCCAATTTTTACTATTGACGGGGGGACAAATATTTTCATTAATCTCCAATTCATACACTAGATTCTGACTCTCATCTAGTAAAAACAATCTATCATTATTACTCCTTAACTCTAAATCATAACGGTTAATTTTTGTCTGCAGTAGCCCTTCTAAACTTCCTCCAATTAAACTGCTAATCGGGATCCGTTTATAATCCCCTGCTAAATCAGAAATAACTAAGTAATTACTACCTAAGTATATAAATCTATTTCTATAAAAAACATAGTCAGTAAAGTAACCATTATAACCAGTATTTTTTAATCCAAAATCATCTCCACTCAATTTATAGCTACCTAATCCTTCTAAATCTTGGTTCACAATATTCATCCATTCATTAAAGATAAAATATAAGTCACCTTTATAAAATAATAATTTTTCAGCCGATGTAACCTCCTCCCAATATTTACCATCTAGTTCTACTTCTTTTAATATATCTCCTCTAAAGTCATACTTCTGCAACTTGCGATCCCTACCAAAAATATTTAACAAATATATATGGTCATTACTACTATACAGCGGAACCCAATCAAAAGGAGTTCTAGTACTAGATAATGAACTGCCTTTACGATGTCCGCCAGACAATGAAATCCTTTTTTTATGTTTCCCAGATAAATTTAAAATTTCTATAGATTTTCGGCTATGATTAACTAAATATATTCTATCTTTAATAACTTTTATTAAGGGATAACCTCCTATTCCTTCTATATCATAGATGATTTTTTCTTTGAATTCTCCATCACTAGCTCTAAATACATTAATAATCAATTCCTCTGTTTCTACTTTCATATATGGCACATAAATTTTATTATCTGCAATCTCAGATAATCCAAACCATTCATCATAGTCTAACTTAAGTCCTGGATTAAAATTTAATTTTCTAATCAACTTAATATCTTTTCCCACTTCAACTCCAGAAGACGGTCTACTAAATTTTCCCTTTAAATCTAATTGAACTTCTTCTGCAATTTTAGGTAGGTTACCAAAAAAAGAGTCTATTTCTTTTCTATTTTTAATTGCTGCTCTAGTTCCAAGAAAACTTAATATTGAAATCATAAGTAATATAATAGCTAATTTATAATTATTCATTTTCCTCATACTCCTCCCAATTTCTTTCATTATACACATTGCGGTCGTAAAAAACTATAACTCCTTTTTGTTCTAATTTTTTAATAACTTTATAAGCTTCACTACCCTTACTTAACTCCAATGGATTTTCTCTCAGCTCTACTTTTTCTAAATTAGGTAGTTGTAATAAAGGTTTGATATCTTTTAATTTATTATCAAATAAATTAAGTTGCATTAAATTTTCTAATCTTAAATTGTGGGGTAAAGTTTCAATTTTGTTACTACTTAAATCTAAAGTTTCTAATCTGCTTAATTTTTTTAAAGACTTTATTTCTCTTATTCTATTTCTCGATAAATTCAGATTATTTAAATTGTTTAGATTAGATAACAGAGTAATATTATCAACATAATTGCCTTCTAAACTAACTTTCTCTAAACTTTTCAAGTTAGCTAAAGGACTTATATCTTTAACTCCACTTCTATCAGCCGCAAAATAAGTTAATCTTTTCAAATTAGAAATAGGTCTGATATTATCTATACCACCAGACAGACTTAAAGTTTTCAATTGTTCTAAATCAGCTATTGCATCTATGTTTTCTATCCTTTCATTACTATGAATCCTCAATTCTTCTAACTGTTTTAAATTCTCTAACTGATCTAAATTTGCTGTCTCCTTTACTTTAATATTTAATTTTTCTAGCTGCTTTAAGTTAGCTAAATATGTTGACTTCATTATACTATTTACCTCAAGTTTTAATTTTTCTAACGATTTTAAATTAGATAATACCTTTAAATATTTGCTCTTTATTTCAGGCAAATACAGAATTTTTAAATTAGTTAAGTTCTTCAACGGAGTTATATTTTCAATTGAAGTTCGAGATATGATAAGCTTATTTAATTGTTTTAAATCTTTTAATGGGGTTATATCTTTTATTTCATTACCTTGTAATTGAAGTTCTTGTAATCTAGTTAATTTACTTAAAGAAGAAATATCTTCTATTTTATTGCCACATAAGTTAAGCTGTTGTAACTCTTTTAACTTTCCCAATGCTTCTATATTTTTAACTTGATTTTGACTTAAATCAAGCCTTTCTAATTGACTCAAGTTTTTTAAACAATCTATACTTTTAATATTATTAGCATTCAAATCAAGATCTTTTAAATTAGATAATTCACTTAATGGTTCTAAGTCATCTGGATAATTTCTTTTTAAATCAAGCACTTCTAACTGCTTTAATTTTGCTAAAGGATGCAATTTTTGGATATTACTAAAGGGAAGATAAAGCTCACGCAAATTATGTAATTCCCGTAATGGCATTATGGTTTCTAACGAATGTGCATAATGTATATTTAGAATTTTTAAAGAAATAAAATGTTCTAGCCCTTTTATACTAACCAAGTCTGAAACATCAAGGTCTAATTGCTTAATATTTTCTACATCAGCTGGTTTTATTTTACCTTGTCCCTTTCCTATTTTTTCTCTAACTTCTTTTTCTAATCTAGGATCTTTAATTAACGATGATGACTTATTTAATTTATCAACTGCAAATTGATAAATTCGATTATTATTTCTATTTACTAACCCTAATTCATCATCACAATTTAACAACTGCAACTTCTCTCTATCTAAATCACCAATAACTAAATCTTCTAATCCTTTTCCCAACTTACCTGACACAGGAATCCTATAATATTTATTAAAATCTGTAATCATTAACTCTTTCTCGTTAAGAGCTATTAATAAATCTTGACAAATTGCATATTGTAAATAGCCTGTCATTTTTTCTTTATTAATTGATTGAAATTCTAGCTTATTTAAATCTGAATTGAATTTAATTAACTCCTTAGCAGTTAAAACATATAAGTTGTTATTAGATTTTAAGACCTCTCTTCCAGTTGGCACCTTAGCTTGATTAATTAGCTGCCCTTGCATATTATAGCAATAAATTTTTTGTTTAGACTCATTAAATAAATAAAGATAATTATCTAATATTACTAGATCGATATTTTTAGTTTCATCATTTACAATAATTTCTTTGTTTTCTAACTCTATTAACTGTATATCTTTATTATCATCTACTACTAAGACTGAATACTTTTCCTTATTAAATATAAAAACATTACCTTTGCTAACTTCTATCAGCGTTTCAGCAGAATTTAAATCTTGTGGCAAATTAATAGTAGCACTTTGAACATTATTATTCTCTAATGAATAAATACTTAAATTTAAATTTTGATTTTTTATTTCAGCTGTATATATATTATCATCTTCTGCCATAACAAAATTTTTTATAGGAATTCTTTCTAAATTCATCATGCTTTTTAATTTTATTTTCTCATCTAATAAACTTTTCTCTACATTCTTTGAATGATGCTTTATCAACACTAAACTTGAAATAGCAACTATTAATAAAACTATAAATATTATAATCTGCTTTTTATTAATCAAATCATCTCTCCCCCTAGATAAAATAGATTTAAAGTCCAGGCAAAATAGCATCTGTCTTAAATTCAAGATAAACCTCTTCCAGGAAAATGACCATGATTATATCCCGCCCCCAAGATTGATGGGAATTCTCCACTACTAGCTTTACTTGCTACTACTGCATCATAATATCCCTGATTTAATCTCCCTTCATAAGCAGCTGTCTCCGATTCATTAGTAGTAATCCCTTCAATTATCCACGTAGGTGAATGGTTATTAGGCGCAAAAGTATTACCTAAAACAGAAGTGATTTTAGAGCTGAGTCCTGAAGTATTAGTTAAATGGGTTAAATGAGTAAATTCATGCACGCTTATTTCTTGAAAATGATTTTGATAATTCCCCAATGCTAGCATAGTAGAAGGTCTATCTGTATAAATAGTTATTTTACATTCTCTCGGCTCTGCACTCCCAGAATAAGATGATGCCTCTTTAGCTTTCCAATCGTATTTCTCTTGGTAGAAAACAACAAAATTATCAGTTTCGTAATATTTCCAGTTAAATACATTAGCAGATACACCACAACTAACTAAAAAAACTATTAAAACTAACAAAAAACCACTTATACAAATTTTTTTCATTTTTAGCCCTCCAAAATACTTTGACCTTTTATCTCTTTAAAACTTAGCTTTATTTCATTATAATATTTATATACTATAATTTCAAAAAAAGTATAATATTGTAATTAAGGTATAAAAAAACAGCCCCCTATTAAGAGAGGACTGTCTAACTAAATATTTATTATTTTTTACTTTATTCTTTTAATTCAGCTAATTTTTCTTCTAACTGCTCTTTCTTTTTCGTATATTCTTCTTTCTTTTCTCGTTCTTCTTCAACTAAGTGATCCGGTGCATTATTGACAAAACCTTCATTCGCTAATTTACCTTCAGCACGATTGATTTCAAATTCCATTTCTTCAATCTCATCTTCTAAACGCTCAATTTCTTTCTCAATATTCACTAAATCAGCTAAAGGAAGAATTACCTTTACTTCACTTGTAATCGCAGTTGAAGCTTTATCAGGCTCTTCTTCTAACTCTTCAGTAATTGTTAAGTCCTCTACATTAGCTAAATCAGCAATATAATCCTGCCCTTCTTCCAAAATCTCTAGCTTTTCCGATACATCAGACGTTAAAATTGCAGTGATTTCTTTGCCAGGATTAACTTTCATTTCATTTCTGATATTTCTGATGCTTCTAATCACATCCATGACAAGTTCCATCTTCTTTTCAGCTTTGTCATTAATAGAAATACTATCTGGTTCCGGCCACTGTGCAACCATAATACTACCTTCTACACCAGGTAAATGTTCCCAAATTTCCTCCGTGATAAACGGCATCACTGGATGTAATAACTTCAAAATACTATTTAACGTATACCAAGCTACATACTGAGCAGTTTGATAAGCAGCTTTGTCTTCATCTTGGTATAATCTCGGCTTAATTAATTCAATATACCAATCACAGAATTCATTCCACACAAAGTCATATAGTTCTTGTGAAACTTGCCCAAACTGATAATCTTCTAATAAGTCAGTAATTTGTTTGATCTTCTTATTTAATCTACTTAACATCCATTGGTCGGCTAAAGTATATTTTAAGCTGCCAAAGTCAATTTCATCTATATCAAAGTCTTCCAAGTTCATCAAAGCAAAACGCGATGCATTCCACAATTTATTAGCAAAATTACGGCTTGCTTCAACTCGTTCTTCTCGATATCTAATATCATTACCAGGCGTATTACCAGTAATTAAAGTAAAGCGTAATGTGTCCGCACCAAATTGATCAATTACTTCAATTGGGTCAACACCATTACCTAATGATTTACTCATTTTTCGCCCTTGAGAGTCACGAACTAAGCCGTGAATATAAATATCTTCAAATGGTTCTTCATCTGTAAACTCTAATCCCATAAAGATCATTCGTGCTACCCAGAAGAAGATAATATCTCTTCCAGTAACTAGTACATCAGTCGGATAGAAAAAGTCTAATTCCCCATTTCCATCAGGCCAACCTAAAGTAGAAAACGGCCACAATCCAGAACTAAACCAAGTATCTAATACATCTTCATCTTGCTTCAAGTTAGTACTACCACAGGCAGGACATTCATCTGGATCTTCAGTCTGCACAATTACTTCATCACAGTCTTTACAGTACCAGACTGGAATCTGATGTCCCCACCACAACTGACGAGAAATACACCAATCACGGATGTTTTCCATCCAATTAAAGTATACTTTATCAAAGCGATCAGGAATAAAGTTAATATCGTCATTTTTAACAGCTTCAATAGCAGGTTCTGCTAAGTCATCCATTGCCACAAACCACTGCTTAGAAACTAATGGTTCAACTACTGTATCACAGCGGTAACATTGGCCCACAGAATGTTCATGTTCTTCTATCTTTTCAATCAATCCTGCAGATTTTAAATCATCAACTAATTGTGTCCGACATTCATAACGATCCATGCCTTCATATTTCCCAGCAGCTTCTGTCATCTGTGCATCATCATTAATTACTTTAATAACTTCTAAGTCATTTCTTTCGCCCATTTCAAAGTCATTTGGATCATGAGCAGGTGTTACCTTCACCATTCCTGTTCCAAATTCAGAATCAACATATTCATCTGCAATAATCTTAATTGTTCTATTTACTATTGGTACAACTACTTCTTCACCAATCAAATCTTGATAACGTTCATCATCAGGATCAACTGCTATAGCAGTATCTCCCAGCATTGTTTCAGGACGAGTTGTAGCAACTTCAATATAATCATCTTTATCTTTGAAATTATAGCGAATATGATAAAGTTTTCCTTCTTTATCTTCATGCTCTACTTCAATATCAGATAAAGTAGTATGACAGTCAGGACACCAATTAATAATATAGTCACCTTGATAAATCAATTCTTTATCATATAACTGTACAAATGCTTCTCGCACTGCTTTATTAAGATCTTCATCCATAGTAAAGCTCTCGCGTTCCCAATCACAAGAAACACCTAATTTGGTTAACTGATTAGTAATTGTATTACCATACTCTTCTTTCCAATCCCAAGCACGGTCTAAAAATCCATCACGCCCAACATCTTCTTTACTAACGCCTTCTTCTTCTCTCATTTTATTAACTACTTTAACTTCTGTAGCAATACTAGCATGATCAGTACCTGGCAACCATAATGCCTGATACCCCTGCATTCTTTTCCAACGCGTTAAAATATCTTGAAAAGTCATAGTCAAAGCATGACCAATATGTAATTCCCCCGTTACATTCGGTGGAGGCATCATAATAGTAAATGACTCTTTGTCTTCATCTACCTCGGGATGAAAATAATTCTGTTCTTCCCAATGCTCATACCATTTTTTCTCAACCTGATCTGGATTATAAGTTGTTGATAAATTTTCTTGACTCATTTTTTATATTCCCCCTTACATAATATAGTTAAACAGTAAGACAGTTAAGCAGTTAAATTCAAAACCAAAAAGCACAATCAAAAGCCAAAAAATTGCAAAATAGTACAGTCACTACCTCCACTATTAAGATAAGTCTGCCTTGCTAAAACAATCACTGCCCCCACACTTAAAGTAAGACTACTTTGGATTGAGATAAAATAATTTCGCAACGACTTCAAATCTAGTTTGATAATGTCTCTTAATGACGTCTGATAAAAAATGATTTTATCTCAATCCTGCCAGCTACACTTTAAAACAAAATCCTTCCTTAGTAACGAATACATTATTAAATCTTTATATTCACCTTTATAAAACATGTAATTGCGCAGTAAACCTTCTTCTTTAAAACCCATGCTAGTCAATAACTGCCGCGAAGCCTCATTCGGTGGTTCTACTAAAGCCTGAATCCGGTTTAATCTCATCCGTCTAAATCCAAAGCGGATAATCTCTGTCAAAGTTTCACTCATAAAGCCTTGTTCCCAATATTTAGTCCCTAATTCATAACCAACTGTTGCTCGGCAGAAGTGTTCTCTCCAATCATAAATCCCACAACTACCAATTATTTTTTCCTTTTCTTTGTGTTCTAATCCCCAGCGCAACACTCTTTGTTCTTCAAATCCATCTGAATAATTCCTAATTAATTCTTTAGCCTGGGCCAAAGAATCAAAAGGGTACAAGTTATAATATTTCATCACTTTAGGATTAGAAAAAACTTTAAACAATTCCTCAGCATCACTTAACTTTAATTTTCTCAACCTCAGCCGCTCTGTTTCCAATTCCGGGAACTCTGCAAAAACCTTATCTCTAAGCATATTGTCACCTACCATTAAATTAAAAAAACCCTTTCATCCCTGTTTAAGGACGAAAGAGCAGTTGACTTTCGCGGTGCCACCTTAATTCCTATCGGCGCTCAACTGTTAACGGTCAGTACCGATCAAACCTAATTCCATTTCAGTTTGACAGCTCCAGAGCTACTTCAATTAATATTCTACAGTCACCTCTCAGCCATTGGGTAAACCTCTCTTAAGTAGAAGAGATTAATTTACTTCTCTCTATCATTGCTTTTATCATTATTATATTCTATTTATAATAATATAATTTATTATCCAGCTTGTCAATTAAAAATTTAAAGGAACTACTACAAATATTAGTATATCCCACACAATATGAGAGATAACAACCATAGTTATTGATTTAGTCTTTAAAAAGAGATAACCCCAAAATAAGCCTGCAGTTAAAGCAGCCAATACTAATATAAAATTTCCAGTCCATAAATGAACTAATCCATAACTAAGGCTAGCAAGTATAAACCCTACTACAGGGCCAAATTCATGTACCAAATTCTGCTGCCAAAACCCACGCCAAAACAGTTCTTCTCCTGCTCCTACTACTAATAATACACCACTAATCACCAGCAAATTACTTTCCGCTTTTAACACATAAACACTCATTATCTGAGCTCGACTTCCTGCAAACAATACTTCACTAAGCTCTCTCCCCAGTACAAAAATCAAATACAAAACCACTGCTGAAATAAAGCCCCAAGTAATATCAGATAATTCAAAACTAAAATTATAACTTTGATAACTAAAAGCTATTACATTTAACACTACTATAGCTACCACTAAGCGCAGCCAAAAGTTAAACAAACTACTATTAAAAACAAAATACCACAACAAATTAACTACTATTGCAATTACCAATAAAAATGATTTTTTATCCATAATAACTCCTAACTTAATAAATTAGAACTCAATAAAGATAATACCAATAATAAACCAAATTTAAAATGCAAATTTGCAGTTTTTCTTTCCAGTTCTTCAACTTTACTTCGCCTATTTTCCTGAGAAAAAATAATAATTGCTACATTCTCTGCTGCTTGAGGAACTGTAATTAAAGTAATTAAAGCCCACAAGGGCAATACACCTCTTAAAATCAAATAACAAATTAAAAAATAAGCCAAACCCAAAAGCCAAAAATAAAGTTGGCCCGCCAATTTACGATCTAAAATATTAGCTAAAGTATTAATTCCTACTTCAGAATCATGTTCCATATCCCTTAAATCATTGCTATGTAATATAGCACTCACTAATAACGCCACTGGTAGCGAGACTAAAAAAACTCGATTATTATAACTAGCAGTCTGAACATAGTAACTAATACCTACTAAAATTGGTCCTAGCAAAATAAAAACTCCCGGCACTCCTAAAGCATAGTACTTATAATTAATTGGCCCAGCAGTATAAAAATAGCCACCTGCTATCCCTATTCCAAATATAAGAGCAATAACTAATCCCTGCTGATAAATCAAATATAGCGCCAACAAAAATGATAAGCTAAAACAAATTAATGCTGCAACACGCAATTGATAAGCTAAGATAATATCTCCTGGTACAAATCCGCTCCCCCCTGGATATTCTTTACTATCTACTCCATTACGATAATCATAATAGTCATTAATTAAATTTGTACCACTATGCAAGAGTAAAACACCAATTAAAACTACTAAAAATGAATAGTAATTAACTCTACCTAAATCAACAACTGCTAATACTGTACCTAACAACACTGGGATTATAGTAGCCGTAAAAGAAAAGGGTCTAAAAGCAGTAATCCAAACTTTTATCCTATCCATTTTTTTCCTCCTCGCCCTAAAAAAAATAAGGCCAGTAGATGTTTTAACATCTACTACCCTTAACTAGCATTAATCTATAAATTGATTAATAAATTTAAATACTTCTTTCTTTCCATCCCCAGTTTCAGCAGAAAAGAAAGTGAATTTAGTAAAATCAGTTAATTCTAATGTTTCTTTAATTAATTTCTCTTGTTTTTGACGTTTACTTTTTTTCACCTTATCAAATTTAGTAGCCACCACTAAAGTAGGAACTTTCATTTCAAGTAACCAATCATACATCATTTGATCATCATTAGTTGGTTTATGACGAGCATCAACCAATAAAATTACGCCCTCTAAATTACGTCGGTTGAATAAATAAGTTTCAATCATTGTGCCCCATTCATCTTTAACATGGTCAGGCACTTTAGCAAATCCATAACCAGGTAAATCAACAAAATAAAACTTACGATCCATTTGATAAAAGTTAATACTTTGGGTCTTTCCTGGTTTAGAACTTGTTCGAGCTAGTTTTTTATGATTAACCAACCTATTAATCAACGAAGACTTTCCTACATTAGAGCGACCTGCTAAAGCAATCTCCGGCAGCATATGACGAGGATAATCTTTTGGTTTAGTAGCACTACAAGTATACTGCGGATTATTGATCTTCATTTTCTTCTTCTTCCTCCTCGCTAAATACTGTATCTAATACTTCATCCATCTCTTCCACAAATACAAATTCTAAATCATTTTTAATTTCATCAGGTACCTTCTCTAAGTTCTTCTTATTTTCTTTGCACAGGATAATCTTCTTAATTCCAGAACGATGAGCTGCTAACACTTTACTCTTAATACCACCTACAGGTAGCACTCGACCTCTTAAAGTCACCTCACCAGTCATAGCGATTGTTCCTGAAACCGGCTGATTAGCTAAAGCAGAAACTAAAGCAGTAGCTAAAGTAATTCCTGCTGATGGTCCATCTTTTGGAATTGCTCCCTGTGGTACATGAACATGAATATCATAATCTTCATGGAAGTTATCAATAAAGTCAAACTCATCTTCTTTTGTCCGTACATAACTCAATGCTGCTTGAGCAGATTCTTTCATTACATCGCCTAACTTACCAGTTAAAGTTAATTTTCCTTCGCCTGGTACTACAGAAACCTCAATATTAAGAATATCTCCACCTGTACTAGTATAAGCTAAACCTGTAACTACTCCTACTCTGCTTTCCTCTTCAATCTTACCATATTTATATTTAGGAATTCCTAAGTATTTTTTCAGATTTCGCACATCAACTCTTGTTGGTCTTTCTTTACCATCAACGACTTTCTTAGCTGCCTTACGACAGATTTTAGCTAATGTCCGTTCTAAATTTCTTACTCCTGCTTCTCTAGTATAATTTCTAATTACATCTTTTAAAGCATTACTAGAGATATTTAGTTTATCTTCTAAACCATGATTATCATATAAATCAGGTAGTAAATGATTTTCAGCTATTTTAACTTTTTCATTCTCTGTATAACCAGAGATATTAATTGTTTCCATCCGGTCTAATAAAGGCCGCGGAATAGTATCTGCTACATTAGCAGTAGTGATAAACATGACATCTGATAAATCAAACGGAACTTCTAAATAATGATCACTAAATTCATCATTTTGCTCAGGATCCAACACTTCTAATAATGCAGCTGCTGGATCTCCTCTAAAGTCACTTTTAATCTTATCAACTTCATCAAGCAAGAAAACAGGGTTTTTAGTCCCAGCATCTTTAATCGCATTAATAATTCGTCCTGGTCTAGCTCCTACATAAGTTCTTCTATGACCTCTAATTTCAGCTTCATCACGAAGCCCACCTAAAGACAAACGGACAAATTCTCTATCTAAAGCTTCAGCAATAGAACGTCCTAAAGAAGTCTTACCTACACCAGGTGGACCAATCAAGCATAAAATTGGAGTTTTCATTTTATTACTTATCTTACGCACAGCTAAATACTCTAAAATTCTTTCTTTCACATCTTCTAGTCCATAATGATCCTCATTCAATTTATCTTCAACATTATCAAGTACCAATTTATCTTCACTATATGTGTTCCATGGTAAGTCTAAAATGGTATCCAAATAGTTTCTAACTACAACAGCTTCATTTGCCCGCGGAGGCATTTTCTTTAGTTTTTCTACTTCTTCTAAAGCTTTTTCTTCTACTTCTTCTGGCAGTTCAGCTTCTTCAATTTTTTCTCTATATTCTTCAGCTTCACTACCTCCACCACCTTCTTCACCTAACTCTTTCTTAATGGCTTTCATCTGCTCTTTTAAATAATATTCTTTCTGTCTCTTTTCAACCTGTTTTTTTACTTCACTATTAATCTTATCTTTAACTTCTAAAATTTCTAATTCTTCTTCTAAAATACCATATAAAGTTTCTAATCTTTTACGGTACGAAACAGCTTCTAAAATTTGCTGTTGTTGCTTGATCTTAACTGACATATGTGACGCAATCACATCAACTAATCTACCTGGATCTTCAATATTATTAATCGTCAGCATTACCTCTGATGGGATTTTCTCTTTCAACTTAACATAATCTTCGAACTTATTTTCTACAGTTCTCATCAGAGCTTCAACTTCTCTATCGTCCTCTTCTAACTCTTCATCTTCTACAATATCAAATTTAACTTCAAAATAAGGTTCTACTTGCTCAAATTTACTAACTCGAGCTCGTTTTAGCCCTTCTACTAAAATTTTAATAGTACCATCAGGTAATCTCATTAACTGTTTAACTTTAGCAATAGTACCCATCCGATATATATCATCAATTTCCGGATCTTCAATTTCTTCATCTTTTTGGGCAGCTAATAAAATCTCTTTATTATTAACCATAGCTTCTTCTAATGCTTCTACAGATTTATCTCTTCCAACTAATAGTGGTAGCATCATATTAGGGAAAACTACTACTCCTCTTAATGCTAACAAAGGTATACTATCACTATTTACAATTTGTGGAGTATCCCCACTACCACGACTTATTTTTTCAGTTTCTTCTCCTGTTTCAATAATAATTTCTTGATTGTTATCAACCATGTTCCCACCTCCTAATCTAAAAAACACTGTATATGTATTAGTTATTCTTTTATTCTAGTCAAATTCCTCCATTAAAAGAAAAAATTTAAACAGAAGGAACAGAAAAAGAGTCTAAATTCAAATTCAAATCACAATTTTTCCTCTGTAAAGAATCAATTAACAATGTTTCTGCAACTGCTTCTTGTAGACTATTAATTGTTACTATTTCTATTTTAGAAAATTTATCACTATTAAAAATTTCTTTCCAATTTTTTTGGGGCAACAAAATTTTTTCTGCACCAGCTCTCATAGCTGCTTCAACTTTAGGAACAATTCCACCTACTGCACTTACTTGACCATTAATTGATATCTTCCCCGTCATAGCAACTTTATTATTAACTGGCTGCCCTACTAAAACTGAATATAGAGCAACAGCCATTGTAATTCCTGCCGATGGGCCATCAACAACTGCATCATTACTAAAGTCTATATGTATATCATAGTTTCTTAAACTAATATCTAATTCTTTTTGCAATAAAGTAACTACATTTTCAGCTGAGGACTTAACCATACTCTTTCTAGTTAATTTTTTATAACGCCCCTCATGTTCTTCTTCTTCAACAACACCAGTAATATTTAAACGACCAGACCCTTCACCAACCTTGTTAACTACTACTTCAACCTTATCTACAACGCCAATATTAGCCCCTCTAACCGCTAAACCATTTACTACCCCTACTTGTGGTTCAGTAGTTAATCGATTGCTCGGCCGTGATGAATAATGACCATTCATAATTACTTTTTCTACATCAGATTCTAAAATCATTTCTCGCTCTTTCTGAGTTGCAATTCCTCTTGCAGTCTGCATCAAATTAACAGCTTGGCGACCATTAAATGCATACTGTTTAATTAAATCAATCACTCCCTCAGAAATTTTAAAGTTCATCTTTTCTACCGCATTTAAAGCAATTTTCTCTATCTCTTGAGGAGCAAGCAATTCGAAAAAAATTTCTAAACAGCGAGACCTAATTGCTGGTGGTATATCTGACGGTTGTTTAGTAGTCGCAGCAATTAATCTAAAATCAGCTGGTAAACCATTTTGAAAAATATCATGAATATGACGCGGAATATTTTTATCATCAGCATGATAATAGGAACTCTCTAAAAAGACTTTTCTATCTTCTAATACTTTAAGTAATTTATTCATTTGAATGTGATGTAATTCACCTATCTCATCTATAAATAAAATCCCACCATGAGCTTTAGTTACAGCACCTGGCTTAGGTTGAGGAATTCCAGCGCTACCCATTGCTCCCGCTACTTGATAAATTGGATCATGTACTGAACCAATCAATGGATCAGCAATGCCCCGCTCATCAAAGCGAGCAGTTGTAGCATCTAATTCAACAAATCTAGAATTATCATTAAAAGGTGAATCATAGTTTCTTCTAGCTTCTTCTAAGACTAATCTAGCTGCAGCAGTTTTACCAACACCTGGAGGCCCATAAATAATAACATGCTGTGGATTTGGCCCACATAAAGCTGCTTGTAAAGCTTCAATCCCATTTTCTTGGCCTACTATTTCTGAAAAAGATTTTGGTCTTAGCTTTTCAGATAGTGGTTTGGTTAAAGAACGTTGTCTCATCATATGTAGTTTTTGCAGTTCTTTTTTAGACTCCTTTTTAATAGCTCGTTTACTACTTCTTTGCTTACTGAGCAAATTCCAAAAATAAAGTCCAATCACTACAGCAAAGAAAAATTGAATCAAACTAAAAATACTAAATAATGAAGTCATTAAAATCCCCCCCTAGAACAAATTCTTAATTAGTATATCCTAAAGGGGAATTTTTATGATAATAAAATATATTTAACTAAAAAAATGACTTCAAACAAAGAAGAAACTGCTTAGATTAAGCAGTTTCTTCTCGCTGTTCATCCACTTTAATCAGCTTTGGACTTTCTCCATCTTCAATTACTTCCCGACTAATAATACACTTACTTACATCATCATGAGATGGAATATCATACATAATATCTAAAATAGATTCTTCTACTACAGACCTTAGTCCTCGTGCTCCAGTATCATGTTCTAAAGTCTTCTCAGCAATAGCTTCTAATGCCCCTTCTGAGAATTCTATATCAACGTTATCTAATTCAAAGAATTTTTCGTACTGCTTAATTAACGCATTACGTGGTTGCGTTAAAATTTCTACTAAAGCATCTTTATCTAATTTATCAAGTGTAACTAGAACCGGAACTCGTCCTACAAATTCTGGGATTAATCCATACTGTAATAAATCTTGAGATTTAATATGCTTTAAAATTTCTCCTAATTCTTCCTCTTCTTCGCTCTTAATGTCAGCTCCAAACCCAAGTACTTTATTACCAATTCTAGATTTAATAACTTTATCCATACCATCAAAAGCTCCACCACAAATAAATAATATATTTGTAGTATCAATTTGAATAAACTCTTGATGAGGATGTTTTCTTCCCCCTTGTGGTGGTACACTTGCTTCAGTTCCTTCTAAGATTTTCAATAAAGCTTGCTGAACACCCTCGCCAGATACATCACGAGTGATTGATGGATTTTCTGACTTGCGAGCTACTTTATCAATCTCATCAATGTAAATAATACCTTTTTCAGCTTTCTCAACATCATAATCAGCTGCTTGAATTAATTTTAATAAAATATTCTCTACATCTTCACCTACATATCCTGCTTCGGTTAGAGAAGTAGCATCCGCTATAGCAAATGGTACATCTAAAATTCTAGCTAGAGTTCTAGCTAATAGCGTTTTACCGCTACCTGTCGGTCCAAGCATACAAATATTACTCTTCTCTAATTCAACATCATCTAACTGCATTCCAGAATTAACTCTTTTATAATGATTATAAACAGCAACTGCTAATGTTCTTTTAGCACGATCCTGTCCAATAACATAATCATCCAAAAAGTCATTTATTTCTTTAGGCTTAGGCAAATTTTCAAAGTCTGCTTCAAAATCTTCATTTAATTCTTCTTCTATAATTTCATTACACAATTCAATACATTCATCACAAATATAAACTCCAGGGCCTGCTACTAACTTTTGCACTTGGTCTTGAACTTTACCACAAAATGAACATTTTAATTGACCCTGCTCGTCACCAAATTTAAACATCGAATCACCTCTTTAGTAATCTACTCTTCTATATCGTTTTGGTGAGAAATAACCTCATCAATGATACCATATTCTTGAGCTTCTTCAGCTGACATAAAGAAGTCTCTATCTACATCTTTAGCAATCTTTTCTACTGGCTGTCCAGTGTGTTCAGCAAGAATATCATTCAAGATTTCTCTTAATTCTAGAATTTCTTGGGCTTGTATCTCAATATCTGTAGCTTGACCTTGAGCGCCGCCTTTAGGTTGATGAATCATAACTCTTGCATAAGGTAAAGCATAACGCTTACCATCTGCACCCCCTGCTAACAATAAGGCAGCAGCACTAGCACCAAGCCCCATACAGATAGTTGATACATCTGGCTTAACATACTGAATTGTATCGTACATAGCCAAGGCAGATGTTACTGAACCACCAGGACTATTGATATATATATAAATATCCTTATCCGGATCATCTGCTTCTAAAAACAACAACTGGGCTATCACAGTATTAGCCACGTCATCATCAATTGCTTTTCCAATGAAAATAATTCTATCTTTTAATAATCTTGAATAAATATCATATGATCTTTCGCCTCTATTTGTCTGTTCTACAACCGTAGGCACTAAATTCATATTTTAGCCTCCCTAATTATATCTATACCCAGCTTTTCTTTTTTCTAAACATTAATTATTATCTTTTAAAAACTCCATAGTTTTTTCCATTTGCAATCCATCTTTAAGTTGGTCTAACTGACCTTGCATTTGTAAAAATGCTTTAATCTGTTCCGGATCTTGATCTTGACCTTGATTTTTCGCAATTTCTTCTACTTTTTCATCAATTTCTTCTTCAGTTACTTCAATTCCTTCTTCTTCTGCAATTGCTTCTAGTACTAAATTACTTTTAGTTCTTTCAGCCGCTTGCCCACGGAAATTATCTCGTAATGCTTCTTCATCCATACCTGTCATTTCTAAATATTCATCAAAGTCAAAACCTTGCTGCTGCATCTGCATTTTTTGTCCTTCTAACATATTATCAATTTCTTCTTCAACCATTACTTCTGGTACATCAACTTCTGCATTTTCTACTGCAGCTTCAACTAATTGATTTTCATAAGCTCTATCTGCTTTTTCTTCTGCTTCAGCAGCTAAATCTTCTTCAATATCAGATTTTAGTTCATCTAAAGTTTCAAAACCTAAATCTTTAGCGAATTCATCATCTAATTCAGGCACTTCTTTTCTTTTAATATCTTTCACTTTGACTTCAAATTCAGCATCCTCGCCTGCTAAATCATCTGATTGATAATTCTCAGGGAACGTAATTTCTACAGTAGTTTCTGCACCTACTTCAACTCCAGTTAACTGCTCTTCAAATCCAGGTACAAAACTTTCAGAACCAATCTCTAAATTATAATCTTCTGCAGAACCACCTTCAAAAGTCTCACCATCTACATAGCCTTCATAATCTATAGTAACAAAGTCACCTTCTTCAACAACTTCACGATCTACTCCTACTAATTGAGCATGCTCTTGTCTTTTTGCTTCTAACTCTTGCTCAATATCTTCAGCTTCTACTGTTACTTCTTCTGGCTCAACCTCTAATTCAGTATAGTTTCCTAATTCAACATCTGGCTTAACTTCTACTTCAGCAGTAAAAGTAGCAGGTTCTCCTCCTTGAATATGAGCATCAGTAATCTCTGGTTGATCAATTGGTTCAATATCTGCCTCTTGAACTGCTTCATAATAACCTTGTTGAATTAGAATATCAAGAGCATCTTTATGTAATACTTCTTCGCCATATCTCTTTTCTAATAAAGTTCTTGGCACCTTACCTTTTCTAAATCCATCAATATCTACTTTTTTAACTACCTTTTTGTATGCTTCGTCTAATGCATCTTCAACTCTTTCTTCTTCAATTTCTACCTCTAATTTTACTTTGTTTTCTCCAATTTCTTCTTTATTTACTTTCATTTTAACATCCTCCCTTTTTAAAAAACAAAAACCGAATTCCTATTACAGGTTATTCTTAACTTTATCACATAATTAGCACTTAATCAACTGCATTTTATTTCTAATTCAACATTTAATAGTATAAGTAAAATGAAACTATAGGTCAAAATTAATATCAACGATTACAGTTGTTTAAATATTATATACTGTATTAATCTATCTTATACTATGCTATGCTTCAATTTTCATTATTAAAACAATCAACATGTTTATAATCAATATCATCGCCTTTGATCTCTAACAACCCATAACTAGGTGCTTTATTATCTCGAGGGCGAGAAATGCTCCCCGGATTAAAAAATAAAATATCATCTTGTTGCTGCGCCAAACGACGGTGCGTATGACCGAAAATAACTATATCTGCTTTTACTTCCCGGGCTTTATAATATAAGTTATCCAATCCCCACTTAATACGATATCTTTTTCCATGAGCTAAAAATATTCTTACCCCTCCAAAATCTATTGTTCTTTCCCGAGGATAATCAGCCACATGATCACAATTACCTTGCACTGCTAATAAATCACACTCACTCTCACTAATTATTACACTATTTAAAACCCGCTCTAAACCATCACCAGCATATATCAAATAATCTACTTCCTCTAAATCCTGAACAGTCTTCTCCATCGCTTTTATATTATTATGAGCATCACTAAATACAGCTAATTTCATTATAGACCCCTATCCAATAATAATTTTTTCATTTTCTCTAGTGCTTGAGCGCGATGACTGATTTTATTTTTTACTTTACTATCTAATTGAGCAAAAGTTTTTCGATATCCATCAGGAATAAATAATGGATCATAACCAAATCCATTATCTCCACGAGGTTCAAACCCAATTTCTCCATGACATTGTCCTTCCACAATTTCCTCAGACCCTGCTTCATCAACAAAAGCCATCATACAAACAAAATGAGCTCGACGTCGATTATCTTCTACACCACTCAATAACCCTAATAATTTTCTATTATTCTCTTTATCAGTTGCATTCTTTCCTGCAAAACGAGCTGAATAAACACCAGGTCGCCCATCTAAGGCATCAACTGCTAACCCTGAATCATCAGCTATAGTTGGCAACCCTACTTGTTGCTGAATAACTTTAGCCTTTTTTAATGCATTTCCAGCAAAACTACCTCTATCCTCTTCTACTTCTGGTAATTCTCCTACATCTTCTTTAGATAATATTTCAACATCAAGGTCTCCTAACATTTCTTTCATCTCTCTTACTTTATTTAAATTACTAGTAGCAATAAATAATTTCAATCCTAATCCCCCTTATGTTTCTTTTCCTCCTAAGGCTTCTTTTTGAATCTTAATTAATTCTTTAATCCCTTTAGTTCCTAACTCAAGCAATTCAGTTAATTGCTCTTGACTAAAAGGGCTTTCTTCTCCAGTACCTTGGATTTCAATTATCTCTTCATTTTCAGTCATCACTAAATTCAAATCTACTTGAGCATTAGAATCTTCGTCATAACATAAATCTAATAATAAGTCTTCTTCTACAATCCCCACACTAACTGCTGCTACAAATTCATCAATCGGCATTTTATCAATTAATCCTTTATCAAGCATATAATTTAATGCATCAATTAAAGCTACAAAAGCTCCAGTAATAGATGCAGTTCTAGTCCCACCATCTGCTTGAATTACATCACAATCAATCCAAATTGTTTTTTCCCCTAACACATCTAAATCAATAATTGATCGTAGTGACCGACCTATCAACCTTCTGATTTCTTGAGTCCGACTACTTAATTTTCTCTTTGATGATTCCCGAACATTTCTGCTTTCTGTTGCCCGTGGTAGCATTGCATATTCAGCTGTAACCCAACCTTGATTCTTACCTCTTAAAAAATACGGCACTCCATCTTCAACTGAAGCATTACAAATAACTTTTGTATCGCCAGTTTCTATCAAAACAGAACCTTCAGCATATTTAGTAAAATCTCGCGTAATATTAATTTCTCGTAATTGATCATTATCTTTTCTGCCGTCTGCTCTTGTCATCTTAACCTCTCCTTTAATTGCACCTTCTAAGTGATCTTTTATTTGTACAGATAGTTCCACTTTGCATCTACTCCTCTCTTAGTCTGTAGAAATATACTATTATCTATTATACAAATTTTTACCAGTGCTATCTATAACACAAACAAGAGGCAGATTTTTTACTCTTAATTTCCTCACTGCTTCTGTTCCTAAATCAGGATAAGCAATAACTTTCATCTCTTTTATTCTTTCGCTGATTAAGGCTGCTGCTCCTCCAGTTGCTGCTAAATAAACTGCACCTTCTTCTTTCATAGTATCCATTACTTTCTGATTTCTATTCCCTTTCCCAATCATTATTTTTAAGCCATTTTTTAATAATTGAGGCGTAAAAGGATCCATTCGATAACTAGTAGTAGGACCAGCTGAGCCAATCACTTCACCTGGTTTAGCTGGAGCTGGGCCAACATAATAAAGCGCCGCCCCTTGCATATCAAAAGGCAGGTCTCGTCCCTGATTTAATGCTTCAATTAATCGTTCATGAGCTGCATCGCGAGCAGTATAAACAACTCCTGATAGTTTTATTTTATCTCCAGCTTTCAAATTTCTTATTTCAGATTCAGTAACTGGAGTTTCCAATTTTATTTCAGCCATTATGAATTCTACTCCCTTCTCAATTAATTTCACTTATGTATGTTTTACTAATTCAACAATTACAATAATATAACAGTTAAGTTTTTCAGGCCATTAAAACTATATTTAATTTAGATTTAGCAGTACCAAATCTCTACAGTACTTTGCTCATAGCTGACAGTTTATAATACCACTGTTTTATGTCGTGCTACATGACAATTAATATTAACTACTACTGGTAATCCAGCAATATGAGTTGGATATTCTTCAATATTAACAGCTAGAGCCGTCGTCTTACCGCCTAAACCTTGAGGGCCAACTCCAGTCTCATTGACAGCATTTAATATTTCCTCTTCTAAAGATTTATATTTAGGGTCAGAGTTATGTTCTCCAATATCTCGCAGCAGTGATTTTTTAGCTAATAAAGCCGCTTTATCTAATGTTCCACCAACACCTACTCCTACAACTATTGGCGGGCAGGGATTAGGTCCAGCTTCTTCTACCACCTGTACCACAAAATCCTTTACTTTTTCTGCTCCCGCTGTAGGATTAAACATCTTCATCTGACTCATGTTTTCACTACCAAATCCTTTAGGAGCCACAGTGATCTTTAACTCATCGCCTGGTACAATTGTAGTATGGATTACTGCTGGAGTATTATCTTCAGTATTCTTTCTCTCAATTAACGGGTCACTGACCACAGATTTACGTAAATACCCTTCTTGATATCCCTTTTTAACTCCTTCATTAACCGCAGCAGTTACATCATCACCTACTATATTTACATCCTGACCTAATTCTAAAAATACTACAGCCATTCCCGTATCTTGACAAATTGGAACTTCCTTTTCTTGAGCAATTTCAGCATTTTGTATTAACTGTTCTAAAATTTCTTGAGCTACTTCAGACTCCTCGGCTGCTAATGATTCTTTATAAGCTCGAATTACATCCTGACCTAAATTATAATTAGTCTCTTTACATAATCGCGCTACAGCTTTAGTTATCTCCTCTGCTTCTATAGTTCTCATCCGATTATTTTCCTCCTATTCAATAAATATTATTCCCTTAATACATTTTAGCAAATATATTTCAATAATCAAAATATTATCTACTAGCTAGTGGCTAGTAGTAAATTCAAAACCAAAAAACAGTTCATAGCTTTGAATTATTGAATACTAGGTTAATATTTTAGGTTTTGAATTTGATTTTATGTTTTTAACTACTAGCTCCTAGCTACTTACTTCTATCTATACTTTATATTCTGTTAACACCTTAGTAATTTCTACATCAAAATAAACCTGAGGCACCTCTGATTCAATTTCTACTAAATCATAGGTAGAAGCAAGGTGAGTCAAAAGCAGTTTATTAACACCTGCTCTAGCTCCAAATTGAACAGCCTCCCCAACTGTCATATGGCCTAAAGAACGTTTATCTTTATCTTTCTCTAGCAAACTAGCCTCTGCTAATAACATATCAATTCCAGTGAAAAAATCTACTAGTTGAGCATCTAATGCAGTATCTGCAGTATACCCTAACATTGAAGTTGAATCACAAATTTTAATTCCTAAACACTCTTTAGAATGAGTGGTAGGATGAAAACAAGCTTTTAATTTTTCAAAATCCAATTGAGATTCAGAATTTATCTCCTGCAAATGAAATTCTTCTCCCACTTTAGTCCGAATAAAGTCTAACTCTTCACTTTCGTCAAAAGGAAGATAAACAGCTAAAGCTTCATCTCTATAGCCATTATTAAGGGCCAACGTAATTGCATGGTGAAGAGGTAACAAATCCAAAAAATGATCTAAATGCAAATGTGATATAATTACAGCATCTAACTCATGACAGGGAATTATCTTCTGTAAATTATGCAGAGTATCAGGACCCACATCAAGTAAAATATTCTTATCTTCGTTTTGTACTAAATAACTAGATCCTCCACTAGACTGAGTTGGATAGGGAGACCGATTACCTAACACAGTTACTTTCATCTCTATCACTCCTAATCAATATAGTTTTGAGCAACTTTCAATGCTTCAGCTCGTGTAGTAATTTCACCTTGCGCCTGTAACTTTTCAATTTCAGCTAGAACCTCGCCAATTTTTGGGCCCTCAGCTAAGTTTAGTTCCTCTATTAAATCATTCCCATTAATTAACTGTTCCTTACTTTGCTCTATGAACTTTTCTTTATCAGCAATTAACTGGCGGAGAAATTCTAAGAAACCTGCCATTTCTTGAGTGCGATTATTCAATTTAGCAGTACTTGATTTATCAGCAGCCGCAACTAAAGAAATATCTTCTACAACGTCCGCTCCTATTTTAAAAAATCTATATTTACCTTTAAAAGTTAAATTATCGGCCTGATATAAAGAGAAGGGACGCATATGATAACGTACTAATTTAAATATATAATTTATTTCTTGATTGCTAAAAGTCAATTCTTTTAAAAGGGAACGCAATCTTTTAGCCCCCACTTTTTCATGTCCATAAAAATGTATTTTACCATCAATTTTTTCTTTAGTAAACAACTTACCATAATCATGTAATAAAACTGCTATTTTTAAGAGGGGAATATTATCTTTATTTATTTTATTAATCCAATAACCTTTGCTTAACATATTTTCTACTTCTTTTATTGCTGCTAAAGAATGTGTCCACACATCTTCTTGATGATACTCACAAGCACCAATTTCTTGTAATTCTTCAATCTGAGGTATCAAAGTGGACATAATTCCTATATTTTGCAGATGATTTATACTTTCAGCTGCATTTGAATAAGAACAAATAAGTTGTAATTCTGTATTAATTCGTTCATTAGCTACTTCTGTTATTTTAGAAGAGGCTTCTAAAGCTAAGTCTTCAGTCATTTCTGTAATCTCAAAATTAAATTGAGCTTTAAATCTAATCATCCTTAATATTCGCAGAGGATCATCTGTAAAACTGCTCTTGTTAACTACTCTCAAAGACCCTTGCTCTAAATCTTCTAAACCATCCCAAGGGTCAATCCAATTCTGTTCAGGAAAAACTGCATCATCTAATTTTAAGGCTATAGCATTAATAGTAAAATCACGGCGGCTTAAATCATCTATTATTGTTTCTCCCCTTAAAGGGCTAAAATCATAAATTAAATCAGCCGTAACTACTCGATACATCGAACGTTGCTCATCTAAAACTACAAAGCTCCCATCCATTCTGGCAGCAAATTTTTGAGCAACTTCCTTAGTTGGCCCTGCAACTACTAAGTCAATATCTTTTAACTCTTCCTCTAATAAATAATCACGAATTACTCCTCCAACTAAATATATTGTTCCTGCTAAATCAGTCATCTGATTTTTTATTTCTTTTAACTTCATCTTTTTCACCTCATCAGATAAATAAAAAAGACTCCAGAATTACTGGAATCTTTATTAAACACTATCTACTTTATTCCTTACAATCTTTACAATAACCATAAAACTTCATTTTATGTTCTGTAACTTCAAAATTATATTCTTGTTGCAAATTCTGTTCAAAGTCTTCCAAAATCTCATCATTAAATTCAATTATTTTATTGCAATTCAAACAAATTAAATGGTGATGATGAGCCCCTTCTCCTTCTACTTCATATCTTTTTCTTTCTTCATCAAAATCCAATTCCTGTACTAAACCTAATTCACAAAACAATTCCAAAGTACGATAGACAGTTGCTAATCCTATCCCTGGATTATCTTCTTTTAAAATCTCATAGATATCCTCAGCACTCAAGTGTTCACCTTGACTATCAAGCAATACCTTTAAAATTTGTTTGCGCTGCGAAGTTAACTTATAGTTATTAGCAGCTAGAATATTTTTTAAACTATTTAAATCAGCCATAATTTCACCTACTAAAGTATGAATTTACTTTAATTATAACGTACCTTTACATTAAGTGTCAACATTAGCAACATAAAATTTATAAAAGCCCACAATTAATGTGGGCTCAATAATTAATTTAACAGACTTAAAATCAGACTAGAAACTTTATCTACAATCTGTGCAAATTCCTGATCAAGTAATTTAGATAGCTTTTTCCCCCAGTCATCACTAAAAATTCCAATCGTCACAATTAGCATCTCTTTCATAAATTCTGCTTCAGGTACTTTAAGCGTCAAATAATTAAATTCTCCTGGCTGAATTCCTTCATCACTCGTATCTAAAATCAAAACTTTATCTGCTTTTATATCCTGTAGCATCTCATATAAATCTCTACCGTTTTTACCAGCATAGATAAAACTAACATCCATCCAAGTGAAAGCTTCTCGTAAAGCATCTAAAAGGTAGACAGCTAATCCTCTATCCTGCTTACGCACATCTCCTATACCTAATACTGCTAATTCACAGGACACTTTACCACCTTATTTCTTATAAGATCTTTTTTATATTATAATTATTTTCAATTTGCTAAAAAATATTCATTAAATTTTATTCAAATTTTCACTATTTATCCAATTCTCTAATAGCTTTTAAGGCGGCTAACTGTCCTTCTCCTACAGCTTTTGCTAACTGCCAAGGTTCTCCTGCACAATCTCCAGCAGCATAAACACCATCTACACTAGTTTCATAATTTTCATCAATTTTAATGTGTAAACCATCTAATTCTAATCCTGGTACTACTTCAGATGGAGGTACACTATCTCTTAAAATAAAGGCAGCAGCAACTTCATATTCTCCCGTATCTAATTGAACTTTATTGACTGTATCTTCACCTTTTATCTCTTCTGGATTTCCTTCAATTATGTCAATTCTATCATCTAAATGTTCTATTTCATCATATTGGGGAACATAATAAACAGTATCACAGACATCTGCTAAAAAGTTAGCTTCTTCCTCATGATGAGCGCTTTCACTAATTACTATTACATCTTGACCTTCATATAACTTACCATCACAGGTTGCACAATAACTTACACCTTTTCCTACATAATCTGCTTCACCATCAATTTCAGCTTTTTGATTAACTCCTACTGTTAAAATTAATTTCTTTGCTTCATAATTTTCACTATTAGTAGTTAACATTACCTTATCGCCCATTGGATAAGCTTTAACTACTTTTTCATTAATCACCGGAATATTTTCATCTTCAATATGAGAGATGAATTTTTCTGCCAATTCAGGACCAGTTATATCACTAAAACCTAAATAATTTCTAATATGGGGAGATATATCAACTTTACTTACTAATTGACCACTTTCAAAAATAACCACATCTTTATTTCTTGCTCGAGCATTCACAGCTGCTGACATACCAGCAGGCCCACCGCCAACAATTGCTAAATCATATACTTCTTCTGTCATAATTATCCCTCCACTTTATAATCTTTTAACTATATACTCAATTTTTATATCCTAATATTAAAATTTCCCAATATTATTATATAACTATCTTCTTTAATTATCAAACTTAGTTAGCAAAAATTTATCCTACCACTACTCTATCTTTACCTTCTTTTTTAGCTTGATAGAGATTCTGGTCAACTTCTTTTAAAACCACTTTTCTATTCTTCTCTTCTTCCACCTGATAAACTCCCAAAGAGACTGTAACCTCTATTTCTTCCTCTTGGGGTGTCTGTTGCAGAGCTTTTATATCTTTTTTTATTTTTTTAGCTATTTCTTCTCCCTTTTCTTGAGGACACTTATCTAAAACGATTATAAATTCATCTCCTCCATAACGTCCTACTATATCATTCTTACGAATATTACTTTTTATTTTTTCTACTACATATTTAATTACAAAATCACCAGTTTGATGCCCATACTGATCATTTATTTCCTTAAAATCATCAATATCTAACATAATTATGGAATACATCCCGTATTTATCTTCTAAAAAATCAACTATATATTGGTGATTATAGGTATCAGTCATTTCATCTTTAATTGCTCTCTCATACATTAATTGCGACCGATTCTGTTCATGAGCTATAGTTCGATTTAATTCCACATAATGATACAGTGTAATTAAAATAAAAGACAGAGGAAATAGTAAAAATCTACTATCTGTCATTCCTATATTAATATTAAAAGTAGACAAGATCATCATATTAATCGGCGCATATAAAGTAAACAAAGTAGTAATAAAAATAACTTTTGCTATATAAGAATTCTTTAAATTAACTGCTGTAGCATATAACCAAGTTACTAAATTAATTGTCATGAAAAGATTAAGCACATTCCAATAATTAACAAACCCAATTAAAGCAGAAAACCTTATTAAACCAAATAATAATACAAATAATAATATAATTCCCGCAATCATATTTACCCTCTTTTTAAATTGTTTATATAATCCAATAGAAGTGAAAATAACCATTATGCAATTGCTAGCCATGATTATTTTTTTAAAAGCAAGCAAAGATATGGGCAAAGTATAAAAAGTTATATAATCAAAAATAGGAGGTATTAAAAAAATATTAGCTAAAATATAATAAATATATTCATTATCCCTATTAGGGCTAATAATTACAATATACATTAAAAGTAATAAATTAACTAATACTATACCAATCACTACTAAATAAAAATAATAAAAAAGGAATTTAAATAATTCATAAATTTTATTTGTAAAATCAATTGTAGAAATCATCAAAGGCAAATTCAAAGTACCAATTTCATAAGCCCCATAGGCTTTAACCTTAATTTCATTACGACTCTTAATTAATTGCTCTGGAATTGAATATTTTGCAAACTGATTCCAAATGTTACTGTTATGATCCTGATAATCGCCACTACCACCAATTAAAAATCCGTTGAAATAAATTTTATACCACTGAGCAGTAAATTGATAAACTATCAACTCATAATTATCACCATTTAATTCATTCAACTTTTCCCCACTAATAGTGGTCTTAAATTGATATTGATGAGGGTCTCCTTCTTTTAAACGATAATAATTCATTCCATTTTCTTTTTGAGGTGAGGTAAAAGAGTCTAATTTAATTATTTGGTCATCGTTCTTTTTTAATAAATTCATCATATTAATTTGAACTATAGTAAATAGCACAACTATCAACATACAAAATCCCAAGTAGAAATAAAGACTATTATCTAAAGTTTTATTATTAATCTTATCCACCATCTATGACACAACTCCTTCAAATTTAATATAGAATTTGATTTTTTATTACATAAAATTTATCATTTTCTTTATTTTGTATATCTTTAATTAATTTATTCTACATTTATAATTATTTACCTTTATTAGATTAAGATTGCAAAAAATATTAAAAGGTCAGCCTGATATTAGGCTGACCTTAGTTTTATTTATTAATATTTAATTGGGCTCGTTCATTGAAGAAAGTCTTATACCCTAAATAAACAAAAATAACTATTGTTAATGACACGCTTCCAGCGATCCCCATCATGATAGCAATTTGATATCTAATTGCCGACAGAGGAGCCTCACCAGATAAAATTTGACCTGTCATCATTCCTGGTAAAAATACAATTCCCATGCCCATCATAGAATTAATAGTTGGTAAAATAGCAGAACTAAATGCTTTATTTACAATTTCTCTAGTAGCACGTTTAGGAGTTACTCCTAACATCAAAGCCGCTTCAATTTGTGCTCTTTTTTCTTTAACTCCCGATATCAATCGCTGTACTCCTAGAGAAATACCCGTCATTGAATTACCAATTAACATCCCTGAAATAGGAATGAAATATCTTGAATAATACCATGGTTCTAAATTAATAACTACTAATAAAAAGAAAAATATACTTGTTAAAGTTCCACTTAACATAGAAATAGCTATTACTAATTTAAGTTTTTTATTTATTATTCCATCTACTCGTTGATAAATATTATAAATAGCAAATCCTTCCATGATAAAAATCACTATAAGAGTAAAAGCATAATGATTCTGTTGGAAAATATAAGTGAGTAAATAACCTACTATTACTAACTGTAAAGTCATTCTAATTGTAGCAAGTATAATTTCTTTCTCATGGTCAATTTTTCTTAATTTAACAATAGCTAATAAAATCAGAATAAATACATAAGCGGCTGCCAATTGATACAATGATAGCTCCATTGCTTGATTCATTATTTTTTATTGCTCCTTTTTAAACTATTTTCCCCTCTTTAACTTCAAAGGTATTATCCCCATAATTTTGAGCAATATTAAGAGAATGAGTAACCATAATTAATGTAATATCATTGTGGTGACCATAGTTAGCCAACTGCTGAATTACTTTTTCTTCGGTAGCTTGGTCAAGGGCTGAAGAAGGTTCATCTAATAATAAAACCTCACGATTCAATAATAAACTACGTGCTAAAGCCAAACGTTGCTTTTCTCCCCCAGATAAAAGATCAACAGATGTTGATAGTTTCTTATCTAATTGCATTTGCTGCATCATCTGTTTTAACTTCTCTTCTTTAGGTACTTGCCTGCCAGTCATTTCAAATCCTACTTGCAGTTCTTGACCAACTGTCTCAGTAAAAGTAACTGGTTGCTGGGAAATCATAATTACCTCTTGCCGTAGTTCAATTGGATCCCACTTTTCTACATCTTGACCTCGATATAACACTTGGCCCTCATCTACACTAACTAAATTATTTAATAGTTTCAGCAAGGTAGTTTTACCCCCTCCACTAGGGCCAACAATACAAGTTATTTCATCAGCAGGAAACTTTAGTTCTTTGATATCTAATACATCCTTAAATTTAACATTTTCTAAAGAAAACATAGCCGCCTCCCAATTGCAAGGATTAATTTAATTACATATATTAGTTATAATTATAAAAACAATTAGTTAAATACTATTTATAATATATTTATTACCAGGAATCAATGATTCTCTGACTTTCAATCTTAGTCTTAATAGTATCTAAATTCTTTCCTAAGTTACTTTCAATGGAGCCAATCATAACACCTTCTACTAATGGAGCAGTACTAACTGCTATATTATTGTAACCCTCTAACTCTAATAATTTTAATGCCTCTCTTGCATTAGTAATCGAACTACCTATATCACCTAAAATTAAAATCCCATCAGTCATATCATACAAATTTTCTACAGTCTCTACAATTTGATCTATATCAGTTCCAATTCGTCCGTCTCTATCTCCTCCAATTGCTCTAACTGGAACTTCTCTTGGAACTAATTCAGAAGCTAATTCATTAACACCTTCTGCAATTTTTGGATTATGTGCTACAGCTACTATACCAATCATTTTTTTCCCTCCTTTTTTTATTTCTAAACAATAAAATAATTGTACTTGCTTTAATTTTATCAGATTTGAAAGAAAATTTCATCTTATATCGGCAAAAGCTTTTAATATTTTCATTCCAAATATTGGTAATAATAATCATGGGCTCCTATACCAATAAAAAAAGAGCTATATAAGGCATGTTCAAAACTTAACATACCATACATAGCTCATAAAAACAACCAAAATTTTAATTAAACCTAATTTCTTAATTATTTCTATATTTACGAACAATATCAAATGTTTGATCATCACTTTCTACGAAATCATCAATTCCTGCATTAGTTAATACATTATTATTAGCTGATTTTTGAGATAATTTAATAAAGTTTTGCTTTAATTTGCTTAATAATCTACTTGATAAACCAGCTCTTCCTGCTATTACATCTTTAGGAATTGCTTCTGTTTCCTTAATAATTTTTAATTTTTCTATAGCCAAACCAGATTCTTGTGCTCTAGCCCAAGCTTCATCATAAGTTGCCCCTACATCAACTTTATTATTTAAAACTCCTTTAATTACTTTATCATGATTACCTAAAAATTGAATACTATCTAAATCATGCTGCAAATTAACTCCTGCTTGTTGAATTAAGTTCTTAGGGTAAATGTATCCCGAAGCAGATAAAGGGTCTACAAAGCCAATAGAACGATTTTTTAACTCATTTAATTGCTCTACTCCACTATCTTTTCTAGTGAAAATATAACCCTGATAACTAGGTTGACCATTAATTACAGGAGTTACAAGGGGTTCTATATCTGCTTTTTCACTTGCTTCTACATAGGCTAAAGGTGAAAACCATCCTACATCAATTAATTGTTGATCAATATAATTTATTAATGATTCATAATCTGCTACAATAATAGTTTTAGCCTCTTTGCCTAAACTAGCACTAACTTGATTAAGAATAGGTACATATAACTTTTTAACTACCTCTGGTTTAGCAAATGGATTGACTCCAAATATTATAGTATCATCATCTTTTTCTTGCACTGATTTTTGATGCAAATCATATCCTATTTGATTAAGGTTTTTAGAATAATCTAAGACATCTTCACTATTTTGACTCTGCTCTTTAATAATTGAATAAGCTTTTTGGACCTTATCTGAAATTTTAACTGATTCTTGCGTAATTGAATCTACAGCTATAGTAGATTGACTTGTAGCACTTGCCTGAGATTCAGTTTGAGTTGACAATTCCTCAGCTAAATCAATAATCCGATTAATATTATCAGTAATATCATCAAATCCATCAATTGATTTCTGTGAAATATCTTCTACATCAGCAATTTCATCTACACCATCTGCAATGATTTGACTAGTATTTTCTACCTCATTATTAATCTCATTAATAGTGGTCTGTATTTCATTTGTTAATTCATCTGTTTCTTCCGATAGACTCTTTATTTCTTCAGCAACTACTGTAAATCCTTGACCTGCTTCTCCTGCTCTAGCTGCCTCAATAGAAGCATTTAGAGCGAGTAAGTCTATTTGGTCAGTGATCTCTTTAATTCTATCTAATAAACTTGATATACTTTGTGACACTTCTCGCAAATCATCAATTGACTGACTAGATTGCTCTACGTTATCCGATACATCAATTAATGTTTCAGCCGCTTCTTTAATCCATTTCTTATTTTTTTGAGCCGAAGATAAAGCCACTTTACAAACTTCTTCTAAAGAATCAGTTTTATCACTAATAACTTCAGAAGAAGAAGATAGTTCCTCAATAGAAGCTGATATCTCTTCTATACTAGCAGCATTATCTTCAGCTCCAGAAGCAATTTCCTCAAATAACTCAGTTAAATCTTGTATCTTTGTGTTATTATCTTTAATTAGCCAGATTAATTGCTGCGCTTTAAAAGAAACGTTCTCTGATAAATCAAGTAAATTTTTCTCTTCAGAATCATTTTTAAAACGCAGCCACTGAACAGTATAAAAACCTGCAACTACAGCAATGACAGCTAACAAAATAACATTGATAGCATTTAATTTGTTCCAAGAGAAACTAAAAGCAATAATTAATAGCCATGTTAAAAGCACAAATTTATTTAGTAGTTTATTCATTTAATTCATCTCCCTATTTTTTAGGCAGATCTCTAGTAGCAACGATATTAACCCCCGTATCTAAAATGTTTTCAATTACTACATCACCTAATTCTACCGGTGCTTCTAATTCTACTTTAGCTATCTCTTCCATTGCTTCATCTAATAATCCTTTAGGCATTGGCTCATCAGTCTTCACTGGGACTAATGGTAACACCCCACCTTTGACTCTAGCAGTAGTCGGCAAAATACGTGTCGGATTACGATATTCATTCTTAACATACTCTATCCCGGCTTGACAACTATTACCGTCGATATCTACAATATCATCATCCTCATTAACTTCTAGTTCTACATCGCAGCCCATTGGACAACTTATACAAGTGATTTCTACTGTTTCACTCATTATTCTCCCTCCTTCACAATATCAACCTTTAGACTATCCATATCATCAGATATCATCTGCTCTGGAACAGGGAAAGTAATCATTTCTCCCGGTTCTACTCTCCGCTCATTCTTATCTAATAACTTCTTATCTCCACTATATAAATTAATTGTTACATGTTCCATTGGTTTCTTACATCTCATATATAAATCAACTAGTTTTCTATCTTCTACGTCATTAGTTATCTTTTGGGGAACAATATAACCTACATTTTCACCTGGATTCACTTCGATTTCTTGCTCTCTTTTATCAATGCCACCTTGCAGATAGTTAGCGGCTGTCTTACCTGCTACCAAACTTTCTTCTGTTACCCAGTCTACTAAGTCGTGTACATGCAGGACATTACCACAAGCAAAGATACCTTCAATATTTGTTTCTCGACCTTCATTCACAATTGGCCCTCCTGTGACATCATGCATCTTGACTCCGGCATCTTTTGATAGTTCATTCTCTGGAATTAAGCCTACTGATAATAATAATGTGTCACATTCAATTTTATATTCTGTACCTGGAATTGGCTGCATATTTTCATCAACTTCTGCTACCGTAACTGCTTCTAAACGATCTTTACCGTGGATTTCTGTTACTGTCTGCTGCATTCTTAGTGGAATATCAAAATCATCTAAGCACTGCACAATATTTCGCACTAGTCCACCAGAGAAAGGCATGATTTCTAAGACGGCTTCTACCTCTGCACCTTCTAAATGCATTCTTCGCGCCATAATTAAGCCAATATCACCAGAACCTAATATCACTACTTTTTCACCGGGAATCCACTGCTCCATATTCACATATCTCTGTGCAGTTCCTGCACTATAAACTCCCGCTGGTCTAGTTCCAGGAATATCAATGGCTTCTCTCGTTCTTTCTCGGCAACCCATTGCTAAAATTACTGCTTCAGCATCGATATAAAGCATTCCATCATCAGAATTAATAGCATAGACATCTTTTTCAGGCGTTACTTCTAACACCATAGTATCTAGTTTAATATCTACACCACGCTCTCTGACATTCTCCATAAATTGCTGTGCGTATTCAGGACCTGTTAGCTCTTCACCAAAATAATGCAAACCAAAGCCATTATGAATACACTGCTGTAAAATACCGCCTAACTCAAAATCTCTTTCTAAAATTAAGATATCTCTAACCCCTTGGTCATATGCTTCCTGTGCTGCTGCTAATCCTGCTGGCCCTCCACCGACTACTACTAATTCGTATTCTTGTTTATTCATTATCTGACACCTCTTCCTCATTCAGTAAAGGCTCTTTTGTTCTTTCTCTTAAAAGTTTTGATTCTTCACTTTCTAGTACCACTTCATTTTCTGGAATCCCTAATTCTTCAGATAATATATTAACTACTTTTGGTTCACAGAATCCACCTTGGCATCGTCCGGAACCTGGTCTAACTCTTCGTTTAATATCATTAACTGTTCTTGCTCCTACTGGTTCTCTAATTGCCTCTAAAATTTCTCCTTTAGTCACTGATTCACAACGACAGATAATCTGACCATAATTCTCGTCCTCTTCTACCAATTTAGCCTGCTCTTCATGACTCATGTGTCTAAACTTAGGAGGTCCTTCATAATTAGGATCAAAGTCTGGGTCTTCTTTTAAACCTCCTATTTCTTCTTCTACAATACCTACTACCTTTTCTGCAATTGCTGGTGCAGATGCTAATCCAGGTGATTGAATTCCTGCTACATTAATAAAACCAGGCACTTCATCACTAGCTTCAATTAAAAAGTCACCAGTCTCTGTAATGGCTGGTCTTAAACCTGCAAACTCTCTAATCACATTTCGTTTACTTAACTCAGGTATTGTCTTCTGGGCTCCATTTAAAACTTCATCTAGTCCTTCTCTTGTAGTTGATTTATTTTCTACACTTTCAATCACTTCTGCATTTGGGCCAATTAAAACATTTCCTTCATCAGTTGGCGTTACTACAATCCCTTTAGTGATTTTAGTTGGCACTGGGAAAACAGTTGTTTGTACATCAATATCTGCCTGCTTATCATATAAATAATATTCCCCACGGCGAGGAGTAATCTCAAATTTATCTATCCCGACCATATTAGCTATTTTATCAGCGTACAAGCCTGCTGCATTAATTACAATATCAGCTTCAATATCTCCTTTAGCCGTCTTCACTAACTTAGTCTCACCTTTATCTTCAATATCTTCTACTCCCGCTTCTAAATAGACATCGGCTCCATTCATAGCGGCATTATTTGCTAAAGCTACGGTTAATTCAAACGGATTTACTATTCCTGCTGTCGGTGCATGTAATGCTGCTATAGCATCATCTGCTAAATGAGGTTCTAAATCATAAATGTCGTCACCTTTAACAATCTCTAAATCCGGCACTCCATTTTCTTGTCCCTTTTCTAATAGTTCTTCTAACTTAGGCAACTTCTCTTCTTCTTTAGCTACTACCAAAGCTCCTAACCATTCAATTGGAACATCTAACTCATGTTGAATTCGTTCATGATATAGCTGATTTCCCCGCATATTTAGTCTACCTTTTAGTTTATCAGGATCTGCATTAAATCCAGCATGAATTAATGCTGTATTTGCTTTAGTAGTTCCTGTACATAAACTAGGTTCTTTTTCTACTAAAGTAATATCTAAATCATACCGGCTTAATTCTCTTGCCGCGAAACATCCAGTTACTCCGCCACCGATAATTAAAATATCTGTTTTGTCTTTCAAAATTATTCCCTCCCTAAAGTGATTAATCGAATTTTAAAATTATAGAAACCACATTTAAGTTCCCACATTGAACGCACTTATCCCTAGGAAAACTTAAATGTGGTTTCTTTTATATTTTCTACCACAATATCTATTTATTTAATTCTGATTGTTGCTATTCCCTTCCCACTATAGTTAAAACTTTTGTAGTTTGTAGTGATAAATGCCGCAAGGGTATTAACGCCCTCTGCGGCATTTATATTTGATTTTCTTGCACATTAAGTGCGCAAGCTATATGCATTGCTTTATTGCTAGTTCATAAATTACTGAGCATTTACTAGGTATCCCTCCGTGTTTTTTAAAAAGCGAAAAAACACTTCGTGTAGCCCTAGTCGCTTAAGCTATTGCAGATTAAGTGCGCAAGCTATATGCTTAGTTTTATTGCTAGTTACTTACTCTTCTGCCCAATCCTTTGCTCTGCCTACTGCTTTTTGCCATCCAGCATATAACTTTTCTTTTTCTTCTTCGCCCATTTCTGGTTGGAAAGTAGTATCTATTCTGCGCTTCTCTAATACTTCTTCTTTACTATTCCAATACCCTACTGCTAATCCGGCTAAATATGCTGCTCCTAAAGCAGTAGTCTCTGTATACTCTGGTCTTTCTACTGGAGTACCTAAGATATCTGCCTGGAACTGCATTAAGAAGTCATTATTTACTGCTCCACCATCAACTGCTAATTCTTTTAAGTTAATTCCTGAATCTGCTTCCATAGCATCTAACACATCTCGTGTTTGATAAGCTAAAGATTCTAAAGTAGCTCTAATAATATGGTCTTTATTAGTTCCTCGAGTTAAACCAACTATTGTACCTCGAGCATACATATCCCAGTATGGAGCTCCTAAACCGGTAAAGGCTGGCACTACATAGACACCATCTGTGCCGTCTACTTTATTAGCAAAGTATTCAGAGTCTGGGGCTTCTTCTACTAAGCTCATTTCATCTCTTAACCACTGAATTGCTGCTCCAGCTACAAAGATACTTCCTTCTAGAGCATATTTAGCTCCACCGTCAGCACTAGCAGCGATTGTAGTTAATAATTGATTTTCTGATTTAACTGCTTCTTTACCCGTATTCATTAATAAGAAACAACCTGTTCCGTAAGTATTCTTAGCCATACCTTTGTCATAACATCCTTGACCGAATAAGGCAGCTTGTTGGTCACCAGCAATACCAGCGATTGGAACATTTTCACCAAAGAAGTGATAGTCTACTGTTTCGCCATAAACTTCACTACTTGATTTAGCTTCTGGTAACATTGACTTTGGAATATCTAACATATCCAATAACTCGTCATCCCATTCTAAGTCATGAATATTAAAGATCATTGTTCGGGAAGCATTTGTATAGTCTGTAACATGAACTTCTCCGCCAGTTAATTTCCAAATTAACCAACTATCCATAGTACCAAATCTCAACTTACCTTCTTCAGCTCTTTCTCTAGCACCTTCTACATTATCTAACAACCACTTAATCTTAGTTCCAGAGAAATAAGCATCAAGAATTAAACCAGTTTTTTCTTGGATAGGATCTTTATAACCTTGTTCTTCTAAGTCATCACAAATACTAGCAGTTCTTCTATCTTGCCAAACAATTGCATTATGAATTGGCTTACCTGTTTCCGCATCCCAAACTACTGTAGTTTCACGCTGATTAGTAATACCGATTCCGTCTATTTCGCTAGCTACAATATCTGCTTTGCCTAAAGCATCAGCTATAACACCAATTGTTGTACCCCAAATTTCATTAGCATCATGCTCAACCCAACCTGGATTTGGATAGTGCTGAGTAAATTCCTTCTGTGCTACACTAACTTCTTCTCCAGCCTTATTAAACACAATTGCTCTAGAACTAGTTGTTCCTTGGTCAATGGATAAAATGTAATTTCCCACAATAAAAGCCCCCTTTAGTTTTTATACAGCTTTAAAATTAGTATCTTTGCCCCAAATTCATCTATATAAAACTACTTTATAAACCTCTCAATAGATGTTACAAAACATTAAAAATTTAAACCCTCTACTATTATTATTTCTATTATATTATTAGGGTTTTATTTTTTTAACTTAGGAAATATCTCAAATTATATTATAAAGAATAAATTTGTAAAATTATAATAGCTTATAAACAAATGTAAGATCTATATTACATTGCTGATAAAATATAGCCACCGATTATGCCACCGATTATAGCAAACGTAAGAGAAGGAATAGACTTTTTAATATCGTTACCTTGCACAATACCGAAAGCCATAATTCCTATTCCAGCAGCCCAAGCCATATCAACCCATGGCGCTCCTTGTCCTTGTACAACTAATCCTGCACCGTGATTTGCTAACCAACTAGTACCAACAACAAAACCACCTGCTGCCATACCTCCAAACATGCCACCTTCTTCTGCACCTTTACCCCAAATCATCAGAATCAAAAATGGAAATAACATTCCTCCAAAAATTGTCGTTGCAATTGCATCAATCCCCATTGATTACACCTCCAAGTATTATTATGTCACAAATTCAAATCAACAGACTACTAAATTTAACTATTTTCTGCTATTACATCAGTTACTATTGATGCAAAGATCCCACCTAAAATTGCTCCAACAGCCATCCAAAATAAAGTAGGCATTGCTGCTGCGATAGGCTTACCTCTAAATACTCCGTTCATTGTTCCAGCGATCCCGATTGCTACTGCCATATCAATTGCAACTGCACCATCAGGTAAATAAAACGCTCCTACATAGTGATTTAAAGCCCAGACTAGAGCAACTACTAATGGTCCACCAAGCCAACCTCCAGCAGTTCCAAAAGCTTCAGTGAACAGTCCCCAAATGGCGAATACGAATACTCCGGCAATTGCTCCACCAACCATAGTACCTAAATATTTCTTCATTAAAATGAACCCCCTTTTTTTAATTACTTCCAATTTCTAAATTTTCAGAATTTTCAGAAAATTATTTTCTCCTGAACTATCCCCCTTTCTAAATCTTATTATATATACTAAAAGAGTTCACCTAGCTCTCATGCAGCAATGACCATACGCCACTGCTATAGTAATTCCAACTAGATAAACTCTTATAGTCTTATAACTGATTAACTTAATAATATTGTTCAAGTTATATGTTAATAAGTTGTAATCAGATAAATTATATTAATTGTAGTTATACTTATAGTCTTGCCCATACAAAAAACCCCTATTTAACTTCACAGACCTAGATACACCATAATTATAAGTGGGATGCACTTATTCTGTAAAAGTTAAATAGGGGTTCTCTATATATTCTACCCTGTTAACTTTTAATTAATTATATATTATATTTTTCTTGCCTCAATCAATCTAATTTAATTATAACAGCACTTTATAATTTTTTCAAGGGTTATTTGTGTTTTTTTACAACTTTTTTTGTGATTATGACGAAATAATTGCTTCAAAGCCTAATTCAGTTATTTAATTTGTACTTTGTCACAAATTTATCAAACTTTCTTTTGGGCCAACTCTACAGGATCTAAAGCTGCTATTACTTCATCTAAATCCTTGCCAAAACTCGATTGCAAAGCAGCATTAATAGCCCCTTCCACTAAAGGAGCATTTACTATTTTAAATTTTTCCTGCTCTTCTTCTGAGAAAAATTCAAAAGCCAGCTCAGTATTCATTACTGAACTCCCCATATCAGCTAAAATTATTACCCCATCAGCATTATTTAAGTTAGTCAAGGCTTCATAAATCAAATTAGAGTCTGTTCCTAACCTACCATCTTTAGTACCTCCTACTGCCTCTAAAGGTACATCCCCTTGCATCATCTCTGCTGCTAATTCTTTTGCTCCTTGCGCAACTTCTTTACTATGCGAAACAATTAGTATTCCTACCATATTAACACCTCAACCTTCTAAATTATTTCTTTAATAATTGTTTCAATTATCATATAACTTGAAGTTGCACCAGGATCTTGATGCCCCTTACTTCTTTCTCCTAAATAACTAGCCCGTCCTTTTTTAGCTACCAAGGGAATAGTACTTTCTTTTCCTTCTTCTGCTGCCTCTAAACAATCTTGCAAAGCTTCTTCTAACTCTACTCCCGCTTCATAATCTTCCTTCAAAGCATTAACAGCAGGAATAATTGCATCAAGCATTGTTTTATCTCCTTGCTCTGCCTTACCCCGCATCTTTATCCCTTCTATTACTGCTTCTCCTATTTTTACAGCATTCTTTAGCGATAGATCTTCCTCCATTACTTTACTTGCCTGTAAAAATGCTGTGCCATATAATGGTCCAGAAGCTCCACCAACATTAGAAATTAATGTCATGGCTACTTTTTTGACCACTGCACTATTACTATCAAACTCTGCAGATTCAAACTCTTCTTTAACTTCAGAAAAGCCACGTGCCATATTAATCCCATGGTCACCATCACCAATAGCAGAGTCTAACTTAGTTAAATATTGTTTATTATCAATTATTTTATCAGCTATTTTATTAAATACTTCTTCTGTTTTATTCATACTATCCCTCCTAAATAATTTTACTATAATATTTATGAGCTGTGGATATTATCGTATTTTTAATTAAACCACAGCCCATAAGCAGAATCTTTTCCAATAATTAAACTAAGATAAATTTTATTTTAATAAATCAACTGCTGTAGGAGCGTCTAATAATTCTTTTAATTCATCATCTAATTTTAACAATGTAACTGATAATCCAGCCATCTCTAATGAAGTCATATACTCTCCAACAAAGGTTTTATAGATATCTATATTTTTAGCACCTAAAATTTCATTTACTTTTCTATTAGCTATATAAAGTTCCATTAATGGAGTACCGCCCATACCATTAACTATTACTGCAACTTCATCATTAGCGCTAAAAGGTAAATCTTCTATAACATCCGTAACTAAATTATTTACAATCTCATCAGCTGATTTAACTTCTGTTCTTTCTGTTCCCGGCTCACCATGAATCCCAATCCCTAATTCCATTTCATTCTCTTCTAAACTAAAAGTAGATTCATCTGCTGCTGGAACACGGCAAGGATACAAGGCCATACCTTTAGTTCTAACATTAGCGACTACTTTTTCCGCTATCTCCTTTACTTCTTGCAAACTAGCCCCTTGTGCTGCTAACGCACCTGCAATTTTGTGAACAAAGATAGTTCCTGCAACACCTCTACGTCCGCTTGTATAAGTACTATCTTCTACAGCTACATCATCATTAACTACTACATGGGCTGTTTCGATACCGTCTGCTTCTGCCATATCCTCTGCCATCTCAAAATTCATTACATCGCCAGTATAATTCTTAATTACCAAAAATACCCCATTACCACTGTCAACTGCTTTAATAGCTTCATAAACAGCATCTGGAGTTGGAGAAGTAAATACATCACCTGCTACAGCAGCATCTAACATTCCGGGGCCAACATAGCCTCCATGAGTAGGTTCGTGCCCACTACCACCGCCACTAACTAAAGCAACCTTATCCACTGGAGCATCTGCTCTAACTAAGACATTTTGGTCTTTTAACTTCTTATATCTGTCTGGTTCTGCTGCTACTACGCCCGCTAACATTTCTTCCACTACATCATCTGGATTATTAACTAATTTCTTCTTCATCATTATCCCCCCTGTTTTTTTATCTTGCTTTAAAGAATATTACCAGCAGCAAACATATGTTTTATAATATAAAAAGAGCTTATTTAGTCAGATACAGCTATCCCAACTAAATAAACTCTTATAATCTTATAATGGGCTATTTGTTTTTAATTTATCTTTAAAATATAAAATAGATAAACTTAAACTTATAATGTTATATTAGACATAATAAAAATTTATTATTCATTAAAAAAAACCCCTATTTAACTTACAGATGGAATATTACTCAATTTAAAGCTAGTACTCCCCAACCTGTATAAGTTAAATAGGGATTCTCTATATTTTCTACCCTTTAACTCACTTATTAAGTTAAAACAACAATTAAATTATACTATATAATCCGACATTTTTCAATCTTTATTTATAATTTTCCCATAAATCTGTTTGACTGGTAGAAATAGCAGTCACATCTTTGTCTAAAATTTCTGAGACTTGTTCGCGATTTCTAACTAATCCTCCAGCAATAATTGGGATATCTAATTTACTCTTTAATTTATCCACCATTGTCGGTACTACTAAACCTGGCAGCACTTCAATCAAATCAGGATTAGTACTTTTTACAATATTCACTCCTGTCTTTAATGATTCAGAATCTAGCATAAATAATCTCTGAATTGTAATTAAGTTTTCTTTTTTAGCTGCCTTAATCAGATAGCTCTTAGTAGTCATAATGCCATCAATACCTATCTCTTGAGCCAAGTATCTAATTGCTTCTTTATCTTTGCCAATTCCTTTGACCATATCAATATGCAAAAATACTAATACATCTAAATCCATTGCCTTCTCAATTATCTCATTTAAGTCCGAGAGTCTACTCCGCAAAATGAAAATCACATCAATCTTATCTTTAGGTACCTGTTCTAAGTCATCAACATCTTTAATCGCTGCAATAATCGGATGATCCTTTAAAATTTTTTCAATGTACATTTAATCTACCTCTTTCCAATATCAATAATAATTCAATTCCATTGCACTGAACAGCTCATATGAATTATTTAATTATAATTTAGTATATTACCTTTAATATATTAATTATGTCTATTTCTAGTTTCTCCTTTTTATTTTTTGATTTTTTAGACAAAGAATATTTAATTTCGACCTTTTACTCCTTGATGATTTTTCCATCTTTCATAATTACTTCATTATCTAATTTAACAGTCGGGTTTTCAATAATACCATCTAAGTGACTAGCTACTTCTATTTCTCCCCCCATCGTAGAATTATCTCCTATAGCTACATGAACTGTGCTCATCACTTTTTCATCTTCTAATATATTTCCTATTAGTTGCGCTTGGTCATTGGTTCCAATTCCTAATTCAGCAATATTCCTAGCATCTTGACCATAAGGAGCAATTATCTCCTTTAATTTTTCTGCTGCTGTTCCTCCTTTAATATCTGTTACATAACCATCAGCAACAATTAATTCTATTTCATCAGTATGTACTTCAGCTCCACTCATTGAACCATCAACTACAAACTTACCATTAGCTTTTCCTTCTAGTGGAGCTATATACGCTTCTCCCGCTGGTAAGTTTCCAAAATCACCTGGTTGATGATAAATGCCCGTATCAGGATGTCCTTTTCTTTCTTCTAATACTAATTCTAAATCTGTTCCATTAGGAGCAGTGATTTTAGCTTTCTTAGCTCTACTTAGTTTCTCAGCTAAACTCTCACTACGTTCTTTAATCCGTTGGTAATCAGCATTTAAAGTCCGTTTCATCATCTCTGCTGTAATTCCTGGTAATGTAACAGCTCTTGTTCCTGATTTACAAGCTTCAACTCTAGCTGCAGTATGAGATAAAGATTTAGTAGTTGGCATAATTACTACATCAGCATCCTTCATTGCTTCTGCTATTGTAGTTGGCGGTTCTGCTCCATGATTTTCTCGTTCTAACATTTTTATTAACATTACTTCCGCTCCAATATTTTCGCCTGCTTGATAGATCGCTTCACCAATTTCTTGCCGTAATTGGTCAACTACCACTAACACTTCCTCTTCTGCTTCTACTGCTAAACAATCTTTAACTACTATTTGTGCTGCCTTTGCTAATTCACTCATTTTTTCTTCTTCACTCCCTATTTCTAGTTTGAAACTTAATCATTACAATTATTCTTCCTCAAGATGACCATTTTTTAATTCAGAATAATATTTCGCTGCACCACCAACAATAGCAATCCCAAAAGAAATAGCTCCAGCAATCATTAAGGTATTAATTGCATTTTCAACACCTTGTAAATATTCTCCTTTAATCATATGATACATCATATAATAAGCTGGCACTCCAGGCACAAGAGGCAAAATACCTGCTACAATAAATACCGTTGCCGGTAGTTTGTTAAATCGCGCAAAAATTTCTCCACAAACTCCTACTGTCATCGCTGCAATAAAAGTTGAAAATACTATACTATTAGTTAAATTTTGCGCCAACAAAAATCCACCCCAACTAATTGTCCCAGTTAATCCTACTGAAATCAAACTGCTTTTAGGAGCTTGCAGCAAAATTCCAAAACCTAATACTAAAATGAAATTAGCCACCAAATCTAATATTATTCTCATAAGTTTAACCCACCTAGAGACAAGGCTACTCCTGCTGCTAAACTAATCGAACTTAATATTACTTCTGTACCTCTACTAGTAGCAGAAATCAAATCATTATCAATAGCATCACGAATTGCATTAGTAGCACTTACTCCCGGTACAAAAGCTAAAATACCACTGACAGTAACTACACTCAAATTATAATTAGCTGCACCAAAACGATGGAATAATACTGCTACTAAACCAGCGATAAATCCAGCAATCATTTCTGGGATATAATTGATCTCTTTTAAAAAACCACTCTGTTTAATCATCAATTGACTAGCAAAACTAGCAATTAAAGCCGGAAAGAAGTTAATATAATTCGCTCTTACTAAAATTACATACATCGCACAAGCAATAGAAGTTAAACTTGTAACAGTTAAAAAACTATACTCTGGTCCATCTGCTTCAATCTTTTGCAGTTGGGCCAAAGCTTGTTGAAAAGACAAAGTTTCTTCCTGTAACTGTCGTGAAAAATTATTAATTTTACTGATTTTATCTAAATTTATAGTTCTATTATGGACTCGCTTCAATTTTGTATGTACATATTCACCATCGTCAATAGAAAGAAAAATTCCTGTCGGAGTCACAAAACTTTCAACATCATCTACTCCATAAGCATGACAAATCTCCATGATTGTATCTTCCGTACGATAAATTTCTGCTCCATTAGTTAAAATTATTTTCCCTGCTAATCCTGCTACTTTTAATACTTGCCGTGCAGTAAGCACTAAAAACAACCTGCTTATAAAAACCTATGCAAAACTATACATAGACCACAATCATACAGGATTAGATCGTGTTAGGTATAATCGCTTGATTATAATCTTCCTTACTGCCCTTAATATTTATAATATTAAGGTACTAGAAAGATACAGGTGTTACCCGTCCCTAAATTTTACATTCTAGGCAAAGTCCTTTCTCTATGTGGTGCTTTGCCCTATCTAAACTATTAGAAAATTAATTCTTTTAATCAGGTCATAATTATTAAGCGATCCCCAACAATCTCTTCCTGTATCTGGAATATGCATAGTCTTTACTATAAGCAGGATTTTCACCACCTTTCTTTTTAATATTTTTAATCAAAGTTTTAATTAAATAATCAATCTTGCCCCATTTAGACCATTGGGAACTAGAAATAAATTTTGTGAATTTAACTCTCTTTAAATAACTACTCATAACTTGGATTAATTGTTTTGGAATTCGTTCATTAAAACCTAAAGCCCTTCTGCCAATTACTAATGCAGCCGAATTATGAACACTTATTCCAAACTGATGCTGGTACTTATATTTCCCAATGATGCTAGTAAAGGCGGGATTGATTTTAATAACTTCTATTCCTTTACGCTTACATCCTCTCTCTAAAAAAGTCAACAACTTTCTATATACAAATTGATGTGAAGCCCTTTCAAATTTCTTATTCCCATAACGATTGCGTTTGAACTCTAAATCTTCAATCGCTACAGAATATCCTTTTTCTTTAATAAACTCAACTACTTCTTTTGCTAATTCACCACAAAGATTAGTCCGCCTATTACCTTTAGCAGAAGTTAATTCAGGATTAGTTATACATTTATGCCATTTATAATTACCTTCTTGGTCAAGACAAGTTAAAGCAAAACCATCTGGGTTAGTGTCTATTCCTATAATTCCTACTTGTTCAGGATTAGCAGATTTAATTTCTGGCGTTTTCTCTTCAATAGTTATATGAACAAAATATTGATTATCTTTATGGATAACTTCTACATAATAAGGTTTCTCTTTGTTAACAGCTTTTAAGACCATACTTTTATAATCTCTACCGTTAACCTCACCCTCTAAATTCTCCTTTTGCGGTAAATAAAGCGGGACTTTAATATACTCATATCTACTACTATTCTTTTTGACACTAGTATTAATCCTTAAAAAGATATTATCTTCTTTATCTAAAACAATGCGCGTATTAAGATTCCCTTTTTTAGTCTTATCTCCGCGAGAACAGAATTTATTGTTACGAAGTTCTTTCCATTCTTGATTGGAAATCTTCCCTTCACACCTAGCTTTATAATTTTCTTTACCTCCAAAAATAACTTTAGGAATTGTACCATTATCTAAATGTTTTTGATATTTTTCTAACTTCCGTTGATATTTATCCAACTTTGTTTTTAAAGCATGGATTTTTTGTTTGGATTTTGCTATTTTTAATTCCTGCTTAACCTGTTTAACCTTAGATTTATAATTACTGTGATATTCTTTTACTAATTCCTTTTGCGAAGATATAATACTATCTGCTTTCATAACTGCATCTTTAGCATATCTAGAGTTAAGTTTATATTTACTCTGCAGTAATTTCTCCAAATCACCTTTATTCATTGAATCATAAGCATCAGGCTTTCTACGATTAAAAGCAAATCTGATTGCTGAAGAAAACTTAAGCATAAGGTTATTAATTTTTTCGCTTTCCTCTGAAGGCATCTCTAGTAATTTAGCTTTAATTGTTGTCTTCATTACTAGCACCTTCTTTATTTATCCCAATTATCTTAGTTGTTTCATATCTTTTTAAATATTTCATTTTATCACCTCTAGATATAGTATATACTATATCTAAATATGGAATTAAAAAGTCTTTTGCCTTGATTTGAATAATTTTACATCAATATTTTGCAACTGCTTAAACCTCCTAAAAAAGACAGACAGTAAGACAGCAAACATATCACTGATTACTCTTTACTGTTCTTACTGTCTTTTCTCTTTACTATTTTTCTTCTTTTCTCTTTACTCATCACTGATTACTCTTTACTGTTCTTATCTCTTATTCTGGCTTAATTTATAAATTCGAAACACATCTTCTTTATCTAAAGACTTAAAGTTACCAACAGGACCGCCACTAGTACACTTATCGGCCATTTCTTCTAATTTATTCGTTGGCACACCTAATTCTTCTAAGCTAACTGGTAATCCAATTGAGCTAAAGAATTCTCTGGTTTTTTCAATTCCTTTCTTAGCAGTCTGTTCTACATTATAAAAGTCTGGATCTACATTCCATACATCTACAGCAAACTGAGCAAATCTTTCTACATGTTCTTGATGGACATACTCCATCCAAGCTGGGAAGATAACTGCTAATCCTGCTCCATGTGCTACGTCATATAAAGCACTCAGTTCATGTTCAATAGCATGAGAGGCCCAATCTTCTTCGCGGCCTGTACCTAACAAGTCATTATGAGCAATAGTTCCCGCCCACATAATCTCAGCTCGAGCATCATAGTTTTTAGGTTCTTTTAAAGCACATGGAGTATTATTAATGATTGTCCGCAAAGTTCCAGCACATAACTTATCAGTTAATTCTACATCTTCCGTTTTAGTAAAGTAACGTTCCATAATATGAGCCATCATATCTGCTGCTCCACAAGCAGTTTGATAATCAGGCAATGTATAAGTGATTTCAGGATTCAAAATAGAAAATTGTGGTCGTAATTTATTACTACCAATATCCCATTTCAAATCTTCTTCTTCATTAGTAACTACAGCAGCAGGACTTGTTTCACTACCAGCAGCTGGAATAGTTAAGACAGTACCAACTGGCAAAGCTGTTTCAATTTCAGCTTCTCCTGCGAAAAAGTCCCAAACATCTCCTTCATAAGGTACTCCAGCAGCAATACTTTTAGCAGAATCAATAACACTGCCGCCCCCCACTGCTAAAATAAAATCAATATCTTTTTCACGGCAGATTTCAATTCCTTCTTCTACTAAACTCAAACGAGGATTAGGCTGCACTCCACCTAATTCTGTAACTTCAACTCCTGCTTCTTCTAAGGAATCTATCACATCATCATAAACACCATATTTCTTAATACTGCCACCACCGTAATGCAATAACACATGGTCGCTATATTCTTTAACTTCCGTTCCTACTGTTTTTTCTTTATCGCGTCCAAAAATAACCTTTGTCGAATTCTGAAAAGTAAAATTCTGCACACTAATCACCCTTTCTAGTTTGGATTTACTACTTCAATATCAATTCCTTGTGCTTTGAATTGTGGTACTACTTCTTTCTTATTAGCTACAATGACAGTTAAAAATCGTTGTGGATAAGTATGTTGGGCAAAAGTCTGCTGTACTTCTGAGGCAGTTAATTGATTATATTCAGTGATAAACTGATTCACATAATCAACCTGCCGCCCTCTAATTTCTGCATTATAGATTATTTGTCCTAAAATATCAACCTGCTGTTGATATGATTTAGGTAATAAAGCATTATACAAATTAATATTCTCTTCTAATTCTTTTTTAGTTATTTTATTCTTTGCTGTTTTAATTGCTGACATCTCTTCCTTGATTGCTTTAATTGTTTGGTGAACCCTATTAGGTTTTACTTCTGTATTAACATAATAAATTCCTCCCCAACGATTATATTCTGGTCGAGAATATATACTATACACATAACCTTTATCGCTACGCAAATTCTTCATTAAACGACTGCTAAAGGAGCCTCCCCCATAAACTCGATTAGCCATTTTAAACGCTATCCGGTCTTCAAATCCAGAGCGATAAAAGTTATAGCCCATACGAATTTTAGCTTGCGTGGCATCAGGCTTATTAACAACTAGTATTTTATTTTGAGGGCTAGTATCCATCTTTAACTGCCGCTCTTTTAGTTTCACTTCTTTTTCTGACCAACTAGCAAATTCATCTTTAACTAATTTTTCTATCTTATCTGCATCTACATCTCCTACCACTCCTAAAATTACATTATTAGGAGCAATATTCTGCTGATAAAATTGCTTTAAACTCTGAGGAGTAATATTAGCTAAAGTTTGCAACCTTAAATCATAATTATTGGCAAAAGAATAGGGATGATTGTGATAAATATTCTTAGCAAAATACATATCTAATAATGAACCCTGTCTAGTCTTAGCTTGGGCCAAGCCGCGCTTAGTCTCCTGCTTAATCCGCTGATAATAATCCGCTTTAAAATCAGGATGCTGCAAAATATCTGCAATTAAGGATAACAAATCTTTTTTATCACTACTTAGAGCACTACCAGAAAATTTATAATAGTCTTTTTTAACACTAAAGCCAAAATCAATTCCATGTAGTTCTTTATACTTAGCTAATTCCTGTTGCCCATAATTTTGAGTTCCAGTATTCATCATTTCAAACATAAATTTTGAAATACCAGCTATTTCTTTCTTTTCTTGTCTCTGTCCACCCTCTATATAACCCGTCACTTCTACTGTCGGATAACTATCATCTTCTACCACATATAATACTAATTTATTATCTAGCTCAATCCGTTTATAATCCGGTAACTTAATGTAAGGTGCTTTATTCTTTCCCTGCGCTAATTCTTTATATAATTCTTGACTAAATTCTACTTTAGCCGCAGCCGAAACAGACATCACTACTAATATAAGTATTACTAAACTACAATAGTAAAATAATTTATTACTCATCACTGCCACCCTTTCTTTAAACCTCTATATTTTTCTTTTATCTTTTTTCTGATTACTCATTACTGTTTCACTGTCTTACTGTCTTACTATTTGCTTTGGTAATATATAACCTATAGTTCGATCTTGCTGCTTAAAATATTTTTTAGCTGCTGCTACAATATCGGCCTCAGTTAAATTTTTCAATGTGCTCAACTGCTCTTTATATAACTCAGGATTATCAAACCTGACTACTCCTTGAGCTAAGATATTGGCCTTAGTACCCGTATCACGCTGATTAAAGATCATAGTCTTCAAACTATTTTTCTTAACTATCTCTAATTCTTCTTTTGTAATTCCTTTTCTTTTTATTCTTTGCAATTGATGATCAAAACTGTTCCGCACACGATCAACTAATTGTTCTGAAGTAGGAATTAAATAAAGTAAAGCAAATCCCTCTTTTCTTAAACCTTGCACATTACTTCCTGCCTCTAAAATAAGACGCTGTTTTTGTTTTAAATGTTCTTTAACCCGCGAACTAGAATTATTGACCAAAATATCCATTAATGCTTTAATAGCTATTATATCTTCATCATTAGCAGCAGGAATAGGATAGATCATTTGAATAAATGGAACTCGAGTTACTTTACGCACTGTAACTTCCTGTTCTTTTTTCTGTTGTGGCTTTGCAAATTGAATCCGCTCTATTTTCTGAGCTTGATAATCCCCATAATACTTCTGAGCTAATCTTTTAACTTGCTGGGGTTTAACATCTCCTGACACTACTAAAGCTGCATTATTAGGAGCATAATACTGTCTATAATAATCTTTCATATTCTGTAAATCAATCTGATTCAAATCTTCCATCCAGCCAATGATTTGATGTTCTAAAGGAGTATTGGCCCAGGCCTTAGACTGCACTTCTTCTAAAGAAGACCAAAATACACTATTTTCTACTCTTTTGCGTCGTTCTTGTTTCACAACCTTTTTCTCGCGTCTAAATTCTTGGGGATTAATAGCTAAATTCCTCATTCGATCAGATTCAATCGCCATTGCTAATTCTAATTTAGAAGACGGTAATTCTTCATAATACTTTGTATAATCATAAAAAGTCCCCGCATTATTACTCCCGCCCACAGATTTAACTAAGTTATGAATTTGACCTTTGTTTAGAGTTTCAGTACCTAAAAACATAGTATGTTCTAAAAGATGTGAAATACCAGAAATTCCATCTCGCTCATCAATTGAACCTACTTTATACCAGACTGAAAAATTCACTAAAGGCAATTGATGATCTTCCAAAACATAAATTTCTAATCCATTATCCAATTTAAATTCTGTATAATTTATTTCAGGAATAAAAACTTCGGATGTAGTTTCTTTTTGGGCTAAAGTTGCTCCATTACCTAAACTAATTAATAATAGAGATAATAAGATTATTATTTTGAGTTTCTTTTTCATAATTTTTCCTCCCTAGATAAAATTAATCTTTAATCAACTTTCTTATAACTTATTGTAATAGTTTAACATCTAAAATTCAAATGCAGTTACAAAAAATTAAAAAGCTTGACCCCCAGGCCAAGCTTTTTGCTATATTAAATATGACTATAATCTTTCTTCAATTTCATCAAGAGTTGGTAGTGCTGACATAGCTCCTTTATCAGAGACTGCTAAAGCCCCTGAAATACTAGCTAATTTAGCAGTCTTAGCTAAAAAATCACTACTCAATTCTGCTAAAGATTGATCAGTGTGATTAATTTGATATAAAACACCTGATACAAATGCATCTCCTGCTCCTGTAGTATCTACAGCTTCAACATCTAAAGATTCAACAAACTCTAACTCACCTTGATAGTAATAATAAGCTCCTTTGCTCCCCCAAGTAATATAAATTAATGGAATATCATATTCTTGAGCTAACTCTTGAGCTCCTTTTTCGGCATCCATAGTTCCAGTTATAAATTCTAATTCTTCTTCTGAAATTTTAAGAATGTCAACATCATCTAATACAGACATAATTCTTGTCTTAGCAACCTCAGCATTACTCCACAAATTCATCCGTAAATTAGGATCATAAGAGACTAAAATATCATTTTTTTGTGCCATTTGAACTGCATATTTTGTTGAACTCCGAGCTGGATCATCAATTAATGAAATAGAACCAAAGTGTAAAATCTTATTTTCTTTAAATAAATCTATATTAATCTCTTCAGGCCTTAAAAATCTATCAGCGCTAGGGTCAATATAAAAACTAAAACTGCGGTCTCCATCTTGGTCTAAAGTAACAAATGTGATAGCAGTTCTAGCTTCATCTGTTAATAACATTTCTTCTGTATTAACACCATTATCATTTAAAGTTTTAGCTAAAAAATTACCTAAAACATCGTCACCTACTTTACCTACAAAAGTAGTCTCAACACCTAAACGACTTAAACCTACCGCTACATTAGCTGGAGCCCCACCAGGACTTTTTTTAAACTCCATATTATCATCATCTAAAGGAGTGAAATCAATCAAAGCTTCCCCTAAAGTAATAACTCCATTCATACTAACTCACCTCACTTTTAATTATTCAATTCCCATTTTCTAACTTGATTTAATTTTACTGCACCACTATGAGCAAAAAACTTAATATCCTGACTTGATGGTTGAGGATAAATTCTCGTTGTAAAGACCTTCTTCCCATCATTAACAAAAAGTTCAATAGAGGAAGTATCCATAAAGAAATGTAACTGCAATTGTTCCGTCTCATCAATTTCACAGCGGCGAACTCCATCTTCTCCTCGCCCTGAATTACTGCGGTCAAAAGATAATTCACTTGTTTCTTGGTCATAAGTAATTACCGTTTCTTCACTTCCATCAGCTGCACATCTGAGTTTAACACCAAATTCTGCTGCATCTTCAATTTCAAATTCAGCTATCAATTCTAAAACATCACCATTAATACCTGCTAATTTGATTATTTCATCTTGCAGTTTTAAATTATGATACTCTTCTTTTGCTCCGCGTAATTTCTTCATCTCAGATACAGGCTTTTGCAACACTTGATTGTCAGCACCTAACTCTAGAACCCGCGGAATTGTCAAAGTGTGCACCCAGCCATTATCCCGTTCAACATAATATTCTTCTTGGTCTGGCAATCCCATCCAAGCTAATAAGATTCTTCGCCCTTGCTCATCAAGGGTAGTTTGACTAGCATAAAAATCAAAGCCCTGATCTAATTCTCTAAATCCATTATGTTCTAACTGGCCTGTTTGATAATCCAAATCACCTACTAAATATCCATTTTGATAAATATTATTATATAAATTCTCCTCTGCTGCTACTCCTTGCGGAGCAGCAATCAAAACTTCTTTATCATCTAGCCTAAAGAGATCAGGACATTCCCACATATAACCGAAATCGTCTAACTGCCCTAGATTACTCCCAGCTACTTCTCCTACTAATTCCCACTCTTTCAAATCAGCAGAAGTAAATAATAAAACTCTACCTTCTTGATCTATAGTCTGAGTGCCAATCACCATATACCACTGTCCATCTTTTTGCCATACTTTAGGGTCTCTAAAGTGTCTAGTATAACCAGTAGGTTGATTTTTAATCACAGGACCTAACTTATTAAAATTAATGCCATCTTCAGTTACAGCTAAACATTGATATGTTTCTCTATTATCTGCTTCATCTTTGACATTACCTGTATAAATTAAAGTTAATGTCCCATCATTGTCAACTGCACTACCAGAATAACATCCATGACTTTCATAAGGATTAGCAGGAGCCAGGGCCAAAGGCAGCTCCTGCCAATTTACTAAATCAGTACTCTTTAGATGGGCCCAAAATTTGGACCCATGAGTTGTATCAAAGGGATATAGTTGATGGAATAGATGGTATTCTCCATCAAAATGAATAAAACCATTAGGGTCATTCAACAATCCTGCCGGAGGCATAATATGATACTGCAACCGATAATAATCATCTGCAACTTCTTCTTTTTTTTCTTTCATACTCTGTCTTGCTTTTATTAATAACTCTTTTTCTTTAGACATATTTATCACCTAAAATCTCACTTTTAATACTTCATCTCCAGTATTGATAGCATCTTCTGCTACAATATCAATTGCTGCAAAATCGTCACTATTAGTAATGACCATTGGAGTTATAGTATCTTCTGCTTGCTCTTCTACTAAACTCAAGTCTGCTTCTAATAATTTATCGCCTGCTTCTACTCTGTCTCCTACTTCTACAAAAGCTTCAAATCCTTCGCCACCCATCTGCACTGTATCTAATCCAACATGAATTAAAATTTCCACTCCCGAATCTGTTTCTATTCCGACGGCATGCTTAGTATCCATTAAGTTGACAATTTCACCTGCTACTGGAGATACTACTGTACCAGATTCAGGGTTAATAGCTAATCCTTCTCCCATTATTTTTTGAGCAAAAGTAGGGTCAGGAACCTCTTCTAGTTCTACTACTTGACCTTGCATAGGAACTAAAATAGTTTCATCTTCTTTTTGAACATTTATTTTTGTTTCGTCTTTTTCTTCATTATTTTCTTCTTGCTCTTGTTCTTCAGTTCCTGCTTCTGTTTCTTCTTCATCTACAACATCTTCATAATCTGGTTCTTCATCAAAGCCAATAATCCACGTAAAAACAAAAGCACCACCAAAAGCTAAAACCATACCGATAATATAATTAATTAATGAACCTGGTTCTACAATACTCATTCCTGGTAGAGCAGTTAATCCTAAAGCAGTCATTCCAACTTTGGTAAATACAACATAAGCTCCACCAATTGCACCTCCAATTGCTGCTGCAATAAATGGCTTTACTAATCTTAAATTAACACCAAAAATAGCTGCTTCAGTAATTCCTAACAAACAAGAAGTAGCTGCTGGAAGAGCAATTGCTTTCATCTGCGTCTTTTTTGTCTTGAAATAAACTGCTAAAGCTGCTCCCCCTTGGGCAGTATTAGCCATCGCCCAAATAGGCAAGAAAACATTTCTCCCTGTCTCAGACAATAATCCTGCTTCAATAGCATGAAAACTATGATGCACACCACTAATTACAATTGTGGAATATAGTCCACCAAAGATCAATCCTGCTATCACGCCTGTAGTATCATAAACTCCTTGTAAACTAGTAGAAATACCTTCACCAATTAAACGCATCACTGGACCAATAGCCATTAAGGAAATAAATCCTGTAGTCAAAATTGTTAAGAATGGAGTCACAATAATATCAAGTGCATCCGGTACAACTTTTCTAAAGTTATGTTCTACATGACCTAAAAACCAAACTGCAGCTAAAATAGGTAATACAGTACCTTGATAACCAACCATTCCTACCTGCATACCAAAAACTTCAATTGTCTTCTCTATTCCTTCACTCAAAGTCCAAGCATTCTGTAAGGCAGGATGAATCATAATTCCACCTAATACGGAAGCTAAATAAGGATTAGCTCCAAACTCTTTAGCAGCACTAAATGCAACTAAGACTGGTAAAAAGACAAATGCTGCATTAGAGAACATATCCAACATCGTAATAAATCCACTATCAGGACTAACCCAACCATATGTTTTCATCATTCCTAATAGTCCCATTAATAGACCACTTGCTACAATTGCTGGAATAATCGGTACAAAAATATTAGATAACATTCTAGCAAATCGCTGCGCTGGATTTAAATTCTTCATTGCAGCACGTTTAACTTCACCTTTACTTGCTTCTGAAATATTAGCTATTTCAGTAAACTCATCATAAACTTTATTAACCGCACCTTGACCAACAATGATTTGAAACTGACCGGAATTAACAAAAGCACCTTTCACATCTTTAATTCTTTCCACGGCAGCTTGGTCTGCTTTATCTTCATCCTTTAAAACTAATCTTAATCTTGTCGCACAGTGAGCTGCACTATCTACATTATCTTTACCGCCAATTGCATGAATTATTTCTTGAGCAACTTCTTTATAATCCATTTTCATCCTCCTCATGATATAATTAATTTATAGTTTTAATCATTTTTTATTTTGGGAACGATACCAAAATTACCTAAAAAATAGTGTTGATCTAAATTTGCGCAACACTATCTCTTTTTATAATCTGATAATCCATTACTTTTTTTTCTTCGCGCTTAGTACCATTAATATATTTTAATAAAATTTGTGAAGCTTCTTCTCCTGTTTGTTCATGATCATAATTAATTGTTGTAATACCAGGGTCAACCCAAGGACTAATATCGGAATTCCCAATTCCTACTATAGATATATCTTCAGGAACTTGATAACCATTCTGTTTGAGATATTTAATCGCTCCTAAAGCTAAACGATCAGTTACAGCAAATACAGCACTTGGCAATCTCTCAACTCGATTAATAATTTTTTTCATCCCTTGCCAACCTGATTCGATACTGAAATCGCCTTTATAAATATAATCGCTAAAAGTTTTCAAATCATTCTCCTGCAATGCTTCAAAATAACCTAATTTTCTTAACTGCCCCACAGCTACATCATTTTCTTCAACACCAATATAAGCAATATCTTGATGTCCCTGCTGAATTAAATGATTAACTATGCTTTTAGCAGCATCGAAATCATCTTGGATAACACAAGGGAAATCAAATATTTCACTAGTGTCTTGACCAATAATTACTACGGGGATATCTATTTTATTTAATGCTTCTAAGTGGTCATCAGTAATCTCAGTAGCAAAAAAAAGAATTCCTCTAACTCGTTTTTCCTTCAATAAATTAAGATAAGTTATTTCATCTTTAACATTTAATTTAGTATTAGTCAATAATAAATTATAACCATTTTGATACATCACATTACTAATTCCTTCTACAGCTGAAGAAAAAGTACTAGTATTAATCTTAGGTAGTACAACGCCAATTGTATCGGTCTGATTACGCTTCAAATTTTTAGCCAAAGAATTGGGCACATACCCTGTTTCTTTAATTACTTGTTGTACTTTCTCTCTTGCCTTATCACTTACATGTTCTGAATCATTGATCACTCTTGACACTGTAGATTTAGAAACACCTGCTAATTTAGCAATTTCTTTAATTGTAATCGCCATTTTTGCCCCCTTTCTGATCTGAAATACCTTTTGGGAACGATTCCAATTTTCTACACTGTGATTATACACAATTTATTTCTAAAAGTCAAATTATATATATAAAGTGTAGCTTGCTAGTAGGAGATAAAATTGTTTCTTCACTTATAAATCTAGTTTGATTCGTCTAAATTCATTCAATTAAAGTGAATTTAACTTAATTTAAATTGAAAATTAAGTAATACAAAATTAACTTTAATTTCACTTCATTAAGACTCATTACAAAGCTAGATTTAAATACGCTGCGAAATAATTTTATCTCCCACCAATGCAGTCTTACTTTAAGTGTTAGAGCAGAGATATACCATTTTGAGGTTGCTTATTTTTTGATTGTGTCTTTTGGTTTTGACTTTGCTTTTGATTTTAACTGTCTCCTACGAGTCTTAAAGTACAAAGAATCTTCGTGTAGCCCGCTTCTCTCTACTTTTATCTTGATTTTTTGGTCAATCTATATACAGCAATTCTTGCTCATCTTACTGCCAACTACTGTTTCACTGCTTAACTATTTTACTATTTTTAATAATTTGCGTCGGATCTTCAATTACTATTTCTGGCGCTCCCTTATGTTCTTTAATTTCACCTCGTATTCGCACTTGACGATTTAAAAAATAGTCTTCTGCTTCCACAGCAAACTTGTGTTCATCACTTGCAAAAATAACTGCACTGAATGTTTCATCATAATTATGAGCAAAATTTAAAAAGATAACTTCTCCTGAATCATAAGTATCTACCACTTCTCCAGTCACAACTACTCTTTCTCCAATATATCCTTCTGCATCTTGCCATGAAATCAACTTTGTTCCTGCATTCCTTTCCTGCCACAAACCTTTATTATTTCTTCTAGCAGTTATAACTTTTTCTTTAAATGTATTCAAATGTCTAGTATTAGGAGCAATAGTTAATAAATGAGCATAACCTTGTTCTAATAAATCAGCATTAAACATCGTACCATCATCTAAATAGACATAAGCTAAAGTCCGGTCATATTCATCAAATTTTTCCTTCCCATATTCTAGATAAATAGTTTCTCCTAATAGTTTCCGTTTAGTAAATGCTTTAGCCTGCAGACCATAATATTCAATTGGCCCATCTGGTGGATTAAGTTCAGGAGTATCTAAACCAATTAATCTTACATTCCGACCATCCGCTAGTTTAATTGTATCACCATCTATTACGCTAGATACTAGAACTTTTTCTAAATCCTGAGTTTTTTGCTCAGAAATTAGATTTTTGTTAACAGCTGAAACACAAGCAAAATTAGATATCATTAAAATCATTAATAATCCAATTATTAATATAAATTTTCGTTTCATTCTTCATTCCTCCTCTTTTAACTCAAAATTTGCAATTTAAAATTAAATCATATCTTTAAGTTTTGCAATTATACTTTCAGGATTATCAAAACTAGTAATTTTATCAACAAGTTGTCTGTTATCAATTAATTTTAATAAATCTACCATTGCATTATAATGCGATGATTTATCAATTGGAGCTAACATAAAAATTAGCTTAACTGGGTCATTCTTATGACCAAATTCTACACCTGAAGGTACCACTAATAAAGCCATATCCTGTTTTAATACTCCTGCTTCAGGTTTGGCATGAAGAAGACTTACCCCTGGAGCAATAACAACATATGGGCCTTGATTATTTATACTCTCTAACGACTCTTTAATATAATTATCTGTAATACTATCTTGATTTAATAAAATTCCACCTGTTTCTTCTACAGCTTGCTGCCAATTAGATACTTCAGAATTTATTTTAATTGTATCTGCAGTTAACAATTCTAATAATTCTGGACCGACTTCTTCTGCTTCCTGCTGATTTCCACCCTTATCTATTATATCAATTTCTCTTTCTGTCAAGAAATCATAGAGATCTTTTTTTAAAGCAATTTTATCTTTAACATCTGCTTTCCTCTCAATTATTTTTAGCAAAGTTTCTAAATTAATACTATGTTTTGCAACAGTGGTCTGTTTTTTACCGCTATCAAAACTGTAATCTGATTTTTTCTGTTCAATAAATTCTTGAATTCTTTTTTTATCTGAATCAGATAGCAACGGATTAACTTCTAATACTGAACAAAAATCAACTTCTAATCCAACTGTAGTAATTAACAAATCTATTTCATCTAAATCAACCTCTCCTTGCCGCAGTTCAAAAGCAGATAGAATTTCTACAATTTCAATATCTGAAAACTCTTTTTTTAATTTAGTAGCCAATAAATTAGTGGTTCCAATCCCGCTAGAACAGACTAAAGCAACCCTCAACCTCGGGAAATCCTGATTAGAATTACGCCGCTCAATTGCTGCTCCTAAATGCATCGCTAAAAAACCAATTTCATCTTGACCAACGGGCTTTTGTAATTCACTTTGCAATATTTTAGCCGCTCTTTTTGCTGCAGCAAACACCTCACCATATTTCTCCTTAACATCTACTACTAAAGGATTTTTTAGCGGTAAATCATACTTAAGACGATTAATAGTTGGTTTTAAATGTAGAGCCAACCCTAACATTAATTGTTCATCATCACTAAGCCTAATGTCTAAATAATCCTCTGCTACTTCAACCATTTCTTTTGTCATCATAATTAATTCGGGTGGTAAATCCGTATCAGCTAAATCATCATATTCAGCTTGGTCCCAATGTTGTCTGAGTTTAGCCCCCATTAAATGTAAAGTAATAAAAGCAATTTCTGAAATAGGAACTTCTACTTCAAATACTTCTTCAATCATTTCTCCTACTTCTTGAGCAACATCATATTCAGGACTTTCTTGTAACAAAGCTCGTCTTTCTTCAGATAATTCAATATCTTTCCCAGCTAATAATCTACTAATAGCTAACCCTAAATGAACTAGCAAACCAGCATAAGCTCCATCAGCTAATTGAAATCCTAATTCTTTCTCAGCCCAAGCAACTATATCTTCAATCTTAGCTAAATTAAGATCACCTACTAATTTATCCAATTCAGTTAAGAATCCTGTTTCTAATCTTTTATCTTCTAATGTCTTCTTTTGAATTTGACTTAAAAAACTAATTAATTCTTCTTCATCAGCTGTCTCTTCTAATACTGCAGTCATCGCATGGCGAATATTCATTTCATCCCCAGCTAATTCAATCCCATAATTAGTTTTTCTAATTAATTCTAAATCATATTCTTCTAACCATGCTTCAACTTTATTTAAATCTTTAATTACTGTAGAATTACTAACCTCAAGCATTGCCTCTAATTGCTTAATAATTATTGGTTCATCTGATCTAAGTAATTTTAATAAAATCAAATACTTTCTTTCTTGTGGAGATAATACTCGCTGATAACTATGTAAATCAACTAATTCAGTTGCTACTTCCTTTAACTTTTCTTCGGTACTATCAAGAAAGATTCCTACATGGGGTTTTCTAACTAAAGTAACATCATAATTAGCTAAACTATCTTCTAAATCATCTAAATCATAACGAATAGTTCGAGAACTTACATCAAATTTTTCAGCTAACTTTTTTATCGGTACTGCTTGTTTAGACTGTAATAAAGTCTTTAAAATCTGTGCTACCCGTGGTTTTAAACTCTGGTATGATGTCAATTTATTCACCCCTTTTTTTCTAGAGTAACGCAGTGCCAGTTTATTGTTTATTATTACATTTAAACTAATTATACCCTTTTTGATTCAAGAAATAAACTTCTAATTTTCAAAAAAACTAAAGGAACGGCAAAAGCCGCCCCTCTAATTATAAAAACAATTTTTAACCACCAATTAAGTGTAAGAAACCAGTAAAGATAGGTCCAATAACTGCGTAAAATGGATCTCCAAAAGTAGTTCCTGCCTGTTCAAGCATACCTGACATTGGAAGTAAAATTGCAGTACCTAAAGATAAAATAATACCGCCAATAAATGGACCAAAGACAGCACCTTTCCAACCGCCGGTAGCATTACCAAAGATACCTGCTGAGCCACCTGCAAAGAAGGCTGGTACAATTGCTGGTAAAATAATTGTAGGTGCATCAGCTAATAGCAAAATAAACATTCCCACTATCGTACCTACTGTACTAGATAAAAATCCCATTAATAAAGCAGTAGGAGCATCATTAAAGATAATTGGACAATCTAAAGCAGGACGAGCTCCAGGTACAACTTTTTCAGAGATACCTTCAAACGCTGGTACAATTTCTGCTAACATCATCCGGACACCAGATAAAATGACTGTTACACCAGCTGCAAATCTAAAGCCATGCATTAGAGAGAAGACTAAGAAATTTGTCCCACCACTAATATTACTCTCTACAAAATTTGGCCCAGCCAACAAAACTAAAATCAAATAAATGGGCGCCATAGTTACAGCCATAGAAACTGTACTATCTCTAAAGAAACTCAAACCTTCAGGCAAATCTATTTCTTCGGCATCTTTTGTATCTTCACCAAAGATATTACCTAACCAACCAGAAATAACATTTCCAATTGCTCCAGTATGACCAAAAGCAATATTATCATGCCCTTTTATTTTTCGCATAAACGGTTGGGTTAAGGCAGGCATAAAGGTGAAATATAACCCAGCACAAATACTACCTACAACTATTAACATTGTACCACTTAAACCTGCTACAGAGAATAAGACTGCAGCAAAGAACATAGACAAATATAACATAATATGACCAGTTAAATAAATATACTTAAAATTAGTAAATCGAGCTAAAAATAAATTAACAACAAAACCACCAACCATAATCAAGGCACCTTGACTTCCTACCTGTTCCATTGCAATTGAAATTACTGCCTCATTGTTAGGAACAACTCCATTAACATCTAAGGTAGCTTGCAGCAATTCGCCCATTGGAGATAAAGCTCCTACAACTGCGCCAGCGCCAATGCCAATAATCAGAAATCCGATAGTAGTTTTAAGCGTCCCGGAGATAATCTTAGTTAATTTTTCTTTCTGAATTATTAAACCAGCTAAAGCCACTAAACCAATTAAAACTGCAGGGTCACCTAATACTTGCTTAACTAAAACATTAATGAAACCCATTGTACCAACTCCTTTTAGTTAAGATTTAGTTTGTCCACAGCTCCTAGTATTTTCTCTCGCACTTCTTCTAAATCAGAGAAATCATCAATTACTACAATCTTTTCACGATCATGCCGATTGGCCAATTCATCCACAATGTCAGGAAAAGTTACAAATATGTCCGCATCTAAACCAGAAGATTCACCTAAACTTACAGTATCCACCTCTCCTTCTATACTTTTTTCCTTTAATACCTTTCTAATATTAATTTTTAACATCATACTACTGCCTAAACCATGACCACAAACTGCATATATTTTAAGCATAATTATTCCCCCTTTTCTTTAGAATTTAAAACTTCTGTTATATATTGATATAACTTATCAGCATCTTCCTTGGCATGCATTTTTTCTACGACATTATCAGACATTAATAATGTCGTTAATTCTGACATAGCCTCAACATGTTTTTCTTCATCTACAGCCCCAAAAGCTAATGCTACTTCCACGGGATCATTACTTTGATGACCAAACTCAATTGGAGGATCTAAAGTAATTAAACTCATTCCTAATTCTTTAACTCCATCCTCAGGGCGCGCATGTAAAATAGCTATACCTTGGGCCAAAACTACATAAGGACCATTCTCTTTGATTGAATTAATCATTGCTGTAATATACTCTTCTTCAATTAATTCATCTTTTAGCAATAATTCACCAGCTTTTTTTGTGACTTCCTGCCAATTTTCCACTTCTACTCCAGTTATTATTCTAGTCGGAGCTAATATTTCTAATAACATCCCCCCGCCCCCTTTCTATCATCGTCATAATTCTTTATTTTGTATCATCTTTTTACTTTTTTCTTCTAATTATATTGTACTTAGTAATTATTACAATCTCAACAGTTAATTACCACAATTATCTTCTAATGGCATTGTGGCAAAACTAGGTTAATTAATCCAAAATTGCCACAATCATTAATTAATTAATTCTTTCTCAAAACAAAAACAAAACCGCCTCACGGCGGCTACTTTAAAATTGATAATGGATTCCAACAGCAATTCCTAAAGATTTCATTTTTTCAAATTGATAATGATCAGTGAAGATATCTAAAGTAAAATTTTGCTGCTCCATACCTAAAGATAGACAACTGTTATGCCCAAATCCTTTAATATAATAACGCTTTGAACTAGAATCAGAATAGATGATTTTTAATGATGAAGTAACATAATCATCATTTCCTGGATTATTCTCTTCCCACTCTGCCCATTGAATTCGAGGATACAAAATAATTTTTTTGCGTTTGAAATATAAAGCTAAATTTAATGCCTGCGGTAGACGCTGTTCTAAATCTATGATTTCCTCTCGCCCTTTCATTGTGGCATTATAATCAATATTCCCTTCACTATCTCGACTTACATTATCAGTACTAATCTGTCCGCTTTGATGTTCTAAATCACTCCAATTTATTCTAGTAGCTAAATTATTCAATGCCAATTGAAAATAAAGGTCTGAATTAACTATAAATTTTGTTTTAAGATCTAAACCATAACCAGAACTAGTAGTCTTATTTGTCGGCTTATAAATTTCTGCTGTACCATAAGTTATTTACATCATCACTATTATCAGATTTAGGAATTGCTACACCTGAAAACTCTTCTCTATAATATTCAATACCTTCTAAATCTTTAATAGTAATCTCTAATCTTAATTTCCTTTTGCTTTCCAATTCTAATTCTTTGCTATAACTAACTTCTTGACCTAAATATTCAACTTCATTCCTAGCATAACCAATTGCTAAATTATTCTTTGTCACCGTATCATTTTTTACATGTTTTATAAATTCAATCAAATCAGAAGATCCCACTATATTTGTACGAGATTGATTAAAAAATTGAAATCTCCACTTTTTAAAACGCTATTTAGTATAATATTTATTATATTGTTTATACATCAAATCTTCATCTAGAAGAGGAATCTGGTCAAGATCAGGTACCGGAATTACAGAAGCATCTATTAAATCTAATTTCTTTAGCTTATCAATTTCTAGCCAATTATTTTCTAAACTTCTCTCTACATTATAACTAACAAGAACATCATTACTTTTTTTCTCTTCTGCAGCATTAATCTGAACTGAAATTAATAACAGCAAAATAATTAATATTAAGATCAATTTTATTTTGTTATTGCTATCAATTACTAAAATCATTATCTACTCCATCCTTTTTATAAAAAAACACCCAAAGTGGGTGCTTTTTTATTTAGCAATTCAATTTTTAATTAGTAAAGTGTTTCTGTAGTACCATCATCATAATGGATGGTTGGACCAAATGTATCTTCGTCAATTGAAGCAATCTCTTCATTATTACTATCTTTAATTGAACCTGTAACTTCTGATTGGGCTTCAGTTAAAGCAAACTCAATCTCTTGTTCATTAGTTAAAGTCAAAGTAGCACTGTCTTCAGTTTCAGATACTGCTAAAGAGCCATTCATACTTCTACTACCACGGCTATAAGCAATTTCTAAATAATGACTACCCTCTTCAGAATTATCAGCTTCGTTTTTATTTAAATTAGCACTCATATCTAGATTTAAAGTTGGATAGTCTACATGAGTTACTTGTCCATTAAATGTTACACTACCATAAGGAAAATCACTTTCAGAATAAGGATCATAACTAGCAGCATTATCTGCTGTAACCTCTAAAGACCCCTGCCAAGTGGTAGTCTGAGGATTAAGATCATTATAATCACCATTAAAACCTATAGTTTGAGGAAGAAGATCATTTTCATAAGGGTTTTTCACAAAATCAGCATCAAACTGACCTTCAAATTGAGCAGAATCAGTACTCACTAAACCTGTAAAACTTAATTCTGCACTATCTGGAGTTTCCGCTGACATATCTTCATCTCCGGTCAGACTAATATCTAATTCTCCATTAGTACTAATTACATCAGTATTAATGTTTCCAGTTAAACTTAAATCTGCAGTCCCTGTTAAATCAGTTTCAGCACTACCAGTTAAAGCAACATTCAAACTGACATCTCCACTTTCTGGGCCATGGAAAGTTCCATTTAAATTATAATTAGGATTAGCAGGAATTATAATGTGGTAGATAGTTCCATACTCGTCTATTATTTCAGCAGTAATTGTATCGGTACTATCATTACTTAATGTCAGACTGCCTTCATAATAATAATCACTTTGACTTGAATCGTTCACATTATATTCAAATTCTGCTTCTTCTAAATCAATAGCATAATCATAACCATCAGTTTGAGGATCAGTTGACTCTACTAGTATATTATTAAGATTAGTTAACTTAACAGAAACATAATAACCTTCATTAACAGTATCATTAAGCTTCCACTCCCAAAACTGTCCATCATTTTGATATTGCTCAACAAGTTCTACATCACCATTAGCTAGCAAATTATATTCTCCTGGCCTAGCCTCCATAAAATCTGATGTGATTAAATGATCAATTTCTTCCATCTCTGTACTTAAATTTTCAAAAAAACTAGCAATTTCTTGAGCAGTTTGATTCTGTTTTATAGCTTGCTGCTGTAAAGCCTGATTCATAAATATACCAGCATTTCTAACTTCTTGAGTCATTCGTTTAGCATCAGCACAAGCTGGATAACCAGGATTAGGAATTTGAGTATTATTAACAAAGTCTGCTAATTTACTTGTATTTATCTGTGGTTTGCCAGACGTATCAGTATTAATATCTCCACTACCAACAGTCAAATTAAGAGTTCCATTCTGAACTTTAGATAACTTCTTAGCCTTTTTCAATACATTTTCAATATCAATAGTAGTAATCTTATAATCATTATTACCTCGGTATTGATGATAGCGTAAAGCTGTTAATGTAGTAGCTCCATTAACTTCACCAGGTCCTGCTCCATCTAATTGCATTGTTTCCCCCACTTCAGGAATTAAAGTAGATAAATGTACTCTATTCTCTCCTACTTCTTTCTCTGCTACGATTAAAACATTAATTCCTTTTGGGATTTTACTAATTTGATAACTTCCATCATTTCCAGTAGTAGCTACTGTTCCCACTTGTTGATTAGTGTTAAAATTAACTGCTGTTACTTCCGCTTCTGTTACAGCTTGTTCAGTACCATTAGCTCTGACTTTAGTAATTAATAAATTAGCAAAGTGCTGCCATAATCCAGTATTACTAGCCACTGTAGTTCCACTAGGTGCTTTTACCGTACCTGAAATAGAAGTAGTTTCTAGTTTAGGTGCTGATTTACCTCCACCACCACCACTGCTACAGCCCATCAATAAAGAAAAAACTAACAATAAACTTATTAATAATCCACTCCAAGCTATTTTTCTCATCTCTTTTCCCCCTTTACTAAAGTAATTTTACTATAATTAAAAATTACCATAGTTATTTATTTCTTAAAACTAGGCAATTTTTGTTTTTTAGCTTTTTTTGGAAAAAGAATTCAAAAAAATAAATCCCGCCTGCATTAACAGGCGGTTTCCCGTAATCATTGGGATTAAAAATAGGAATCAAATAAGGCACCACTATACATAGAAGAAAAGGGGAATATTGATTGCCCTGACTGATTATAGAGACTATACTCACTCAACTGCGAATACTCTGAAATTGGCCCTGATAAAGTATTTTCTACTTGATCATTTACTTGGGAGGCAACACCAGTTACACTCCCTAAAGTTTCCTTTACTTCATCATAATTTTCTTCTAAGCTTTGACTAAATTCTTCTTCGTTCAAACTCAATGTTCCATCAATTCTACTTTCAATTCCAATCGCATCTAAATCACTAGCTGAACTTTCAGTAATACTAGTTAAATTTTGCGCTAACTCAAGTGAATTACTCTGTTGAATATTATCTCTCAAAAAACCGATTGTGTCATTAAATTGATCAACAAAAGATTGAGCAGCTTCCGTAACAGATTCATTATCTGGACTAACCGTAATTGTAGAACTTCCTGTAGATTGCAAATCAAAACTAAGTTGTCCATTATCAATTTCTAATTGATTACTAGTTGACACCTGACTTTCCCCGTTAACTTCGTATTCAGCATCTTGAGCAGCTTGAACTGTATTATCTAAATTAGTCTGAGTAGCTAAATCACCACTTACATCAGAAATAGCAAACTTATCACTTGTTCCAGTTGCATTAGATTCAACTTGTAACTGCTGAGTTCCATCATCATTAGTCACAATATCTGCACTAAGGTCTAATTCAGAATTATTAATTTCATCTTCTAATTTATTTAATACATCTGAATTAGTATCACTAGATAACACATTAATATTTATTTCTTCAGATTGGCCACCTTGGCTAAGCTGAATAGTATTATCTCCAGTAGTGAAACTACTAGCAACATCACTATCAAAACTAGCACTTTCATTAACCTGTGCTTGCGCAAGTTGATTGACTTGAACTTCATATTCAGTTGTAGTAGCACCTGTATCTGCACTAGCAGTTAATACATCAGTATTTGAACTAGATGCTATTCGCTCACTAAAAACAGAATCACTTTCTTCAGTCGTATTTAGAACTGAATCTGCTTCTTCAGTAATCAAAGATTCTGCTTCAGTACTTAAATCTGATAGTTGAGATTGAAAATTATCTAGATAATCAGTGTCAAGAGAATTAGTGTAAATTGAAGAAATGTCAGTTAAAGAATTGTTGACATTTTGAGTCCGAGTGCTCAAATTAGAATAGTTAACTAGGGAAGAATAAAAGTTATAACTATTAATATTGTTACTTGTGTTAAATAGGGAATAAGAACTATCAATTCTCATGGTGTCACCCCCTTTATGCAACTCTTATATATATTATACTAAATTTTTATTACAAAGTAAATAAATCTAATAAGTATATTTCAGTCTCCTAGTTAATGGAGGTGATATTATAATTGTGTCAGACGCTTGGGATAATGTAGAAGAAGAAGTCTTTCAGTCTCCTACTTTACGGAGTAAGTACTGTAATTGATAATTGGAATCCAGGAAGTGGTGAGGGATTTTACTTTCAGTCTCCTACTTTACGGAGTAAGTACTGTAATTGTAAATTGGCAGGGTGTTGACGCATATTATAATACTTTCAGTCTCCTACTTTACGGAGTAAGTACTGTAATGAATGGGGAAGAAAAGAAACAGGCTGTTTTAAATACTTTCAGTCTCCTACTTTACGGAGTAAGTACTGTAATCGCATATTTTAAAACATAATAATCCTATGATAGCAGTAATCAAAGTTCTTACTATCATCACAAAAACCTTTTATTTTTCTCAAACCAAATCTTGCATAAAACCCCAGGGGGTTTGAGAAACTTTTTTCATCGTTGCTATAATAGTAATTAGCAATGATATAGAAAGCTCACTCATATTCAATAATCATTTAAAAAACTTTAAAAACCATGGGGGTTGCGAAAATGGTATTTCAATTTATTAATTCACGTATTATACTTATATTCCTTCTTATTTATCATAATTATTATAATTAATTCTTTTGGTTTGCAACTTTTCTTTATAAGATAAATTATTATCAGATGCTTTCCCAAGACTACAAAATGGACAATCTTTAATCTCTTTTTCTCCCTTGGGAGTCCAATAATATGAGCCGCATTTATAACAATATACTTTTTTAATCATTATTATTCTCCCCTTTCACACATCCCCACAATAATTTTGATACTCACAATCTCTACATTTGCCGCGATCACTGGTAGGAGCAGGCATCTTTTCTGTTGCAATAATCTCATTAATCCCGCTAATTATTTCTTTAACTTCTTCTCTTAATCCCGGAGTTAATTCAACTTCTATAGTTTCTTTAGGAGGAATTAAATGAATTAACCCTCTATTTATTTTCGTTTGATATTGGTCTTCAACTAATAAACAATAAGCAATTAATTGATATTTATGGTTAATTCCAGGCTGACGATTAGTATACTTTAGCTCAATCGGAATATAATTTCCTTCTTGTACAACCATCATATCCATTTCACCTTTTAAATTTAATTCAGGAGATGACAATCTAACTCCAAATCTTTTTTCACCTTCTTCTAAACCATAACGCTCTAAAGTTCGTCGCGGTTCTAGTTCTTCGTTACGATCATGTCTTTCTTGACCGTTTTGCATTTTATAAGTTTGTCTAGGCTGTACTGGCATACAGTAAGTAAAATAAATAATACGCTGACAGTAAGCATATTGTTTAATATCAGTTACTTTAATCAATCTAATCACCTACCTCTTAATTTCTTGTTTTTGTTTTAAATCTTTATTGCAAATAGGAAATAATTTGATATCGCCCTCTTCTTCCCCTAAAATCTTATCTAATCTCAGCATTAACTCTTCTCTTAAATTTCTATTTAATCGCCCAATAAAAGCACTCCACTGAATTCGATGCAAATCATAATCTTTACAGGCTTCAGCTATTTTCTTTCTTTTCTTATCATCGGGAATATCATAAATAAGAATAGTTTTCATCTTACCACCCACTCACAAACGAATCATATTCTCTATTTCCTTTTAAATAAGAAGCTAATTTCCTCGCTTGTTTTTGAATAATAACTTCTAAACGATACTTCTTACCTTCGTATCTTTCTTTGCTTTTTAACCTATCTAAAATTTTATTAGCCAGTTTTTTTCGATCATCTTCAGCTATTCGACCCTCTTCAACTTCGAACTTAACATTCTGATTTAATAACCCAATAATAGTTTTATCTACTATAGTTTGTCTAAATTCTTCGATCAAATCTAGGGTTAGAGATGGTTTTCCTGGGCGGTCAGCATGTAAAAATCCTGCATATAAATCTAATCCTGCTCGTAAAATTGCAGAAGAAACTTGAGAATAAAGAATACCATAGCCATAATTCAATAATGAATTAACTAAATCTTCAGCTCCTTGTGTTTTGCGACCAGGAAATTCTAATTCATCAGGTAAAATTTCCTCGATAACCTGCCAATATTTTTGGGCAGCTCGTCCTTCACTTGACAAAATCAAGCTGCGGCATTCTTCAATATCATCTCCTGTTATATCTTCGAGTTCTTTTTTTATTTCTTCTATCTCTTCAATCTGATTATAAATCCAATCATAAAGTTCTTTGTTCTTTTGTTTCCTAGATTTGGCTAAGTATTTAAGTAAAACAATTTGATTATCGATTTTACCTTGAGCAAAAGTCGAAGCTAGCTCTAATCCCCGCTTATCTTGATAAGCCATTAACTGCTGGCGTCTAGTTTTAATTGTTCCTGTCATTGCTGCCGAAGATAACTTAGCAAGATGCTGACCGCGATAATCAACAAAATCAATTTGAATTCCTGCTTTAGCACATTCTTGAATCAAATCTGAAGAAAAAGAAACACCAGAACTAGAAATCATTATCTCTTTTAATCTAAAGAATGGTACCTCTTTGATAACTTCTTTGTCTTTTTTTACCACTACCCGCTCGCTCTTCTTACCTACAAACATACCATAGTCATCTACTACTAATGATTTTTGGCCCATTTTTAGTCCTCCTTTAATCAGTGTTACTTTTATTATAAAGAAGACTATTCCCAACGGGGTGAAAGTAAAAACTAATTTTTCAAAAAAAGAGAATGACCTCGGTTAAGAGATCATTCATTGAATAATTCTTTGAAATTTAATGTATTAGACAATTTTTCCATGAAATTATCTTTTTCTTCTTTTAATCGTTTTTCTAGTTCATCGATTTTTTCTTCTAACTCTTCCTCGGTTAAGTCAGGATTTTCTTTTAATAATTTCTGTTTGTCGATGTCTTTTAAGTCTTCTATGATTTTATCGAAAGAATTCCTTAATTTGTTATCTAATTCATCATTATTCATTAACTGTTTGCTGATTTTATCATCTATATCTGTCATTTGGATTAGCTCCTTTCTTTTTTATTATGATTCTTCAGTCTCCTAGTTAATGGAGTAAGTATTGTAACTTATTTAGCGGAACAAGGAATAGGCAGTGGTAGCTTTCAGTCTCCTAGTTAACGGAGTTAGTATTGTAACTTTAAAACTTATCTGAATGATGGTGCAGATAAGATCTTTCAGTCTCCTAGTTAACGGAGTTAGTATTGTAACTACTTCTCATAAGTAGTCGCCTCATAGCACTACCGCTCTTTCAGTCTCCTAGTTAACGGAGTTAGTATTGTAACAGTAACCAACACCCGAGAGGGTGTTTTTCTATTGCACTTTCAGTCTCCTAGTTAACGGAGTTAGTATTGTAACCGCAAATTTTACAGCATAACAATCCTATTATAGCAGTAATCAAAACATTTCCTATCATCAAAACAAACTATCACTTTTCGCAAAGTTAATCTTGCACAAAACCCCAGGGGGTTTGCGAAACCAACTTCATCCCTTGTAAAACATAGGCTTGAAACAATTCAAACTACAAATAACTCTTTATAACTCATCCCACAAATTAATACTAAAATGAGGGTTTGCGAAAATTAGTATTCTTTCCACATATAATTACTTTATATACTTCCGCTTCAAACTCCTTCTTAAAATTTAAGTATTACTAATTAATTTATAATTTCCTAAACCAAACACAGTATTTTTTCCTACATGAGTATATTGCCCTAAAATTAAATAAGGCAAAAATGGTTCTAAATCTCCTTGATAAACAACCTCCCCTACTAAGCCTTTCATTTTTATTTTCTTATTTTGACGGTTTGAATAACGATACCAACTCTTCCATCTAGTAGTATCTTTTGCTAGTTTAACTTCTTTTGCTTGTTCTAAATATTGATGAAATTTAATATCTAATTCTTCCTCTCCATAAAAAACACTTAAACTAGATAGTCTTCTAAATAAGTTTTTCATTAATTTATAAAAATCAATTTTCTCTACGAAATCACCTTTGTTTTTTAGTAAAGTTGGCGATGAAAATTTTAATTGTAATCTTTTTTTATCTAAAATAGATTTAAACTTTTCTAAATCTTCATTTGAAATAGTAATCTGCTGGGCATTATTATAACCAAATTCATTTGAAAAAATTCTGTTTTTGTTACCAGTAATTTTATTTCCACTCCAAATTTTTTCAACTATAAATTCACCTCTACCTACTCCGATTCCTTCTTTTTCTAACTGTTTCCAAGCTTCAATAATATAAGGCAAAAATTTTTTAGTATATCCAAATAAATTTAATTTGAATTCTATTTTTTCTCCTACTTTAACTATTCCTCCATTTCCAACCGGTTCAAAAACAAAAGGACGGGGTTTATTATTAAATCTTTTTGAAGTCTTTTCTTTTTCCTTGCCTACTAAGAATGGATTAAATAACAAAGAATAGGCACAATTATTATTTAAATTACATTCTTTACACTTTTCATCTTTCAAATTACAAGCGACAGTTTTTAATCCATGCCCAAAAGCACCCCGCAAAGTAGAACCGGGATGCTCAGGCAGTTTTATGTTATCTTGGGCTTGTAGAATAAAATCCAAACTCATAACTTCTAATTCCATAGTATCACTCCATAATCAATTTGTTGCAATTTTATAGTATTGATATCCTTCGCCAGATAATGTCTTTTCTAAATCAACCGTAAAAATTCGTTTATTATTCTTTCTCTTTAATTTTTCCTCACTATTGTAAATATTAACTGCTTCAAAAGTAGCTTCTGGCGGAATATCCTCAGTAAATTGAATTATTGATTTATTACTACTGTTTAAACTATTTTCCCCCATTAAATTCAAATATTCATTAGTTAATTCTTCAATTTGGTTAAAAGATTTAAATTGCATAAATGAACCTCTTTTGCCAAAATAATTAATTCTAATAGCTAATTTTTTCAATAACTGAATTTGTTCCTTTGAAAAATCTACTATCTCTAAAGCTATTTTTAAAGTGCCATCGAAAAATACATATTCACGATAAGCAGGTTTAGATCTGCCTTCTCTATTTCTTAAGTCTGTTATACGACCAAAAGTTTTATTAACTACTGCTTCACTAGGTAAATTAAATTTCACTTTTTTATCTTTAATCAATTCAAAAACTTCTTTACCTTTATTTAAATTATATTCATTAATAGCCTCAGCAATCAATCCCATCTTCACTCCATAAGGCGTAGGGAATAATAATGAAGTTGCCGCAGTATTAGTAGCATTAATATCTTTAAAAGAAAATAATGCTGTCGGTTTATACTCTATTTCTAGCCACATAAAACCCCTCCTTCATCTTCTTAAATACCATAAGGGACTGTATTATTAATTAATTCTTCAATAACTTTACAGAACTCAGACATGGAATTAAATTCTTTCAACTCTACATTTTCTCCTATAGAATTTAACGTTTTAGCAATAGATTTAATCTCTTCATTATAACCTGAATTCAATGCACTAATAGTTGGAGCTGGAACTGAACTATAACTCACACTCACTACCCCTTCAAAACTTGTCATGTGGGGTGCTTGGGTGTTCCTCATTGCTCCCTCAGGAGAGTAAAAACTCATCATCACTGATTTAAGTAATGCTTTGTATCTAGCTTCTATCTCTTCACTATCCAAAGCATATTCTTTAGAGATATCATTATACCCAATTCTAGCAACCTCTAAATTATTAACAACAGCATATTGCCCTGAATTGATTGGCCTATAAAAAATATTTTGTCCCTCGTTTTTCCCACTTCCTTCACTTTTATCTAAATCAGAATATTTAACATGAAATAAATTATCAGAATTGAACTGTTCTGGGATGGCTACTACCCAGCCAAACTCCACTGTTGAATCGCGACCTATATTTTTATTGTTATTAGTAATTAATATCCCTTCCGTATCATCAAGGGTACACATTTCAAGCATTTTATCAACTATCTCTGCTTTATTATCAGCATTTTTAGTAAATTCATCAAACTGATCATCAATTGTAATTCGATTAGCGTCAAACTTTTTACAACCCTCACATAAAGCTAAATTTTCATCTTCTTTAGCAATTTTAAACAAATGACTTGACTGAATATGCTTTAACATATCACCTGATATAGCATTAACTGTAGCTAATTTCCCAGCACCATCAGTAATAGTGACATTTCGAGTGGTCAATTGATTACCTTCAGATTTTTCATTATTTAAATCATGCAAATTCAAACCAACTTTCCCATTAATAGAGATTGAATAAACTTTCTTACTCATTATTATCTGCCCCCTCTTTAACTTCTTCTACTTTTTCATCTTTCCCAAATCCATACGCCAAAAGCATATTACCAATAATTTCAGAATCATGTTCATCAATTAAATTTACCAATTGTTCAAAGTCCTTAGTAGTCAAGTTAGAACGCATCGGGTTATTATTGTGAAAATTTTCCAACCCGTTTTCATTGTTATAGTCTGCCATAAATTCTGATAATTCAGTAACCAATGTTTCTTTATTAAGTGCTGCTCGTCTTAAATCTTGTAACAAACCAAATTTAATTTTTTTCTTATCATTGTGATAAATTGGGATTAAAGTACTATTTCTAATTGCCTCAGCAAAATTCTGAAAGCCCTCATTTTCTAAAATAGAAGAATAATTAGTTTGATCAACATTTTCTAATTTACTCATAATAAATTTAACACCTCGCTTGGTATATATTTTTGCTCCATTATCATTAGCTAATCTTTGAATTGCTAAAACTGCATGTTGATAATAATAATTTAGCAAATAATCAACTTTCTCAGTAGTTAAGAACTTATACAGTTCTTGAAAAATCTTAATGTCTTCATTTTTATCATCAATTGGTCTTATTAATTCCATAAATTCTTGAAATACTTCTTTAAACTTTACTTTATCTTTTTCTTCATCTAATACAATCCAGTTAGGGATATTTAGATCATAAATATTTTTAATCACATGGTTTTGACCCATATCAACAAGATATGCATTTTTTAATCCTTGAATATAGTTTCTTAATAGTTTTCTTCTTCTCCTTCGTCTACGATTATCAAACTGTTCTAATTTATCTAACAATTTAATAATAAAATCACTCAAAAACAAAATGTTTTGTTTTTCTAAAGTATTCGCTGGATAATAATCAGGTTCAATCTGATAATATAAACTATCAAAGTCATCTAATAGTACTTGATTTGGAATAATAACTGAATAAAGTCTATTTCCAGAATTCAAGCTTTTTAGCATAAACAATTTATAAAATCCAATTAATATTAGAAATAACTTAAACCAGCTTTCTGATGAATTTTTAGGACTAATTCTAGATGTGGAAGATAAATCATCTCTATTTAATCCCTTGACTCTTTTGGGTAATAAACTACTTAAAGCATTATGGCTCTCAGTGAAATCAAGCTTAGCTTGGTTGTAAAGTTCTTTAATGTTTTCTGTAATATTAGTAACATTTTCTGATTCAGGTAATTGATTTTGAATAATTTTTTTCACCTTGTTTCTTTTACTCCAATGATAATTATCAAAACCTTCAAATAACTGGTCTAAATTATTTTCTATCTCTTCTAATTCACTATTAGACAGTTCATTTTTTATAATCTTTTTAAATTTATTAAGCTGTATTTTAATAAATAATTGGTCTAAGTTATCTGATAATTGACTATAGTCACCTTGAGGCTCACTAAAAGAATCTAAAATGATAAATAATAATTCACCAAAGTATTCTTTTATACTATAGACATCATTCATTATCTTATTAGACAATGGTACTCCTGTAGTTTGACGAATTAAATTTGACTTATGCTTAGTAGCAGACCACTCTTTATATTCTTCATCTAATGTGAAATCTACTATATCTTCAGTATAATCTGGTTTGTTATCCATTTTGTCATAATATATTAATGGATATAACGTCTTGAATTCTACATCTGTAAAATTTTCTTTTATCAACTCTTTATCTGATTCAATCTGGTAGAATGAAGCCATATCTTTAATTACAATTTCTGGGTTTTCTTCACCACTTTGTATAAGAACTTGTTTGACAATTTCTGCAATTCCTCTACACAGCAAAATGTCACTATAATCCCCCTCTAATTTAGGTACATAGAATTGTCTCATTAAATCACCTCTTCCTCAAATTGATTTAGTTTTTTAGTTGCTCTTTGATCAGCCAATCTTAATATTCTAACTAAACTAAAATAAAATAAATAATGTTCAATTGTTTTTAGTCTTATTTCATCAGAAATATCCTCACTCGCTCTAGAATTTAAATATAATCTATCTATTCCTTCATTTATAAAGTTAATCAAACTATCTTCTGTAAAAAACTTTGCATTTATATTTAATAAATAATTTTTAGCAACCTTAGAAATGTTGTATTTATCAACTCTAGTTAAATTTATTGAATGGTGAGAAATAATAGATTTACCTATAATATCAATTAGTATTCCATCTTTATTCAAATAATCTAAAACAAAATCTTCTAATAAAGATAAGCAAACCCAAAAGCTTTCTGCCGCATGACTTGGTGGTTTATTATTTCTTTCTGCATGTGCTATAAATTCATATTTGCTTTTTTTATGGGCCAACTGCCACTCATCTTGTAACTTACCAAGATCATGAGACCAAATAGTGAATTCTATTATATTTCTAAAATCCCCATCATTTAAATTAAACTTTTCTTTTAAAAAGTTAATTAAATAGTTCATTTCTATTTCTAAATCCCTTACTTCATCTTTTATTCTACAAATATGTTGCAAATAACTTTCTTCATTATATTGTTCGTCATAATCAAATTCACGAGCTGAATAGGGTAATAAATCAAATTCTATTTCTTTATTTTTTTCTTCAAATTGTAATCCTTTTTCTTTATTATAACTAAAATAATCTGGATTAAGAATATACAAATTATTAGGATAAATATTATTAATATCTACTGCTCTATAAGTATATTTGAAATCACTATCATCATCTCGTTCAATAACTTCTTTAACTAACCAATCATCAGTATCATTATCTATTTCTTTTAATTTTTTTCGCAAAGTCCAAGGAGAAATACTAAGGCTTTGATAATTATAAGGCGACATTTTATCTACTATCCATTTTTTAATCACTACACTACAAGCAATAACATGGCGGATTAAATCTTTGAATTGACTTTTATCTGGATTTTTCCAACTTTTTAGAATGAAATCATCTGTACTATTATCAATTTTTTCATTAGCTAAAGCATCAACATTAGTTTCTTCACTATAAACTTCATTAATTATCTCTTGCGAAAGTTCAGGGTTTAAAACTTGTCCATCAATTTTTTCTAATGCCTCAAAAGTTTTTACAGTAACATCTCTATCATAAGGTAAATATTTTTTATCTCCTTCATTTAAAACATCATAGACATAAACTTGACCTTTTTGATTACGATATCTAGCACATCTCCCAATTCGCTGCAAAAAAGAATCTATAGAGGAAATTTCAGTATGCATAATATCAGAAGTAATATCAATTCCGACCTCAATTACTTGTGTTGAAATTAAAATCACGTCACTTTGTTTATTGTCTTTAGAAAACATTTTCTTTATTTTTCTTTCTTTCATATTACGATCTTTATCTAAAAATCTAGAATGAATTAACATTATATCAGTTTCTTCATTATTTTTTTCAAGCAATTCTTTAATATCATCATATATTTTTTTAGCATTTTCTACTCTATTGCACATCACTATACTTTTCTTTGATTGATCTGCATCAGTATTCTCAATTTGATTATGTAAATTAATTATTTTTTTAGCCTGCAAAGAATTATTTCTAATAAAAATTTTTCTCTCTTTACCTTGCTGAGTTACTATATCTTTTAAATATTCTGGTTTATCTGCTCTAATTATTTTAGCATCTAATTTATCTGCTAAATATTGTATTCTTTCTCGAGAAATAGTAGCAGTCATAATACAGAATGGTATTTTATCTTTTAGTTTTTCTAATAACAAAGTAGTCGTAGTATATGAACTACTTAAATCAAACAAATGAAACTCATCAAATATTAAGTACGAAGAGAATACAGCACCCAAATTAACGTTGCCTAATCTCTTAGATAGTGATATCGGCATGCTTAAAGCAGAAGATAAACTTTGGTCAAAAGTTGTAAATATTATATCACCACTAAAATATCTATCTTCTTTTTTCTCTCCAGTTTGAAGTGTAACATCAAACTCTTTATCAAAATTACCTTGATTAATTTCATCATATATATCAGTATATAAACTATTAACTAAAGTTCTCCGAGGAGTAGAATAAATTAACTTTTTCGGGAAATCAATTTTTTCTTCATTCCCAATTACGAAAGGCATAATAGAAGCTAAGGTTTTACCTGCTCCAGTCGGAGCTTGTAAAATAAGATTTTCTCCATTTAAAATTGTTTGGGCTACTTCTTTTTGATACTTAAAAGGAGAAAAACCATCAATCTCTTGTCCACTTTTTGTTTGGCCATAATAATCATTTATTTTAGCTTCTAATTTATTATTAGTCATTCCCATAAACCTCCCGCAATTTATCAACCTCTTCCCTAACTTCCTCCCTCAATCTCTCAGGTTTCAACACTTCAGCTTCAGCACCAAACCCTAAAATCCACTCCTTTACCTCATTAAAGCTACAAGTATTAATAGTCATAACCACTTCATCTTCATTTATTTCTTCTAATTCTTGAGTACTATGATAATTATTTTCCTTTACCTTTCTTACCGCTCTCCCAGTAAACTTGATTTTGATTTCTTCTTCCTCTTTACCACACTCTACTCCCCAAGCTGTCCCCAAATAATCTTCAACAGAAAAATCATCTGGATAAATAAACGATAAATCCAATAACTCAATTCCTTTAATTCTATCAACTCTAAACACTCTCATGTCCTGCCGCAAATTACAGTGGGCATAAACATAAAGAGCACCTTCATTGAAATCCAGAGCATAAGGAGAAATTTTCCTTTTAGTAACTTCATTTTTAGAAGCAGAATCATATTCAATTCTTACTTTTTTAGTTTCCTGAATTCCTTGCTGTAAGGTATTAAAAACTTCACTATAATTATTATAATCAACTAATGATTTTAAATTGAAATGAATTTTATTCTCTAAATTGGATAGTAAATAATTAGTTTCTTCAGGTAAAGTAGCCATCAATTTTGCTGTAGCCATATTAACTTCATTACAGTAAGGAAACTCTAAGTTATTCAAGATGTTATTTCCAGCTAATACTAAAGACAAAGCCTCTGAAACACTCAAATCTGGTGGGGTCATATAATAATCTTCGCGAATTTTATAACCATCTGTTCTTTGGTCTTTTTCAATTGGAATTTCTACTTCTTCTCTTAATTGTTTTAAATAACGATAAAAAGTACTTTCGGAAATATTCAAAGCATCCATTATTTCTTCCCGACTATATGTACTGTACTTTTGCTCGGTCATACTAATAAATTTTATCAACTTAGAAACTTTGGTTGAAATCCCCATAATATATTACCTCCATTTTCTTAATTCTAGATGATTTTAATTATCCCTCCAATAACATCCAAAAGTTTGTCTTTTAAATATCAAATTGAACTGAATATTATTCTCTAATTCAATTATATCTTCTTTATTCCCAACGGGGTGAAAGTGAAATTGATCTTTTACAAAAAATAAAGTAGTCCCTGCGGACTACTTTTCAAAATTGTATTAAGCTTTTAGTTTTGAATATAAAGTATATTCTTTAAATCTCCTACTTTATGGAGTGAGTACTGTAATTAATCTTTTCAATCTTTTCTTTCTTAATTTATTTTTCTTTCAGTCTCCTACTTTACGGAGTTAGTATTGTAATCTTCATAATTCTTTTTTCAGCATTAGGTTTCATAGAACCTTTCAGTCTCCTAGTTAATGGAGGTAATATTGTAATTTTTCACTATTACATCAAAGGAGCAAAAACCCGCAAGACTGAACCCACTAAAGATTTATACCACTTCTGTTCCTCTAAATCTTCTTTAGTGATTTTTTTACATTTTTCTAATGTAGTTTCAAAATCATCTTTCATATCTTGAATAGTACTGCATTTATAAAGCCAAACTCCACACTCAAAGTGAAGAAATAAACTTCTATAATCCATATTAATTGTCCCTACTCCCCCATAATTATCATCAGCAACATATGTCTTAGAATGAATAAAGCCCGGCTGATACTCATAGACTTTAACTCCACTGGCCATTAAAATTTCATAATAAGATCTTGTTACAAGATGAACATACCATTTATCAGGAATATGAGGAGTAATTATGCGCACATCAACTCCTGCTTTAGCTGCTGATGTCAAAGCTGTTATCATTTCATTATCTAAAATCAAATACGGAGTTGTAATATAAATATAATCTTCGGCTTTAGTTATCAAATTAAGATAAACCATTTCTCCCACTGCTTCATTATCTAAAGGACTATCAGCAAACGGTTGTATATATCCATCTTTTTTACTCTTTTGAGCAGAAGGAATATCAGCTTTATACTCATTAATATTCTCTTCAACTCCTGTCAAGTGCTGCCACATAGATAAAAACATCACCGTCATATTCCAAACTGCTGCTCCTTGCAGCATAATTCCAGAATCCTTCCAATGTCCAAATCTATCAATCTTATTAATATACTCATCCGCTAAATTAATTCCACCAGTAAATGCAGTTTCACCATCAATCACGACAATCTTACGGTGGTCTCGATTATTATGTTTAATTGACAAAATTGGAAATAAGGGATTGAAAATTGCTACTTTAATCCCCAGCTTTTTTAATTTTTCCTGATATTTATAAGGTAATGTCTGGAGGCATCCTAAATCATCATAAATAAGTCTTACCTCTACTCCACTTTCAGCCTTTTCAATTAAAATATCAAGTATAGTATCCCACATTTCTCCTTCTGCAATAATAAAATATTCAAGAAAAATATATTTTTCTGCTTTTCTTAATTGTTTCTTTAGTTCTTTGAAATGCTCTTCTCCACTCTTTAAATATCTGCTCTCAGTATTATAATAAGGAGGATATTTAGCATAGTTTTGAATATATCTTGCTTGCTGAGCAGCAAACTTATTTTTAGACTTAATTTCTTCGAGAATTGAATCTCTTTTATCTAATAAATTTTCGGTTTCTTCAGTTATTGATTTCAATTTCTTCTTAGACCTTTTACCTAATTTACTACCACCAAATAACAGATAAAACACTCCACCAAAAACTGGGAATAACAAAATTGGAATAATCCAGGCTAATTTATAAACAGGATGCATATCATTATTTAGTATTATTCCTACTATAATAATACTAAGTACTGTGCTTACCATATAAAAGAAAACAAAATAATCATTAAACTTTGCTATAACTCCTATTAATATAACTATTTGGGCCAATATAGCTACAGCCAAAAAAGTACTCCGCCGAAATAAAACATTTTTAATAAACTTCATATTTTCCTCCATTGATAAAATTAAGAATATAATATCTCTTATTTATTATTTTACTTAATTTTATTCAACATGTAAACAAATTCTATAAACACTTTCTAATTCTGTTCTTACCGTCAGCTTTAGCTTTATACAAAGCCTTATCTGCCATCTTTAGTAATTTTTCATTTTCATCTATTAATTCTGAATTATAATCTGCTATACCAATAGAACAACTTAATTTATTTTTGGGGGGATTTCTATCTTCTCACCTATTTCTTTTTCTATTACAGGTTGAAAATGATTAACTTCAATTAATCTATTTTGAATTCTTTCAGCTAACAAATATGCTTTATCAGCCGTAGTTTCTGGTAAAACTAATACAAATTCATCGCCTCCAAAGCGGGACACAAAATCAGTTTTCCGTACACTTTCTTCTAATAGTTTAGCAAATTCACAGAGTACTAAATCACCTATATCATGACCAAATTCATCATTGTAATACTTAAAGTTATCTAAATCAATAAATAATACTGCATACTTTTTGCCGTATCTTCTTGACCTTTCCATTTCTGATTCTAATTTATTTCTTAATTCCCATCTATTATAAACTCCAGTCAACGAATCAGTCTTAGAAGAAACAAGCAATTGTTGATAAGCATCTTTTAATTCTTGATTCCTTTCTATTCTTTCTAATGCAATTGATAACTGCTTTGCTACAATTGATAATATTTTTAGCGAATCATTACTTAAAACTAATTCTTTGCTTATTGTAGCACATATAATGCATCCTATAACCTCTGTTTCACTTTCTAAAGGAACAAATATCAATGAATTAAAGTTACCTACCACTTCTTGACTATAATCTTGCCTAGGATTAAGAATAATTCGTTCAGTACCTTCAGCAATTAATAGATTAATAAATTTCTGGACATCAAAATCAAAGTTCACTTCTTCATCATTAGTAAAATAATTTTTCCAAGTACCTTCCTCTTTTAAATATAAATAATTAGCTTCAATTAAAAAATTATCCTCTATTAATTCCATTGTTTTTTCAGCTAAATCTTTGTTATCAGAAGTTTTCATCAATGTATTTTGTAAGTTATTCAAAAAGTTTATTTTATCCATTTGTTGATACAATTTATCTAAAGTTTCTTCCAATTCAACTGATTCAGGAATCCAATCAAAATCAAAATTAGATTTTGAAAAATTAAATTTATCAATCTTTACTGGTTCTCTATTTATTTCACTTAGGATTAAACCCTTATAAAAATTGTATTCTAATTTTTTACAATATTTTAATCCACGTTTAAATAAATTATTAGCTTTTTCTACACTTCCTAATTCTTCACACATTAAGCCATACTCATAATACAATTTAGGATACAAATATTGATTATTTTCTTCAATATCATTACACAATTTTATAGCCCAATCAAAATGTTTTTCTGCTTCTTGATAATTTGATTCTGCTTTGAAAATCAAAGCAGTTAAAAATTCTAATAGGAAAAAATCCAAATTATTTCTTGCCTCTCCTGTTGTGTCCTTTATACTACGATTATCTATTTTAATAATACATTCCTGGACTTTATTAAAATTACCTATTTTTAAATAATTAATCCCTAACAATATATATATCCTAATCTTAGTATGATAAAGTAGTTTTTTTACTTGAGATTCCTTTAATATATCAATGATTTTATTTAAATAAAAGATTGCTTCTTCATACTCTTGAGCAAAAAACAAAGTTAAAGCTAAATTATAACAGGTCATACCAATTTCATGATAGTCTTTAGTTATACGTAAAGAATCCAAAGCCTGATTATAATAGTCATAAGCTTGCTCATAATTTTCTACTAAAAAATGAAAAGAACCAATTCCATTATAAATAATTGCCAAAGAAGATTGGTCACCAATTTTTTCTTTTAATTTTTTACTTTTATTATAATACTCCAAAACTTGATCATATTTCTTTTTTCTTTTATATAAAACTCCTTTAATATGATAGGCAACTGATAGTCTATATTCATTATTATAATTTTTAGCAAGGTTTATCATCTCATTACAATAAGTCACTGCTTTACTACTACCATAATCATTTACAATATAAAAATAAGCAAAATAACATCTTGCTAATGTATTATCAAAATCTAATTTCTTGCCTAAGGCTATCAATTGCTTATAAATTCTTTCTCCTTTTTCTTTAGTATAAACTCGTCTTTTTTCTTCAATTAGAACAATCAAAAAATAAGTTTTAAATATTTGAACTTCATCTTCTACTTCTTGCGCTAATTTTAGACTTCGATTAGCCAATTTATCAGCAGTTTTCATATTATATTTTTTGAAATGAATTAATGAAATCTTACGATAGATATCAGATAACTCTTTAGTTTTTCTATTTTGTTGCAGATAATTTGTAATTGATTGATAATAAATAAGTGCATTACCATTTTCATCAAGATAATTATGAATATCTCCTAATAAATTAATCATTTCAATATAATATTCTGTAGTTAAATTTTCATTATTGTTTTGATATCTTTCATAAGCTTCTGTAATGTATTTTTTAGCTTTTTTTAAGGCTAAAAAATTTAAACAATCATTACTTAAATTAATTAACTCTTCAATCTCAAGAACGGTAGAATCTTCATTACTAATTTGGTTGTTTTTTATTCCGATTGAACTTTTTAAATCAATAATCATTTGCTGTGAACGTACTTTATCTAAAAAGTCTTCCCATTCTTCTTGATTTTGCCCTACTAATCTTATATCTTGAGCAAAAGAAAAAATAAACATGATTTTTCCTTTGTAACTATTTTTCATTAAATATTTTATTAATCTTAAAGTAGATAAATCTGCCCAGTGCAAATTTTCAATCACAATTATAACCGGATTCAATTCACTAGTTTTCTCTAACAACTTTGTTAAAGAACTTAACATTTGCTGTTTTTCATATTCAATTTCTTCTAATATAACTTCTTCTTTTCGTTTTGTCTTTTGGCCCTGCAAAAATTTTAGCAAAACTAACTTTTGTAATTGATAAACTCCTACTTCTTCTAAATAGGAATCTAACTCATTCATTCCTTTTAGCTGTTCTTTAATAAAATCCAAAAAGGGATAATATGGATTGTCATAATTATTCTTCTTGATTTTTTCTCTTAAAACGACTTTATTTTCTGTTAAATCATCAAGGTAATTAGTTATATATTCAGAAAATTCTTGCTCAGAACTATTAAAAAATGCAAATCCTGTTTCACCTTTTAAAACATTATTCCAGATATCATTTAAATAATTAATAGTAAATTCAGCCGAGTTAGCTTCATTTTTTTGAAATAAATCCACCTTAAAAGACCTCCTCTTCTAACTAAAAAACTTAAAGCAAATAAATATTATAAATGGTTTATAGAATATATCTTAGATTAATTTTAACTTGATTTACTAATTAAGTAATTAAGGGTAAATCTTTCAAAACCTTTTTATTTTATAATTATTTACCTTTTTTGCAATTAGCTTTTGATTTTTTAATTGGAATAAAATCATTAAACAAATTCATTAATATCATTTTCAATAAAAGGATAATTTAATAAAACCTCGAAAATAATAAAGATAAGTAGGCTTCTAGATGAAAAATAAACTAATCATTATATTAATTATTTTAATAGTATCTTTTTTAACCACAACTATTCAAGCAGAAAACTTAAAAATTCATTTTATTGATGTCGGTCAAGGTGATTCAATACTAATTCAATTACCAACTCAAGAAACAATGCTCATTGATGCTGGTCCTAATGATAGCGGGCCAACCGTCGCCAGCTATCTACGCAACTTGGAAATTAACAAAATTGATTATTTGCTTGGCACTCATCCTCATGCAGACCATATTGGAGGATTAGACTATATAATCAATAATTTTAAAATGGGAAGAATTTATATGCCCAATGTAACTCATACTACAAATACTTTTCGCGATGTATTATTAGCAGTTAAAAATAAAAATAAGAAAATCAAAGGAGCTACTGCCGGATTGGAAATAGTTTCTCAACCAGAACTCAATCTGAAGGTGTCACTATTAAGCCCAGAAGGAAAAGATTATGAGAGTCTAAATAATTACTCATTAGTTACTAAAATAAATTTTCAAGATACCTCTTTTCTCTTAACTGGAGATATTGAGAAAAAAGTAGAATATGATTTAATCAACTCTCATGTTCCACTTGAGGCTGACCTATTACAAATACCTCATCATGGCAGTAATTCTTCTAGCAGCAATCTGTTTTTATATAAAGTAAAACCTAAGTATGGAGTTATTTCTGTAGGGCAAGATAATCCCTTTAACCATCCTAGTTCACAAATAATCAGCCGCTTAGAAAAACATGGCATAAATATTTATCGCACTGACCAGCAAAATACCATTATCGCTACTAGTGATGGACAAAAAATTTCATTCAATACGAGTGCAAACTCTAAGAATAAAAAAATTAGAACTAATAATCAGACTGGAGTAAAAATTTCAAGGGTTAGCCTAAGTGATGAACTAGTTGAAATTACTAATACTAGTCAGCAAGAAGTTGATATTTCAAATTGGAAGTTAGTCAGTGTGAAGGGAAAACAAACTTTTACTTTTCCCAAAAATACAACCCTGGCCAAGGGAGAAAGTATCTTCATAGTTTCTGGGCGAGGCAAAGAAGCTGGTCCTCAAACTATTGTTTGGACTGGTCGCTACATTTGGAATAATAATGGTGATACAGCAAAATTATATAACCAAGAACAAAAACTTATATCAAAATATTAAAATAAAACTGGAGGCGATAATATGTGGGTTATTGATAGATTTGAAGGAGATAAAGCAGTAATTGAATGTCAGAATCAAACTTTTACTATTCCTAAAAAAACGCTACCAAAGAAAGTAGAAGAAGGAGATTTTCTAAAAGTAACTATTGACCATGAAGGAACTGAAAGAGTCCAAGATGATATTGATAAACTTAAAGAAGAATTATTTGAATAAACCACAGATGAAAATAAGGTCAGTGAACATTACCTGACCTTTATTTAACTATCTATTTAATTTTTATACTATGTTCACAAACAAATTCTGCTCCTGGGTCTATACTATTAATTCCCTTTTTCTCTTTTAAATTTCCTTTGCTATCTTTTAAATCAGCAATTCCATACCACGGTTCAATACAAATAAATGGTGCTTCTGGAGATTTAGACCAAATTCCCAAGTAAGGAAAGCCTTCAAAGGAAACTGTAACTTCTCTCGCTGACTGTTTACTTTTTAAACTCACTTCTTCAGAGCTGAGATTTTTAAATATCAAAGCATCATTATTAAATAATTCTGGTATCAAGTTCTTAACTTTGCTATTAACTAAAAATGACTCATGTTCATTAGTTAATAAACCTTCTTCTAAATAATATGCTGCAACTTTTTCTGCTTTCTCAAACTCTAAATAATAATCATGTTTCTTCTCCCCTGCCTCTAAAGGCCAATTAAATCCTGGATGTGCTCCAATAGAAAAATACATTTTCTGTTCATCTTTATTCTTAACTCTATATTTAATCTTAACCTCATTCTCTACTAGTTCATAACTAAGATCCAGCTCAAACTGGTAGGGATATTTTTCTAGAGTAGCTGGGTTACTAGACAAGCGATACACAAGCTGGTCTTCTGTCTTCTCAATCAGTTCAAACTCACTGTCTCTAGCAAAACCATGTTGAGTTAAATCAAAGCTTTGTCCATTAAGTTGATATTGATCATCTTTTAATTTGCCTACAATCGGAAACAAAATAGGAGCATGACGTCCCCAATATTCAGAATCTGCTGTCCATAAATATTCCAGATCATCTTCCTTTAACTTTAAACTAGTCATCTGCGCTCCCTGACTATCAACTTCAAGTCTAATGTGTTGATTACTCAACTTAGCTATTTTTGCCATAATATTCTCACTTCCTCATCTTTTAGTATTTTATCTTAATATCTAAAAGTTCAGTTAATACTTTTGCTACCCCATCATTCACATTTGTAGGTGCTATAATATCAGCCTTTTCTTTCAATTCTTCTAATTCAGAATTCTTCATTGCTACTGCTGTTTGAGCTGTTTCTAACAACTCTAAATCATTAGCACTATCACCAAAAGCAATTGTCTGTTCTAGCGGTATCTCTAAATATTGAGTTAATAGATCTAAAGCGCGACCTTTAGAAATATCCGCAGCATTTATCTCTAAATTATCAGGCCCTGAACTAGTTACCTCAATACCAGTTCCTACATTAGCTGCTATTTCATCATTTATTCTTGGTAGTTCTTCTACCTCTCCTAATATCAAAATTTTATGAATAGCCGATTCTTTATCGCAAACATAGTCTTTTAAATCAGTTTCTGTTTGGAGAGGTTTCCCTAATTCATTATTAACAATTATTTTTTCTTTTTCTTCTGATGGTAAATTTTTAAAAGGACTCTGGACACTATTAACTATTCTTTTTAAAAATTGATGTTGATCTTTGACTAAAACTTCCTCCGTTGTAAATAAAGCATACTCTAAATTTGATTCTTTCTCTAAAATATCAATTACAGATAACAAACTATCCATTTCTAGTGTAGCACTAAAAATTTCTTGGCCTGCAGCATCTTCAACATAACTCCCATTAGTAGTAATATAGACTAAATTATCTATATCACTAGTTACTCTTTTTGCTTCCTTATAGTGTCTCCCAGTTGCAATCGCAACTTTATATCCCTGCTGCATTAACTTTTTAATTACTTTTTTATTGGTTGCTGATACTTCTGACTCTAAGTTTAATAATGTACCATCCAAATCTAATAAAATCAGTTCTATATTTGTATCTTCCATCTTCGTCTCCCCCTTGTTTCAATAACAATAGCTAATATTATTTGGTATATACCGACAAACATATGTCATTATAACATAAACAATGTATTATTCCAATCCGTATTAAAAATAGTCCTCCAGATTAGGAGGACTATTGAATCTAGTTATTCAAACGGATATTCCAAATCTAACTGTTTACGTATTTCATCAAGTATTCTCATGTTTTCTAAACTTAATTCTAACATTTTTTCTGCTCTTTTTTCCTGACCTTCCAATAATAATTTACTTACTGCTTCAGCTTCATAATTATATCCAGTCGTATCTCGCTTGTCTTCAAATACTTCTTCACATTCATCTGCTTCTAAAACAGCCTTTTCAGCTCGCCAGAAATCAGGAATATTAATTTGTCCCTTAGTCCCATAAATTACTGCTTCATCTTCTAGCTCTGTTCGAAGCGAACTTGACAATTGCGCTAATGTTCCAGATTCAAATTTTAATAGTGCTGCATTATCTTCATCAACGCCTGTAGAACCTAATCTTCCCTCTGCTAGTACATTTTTCACTGCACTATTTTCGATAAGATTTGCTAAAGCAATTGGATAAATTCCTACATCCAATAATGCTCCTCCAGCTAAATCTAGGTTAAATAATCTACTGTCTGGGTCTATTTCATTTCTAAAGCCAAATTCAGCTTCTATCATTTTCACTTTACCAATCTGACCATTAGCAATCCATTCTTTAACCTTTTTAATAGCCGGTAGATAATACGTCCACATCGCTTCTAATAATAATAAGTCTTTTTCTGCTGCTAATTCAGCTGCTTCTTGTGCCTGTTGATAGTTAACTGTTAATGGTTTCTCACAAAATACAGATATATCATTTTCTAGACACAGCATTATATTTTCATAGTGAAAAGCATGCGGCGTAGCAATATAAACAATATCAATCTCTTTATTTTTAACTAAATTTTTATAGCCCTCATAAGAATTCGGAATATTATATTCAGCTGCAAATTCTTTGGCCCGGACTCTATTCCTTGAAGCTACTCCAGCTAATTCACCACTATTAACTGCTTTAAAATCACTAGCAAAAGCATTAGCTATATTTCCTGTACCAAAAATCCCCCACTTAATCATTGTTATCTCCCCTTCCTGTTAACTTATGCAAATACTTCTTTTGTTTTATTAGCAACTCGTTCACCAAAAATTTCTGCTTTTTCTTGATCTTCTGCATCACCATCTTTAATTGTTACAATTCCATAATGAGTATAAGGATCTCCTTCACCTGCACCACCAGAATATACAAGCATGCCACTAACTAACAGATGTCCTGCTAATGTTAATAAAGCCACATCTGAACCGCCACCTAGATAATTTTCAGTAGCAAACATTGCCCCTAATTTACTACTAAAATCATAACTACCTGCTTCAGTATCAAGCCATTTTTTCATCTGCCATGAAATATCACCATGATATGTAGGACTCCCAAAAATAACAGCTTTAGCTTCTGTTAAATAATCTTCATCAACATCATCAATACTCATACATTTAGCCTCTATCTCTTCTAATTTTTCTGCTCCAGCAGCAATAATTTCTCCTACTTGCTTTGTATTACCACTTTCGCTATGATACAAAACTGCTAATTTCATAACTAATCCTCTCCTTTATTTATCATTATAAAACTACATCCCCTATAAACTTATTATAATCTAATAAATTAAGATTATAATTTTCTTTTATATTTTTAATCTTGCTTTGCAAATTAGAACTTATTTTATCTAAAGTTTTTTCATTAATATTAATAGAATCAATAATTTCTTGCTTAAACTGATTATAATCTTTTTCTATACCTAAAATTCTTTGATAGTAATTACCACTAATTACATCACCTAGATGTACAATCTTAGTTCTTAAATCATTTATTTTAGGCTTATGATGATGCCTAATTATTTTTGCTACATCACTGGGGATTTTCCATCTTTTACATAGCCAACTTCCAATATCACAGTGTGTAGCCCCATTCATCATTTGAGCCTCAGCTTCAAGTAATGAAATTTCTTTTTCTTTAGCTAAAGAATAAATTTCATCCAATAGGTCAGGCATACAAACATCCAATGCCAATACTCCTATGTCATGAATTAAAATTTTAAAAAAGAATTGATTACCATAAGGATGATTGATCTTCTTTGCTATTTCATTACTTGCCAAAGCAGTCCCTACACAATGCTCCCAATATTTTTTTCTATCAAATTCTTCCGATCTTCCTAATCTTTTAGGAAACAAAGATTTAAGTAAAATAGCAACAATTACTTCCTTCATTGTTTTCATACCTAAAAATTTAATAGCTTGACCTAAAGTATTAACCTTTCTCTGCAAAGAAAAATAATTAGAATTAACAACATCTAAAATAACTTCATTGAGATTACCATACTTTTTAATTTGAGATTTAAATTCATCTATTTCTAATTCTAATGGGTACTCTAATTTTTCAAAAATATCAATCACTTCTGAAGGTAAACTAGGAAAAGAAGATGACTTTTTTAATAAAACTAATATTTTTTCTTTATCCATAAGCTTATTCCTCCTGAAGAATGCTGTAAAATCAATGATCACTAATCTAGCTTATTACCTTTATTATATCATTAAAAATATAAATTTTAAATTCTCAGCTAAATATTCTATAAATAACTTAAGCAGCTGAGATATCTCAGCTGCTTAAAAAGAAATTTATTTATCTAAATTAATTTTATAAACTCCCATATTATTCTGGTCTACTTTTAAAAATTCTACACCCTTAAAATCATATTCTTTTATATATTCATTAGCTTTAGGGTGTGAACGGAAAGTCACAGTTCCCTCAACATCAACTGGCTTAATACTCCAATTCTTTGTAGGCTCAGGATTGATAGTTCCTTTAGATTTAACATATTTAATTATCTGAGCTCGATTAGTAGCACCTGATGGCGCATAAACTGGATCTTCTTCTACACAAGGTGGGAAGCTCCCGCCTCCACCAGCACGATAATCATTAGTTACTACTAAAAATTCTTGTTCAGCAGTTAACGGTTGACCTTCATAAGTAGCATTAACAATTCTTTCTCCTTGTGGTTTAGTAACATCAATTTGATACTCAATTCCTTCAATCACATCATAATTATAAGCAGAAAATTCACTATTTAATAACTTTTGCTTACCAGAAGCATTAGGATCGATGCGATTAAAGTTTTCTGCACTTCTCTCTAGCCATTCAATTACTTGCTGACCATTTAATTTCATAACCCGAATTTGATTAGCGTAAATATAAATATCAGTTACATCACCAATTGTAATATTTCCTTTTCCAACTTCAGTAAAGTACTTAGGATTTTCTCTTCCTGCCTTAAATGGTGCAGCTGCTGATAAGATCGGCAAATCAGAGTATTCACCTTCTGCAAACTCTTGCTTGGCCCACCATAATTGAGCATTATTGATAACTTGAGTTACAGAAGAATCCATCACTCGAGAAACATAAGATCTTATATCTCTTTCTGACTCACCTAAAGGTTTTCTAACATAATCTATTGTAGCTTGATGCACATCTTGAGCCATTTTTTCAACCATCGGATGGGCTTTAACATTTTTATCAACTACCTTCAACTCTGTATCAGCAGATCTTACTTTCCAATCATCTCCATTGTTAATTAATTTTAAATCAATGACTCCTAAAGCTCTTCCCCATGATTTAGGCATCACTGCTGGCACACCATGAATAGTTCCTGCTTCACTATCAATTCCTTCTATATCTTTATATCCACCAGGTAAATCACCATGTTGATGACCTAAAATCATTGCATCAATTCCATCTATTTGCGCCAAATAATAAGCAGCATTTTCTCGAGCATCATAGGAATCTTTAGGAGCAGTGGAGATTCCAGTATGAGCTATAGCAACTACAATATCAGATTTCTTCTTAAGTTCGGGTACATACTTCTTCGCTGCAGTAATTATATCTTCCATCTCTACATTTCCTTTTAAATGACTACTACCCCAACGCATAGTCTGCGGCGGTGTAAAACCAATGACACCAACTTTTAATTCTTTACCATCAATTTCTTTTTCTATTATAGTATATGGTTTAACATATCTTTGATCTTGATTATTTAATTTAATATTAGCTGAAACCCAAGGGAATTCAGCACCTTGACGAGCCTTTTCAAAGTAATCCATCTCATAATCTTGTAATTCATGATTCCCTACTGCTACTGCTTCATAACCCACTTTATTATAAATTTCAACAATTCTTTGGGTTTCCCCTTCTTTTAGTGGATCTATTTGTGTTTCTAAAGTACTGATTAAACTACCTGAAATTATATCTCCATTAGAAAGAAGCATCGTATTTTGATTATTATCTCTCACTTCTTCAATCAAACTATAAGTTTTTGCAAAGCCAAATCCTTCAACTTCTTTATCAGCCATATAGTCATACGGCATCAAATTTTGATGCATATCTGTAGTACCCATAATTGTTAAACTGTGCTCTGTACCTGAAGTCTCAATTCTAAACGCTTCCACACTCAAACTACCTACTAAAAGGAAAACAGCCACCATTACCATACTTAACATAATTTTTTTGTTTTTAAATCTCAATTTAATCCCTCCTAGTTAATTTTATATTTCTTACTATGGGGGATTATAAAATTATAAAACTTATGATAGATCATTAGACGTATGACTTCTAACATTTCATCTTTAATTTTATAATATGGTAATTTAAGTTAATAGTCAACCTAAAAATTACTAAACTAGAATTTAATTAATTTTTATCTTATAATCCCAAGGTAATAATTTTTCTACTGCAAAATTACTACTATTCTTAATAAGTTGCTCTTCATTAGAAAAATTAATGATCACACGTACTTGATTATTTTCTTTTTCTCGCTTAAAAGCAAAAATATTTTCATCAGTCTCTGGTAGTACCTCAGCTTGAGCACCATATTGCCCATTCCATAAAGCAGGATTATTCTTTTTCAACTTTAATAAGCGCTGATAAAACTCAGCATATTGATAATCATCCCATTCAATCTGATCTTTATAGAAAAAATCAACTCTTTTATCCAACCCTGATTCTTGTCCGCCGTAAATTAAAGGCATCCCCTGCAGGGTAGCTGCTAAAACTGAAAAAGCTAAAAAACCTTCTCCAAAAAACTCTTCATCAGATGCTTCCCAAGTATTCTTATCATGATTAGTAGTAAATGCCATCCGGTAAGCATCTTCAGGAAATTCATCATCTTCTTCAACATAGTCTTTAAGGTCTAAAGTATCTTTGGTTTCTTCAGCTATTTCAATCATCAAATCATGAAACTCCCAATCATAAGTCATATCAAACGCTTCTTCATGCAACTCTGGCTCTTCCCACTCTGCTAACATAAATACATCTTTAAGTTCGTCTAATTTCTTTCTTGCCCGTTCCCAAAATTCAGTCGGCACTAAGCCTGCTACATCACAGCGATAACCATCAATATTAGTCTCTCGAACCCAGTACTTTAAAGCTTCAATCATCTTTTCTCGCAATTTAGGTTCGCTATAATCTAAACCAATCACATCTGTCCAATGTTCTAATTCTTCTCCATTATCATACACATAGGAATGAATATTTCCCTTTTCATCTTTTTTATACCATTCAGGGTGTTCTTCTACCCACTTATGGTCCCAAGCAGTATGATTAGCAACCCAATCTATAATCACTTTCATATCTTGCTTATGTATCTCTGCTACCAAATCTTTAAATTCATCTAAAGTCCCGTAATTAGAATTAACAGCAAAATAATCCCTCACAGCATAGGGACTACCAAGTTTCCCTTTACAGTTTTTAATTCCAACCGGATGAATCGGCATCAACCATAAAATATCTACCCCCATCTCTTTTAAACGTGGTAAATGTTTTTTAAAAGCTGAGAATGTACCTTCGGGAGTATATTGACGTAAATTAACCTCATAGATATTAGCATTCTTAGACCACTCTGGATGTTCAAATTCTTTCTTTTGTCTGTTGTTCATATTGACCCTCCAATTAAAATATTTTATTTTTCTAACCTTAATAAAACTACTCCTAATGCTCCTTTTACTCCTATTTCTGACCCTAACTGTGAAGTGGTTATTTCTTTCCCCTTTACAAGAAAATCTAAAGCTCTTCTCTTCATAACTCTCTCAACTTTCTCTGCAAATAAATCCCATGAATCAGTAACTCCACCACCGATAATAATTTTTTCAGGATTAAAATTATTAATTGCATTAGCTAAACCAATTCCTAAGTAATTAGCTACTTCATCTATTATTTCTTTAGCAATTTTATCACCTTTACGTGCTGCTTTAGCTACTACAGCTCCATCAATTTCTGCAGTATCAGCAACTAAATCAGCAATCATAGTATCTTTCCTTTCTTTAACTGCCTCTCGCCCCCTACGACTTAGAGCAGTTCCCGAAGCTAAAACTTCAAAACATCCATAATTACCACAGCCGCACTGCACATCACTATGAGGGTCTAAGGTAGCATGACCTAACTCACCTGCACCACTATCAGCACCATGCAAAATTTGACCATCCATAATCACTCCTGCACCAATCCCAGTACTAATAGTAATGTAGACCATATCTTTAGTATCTTGACCACTACCAAAATATTTTTCACCTACTGCTGCAGCATTAGCATCATTTTCTAAAAAAACCGGTACCTTAAATTCACTTAATTCTTTTTCTACATCCACATCTTTTAATTCTAGATTAGGAGGATTAACAATCACTCCTGTCTCAACATCCAATGGCCCAGGACTGCCTAATCCAATTCCAGCTATTTCTTCTACATTAATATCTGCTTTTTCTAAAACTTGATAGATTGTTTCCTTAATATTAGCAAAAATAATATCTTTAGATTTTTTAGCTTCTGTTGGTCGCTTAACTTTAGCTAAAATTTCACCTTCCATATCAGCAACAGCAGTCAAAATTTTAGTTCCACCTAGATCAATTCCTACTACATATTTAGAATTATTCATGAGCTTAACTCCTTTTATAAAAATATTTACTTAAACTAAATCACGACTCTTAAATTAGAAGAGATAATTAGTTAAGTATGACAGTTAAATCAGATTTGTTTAATAAATTTAATTTTAATTCTCCATTAATAGTATTTAACTTAAAACTCAATTTTTCCTCCCCTAAATTAAAAAATTTAATTATTATTTCTTAAATTAAAAGGCGTTCTTTCTAAAGTGAATTCAGTTCCGCGATAATAATTATAACTAAAGACTATTGCCCTTTCTTTAGAAAAGGTAGTTCTAATATTTTTTAATACAGGCTGATCAGCTTCTATATCTAATAATTCAATAATTCTTTGCTCACCTAAAATAGCTTTCATTTTGTCTTTAGCTTTAGTAGGAGTATGACCATTTTCTCTCAAGATTTGATAAATTGATTCATTAGTAACCTCTTTCTCCAATAATTGCGGACAAATTGGATAAGGAATATAAGATTGCTCAAATCCTAAAGGGATCTCATCAGCAAAATTAATTCGTTCAATTAATATTACTTCTTCATCTTCCATTAGACTTAATTCTTTTTTTATTTCATCTTTTGGATTTATTAATTTTTTAGTTATAATCTCATTACTCGGTTCTTCTCCTCGAGCTTTAATTGATTCTTTGATACCTACTAAGGATGGAATATCAGAATCTATTTCGGAGACAAATGTACCTTGTCTTTCTCTTTTTTCTAAAACACCTTCATCGACTAAATTTTCTAGAGCCTTTCTAGCTGTCATTCTACTCACTTCATATATTTTACTCAATTTGCGTTCTGAAGGAATTTTCTCTCCTCTTCGATATTCTCCTTGCTTAATCTTCTCTCTAATTTTATTTTCTAGTTGATAATATAGCGGAATATCATTATTTTTTAATTTCACATTAAATCACCTGCACCTTCCTCAACCATACCTACTATAGACTTTACAGCCTTCGATTCATCTTGACCATCAGCTCGAACCAAAATTTCTGCTTCTTGATTGACTTCTAATCCCATTACTTCCATCATATCTTTAGCATTAACTTCTTGATCATTATAAATGATTTTTATATCTGAATTATATTCAATAGCTTTATCCACTAATTTAGCAGCCAGTTGCGCTGGTATTCCTAATTTATTTGAAATTTTAACTCTATCTCTCACCATTTTCTCCCCTCCAGATTATTTAACTTTGTCACTCTTGTTTGTTTTTTATGGTATATACCAAGACTAATAAAAAAATAACCTTACAATAAAAAGCAATTACACCTCTTGGTCTATACCAAGACCTTAAGTTCATTATAAATAATGACATAGCAAATGTCAAGAACTGCAATTTAAACTTTGTTTTAATAAAATTTTCAATTCCATAATAAAAAGAGTACCTTGCTAGTCAGTTAGCAAGGTACTCTTTAAATCTAATATTATAGAATCATCATTTTTTCGTGAATGATTTTTACTCACTATCTAAAATGAATTCCACATCTCCCATTATAAACTAGGAGTTTTGACATTCAATACTACAAATTTTTCATCTTGGTCTGCTTCTAAAGACATTTTAGTATTCGGAGGACACGGAATAATATCTTTCTCTTCTACCACTTTAGATTCATCACCAATTTGTAATCTGCCAGAGCCTTCTACTACATAAAAGAAAACATTTACTGGGACTGAATGTTCTCCTACTTCATCTCCTGGTTCTAAAACTAAATTCATGATCTGAACATCATCATTTTTTAATAATCCTTTAGCAATTACTCCTCGTTTGTTCTTACTTCCTTCTACTTGGTCCATTTTAATAATCTCCATTTAAATCATCTCCTCTAAATTTTATGAATTATTTTTTACTTAATCTTAAGCAACAGAAATCATTTATTCCACAATCTTATTTTATTCAATAATTAGATTATATCTTAAACTAGACAATACTTCTGTAATTTATATCACAAAAACTAAAAAATAGCCCGTTTAATAAACGGACTATAATTCCTATCTAAGTCAAAATAATAAACATATCTCCTAAAGACTTTGTCGGCAATTTGTCGGTAGAGATTTTTTAGTATGAATAAGCCCCCACTCATAATTGTGGAGACTTTTATTCAATCAACTATAATTAATCCATTCTTGATTTTGATTATCCCAATTTCTAAAGAATTCTTTTTCATTAATAACAGCTTTATAAACTGGAAATAAAAAGGTTTTTAATCTATTCATAATATTATGAAATGAAATAGATTCTTGATTAATTCTTTTCAGATAATTATTCCACATTTTTATTCGTTGCTCATCTTCAGCAAACTTTTCTTTAAATATAATTGGATTAGTTTCAAATGATGTCCCTCTTTTTTGAAAAGTTTCATAAATTGCTTCTTGTAACACTCTACCATCAAATTGTTTTAATTTGGAAATCATATAAATATCATAAAAATCTTTCATTCTACTATTAATCTGCCCTAATTTAAGCATTGCCTCAAACTTTTCAGCAATTATAGATTCAAGAGAATAAGCATTTATTTTAGGAGCTTCAAACTCTAATAAGCTAGGATAATTCAAAGTTTTAGCTTGAGGGACTATTACATCTCCAAAACCAACATCTAACTGTATCCTCTTTCTAGCTTTCCCTAAATAAGCAATTATATTAAGCCTTACTCCCTCATATTCAGCACCTTCTGTAATCTTTTCTACCTGAATAGAATCTGTTTCAAATTCTACTCCATCCTCAAATTGAATTTGAGAAATGTTTTTAAAAACATTTTTTATTTTTTCTAAATCATTTGTGATATTTTCTGCTAAAAAATCAATATCTTTAGTTGGTCTTAGCTTAAAGTTAGTTGTAGATAATATTAAAATCCCGCCTTTAAGAAAAAAATTAGAATTATACTTTGAATTAGATAACCTATATAATAATCTTTCATGAAAATAAAGTAATAAAATTTGATTAAAATCAATTTGTTCTTCTTTAGCTATATTTAATAATCTAGATCTAATTGATTTTATTTTGTTTTTATTCACATTAATACCTCCAAATATGTTTTAGCTATATCAAAAACTCCAATTTTTTCTGCATAATTTAGCAACTTATTAATATCCTTATTACTTCTTTTAACATATTCAGTTAATGCCTCTTTAATTATATCCATTCCAACCCTATCTTTAAATTTTAAGCAATCACAAATTGTTTTTTCTAGATCATATATTTTAACAGTTTTATTGTTTAATTCTATTTCTTTTATACCAATTTCAAATTGTTTTTCTTTAAAATATATAACCTTGATTGGAGGGTAATCCGGCAACTTAGGTTTATAATCTTTTCTGTGAATAGCAATATAATATTCAAAATGATTATAAGTAGTTATATCATAATACGATAAGGCTGACAAAAGACAAATTACACCATTGGGTACAATTTGATTAGCTTTTACAAAACCATCTTTTAAATAATTTATATCTTCAATCTCCCAAAAATAAAGTCCTCGTTTAATTTTATCTATTACTCCTTCTTCTACTAATTGATAAAGATAATGAGAATGAATTCCTTGCTTAGTTATATCTTTAGTCCTTGCATAACCTCCATTTTCCTTAAAAATCCTTTTTATCTTTTGCTTTTTATCTTGCATAATACCCCCCCTCTTTGTAAAAACCTCGGCAATTTTTATTTTTGCCTAGCTTTTTACAAAATATTATATCACATTTCTATAACTGTAACAACTATTATAATATAAAAAACACAAACTCCTCTGCTTAAAATTAAAAATAGTTTTAAACTTTAATTTTATCTTCAATATCGGTAAATCTCAAAAAACTAAGAAATAGCCCGCTTAATAAACGGACTACAAAATAAATGGTGGGAATAAGTGGGTTCGAACCACTGACCTCTACGATGTCAACGTAGCGCTCTCCCAACTGAGCTATATTCCCTTAGTATTTAATTGATAATTGAGAATGGACAATTGACAATTAAAACCTAAAATTAAAAACATAAACAACAAAAGCCATTTATGTTTGGTCTCTTGCTTTTCTATTGTCAATTATCAATTGTTAATTCTACATTATAATTAAAATGGTGCCGGAGGTCGGATTCGAACCGACACGGGTATGAAAGCCCACCGGATTTTAAGTCCGATGCGTCTGCCAATTCCGCCACTCCGGCATATAAATGGAGGTGGCACCCGGACTCGAACCGGGGCATGAAGGATTTGCAGTCCTTCGCCTTACCAACTTGGCTATGCCACCATAACTAACTAATGGTGAGCCATGGAGGATTTGAACCTCCGACACCCGGATTAAAAGTCCGATGCTCTACCAACTGAGCTAATGGCCCACATTTAATTGGAGCGAAAGACGGGATTCGAACCCGCGACCTTCTCGTTGGCAACGAGACGCTCTACCAGCTGAGCTACTTTCGCATGGTCTTTCTCTCACGCGGCACTTATGAATTATATATTATTCAGTGGGTTATGTCAAGAAAAAAATCAATATTTTTTTCAAAATAACCCCGAGGCCGAAGCCTCGGGCATTTAACATTAATTCAACTGTTTATCTTGGGGTAGCCATTGATTAACTAACTCTTTATTTTGATCAACATATTTAGCCGCTGCCTTCTCAAGCTCTTTTGCATCTTTCGCCATTTTGATTAATTGACCTAATTGTTGGTTATTCAATTTGTATTTCTGTAAAATTTTAGTAGCTTTAGAGTAGTCTTCTTTAATTCCTGGTCGACCTAAAGTTTTGATACTATCTGGCTTACCATAAACTCCTTTAGGATCTTTTAAGAATTTAAGGTCAAAAGGAAACCACTTCCAATGAGGAGTCCAACCAGTTACTACAACTGGTTCTTTTTGATTGATTGCCTGTTTTAATTTGGCAGTCATAGCAGCACCACTGCTTCCAACTAATTTCCAATCACTCAAACCATATTTCCCCATTGCTGTATTATTAGTCACCTGCATAATACCTGCTCCAGGGTCAATCCCAACTATTCTTTTATTAAATTTATCAGCATTATTCTTTAGTTGAGATATGCTATCAATTTCTACATATTTAGGTACTACCAAACCTATCTTAGCTCCTTTATAATTATCACCTAAATCTACTAATTTATCACCATACTCTTCCCAGTATGACTTATGTGTTTTTGGTAGCCAAGCACAAACCATAGCATCAATATCACCTTTAGCCACACCTTGATACATAGCCCCTGCTTGCACCGTCATGAGTTTAACATCATAGCCCGCTCTTTCCAAAACTTCTTGCATTAAATAAGTTGATGCTTCAGCAGAAGCCCACTGCACATAACCTAATGTAATTTCTTTATTCTCTACTTTTTTCTCTGCAGTTTCTGTCTTTTCTGTAGATTTTTGTGCTTGATTACTACCACAACCAACAACTAACAAAGAAACTAATAAAACAGCAATTAATAAAGTTGTTATCTTTTTGATAACAGCCACCTCCGAGGTTTAGTTTAAAATTAGATTAATTGAATTAATTAGTCTCTCGACCAAATAATCTATCTAAAGTAATTGCTAATATTACTACACCTAAACCTGCTTCAAATCCAAGCCCTATATCTACTGTAGATAAAGAACGTAGGACTGGTTTTCCTAATCCACCTGCACCGATCATAGCAGCAATTACTACCATAGATAGAGATAACATAATACACTGGTTAATCCCCATCATAATTGACGGCATTGCTGCAGGCAATTCAACTTTAAATAACATTTGGAATGGAGTCGAACCAAAGGCACGTCCTGCCTCTTTTAATTCTTCATCCACCTGTTCTAATCCCAAATAAGTTAATCTAATTGGTGGAGCAATTGCAAATACAACTGTCGCTACAATTCCTGGTACAGTTCCTAAACCAAAGAACATTAAAGCTGGAATTAAATACACAAAAGGAGGAATTGTCTGCATAAAGTCTAAAATTGGACGAGTAATAATATCAATAATTTTACTTCTTGATTTCAAAACACCCATTGGAATTCCAATTACTAAACTAATTAAAACAGAAGTCATAATTGAAGCCAAAGTAGCAATCAATGGGTCCCACATTTCTAAATTCAACACTAATAGAAATCCTAAAACAGTTCCAATAGTTAATTTTATGTCCTTACGAATCAACCACGCAATTAAAGCAAATACTCCAATGAATAATAGCGGATGGCCAAAAGACAAAATTCCAATTAAACCATCCATTAAAGTTTTAATAAAAGCTGAAAAACTATCTAAAACCCCGCCGAAATTAGAAATAATAATATTAACTAACCATTCTACAGCATTTCCTAACGGTATCTTTTGAGTTAAAAAATCAATGATTGCCACTACAAAACCGCCTCCTTTTATTAACTTATCTCAATTATATGCTGCTGTTGGGGCTGAAAAGTAGCCCCAATATTATATTATCTACTTACTTAACTTCTCTGTTAAAACTTTTTGAGCATCTTTACCATCAACAGTTTTCATACCTTTAACCCATTCTTTAACTAAATCAGGATTATTATTAATCCATTCTTCTGCTACTTTCTTTGGGTCACGTTCTTTCTTCTGATATTCTAAAATCCAAGCACTTTGAATATCAGATGTTACTGCAAAATTCTCTAAGAACTTATAGAAGTGAGGACCCTCTTCTTTTAGCTCTGGTCGAGCAACTGAATAAACTACATCATTGCTACCCCAAATACCTTCTGGGTCTTTTAAATATTTGATATCATATTTCACATTCATCCAGTGCGGCTTCCAACCATTAAAGGCAATCCAGTCTTTATTAGCAGTTGCTTTTCCTACTGCAGCTAACATTGCAGCAGTACTACCTGTTGTTAATTCCCATTCCTTTAAGTTATAAGTATTGTTATCAATAGCATCTTTAATAATTTGATTACCATCATTCCCTGGTTCAATTCCTACTATTCGATTATCAAATTTATCTGCATGTTCTTGTAAATCAGCCATTGATTTAACTCCTGCTTCCCATACATACTTTGGTACTGCAGTCTGATATAGAGCTTCTGGTAAGTTAACTCTTACATTTTCCACAACGCCTTTTTCTTGATAAGGCTTAAAGTTAACTTTCATTGTTGGGTCCCAATTACCTAAAAATGCATCAATTTGATCTTTTTCCATTCCAGTAAATAGAACCTGCTGAGTATAAGAATCCATTGTTACTTTATAACCTAACTTTTCTAGTACATTTTTAGCAACATGCGTCTTCATTGTCACGCCCGGCCAATTAACATGACCAAATTTAATTTCAGTCATTTTTTTATCTTGTTTACTGCTTTCATTTTGTTCTGCTGTTTGTTGTCCTCCGCATCCTACAACTGTTAAAATTAGAAGTACACTTAATGCTGCAACTAATAAACTTTTAGACTTCTTTTTAAACATTTAATTTCCCTCCTGAATTATTTTTTAAACTACTTCTTCACTAGATAAATTAGATAATACAGAACTCTTAACAATAATACCTATCAATTTATTATTATCATTAACTACAGGTAATGGACAATCTAAATTAGCAATTTTAGAAAACAATTCATCCATATCCTCTTGCGGACTAGCTGTTGGTACTTCCTTTACAACTTCAGACAAGTCATCTTTACCTTTATTAACTAATTCTAAAACATCTTCCATTTTAACTATTCCTTGATACTGTCTATGCTTTCCTACTACAAAGATGCTAGAAATTTCTTCGTGTCTCATTTTATGCATTGCTGCGCGAGGACCATCTTGCTCTGAATAAACCATTGCTCGAGGTTTAATCATTGCATCTTTAGCATTTAATAAGCGACTACGATTAACATCTTTAACAAAGTCTCGCACATAATCATTTTCAGCATCAGTTAATATATCTTCGTGAGTTCCAACTTGTACTATTTCTCCATCCTTCATAATCGCAATTCGATCACCTAATTTTAATGCCTCATCTAAATCATGAGTGATAAAGATAATAGTCTTATTCATTTCATCATACAAGTCTAATAAATTATCCTGCATTTCTCTTTTGATTAATGGATCTAAAGCACTAAATGGCTCATCCATTAATAATACTTCTGGATCAACTGCTAATGCTCTTGCTAATCCAACTCGTTGCTGCATTCCACCACTTAATTCATCTGGGTGTTTTTGCTCCCACCCATCTAAGCCTACTTTTGCTAATGCATCTTCAGCTGCAGCTTTTCTAGTTTCTTCATCAACCCCTTGTATTTCTAAACCAAACTCAGTATTTTCCAATACAGTTTTGTGAGGAAATAGTCCGAAATTCTGAAATACCATTCCAAATTCTTCTCTCCGAAATTTACGTAGTTTTTCAGAATCTAAATCAGTAATATCTACTCCATCAACCTTTACAGTTCCCTCCGTTGGCTCAATCAAACGATTTAAACATCTAAGTAAAGTAGATTTACCACTACCAGATAATCCCATGATCACGAATATCTCTTGCTCGTCGACATCAAAATCAACATTGTTGACACCGACTGTTTGCCCCGTTTTCTCTAAAACTTCATCTTTTGCATGACCTTCTTCAACTAAATCTAGGGCTTTTTCTGGATTTGGCCCGAAAATCTTGGATAGACCTTCAACTTCAATTTTTGCCACTTTTCAACTACCCCCTTTTTTATTATCCATAGAAAAGGACTTTGAGAAACAATTTCATAAATCGTCCCAAAGTCCTAAATTTGCGCTGTTAAGCATTATACTTCACATTTGTTTGTTATCTATCTTCTATAAGTATTATAATAAATAAAATCGCTTTGTCAAATTTATACGGTGTAAAAATAGATTTTTACTAGTACAAATCCCTGATGAGGAATGAATCCAATGTCATATAATTGATAATTTTCCAATTGAGGGTTTAACTGTTTAGCCTCTCTAACATAGCATCTTAATTGGTTTAAAATATCAATTGAATCTAAACTTTCTACTTCTAAATAGCGATTTATCGTTAAAATTTTTCCTTTCATAACCAACTCCCCCATAAGAATAGTAATGAGTAACAAGTGATCAGTAATCAGTTAAAACCTTAAATTCAAAACCTAAAAATTATAATTAATCCTTTATCCTTTTCACTTTTTTCTTCTTACTCTTACATCATCATTCATAATCTACCATTGGCATTTATTCTTATTTGTTATTACACAGGCTTGGCAATGCCAAGCCTCTTACTTCTTACTCTTTACTCATTTCTCTTTACTGTTTACTCATCACTGTTTACTCATCACTGTTTACTCATCACTAATTCTTAAATTTACTGCATAGATTCTCAACTGCTTTTTTTTCTATCCTTGAAACATAAGAGCGAGAAATACCTAAACGACGGGCAATCTGTTTTTGTGTTCTTTTCTTGCCATCTCTGAGCCCATATCTCATTTCTAATACTTTCTTTTCGCGATAATTTAATTCCTCTAACTTTTTATATAATTTTTCTGATTCCAGAGTTAATTCTACCTGGTCATTAATCTCATTAATAGCAGTTCCCAAAATATCAATTAAGGTTATTTCATTACCTTCTTTATCTGCACCAATAGGTTCATACAAAGATTTTTCTTCTTTTTTTCGTTTTATCTTTCTTAAATGCATTAAAATTTCATTTTCAATACAGCGCGCAGCATAAGTGGTTAATCGTGCTTTTTTATTAACATCAAAAGTTTCAATTGCTTTAATCAACCCAATAGAACCAATTGAAATTAAATCTTCAGGGTCCACACCAGTATTTTCATATTTCTTCACAATATGAGCTACTAACCTCATATTATGCTCAATTAAAATTCGTTTTGCTTCTTCATCTCCATTATTTAAACGCTCTAAATACTTCTCTTTTTCTTCTTTAGATAATGGTTGGGGGAAGACTGTTCCACTTGAAATATATGAAATTAAGGTCATTAAACTATCAACTAATTTTGCTCCTAACTCAACTAAAAAAACAGGCACCATCAACTGACCACCTCCCGATAAAACACCTCTACTTTCATTTATATGAAAAATGGTCGCTAATTGTGCCTGTCCAAAGTAAATTATTCTTCAATTTTTATTATTTTTAAATCTAATTTTTCTTCTAAATCTCTAACTATCTTTAATACTTCAGGCTTTGTGCCAGGAGTTACTCGTAATTTCAATTTTCCCATTTCCCCCTCTGTACCTACTACTGTAACAGTAGCAAATCCTTCATAAGCTTTTAATACATTATTAGCAAAAGTTAACTGCCCATCTTCTTTCGTAACTTCTACTTCAATAATAGATGTATTATCCATTTTCATTTAACTCCTCAATTAAAGTTTTGATTTTAGTAACTAAAATATCCATTGCTACTTTATTATGTCCACCTTCGGGTATAATTACATCAGCATACTTTTTACTTGGTTCAACAAATTGCTGGTGCATTGGACGTACCATTTCTAAATACTGCTCAATTACTGAATCTACTGTTCTTCCACGTTCTTTCATATCTCTCTGTAAGCGGCGAATAAATCGTACATCATTATCAGTTTGAACAAATAACTTAATATCTAATAAATCTCTTAATTTTTCATTATCTAAAACTAAAATTCCTTCTAAAATAATTACTTCGCGTGGTTCAACAGTTATAGTTTCATCAGTTCTAGTATGTCGAGTAAAACTATAGACTGGTTTTTCTACTGCTTGATTGTCTAATAACTTTTGCAAGTGATCTATTAATAGCTCAGTATCAAAAGCAAAAGGATGATCATAGTTGGTCTTTTTTCTTTCTTCAAACTCTAAATGACTCTGATCTTTATAGTAAGAATCTTGCTGAATCAAGGCAATATTTTCTCTATCTAATTGTTCCATAATTGTTTTTGCCACTGTAGTTTTTCCTGATCCAGTTCCTCCAGCAATTCCTATCAAAACTGGTGCACTCATTAGTTATTCTCCCTTCCTTTTTCTCGTCTTACTAAATCATATTTATTAACTGCTTCTTTTACTTTAACCGTAATTAACTGCTTGGGATGGGGAGCTTCTGTAATGGTTAAACCATCCTCATTAACCATCGATTCAATCTCCTGTTCAAAAGTATCAGTTTCAGGGCCAAAAATCTCAACCTGATCCCCTTGGAAGAACTTATTCCGCACTTCAATCACTGCTTCTTTAGTCTCAGCATTATAATCATGGACTACTCCCATAAAGTCATACTGGCGAGAATACCCTGAAGTCTCATAGTTCTGTTCACTACCTCCTGGCGCTCCAAAATAAAAACCAGTTGTATAATGACGGTGACTAATCTTCTTCAATTCTGCTAGCCATTCTTCTTTAAAAGAATAATTGGCAGGGTTTTTAGCATACTCATCTAAAGCTCGCCGATAAACATTAGTTACAGTTGCAACATAATGTAAACTCTTCATCCGTCCTTCAATCTTTAAACTATCTAAACCAGTTTCTATCAACTTTGGAATGTGTTCAATCATACACAAATCTTTAGAATTAAAAATATAAGTACCTCGCTCATCTTCTTCAATAGGATAATATTCTCCTGGACGCTGTTCTTCCATTAATGTATACTGCCAGCGACAAGAATGAGCACAATTACCACGATTAGAATCGCGATCAATCATATAATTACTCAATAAGCATCTTCCTGAATAAGAAATACACATTGCGCCGTGCACAAATGCCTCCAATGATACATCAACTCGTTCATTAATTTCAGTCATCTCTTCTAGAGATAACTCGCGGGCCAAAATAATCCGCCCTGCCCCCTGCTGCTGCCAAAATTGCGCACTACGCCAATTAGTGTTATTAGCTTGAGTACTGATATGAATTTCTAATTCAGGTGCTACTTCCTGCACAATAGCAAAAATACCTGGATCGGCTACTATTACTGCATCAATTCCAGTCTCAGCTAAATTAGCTATATATTTATCTAAACCTTCTAAGTCTTGATTATGAGGAATTATATTGACAGTAACATAAACATCAACATCATGCTGATGAGCAAATTCCACTCCCTCTTCTATTTCCTCTAAACTAAAATTACCTGCTTTTTTACGCAAACCATAATTAGGTCCACCTAAATAAACTGCATCTGCTCCATACATTACTGCTACTTTCAACTTCTCTAAAGTCCCTGCTGGGACTAAAAGTTCCGGTAACTCCATTATTGCTCTCCTTTCTTTCTACTAATTGCAACTCCATCACCTAAGGGGATGATAGTTGAATCAAGTCTAGAACTATTCATCACTCGCTCTACATATTCCTTTAATCGCTTTGTCAATGTGCTATAACGAGGATGATAAAATCTATCATCAGCAATCATCCCTTTAAATAACACATCATCAGCTACAATTAATCCTCCATCTTTTACTAATCTTAAACTCTCGTCTAAATAATTCAAATACTGCCCTTTAGCAGCATCAATAAATATTAAATCAAATTCAGCTTCTAATTCAGGCATTATTTCTAAAGCATCGCCTTCTTTTAACTCAATATTATCATAACCAAATTGAGCAAAATTATCTCGGGCAGCTATAGCTTCTTTTTCTTTTAACTCAATAGTTACTATTTCCCCATCAAAATCTTGGGCCAACCACAAAGTAGAATACCCTACTGCTGCCCCTAACTCTAAAATTCTGTCTGCTCCACTAATTTTAACTAACAAATTTAATAGATTACCTACTTCAGGTTCAATAATTGGTAAATTACGCTGCTGGGACTGCTGGGCAACTTCCTGCAGTTCTTCATTTGTTTCCGCTTGACTTTCACGCAAATAATCTATAATCCAATCCTGAACTATATTACTCACTCTATGTCACCTCATTTTGAACTATCATCTAAGTTATTTTGTATTTTTAAATGTTCACGATAAGTTTTGCTAAACTTATGCTCTCCCCCACCTACTGCTACATAGTATAAATAATCTGTATCTGCTGGCTGCAAAGCTGCTTTAATTGCTTTTATACCAGGATTATTAATTGGCCCTGGCGGTAAACCGTAATTCAAATAGGTATTATAAGGAGAATCAACTTTCAAATCACTATATAATAAACGGGCCTTACGCTGAGGCAAGATATATTGAATAGTAGCATCAATCTGTAATTTCATTTCACGATTTAAACGATTATGAATCACACTTGAAATTACAGGGAATTCATTTTCTAATTGGCCCTCAGCTTGTATTAAAGAAGCAATAGTAATTATTTCTTGCACATAATACTCACTCTCTTTAATTTTAGACTTTAAACTCTTAATTTGTTCCTGAAATTGTCTTAGCATAATTTTAATTACTTCTTTAGCAGAACTACCATAAGGTATACGATAGGTATTAGGGAATAAAAAACCTTCTAATTGATAAAGAATATCTTCTTCAGCTTGTACATTTAAATCTAAAAAATTAAGCTCACTAGTTTTCGCCAACTTTAAAAACTTTTCTCTTTCAATTCCCTTTTTTTCTAATATATAAGCTATATTTTCTATAGTTGCCCCTTCTGGAATAGTCAACTTATAATCAGCCATTTCTCCTGTTACTAATTTATCTACAATTTGAGGCAAAGTCATCATAGAACTCAAACGATAATGACCTGCCTTTACTTGAGAAGCAACTCCTTTAAATCTTACATATACTTCAAATACTAGAGGGTCAATTATTATATCATTTTTACTAAGTTGATTAGATATCTCATTGATATTACTGCCAGGCTCAATATGAATGATCTTTTCAACTTTGTCATCTAAAAGTTCACCTGCTGGTTGTAACAACATTAATCCATAATAAAATAATATAAAACTAAACAGTAGTACCAAGAGACTAATTACCATTTTTTTAACAACGTTAAGCACTGGCATTTTATTACATCCCCTCTAAATAAATTTCCTCTCTTTATTATAATTAAAATTATCAGATTAAGCAAATAATAAAAAATTCCCTTAGGCTGAACCCAAGGGAATTTTATCAAGCAATTTCTTCTAACAGAGTTCCATCTTTTACATGAATATTTGCCCTATCAATTACAGTAATCACTACTGCTTTAAACTCTCTCACTTCGATAATTACAGCCAAGTTATGTTCTTGGTCAATAATTGCAACTTCTTCTCCCGTATCATTATATTCTAATAGCTTGTCTTCTAAGCTGAGAATTATGGCCACTACTAACTCTTGATCTATTTCTCGTTCTTCCATTCTTTCTTTGGCATGGGTTGTCCCTTCAATTCTAAAGTACTGATCATCAAGATAGGTTTCGTTTAATAACAATTCAACCCCCTCCCTCGTCTTCTTTATTAACAGTATTCACTTCTTTACTCAATTCTATACTAAATTTCGGAGGAGGATAATGCTAATTTTTACTATCCGATTAAATTATTCTTCATATTGAGCTTCAAGTTCTTCCTGTAATCTCACTAATTCATCTTCATCTACTACAGGTTCATAAATCCGCTCTTCATTCTCATCTTCAGTAATCTTTAAAGCATATCCTTCTCCATTCTCATGATCTTCTTCTGGTAATAAAATTAGATAAGATATCTCTTCTAACTCTACTACAGTTACAATTTGATAAATTGCTTCGCTACCATCATGTTCTTCTAGAATTACGATTCCTTCTTCTTCATTAACTACTTTAATCTGTCCTTCTCTTTCTGCCATTAAAATCACCTCAAGTATAAGTATTAATTGTAATTTTAATTGACCTTAACATTATTATCTAAAATCCTAATTTTTACTATCTAAATAATTCTGCAAAATTACAACTGCAGCCATTTTATCAATTACATCTTTTCTTTTAGCTCGACTCATATCTGCTTCGATTAAAGTCTTTTCAGCAGCACTAGTTGATAATCTTTCATCCCACTTTTTAACTGGAACCTCAACTTTTTCTTTTAATTGTTCTATAATTCCTAATACCTTTTTAGCTCGGGGACCTAAAGAGCCATTCATATTTTTAGGGAGCCCAATCACTATTTCATCTACATTATATTGTTCAACTAATCCCTCTATATATTCTAATTGTTCTTTAGTTGAATCAAATTCAAGTACTGTCTTACCTTGCGCAGTTAATTCTAAGGGATCACTTAATGCTACCCCAGTTTTCTTATCACCAATATCTAAGCCCATAATTCTCATCAACATTTCACTCCTTAACCGGTTCCACTACTATTAATTTTACTCCATATTTAAATTGTGGTAAATTAACTTGATTACTAGGACTAATTTTATAATTAGCTACTTCACTCATATTATCTAATAAACTTTTGACATTTGCAACCTTTTTCCCTAAAATTTCATCAATTAATTCTACTTGCTTCAAAGTCCCAACTACTTCCCCTGTGCTTATTACCTTAATCTTTAACTTTTCATCAGTTATCTCTTTTATTTGCATATCTTTAATCTTAATTTTATCAGAGTATAATTTAAATTCAACCCCTAACTGCTGATTATAGTCTGCTAAAGCAAGGTCTTTAAGAGCTGATTTCCTAATTGCAAAAGCAACTGCATTAGTTTCTCCATGAATGATGACTTTAGAAGCTAAATCTCCTGCTTCATTTTGAGCTTGTAGCCTTTGTCCTTGCAATTTTAGGCGTTCAGCAAAATAAATCATCTCTGCTTCAAATTTCTTTTTTAATTCTTGATTAGCTTTCTGTTTCAATTCTTTTTTAGCTTTTTTTAAAGCCCTTTTAATATCTCCAGCAGTAATTTGTTTTAATGATTTATTCTTCCCACCTGTTGTTTTTTCTGGATTAAACAATTTAACTGCATATGACTTATCAGCAAATTCCACAATTCGACCACTACTTACATTAGCAGTCTGCCCCTTATTAATAGCTCGAATATTAACTTCTTCTTTCCCAGCCTGAGCTCCAACTACTACCCCCATCATTTTCTCAACCTCTATCTTAGGTACTACTGCTTGAGCCAAAGTTTTATATTTAATACCATTTCTAGTAGCAATAACTGTTCCGGCAGGAATTATAATTTCTTCCTTAGTATTATTAATAAATGTCACTACTCCTGTCGCATATTCTACTCCTACACTTTTTTCTCCTGTCGCATCTACTTGAGTAGTAGTCTTTAATTTAATCTCTTTTTTTATTAATGCTAACTGTTGGGTTCTAAAATTCACTTCTTTTTCTTCTAAATCAGCAATAAAATTACTCACTACTTTTTTATCTTTTATAACCGGAGTGACTTTAATTGTAACTATTGGCAGAGTAAAATAAAAATACCCTGCTCCTAAAATTACAGAAAAAATCAGAAATAAGAATACTTTAACTAATTTATTACCTTTAGATTTGAGTTTGAAGTTTTGTTCTGATTTAGTACTCACTAATAAATCTTCTTTAGGTTCATCTACTCCTTTATCTGTTTTAAACTCTTCTAAATTATCATAAACTTCAAATCCTACTCCTCCTAATAAATTTTTAACCTTTTTAATATTAGTAATAAAGATTAATTCTTTTTCAGCTCGATTAGCATACTTTCTAACTAATTCAATATTAACCTGTCCAATAAAAATAGAAGAACGTTGATGAATTATAATTATTATTTGTTCTTCATCTATACCCTGCAATTTTTCTAAAAAAGACTTTAAAGATTCTTCCGGGTCAATATATATCTTGCTATATTCCTTCATTTTTCCCCTCTCCTAGCTAAACAAAATTAGAAACTAGTTTTTCTAAGAAATTTCCTTCGTGACTAGACTGCACCATAGCTGCCTGTAACGCTAAACTTTTCGGAGTTACATTTTCAGTACTATCTTTTAAATTAACTCTATCTTCAATCCCTTTAATATCACTAGCAGTTAATAAGTTTATTTCTGGAGTTTTAAAAAAAGGTAATTCTTCATATAGTTCACGTTCTTTAATTCCTTCTTTTAAATTAGCTAAGGAACTTCCACCACCGCACAAATATATTTTTTGCGGTAATGCCTCAGAATTAGCTAATTTAGATAGAGCTACTTCAATTCCTTCAGCTAATAATTTAATATCGTTTTTTAAGGTAGTATCAATTTGGTCTCTACCTTCTTTAACCTTTCCTTGCGAGTACTTTAACTTTAAATCTTCAGCTTGAGTAAGAGAAATATTAAAATGCCGGGCCAAACTTTTTGTGAAATTCCGTCCCGCTAAACTGAACATTTTTGTACCTTCGATTCCTCCATTCCTCACCAAAGCAATATCCGTCGTTCCTCCTCCAATATCAATTACTATAGCCCCAAATTCATAAGCTTCATTACTCATAATACTTTTAGCAATTGCAAAGGGTTCAGCAATAATACCTGCCAGTCTATAACCTAAACGCGTAGCAATCGTCTCTAATGCGCTCACATGTACTAAAGGAGCAAAGGTATTAAACACAGTTACTTCTAAATTCTTACCCTGAAATTTTTCCGGATTACTCACTTTGTAGCCATCTATTTTAATTTCTACCACAGAAGAGTTAACTAATTCTACTTTTATATTTTCTAAACCTATATCTGCTAATAACTTTTTCTTAGCAGTAGTTAATGACTCTTCTTGTACTTGATGAACTAGATTATCAATTTCTTTTCTCTGCAACCTCTTCGTAGAAATAGTTCGTTTTTTACTTACTTTATTAACTACTCCTTTAACAAATTCCCCTGCAATCCCAATTACTACTTCATTAACTTCTACTTCAGCCATTGCTTTAGCCTCTTCAATGGCCTCATAACAACGTTTAATCACCTCTTCTATATCAGATATTGCTCCGCCTTCCATATTAGAATAATCTTGTTTTACTTTTCCAAACCCAATTATTTCTCGCACTTCATCATTATTAAATCTAACAATTAAAGCTTTGACAAATTCAGTGCCAATATCTAAAGCAACTCGATATTGATAATCACTATTTTTAGTCCCAGTAAATAGATCTCGCAAAATAGATAATATTTTAATCACCTACCTCTCCTTTTACATTATTATACATTAAATATTTATTTCCTTCTTTTGGAAAATAAATTTGTAGTAAAACTAAGTATACTAAAGTAAACACAGGCACTAATAATAAAGTAGCTACTACCACTACTCCCGAATCATTAACTACTCCTGCAGCCAAACTCCCCCATAATAAAGCTTTAAATCCTGCTGTAAAATAGGGATATTCACTGATTAGTTTAGCAGTTAATCCGCGCGGATGTTTAAATAACACTACCAGAATAAACACAAAAGCTAATAATACTTTCGTCCAAATTGTCCATTCTAATAACCGCAAATTAATAGCTAGCTTTCGTTTGATTACTGTTACTAAAACTCCCAAACCACTCTGCTGTAATTGCAAAAATAAACGAGTAAAATGGCTCTTTGCACCCGTGCTAAGATCAAAAACTAAAATACTAAAAATAATTATAGCGCCTCCACAGAAAATTTTAATTATAGTTTTAAGCTTAAAACTACAATCATTTAAATAATAATAACTCAATAAAACAGTAAATACAGAAGCAAGAAGTCCCCCAAAATTTGCTCCTAAGTCAGGAGCAGCAATAGTTACGATTAATATTAAAGATACGCCAATTAGTATTTTATTATTAACTTTTTTTCTTAATTCAAAAAACAGGGTCAACAGTACTATAGTTATACCAATTAAGAGCCCCATATATTCATTACCCAAACCATAGTACCGAGCTCCAATAACTGGAGAATAACCTAAAATAGATACTTTTAATAAGTTACCCCCGCTCCATAAGTCAATAATTAATATTCCAGCAGTTAAAATATTAGGCAAAATTATAGCTAATAGACTTTTTTTACTAAATAATTTAAAACTTAAACTAACACCAATTAAACTACCACTAATCCATAACAAGTGAGTGAAAAAAAGAGAAAAATGAGTGAAGAATTTAGAGAAAAGAAAAAACAACGGTAACCAATTAATAAGCAAAATTGTATAAAGTAAGAAGTTTTGAACTATTTGTCTTCTGCTTTTAAAAATTAAACTTAGAGCAACTAAAACTAAAATTATAATCTGTAAAGCAATAAACTCTTTAACTACTAACGGTCGCCAAGAAAAAATAGTTTGTATCTTTTGCTCTAATCTATTTAAATAATGGATTTTATTAGCAGTAGCAGTAGTGATTATAGGTTGGCCTGTAAACTGCAATTGAGGTTCAGTTAGCAAATAATTATAAATGCTTGGTAAAATATCTAAATTAGTCATTAACCCTAATTGCTTAGTAGTTCCAGAAGAAAGCAATCCAGCTTTAATATTAGGACCAGCAACCAAAGTCCAACTCAATTTGTATCCCTGCTGCATATATTTTTTAGCTGGCGTAGGCACTAGGACAATTAAGTAGTTCTTAGTTAAGTCAAGTTCAGCTTTAATCTCTCCTAACAGCTTATCTACTCTAGTAATTGATTTCTCTTTTGCTTGACTAAACCTATCAGGCAGTAACTTGTTCTTGACTGCTTCTATTCGAGAAGTAGTACCAGATTCTACAATTATTAAATCATTATTGTTCAAATACTCTTTAAACTTAGCAACTATATAACTTTTGTTTGTTAAATACAAAGAAGGATATCGGCTCACCAATAAATTACTTTGGTGGCCAATATCCCCCTGTTTAATCACTCCATATTTATTTATCCCAAGTAATGCTACTTGACGTCGGTAACTGCTGCCAGTATCCGCATTACCTAACACAGCTATTTTTAAATTATGTCGAGCCAAAACAGTACCTAAGTTACCTACTTGAGCCTGATAAGAACTATAACGATTGGCCCGTTTTAGTTGGGCTAAACTAAGATTTACAATTGCAGCTGAGTCATCTAACTGCCCTATGCGGCGGTGATAAATGTCTTCAACTGCACTATTCTGCCATTTTTCGTAGCGATTAAAACTATGTTTTCCGACCGAACTCCCACAAGCTCGGTCACCACTAGCAATAGTTAAATAGGTATCTACTGGTTCTAAATGGTCTGCAGTTTTAGCATTCATCAATCCTACAGCTCCCTCTGACATTAATTGTCTTAAATGAGGAGCCTCAACCTTTTGCCATTCCTGCCAGCTAACTCCATCAACAATAAATAATACTACCTTATTAGCAGCTACTATCCTGCCAGCCCAAACAATAATTAACAGCAATACTATTAGGAAGACTCTCTTTTTCATTACATCACTCCAAGCTATTTGTCTAAATAACTTCGAACTAACTCTTCAACCATCTCATCGACTTCAAATTGCCTAATCTTACTTCGTGCATCCTTATGGCTAGTAATATAAGTAGGATCTCCAGATAAAATATAACCTACAATTTGATCAATTGGATTATAGCCTTTATCTTCTAAAGCCTCATAAACCTCTTGCAAGACTTCAGAAATTTCACTTTCTTCTTCCTTATCAAGTTTAAACATCATTGTTTTATCACTCATTGGCGTCACCTCGATTTTCAATAGTAGTCTTCCTAATTTATTTATTCTTTATACGCAATTATTTTCCTGTATTAAATCTTATTCAACTTCAGCAATTACTTCTTTTGCTTTATCTAAAGCAGCAGATAATTTCTCAGGTTTACTACCACCAGCTTGGGCCATATCAGGACGACCTCCGCCGCCACCACCAGCTACTTGAGCAACTTCAGAAATAATACTACCAGCTTGATAACCTTCATCTACTAAATCAGCAGTAACTTTAGCTACAAATAGCACTTTATTAGGCAACTTAGAACCTAGGATGACAATTCCTGAATCAAGTTGATTAGCAAGATTATCTCCCATTTTTCTTAAGCCTTCAGCATCTAAATCTTCAACACTATCTAAAATAACATTAACTCCATTAATCTCTTCTGTATCACCAATCAAATCATTAGTTTGAGCAGCAGCAAGTTTATCTTTCAAACTAGTAATTTCTTTCTCTAAATCTTTAACCTCTTCTTGTAGATTATCAATTTTATCTAATAACTCATCGGGCGTACCTTTTAATTTAGCAGCAGCTTCAGAAATTAAATCTTCACGCTGTTGCACATAATTTAAAGCTGACTGTCCAGTTACTGCTTCAATTCTTCTCGTCCCAGCAGCAACACCAGATTCATTTATAATTTTAAATAAGCCAATTTCTCCTGTAGCATCAATATGAGTCCCCCCACACAATTCACTACTATAATCACCTACAGTTACTAACCGTACTTGTGAACCATATTTTTCACCAAATAACGCTACTGCTCCTTTTTCTTTTGCCTCATCTAAAGACATTAAATCTACATTAACTTCTAAATTTTCCTGAACCCGATGATTAATTCTGTTTTCGATCTCTCTTACTTCCTCTTCAGTTACAGCTTCAAAGTGAGAAAAATCAAATCTTAAACGTTCAGGAGTAACTGAAGAACCAGATTGATTGACATGATCTCCTAATACGTCCTTTAACGCTTGATGTAGAAGGTGAGTTGCCGTATGATTTTTAGCTGTAGCCTTTCTTAACCGATCATTAATCTCAGCTATAACTTTAGAAGCTACTTTGATTTGACCCCCAGTTACTTCTACTTCATGCACTGTTAATTCAGCAATTTCAACTGTATCTAAGACTTGAGCTTGACCTGTTTCAGTCTTAATAATTCCTTGGTCTCCTATTTGCCCTCCACTTTCAGCATAAAAAGGAGTCTTATCTAATACAATTCTTGCTTTATCACCTTCACTTATCTTTTCTACTTCCTCTTCATCTTGCACAATGGAATTAATCTCAGTCTCTAATTCAAATTCCTCATAACCTACAAAATCTACTTCACCGACATCATCTTTTATATCTTTAAATAGTTCTAACTCACTATGACCTTGATCATGGTCTTCTCTAGCTTCTCGAGCTCTCTGGCGCTGTTCTTGCATGGCTGATTCAAATCCACTTTCATCAATCGTAAAGCCATGTTCAGCAGCAATTTCAGCCGTTAACTCTTTAGGAAATCCATAAGTATCATATAAAGTAAATACCTTTTGTCCAGGAATTTCTGCTACATCTTTCTCTTTTAGCTCAGCAATAATATCTTCTAGAATATTCATTCCCTGGGCCAAAGTTTTTTGAAAACGTTTTTCTTCTTGTTTTACTATTTTTTTAATCTGTTCTTCTTTATCTTCTAATTTAGTATAGTGTTCACCCATAACCTCAACTACTAGCGGTACAATAGTATGCAAGAAAGGAATTTCTAAATCTAATTCTTTAGCATAACGCACAGCTCGTCTTAATAATCTCCGTACTACATAACCACGGCCCTCATTAGACGGTAAAGCTCCATCTCCAATTGCAAAAGTAACACTTCTAATATGGTCAGCAATTACTTTCACTGCTATATCTGCCTGCTCTTCAGCTCCATACTCTACATCACAATTATCTGTAATATAGTTAATTAAAGGCTGAAATAAATCAGTTTCAAAATTACTTTCTACATCCTGTAATAATGATGCTAAACGTTCTAAGCCAACTCCTGTATCAATATTCTTTTGTGGCAAATCTAAGTATTCTCCATCTTCAGTCTTATTATATTGAGTAAAGACAAGATTCCAAACTTCTAGATAACGGTCACATTCGCAGCCTAATTCACAACCTTCATCACAGCCATATTCTATACCCCGATCATAATGAATTTCAGAACAAGGTCCACACGGGCCAGTTCCTATTTCCCAAAAGTTCTCATCTTTCCCCATTCTAACTATTCTATCTTTAGGAACTCCTATTTTTTCATGCCAAATTTTAAAAGCCTCGTCATCATCTTTATAAATAGAAATCCAAAACTTACTCTCATCTAAACCTAATTCATCTTTTAAAAATTCATAGCCCCATCTAATCGCCTCTTCTTTAAAATAATCTCCAAAAGAGAAATTTCCTAACATTTCAAAAAATGTTTGATGGCGGGCCGTCTTTCCTACATTCTCAATATCATTAGTCCTAATACACTTCTGAGAAGTAGCAATTCTTCTTTTAGGCGGAGTTGCACTGCCATCAAAATATTTCTTAAAAGGAGCCATGCCAGCATTAATCCATAATAAAGTAGGATCATCTTGCGGAACTAACGGAGCACTAGGTAAAATTTTATGATCTTTACTTGCAAAAAAATCTAAAAAATGTTGTCTAATTTCACTACTATTCATCTTTTTCTGAGCCTGCTTATAAAAACCTATGCAAAACTATACATAGACCACAATCATACAGGATTAGATCGTGTTAGGTATAATCGTTTGATTATAATCTTCCCTACTGCCCTTAATATTTACAATATCAAGGTACTAGAAAGATACAGGTGTTACCCGTCCCTGAATTTTACATTCTAGGCAAAGTCCTTTCTCTATGTGGTGCTTTGCCCTATCTAAACTATTGGAAAATTGATTCTTTTAATCAAGTTATAATTATTAAGCAATTTCCAACAATCTTTTCCTGTATCTAGAATATGCATAGTCCTTGCTATAAGCAGGATTTTCACCACCTTCCTTTTTAATAGTTTTAATCAAAGTTTTAATTAAATAATCAATCTTACCCCATTTAGACCATTGGGAACTAGAAATAAAATTCGTGAGTTTAACTCTGTTTAAATAACTACTCATAACTTGGATTAATTGTTTTGGAATTCGTTCATTAAAACCTAAAGCCCTTCTGCCAATTACTAATGCAGCAGAATTATGAACACTTATCCCAAACTGATGCTGGTATTTATATTTGCCAATGATGCTAGTAAAGGCAGGGTTAACTTTAATAACTTCTATTCCTTCACGTTTACATCCCCTCTCTAAAAAAGTTAACAATTTCCTATATACAAATTGATGCGAAATCCTCTCAAATTTCTTATTTCCATACCTGTTGCGTTTAAATTCCAAATCTTCAATTGCTACTGAATATCCTTTATTTTTAATAAATTCAACTACTTCTTTTGCTAATTCACCACAAAGATTAGTCCGCCTATTACCTTTAGCAGAAGTTAATTCAGGATTGGTTATACATTTATGCCATTTATAATTACCTTCTTGGTCAAGACAAGTTAAAGCAAAACCATCTGGGTTAGTGTCTATTCCTATAATTCCTACTTGTTCAGGATTAGCAGATTTAATTTCTGGCGTTTTCTCTTCAATAGTTATATGAGCATAATATTGATTATCCTTACGAATAACTTCTACATAATACGGTTTCTCTTTGTTAACAGCTTCTAAGACCATACTTTTATAATCTCTACCGTTAATTTCACCCTCTAAATTCTCTTTTTGCGGTAAATAAAGAGGGAGTTTAATATACTCATATCTACTATTAGTCTTTTTGACACTAGTATTAATCCTTAAAAAGATGTTATCCTCTTTATCTAAAACAATTCGCGTATTGAGATTACCTTTTTTAGTCTTATCTCCGCGAGAACAGAATTTATTGTTACGAAGTTCTTTCCATTCTTGATTAGAAATCTTACCTTCACACCTAGCTTTATAATTTTCTTTACCACCAAAAATAACTTTAGGAATAGTACCTTCATCTAAATGTTTTTTATATTCTTCTAACTTTCGCTGATATTTATCCAGCTTTGTTTTTAAAGCATGGATTTTTTGTTTGCATTTTGCTCTTTTTAATTCCTGCTTAACCTGTTTAACCTTAGATTTATAATTATTGTGATATTCTTTTACTAATTCCTTTTGCGAAGATATAATGTTATCTGCTTTCATAACTGCATCTTTCGCATATCTAGAGTTAAGTTTATATTTACTCTGTAGTAATTTCTCTAAATCCCCTTTATTCATTGGATCATAAGCATCAGGCTTTCTACGATTAAAAGCAAATCTGATTGCTGAAGAAAATCTAAGCATAAGGTTATCAAG
>NZ_JAFBDQ010000003.1 GCF_016908315.1 Halanaerobacter jeridensis | reverse complement strand
TAGATAGGCCAGAGGTGTAAGGGTGGTAACATCCTCAGCTGACTGGTACTAATAGATCGAGGACTTAATCTATTCGACGCTCAGGTCTATTGTGTAGCTTTTAAGGTATAAAGCAAAAAGTAGTGCATATAACATGCGCACTTAATTAGCTCAAAGTAGAGTGTATAGTTCTGCACGGAGAGTTTTTCAGAATGAAAAACTCGGAGGGTGCAACTTAGCTCAAACTCTTTACTTTGCAAATGCTTAAACTCAAATTTAATAAGAATCTGGTGGTGATAGCGGAGGGGCAACACCTGTCTCCCATCTCGAACACAGAAGTTAAGTCCTCCAGCGCCGATGGTATTGTAGGGGCAGCCCTGCGAGAGAGTAGGACGCTGCCAGATTTTTTTAGTGTTCCCCGATAGCTCAGTTGGTAGAGCGAGTGGCTGTTAACCACTTTGTCGCAGGTTCAAGTCCTGCTCGGGGAGCCATTCTATTTTTTGAAGAATTTTTTTATTTTTTGTGAAATGTTTTGTATCATATAATTTATGAAATGTAAAATGGGGTGTTAGATATGATTATTGAGGAATTGCAAAAATTTGGTTTTAAAGAGATTGAAGCTAGAGTATATTTAGAATTAGTAAAAGCACCTAATTCTAATGGGTCGCAATTAGCTAAAAGTTTGAATCTACCTCGCACTTCTGTTTATTCTGCACTAGATAATTTGTATGAAGAAGGAATAATTTTTTTATTGCCAAATCAAAAATCTAAAACTTATAAAGCAGTACCTCCCACTGAGTTATTAGATAATTTAAAAGATGTTTATATGAATTCGATTGAGACTTTAGAAAGTGAATTTGATAAAATAAATATTCAAGAACAAAACAGAGATTATATTAACATTAAAGGTGAGGATAATGTTATTGAAGAAATAAAAAAGATGTTAAAGTCTGCTGAAAAGGAAATTTATTTAAATACTAATTATGATTTAGATTTATTTGAAGAAGAGTTAAAATTGTTAGAAGAAAAGTCTGTAAGAGTTATTTTATTTTCATTTCATGATTTTAATTTAAAGGGGTTAGAAGATAAAGTTGAATTTTATCATCATCATAAAAAAGAAGGTCAAAATGAAGAAAAAAGAATGATGCTAGTAGTAGATGAAAGGGAAGTATTAATTGCTAATAAGAAAAGTAATGGAGAACTTTTGGGAACTATTACTGAAAACAATTTATTAGTTTCTATTGTAGCAGAACATATTCATCATGATATTTATTTGTTAAAGCTAAAAGAAAAATATGGAGAAAATTTAATTGATGAAGAAATAAAGTTGAATAGTCATTTTGAACTATCTACAACATTAGAAAAAACTAATGGTTAAATCCTTAATAAAATTGGAGGTCAATTTCGATGTTAAAAGAAGCTATCTATCACAAGCCCAATAATGTGTTTGCTTATCCAGTAGGAGCAGACAAGTTATTTGTACAATTGAAAGCTAAAAAAGGGGATTTAAAGCAAGTTCAGTTATATTATGATGGACGTTTTACTGGTTGGGAAGAAGAGCGGCCTCGTTATTCAGTTGAGATGGAAAAATACTGTTCTGATCAATTATTTGACTATTTTACTGCTGAAATAAGTTATGAACATAAAAAATTTGACTATTATTTTTTATTAGATGATGGAGTAAATAAATTATATTATACTAATTATGGTTTTTATAAAGAAATACCAGAAGAAAAGACTCATTTTGAATATACATATATTTGTGAACAAGATTATTTTACTACTCCTAAATGGGTTCATAATGCAGTTTTCTATCAAATCTTCCCAGAAAGATTTAACAATGGAGATTCGGAATTAAATTCTTCTGCAGTTAGAGAATGGTCGAATAGAAAACCTGCTACTGATTCATTTTATGGTGGTGATTTGCAAGGTGTTATAGAAAAATTAGATTATTTAGCTGAATTAGGAATTGATGCAATTTATTTAACTCCTATTTTTAAATCGCATAGCAATCATAAATATAATATAATAAATTATAAAGAAATTGACCCCCAATTTGGTGATTTAGAAACTCTAAAAGAATTAGTGAATCGAGCTCATAATAAAGATATTAAGATAATTTTAGATGGTGTTTTTAATCATAGTAGCAATCATTTTTTTGCTTTTCAAGATGTATTAGAGAATGGAGCAGAATCTGATTATGCTGACTGGTATTATATTGATGGATTTCCTATTCGTCAAAATCCTAAAATAAATAGAAAATTAATCAAACAGTTAATTACTGAATTAGATGATTTAAATCAAATCAATCCTGAAATAGTTTCTCAAAATATAATTCCTAAGTTGTCCTTAGCTAATAATAAATCTCGTGAATATATTTTAAAATTAGCAGAAGTTTTAGACTCTAGTATAGAATTGAGTTTTCAAAAGATATGGGAAATATCCCACACAAATGATGAGTTGAAGAAAATTATTCAGCCTAATTATGAAACTTTTGCTGATGGTGTTTGGAAAATGCCTAAATTAAGGACTGCTAATTCTGAAGTGAGAGAATATTTTTTAGATGTAGCTCAATATTGGATTGAAGAAGCAGATATTGATGGTTGGAGATTAGATGTGGCTGATGAAGTTGACCATTATTTTTGGCGAGAATTTCGTAAAAAAGTGAAAGAAGTTAAAGCAGATGCCTATATTGTTGGGGAAATGTGGAATGATGCTAGACCTTGGCTGCGAGGAGACCAGTTTGATGGGACTATGAATTATTTAGTTAGTGAAGCCATTTGGGATTTTTTCTGTAAAAAGGAGATTGATGCTTCAGATTTTGAAGCAAGATTGACTAAGGTCAAAACTATTTATAAAAAACAGGCTCAATTAGCATCATTAAATTTGATTGATAGTCATGATACTAAGCGTGCTTTAACAATTGCTGAAAATAATATTGAAAGATTAAAATTAGCTGTTGCCTTTCAAATGAGTTATTTAGGAGCACCAATGATTTTTTATGGTGATGAAGTAGGAATTAAAGGAGAAGATGACCCTGATTGTCGTCGTCCTATGATTTGGGAACAGAAGCAACAAAATCAAGATTTATTAAAATGGTATCAAAAATTAATTAAGATTAGAAATGAAAATCCGGCTTTAAGAACAGGAAAAATAAAAATAATTAAAGTCGATCCTGCTCATAATATTCATGCATTCTTACGTGCTAAAGATGCTAATAAAATTTTAGTTGTTTTTAATAACGGTCATTCAAAAGTTGATTTAGAATTTAATTTAAATGAATTCAATTTCAATAAAGATACTTTTGTTGATTTAATAACTAATAAAAGCTATAGTAGTATTAATAATAAATTAGAATTTACTATTAATAAATCTAATGTAATGATATTAAAATAATTTGATATTTTTTGATTAACAGCCCTGTAATTAAGGGCTGTTTTTTTTATGATTAAAAGATGATTAATTTTACAATCGAGATAATTCTTTATTTTAGTATTTAAAATTAAAATTTGGATAAATTAATAAGTGAAAAGGATTAATCTTAATTTATAGAAAGGGGTAAGATAATGGGGAAAGAAGTTATACAAGCAATTAAAGATCGGGTTAGTATTAGAGATTATCAAGCAAGAGAAATAGCAGATGATAAAATAAAGGATATAATTGAAGCTGCTCATTTGGCACCAAGTGCTGGTAATTTGCAGCCGTGGGAGTTTCATATAGTAAAAAACAAAGAAAAAATAAGTCAATTAGCAGAATTGACTTCTGGTCAAGAATGGATTGCCTCTTCACCAGTGATAATTGTTATTTCAGCTTTAACTGATATATCAAAGCAAAAGTATGGAGAAAGAGGTTCTAGCTTATATGCTATTCAAGATACTGCTGCAGCAATAGAAAATTTATTATTAGCTGCTGAATCATATGATTTAGGTAGTTGTTGGGTAGGCGATTTTAATGAAGGAGATGTAAAAAGGATATTAAGTCTGAAAGAAAGTTCGTGGCCTGTAGCTTTTGTTACTTTAGGTTATACAGCTTCTAAAGCGGAAGAGACTCGGCCTCAGCGCTCTATAGATGAAGTAATGACAATAATTAATTAAGGGGTGTTGAGATGGTAAAAGATGTAATGGATTATAAAAATAAATTATTAAGCAAAAGAAGTAGATTAATTAATAAACTAAATTCAGTTGATGGTAGCTCTAATAGTAAAGAAGGTTTAAAAATTAATTGGAAAGAATCAACAGGAGAACTTTCTAGTTATGATAATCATCCAGCAGATGCTGGTAGTGATACCTTTGAATGTGGTAAAGATATTGGACTTAAAGATAATGTTAATCTGTTTTTAACTATGATTGATGATGCTTTAGAGAGAATTGAGGAAGGGCAGTATGGAATCTGTGATCAATGTGGAAGGGAGATTAATGAAGAACGTTTAGAAATTATGCCTTCTACCACTATGTGTTATCAGTGTAAACTTAAAGATGAAGATTCTAAGCAAGAGCAAGATCGTCCTTTAGAAGAGGAAGCTTTTTTAGAGTTGCATAAAAATATGTATCTTAATAATGATAGATTGGATAAAAACAACTATGATGGCGAAGATACTTGGCAGGATTTAGCCAAAGTTGGTACATCTAATAGTCCATCTGAAACTATAGATCAAGGCGGTCAACTTGAGAGTGGATTTGCTGCTAGTAGAATAGGAAAATTTGAATAATAATTGCTAACAAGAGAGTAAGGAGACCTTACTCTCTTGTTTTTTGGGCTAATTTATGCTAAAATATAATGTGGTTTTAAGAGATACTACATTATTATTTTGGAGTTGAAATAAATGACTATTTTAATTACCTTTTTATTAGTATTATTGGCTGACCAAATAACTAAGTATTTAGTAGTAAAGAATTTTTCTGTAGGAGAAACAATGCCTCTTTTGGAGAATATCTTTCATTTTACTTATGTTAAGAATCGAGGAGCTGCTTTTGGTATTTTGCAGGGACAAAGATGGTTTTTTATAGTAATTACTATTGTAGTTTTAGGGGCTATAGTATTCTTTTATAAGGAATTACCATTACATAATATTTGGAATCGAATAGCTTTAGGATTAGCTATTGGTGGTGCAATTGGCAATTTAATTGATCGGGTGCGTTTAGGTTATGTAATTGATTTTCTTGATTTAAGAGTTTGGCCTGTATTTAATATTGCTGATTCTTCAGTAGTAGTAGCAGTTGCTATTTTTTCTTATTGGGTATTGATAATTGACAGTAATTAAAAAATTTGGAGTGATAATATGTCAGAAAGAAAAACAATTACAGTTAATAAAGAAGTTATTGATCAGAGAATTGATAAATTTTTGGCTGAACAGTTTTCAGATTTTTCGAGAAGTTATATTCAAAAATTAATTGACGAGGGTAATATTTTAATTAATGAAGAAGAAGTGAAAAAAAGTTACACTTTGAAGTTAAATGATGTGGTACAGTTGAATATTCCTGAGGCAGAAACTATAGATTTAAAACCACAAAACATACCATTAGATATTATTTATGAAGATGATGATATTTTAGTGGTTAATAAACAATCTGATTTAGTAGTTCATCCGGCGCCTGGACATCCTGATGGTACTTTAGTTAATGCCCTATTATATCATTGTGATAATTTAGCTGGGATCAGTGGGGTTAAGAGACCAGGGATAGTGCATAGATTAGATAAAGATACTACAGGTGCATTAGTAGCTGCTAAAACTGATAAGGCACAACAGAGTTTAAGTCAGCAGTTCAAAGAGCGAAAAACTAAAAAGATTTATTGGGCTTTGGTTGAGGGACATGTAAAGCATCAAAAGGCAAAGATAGATGCTGCAGTAGGTAGAGATCCAAAAGACAGAAAAAAGATGGCTGTAACAAGTAAAAATAGTAAAAAAGCAATTTCTAAGTTTGAAGTGATAGATTACTATGATGATTATACTTTAGTAGAAGTTGAACTAATAACCGGAAGAACTCATCAGATTAGAGTTCATTTTGATTATATTGGTCACCCGGTTGTGGGAGATAATCTATATGGTTTTAATAAATCCAATTTAGATGTAGACCGTCAAATGTTACATGCTAAAGAACTAGGCTTTTATCATCCTCGGACTGAACAATGGCATGAATTTAAAGCTGAACTAAAAGCTGATATGGAGGAACTATTAATAAAATCAGATTAATTAATTGACAGGATTCATAATCTTTGATAATATTCAATTGATTTAAATAAAAAATAAGTGATGTAGAAGCATATTAACTTTAATTAAGTCATTACTTATTAAACAGGAGTGATGATACTAGTGGAACTTCAAACCAAAAAAGAATTAATTGGCGCCGATGGAATTAGAAGAGCGTTAGTTCGTATTTCGCATGAAATAATTGAGAAGAATGAAGGATTAGAAGATATTGTAGTAATTGGAATTAGAACCCGAGGGGTTCCTTTGGCTAAAAGAATAACTAGTAATTTAAAGGAAATTGAGGGTCAAGAAATTCCTAATGGTAGTTTAGATATTACTCTGTATCGTGATGATTTAACAACAATTGCTAAGCAACCTATTGTACATCAAACTGAAATTCCGTTTGATGTAACTGATAAAAAGGTTATTTTAGTAGATGATGTCTTATATACGGGAAGAACTGTGCGGGCTGCTTTAGATGCTTTAATGGATTTAGGTCGTCCGGAGAGTATTCAGTTAGCTATTCTAACTGATAGAGGTCATAGAGAATTACCTATTAGAGCAGATTATGTAGGAAAGAATATTCCCACCTCTAAAGATGAACTAATTGATGTTAATTTAAAAGAAATTGATGGTGAAGATGCAGTAGTTTTACAAGAAAAATGTGAATAATTACATATAAAAAGTAGTTAATCCTTTTTAAAGTAGTCCTGTGAGGCTAAAAAGAGGATTGTTTACTAGACCTATGTCTTGTTTAGTAGCAGTCTATCTCCTTAGCCTTTGTGGCTAAGGAGTTTTTATTTATAGTAATTGATTTAAGTATATTATTTTAGGAGGAGATGAAATTGATTAAAAGTAGATTAAGAGAAAGTGATCTTAGTATGTCTCGGTTAATAATTTTAGGTATACAACATTTGTTTGCTATGTTTGGTGCGACAGTATTGGTGCCAAGTTTAACAGGTTTAAATCCAGGTGTGGCTTTGTTTACTTCAGGTGTAGGAACAATAATTTTTCATTTAATTACTAAAGGACAAGTTCCAGCTTATTTAGGTTCATCTTTTGCTTTTATTGGTCCAATTATTGCTGCTAAAAAATCTTATGGAGTGCCAGCAGCATTATTGGGTTGTTTTGTAGCAGGAGTAATTTATTTTATTATGTCAGTAGTAATTCGTAAAATAGGGACTGATTTTATTGATGATTACTTGCCACCTGTAGTAGTAGGACCAGTAATTATGACAATTGGTTTAGGCTTGGCCCCAACTGCTAAAGATATGGCTATGACTAATTTACCAATTGCTATATTTACTTTAGCTGTGACGATTCTTGTTAGCGTTTTGGGTAAAGGAATATTTAAAGTGATTCCTATTTTGATTGGTATTATTAGTGGTTATTTATTAGCTTTAGTAACAGGAGTAGTAGATACTTCATTAATTATGGAAGCTAGTTGGTTAGCGGTACCAGACTTCAATTCGGTCTTTAATTTAAAATCATGGGGAGATGGAATTTCTGCTATTGCTTTAATAGGGCCGATTGCTATAGTAACTATGGTTGAACACTTAGGTGATATGTTAGCTTTATCTAAAACTGTTGAAGAAGATTTTATTGAAGACCCTGGTTTACATAGAACTTTGATGGGCGATGGTGTTGCAACTATGTTTGCTTCTTTTTTAGGAGGACCACCAAATACTACTTATGGTGAAAATATAGGTGTATTAGCTATTACAGGAGTTCATAATCCTCTAATTATTGAAGTAGCAGCTATATTTGTAATTGCTATTAGTTTTGTAGAGAAAATGGGAGCTTTAATCCGAACTATTCCTCAATCAGTAATGGGAGGAATTGTGATTCTCTTATTTGGAATGATTGCTTCTATTGGTTTGAGAACTTTAATTGAAAATGAAGTTGATCTTAGTGAAAATAGAAATTTAGTTATTGTATCAACTATTTTAGTAACAGGGATTAGCGGGATTGTATTTAAAATTAATTTTGTTGATTTAGCAAAATTATTAAATTTAAATGGAATTGCTATAATTAAAAATTTTGCTAATGCAGTTAAAGTGATTAAATTTGAAGGAATGGGTTTAGCGGCTATAGTAGGAATCGTAATTAATCTTATTTTACCAAGTGAAAAATAGTAATTAAACTGATAGAGTCTTTGCTAATATATTAGCAAAGACTCTTTTTTTAGATAAAAATTTCTTTTTCAATAATTATGCAGGAGATTCCACTAAAATGTTTAAATAATCAATAAAAGGAAACTTTTAGTAATAAATATTAAGATTAGTAATTAATAGTTAAAAAAGAAAGGAGGGCTTAGATGGAGAAGCTAGCCAATAACTTTGAAAAATTTGATTTGATTTGGATTTTATTTGGGATCTATATATTAATTAATTTAATAGTTGTATTGCCAGTTGAAGATTTTTTATATAATTCAAATATAATTTCCAATCCGGATAGTCTTAATTTTTTTGTTGAATTTATTATGGAGTTAATTATTGTGTTTATTTGTCTTAATATTTTTTTAATATCTATTTATAATTATAAGATTACTGATAAAAAAGAGAATTTGTTTTTAGCAGTAGGTTTTTTATTTGCTGGAATTAGTAATTTAGCTCATGCTATTTTAGTTTATAATAAATACTTGGCTTATGGAAGTAGTTCAGAAATGTTTGCAATCTATAATAAAATAATTGTGAGCTTGATTTTATTACTAAGCTTAATTCTTAAAAGATATGGTAATAAAGAAAAATATTATTCATGGTCTTTAATAATTACAAGTGTATTATTTTCTGTTGCTGTATTTATGATTTTAAATAATTTATGGAATGATTTAAGTTTTACTTCGGATGTTGTGAATATAATCATAATTGTGATTTTAACTTTTAATATTTTATTTTATCTAAGACAGTATTTGATTAATAATGATGAGACAATACTAATTTTATTAAAAGGGTTTATGTTCTTATTTATTGCTGAGATGTTATATACTGATGAAGTACAAATTTTTACTAAGCCTTATTTTATGGCCCAGTCTATTAAATTAGTTGGTTTTATTTATATTTTTCAGAGTAATTTTAGTAAAGAACTAAAAGATGGTATTTCTGCCCAAAATCAACTGGAGCTAAAAAATACTAAATTAAAACTACATCAAGATCGGATTAAAGATTTAAGAGCTCAGCGACATGATTTCAAAAATGAATTGCAGACAATTTTTACTATGTTGCAATTAGGAAAAGCAAAAAAGGCTAGAGAGTATATTAAGAGATTACATTTAGATTTAAATGATACACAAGGCAAGGGTAAAACAGCAGATAATGATTTGGCCCCAGTTTTAATCTCTAAGAAACAAGAAGCTAAGCAAAAGAATATAGAGTTCACAACCGATATACGGACTGATTTAGAGGAAATTATTGTTCCCGAAAATAAAGTTTTAAAAGTACTATTTAATTTAATTGATAATGCAATTGATGCTATTGAAGGTATTTCTACTTCAGACAAACATATTGAAGTGAGATTAATTGATGCAGGAGATAATGTAGAGTTAATAGTTTATAATTCTAAACCGATTATTCCTGATGATGTATTAAAAAATATTTTTTCACCTGGTTTTTCTACCAAGGGAAATAACCGGGGTTTTGGTTTGTATATAGTAAAAAGCTTATTAACTGATTATGGGGGAGATATAAAAGCTGAAAGTAAAAAAGAGTTAGGGACTAAATTCATTTGCTATTTGCCTAAAAATTACTAACAATTAATTGACAAAGTATAAATTTTATATTATGATTTAATCAAGAATTAAATAAATTTCTCTTTTAACTTAGTCCTGTGAGACTAGAAAAGAGGAAGAAATGTATAGGCTATTTATACCTTCTTCCTGGTCTAGTAGGGAAGATTTTTTTATTGTCAACAATTAAATAGATCAACCTTTAAACTAATCCAGTGAGATTAGCAAGGGTCAAGCAAATTTTGAACTTATCCCAAGATGAAATAGGGGATTACTATAAATTCTAGCCTCTTGTCAGTGTTACTGGCAAGAGGTTTTTTTAGTATAAGAAATACTCTTAAAACTAAGACTAAGCTTAATTAAGATATTTTTTACTGTTGTAATGAGAATTTAATTATAATCTGGAGGTGTAATGATGTCATTAGCAACAAAAGATTTATTGGGTTTAGAAAATTTAACGCAAGAGAATATTGAAATAATTTTAGATAATGCTAAATCAATGAAAGAAGTATTAGGCAGATCAATAAAAAAAGTACCAACTTTAAGAGGTAAACTAGTTGTAAATTTGTTTTATGAACCAAGTACGAGAACTAAATCGTCTTTTTCTTTAGCTGCTAAAAGGTTAAGTGCTGATGGAATGAGCTTGTCAGCCAAAAGAAGTAGTGTAGTTAAAGGAGAAAGCTTAGTAGATACTGCTCGAACATTGCGCGCTTTAGGAGCTGATGCAGTAGTTATGCGTCATGGAGTTCCAGGAGCAGCTAAATTGTTAGCTGAAACTATCGACATTCCCGTTTTAAATGCTGGAGATGGAGCACATGAGCATCCAACGCAAGCTTTATTAGACTTATTTACTATTCAAGAGAGAAAGAAAAACATAGCAGGACAAAAAGTAGCAATTGTAGGAGACATTAAACATAGTCGTGTTGCCCGCTCAAATATTTGGGGATTAAATAAATTAGGTGCTGAAGTTAGGTTGATTGGGCCGTCTACTTTAATGCCTGAACAGATTGAAGATTTAGATGTAGAAGTATATAGTGATTTAGAAGCAGGATTAAAAAATGTAGATGTAGCTTATTTACTAAGAATTCAAAGAGAAAGACAAGATAAAGGCTTTTTTCCTACGATTAAAGAATATACTAAATTTTATGGTGTGCGGGAAAAACACTTAAAATTAGCTAAGGAAGATGCTTTAATTATGCATCCTGGGCCAATCAATCGCGGTATAGAAATTTCATCGCAATTAGCTTATGATGAACAATCAGTAATTGAAGATCAAGTTTCTAATGGAGTTGCCATTAGAATGGCTTTATTATATTTGTTGATTGAAGGAGGTAATCAAGATGAGTAAATTATTATTAAAAGGTGCTGAAGTAGTTAATCCGGGAAATAATGAAATAAAGCAGCAAGATATTTTAATTGAAGATGAAGAAATTGCAAAGATAGCTAGTAATATAAAAGTAGAAGATGTTAAAAAAATGGATCTAAGTAATAAGTTAATTGTACCGGGCTTAATTGATATGCATGTTCATTTGCGAGAACCTGGTTTTGAACATAAAGAAACAATTGCTACTGGAACTCAGGCAGCAGCTAAAGGCGGTTTTACTAGTGTTGCTTGCATGCCCAACACTAATCCAGTTTTGGATAAAGAGACTTTAATTGAAGGATTGAATCAGAAAATAGCTGAAGATGCAGTAGTCAACGTTTATCCTATTGGAGCGATTACTAAAGGAAGTCAAGGAAAAGAATTAGCTGAAATTGGAAGTATGAGTCAAGCAGGAATAGTTGCAGTTTCAGATGATGGCAATGCAGTTATGAATTCAGAAATTATGCGTTTAGCTTTGAAATATGCTGGAGATTTTGATTTGCCTGTTATATCTCATTGTGAAGATGAAAATTTATCTGGAGATGGAGTTGTTCATGAAGGTTATTATTCCACTGTGACTGGTTTAGATCCTATTCCAGCTTCTTCAGAAGAAGTCATGGTCGCTCGAGATATTGCTTTGGCCAGAGAGACTAATAATCCAGTTCATATTGCGCATATCAGTACTAAAGGAGCTGTTCAATTAGTACGTGACGCTAAGAAGCAGGGTATTCCTGTTACTTGTGAAGCTACTCCTCATCATTTTAGCTTAACAGACCAAGCTATCACTTCCTTTTCTACTGCCACTAAAGTTCATCCTCCATTACGAAGTAAAGAAGATGTACAAGCAATTAAAGAGGGATTAGAAGATGGTACGATTGATGTAATTGCTACTGACCATGCTCCTCATGCTACAGAAGAAAAGGATGTTGAGTATGATTATGCTCCATTTGGAATTTCGGGTTTAGAAACAGCAATTGCCTTAATAAATACTGAATTAGTTGAAACGGGAGTTCTAAGTTGGCCACAAGCAGTAGAGAAGTTAACCACTAATCCTGCTTCAATTTTAGGATTAGATGAAGGAAAATTAAAAGAAGGAGCAGTGGCAAATTTAAGTGTAATTGATCCAGATTATAAGTGGGAAGTTAAGCCCAAAGATTTTGTTTCTAAAGGAAAGAATACACCTTTTGCTGACGAAGAGTTAAAAGGACAAAATATAATGACAGTTGTTAATGGAGAAATAGTTTATAATAACAAGTAAATCTTATTTATAAAGGAGGGCCATCATGAATTTTGCTGATAAATTAATAAAGGCAGTAAATCAAAAAGAGAGTCATGCTTGTGTAGGATTAGACCCTAGATGGGGTCGAATTCCTGAAGAGATAAGAAATAAAGCAATAGCTGAACAGGGCGAAACATTAGTAGCAGTAGCAGAAGCTATAATTGAGTTTAACCAAGGAATAATTGATGCTGTAGCCCAATATGTACCTGTAGTTAAACCCCAAATTGCTTTTTATGAACAATATGGTCATCAAGGTATTCGAGCTTTTGAGGAAACTGTAGCTTATGCACAGGAGAAAGGTCTATTAGTTATTAGTGATGCTAAGCGTAATGATATTGGTTCAACAGCTAAAGCTTATGCTGATGGTCATTTAGGAACAGCAAATGTTTTAGAAGGGCTTACTGTTGATTTGAATACAGATGCTTTAACAATTACTCCCTATTTAGGTTGTGATGGCATTAAACCATTTGTGAATAATTGTCAAAAGAATGATAAAGGAATTTTTATTTTAGTTAAAACTTCTAATTCTTCGGCTCATGAACTGCAAGACATTAAAGCTGAAGATGATGAGTTGGTCTTTGAGAAATTAGCTGATTTAGTTGATGAATGGGGGACAGAAGTAGTAGGAGAAAAAGGCTATAGTTCTATTGGAGCTGTGGTAGGAGCTACTTATCCAGAAGAAGCTGAAAAATTACGAAATTTAATGCCTCATAGTTATTTTTTAGTACCAGGTTATGGAGCACAAGGTGGAGGTGCTGAGGACGTTGTACCTTGCTTTAATGAAGATGGATATGGTGCAGTAGTAAATTCATCACGAGGAATCATCTTTGCTTATGAAAAAGAAGAGTATAGTGCAGATTATAAAAAAGCAGCTCAACAAGCCGTAATAAATATGAATCAAGATATAAATACTGCTTTGAAAAAATATAAAAAATTTGCTTTTTAATTGACAATAAGACTTTGAGCTTATAAAATGAAGTTACCGTGTATATTTATACAAATGAATTAATATTTATAAATGATAAATAAAATAAGGAGGGAACACAATGAAAGCTAAATTAGTGTTAGAAGATGGTACAATATTTACAGGAACGGGTTTTGGAGCTGAAGGCAAAACAAGTGGAGAGATAGTTTTTAATACGGGAATGACTGGCTATCAAGAAATTTTAACTGACCCGTCTTATAAAGGTGAAATAGTAACAATGACTTATCCCCTGATTGGTAATTATGGTATTAATGAAGATGATTTTGAATCCTATACATCTCATGTAGAAGGATTTGTAGTTAAAGAATTTTGTCCTGAACCTAGTAATTACAGAGCTGAAGAAAAAATAGATGAGTATCTAAAGAGAGAAGGAATAGTAGGGATTGCGGGGATAGATACTCGAGCTTTAACAAAAAGGTTAAGAACTGAAGGGGCCATGAAGGGAATTATTACTACTTTTGAAGAATCAGATGAAAAATTAATCACTGAAGCTAAAGAAGCTCCAGGATTGTCAGGTAGAGATTTAGTAAGCGAAGTAACAACTGATGAGAAGTATAAAAAAGGAGCAGGAAATAAATATGAGGTTGTATTAGTAGATTGTGGAGCTAAAAGAAATATTACTGATTCCTTAACAAAACGAGATTGTGCAGTAACAGTAGTTCCTGCTACTACTTCAGCAGAAGAAATTTTAGAGCACAATCCGGATGGAGTAATGTTTTCTAATGGACCAGGAGATCCGCAAGATGCCTATTATGTAGTAGAAACTATGCAGGAGTTATTAGGTGAAGTTCCTATTTTCGGAATTTGTTTAGGACATCAGATGTTAGGCTTAGCTTGTGGAGCTGAAACTTACAAATTGAAGTTTGGTCATCGGGGTGGAAATCATCCTGTTAAAGATTTAGCTACAGAGAGAGTTTATATTACTACGCAAAATCATGGTTTCTGTATTAAAGAGGAATCTGTTGAAGATTTAGATGTAGAAATAACGCATATGAATATCAATGATGATACAGTAGAAGGATTGAAACATAAAGAATATCCAGCATTTTCAGTGCAGTATCATCCCGAAGCAGCACCAGGACCTGAAGATTCAAAATATTTATTTAATCAATTTGTAGAATTAATTAGAAAGGAGATGAATTAATAATGCCGAAACGACAAGATTTAGATAAGGTAATGGTTATTGGTTCTGGCCCAATCGTAATTGGTCAGGCAGCAGAGTTTGATTATTCGGGGAGCCAAGCTTGCCGAGCACTTCAAGAAGAAGGTATAGAAGTTGTGTTAGTTAATAGTAATCCAGCGACAATTATGACAGATGAGAATATGGCGGAAAGAGTGTATATTGAGCCTTTAAATATAGATACGATTACTAAAATTCTAAAGAAAGAACAGCCAGATGGCTTATTACCAACTCTAGGAGGCCAAACGGGATTAAATTTAGCTATTGATTTAGCAGAAACAGAAATTTTAGATGAATTAGACGTAGAATTATTGGGGACTCCATTAGATACAATTCAGCAGGCGGAAGATAGAAATACTTTCCGGGAGTTAATGCATGAGATTGATGAACCAGTATTAGAGAGTAAAACTGCTGAAAGTTATGAAGAGTGTTTAGAAATTGCTGAAAATCTTGGTTTTCCAGTCATAGTTCGTCCTGCTTATACAATGGGGGGAGCCGGCGGTGGTGTAGCTGCTGATGCAAAGGAATTAGAAAAAATAGCTTCGCGAGGTTTTAAGCACAGTTTAATTGGTCAGGTGTTAATTGAACGAAGTATAGAAGGTTGGAAGGAAATTGAGTATGAGGTAATGCGTGATAGTAATGATAACTGTATTTCTGTATGTAACATGGAAAACTTTGATCCAGTAGGAATTCATACTGGAGATAGTATTGTAGTAGCTCCGAGTCAGACATTAACTGATAAAGAATATCAAATGCTTCGTTCTGCCTCTTTAAAAATCATTAGAGCTTTAGGGATTGAAGGTGGTTGTAATGTTCAGTTAGCTTTAGATCCTGATAGTATGGAGTATACAATTATTGAGGTAAATCCACGAGTAAGTCGTTCTAGTGCTCTTGCATCAAAGGCAACGGGTTATCCAATTGCTCAGGTTTCAGCTAGAATTGCTTTAGGATATACCTTAGATGAAATTGATAATGCGATTACTAAAGAGACCAAAGCTTGTTTTGAACCGGCATTAGACTATGTAGTCTTTAAAATACCACGCTGGCCGTTTGATAAATTTCATTATGCTGAGAGAGAACTAGGAACTCAGATGAAGGCCACAGGAGAGGTAATGTCCATTGAACGGACTCTAGAAGGAGCAATGTTGAAAGCTGTTCGTTCTCTAGATATTGGTGCTTCTGGATTAAAGCATGACGATGTAGAAAGTTGGGATGATGAAAAGCTAAAAGAAAAATTAAAAGTAGCAGATGATAGAAGATTGATGGTCATTGCTGAAGTATTAGGACGTGGTTGGAGTGTTGATAAAGTTCACGAATTAACTGGAATTACTAAGTTCTTCTTATACAAGATGAAAAATATCATTAACTTAGAATGGGAGTTAGAAGAAAATGGATTGACTCCAGAATTGGTGGAAGAAGTTAAAGAATTTGGTTTTTCTGATAAAGAGATTGCCTTCTTAACTGCTAACACTGAATCTGAGGTTAAAGAATTTCGTCAAGAAAATGAAATTAATCCTGTTTATAAAATGGTTGATACTTGTGCAGCAGAATTTGAAGCCGAAACTCCTTATTATTATTCAAGTTATGAAAGAACTAATGAATCAAGAACAACGGATGATGAAGGAGTATTAGTCTTAGGATCTGGTCCAATTCGGATTGGACAAGGGATTGAATTTGACTACTGTAGTGTGCATTCAGCTTGGGCATTACATGAAGAAGGTTACGAGTCAATTATAGCTAATAATAATCCTGAGACTGTAAGTACAGACTTTGATACTTCAGATAGATTGTATTTTGAACCACTGGCTAAAGAAGATGTGATGCATATAGTAGAAAATGAAGATCCTGAAGGTGTTGTGGTGCAGTTTGGCGGGCAAACTTCTATTAACTTAGCTAAACCGCTAGCTGAAGAAGGAGTTAATATTTTAGGAACTTCTGTAGAAGCAATTGATATTGCTGAAGATAGAGATAAATTTAGCAATCTGTTAAATAAATTAGATATTCCAACGCCAATTGGTGATATAGCTGCTTCGCAAGAAGAAGCACGAGAGATTGCAGCAGAGATTGGTTTTCCTGTCTTAGTCCGTCCTTCTTATGTACTAGGCGGAAGAGCGATGGAAGTTGTTTATAATGATGAAGAATTAAATCAGTATATGGAGAATGCAGTTAAAGTATCGCCAGACCATCCAATCTTAGTAGATAATTATATTACAGGAACTGAGATTGAAGTTGATGCAATTTCAGATGGAGAAGATATTATTATTCCTGGTATTATGGAGCATATTGAACGAGCGGGCGTCCATTCAGGAGATAGTATTGCTGTTTATCCAGCCCAGACATTAACTGAGGAGTTAGAGAAAGAAATTGAGGAATACACTGCCAAATTAGCTCGAGAATTGGATGTACAAGGTTTGTTGAACATTCAGTTTGTAGTAGCAGATGGAATACCATATGTGATTGAAGTTAACCCTCGCTCTAGCCGGACAATTCCATATTTGAGTAAGGTAACAGGCGTACCGATGGTTAACTTAGCTACTAAAGCTATGCTTGGTAATAAATTAAAGAATACAGATTATCCACTAGGATTAGTACCAAAGAAAGACCATGTAGCAGTTAAAGTGCCTGTGTTCTCCTTCTCTAAACTAGCTAAAGTTGATACTAATCTTGGCCCAGAGATGAAATCAACGGGTGAAGTATTAGGATTAGCTGATAGCTATGAGGATGCTCTATATAAAGGATTTGTAGGAGCAGGAATGGATATTCCAAAGTCAGGTACTATTCTAGCTACTATCGCTGATAAAGACAAAGATGAAGCAATTAAGCATATTCAAGAGTTTGCTAACTTAGGATTCGATATTTTAGCGACTAAAGGTACAGCTGCAGCTTTAAGAGAAGAAGGATTAGAAGTAGAAGAAGTCAAGAAATTATCAGAAGGTTCTCCAAATGTGATTGATTTAATTCAAGAAGATGAAATTGATTTAGTGGTTAATACTTTAACTAAAGGTAAAGTCCCTGAACGAGATGGATTTAAGATTCGTAGAAATGCAGTAGAAATGGGAATTCCTTGCTTAACTTCTCTAGATACTACTGAAGCAATTTTAGAAGTGCTGCAGGAAATGATGAGTGGAGTAGAAGTAGATGTTAAAGCTTTACAAGACTACGTATAATTAATAGTAAAGAGTGAGTAGTAATGAGAACAATAAATAAGTAATGAGAAAAAGAAAATTAGAATAAAGCAGTAAAGATTAATAAGTAATGAAAAGAAAAAATCAAAAAATAGAGGCAGGGTTTAGCCCTGCCTTAAACTAAGATTTATAGTTGTTGTTTTTAGCTGATTACTAAAAACTGATCACTGAATTTAAGGGAAGTGAGGAATAATAATGCCAGAGAGAAGTATTCGCAACATAGTCAGTCAAAAGGAAATTTGTCCTGGACATTATCAAATGGTAATTGATGCGCCAGAGATTGCTGCTGAGGCTGAAATGGGCCAATTTTTACATTTGAAATGGGCAGCTGAAACTAATAGTGATCCATTGTTGAGAAGACCGATTAGTTTTAATGAAATTGATCGTGAACATGGTCAATTGATAATAGTTTATCGTGTGATTGGGCGCGGCACAAAATTATTATCAACTTTAGAAGCAGGAGATAAAATAGATTTGATGGGACCGTTAGGAACTGGTTTCTCTATTCCTGAAGAAAAAAATAACTTTTTAGTTGTTGGCGGTGGAATGGGAATTGCTCCTTTATTAGATTTAGTTGAAAATTTATTAGTTGCTGATAAAGAGGTTACAGTTTTATTAGGAGCAGAAAAGAAAGAACAGTTATTAAATTTAGAACAGTATCAAGAGCTGAATGTTAATCTTAAGACAGCTACTATGGATGGTAGTTCTGGTTATCAAGGTTTTGTGACTGATTTATTAGCAGATTTAACTGCTATAGAGTATGTTTACACTTGTGGTCCTGAGGTAATGATGGCCACAGTTCAAGAGTGGGCGCAAGAAAATGAAATTGCAGGGCAAGCTTCTTTAGAAGAAAGAATGGGCTGTGGAACAGGTGCTTGTTTATCTTGTGTCTGTAAGATTAAGGTAGAGACTGAATCAGGTTGGGAATACCAAAAGACATGTACTACTGGTCCGATTTTCGCTCTAAATGAGGTGATTTTCGATGAGTAATGTAAATTTGAAAGTAGATCTTAATGGGTTGCAGTTGGCTAATCCAGTAACTACTGCCTCAGGTACTTTTGGCTTTGGTGAAGAATATAAGGATTATGTAGATTTAAATAAATTAGGAGCAGTGATGGTTAAAGGAACTACTTTAAATCCTAAACAAGGTAATGCGACTCCGCGGATAGCTGAAACTTCTAGCGGTATGCTCAATGCTATTGGTTTACAAAATCCAGGTGTGGATTATTTCTTGAAAAATATATTACCGGAAACTAAACAGTATGATTTTAAAACAATAGTTAACATTTCGGGCAATACAGTAGAAGATTATGCTAAGTTAGCTAGTAAATTAGATGAATCAGGAGTTGCTGCGTTAGAGATTAATATTTCTTGTCCTAATGTCAAGAAAGGTGGTTTAGCATTTGGAACTCAACCGGCTATGGCAGCGGGAGTAGTAGAAGCAGTACGCCAAGAGACTGATTTACCTTTAATTACTAAGTTGTCTCCTAATGTAGCTGATATTACTGCTATTGCTGAAGCAGTAGAAGATGCAGGGACAGATGTTATTTCTCTAATTAATACTTTATTAGGGATGAAAATTGATATTCAGCAGCAAGAACCTGTTTTAGCGAATAAAATGGGCGGTTTATCTGGACCAGCAATTAAACCTGTAGCAGTTAGAATGGTCTATCAAGTTGCTCAAGCAGTTGATGTGCCATTGATTGGTATGGGTGGCATTAGTAATGCTGAAGATGCAGTTGAATTTCTATTAGCAGGAGCTGATGCAATTTCAATTGGTACTGCCAATTTTGTTAACCCGGAAGTAAGTATGGAAATTTTAGCAGGAATAGAGGATTATTTAGTAGAGAATGGTTATGATAGTGTAGAAGAGATAGTAGGGAAAGCGATAAAATAATAGTAATGAGTAAAGGGTAATGAGTGATGAGTGAAAAGTGAAGCAGTAAGACAGTAGCTGGTAGTGAAATTAGGGAAAATAGTTGTATATAGATTGCGGAAAAACAGCAATTTGCAAAATGTATTGTATATTTATTGCGTAGAGTGATTAGCATTAAATTTAAGCGCTGTGTGCTACACGGAGAGTTTTGTATGTTTAAAACTCGTAGACTGTTAGTAAAGCGAAAAGTAGAGAAAATGGGGCTGCACGGAGTGTTTTTTGAATTTGATTTTAACTGTTTAACTGGTCAATTGTTTTACTGTTAAACTAAAAAGAGGGGTGGATAAAATGAATCGAGAAGAAGTAGTAGAAATTTTTGAAGAAACTGGTGTGCTGCAGGAGGGACATTTCAAATTAAGTTCAGGTTTACATAGTGATAAATATTTACAGTGTGCTCAGGTGCTACAGTATCCAGCTAAGGCGCAGGAGTTAGCAGATGAATTAGCGGATAGATTTGCTGATGTCGAGATTGATGTAGTAGTAGGTCCGGCAATGGGCGGCGTTACTTTGTCTTATGCTGTGGGTTTGGCCCTGAAAAAGAAAACAATTTTTACTGAACGAGAAGAGGGAGATATGACTTTAAGAAGAGGGTTTAAATTAAATCCTGGAGATAAAGTGTTAGTAGTAGATGATGTCTTAACGACAGGGAAATCTGTGAATGAAGTGATTGAGGTTTTAGATGAAGAAGGTGCAGAATTAGCAGGAGTGGCAACATTAGTAGATCGTAGTGGAGGAGAAGTTGAATTTTCTGCTCCAGTCAAATCATTACTAAAAGTAGATGTGACTGCTTATGAGCCATCAGAATGTCCTATGTGTGAAGACGGTAAAAAAATTGATAAACCTGGTAGTAGAGATATATAATTAGCTTAAAAAGCAGCCCGCAAGGGCTGTTTTTTAATTGTTTACAATCAATAATGATAACTAATATCTTCTTTTGGAAACATTGTATATTTAATAAATAAATAATATTTTTTTACAAATTCGCAGGAGTATACCTTTTTATATAGAATTTCAAATTATAGGTTTTTATAAATTGATTTATTAGCCATAAAAAAGAGGGGGGGAGGTTGAGTGATAGATTATTTCAGGCACAAAGTAGATGCTATAATACTAAAAAAATTAGACCTTTCAATTGTAAAAAGAAGAATGCAATTGTTTATAGCAGCTGCAATGCTTTTAATAGCTATACCGTATATTAATTTAAAACTTTTTGGGATTTTATCAACAATGTTTGTAATATATTCTACCTATATTGGATTATGTAAATGTGGACCTTTAGCAAGCTTTTGGAGTTTGATTGTTTTAAGTATTTTTCTAAAACTAAATATGATAGATGTAGATAGATTAGTGTTATTTTCTTTTATTTTAATGTTGTTAATAATTAGTGTTGGATTTGGGAAGCTTATTAAATATTATATTAATTTAATTAACGATTTAGGTCAGACTAAAGAAGAGCTAAAAGAGACTAATCAGCAGTTAAATAGAGAATTTAAAAAGGTAAAAAGAGTTCATAAATCTTTTCTCCCACAAAATGTACCAAAAATTAAAAATTTTTATTTTAATTCTTTTTATCAAGCTGCAGAAATAGTTAGTGGAGATTATTATAATTATATTGAATTGAAAGATAAAGTTATTGGATATGTATCTGATGTTACAGGACATGGTTTAGATGGAGCATTGATAAATGTTTTCATTAGAGAAAAGGTTAATAATTTTTTTAATCAAAATAAAACTGTTAGTTCTAAAAACATATTAGGATTTCTTTCTGAAAAATTTTCGGAAGAAAACTTTCCGGCTGATTATTCTCTTTGTATCACATTATGGGTTTTAGATAAAAAAAGTGGAGTACTTTATTATAATAATGCTGGTAATCATATCCCCATATTTTTGATAGAGAATAAGAATATAAAAGAAAAATTTGAAGAGAACCCACCAATTAGCAATGTGTTTTCTTTATCTGACTATAATTTTGCAAATAATAAAATCAAATTAGAATGTGGAAATAAAGTTTTGTTTTTAACTGATGGATTAATAGAACAAGAAATTAATAATAAGATGTATGGAATTGAAAGATTAAAAAAAGTAGTTAAAAAAAGCAAAGCGGATAATAATTTGTTAGATTTTATATATAGTGATTTTAAAAACTTATTGGGAGATAATTCTCAAGAAGATGATATTACTATGTTTTGTATTCAAAAAAGATGTGATAGAATACTAAATTAAATAAAAGAAAGCAATTTATTTACAAGCAACTGATATTTGAAGTTGCTTTTTTATTTTGGAGTTATAGCAGATTGTTTTGATTTTCCTTTAATATCTAATATAATTATATTAGATAAAATTAATTTTTTTATATTGATGGAGGGATAAAAAATGAAAGCTGAAATTATAACGATTGGAACCGAATTATTATTGGGCCAAATTGTGGATACTAATTCCCAATGGATAGCTGAAAGATTAGCAGAAATGGGAATAGATTTATATTATAAAACTACTGTAGGAGATAATGTTGGAAGATTAAAAGAGGTATTAGAACAAAGTGTTGAGAGAGCTGATTTAGTAATTACTACGGGAGGTTTAGGTCCCACGCAAGATGATATCACTAGAGAGGTAGTTGCGGAAGCTTTGAATCGAGATTTAATTAAAAATGAAGCAGCTTTAGAAGAAATAAAATCATATTTTTCTGAAACCGGACGACAGATGACAGAAAATAATATTACTCAATCATTTTTACCTAAAGGGTCTCAAATAATTAGTAATGATAATGGTACAGCACCGGGTTTTTTAATTGATAGTGAAGAAATAATATTAGCTTCTGTACCGGGAGTACCCCTGGAAATGAAGGCAATGATTAGTGATTTCATTATTCCCTATTTGCAAGAAGAACATAAATTAGATAAAGAAGTAATTCAATCACGGGTGATTAAGACCTGTGGTATTGGAGAATCAAGTTTAGAAGATAAAATAGATGATATTTTACGTGAACAGACCAATCCTACTATTGCTCCTTTAGCTAGTCAAGGAGAAGTAAAAATTAGATTAACTGCTAAAGCTAATAGTGAAGAACAAGCTCAGCAATTAATTGCTGCCAAAGAAGAAGAGCTAAAGAAAAGAATAGGAGATTATATTTATGGTTATGATGATGATACTTTAGAAGGAGTAGTTGCTAATTTATTATGGGAACAAGAGTTGACTGTAGCTACTGCTGAGTCATGTACTGGTGGATTAATTGGAGATCGCTTAACTAAGGTGCCAGGAAGCTCTCGGTATTTTGAACGAGGAGTTATTAGTTATAGTAATCAAGCTAAAATGGACTTATTAGGAGTGACTGCTGAGACATTAGAAGAGTATGGAGCAGTAAGTGCAGAGACAGCGCAAGAAATGGCTTGTGGAATTAGAGATAGAGCTGGAGTAGATATTGGGTTAGCTACTACTGGGATTGCTGGCCCTGGAGGAGGGACTGAAGAAAAACCAGTTGGTTTAGTGTATTTAGCTTTAGCAACAGATGATGGAGTTGAAGTACATAAGAAGATATTTAAAGGCCATCGGCGCCGAGTAAAGTATTTGACTTCACAAATCATCTTAAATTTGTTGCGGAAAAGTTTGTTTTAAAATTAAAATAAAGTATAATTTTCCTATTATTCCTATATACTATCTATATAAAGTTGCACTTTCAGTGCAACTTTATAGCTAGAAGTAAGTAGCTAAGAGCTAGTAGTTAAAAACATAAAATTAAATTCAAAACCTAAAACATTAACCTAGTATTCAATAATTCAAAGCTATGAACTGTTTTTTGGTTTTGAATTTACTACTAGCTATTAGCTTTTATCTACTAGCTAGTGGCACAAAAAGTGCCACTTTATATAGATTAGGAGGAAGAAAAGCTTATGAGAAAGCAAATAATAGGAAAAATATTGTTGATTACAGTTATAACTCTAATGGTAGTTAATTTTACTGCAGCTAAGACTTATAAATTAACTCCATTTGATGTTGAATTAGATTTAGCTATATCGAGACAACCGCAGACAACATTACAGTTTCCTCCTATTGGTGAATTAAGTGCGGTAACTCATTGGCCCCCTGTTAATTTAAAATTAACTTTAAAAGCTATTCACGAGGATAAATTAGAGGATATAATTTCTGATTTAGAAAACAAAGAAGAGTTATTTTCTTTTTTACAGGAGCGGGGACGAATAATTCTTAGATTTTTTCTGCTACGATTAATTTTTTTAGCTACAATTGCTGGCATAATTGGAGCAGGAATAGTGGAATTTAATTATTCCTCTTTATTTTTAGGAGGTACTATTGGTGCATTAATAATTATTATAATTAGTAGTTTAGTTTATTATAGTTATGATATTAATCAATTTCAAGACCCTGATTTTGAAGGAATGCTTGAAGCAGCTCCTTGGATGCTAGGTTTAATAGAAGAAGGAATTTCTGATATTGAGCAATTAAGTTATGAAATGCAATTAATTGCATCTAATATGGCTACTTTGTTTAATAAAATAGATAGTTTAAGACCTTTAAGCAGGGTTGCTGGAGATATCAAGGTCTTACATGTTTCAGATATTCACAATAATCCACTGGCAATTAATTTTATTAAACAGATAGTTGATAGTTTTGCAGTTGATATGGTAATTGATACGGGGGATATTACAGATTATGGTTCTCCCTTAGAAGTAAAATTAATCAAAGAATTAAAGCAGTTATCGGTGCCTTATATTTTTGTTCCAGGTAATCATGATTCTCCTAATATTATTGAAGAATTAAAGAAATTTTCTACTGTTCATGTTTTAAGAAAAAATATAATAGAAATTAAAGGAATAAAAATTGCTGGCTGGGAGGACCCTTCATCTCTAGGGAATCAAGTTGAAGTAGTTGCTGGAGAAGAATTAGTATCTTTTCAACAACAATTAGTTAAATTAATCGCTCGAGCAAAGCCGCCTCCAGATATTGTAGCTGTACATCAGTTTGAATTAGCTAAACCTTTGTTAAGTAAAATCCCATTATTAATTCATGGTCATGATCACAGCTTTAAAATTTATGATCAAAATGGAACATTAATTATTGATGCTGGTACTACAGGTGCAGCAGGTATTAGGGGACTTAAAAGTAAAAAAGGAATACCTTACTCTGTAGCTTTGCTGCATTTTAAAAAAACAGATTTAAATTTATATTTAAAATTTGTAGATATTATTAAATTTTATAATCGTCATAGTGGATTTATTTTAGAAAGAAGATTAATTGAATAATTTTTAAATGATTAATTAAGCAGGAAATTTATATCTTATAAATAATTCTAATTATGAAGCCAACTATAAATCTATCCTAAAGTGGGGTGGAAAAATGAAAGATACTAAGCGGGTTTTTATTGCGGTAGAATTAAGCGATGTTGTACAAGGTAAATTAGATAAGGCACAAAACATGTTGCGAGATTGCTCTTTAAATATCAAATGGGTTGAGAAAGAAAATTTTCATATTACTCTTAAATTTTTAGGAGATCTGACTAAAGCTGAAATCATGGAAGTTAAGGAAGAAGTAGCAGCAATAGCTAAAAAAAGTTTGCCTTTTGATATTATTATTGATGGATTAGGAGCTTTCCCCAATATAGAATATCCTAAAGTGATTTGGGCTGGAGTTGAAAAGAATAAAAGACAATTAATTAATGTGCACGAAGCAATCGAAACTCGGATGTTTGATTTAGGTTTTGAGGAAGAAAAACATGATTATACTCCCCATATTACTTTAGGAAGGGTTAGAAAAAAAGAAAAGAATTATGAATTGATTAGCGAAAAGATTGAAAAATTTCCTTTTGAAATTCAGGCTCGTCAAATAGTAGATAAAATTACAGTAATGAAAAGTAAATTAACGCCACAAGGGCCAATCTATAGTCCGGTTGCTGAATTTGAATTTGGAAATAAATAATAATTATTAGAGTACTGTTTTTACTATGTTCATAGGAAATTAGATTTAATAATTCCATTGCTTATATGATTGCTTTTTAGTAATTAATATCATATAATTATAGATGCTGATAGTTAATTATTCAATTTTGGAATTGATGTAAAGTCAGTTTATTATAGAAATAAGGAGTGAAATGTATGGCAAAAAATGAAAAAGAAAAAGCATTAGAAAGAACAATGAATCAAATTGAAAAAGAATTTGGTAAAGGTTCGATTATGAAATTAGGTGATGCTCAGGCAATGGATGTTGAATCCATTTCCACTGGGGCTTTACCATTAGATGTAGCATTAGGTGTAGGTGGAGTACCAAAGGGACGAATTGTAGAAGTTTATGGACCTGAATCTTCTGGTAAAACAACAGTAGCTTTGCATATGATAGCTGCAGCTCAAAAAGAAGGCGGAGTGGCTGCTTTTATTGATGCTGAGCATGCTTTAGATCCGCAATATGCTAAAAACTTAGAAGTTGATGTTGATGAATTACTTGTTTCTCAGCCTGATACTGGAGAGGCGGCATTAGAAATTTGTGAATCTTTAGTTAGAAGTGGAGCGATTGATATTGTTGTTATTGACTCTGTAGCTGCTTTAGTACCTAAAGCAGAGATTGAAGGAGAAATGGGAGATTCCCATGTTGGATTGCAGGCTAGATTAATGTCGCAAGCAATGAGAAAATTATCTGGTATTTTAAGCAAGTCTAGTTGTACGTGTATATTCATTAACCAGATCAGAGAAAAAGTGGGAGTTAGATTTGGTAATCCAGAAGTAACTCCAGGTGGTCGAGCACTTAAGTTTTATTCTTCTGTTCGTTTAGATATTAGAAGAAGACAAACAATTAAAGATGGAGATGAAGTATTAGGGAATAAAACTAAAGCTAAAGTTGTTAAAAATAAGGTAGCGCCACCATTTAAAACAGCAGAATTTGATATTATGTATGGTACTGGAATTTCCCAAACTGGTTGTCTTATAGATATGGGAGAAGAGTATGGTATTATTGAACGAGCTGGTTCTTGGTATTCCTATCAAGATGAAAATTTAGGACAAGGTCGGCAAAATTCTAAAGAATTTTTAGCTGAACATCCGGAAATGATGGAAGAAATCAAAGAAAAAATACTAGTTGAAGCTGGTATGAAAGAAGAAGCAGAAGTAGAAACTGAAATTGAAGATGAGAATGAAGAAAGCACTGAAGAAGAGAAAGAATCTGCATAAATTTTTGGCCCTTCTGCAAAGGAGGGCCTTTGATTTTTCTCTATAGGGGGAAAAAGATGGATAAAGTCGGCACAATTACTAAAATAGAAGTGCAAAAAAACGATAAGCAGCGTTGTTCGATCTTTGTAGATGGAAAATTTCTATTAGGTATAGAAGCAGAACTTGTTTATGAATTTCATTTAGAAAAAGGAGAAGTTTTGACCGAAGAAATGCTAAATCAATTATTAGACCAAGAAGAACTTTTAAATGCTAAACAAGCTGCTTTTAATTTATTATCTTACCGTCAGCGTAGTACTCAAGAATTAAAAGAGAGATTATTAAGAAAAGATTATGGGATAGAGATAGTTAATCAAGTAATTCATGTTTTAAATAAATTAGAATATTTAGATGACAAAGAATTTGCTACTAGTTGGATAAAAGATCGAATTACTAAAGGGTATGGCCCCTATCGAATTAGGCGACAACTAAAAGAAAAAGGTGTAGATACTAATATTATTGAAGAATGTCTAGCTGAAGAATATGATTCGCAATTAGAGTATGATTTAGCAGCTGAGTTAGCTGCTAAAAAAAGATCTCGTTACAATGATGAAGATTACCATGAGCGCAGATATAAGTTATCCAAAGTTCTAGAACGAAAGGGTTTTTCTTTTGAGACTATTAATTTAGTGTTAGATGATTTATTGACGGAAGGAGATTAATTTGATGAAGTTATTAGTAGTTAATGATACCCATATTCGGGGAACAACTCCTAGTCGAAGAGTTGATAATTTTAAAGAAACATTGTTAGATAAACTAAAAGAAGTACAGCAAATAGCAGAGAAAGAAGAAGCTGATATGGTACTTCATAGCGGGGACTTATTTGACCGGCCTGATACTGCTCCTTCAATTGTTAGTGAATTTGTTAAATTATTACGTGATTTTTCGATGCCAATTTATATAGTGGCGGGAAATCATGATTTATATGGTCATAACCCTGAAACTTTACCGCGGACTATGTTAGGTTTGTTAGTAGCTTCAGGAATAGTTAATTTGATTGGCGAAAATGGGATTATCAGAGAAAAAGATAATATAAAATTGCAATTGACTGGAAGAAGTTTTGATTATACTTTAGATAATAAAAATACTACTGCATATGAAGTTGAGAAAAGAGAAGATGTTGATTATGCGCTTCATTTAGTGCATGGGATGTTACTTGATAAACCTGTTTTTGAAGATGGTTATACTTTAATTGAAGATATAGAAACTGAGGCTGATATTACTATTACAGGACACTACCATTTAGGATACGGGATTAAAGAATTTAACAATAGTTATTTTTTAAATCCGGGTTCAATAGTTAGAATTAGTGCTGATTTAAAAGAGATAGCACGGATGCCTCAAGTGGCATTAATTGATTTGAAAGATGAAATTAATATAGAATTAATGACGCTAGATAGTGCTCAACAAGGTGAAGAAGTATTAGACCGGAGCGAATTAGAAAAACAAAAATTCAGGGAGAAAAAATTAGCAGATTTTAATCAACAAATCAGTGCTGCTGGTGAATTTAAACATTTTAAAATTGATGATATTTTAGATGAAGTAGCAAATAATCAAAATATTTCTCAAGATGTCAAAGAAGAGGCGTTAAGTAGAATTTCACAGGCACAGGAAAGATTGGGAGGCCAGAATCAATAATGAAAAATATAGAGAAAGTAGAAATCAAAAACTTTCAATCTCATCAAGAGACTGTAATTAAATTAAATGAAGGTTTTAATGTAATTACGGGTCCTTCTGATGAAGGAAAATCTGCTATTATTAGAGCTTTAAACTGGGTTTTTTATAATGAACCTTCAGGAACAGATTATATTAGAGTGGGAACTAACCGCTGTGATGTCAAGGTACAATTTGATAATGGTTATCAAATAATCAGAAGCAGAACCCCTAGTAATAGTAGGAATAGATATGAAATTATTGATCCTGAAGGGGAAAAACAGGTTTTTGAAAAAGTAGGTCGTGACGTCCCACAAGAAGTAGTTAATATTCATGGGATGCCTAAAATTGAATTTGATCAAGATTTCAAAATGAATTTGAATTTTGATCATCAATTAGGGGGCTCTTTTTTACTAGATAGTAGCCAAGCTAATAGTGCGAAAGTAATTGGTGGTTTACTTGATGTTCATTTAGTTGATTCTGCTATTAGAGATACTACTAATGATATAACTAATCAAAAAAGAAAAGAGAAAGAATTAGAAGAAGAAAAAGAAAAACTTGAAACTCAGCTGCAAAAATTTGATCATCTACCTGAGTTAAGAAAAGAAATAAGCCGGAAAGAAAAATTGCTTAATAAAATTAAAGAAGTTAAACTCAAATTAGAGAAGTTTAAATCTTATCAGCAAAATTTAGCAGAGATTAATCATAAAATAAAAAAATCTAAAAAGATTATTAGTTCTTTGAATAATTTATCTCAAATAAATGATTTATTATCTGAGTTAAAAGATAAAAAAGTATTTTTGGAAAGATTATCTAGACTTAAAAAAAGATTTAAGAATTCTAAAGAGAAAGAAAAAAAGCTAAAAGAGGTTTTAAAAGAGGTTAAGGATATAGAAAAAGTAAAAGAAATAGTGAAAAAATCAGAAAATAAATTAGCAGGCTATCACGAATTAAAAGAGTTAAATAAAGATTATCAATTGAAAGAAAAGAGAATTACTAAAGGTAGAAGTTATTTAAATAACTTCTCAAATGTAGAACAAGTAAGAGAATTAAAAAGTGAATTACTAGAAAAGTATGATAAATTAGCAGAATTAAAAGAATTTAAAGATAAATTAGTTGAATTCAATAATGGTATTAAGAATAATCAACAATTAATTAAAAAATTCCCTTCTTCTGCTGAAGAAAAAAAGTTAAAGAGAAAGTTAGCAGACGGACTGAGTCAATTGCAATCTTTGCGTAATTTAAAAAGAGATAAGGAAAAATTAAAGAAGAAGCTCAAATACAAGCGAGAACAGTTAGAGCAAAAGCAAGGTAAAGTTGAAGAGTTAGTTGATGAATATAGTCGATTGCTTAAAGAGGCAGGAAGATGTCCTACTTGTTATAGTGAAGTGGATGAAGAATTAATTAATGGTTTAATTAATAAATATAGGGAGGATTAAAATGATGGAAAATTATGAAGAGGAAATTGATGAAATTAAAAATAAATTAGATAAGGCAAATAGATTGAAAGTTAAATCGGAAACTACCTTGGAAAATTTAGAAGAAGAGCGAGAAAAACTGTTAGCAGAAATTAAGGAACAAGGAGTAAAACCAGATGAATTAGATGAAGAAATTGAAAATTTAGAAGAGGAATTAGATGATTTAATTGAAGAAGCTAAAAATTTATTACCAGAAGATGAAATTTTAGAAGGAAAGTTCAAATGATGGGAGTAGAACAATTAGTATCAGCCTTGCAGAAGGACATTGAAGAAAAAAAAGCTGTTTATAATAACCAAAAAGGACAAAAAGAGCAGTTAGAAAAAAATAAAGAAGAAATCATAAAAAAATTAGAAAAGTGTAGAGAAGATATAGACCTATTAGAACAAGTTAATATTTATTTACAGCAAGTTTCTGATCATGCTCGTCATCAAGCTAAAGAACAAATTGAAGCCTTAGTAACTCAAGCTCTGCAATTTGTATTTGGAGAACAGTTTAGTTTTGAGGTGGAGATAGAAGAAAAGAGAAGTAGACCAGCTGCAGAATTTTATGTTGTTTCACAATATGGAGAACAAAAAATAAAGAATCGACCTCAAGATGCTCGTGGTGGTGGTGTTGTGGATGTAGTATCCCTTGCTTTAAGAATAGCAGTACTGCAGACTTTTTCTCGTCCTAAAATATTAGGGCCTTTAGTTTTAGATGAGCCTACTAAGCATGTTAGTGAAGAATATATTACTAGAGTAACTAAATTTTTAAAAAATGTTTCTGAAATGTATGGACGTCAAATTATTGTAGTTACGCACCAACAGCATTTATCTCAAGTAGCTGATAAAGCATTTTTAGTAGAATTATCTGGTAGTAAAAGCAAAGTTAAGGTTAATAATGAGTGAAAGATTAGTAGAATTAGTATTAAAAATACAAATATTTTTAATTAAATAGTGGTAAATTGCAAATATCAGTTATACTTTCTTGACATAAATAGTAGTAGGAGATAAAATATTTATAAAGTATGCTTATTTCCAGGGAGATATTGGTTAAGAATTAGCAGGACTGAATAAAAGTTTAAAATTAATTACCTCCCTGATATAAAGTAAATAAAAAATGGAGGTGAGTAGAGGATGTGGATTTTATTAGCAACAATTGGTGGTTTACTAATTGGAAGTATAATCGGCTTTGCTGTTAGGAAATATATTGCTGAAAGTAAAATTGGTTCTGCTGAAAAAGAAGCAGAAAGAATTATTAATGATGCTGAAAAAGAAGCAGAATCAATTAAAAGAGAAGCAACGGTGGAGGCTAAAGAAAAAGCCCATAAAATAAAAGATGAAGTGGAAGAAGAATGCCGAGAAAGAAGAACTGAATTACAGCGTTTTGAAAATAGATTAATCAAAAAAGAAGATAATTTAGAAAGCAAAGCTGAAAAATTAGAAGCTACAAAGCAAGAATTAGAGGAAAGAGAAGAAAAGATAGAATCTAAAGAAGAAGAAATTAATGAATTACATCAAGAACAAGTTGAAAAATTAGAAGAAATTGCAGGACTAACTACTCAAGAGGCAAAGGATGTATTGTTGAAACGAGTTGAAAATGAGGTTGAGCATGAAACAGCAAAATTAATTAAGGATTTAGAATCGCAAGCTAAAGAGAAAGCAGATAAAAAGGCTCGCGAAATTATTTCCACTGCTATACAGCGATGTGCTGCTGACCATGTAGCAGAAACTACTGTTTCAGTAGTTTCTCTACCTAATGATGAGATGAAAGGTAGAATAATTGGTCGTGAAGGAAGAAATATTAGAGCATTAGAGAGCTTAACAGGAATTGATTTAATTATTGATGATACTCCAGAAGCAGTTATTATTTCTGGTTTTGATCCTGTAAAAAGAGAAATAGCAAGAATTGCTTTAGAAAAATTAATTGCTGATGGTAGAATTCATCCAGCAAGAATTGAAGAAATGGTTGAAAAAGCTAAGGAAGAATTAGATGATAAAATTTATGAAGTTGGAGAGCAAGCTACTTTTGATACAGAAGTTCATGGTTTAGATGATGAAATTATTACTTTATTAGGTAGATTAAAGTATCGTACAAGCTATGGACAGAATGTGTTACAACACTCAATTGAAGTTTCTCACCTAGCTGGAATTATGGCAGCTGAGTTAGGAGTAAATGTTAAAGTAGCTAAAAGAGCTGGATTACTTCATGATTTAGGGAAAGCAGTTGATCATGAGATTGAAGGTTCTCACGTTCAAATTGGAGTTGACATTGCTCGAAAACATGGTGAAAAAGAGGAAGTGCTTCATGCTATCGAAGCTCATCATGGTGATGTAGAAACTAATTCGATTGAAGCAGTTTTAGTTGCTGCAGCTGATTCTGTATCTGCTGCTCGTCCTGGAGCTCGTAGAGAAACTTTAGAATCTTATATTAAGCGTTTGGAAAATTTAGAGAACATTGCTGACTCATTTGATGGTGTAGAAAAAGCTTATGCTATTCAAGCAGGCCGTGAAGTAAGAATTATGGTTGAACCTAATCAAATAGATGATGCTAAAGCAAGCAAATTAGCTTATGATGTTTCTAATGAAATTGAAGAAGATTTAGATTATCCAGGTCAAATTAAAGTTACAGTAGTTAGAGAGACAAGAGCAATTGAATATGCTAAATAATAGTTTAACTTATTAAATTTGTCCTAAAAGTGACCATCATTTGATGGTCACTTTTTTTATTGAATAAAGTATACTTTATTTGCTGAGTGTTGATAACTGGCAACTGTCATTTAAATGGATGTTAGATTATTTTTGTTATATAATGAAATCTTTTCTTAAGGACTAAGGCAGGATTTAATCTATTTCTATGTAATCAATTAATTAGTCATCTCTAATCTAACTAAAAAATTAATTAAAGGAGTTAGTTATGCAATTAAATAATTTGAATACTAAAGGATCCAATAATAGTGTTGACTTATTAACTACCATATTAATTAATTATTCTGTAATTAATAAAGTTAATATTAATTGTAATGATTTAGATTTATTTTTTTTAGTCCAGAAAAAGATTACTAACAATGAATGGAGGGAAACAGTTAAATTAATTCAACAGCAGTATAGAGTGTTTAATAAATTAGAGGGATATAAAAATACCTGTTTGAAGATTAAGATGGATAATTATCAAGATTTAACTACAATAAAGTTAAGTACTCGATTGAAATATTTAACTTCAGAACAAATTAAAATTCTTGTTATTATTTTAGAAAAGATATTTTTATCTGAATTAGTACAAGAAGATTTAAATATGTATGAATATAAATCAACTTCACTAACTGAATTATTATCATTAGTAAAGCGGGAAGCAAATAATAATTATTTAGCTTATAAAGAGGAAAATAAAATATTTGTTTATCACAAAGGTACACTTGAATAAAAAATATCATTTAATATGAATAAATTATTTTATATGGGGTAATGTAAATAAGGAAGGAGTTAAAGTAGTGGAAGTTTTAATGATTGGAGATATTGTTGGAAGAGCAGGAAGAAGAGCAGTTAGAAAGACACTTGATAATTTAGATTTAGAACCGGATTTTATAATTGCTAATGGAGAAAATGCAGCAGGAGGATTTGGATTAACTAAAGATGTAGTAGAAGAATTAATTGGTTATGGGATTGATTTATTAACTACTGGTAACCATGTGTGGGATAATAAAGAAATATTTGATTTTATTGAAGAGAGTAATTATGTGATCAGGCCCTATAATTATCCCTCTTCAACTCCAGGAGTAGGTTTTAAGATTATAGAAAAGAATAATTTTAAATTAGGAGTTTTGAATGTGATTGGGCGAGTTTATTTAGGAAATTATGATTGTCCTTTTAAAGTTGCTGATAAAATAATAAGAAAACTAAATAATAAAGTAGATGCAATTATAGTAGATTTTCATGCTGAAGCAACTTCTGAAAAACAAGCTTTAGGCAGATACTTAGATGGGAAAGCAGGGGCAGTAGTAGGGACTCATACTCATGTTCAAACAGCAGATGAAAAAATATTGTCTGGTGGTACAGCTTATATTACAGATGTAGGGTTTAGTGGAGCCCAAGATTCTATTTTAGGAATGGATGCCGAAGAACCTATTAATGGATTTTTAACTCAAATAAAAAAAAGATTTAAAGTTGGAACAGGGGATACAGAACTCTCGGGAGTGATTATTGAGTTCGATGAAGAGACTGGTGATGCCTGTTTGATTAATCGCATAAAACGATGTCACAATAATAATTAAAAAAATTTAAATTTTTTTAATTATTTAGCAGGAATTATTTTGTAAATATTGAAATATGTATATTAGTCAGGATAATTTATAAAATAAGAGGAGGTATTAACATGGAAGTACTAAAAGTATCATCCAATTCAAGACCTAAATCTGTAGCAGGAGCTTTAGCTGGAGTTTTGAGAGAAAGAGGAGAAGCTGAACTTCAGTCAATAGGTGCTGGAGCATTGAATCAAGCTATAAAAGCAGTAGCGATTGCGCGAGGATATGTTGCTCCTAGTGGAATGGACTTGATTTGTATTCCCGCTTTTACTGATATTGAGATTGACGGAGAAGAGCGGACGGCTATTAAGTTAATTGTGAAACCACGGAAGTAAATTGAATATGTGTACATAAAACACCCTCACAAGCCAATGGGGGTGTTTTTATTTTTTTGATGTTGCGTAAAAAGATGCAGATGATTTTTTATGTTGTTAACTTTGAGATTTGCTAAATACTAATATTTAATAGTTAGATGGGTGCAAGCCCATTTTTTTATTTTAAAGTCATGAATAATTTATGATGAATAGTTTTATAATAATTGATGTAACTTAAATTGAAGATCATGGAGGGGTAATATGGAATTAGGAATTATTATTTTAATTGTACTAGAATTACTGATTTATTTTGGCTTGGCGGAAAGAGTGATTAATAAATTAGGACTAAGTAAAAATCTATTATTAATATTTTTCACCTTAATGATAGTAGGAAGTTTTATTGATATTCCTATTAGTTCCACCCCAGATATCAGTATTAATCTTGGTGGTACAATAGTTCCAGTAGTTTTAGCAATTTATATATTATCTAAAGCAGATGATAATATAGAGATTTTAAGGTCTTTAATTGCTGTAATTATTACAGGTGGTATTATTTATGCCTTAACCCAAATTTATCAATTTGAAGAAGGGCATACTTTTATTGATAGTAATTATTTGTTCCCTATTGTTGCTGGAGTAACTGCTTATTTAATTGGGCATTCTCGTAGAGCATCATTTATTGCTGGGACTTTAGGATTTTTAATTTATGATATTATACATTTAATTAAAATAACTTTGGGAGGAGTACCTGGACAAGCAGCAATTGGAGGAGCAGGTATTTTTGACTCGATTGTTATTTCTGGAGTTTTAGCAGTACTATTGTGTGAGGTAGTAGGAGAAATTTTTGAACGGCTTATCTCTGACCGCAAGCAAGAAAAGCAACAAGAATTTAATCAGCAATTTACAAGACCAGATGTGGAGTTTGGAAGTTTAACAGAAGATGAAAAAAATAATACAGAAGATGATGATAACAGGAGGGAAGAAGAAAATGAAGAGTAAAAAAATTATTATTGTAGTTATCTTTATTATTTTATTTAATTTAATATTAATAACTAAACTACAAGCAGAAGAAGTTAATCATTTTACTGTGGTTGATAAACAAGGGCAGACTATATTTGAGACAGCAATGGAAGTCAGCAAGGGGGATTACTATATCAATGAAGAAAATAAAAAATATAAAGTAATTAAAGTCAATGGAAAGAAAGGAATTGCCAAATTTATTGCTAAAGTAGATCTGTTGGAAGATGATAAATTATTAACTTCTTCTCAAGGCCTTTTGGCTCAAGGTGCTAAAAAGTTAGTAGCAATTTATAATACTCATAGTGATGAATCATATAAGCCTACAAGTGGTAGTCATAGTGAACCTGGGGGAGGAGATGTTTATAAAATAGCAGCTAGTTTTGCTAATGCTTTAGAAAACAAGGGAGTTAATGTAATTCAAGATAAAAGTAAACATGATCCTCATGATGGAGGGGCTTATGAACGCTCTAGAAGAACAGCAGTTAAACTAATAAAAAAAAGACCTGATGCCTTATTCGATATTCATCGTGATGGGGTAGCTAATCCACAAGAATATGTAACTGAAATCAATGGGAAAAGAATAGCCAAAATACGATTAGTTATAGGAAGACAAAATCCGCAGCTGAATGTAAATAGTAAATTTGCTAAACAAGTTAAAGCAGTTACAGATCAAAAATATCCTGGCTTAATTAAAGGTATTTTTTATGCTAAAGGGAAGTATAATCAGGATTTATCGCCCCGGTCATTATTGATAGAAGCAGGAACTCATGTGATATCTCAAGATATGGCTGTAAGCAGTATTAATCTTTTAGCTGATACTATTAATGATTTATTATATGGAAAAAATAGTGAGAAAGCAAAATCGGAACAAAATTCTAGTTCTATTAGTTCTATTTTTATTATTTTATTAGTTGTTTCTGTAGTAGGTGGTTTTTTATATATAGCAAATAAAAGGGGAGTAATTGATAAAGGTTTTAGTGATTCAATGGGGATTGAAGAGAAAAAAGAAACTATTGAAGACCTTACTAATATAGATGATTCAGATGATTAAAAATTGAGGTGTAAGTTATGAAACATTGGCAGATGATAATAGCGGCAGTAGTAGTAGGAACTTGTGCTCGGTTAATAATGTTAAAAATTGATTATCGCCAATATCCTGGTTATCCTCATGGATATATAATTCATTTAACTTTGGGATTTATAGCTGCTGCTTTAGGCGGGTTGGTAATTCCAGCTTTAATAGAAGAAAGCTATGTAGCAGTAACATTTTTAGCTCTTGCTGCTCAACAATTTAGAGCTGTTAGAGAAGCTGAAAGAGATTTTTTACAAGAATTAGAAAAAACGGAACTAGTAAAACGTGGGCAAGCGTATATTGAAGGGATTTCTAAGGTTTTTGAAGCTAGAAACTATTTAGCTATGATTACTTCATTTATTACTACTTTAGGTTATTATGTATTTGATTTATTAGATTATGCTTTAGTTTTTAGATTAGTAGGTGCTTTAAGCAGTGGAATATTAGTAGCTTATTTATTGCATATATTAATGTCAGAGAAAACAATAGGCGATATTGCTGAAGTTGAGGTAGTTGAATTAGAGTTTTGTGGACCAGAGAATAAAAATATTGCAGTAGAAAATGTAGTGATTATGAATTTAGGATTAAATGAATCACTAGAAAAATGGAAGAAATATGGCTTAGGAATTGTGATTGCTCCTAAAGATGATAATTCTCGGGCTACTTTAGCAAATGTAGGTCAACGTCAAGCTATTATTCATGATGTAACGACTCAATTAGGAGTTCAATTAGACCTTGGTGTGCAAGATTATACACCACTGGCACGATTAAATCTCAATACCGGCCGAGTATATATAATTGTAATTCCTATTGAAAAAGATGCATCATGCATTAAAGAAGCAGTTAATAATACTCCAGTTTTAGAAGGAGTTAAACGTCGACCTTTGGCGTCAAAAGTAGGACAAGAAGCAGCTGACTAATTTAAGAGAGGGATTAATATGGATATAAATAATTATATTTTAGCAATTGTTACTACAAATGAAGATAAAGATAAAATTGCTAATGGTTCTACCCCTGTTTTTTATGCTGATGAGCAAGAAGAATTAGAATATATTGCCCAGTTGATTTCACGTTTAACTATGTCAATGGTACATGATTTAGGTAATGGAGTTTATATTTTAATTAAACATTAGGAGTTTAAAAAATGAAAATTATTTTTTATAGTAGTCGAGACAACAAATTAGCAAAATGGATTGCTTACAGTTATTTGAATTATATTAATTCAGAGCAGATAACAAAAAAAATAGAGGATATATTTTTAGAAGATGATGATTTATTTAAGAATAATCTTTGTTATTTAGGGAATAGTTCTGATAATTGTCAAGTTATCGCTTTAGGATGTTATGGACAAAATAATATAATACTTAATTTGATTACTGCTTTAAATAATATATATTCTATTCAAGAAGAAGTTATTTTGATAAATATTGATTCAATCTATAATTCATCTATTAATTTAGGTTTAAAAGCAATTGATTTCAAACTCCAAGGTTTAGGATTTTTATTGCTTAAAAAAGGAATTATTGCTGAAAGATCTAAAATCAACAAATTAGTAGAAGAAATCAAAGAGAGGATAGAAATAGATTAATGAAAATCATTTATTATTGTTATGGGGGAACCCATTCTTCGGTTTTAGCAGCTGCCATTCATACTGGTCAATTAGTGAGCAAGGGAGTGCCAAGTAAAAAGCAGATTAATGACTTAGCACTTTATGATAAGATTTCTAAGAAAGAATTAGGGCGTCCTTTTTTTTATGGAGCAGATGAATTTGGGAATTTAGTTTATGTTTTAGGATTAGGTTCTAAAAGAGAATTAATTAAAGAGTTTTTACTAGATTATTTGAAGTTATTTAATATTAAAACGGAAGAAATAATTTTAGTAGCAGCATTACCTTATGTTAGTTCTTTTACTAAAATAGGAGGTTTTCTATCACGTCGGCTGGGACTAGTAAGTTTAGGGCGTCCAATAGTAACTTATACATTACAAAAGTTATATCCAGAATATGATAATCTAGTATCGCAAGTTAAAGCCAAGTTGAGAAACATTGATTAAATACAAAGTTTCTCTTTATCCCTTGACTATTAGCGATTATTATAAGATAATGTAATAATGGATATGAATTAATTAGAGGTGAGAAAGATGGAACAAGAAGAAATAAATAGCTATATTGAAATAGAAGGAATAAAAGAAAATAGTATTGCTGACGAGATTGATTTAGAAGCAGGAGATAAACTAGTTAAAATTGATGGACAAGTATTAAGTGATTATATTGATTATAAATTTTTAGTAACTGATAATTATTTGGAGTTAGAAGTAGTCAAAGAAAGTGGAGAATATTGGGTTATAGAAGTAGAAAAAGGTTTTGATGAAGAATTAGGAATTGAATTTTCTGATATTGTTTTTGATGGTTTGAAAACCTGTCATAATAATTGTATTTTTTGTTTTGTGGACCAAATGCCAGATGAATGTAGAAATACTTTAAGTATTAAAGATGATGATTACCGTTTTTCCTTTTTAAAAGGTAGTTATACAACTTTAACTAATCTGTCCAGTGAAGAATTTAATAGAATTAAACGAATGCATTTGAGCCCAATAAATATTTCTGTGCACAGTACTAATGCTGAAGTAAGAAAGCAGATGCTAAACAATAAAAATGCTGGGAAAATTTTAGAACAGGTCGAAGAATTAGTGACAGCAGGAATTGAAGTCAATACTCAAGTTGTACTTTGTCCTGGGGTTAATGATGGACAATATTTAAGAAAGACAATTGAAGATTTAGGGGAATTTGCTCCTCAGGTGAGGTCTTTAGCTATTGTACCTGTAGGTTTAACTAAATATAGAGAAGGTTTAGCTGACTTGCGTTCTTTCACTGCTGAAGAGGCAAAAGAAGTAATTACAATGGTGGAAGAATACCAAACTCAATTTCAAGATGAGTTTGGTAGTAGTTTTGTTTATTTAGCAGATGAATTTTATTTATTAGCAGGAGAAGAAATTCCTAAGGAAGAACGTTATGATGATTTTCCCCAGTTAGAGAATGGGGTAGGAATGGTGAGATTATTAAGAAATGAGTTTGAAGAACTAAAAGAAAATCTTCCAGAAGAAATAGAAACTGAGAGAAAAATAACTTTACTTACAGGTGAATTAGGATTTGAATCGCTAAAGCCGATTATTAATCAATTAAATAAAATAGATAATTTAGAATTAGAAGCCTTAGTCATGGAAAATGATTTTTTTGGTTCTCAAGTAACTGTTACAGGTTTATTGACAGGACAAGATATTTTGAAGCAGCTTCAAGAAACTGAAAGTGACTTGGGAGATTTAATGTTAGTACCTGATATTTTATTAAATGATGATAATTTATTTTTAGATGATTTAAGTTGGGAGCAGTTTAAAGAAAAAATAGATCAAAAAGTAATTAAAGTAGATACTACTGCTCAAGATTTAGTAGAAATAGTTTTAGAAAGCAGGAGGGGTTAAAATGAGAAAACCAGTAGTAGCAATTGTAGGTCGACCTAATGTAGGTAAATCAACTTTGTTTAATCGAATTATTGGTGAACGTAGATCAATTGTAGAGGATACACCTAATGTCACAAGAGATAGATTATATGAGGAGACAGAATGGTTAGGAAGACCATTTTTGTTAGTTGATACAGGTGGCATTGAATTTAATAAAGAAACAAAATTAAAAGATAAGATGCATTATCAAACAGAAATTGCTATTGAAGAGGCAGATGTTATTCTGTTTTTAGTAGATGTTAGAGAGGGATTGACTAATGATGACCGTGAAATTGCTAATTATTTAAGACAGACTGAAAAACCGGTTATTTTAACTGCAAATAAGGCTGAAAATAATGAACAAGCAGAAATGGATAAGTATGAGTTTTATGAATTAGGTTTTGAAGATGTACAATTAGTATCAGCAGAACATGGATTGAGAACAGGTGACTTGCTTGATAAAATAATTAGTCATTTTTCTGATGTAGAAAGTGACCCTTATGATGAAAATAAGACGAAGTTTTCTGTGATTGGACGTCCTAATGTAGGAAAGTCTTCTTTAGTGAACAGGGTTTTAGGTGAAGATAGAGTTGTGGTTAGTGATGTTTCAGGGACCACAAGAGATGCGATTGATACACCGTTTCGTGATCAAGATAATGAATATGTAATTATTGATACAGCGGGAATAAGAAAAAAAGGAAAAGTAATACCTGGTGTAGAAAAATATAGTGTAATAAGGGCTCTTAAAGCAATCGATCGTTCTGATGTTTCATTAGTAGTTATTGATGCTGATGAAGGGATTACTCACCAAGATAAAAAGGTAGCAGGTTATGCTCATGAGCAAGGGAAAGGTGTTATAGTAGTTTTTAATAAGTGGGATTTAGTTGAAAAAGATAACAAAACTATGGATCGCTACATTGAAGGTCTTAGATATGAATTAGGATTTCTAAATTATGCTCCAGTAACTTTTGTTTCAGCTTTAACTGGGCAGCGGGTAATAGAAATTTTAGATATTATCGATTATGTAGCGGACCAATGTGCTAAAAGAGTAGAAACAAAAGTTTTAAATAATGTAATAGAGGAAGCAGTGGCAATGAATCAACCACCATCTAATAAGCAGGGGAAAAGATTAAAAATTTATTATGCTACTCAGCCAAGTGTTAAACCACCATTTTTCGTCTTCTTTGTTAATGATAAAGAATTAGTACATTTTTCTTATAAACGTTATTTAGAAAATGAGTTACGTGAGGCTTTTGGTTTTGAAGGAACACCTATTCGCATGAAATTTAAAAATAGGTAAACGAGGGGGAGATTAAAATTAAGATTTTATTAGTTCTAGCAGTTGCTTATTTATTAGGTTCTATTCCTTTTGGCTTAATAGTAGGTAAATTAGTTACCGGAAAAGATATTCGTGATCAAGGTAGTGGTAATACTGGGGCTACTAATGCTTATCGTTTAATGGGGTTAGGATTTGGCTTATTAGTTGCTTTATTAGATATTGGTAAAGGAGTAGCGGCGGTTAAAATAGCGCAAATGGTTTTAGGTCAATCATCTGAATTATTAATTTTATTAGCAGGAGTTATGGCTATTGTAGGTCACAATTTATCTATTTTCTTGAAATTTGATGGAGGTCGTGGTGTAGCTACTTCAGTAGGAGTATTAGGAAGTCTTGCTCCAGTGGAAGTTTTAATTGTAGGAGCAATTTGGTTTACTATTATTTTGTTAACACGATATGTTTCATTAGGTTCTATTACAGGAGCAGTAATTTTACCTATTTTAATGTTTGCTTTTGGTAAACCAAATTTTATAATCATTTTTGGGGTTTTAATTTCGGCTTTTGTAATTTATAGTCATAAAGACAATATCAATCGTTTATTAAATGGTAATGAAAATAAAATTAGCTGGCCGAATGATTAATTTTAATCTATATAAAGTGGCACTATCGTGCCACTAGCTAGTAGATAAAAGCTAGTAGCTAGTAGTAAATTCAAAACCATAAAACAGTTCACAGCTTTGAATTTAATTTTATGTTTTTAACTACTAGCTCCTAGCTACTTACTTCTAGCTATAAAGTTTCACTGAAAGTGAAACTTTATATAGACAATATTTAACTATTATGAGTTGGGAGTGATTTTTTAATGAGCAAAAAAGTTGCAGTTATTGGAGGAGGTAGTTGGGGTACAGCTTTGGCCCAAGTACTGCATAATAATAACTATCAAGTTCAGATTTATGATTTATCACAAGAAAAGGTAGATGAAATAAATCAAGACCATATAAATTCATATTTACCTGATGTTAAATTACCTGAGCAATTAAAAGCTACTACGGATCTTAAAGAGGCTGTGAACGGAGCAGAAGCAGTCGTAGTAGTTGTACCGTCTCATGCTGTTCGCAAGGCTGCTAAAGACTTAGCAGAGGTATTAGAGACAGATACATTAGTTGTGAGTGCTACTAAAGGATTAGAAGAGAATACATATTTAAGAATGTCAGAAGTATTAGCACAAGAATTACCAGCAGAGTTTGAAGATAAAATTACTGTTTTAAGCGGACCAAGTCATGCCGAAGAAGTAATTAAAAATCATCCAACCACAGTTGTAGCAGCTAATGAAGATAAAAAAATGGCCCAGCAGGTTCAAGATATGTTTATGAATGACCAGCTAAGGGTCTATACTAATCCAGATGCAGTAGGAGTTGAGTTAGGTGCAGCTGTAAAAAATATCATTGCTATTGGTGCTGGTATTGCTTCTGGTTTAGGCTATGGAGATAACGCCTTGGCAGCTTTGGTAACGCGAGGAATTACTGAAATTAAGCGTTTAGGAGTAGAACTGGGAGCTAAATCGATGACTTTTGCTGGATTGACTGGATTAGGAGACCTAATTGTTACTTGTACTAGTCAACACAGTAGAAATAGAAGATTAGGTTATAAAATCGGAGCCGGTAAGTCTTTGGAAGAAGCTTTAGATGAGATGAAAATGGTAGCAGAAGGAGTCAAAACTGCTAAAGCTGTTTATGAAGTAGCAGAGAAACATGGAATTGATATGCCAATTTCTAATCAGGTTTATAATATATTATTTAATGATAAAGATCCTCGTCAGTCTGTTAATGATTTGATGATGCGGGGAAAGAAACATGAAATAGAAGAAGTAGCCAAAGAACAATCTTGGTAAATTATTTAATGGAGCCTGTAAAAGGGCTCCGTTTTCTTTTTCCTCCAAACTTATATGAAGTGGCACTGTCGTAACACTTTATAGTAACTAGTAAATAGTAATCAGTAATGAGTCAAAACCATAAAATCAACGCTTTAAAAATATACACCTCTAAGATAATAAGTTTTGAACTTGATTTTGACTTTGTTCTTGATTTTCTACTCATCACTCTTTTCTCATTACTGATCACTATTAAGTTTCACCCTTAGGTGAAACTAAATATAGATAATAAAGTAATATTTTAAGTTGTCTGCCATATATATATAATGATACTTCTTAGATAGGTTATTAGCGCTAAGTGGTAGTATAAAGGAGGAAAAAGAATGGGAAAATTTAATATTTACCAAGACATTGCAAATAGAACAAATGGTGATATTTATATTGGAGTTGTAGGTCCTGTTAGGACGGGAAAATCGACCTTTATTAAAAAATTCATGGATTCGTTAGTATTACCTAATATGGATGATCAGTATGACAAGGAAAGAGCTCAAGATGAGTTACCCCAAAGTGGGGAAGGTAAAACTATTATGACCACTGAACCTAAATTTGTGCCTAATCAGGCGACTAAGGTGGCTTTAGATGAAAATGTTAATTTTAATGTACGCTTAGTTGATTGCGTTGGTTATAAAGTTGAAGGAGCTTTAGGTTATGAAGAGGAATCTGGTCCCCGATTAGTAACTACGCCTTGGTTTGAAGAAGCCATTTCCTTTCAAAAGGCTGCAGAAGTTGGGACTCAAAAAGTTGTAAATGATCATTCTACAATTGCCTTAGTAGTAACTACTGATGGTACTATTACTGATTTAGAACGTGATAATTATGTGGCAGCAGAGAAAAGAGTTATAAATGAATTAAAAAATATAGATAAGCCGTTTATAATTGCTTTAAATTCTGCTCAGCCAGAAAGTCAAAAAACTCAGCAATTAGCTGCAGAATTAGAAGAGGAATATAATAAAAAAGTAATTCCTGTTGACTGTATTAATTTAAGGACTAAAGATATTAATGAGTTACTACGTGAAGTATTATATGAATTCCCCCTTAGAGAAGTTAATATTGAATTACCAATCTGGTTAGAAGAATTAGAAAATGACCACTGGTTGAATGAAGAAATTGATAACGGACTTAATGAAGCAATTGTGAATCTCAATACTATTCGAGATGTAGATCATTTTGCACGAAGTTTAAGAGAAAACGAACATGCAGGTGAGGTTGAAGTTATAGATTTAGATTTAGGGAATGGTATTGCTACAGTTGATTATCAATTAGAAGCTAATTTATTTTATAAAATTCTGGAGGAGAAAACTGATTTACAAATTGATGATGCTCGTCATTTATTTAATTTAATTCAAGATTTAAGCCAAGTTAAAGAAGAATATAGTAGAGTTGCTGAGGCTTTAGATCAAGCTAAACAAGAAGGATATGGGATTGTTACTCCAGATTTAGAAGATATGGTATTTGATGAACCAACTAAGATTAATCGAGGAGGTCATTTTGGAGTTAAATTACATGCTTCTGCTCCTTCTTTACATTTGATAAGAGCTGATGTAGAAACGGAGGTATCACCTGTTGTAGGTACAGAAAAACAATGTGAAGAATTAATTGCTTTTTTTGAGAATGAATTTGAAGAAAATCCGGAAGCAGTTTGGGAATCGGATTTTTTGGGGCGCTCCCTCCATGAACTTGTAAAAGATGGGATTAATAATAAGTTATATAGGATGCCTGTTAATGCTCAAGATAAATTAAGAGATACTTTGCAAAAGATTGTAAATGAAGGAAGCGGAGGACTTATATGTATTATATTGTAATTTTTTTCCGGTCTTGTGGGCCGGGTTTTTATTTTTTTTGGGTTTTTTTAAAAAAATTATTAAAAAATGCAGGAATAATAGAGGGTATCTAGAAATTTATCTGTGGCATACTAATAACAAAGGCTTAATAGGGGGTGAATTTTGTGGCGAACAATATTACTAAAACTGATCTAGTAGACCAGATTGCAGACAAAACTGGTCAAACTAAAAAAGACACTAAAGAAACTCTTGATGCTATGTTAGACGTTATTTCTGAAGATTTGGAGGCAGAAGCTAAAAAATCTGAAGATGAAAGAGCTAAAATCCAATTAATTGGATTTGGTAGTTTTGAAGTAAGAGATCGTAGTGCTAGAAAGGGACGTAATCCTCAAACTGGAGAGGAAATTCAGATTCCTGCTAGAACTGTTCCAGCATTTAAAGCTGGTAAATCTCTAAAAGAAAAAGTTAATGTAAAATAACTTTTTAGATCAGAGAGGGTAACCCTCTCTGATTTTTATTTTATAACTTCCTTTTTTTGTATTAAATGTTTTCTTTTTTTATAAATGCTTGTTATAATTAGATTAGATTTTATAGTTGTAAGTTAATTAAGAAGGGAGTTAGCAATTTGATGTCTGAAGTGAAAATAATACATAAATTTAATTTTAGAGATTTCTTTAATCAAAATAAAATTTATAAAAAGTACATCAGAACTAAAGGACAAGCTATGGTAGAAATTAATGAGACTGTATTATTAAGTAGTAATCAAATTAAAATTAGTTTAAATAAGTATACTCCTAAAAAGAGAGAATTAATTTTAATTTTTAAAGTAAAAAATGAAATTTATCATATTCCAGTAATAGTCAAAGAATTTTTAAAAAATAATGATTATACTTGTAAAGTTAAAAAAGATGGACAAGTATTATGTTTAGTGGAAAGAAGAGATTATGAGCGGATTACAATTAATAAGAAAATTGAGTATTATGTTGTGGAAAATAGAATCCAACAATTTTATAAAGGAATTATTGAAGATATAAGTGCTTCAGGAGCTAAATTGATTACTAAGCATGATTTAGATACTAAACATCCTATTATTTTAAATGCAAATTCTTTAAATTTTCCTCTTGATGAATTACAGGGGAAGATTGTTTGGAAGGAAAGAAAAAGAGATAAATTTTTTAATGGGATTCATTTTGAATTTAAAACTAAAGATGAAAAGAATAAATTGATTGAATATTTATATTAGTAGAATAGGATTACTAAGTTTTGATTTGAAAATAATTTAATTTTTAATTATAATATTAGATAATAGTCAACAGAAAGGTGGTTGAAGCAGTTACAAAATAGTAATGTAAAATTATTAAAATTAAGGTAAAAATTTTAATTTATTGCCTAAATGTAGGGCATCCTATATTTAGGAGGTGATAGAATGAAATATTTTAAAAGCTATAAAAAATCAATCCAAAATATTAAAAAGGAAGGTGGTGAAAATCCTGCTTATAGCAAAGACTATGCATATTCTAAATACAGGGAAAGGTTGTTGGAAATTGCTTAATAATTATAACCTGATAAGAAGAATCAATTTTCAAATAGCTTATATAGGGTAAAGCACCACGTAGAGAAAGGACTTTGCTTAGAATGTAAAATTTAGGGACGGGTAACATCTGTATCTTTCTAGTACCTTGATATTGTAAATATTAAGGGCAGTGGGGAAGATTATAATCAAGCGATTATACCTAACACAATCTAATCCTGTATGATTGTGGTCTGTGTATAGTTTTGCATAGGTTTTTATAAGCAGGGAGTAGTATGAGTAGTGAAAAAATATTTTTAAATGATGAATTAGTTGAGAAAGAAGAAGCTAAAGTTTCAGTTTTTGACCATGGTTTTTTGTATGGTGATGGTATTTTTGAAGGGATTAGAGCTTATAATGGGCGAGTATTTCGATTTGAAGAGCATCTAACACGGTTGTATGAATCTGCTAAAGCAATTAAGCTTGATATTCCTTTAGACAGAGCAGAAATGAAAGAAGCTGTATTAGAGACTATTAGAGCTAATGAACTTGAAGATGCTTATATTAGATTAGTAGTTTCTAGAGGAGTAGGAGATTTAGGATTAGACCCTCAAAAATGTGATGAGCCAACTGTTTTAATTATTGCTAGTGATATAGAACTTTATCCTGAAGATTTTTATGAAAATGGATTAGAGGTAGCTACTGTAGCAACAAGGCGTAATATTCCTGAGGCTTTAAATCCAAGGATTAAATCACTTAATTACTTAAATAATATTTTAGCTAAAATTGAAGCTAATCAAGCTGGAGTTTTAGAGGCGATTATGCTCAACAATGAAGGATATGTAGCTGAATGTACAGGAGATAATATTTTCATTATAAAGGATGATAAATTAATTACTCCTCCTACATACGTTGGAGCGCTAAAGGGGATTAAACGTGGAGTTGTTTTAGAAGTAGCTCCTGAATTTGGATTAGAGGTTAGCGAAGAAGTATTTACAAGACATGATTTATATACTGCTGATGAATGTTTCTTAACTGGAACTGCTGCTGAAGTTATACCAGTAGTTACAATTGATGATAGACAAATTGGTTCCGGAGAACCAGGCGGTTATACTAAGCAATTAATTGAGAAATTTAGGGATTTAGCTAATAACACAGGAACTCCAATTTATGAATAAATTAAGCTCTAAGCACAACCAAAATTAGGTTGTGCTTTTTTATTTTGAAAATTCCTTGCAAAAAAATAAAGTCAGTGTTATAATTCAAAATGAAGTTCGTGTCTACAAATAAAGAACAAATGTTTCTGAAACAGAAACACTATTAAAGGGGTTAAATTATGGAAGAAAAGTTTTACATAGTTTCTGAAGAAATTTTATCTGAGGCAATGAAAAAAACAGTCGAGGCTAAAGAGCTATTAAATAATGGAGTTGAAAATCAGGTTAAAGAAGCTGTAGAAAGGGTAGGATTAAGTCGTAGTACTTATTATAAATATAAAGACTATATTTTTCTTTTTTCTGATGAACAACGTGAAGAACTAGTTACTCTTTCTTTATTAGCTATTGATAAGTCAGGTGTTTTATCACAAGTACTAGGTGAGATTGCTCAGGATAAGGGAAATATTTTAACAATCAATCAAGATCTTCCTTTGGAGGATGTAGCTCATGTTACTTTAACTATTGAGATTAATGACTTAGTTATAACTTTAGAGCAGTTAATAGATAATTTAGCCTCAATTGAAGGTATTAGAAATGTAGAAATAATAATGCAGAGTTTCAAAAAGTAATTATATAGTTATAATTCTTTATGTTGAGAGAACTTAAAATATAAATCAGGAGTGATAATTATGTCAGTAGATGAAATTCAAGTTGGATTATTAGGTTGTGGAACAGTGGGTTCAGGAGTTTATAAAGTATTGCATAAAAATGAAGAGAGTATTACTAATAAAGCAGGAGCTAAATTAAGTGTTAAACAAGTTTTGGTTAAAGATAAAGATGAAGAATTAGCAGTAGATGTCCCCGATGAAGAATTAACTGAAGATTTTACAGATATTTTGAATGATGATGAAATTGAGATAGTAGTAGAATTGATTGGAGGAGTTAATCCAGCTCGAGAATTTGTTCTGCAGTCTTTAAAGAATGGAAAAAGTGTTATTACAGCAAATAAAGAATTAATAGCTAAACATGGAGAAGAAATTTTATTAACTGCAGAAGAGAATAATGTTGACTTTTATTTTGAAGCAAGTGTAGGCGGTGGAATTCCAATTATTAAACCTTTAAAAAGTAGTTTAGCTGGCAATAAGATAACTAAAATCTTAGGTATTGTCAATGGTACGACTAATTATATTTTAACTAAAATGGATGAAGAAGGAGCAGAGTTTGATTCTGTTTTAAAACAAGCCCAAGAGCTTGGCTATGCTGAAGCTGATCCTACTTCTGATATTGAAGGTTGTGATGCTGCTTATAAATTGGCAATCTTATCATCAATTGGATTTGAGTCAAGAATTGATATAGATAAGGTTTATGTTGAAGGAATTACTGGAATTACTAAAGAAGATATTTCTTATGCGCGAGAGTTTGATTATAAAATTAAATTATTAGCTATTGGAAAAGAAGAAGAAGACGGAGTAGAAGTTAGAGTTCATCCAACTTTAATCCCTGAAGATCATCCACTAGCTAATGTTAATGATGTCTTTAATGCCATCTTTATTGAAGGAGATGCAATTGGAGAAACAATGTTCTATGGTCCAGGGGCAGGGCAAATGCCGACAGGTAGTGCAGTAGTTGGTGATATTATTGAAGTAGCTCGTAATATAAAACTTGGTGCCCAAGGAAGATTACCTTGTACTTGTTTTGAAAATAAAAAAGTGAAAGAACCATCAGAAGTAGAGACGAGATATTATATTCGTTTAGAAGTATTAGATGAACCAGGTGTTTTAGGGCAGATTACTAATCTGTTAGGCGAATATAATGTAAGTATGGAATCAGTAATGCAAAAAGGTAGAAGTGATGAATCTGTACCATTAGTATTAATTACACATAAGGTGAAAGAAGGAGATATAAACACAGCTCTAGAAGAAATCAGCAAATTAGATCCTGTGAAAGAAGTAGCTAATCTGATTCGAGTAGAAGAGTAAGCAACTAGCATAAAACACTGCATACAGATTGCGCACTTAATTAGCTCTAAGCAGAGTGCCTAGGGCGACACGGAGAGTTTTTTTGTTCTCTAAAAAACTCGGAGGGAAGACCTAGGAGATAGTGCATAATAAAGCAGTAAGCTATTGTTTGTAGTGAGAAGAGTAAGCAACTAGCATAAAACACTGCATACAGATTGCGGGATAGAGGCAATTTGCAAAATGTGCTGCATATTAATTGCGCGATGTAATTAGTAATAAAATTAAGTGCTTTGTGCTACACGAAGAGTTTTGCTTGTTAAAACTCGGAGACACTTAACTGGCTCGAAGCAGAGTGCCTAGGGCGACACGGAGAGTTTTTTGTTCTCTAAAAAACTCGGAGGGAAGACCTAGGAAGTAATACAGAATAAGTTTATAAATTGTTAATTATTTAAGGAGGATACTAGAATGGGACTAGTTGTACAAAAATATGGAGGCAGCTCAGTAGCTGACTCTGAAAGGATAAAGAATGTTGCACAGCGAATAGTAGAGCGTAAAAGAGCAGGTGACCAAGTGGTGAGTGTTGTTTCAGCAATGGGAGATACTACTGATGAATTAATTGACCTTGCTGGTGAAATTACAGATAATCCACCAAAACGTGAGTATGATATGTTAATTTCTACTGGGGAACAAGTTTCTGTAGCTTTATTAGCAATGGCAATTAATGAATTAGGAGAAGATGTGATTTCATTAACTGGTCATCAAGTTGGTATTATAACTGATGATTTACATAGTAAAGCTAAAATTTTAGAGATAGAGTCAGATCGTTTAGAAGAAGAGTTAGCTAAAGATAAGATTGTAATAGTAGCTGGTTTTCAAGGTGTGACTATTGATAATGATATTACTACTTTAGGTCGTGGAGGTTCTGATACTACTGCTGTAGCCTTGGCTAAAGCCATTGATGCTGAGGTTTGTGAAATTTATACTGATGTAGATGGAGTCTATACAGCTGATCCAAGAATTGTAGAGAATGCAAGAAAGTTAAATGATATCTCTTATGGAGAAATGTTAGAATTAGCTAGTTTAGGAGCGGAAGTGCTGCATCCTCGTTCAGTAGAAATCGCTAAAGAATATAATATTAAGTTAGCAGTACGATCTAGCTTTAATGATAGTAAGGGGACTTATATTAAGGAGGTAAGTGAATTGGAAAAAGTTAATGTTGTAAGTGGTGTTACTTGTAATAAAGATGAGGTTAAGTTTACATTGCTAGGAGTACCAGATAAGCCAGGGATTGCTTCAAAGGTCTTTTCTGAGTTAGCAGAGGTTGGGATTAATGTGGATATGATTATCCAAAATATTCACTATAATGATGTTAATGATATTACATTTACTATTGACCATGAAGATTTTGAACAAGCTCATTCTATCTTAGAAGAGTTAAAGGATAAATTGAATTATAGAGAATTAATTTCTGATGTTAATGTAGCTAAAGTGTCTATTGTAGGGGCTGGAATGTCTACTAATCCAGGCGTAGCCGCTAGAATGTTTGAAGCATTGGGCCGGGGAGAAGTTAATATTGAGATGATTAGTACTTCTGAGATTAAAGTTTCTTGTTTGATTGAGGAAAATGAGGCAGATCAAGCAGTAGAAGCTATTCATAATGAATTTGAGCTTGATGAAGAATAATGATTGATGTTAAAGTCCCGGCAACCACTGCTAACCTTGGCCCAGGTTTTGATACTTTAGGAATGGGATTAAGTTTTTATAATGAAGTACAGGTCAAAGAAACAGCTTCAGATTTAGAAATAGAAATTAAAGGAGAAGGTAGGACTCAGTTACCTACTACTAAAGATAATTTGATTTATCAAGCAATGAAGCAATTATTTACTAAAGTAGGTTATAAACCAGATGGTTTATACATTAAAGCTATTAACAATATTCCGCTGGCTAGAGGACTAGGGAGTAGCGCAGCGGCTATTGTAGGTGGGCTATTAGCTGCTAATGAGTTAGTAGAGGATAAGTTATCTATTTCGGAATTAGTTAATTTAGCTACTAAAATAGAGGGCCATCCTGACAATGTTTCTCCTGCTTTATTAGGTGGGATAGTTGTTTCTAATTATAAAAACAATCGCGTGATTTATGAAAAAATAGCTGTGCCTGAATTAAAGATTGTAGTCTGTATTCCTGATTATGAGCTATCAACTAGTAAATCAAGAGAAGTATTACCGCAACAGGTTCAATTTGATGATGCAGTATTTAATGTTAGTCATATGGGGCTGTTATTGACGGGATTCTTAAAGCAAGATTATAAAATTATTAAAGAAGGTTTAAAAGATAGGTTACATCAACCATATAGGGAAAAGATTTTACCGGGATTTGAAAAAATAAGAACGCAATTAGAGTCTAAAGCATTGGGGATTGTACTCAGTGGTTCTGGTCCTACAGTTATAGCTTTAACTTTAGAAGATGAAGAAGAAATTGGGAGAAAAATGGTAGACTTCTTTGCTGAAGAAGATGTTGAAGCTAAGTATGTTGTGACTACTCCTACTAATCAAGGAGCACAGGTGATTATGAATAAAAAATAAGTTAATTGAAGAACATTAAAACAAGGGCGATTTTATCGCCCTTGTTTTAATGTGTTTGAAAACTTTTGTAAAGTATCCTGTTTCCCTGTAAATTAAAGAAGGAATCAATAGTTTAATATTGAATAAGTATAAATAGATGACAGAAAAAAAGATATAATAAGACAAGATGTAATACTACGAAAGGTGGAATTAAAATGAAAAAATATTTAAGCGCTATTTTGATTTTAGGAGTATTATTTATAGTTGCTAATCCTGTGGCTGCTGCTAGTAGATATGGTACTAAAGCTTATGGTATGGGGGGAGCATTTACTGCTATAGCTGATGATGCTAGTGCGATCTATTGGAATCCAGCTGGTTTAACCCAAAATAGCTTAGTTGGTCTACAAGTTAGTGGTGGAGGACAGATGGACCAAGAAGATATAGAAGAAATAGCTGATTTTATTGATGCAGTAGAAAAGTTAAAAGCTAATCCTTCAGCTTCTGACTTAGAAAATATAGAACTGCCTAGTGATACGACTGCCAATATTAATGGAATTGCAGCTTTGAATTTAGGTAAAATGGGTTTAGGAGGAGTGTTTAATAGTCGCTTTAATTTCGACGAAGGAAAGAAAAAGACTTATACTGAGGGAGGAAAAACTTATAAATTACCTCAGGGAACAGCTGATAATTACTTTACGGGCCAAGGTATTTTGGGTTTAGGAAGTAAGGTTATTGATCCTCCAATAGTTGGGTCTTTATCAGTAGGAGTAAGTGGTAAATATTTATATGCTAGACATGATAAAGCTGAAACAGTAGTAGATAATAATAATAATACATTAACTACAGATTACACAGAAGAAGATGATAATGGCATAGGAGCAGATGTAGGTATGTTAGCTACTTTAACTGATACTGATGTTTTAAATCTAAAGGCTGGAGCTACTGTTAAAAATATAATCAATACAATGGATATGGAAACAGACTCTTTAGAAAGAACAACTACCATTGGAGCAGGAGCTACTTTTAAGTTTCCAGTAATTGAGGCTTTTTCTACCCGACTTGCAGCTGATTTAGAGATGCCTGAAGATGGAGCAGATATTAGAAGATTTGGCTTTGAAGGGACAATGGGTATGTTCTCATTACGAGCTGGAACTTATGATTCTGATAATATGGAAGATGCAGTTTATACTGGTGGGGTAGGCTTTAATTTACCGTTTGTTGATTTTAATTTAACTATGGATTCTGAAGATTATATTAGTGCTTCTGGAACATTTAATTTTTAGTAAGTTAATATGTAAAACAAGGCGATGATATATATCATCGCCTTGTTTTGTATCTATGAACAAGAATATTTACAAAACTTCCTTGTAATTAATTAGAATTACTGATATTATTTTTGCAGGAAATTGTTTATTCAAGAGAAATAGTAAATTCTAATTATTAATAATAAAATAATTTAATAATAAAATTAATATATATGTTTAGACCTCTAAAAGGAGGTAATTATGAAAAAAAATAAAGCTTTAGATTTACTAAATGAGATTAATTTTATCAAAATGATGAAAAATTATAAGTCAGAATTTTTGAAGCAAGACCTTCTCGCTGGACTATCAGTAGCAGCTATAGCATTACCTCAGAATATGGCATATGCGTTAATTATTGGTGTTAATCCTATCTATGGAATTTACACTTCAATTATATCTATGGTTTTAGCTACTTTAGGTGGGGTTTCTAGTTATATGATAGTAGGTCCTACTAATATGATGGCTATGGCTATAGCAAGTAGTTTGAAATTTGTAACAGGAGAAAATTATTTAGCAGTGTTGTTTTTGCTAACATTATTAGTAGGTGTTTTTCAACTTGTTTTTGGATTATTAAACTTGGGGAATTTAGTTAACTATGTTTCTCATCCAGTGATTATTGGATTGAGTACAGGGGCCGCGTTGTTAATTGGAGTTGGACAGTTACAAAATTTTCTTGGGCTATCATTAGCTGGTGGGCCTAATTTATTTACTAATATTTATAAAATAGCAGTAAATTTAGATCAAGTTAATTTATTAACTGTTTATTTGGGTATATTAACTATTGTTACTATTCTCATAATTCAAAAGATTAATTCTAAATTGCCATCTTACTTAATCACTTTAATTGTGATTACTGTGATAGTATTTACCTTTAATTTAGAGAATCAAATAGAAGTAATTGGTGATTTGCCTGCTTCGATTCCTGAATTTAATTTAGTTTCGCTTTCAGTACCTTATTTAGGAGAGATAATAACTAAAAGTTTATCAATTGCTCTATTAGGTTTAATTCAGACTTTAGCAGTAGTTAAATCATTAGCTGCTAAAACTGGTGAAGAAGCTAATATTAATAAAGAATTTATTGGGCAGGGAATTATAAATATTGGTTGTTCATTGTTTAGTAGTTTTGCTATAGCAGGTTCTTTTGCTAAATCTTTTGCTAATTACCAAGCGGGAGCTAAAACTAGATTATCGGAATTTTTTGTAGCATTAGCAATTATGATATTTATGTTATTATTTAGTCCCGTATTTAAGTATATTCCGATTGTAGCTTTAGCAGGTTTAGTCATTGTAGTAGCAGTTAGCATGATTGATGTCGAGGAATTAAAGCAGGCATTTCAAACTACTAAAGGAGATGCTCTGATTTTTATTAGTACTTTTATAGCTACTATTACTGCTCCAAGTATTGATTATGCAATTTATTTTGGAGTTTTAGTATCAGTAATTGTGGTCTTAAGAGAAAGTAGTAAAGTAAATATTAAACCGGTTCATTATGAAGAAGATCCTAAAAAAGGTGAATTAAGACAAACTGAGAATGTTGATGAATTAGCAGAAGATTTAGAAGAAGATAAAAAAGGGGAAGAAAAAGATTGTATTGTAGTTGATTTAAGTGGTAATTTACATTTCAGTTCAGTAGATAATCTAAAAGAAGAATTAGAACGATTATTGCCTACTGGTGAAAATTTTGTAATTAGAATGCGTAATATAGAACGAATAGATTTAACCATTATTCGAGAACTAAAAGGATTTATTGCTAAAGTCCATAAGAAGAATGGTTTGGTTAAATTTGCTGGCGTTAATAAAAAACTATATAAAGTTCTTGAAAACTCTGGAATAGTAGATAAAGTAGGAGAAGAAAATATTTTTAAAATTGAAAGGATTTTATTAAATTCAACTAAACAAGCATTAGATGCTACTTATGAAGAAAAAAACGGTGAGCAAAAAGAGGATGGTTCAGAATCTACTGAAGATAATAATTTGCAAGATGAAAATTTGCAAGCAAATAGTAAAGAAAAATAAATTGGTTATAAGATAAGGTCAAGTAGAAAGGAGCAATAGGATGTCTTTGGTCAGTAAAGAATTTTTAGTAGATGAGATAAAATTAAATAAGATTTATTCTGATTTTGATTCTGATTATGAAGTTACTAAGCTTAATTTTGAAAAGATAGATCAAATTTATGGTGAGCTAAAGTTTCCGCAGCTAAAAAAAGAGCGTCCTTTCTTATTTGCCTGCTTTGTAGCTTCAATTGATGGTACTATTGCTTTTAAAGATAATCCTAAATCAGGACAAATTGCTCGTAATAATAATTTGGATAATGGGGCTGGTAAATCTGATTTATGGATATTGAATTTATTAAGAACAATTGCTGATGGTATTATATTAGGCCCTAAAACTTTAGCAGCTGAGCCTAATTTAACAGGTCATATTTTTGATCAAGAACTAGTTAAGGCTAGAACTGAATTGTTATCTAAATCAGCAGTACCATATAATATAATAGTCTCCCAAACAGGAGACTCTATTCCTTATCAACATCGTATTTTTACTGAAGAAGAGGTCCCAATAATTATTGCTACATCTCCGCAGGGGTCTCAAGTTGTAACTGAAAATCTTGACTATCCTTATCAATTAATAAATTTACAGTCTGAATCTAATATCATAAAGCAAATCAGGACAAATATTAAGAAAGATAAGGTAATTGTATTAGCCACTGGAGATGCTTATGAATTAAATGAAAAAATATTATTTAATAGTTTAAAAGAAGCAGGATTAGATAGAATAATGGTTGAAACTCCTAGTTATGCTCATTATTTAATGCAAAATCAATTTTTGGATGAGCTTTTTTGGAATCAGGCGGGTATTTATGCTGGTGGGCCAAAGTTCTTAAATAATGATTATAATTTTGCTTTTAGTTCTGCCGCACCTCCTCAAGCTAAAATGATAACTATTCATAGTTATAATTCTTATTTCTTTTGTTTTAGATATCGACTTAATTATTAAAAATCTAAGAAAGTAATGTCAATAGAGGATTTAGTTGTTTTTTGTTTAATTTTAAATAAAGGAAGTGCTTAAGCTGTAAATAATACTAAAAGAAAGGTAGGGAGAAGGTCGTTTTCTCATTGTTTATTTGAGACATAATGGCCCATATTTATGAAAAGAATATTACTTTTATTTATGTTGATTATTTTGTTATTGAATGTTCAAACTGTATTAGGGGAAAGTAAATATAAAGCTGAATGGAAAAATGTAATACACAAAAGAAAGCAAAAGCTAGAGGAAAAACCTAATGATTATATTATCAAATATGAATTAGCTGTAGCATACTCTAATTTGGGCGAAATAAAAAAAGCTACTAAACTATTTAAAGATTTAAAAAAAGTTAAAAATCGAGATCAGAAGTTAGAAGAGTTAATCCAAAATTATAAAGGTGATTTACAAAACTCAGAATATGATATAAGAGAAATTAATTTTTTAGCTTTTGCTCATTATACTGCTGATAATTATAAGCAGGCTAACAAGTTATTTAAAGAGATAGTTTCTTTAGATCCTGAGAATATTTGGAGCTATAATTATTTAGCTGTAACGCAGCATGAATTAAAGAAATATAGTAAGGCTAAAGAAAGCTTAGAGAAATCTTTAGATATTAAAGATGATGAGTATACTCACTTTTTATTAGGCGTTAATTATTATAAGCAAGGTAACTTATTTAAAGCATTCTACCATGTTAGAAAAGGACGTAAAGCTGCTAACTTATTCTTGAAGGATTAAAATTTATTTAATAACTTATTAACTACTAAATTTAGGAGGGTGATTTAGTCGTGGATTCAGTATTTATTATTAGTCCTTTAGTAGGTTCATTAATTGGTTATTGGACTAATTGGTTAGCAATAAAAATGCTATTTAGACCATTAACTAAAAAAGAGATATTTGGTTTTGAAATTCCTTTTACTCCAGGAGTTATTCCCCGGAGGAGAACTGAGTTAGCTGAAAGTATTGGGGGGGCTGTAGGAAAGAAATTATTAACGCCTGATGCTTTTGAAAAGATTTTACAAGGACCTAATATGAAAACTAAGGTGCAAGAGTTTATTAAAGAAAAAATTAAAAATTTAGAAAATGAAAACAGAAATTTAGAAGAAATATTAACCGAAATTTTCTCTGATGATAAAGAAGTTGAAACTCTAAAAGAACTTTTGAAAAAAGTGATTAATGAAAACATAGAGGAATCATTATCTAGCGACCAAGTAACAGAATTAATTAAGTCTCAGTTTAATTCTGAGCAAACAATAAAAAAAATTAATAGTTATCTAAATTCTAGAGAGTATTATGAGCTAAAAACTGAAATCATAGCATTAATCCAAGAAGAATCTATGGTAGAGGGGCTGCAAGAGCAAGTAGTTACTTATTTAAAAGCAGAATTAAATAATATCGAAGAAGATAAAACGGTGAGAGAAATAATACCTGATTCTTTAATTCAATCTGGTAAAGCGTGGTTAGAAGAGCAAAAACCTGAAGTGATCAATCATTTAATTTCTTTTTTGGAATCAGAAGAATTAAAGCAACAAATTGAATCTAAAGTAGAAAACTTTTTTGATAATAATCCAATGCTATCTATGCTATCTGGATTCAAGGACAAAATAGTAGAAAAATTTTTAAATTATTTAATTTCTTATGTTGAAGAAGAAGAAAATCAAGTCCAAATTATGCAAGAAATTGATAGATTGCTTGATTCTTTATTGGATACTTCTTGTGTTTCTATTATTGAAAGATTAGATGAAGAAGATTTAGAACAGATTGCTAAGAAAATAGTCGACCAATTAGTAAAAGAAGAAAATATCAATCAATTATTTGATAAATTTGAAAATAAAATTATAGAGAAATTAAAGTCTGAACAAGGAAATAATTTTTTAGAAGTAATAGTTGATAAAATAGTGCATAATAATTTAATAAGGATGGTTATAGCAGATATAGTTGATTTTAAAGTCGAAGAATTATTTGTTACTCCTTTATCTAATTACTTTGAAAAATTGGATAAAGATTTAATACAACGTTTAGAAAATGGAATAGTAAATGTGATTGAATATATTATGGAACATCATTTAGGGACTATTTTTGCAACATTAGATTTCGAAAAGTTAGTTAAAGACAAAATTAATTCTTTTGATGTTTTAGAAGTAGAAAGACTACTACTAGATGTAATTGAAACTGAATTAAATGCAATCACTTGGTTTGGAGCTGTATTAGGTTTTTTATTGGGATTAATCACGCCTATTATTTCCTTGCTTTAATTTGATTTTTTAATTGGAGCTGATTAAATAGGAAAAAATACAAAACTTCTTTTATTTCCAGTATGTTTTTGTTATAATAATTATAGTCAAGGTAATTGTTGTTAAACTAAACTAATGAATTATATTTTGAGTTTATTTGAATCCTTGTTTAATAATTTAAAAATACTTGGATATAATAATAAAGAAAAATTGTATTTTTTGTTGACTTAAGGAAGGGGTAATCAAGTTGGAAATTTTGGTAGGCGATTATGCTGGCTTTTGCTTTGGAGTCGACAGAGCGATGGAAATTGCTTTTGAGGCTGGAGAAAGCAAAACTGATGAAGTTTATACATTAGGACCATTAATACATAATCCACAGGCAGTAGGTAAATTGAATAAAGTAGGAGTTGGATTAGCTGAAGATATAAATGATGTTGAAGAGGGAACGATCATTATTCGTTCTCATGGTGTAGCGCCTGAAGTTATTGAGAAAGCTGAGAAAAAGGGGCTAGAAGTTATTAATGCTACTTGCCCTTTTGTTAAGAAAGCTCAAGAAAAAGCTAAGAAATTAAAAGAAGATGGATATCAAGTCTTAATTAGTGGTGATAAAAATCACCCTGAAGTTGCAGGGATTTTAGGTTTTACTAATGAGCAAGCTATAGTGATTGAAGATGAATCAGATTTTTCTAAAGTTCCCAATACTGATAAAATTGGTGTTATAACTCAAACAACACAATCAATTTCCCACCTGCAAAATTTAGTCAATTATTTATTACCAAAAGTGAAAGATTTAAAAGTTCATAACACTATTTGTACCACTACTAGTCAACGACAAGAGGAAGCAGCTCAATTAGCTGAAAAAGTAGATTTAATGATAGTTCTTGGTGGTTATAATAGTGCTAATACCAATCGGTTAGCAGAAATATGCTGTGAGAATGGTGTTAATACTCACCATGTAGAAACAGCAGAAGAACTGCAAACAGATTGGTTTACTAATATTAAAAAGGTAGGTATTACTGCTGGGGCTTCAACCCCTAACTGGATAATTAAGGAGGCTGTGAAAAGAATGGAAGAGATTAATGAAGAGAAAAATCAAGTAGAAACAACAGAAGGTGAAGAAAAAACAGAAGAATTAGAACAAGAAGAAAATGTAACAACAGCAAAGGATGAAGAAGCAGTTGAGGAAACTGCTGAAGAAACACAAATGGAAGAAGAGGAAAATTTCTCTGCTACTGAGCTGAATAAAGGTGATGTAGTAAAAGGAACAGTTTCACAAATATCAGCACAAGGAGTTTATGTTGATGTAGGTGCTAAAACTGAAGGATTTGTACCTGCAGATGAATTAACATATTCTAATTCTAAACCAGAAGAAGTAGTAGAAGAAGGAGAAGAAATTGAAGTTTCTGTATTGAATCCTGAAGGCGAAGATGGACATGCTATTTTGTCTAAAAAGAAAGTAGAGCAAGAGCAAGCTTGGGAAAATATTAAAGAAGCAAAGAAAAATGAAGAAATTATTGAAGCAGAAGTTACTAAAGAAGTTAAAGGTGGATTAGTAGTTGATGTAGGACTAAGAGGTTTTGTACCTGCTTCTCATGTAGCAATTGACTATATTGAAGATCTGAGTCAATTTGTCGGAGAAACTCTAAAATTAAAAGTTATTGAAGCTGAAAGAGAAAATAATAATGTTGTATTATCAAGAAAAGTTCTATTAGAAGAAGAAAAAGAAGAGAAAGAAGAAGAAATTTTAGATTCTTTGGAAGAAGATTCAGTAGTAGAAGGAACTGTTACTAAGCTAGTAGACTTTGGAGCTTTTGTTGATTTAGGCGGAATTGAAGGACTACTTCATATTTCTGAAATTTCTTGGGGGCGTATTGATCACCCTGAAGATGTATTAGAAGAAGGAGAAGAAATTGAGGTTAAGATTTTAGGTGTAGATAAAGATGAAAAGAGAATTTCTCTTGGTTTAAAACAAATTCAACCAGATCCTTGGGAAGAATTTATTAATGAGTATGAAGTTGGAGATGTAATTGAAGGTAATATTACTAAAACAGTTGATTTTGGTGCCTTTATGGAAGTTAAGCCTGGGGTAGAAGGTTTAATTCATATTTCTCAGTTATCCCATGACCATGTAGAAACTGTAGAAGAAGTTGTTACTGAGGGAGATGAAGTTGAGGCTAAAGTAATTAATATTAATGCTGATGATAGAAAGATTGGATTAAGTATTAAAGAATTAGAATCTAAACCAAAATCTAAAAATAAAAGTAAAACCAAGAAAAAAGATACTAAGTCACAAAAACCGAAGAAAAAGAAAAAAGAGAAAGAAAAAGGTACTAAAATTGGTGACTTAATCGGTGATGAATTAGATGAACTTTTTGACTAAATAAGTAGTTTTAACAAGTCCTGACTATTAATAGTCAGGACTTTGTTTTGAGTTTATTTTTTCATATCCTTCCTGATAAAGCATAAATTTTAATCAGGGAGGGATAATATGCTTAATTTCATTTGGGCAACTATGGTAATTACCGGCTTTGTTGTAGCAGTGATTAACGGTAGAATGACAGAATTATCAACTGCTATTTTAGAGTCAGGGGAAGAAAGTGTTATGACAGTGCTTAAACTTATTGGTCCCATGTCTTTATGGTTGGGGATTATGAAGTTGGCTGAAGAAGCAGGCCTAGTAAATATTTTAGCTCGGTTGTTTAAACCGTTAGCTAAATTTTTATTTCCTAAGATACCAGCTGACCATCCAGTCCTTGGTGCTATTATGATGAATTTTAGTGCTAATTTATTGGGACTAGGAAATTCAGCTACTCCATTAGGTATTAAAGCTATGCATCAATTACAAGAGTTAAATCAAAACTCGAGAACTGCTTCTGATGCTATGTGTACTTTTTTAGTGATTAACACTTCTAGTTTAACCTTAATACCTACAACTATTTTAGCGTTGCGGGTTAGTGCAAATTCTAATGAAGTAACTGCAATAATTGGTACTACTTTATTTGCGACTTGTTGTTCTACTATAGCAGGAATTTTAGTTAATAAAGTTTTGTTGAAGTTTGAGTTGAATAATTATGGTTAATATTATTAATTTAATATCACAATCTGCTATACCAGCTCTTATAGTATTTATAATATTATTAGCATTATATAAAGATGTTGATGTTTATGATGTTTTTACTACTGGTGCAATGGAAGGAGTTTCAATTGGAATAAAAATTCTACCATGTCTAATAGCAATGTTGATGGCTATTAGTGTTTTTAGAAGTTCTGGTGCTTTAGATTTGTTATTAGGATTAGTAGCTGCTCCTTTGCAAAAAATAGGAGTACCAAAAGAAATTATTCCTTTAGGATTGATTAGACCTTTATCAGGAACTGGTTCATTAGGATTAGTAGCTGATATAATTAATAGGTTTGGTCCGGATTCATTTATTGGAAAACTGGCTTCAACTATGCAGGGAAGTACAGAAACTACTTTTTATGTGGCAACTGTTTATTTTGGAGCAGTAAAAATAAAGAATACGCGTCATACAATTTTAGCAGGTTTAATTGCTGATATAGTTGGTTTTTTTGCTGCTATTTTTATTTGTCAGTTAGTATTCAATTAAAAAGCAGGATTTTTTAGTCTAATATTGAATATATAAAGTTGGAAGCCAGTAATTAATAAATTGAGTTTAAGTATTAATATTGTAAACAGGAGTGAGAAATATAGTGCAAGAAAATTATATTGATTTACATTTACACACAACTGCTTCTGATGGTAATTTTAGTCCAGAAGAAGTTGTAGCTAAAGCTGATCAATTAGGGTTTAATGCTATTGCAATAACTGATCACGATACAATAGAAGGTATTAAGCCTGCTTTAAGAGAAGGAGTAAAGTTAGACCTAGAAGTAGTTCCAGGGATTGAAATCAATACTGATTATGCTGATACAGAAGTTCATGTGTTAGGATATTATATTGATTATGAAAATAAAGTTTTATTAAATAAACTTAAAGAATTAAAAAAAGCGCGTTATTTTAGAGCGGAAAAGATAGTTGATAAATTAAATGATTTAGGAATAGAGATTAATTTTGATGAAGTTTTAAATTTAGCTGATGGAGCAGCTGTTGGAAGATCTCATATTGCTCAAATCATTTTAGAAAAAGGCTATGTAGACCAGTGGGGAGAAGTTTTTGATAAATATATTGGTCGTAAAGCGCCAGCATATGTAGAACGAGAGAGATTAGATGTTAAAGGAGCTATAGATTTAATTAAACAGGCTAATGGTATTCCAGTGATAGCTCATCCTGCTTTAATTAATAATGATGAATTATTAAAAAAGTTTATAAAGTGGGGTGCTGAAGGTATTGAAGTTTATCATACTGAGCATAATAAGGAAAAAGAAGAAAAATATTTAAAATTTGCCAAGGAACACAATTTATTAATTACTGGTGGTTCTGATTGTCATGGGCCAAGAAGAAAAGAAGGAGTCTTGTTAGGGGCAGTTAAAGTATCCTATGCAAAATTAAAAAAATTAAAAGAAAGAAATGTGTTGCTATAAGGAGGAAACTATAAAATGTTAAATGTTTTAAAGCAAGGTGGAGTTACAATTATACCGCTAATTATTTTTTCAGTTATTAGTTTAGCAATTAGTATTGAAAGAATTATTTATTTGAAAAAGGCTAAAACAAATAATTATAATTTAATTAACAAAGTGCGGGTTAAGCTAAATGATGATAAAGTTAAAGAAGTCAAATCAATTTTAGAAGATAAACAGGCGCCGGTAGCTGGAATGTTATTAGAAGGTTTGAATTATATTGGGCAGGGAAAAGAAGAATTGAGAAAGAATTTAGAGTTAATAGGTAGTAATCAAGTTAAGAAATTAGAGAAGAGGCTAAAAGCTTTAAATTTTATAGCAAGCGTATCTCCATTACTTGGATTGTTAGGAACTGTATTAGGAATAATTGATAGTTTTAATATTTTAGCTGCTGCTCAAGGAGTTGCTAATCCTGGGGCATTGAGTGTAGGAATTGCTCAAGCACTAATTAGTACGGCTGTCGGATTGATAGTAGCTATTCCCACTATGTTAATGTACTCTTATTTAACAGGTCTAGTAGATAAGCGAACTTCAGAAATGAATCGTTGGTTTGCTGATGTAGTAGAAGTGTTAGGTCAGGGTGGTAAAAATGTTTGAGTCAAATTTGAAAGACCAAATTGATATTAAAATTTTACCCATGATTGATGTTGTTTTTTTCTTATTAGTTTTCTTTATGTTGTTTACTACTTTCAAAACTACTCCTAGCGGCTTAGAAATCAACTTGCCGCAGGCTAAAAGTGTAGAACAACAGCAAGAAGATAAGACGGTTAAGATTAATATTGCATATGATGGGAAAATATTTATGAATTCTAAGTTGACTACTATAGATGAATTAAAAGAAAATATAGCTACTTCAGTTAATGAATCCACGGAAACTGTGTTTGTAATCAAGGCTGATGAAAAAGTCGAATATAAACAAGTGATAAATGTAATGGACTTAGTTCGTCAAGCTGGGGGCTACAGATTAACTTTGGCAGCTAATAAAGATGAATTAAATTAGGTGATAATTATGAGAAAAATCATTGCTAATGATAAAGATGACTCTGATGCGGGATTAATTAAGTTTATACTTGTGTCTGCGTTAATCCATATTGTGATTTTATATTCTTTATCCTTATTTACAAAAGGGCAATTTGGATTTAAAACCTCTTCTAATGCTCAACAACGCAGAATTCAGTTAGTTGAATTGGATAAAGAAACTTTAGATGATAAGAATCAAGAGGAAAAAGAAGAAACTCAGGTTGTTGAACCACAGCAAGATACTGCAAAAGAGGAAAATAAAGAAGAAGAAAAGAATAAAGAGAAGACTGAAGAAGAACAAAACGAAGAACAAGAACAAAAAGAATCTATGCCTGAGGAAAAATCAGAAACTAAAGCAGCTGGTAATAATCAAGAAACAAAGGAAAAAACTACAGAAAAAACTGAAAAAACGGCTGAAGAAGAAACTAAAGATACTGAAGTAAAAGAGCAAAAACAGCCAGAAGAGAATAATACTGAAACAAAAGCAGTAGAACAATCTAATGAAGTAGATAATGAAACTAAAATCACTGATAGTGAAACAGAGAAGAAGCAAGAAAGCAAAAAGACTGTAACAACTGAAGAACAAGAGACTAAACCAGAACCAGAACAAAGTAAAGAGCTAAAAAATGATAGCAAACAACAAGAAACAGCTACTAAGGAAAAGCCTGAAGAAATATTAAGTAGTGAAAATAGTTCTGAAGAAGTTAAAGTAGCTGAAAAAGAAGAAAGTACTCAAGGAGAAGAAAAACAACAGTCTGAAAATAAAGAAAACGATAATCAGAAAAATGAAACAGAAACTCAAAAAACTGAGACTGAAGCTGAAAAAACACAAGAAAAAACTTCTTCAAAGGCAGAAGAAAAAGACGAACAACAAAATCAAAGTCAGCAGCAAACTGCTGATAATAAAAAAGAAGAAAATGTTAAGTCGACTGCAGAAGAAAGTTCTGCACCAAAGCAGGAGCAGGAAAAAACTGAAGAGAAAGATAAAGAAGAACAAGAACCTGCTTTTTCTGAACCACAACAGTCATTGACAACTCATCCTGACCCTTATTATCCTAAAGATGCTTCGAATTTAGGAGTAGCAGGTGATGTTAAATTATCAATATTAGTTGATAAGACAGGTGAGGTAGATAGAGATCAGATAAAAGTTTTAGTTTCATCTCAAGATCAAAGATTAGACGAGGCAGCAATAAATACTATTCACCGTGGGTGGAGATTTAAGGCTGCTGCTAAAAGTTATCGAGTTAACATTATAGTTCACTTTAGACCTAATAATAGTGATCAAGTTAAAGTTGAATTTCTTAACTTAAATTTTGTTGAGGAATGAGGTGTCAAGAATGACAAATCGGGTTAAAATAATTACTCTTTTGAGTTTATTATTAATTATTTTCTCCTCTATTGGCTTTGCTAAAGTTGATGATGAGGGTAATTTAGAAATAAAAAATGATTATATATCTATTTTTGTTAATCAGAATGAACATAATCAGGGGCGTTTTGCTATTGATGTTACAGGTGGAGCCCCTATGAGGGAGGGGGATGATGGCAAACCACTAATTTATGGTCATCCTAATCCTTGGACTTCTTATACTACTATTAGAATTGATGGCGAAAATTATGTTTTTGGTGGTAAAACAAAAAAGCGAGCGGGAAAAAACGCTAAATATGGTACTTTAGTTCAAGAACCTCAAATTGAAGATGGTCGCATAGTTACTAAATACAAATATGGCAAGATATTAGTCACACAAATTTTAAGTTTTGTCAAAAGTACTACTACTGCTTTGCCTGATACCGCTCAAATTCGCTATCGAATTACTAATCAAGGTGAAAGCTCGAAAGAAGTTGGAGCTAGAGTTATGATTGATACTATGCTGGGAGAAAATGATGGAGCTCCATTTAGGATCAAGAATAAAGCGATTACTGCTGATAAAGTCTATTCTAGTGATGAGATGCCGAGCTTTTGGCAGGCCTTTGATACTTTAAGTAATCCTAAAGTTACAGCTCAGGGGACTATCAAAGGACCAGGTTTGACTCAAGCAGATAAAGTTTATTTTGCTGATTGGGGTAGTTTAGCAGATGATGCTTGGAAATTTGAATTTAATCCGGGACAAGAATTTATGCGTAAAGGAGAATTTGAATTAGATAGTGCTATGGCTTTATTTTGGCAGCCGCAAAAGTTATCTCCTGGTGAAACAAAAGATTATGTCACTAATTATGGTTTAGGAGGCATCACAGTTGTTCCTGGTTTATTATCTTTAGGGGTAACTTCTCCCGCTGAGATAGTTATGGATAGACCAGATAAAAAAGCTCAAATAGTAGCTTATGTACAAAATACAGCTGAGATTGAAGCCGAAGATGTGAAGATTGAACTAAAATTACCAGAACAGCTAAAATTGGAATCAGAGAAACGAATTAAGAATTTAGGTCATATGAAACCTGGTGCTACTGCTCAGGTAATGTGGGAAATAAGTCCTAAAAATGTTAACCCCAAGCAATTGGATTATCAAGTTGAAGTCACTGCTGAGAATACAGATGATAATCAAGTTACTAGAGGTTTAAGAGTGGTTGGCCCTCCAAATTTAGGAATTGATATCAAAGGACCAACTAGAATAAAAAAAGAGAATAATCATTTAAGTCAAGAACAATTTGATATTTATGGAGTGATTACTAATGTAGGAAACTCTACTGCTTATGGAGTTAATTCTACAATAGTCTTACCTCCGGGATTAGAGATTGCTAAAGGTGAAAAAGTAAATAAGTTTTTAGGTCAGCTAAAGCCTGGTGAAACTATTAAAGTTCCTTGGTTAGTAGATACTATTGGGATTATTGACGGAGATTTACCTTATTATGTTGAAGTTAATAGCGATAATACTGCTCGCAAGAGTGAAAAGAGCAGTGTTGTTTTACCTAAATTAACACCTAAACTTAAAATTGAATTTAATAAAAAAGATTTTGAGGTGGGTGATTATGTAACAGCAAATATTAAATTAGAGAATATTACTGATTTTTATCAGATTAATTTCAGCTTAAAATATGACCAATATGTTCTAGAAGCAATTTATATTTCTCGTGGTAAGTTATTTGTAGATAATAAAGAATTATTAAGTTTTAATCGTCCGGATTTAGAGCAAGGAGGATTAATCAAGAATTTATCAGCTAGTCTAGATGCACCGCAAGAGGTTAAAAGTGATATCATAGCTCAAATTCATTTTAAAGTTTTAGCTAAAGGAAATTCTAATTTAGAATTTGAAAATTTAAATGTTTTTGATAGCAAGCAGCATCATATAAATTTAAAGCGTGAAATAGAAAATATTAACTTCAAGGAGGAATAAAGGTGAATAAAAAAGTAATCAGTCTGTTGTTAGTAGTATTACTACTTTCAACTAATGTTTCTGTAGTGTTAGCAAGTGATAATATTAAAGATGTATCTCGTGATCATTGGGCCTATAAAAGTGTAGTTAAATTGGTAGATAAGGGTTATATGTCTCTTTATGATGGCAATAAATTTAAAGGTGAAAAAGAAGTGACTCGCTATGAACTAGCAGAAATTATAGCTAAAATGTTAAGTAATATTAATCAAGGGCAGGTTAATCCAGAAAGCGGCGATGTACTTACTTTAAAGAAATTATCAACAGAATTCAGATCTGAATTAGTTGAAGTCGTTAATCAAAATGAAAATTTAAAGAGAAGATTAAATGAATTATCAGACCAACAAGAGGTTAATCAAGAAGATTTAGTGAATACAAATGCTAAAATTAATGATCTGCGTAAACAAGTTGATAAAATTTTAAAGAGCATTACTGAAGAAGCAATTAGAACTAATAAATTACAGAAAAAGCTTAATGAATTAGAAACTAAAAATGAGAACCTCAAACAGAAAGTTGATCAATTATCTTCTGAAACAGCAAGTAAAAAGACAGAAGAAAAAGTAGAGAAATTAGAGCAACGTTTCTTCTGGCTAACAGGTGGCTGGATAGTTTCTGCTTTATTATTAGCTTCTCAATAATTGAGGGGGCAAGGGCATGAGATATAAAATAACCAACGTTATTGCTTTAACATTAATCATAATGTTAATAACCCCATCTGTAAGTCTGTTAATTAGTGCTGATTTTTCTAGAACTTATGCGCAGGGAATTGATGGAGAAAAAGCAGCACAAGGTTTAGTTATAAGTGGGTTATTAGTTGTAATTTTAGAGAAAATAATTGATAACTCTAAAGGAGAACCGAATCGCTATAATAATCAATCAGCACAAGCATCTAAAAATGTTGAAAAGAATGATGATAATGTCTATTGGTTAGCTAAAGCAATTCATGCTGAAGCACGGGGAGAACCATTTAAAGGGAAAATTGCTGTAGGAGCAGTTATACTTAATCGAGTAAACAGCTCTCAATTCCCTGATACTGTTTATGGTGTGATTTATCAGGAAGGACAGTTTAGTTCCGTTAAAGATGGACAGATTAAATTAAAACCTGATCAAGAAGCCTATAAAGCAGCTGAAAAGGCTTTAGCAGGAGAAGATCCATCTCAAAATGCTATGTATTTTTATAATCCTATTATTGCTAAAACTATGTGGTGGCTAACTACGAGAGAAAAGACAGTTCAAATTGGGAAACATGTTTTTGCTAAGTGATCTTAGAATCCATTTCTAGGATCGCTTTTTTTTCTATTTATTACTTTTTTCTTATTACTAATTACTATTAAATTTCAATTGACAATCGATAGGGGATATGTTATATTTTAATAAATCATTCTTTAATTCGATAAAGTAATAAAGAATTTTAATTAATGAGGAGGAGTTATTTTGGATTGGAATAAGTTGCAGAGACCAGAAGGGACAAGGGATTATTTGCCAGATTTAGCTAGGAAGAAAAAAATTATAGAAGAGAAAGTAATGGAGGTTTTTAATAGTTGGGGCTATGAGGAAATAATTACTCCTACTTTTGAGTATTATGATATTTTATCAGCTGCTACAGAAGGGTTACATGCTAAGATGTACAAATTTTTTAATAGAAAAGGAGAAATTTTAGCATTAAGACCTGAAATGACTGCTTCTATAGCTCGTATGGTAGCTACTGAATTGAGAGAAAAATCGTTACCACTTAGATTAGCTTATGAAGGGAATGTATATCGTTATGAAACACCGCGGGCAGGAAGACATAGAGAATTTTATCAAGCAGGAGTAGAGTTGTTTGGAGTAGATAATCCGCTTGGTGATGCAGAAGTTATTTCAATTGCTGTTAAAGCAGTAGAAAATGCTGGGTTGAATAATTTTAATATTGATATTGGGGATGTTGGATATTTTACAGGGATTATGAAGGAAGCTAAATTAGATGAAGAATTACAGATTAAAATCCGACATGCTCTTTCAGAAAGAAATTTTGTGGAGCTAAAAGAATTGCTATCAGGAACTGATTTAAATGGACAGCAAAAAAAAGCTATTTTAGCTGCTCAAGATCTGCGTGGAGGAAAAGAGGTAATTGCAGAAGCTAAAGACCTAGTTAATAATGAAGAGTCTTTAGAAGCTTTAATTAATCTAGAGGAAGTCTATAAAAACTTAGAATTAATGGGAGTAGCAGATTATATATATATTGATTTAAGTGTAGTACGTGGTTTTGATTACTATACTGGAATTGTATTTGAAGGCTATACCCATGATTTAGGTTATACTATTTGCGGTGGTGGTCGTTATGATAATCTAGTTAAAAAATTTGGTTATCCTACAACTGCTACAGGATTTGCAGTAGGAGTTGATAGATTAATTTTATCATTAGAAAAGCAGGGATATGAGTTTGAAATGGAGAATAAAAAAGTTATTCTGCGTTTGCAACCCGAAGATAAAGAAAAAGGTTTTGAGTTAGCTGAGGAGTTACGTCAGAATAATAATGTAGAACTTGAATTAGCAACTAGAGATTTAGAAGAGACTATTGCTTATGCTAAAGAAAAGAAGATAGACCAAGTATTAAATTTAGAAACTAGTACTTCAAAAGAAGATTATAAAATAAATGAAATTGAAATAAAAGCGGGGGAACAAGATGGATAAACTAACTATTGCCTTACCTAAAGGTCGGTTGTTTGACCCAGTAGTTGAAATTTTAAGAGAAGCTGGAGTGGTTAATCGAGAATTAGATGATGATTCGCGTAAATTGATTTTAGAAGATGAACAATTAGAGATTGATTTCTTATTATCTAAAGCTGTAGATGTCCATACATATGTTGAACATGGAGTAGCAGATTTAGGGGTTGTCGGTAAAGATGTGTTGTTAGAAGCTGGGGCTAGTGTCTATGAAGTTTTAGATTTAGAATTAGGTAGTTGTAGATTAGTTGTGGCTATTCCAGAAGAAGCAGGAATTACTTCTTTAGAAGAACTACCTTCTACAGGGCGAGTAGCTACTAAATATGTTAATGTAGCCCAAGAGTTTTTTGACCAACAGGGTATTCAAACAGAAATTGTTAAATTAAATGGTTCAATTGAAATGGCGCCTTTAGTGGGGCTCTCTGATATGATTGTAGACATTAGTTCTACAGGTAGAACTTTGCGTGAAAATAATTTGATAGAAATAGCTGAAATTGCAAGATCATCAGCCCGCTTAATTACTAATAGGGTTAGTTATAAAACTCAGCACCAAAGAATTAAAAATATTATTGATGATGTTAAAGCAGTAATTAGTAAACAGTAATGAGTGAAGAGTAATTAGTAAACAGTAATGAGTGAAGAGTGAAGAAGAGACTTGACAATGTCAAGTCTGATCTATGACCTACCACGGAGCAAGACAGCATAGTTTTATGCACAAATTATAAAACAAAGTAAAATAATTTAATGGGAGAGGTGAAAAAATGTTAAAAGTTATTAATACTACAGATAGTGGGGCGAAAGAAAAATTAAATAAGATTTTAAATCGTTCTTCTTTTGATAATGAGGGCCAAATGGAAGCAGTGCAGAATATTTGGGATGATGTTAAAGATAATGGAGACCAAGCAATTTTTAAATATACAGCTAAATTTGATGGGGCAGAATTAGATGAATCAACTTTAGAGGTGCAGGAAGAAGAGATAGCAGCAGCATATGAAAAAGTTGATGAGGAATTCATATCCGCTCTACAGACTTCAATTGCTAATGTAGAAGATTTCCACCAAAAACAGCTACGTGAAGATTGGATGGATATTAAAGAAGATGGAGTTATAGTTGGACAGAAGTTTTCTGCTCTAGAAAAGGTAGGTCTTTATGTACCAGGGGGTAGAGCAGCTTATCCATCGTCGGTAGTGATGAATGGAGTGCCAGCTCAAGTAGCAGGAGTAGATGAGATTAGTATGGTTTCTCCACCAGCAGCAGATGGAAGTATGAATCCTTATACTTTAGTGGCAGCAGCGGAAGTAGGAGTAGATACTATCTATAAAGTAGGTGGGGCCCAAGCTGTAGCAGGATTGAGTTTAGGGACAAATACTATGATGCAGGTGGATAAGATTGTTGGCCCGGGCAATATTTATGTAACTTTAGCTAAAAAATTAGCTTTCGGATATGTTGATATTGATATGTTAGCAGGGCCAAGCGAAATTCTTGTACTAGCAGATGAGACTGCTAATCCACGTTATGTAGCTGCAGATATGTTATCTCAGGCTGAACACGACCCTATGGCTTCTTCAGTCTTAGTAACTACTTCTAAAGAGGTAGCTTTAGAAGTTAAAGAGGAATTAAAGCAACAGTTAAAAGAGTTATCGCGAGAAGAAATAGCAGCAGAAGCTTTAGAAAATTATGGTTCTTTGATTGTAGCTCAAGATTTAACTGAAGCTATTAAAGTTACTAATCAATTTGCTCCCGAACATTTAGAAGTTAAAGTTGATGATCCATTTGCTATTTTAGGTAAATTAAGAAATGCAGGGGCTATCTTTCTAGGTGAGTATGCAGCAGAGCCAATTGGTGATTATGTAGCCGGACCAAATCATGTTTTACCGACAGGTGGGTCAGCAAGATTTTATTCTCCCCTAAATATTGATGATTTTATTAAAAAATCAAGTGTAATCTCTTATTCTAAAGAGGGATTAGAAAAAGTAAAAGATGATGCAATTAAAATTGCTGAAGTAGAGGGATTAGATGCTCATGCCAATAGTGTTAAAGTAAGATTTGAGTAGCAAGTAGGCAATAAGCAAAAAACACTGTATATAGATTGGATACTTAATTAGCTCTAAGCAGAGCGATAAGGACTACACGAAGGGTCTCATGTTTTTTATGAGACCCAGAGGGCAAATTTGAGCGAAGCTAAGAATTTTAAGTTTTTATATAGGCAAGTAGGCAATAAGCAAAAAACACTGTATATAGATCATCAATTATGTTTGAAGTGGAGGTGGTTAAAATGCGTGAAGCATCGATAGAGCGTAAAACAGCAGAAACCGATATCAATTTAAAAATTAGCTTAGATGGGACAGGGCAATCTGAAATTACAACACCGGTTCCGTTCTTAAATCATATGTTAGAGTTATTTGCTAAACATGGGCAGTTTGATTTAGTAGTCGAAGCTGAGGGTGATATAGAGATTGATGCTCATCATACTACTGAGGATATTGCTATTGTGTTAGGCCAAGCTTTAGAAGAAGCAGTAGGTGATAAAAAAGGAATCAATCGCTATGGTAATCAAGTTTTACCAATGGACGAAGCTTTACTGCAAAGTACGATAGACTTTGGAGGACGTTTTTATCTTAATTTTGCTGTAACAGATTTAAAAGCGACAGTAGGAGATTTTGATACAGAATTGGTAGAAGAGTTTTTTCGTGCTCTTGCTTTCAATGCAAAAATGAATTTGCATATTCGCCAATTAGAAGGAACTAATACTCATCATATTATTGAAGGAATATTCAAATCTTTTGCCCGGGCTTTAAATAAAGCAACTACAATTAATGAAGATATAAAAGGAGTTATGTCTACTAAAGGGAAACTAGAATAGTAATTAGTAAAGAGAAATGAGTGATGAGTGATGAGTGATGAGAAAAGAGAAAAGAGAAAAGAGAAAAGTAGAGAGAATGGGGCTGCACGGAGAGTCTTTGCCTTTTAAGACTCGGAGGAGACAGTGAAATTATTAACAACAATTAAAATAATATATGTAGAGACTTGGTAGTGCCAAGTCTAGTCTTTATCTTTGATGTTTTCAACTGTTTTACTGTCAGACTGCTAAACTGTTTAACTGATTTTAAGTTGGAGGTGATAATGATGATTGCGATTATAGATTATGGGATGGGAAATTTAAAAAATGTTAAAAAAGGTTTTGAAAAGGTAGGTTACCAGGCTAAAATCACAGATAGTGAAAAAGATATTTTAGCTGCTGATGGTGTAGTACTACCTGGAGTAGGAGCTTTTAAAGATGCCATGAATAATTTAGAAGAAGCGAATTTAGTAGAAGTAATTAAAGATGTAATTGAAGAAGATAAACCTTTTTTGGGAATTTGCTTAGGACTGCAGTTATTATTCACAGAAAGTGAAGAGTTTGGTTTAACACCAGGGTTAGACATTATTGAAGGCCGAGTAGTAAAGTTTCCAGATTATTTAGACCTTAAAGTACCGCAGATTGGTTGGAATGAACTAAATTTGAAGCAAGAAACTAAATTGTATCAAGATTTAGAAGGAGAAATTTATCAGTATTTTGTGCATTCTTATTATGTAGCTCCACAAGATAAAGATGTGATTGCAACAACTACAGACTATGGAATTGAGTTTGTCTCAAGTATTGTTAAAGATAATATTTATGCAGTACAGTTTCATCCTGAGAAAAGTAGCCAACAAGGGCTGCAGATTCTTAAGAATTTTGGTCAGATTATAGAGGAGGAGTAGATAATGGAAGTTATACCAGCGATAGATATCAAAGATGGAGAGTGTGTTCGTTTATATAAAGGTGATTTTGAGCAAAAGACTGTTTATGGAGAACCAGTTGAAATGGCTAAGTTATGGACAGATAAAGGTGCCTCAAGATTACATATTGTTGATTTAGATGGAGCTTTGGATGCTAAACCTAAAAATTTAGATTTGATTGCTAATATAGTAGATGAAGTTGATATTCCAGTCCAAGTTGGAGGAGGAATTAGGGATATAGAAACTATTAGTCATTATTTAGATATAGGAATTCAACGAGTGATTATTGGAACAGCAGCTATTAAAAATCCAGAATTGGTAGTAGAGGCAATTGATCAGTTTGGAGCAGAGAAGATCGTAGTTGGTATTGATGCTAAAAATGGTCAAGTTGCTACTGAAGGATGGTTAGAGACTTCTGATACTGCTGCAGTTGAGTTAGGTCAAGAGATGAAAGATAGAGGAGTAAAGTGGGTTGTATATACAGATATTAGTCGCGATGGGACTTTAGTTGGCCCTAATATAGAGAGTACTAAAAATTTAGCTGAGGAAACAGGATTAAATGTAATTGCTTCGGGAGGAGTATCAGATATTGATGATATTAAAGCCTTGAAGAAAATCGAAGATGCAGGAGTTAAAGGAGTAATTACAGGGAAAGCATTATATAGTGAAAATCTTGATTTAGAAGAAGCGATAAAGGTAAGTAAGAAGTAATCAGTTATGAGTAATGAGTAACAAGAAAAACAGAAAATTCAAAGTCAGACCCTTCATTACTTTTTACTGATTACTAGTTACTGCTTTGAGAGGAGTGATTTTAATGTTAACTAAAAGAATAATCCCTTGCCTGGATGTAGATGATGGTCGAGTAGTCAAAGGGGTTAATTTTGTAGATATTAAAGATGCTGGTGATCCGGTGGAATTAGCAGAAGTTTATGATCAGCAAGGAGCAGATGAATTGGTTTTTTTAGATATTACTGCCTCTAGCGATAAACGAGAGACAATGGTAGAGTTAGTAAGAAAGACTGCAGAAAAAGTATTTATTCCTTTTACTATCGGAGGCGGGATTAGGACTACAGAAGATATTAGAAAATTATTAAATGCTGGTGCAGATAAAGTCTCTATTAATTCTGCAGCAGTAAAAAATCCTGATTTAATAGCTGAAGGAGCAAAAAAATTCGGCAGTCAGTGTATTGTAATAGCAATTGATGCTAAAAAAGCCGATGATTCGTGGGAGGTATATATTCACGGTGGCCGCAAGAATACGGGTATTGATGCTATAGAATGGGCACAAAAAGTTGAAGAATTAGGAGCAGGAGAAATATTATTAACAAGCATGGATGCTGATGGAACTAAAGATGGTTATGATTTAGAATTGACTTCTACTATTTCTGAAAAAGTAAATATTCCTGTAATTGCTTCTGGGGGTGCAGGAGATTTAGAGGATATCAAAGAAGTATATACTAACGGAAAAGCTGATGCAGCCTTGGCTGCTTCTATTTTTCATTTTAATGAATATACAATTGCAGAAGTTAAAAAATATCTCGATGAGAAAGGGGTTAATGTAAGATGTCTTTAGGTAATTTAGAGTTTGATGAGGATGGGTTAATTCCTGCTATTATACAAGATGCAGAAACTGATGAGGTACTAATGATGGCTTATATGAATGAGAAATCATTAAAAAATACTATTAGAACTGGTAGAACATGTTTTTGGAGTCGTAGCCGACAAGAGCTATGGTGGAAAGGAGAGACCTCAGGTAATATTCAAGAAGTAGAAGAAATCAAATATGATTGTGATGGTGATACTTTATTAATAAAAGTAGAACAGACTGGGGGAGCTTGCCATACAGGGCATAAGTCATGTTTTTATCGCGGAATTAAACGTAGTGAAGAAGCAGAAAAAGTCTTTGACCCTGAAGAGGCTTATGATAAGACTCATGTAATTAAGGAATTATATAATGTAATTAATGACCGTAAAGAAAATCCATCGCAAAATTCATATACATCTAACTTATATGAACAAGGAGAAAATGCTTTTCTAAAAAAGATTGGAGAGGAAGCAACAGAAATAGTAATGGCTGCTAAAGATGAAGATGATGATGAAATAATTTATGAAACGGCAGATTTCATTTATCATTTATTAGTAGTTTTAGTCTATCATGATATTGAATTAGAAGAAATAGTAGAAGAATTAAAAATGAGAAGGAAAAATAGTTAAATATATTAGTCATTTTGTTTAAAAGACTAGATTTTTTTAGAATATTAAGCAGGGTTTATAGTTTTAATCAAGAATAATAAATATAGAAAACACAATATATTATTTTATTAAAGTTTTTATAGTTTTAGAAGGGAGGTCTTTCTGTGAGTGAGGATACACAGCAGATGATAATTTTTGATATTGGTAATGAGAAATTTGGAATTAAAATTACTCGAGTCCATGAAATAATCAGGATGAAAGAGATTACTGAATTACCTGATTCCTCTGAATATTTTGCTGGAATAGTTAATAGAAGAGGAGATATAGTATCAGTAGTTGATTTACGAAAAAGATTTGGACTAGAGGAAATTGTTGAAACAGATAATACGCGAATAATTATAATTGATTTTCAGGGGAAGGATGTTGGCCTAATAGTGGATGGAGTTTCAGAAGTATTACACATAAATGAAGCCGATATTGATGATCCTCCTCAAAGTATGGTTGGTATTAAAGATGATTATTTACAAGGGATAGTGAAAGTAGATGAGGATATAGTTATCATCTTAGATCTTGATAATTTATTAGAATCTAAAGAAGAAATTGAATTAGATAAAGAAAAACAAGGAAATGAATAGAAAGAAAGGGGGATTAAGTAACTATGGATATGGACGAGTTTCAGGAAATGTATGCTAGCGAATCGCGAGAGCATTTAGATATATTAAATGATGCATTGTTAACTTTAGAGAATGATCCAGAAAATATGGAAATGGTCAATGAATCTTTCCGTGCTGCTCATACATTAAAAGGTATGGCGGGTACTATGGGATTTGACCAAGTCAGTGAGTTAGCTCATGCTATGGAAAATATATTAGATGAATTAAGAAATGGTGAAATAGCAGTTACGACAGAAGTTATTAACTTATTATTTAGAGCTGTTGATAATTTAGAATTATTAAGTAGTGACCCGGATCAAGTTGAAGATTTAGAGGGGTTAATTAAAGAATTAAGAAATTATACTGGAGATGATACTGAGTTAAGTACAGGCAATCAGGAAACATCTGCTAGTAGTAATAATGATTATTTTAGCTTAGACCAAGACGAATTAGAAATGGTAGAAGATACTCCAGGTGAAACTGTAATTATAAAAGTTATATTAGAGTCAGATTGTGTCTTTAAGTCTTTACGAGCAGATATGGTTTTTGATGCTCTAGAAGAACTTGGGGAATTAATTAAGGCTAACCCTAGTATAGATGATATTCGAGAAGAAAAATTAGATGAAGAATTTCAGGTCTTATTTTTAACTAAAGAATCTAAAGAGACATTATCTGATGCTTTAAGTAATATTTCCGAAGTGGATACAATTGAAATTGAAGTTGTTGAAGATTTAGATGATTTATCTATACAACAAGAAAGTACAGGCGCTGAGCAAGAAGATGAATCCACTATTGATGGGGCTAAAGATAAGGACAGTAAATCTAAAAAGAAGAGTAAAACTCAATCATTATCAAGTCGTTTAAGATCAAGTAGTACTATTAAAGTTGATGTTGATCGTCTTGACTCCTTGATGAATTTAGTAGCAGAGTTAGTAATTAAACGAACTCAAGTAGAATCAGTGGCTAGAAGTTATGACCTAGATGATTTAGAAAAGAAATTAAAGCCACTAAGTAAGGTGACTACTGATTTACAAGATGCTGTAATGGAAATGCGAATGGTACCAATAAGTATGGTCTTTAATAGATTTCCGCGTTTAGTGAGGGACTTGGCCCAAGATTTAGAAAAAGATATTAACTTAAAAATTGAAGGTGAAGAAACGGAATTAGATAGAACTATTATTGATGAAATTGGTGACCCGTTAGTTCATCTAATCAGAAATTCAATTGACCATGGTATAGAACCACCTGCAGAAAGAGAAGAAAAAGATAAGCCTAGAGAAGGATTAGTTAAACTATCTGCTTTTCATGAAGGGAATAATGTAGTAATTCAGATTGAAGATGATGGGGCCGGTATTGACCCAGATGTAATTGAAGAAAAAGCAATAGATAAAGGGGTAGCTAGCCCGTCTGAAATAGAAAATATGTCTGACCAAGAAATTATTAATCTTATTTTTGCTCCTGGTTTTAGTACTAATGAAGAAGTAAGTGATGTTTCGGGTCGTGGAGTAGGAATGGATGTTGTAAAGAATAAATTGGATTCATTGAATGGTTCAATTGATATTAAGTCTGAAGTGGGTAAAGGTTCAACTTTTACGATGAAATTACCATTAACTTTATCTATTATTCAAGGTTTCTTAACTACCGTAGCAGACCAAAAGTATGTAATACCATTAGAATCTATTCAAGAAATTGTTGATGTCCAACCAGAAGATATTCAAACAATTAGACAAGAACAAGTTATTCACCGCCGTGGTTCTGTAATTCCTTTGATTTCTTTAAGAAATAAATTAGGTAAAGAAGATGACTTTGAAGAAGAAGAAATTTCAACAGTAATCGTAGAGATTGCCAATGATTATTATGGATTAATGGTTGATTCTATTATTGGACAACAGGAAGTTGTAATTAAGAGAATTAATGATCTATCAGAAAACATTGAAAAAATTGCCGGTGGTGCTATTTTAGGTGATGGTAGTATTGCATTAATCTTAAATGTTGAAGAGATTACTATTGGCTAATAAGGGGGGGAAGATAGAGTGGCAAAAAAAATTTTAATTGTTGATGATGCACAATTTATGAGGACGATGTTGAAAAAACTTGTCGAAGAAAACGGCTACGAAGTAGCAGATGAAGCAGTAAATGGAGAAGAAGCAGTAAAAAAATATAAAGAACAATCTCCAGATTTAGTAACTATGGATATTACTATGCCTAAAATGGATGGAATTGAAGCAACTAGAGAAATAATGGATATAGATTCTGATGCTAATGTAATTGTCTGCAGTGCGATGGGCCAAAAGCCAATGGTAGTAGAATCTTTAGAGGCAGGAGCTAAAGATTTCATTGTAAAACCAATTAAACCTAAAAAGGTAAAAGAAGCGTTAAATAATATATTAGAATGATTTTGTAGGAGGTGTCAGGGAGGTGGACGATAAAACTGAAATTCTAGTAGTCGATGATTCAGCCTTCATGAGAAAAGTGATTACTGAATTATTAGAAACAAATAATAAATTTAAGGTAGTGGATACAGCCCGTAATGGAGTAGACGCCCTTAAAAAAATAGAAAAATATACACCTGATGTAATTACTTTAGATGTAGAAATGCCTAAGATGAATGGGTTAGATTTTTTAAAGCGATTAATGGCTAAAAAGCCGATTCCAGTTGTAATGCTTAGTAGTGTAACGGCTGAGGGCAGTGAAGAGACTATTAAAGCTTTAGAACGTGGAGCTTTTGATTTTATTACTAAGCCTTCAGGCTCAATTTCATTGGATATTGATAAAGTAAAGGATGAGCTACTTAAAAAAGTTAAGTTAGCTGCTCAATCAGGTGTACAAGAGAAAATTAATCGTCAAGTTAGAAGAAAAAGTAGTAGAACTACAAAAAGGTCTTTGTCTAAAGAGGTTGAAAGTGCTCAAAAGTCATCCTCCCTAAAATTTAATGGTAGCAAGACTAATTTATTAGTTATAGGAGCTTCAACTGGTGGGCCTAAAGCAATTAAAGAAGTTATGAGTTCTTTGCCTGGTAATTTGCAGATAGCAATTTTAATTGTTCAACATATGCCGGCAGGATTTACTAAATCCTTAGCTAAAAGATTAAATAAATTGTCTGATTATCGGGTTAAAGAAGCAGAAGAAGGAGACAAAGTAAAAGTTGGAACTGCTTTATTAGCTCCTGGAGATTATCATATGCTAATTAAGAATGGTAAAGTGAAATTATCTCAAGGAGTAAAAGTACATAATGTGCGACCAGCGATCGATAAAACCATTGGTTCAGTAGTCAAGGATTATAAAAATTCTATTGTTGGTGTTCTTCTTACTGGAATGGGCAAAGATGGAGCGAAAGGGATGAAGCTAATTAAAGAATTTGGAGGAAAAACAATTGCCCAAGATGAGAAAACTTCTGTTGTTTATGGAATGCCTAAAGTTGCTTATAAAATGGGGGCAGTAGATAAAGTTAGCCCAGTCTATGATATTCCTAAAGAAATTGCAAAACTATTCAAATAAGCAAAAGAGCTAGGGGATATCCCCTAGCTCTTTTTATACTTTTATTCTTTTTTATGAATTGATTTGATAATTTTAGTGATTGTTTCATCATCCTTTAAGTCAAATTGAGAATACATGCCGCCCAAGCGGTCAGTTTGGGTAATATCAGTAATTTCTTTTTTGATTATATTATCTTTATTAGTTAAGGCTATAATCTCATCAGTTTTTTTAACAGTAAATGCGGATAATAATTGATAAGATAAATTACTCATCGTTTTTAGCCCTTTACCATTTCTATGCTGCATTTCATAATCTTCAATGGAACTTGCTTTCCCACGACCTTCAGCAGTTAAAGCTAAAACTAAGTCTTGCTCTGTAGTTTTGTTAATTGAGATAATTTCATCATCATCAGCTAATTTAATCCCTTTTCTACCTTTAGTATTTCGACCAGTTGGTGCTACTTCTGACTCATCAAAGTGAATTGTATATCCTTCTTTTGTGGCTAACAGTAAATTTTGTTCTCCATCAGTAACTGTAATATCTATTATTTGATCATCATCATTTAAGTTAATAGCTTTAATTGTGGATACAGTACTTTCGTATTCTGAGCCTTTAGTTTTTTTAACTAACCCTTTTTTAGTAGCAATTGTAATATATTTTTCTTTAACTTCGTCATTTAAAAGAATAATATCAATTAAATTCTCGTTTAAAGGTAATTTTAAAAAGTTATTTAATGGATCACCTGTTGATAAACCATGATGAGCAGGGATTTTATGATTTTTCAAAATATGAGTTTGTCCCTGATCAGTAATAAATAATAGCTTATCATGAGTTGTTCCTGATAAAACTTTAGTTATGAAATCATTCTTACTAGTTCGAATGTTATCAGTGCTATCAGTTCTTTTAATATAATTTCTCTGTGAAAATGAAATTACAACTTCTTCATTTTTAATCAGATCACTTTTTTCTAAATCTGCTTTAGAATCATCATGAATAATTTCAGTTTTTCTTTGGTCACCAAAGTTTTCTTTGATTTTATTTAATTCTTCTTTTAGGATATTATTCAAAATAGATTCATCGTTTAATATAGATTGATAATAGTCTATTTTTTCTCTTACCTCTTCTAATTCTTCTTCTAATTTTTCAATTTCTAGACTAACTAAACGTTGTAGTTTCATATTTAAGATTGCTTCAGCTTGATTTTTAGTGACTTCTAATTTTCGTTGTAAGTTCTTTTTAGCTCGCTTTGTTGATTCAGAATTTCTAATAATTGCAATTACATCATCTAAATTATCGATAGCCTTTTTTAGTCCAACTAATATGTGTTTCCTATCTTGAGCTTTATTTAATTTATATTTGGTTCGTTTAGTAATTACTTCTTGTCTAAATTCAAGAAAATGATTTAAAATTGTTTTTAAATTCATGATCTCTGGTTTTTGATTGTGTAGAGCTAGCATATTAATTCTAACATTAGATTGTAAAGACGTATATTTATATAAGCGATTAAGAATAATATCAGGATTTGCTTTTTTCTTTAAATCAATAACTACTCTAAGACCACTTTTATCTGATTCATCTCTAACATCGCTAACATGACTAATTTTTTCTTTCTTAACCGCTTTAGCGATTTCTTCAATCAATTTTGATTTATTAAGCTGATAAGGGATTTCAGTAATTATAATTCTTTTCCTACCGCGGCCTCTATCTTCAATTTTACTTTTACCGCGTAAAGTGATTTTTCCTTTGCCTGTTTCATAAGCTTTTTTAATTCCTGAATTACCAATAATTTGCCCACCAGTAGGGAAATCAGGGCCAGGTATTATTTCTCTTAAATCACTAATACTCATTTCTGGGTCATCTAATAAAGCAATTAACCCATCTATAACTTCTGATAGATTATGAGGTGGTATATTTGTACTCATTCCTACAGCAATTCCACTACTACCATTAACAAGTAGATTAGGTATTTTAGTAGGTAATACAGTCGGTTCCTCTAAACTACCATCGAAATTATCAACAAATTCCACTGTTTTCTCTTCGATATCTTCTAATAATTTTTCTGAGATAGGGGCTAATCTAGCTTCAGTATAACGCATAGCTGCAGCACTATCACCATCTATGGAACCGAAGTTACCATGACCATCAATTAGTTTATACCTTTGACTAAAGTCCTGTGCCATACGTACCATAGCATCATAGACAGCACGATCACCATGGGGATGATATTTACCTAGAACTTCTCCTACAATTCTAGCCGATTTTTTATGAGGTTTATTAGGAACTAAACCTAATTTTTTAGTAGCATATAGAATTCTTCTATGAACCGGCTTTAGTCCATCTCTTACATCAGGTAAAGCCCGTCCAATAATTACACTTAATGAATAATTCAAATAAGAATTCTGCATCTTATCTTCAATAGATACAGAAGTGATTTGTTTATCTGGGGTCATAAGTTAATAAACTCCTTTCTTTTATACAATTTTAACTATAAATTTTAGTATTTGCAATGATAGATGTTTTAAATATTTGCTATTAATTTATTCATACAATTTTCTATTATATCATTAAAAATGGATTTATGAAAGAAAATCTATATAAAGTGTAACTTTCGGGATTGAGATAAAATGATTTCTTCGCTTATAAATCTAGTTTGATTCGTCTAAACTTGTATAATAAAAAATGATTTAGTTTAATTAAATGGGAAATTAAACTAAATCATTTTTTATTATACTGCATTAAGACTCATCTACAAACTAGATTTAAAGACGCTGCGAAACAATTTTATCTCAATCTAAGGCAGTCTTACTTTAAGTGTGGGAGTAGGGAGATACCATTTTGAGGTTACTTATTTTTTGATTGTGCCTCTTGGTTTTGATTTTATGTTTTTAACTACTAGCTCCTAGCTACTTACTTTTTACTATAAAGTGGCACTGAAAGTGTAACTTTATATAGATTAAGTTGTATAGAATAGAGAGAAATTGTTTAACTTATTCATAAAGAAGTAAGAGAAAAAGTCTAGATGTTGCTATCTAAGTCTTTATATGCTATTATATTAAATATAACATGAGACAACTAATTGCTGAACAAAGGGAGAGGATGTTTAAACAATGACAGCAACTAATCAATATAATGCTGAACAGATTCAAGTTTTAGAAGGGTTAGAAGCCGTTCGCAAAAGACCAGGGATGTATATTGGTTCTACTGGTACTAAAGGATTACATCATCTAGTGTGGGAAGTAATAGATAATAGTATAGATGAATTTTTAGCTGATCATGGAGATAAAATAGAGGTAGTTATTGAACCTGATGAGATAGTAACTGTGCGCGATTATGGGCGAGGGATTCCTGTAGATACTCACTCTGAAAAGGGACTACCTGCTGCTCAATTGGTAATGACTACTTTGCATGCCGGAGGTAAATTTGATGGTAGTGGTTACCAAGTTTCAGGTGGCTTACATGGAGTTGGAGTTTCTGTAGTTAATGCTCTATCAGAATGGTTAGAGTTAGAAATCTATCGTGATGGTTATTTATATAAGCAGCGTTATGAACAAGGTTATCCAGTTACTGAATTAGAAAAAGTAGAAAAGACTAAAGAAACAGGAACAAAAATCAGATTTAGACCTGACGATGAAATTTTTGATGAAGTTGAATATGATTTCGAAACTTTAAAGAAACGTTTACAGGAATCAGCTTTTCTGAACAAGAACTTAGAGATAAATTTAAAGGATGAACGTAATGATGAGGAAGTTAATTTTTGCTATAGTGGAGGATTGAAAGAATTTATTAAGTATTTGAATAAGAATCAAACTCCATTATTAGATGAAATTGTATATACAGAAAAAGAAGTAGATGACACTTATGTAGAAATTGCTTTTCAGTATAATAAAAGCTATAACCAACGGATTTATAGTTTTGCAAATAATATTAATACTCATGATGGTGGATATCACTTAACTGGGTTTAAAACTGCTATTACTAAAGCATTTAATAATTATGCCAAAGAAAATAATCTTTTAAAGAAAAAAGATCCTAATCTTAAGGGCCGTGATTTAAGAGAAGGATTAACAGCAGTAGTAAGTGTTAAATTGACTGATCCACAGTTTGAAGGACAAACTAAGACTAAGTTAGGAAATAGTGAAATTAGAACAATTGTGGAACGAACAGTATATGAATATTTGCGTTATTATTTAGATACTAATCCTAAGTTAGCAAAATTAGTAGTTAATAAGGCTTTAGAAGCAGTGAAAGCAAGAAATGCCTCTAAAAAGGCGCGAAAGTTGGCCCGGAGAAAAGGAGCATTAACTAATAGTTCTTTACCAGGGAAATTATCTGACTGTAGTAGTCGTAAGCCGGAAAAATCAGAGTTATATCTAGTTGAGGGAGATTCAGCTGGAGGTTCAGCTAAACAAGCTAGAGATAGAGAATTTCAAGCTATCCTACCTTTAAAAGGTAAGATAATGAATGTAGAACGGGCTCGTTTAAATAAGATTTTGAAGAATACAGAGATTAAATCAATTGTAACTGCCTTAGGAGCAGGGATTGGAGAAGAATTTGATTTAGAAAATCTCAGATATCATAAAATTATAATTATGACTGACGCTGATGTGGATGGGGCTCATATCTGTACTTTGATTTTGACTTTATTCTATCGTTATATGCCAGAATTAATTGAAAATAATCATATTTATATTGCTCAATCTCCATTATATCAAGTTTCCTATGGTAGTAGTAAGAAATACATTTATACTAATAATCAGTTACAAGAGTATTTAAGTGATAAAAATAGAGATAGAGTTGGTATTCAACGTTATAAGGGTTTAGGAGAAATGAATCCTTCACAATTATGGGAAACAACAATGAATCCGGAGAATAGAAAGTTACAAAAAGTAGAGATAGAAGATGAAATAGAGGCTGATGAAATCTTTAATCAGTTAATGGGTTCTAAAGCAAGTTTGCGGAGAGAGTTTATTATGAATAATGCAGATTTAGCTGATAATATTGATGTATAAACGAATAGACCAGTTAATTCTGGTCTATTCGTTGTTAATTATTCGTTCTTAATTCTTTTGATTCTTCTAGGAGTAATTTCTTTACCTAGCTCTACTAATTCTTTAGCTACCATTCTTTGATATTCAGGAGTTATCCAAGCAAATAACGCAGGCATGCTATGACCTTCCGGATAACCTTTTGGGGTGTCTGAAGGTTCTTGAAAAGAACCTAACTCTCTTTCAATGTTTTCTTTAGTTTGAGCTAAATGATTAGTTGGATTTTCAAGACTATCATTAAATGTTTTATCGTCGTCCATATTGCGAACCCCTCCTCCAAAATATAGTTTGGCTTAAAATTGAAAAAATTATGAGGAAAAATAAAATTTTATGAGGTGATATTGATGTCAGATTACAAAGGTAAATTAAATCGGCAGTTTCCAGCTAAAATTAGTACTACCGCTTTTACTTCTATTTATATTTTACATTTAGTTGATAAATTCGGTAAAATGTATGGACAAAAGATTTTAGATACAATTGAAGAACAGATGGGTACCAGATGGAAGCCATCAAGAGGAATGGTTTATCCTTTACTTAGAGAAATGGAAGAAGAGGGGTATTTAAAAGCTTGGTGGGATGAACCAGATAAGAGATCAATTAGGTATTATAAGATTACTGAAGAGGGAGCTGAACATTTGGAAAAGATGAAGATTAAATATAAGAGTTCTTTTAGAGATGCAAGAAAAATTGTTGAAATTACCATAGATGAAATTTATGATGGCAATATTTAATCAGATTAATAAAAGAATTGACAATAAAGGAATTATAATTTATACTATCAATAGTTGATATCATTAAAGAGGGGGAATAAATTTATGGATAAGTATGAATGTACTGTATGTGGTTACATCTATGACCCAGAAGAAGGAGACCCTGATAGTGGGATTGAACCAGGAACTGCTTTTGAAGATTTACCAGAAGATTGGGTTTGTCCTTTATGTGGTGTAGGAAAAGATATGTTTGAAAAAGTAGAATAGTTTTTAACATAAAAGCTGGCTATTTAGCCAGCTTTATTTTTTTTTGAAATTAAGATTACTTCTTATTTTTTTGCTTAATGCATATGATAGAATTGAGATATTTTATTTATAAATAATAAAAAAATTAAATATATTTTATTAAAATGAATAATTTATTTGATTTTAAGAAAAATTAATTAATAGAGATAATTATTTGAATATATATTTTAGGTTGTCTAATTTTGAGGAGGGATATTTTGAGAGCTACAGGGATAGTACGTAAAATTGATAATTTAGGAAGAGTAGTAATTCCGAAAGAAATAAGAACAGAAATGCAGATCAATAATGGGAATACTTTAGAGATTTATGTGGATAAAAATGATACTGTGGTATTAAAGAAATATAGTCCGGTGCGAGAATTAGAAGATTTACAGGGCTATATTGAAACTTTAGAGGAGACTACTGATGCTAATGTATTAATTGCTGATACAGATAGAATTGTGTCTGTTTCTTCTAAATTAAAAGAATATCAAGGTCATACTTTATCTAAAAAAGTGAAAAAGATTATGGAAAATAGAAAGACAAAGTTCTTGAATGAGATTTCAGATGAAGATATTTGTTTAGATTTTAGAAGCAAAACTAATCAAGACTTAGGTAATTTAATTATTACTCCAATTATGAAACAAGGGGATATATTAGGAGGTATAATTTTAGCAACCACTGAAGAAGAATTAAGTGACTTTGAGTCTAAAAGTACTAAGGTAGCAGCAAAAGTAATTAGTAAAAGATTAGGATTATAAAAGCAGGTTCTTTATGTTCCTGCTTTTATTTTTTTGAACTAGCTATTGACAAATTGATTAAAAAGTTATAAAATTAAATATTGATTCTAGTCCTCATAAATGATATACTTATAAATTTAATAATTTGTGTTAGAGGTAACTTAATTAATTTATATATAAATTAATTTGTAATAATGAGTAATTTAAGGCATATTACTTTTAATAATAGAATTTAAACATGAATAAAGGAGCTGATCTTATGAAAGAAGAAATTATAGAAATTACAAATAGGACTGGTATTCATGCTCGCCCTGCCTCTTTAATTGTACAGAAAGCAAGTGAGTTTGATGCAGAGGTATTAATTATTAATGATAATAAAGAGGCGAATGCTAAGAGTATTATGGGAATTATGAGTTTAGGAATTAGTCAAAGTACTAAAATTACAATTAGAATTGAAGGATCTGATGAAGAGCAAGCCTTAAAAGAATTAAAAAAATTAATTGAAGAGAATATTAACGAATAGCTTTTTAAGCAAAGACATCTGACTTCAGATGTCTTTTTCATTTTGTTTTTAGCAGAAAAATAATAATTAATGAAGTTGAATATAATATTATAATAGTAAAAGAGTAATTAAGAGACTTGACAAAGTGAGGAAACAATCATATAATTAAACCGTACCCTGTGGGTAGGGGGTAAAAAATAATCATTAAACATAAATACTTAAATAGGAGTGATTTAATATGGGTGAAAAGACAATTGAAGTAAGTAATGAAAATTTTGAAGAAGAAGTTTTAAATGCAGATGTACCAGTTGTAGTTGACTTTTGGGCACCATGGTGTGGACCTTGTAAAATGATTGCACCAGTTTTAGAAGAATTAGCTGAAGAGAATGAAGGTGAATTAAAAGTAGCGAAAGTAAATGTTGATCATAATCAAGGTTTAGCTCGTAAATATCAAGTAAGCAGTATTCCAAATCTAGTCTTCTTTAATGAAGGTGAAGCAGTAGATAGACAGGTAGGTTTCACTTCTAAAGAAGCACTAATTGAAAAAGTTGATAACTTAGTTTAATATACTAACTATTTTCTTGCAGTAGGGGCAACCCTACTGTAAGAGCGATTTTGTGAAAATTCCCTCTTTTAAAAGTGAGGTGGTAATTATGGCGGAATTAGAAGATGAAGAAGTTAAGAAAGAAGTGATTTCTAGATTGAGAACGATTAAAGGACATATTGGTGGAGTAGAAAAAATGGTGGAAAATGATAAAGATTGCAAAGATATACTGCTCCAAATTTCTGCTATTAAATCCTCAGTTAATAAATTAGGATTATATCTAGCGGAGAATAATGTATGTGAATTTATTACGGAATCATTAGAAGAGGGCGAAGAAGTTAAAACAGCTGTAGAGGAAGCTATGACTTCTATTTTTAAATTTACAGAATAGATAATTTACGATAAGCTTTAATTATTCCTTACTATCATCAAATAGTAAGGAATTTTTTATCTTAAGATAGGGATAAGTCATTTGCAAGAAAAAGAATTAATGATTATAATAGTGTATGATACTTATTTAAGGAGGGAAATTAATTTGGATTTAGAATTATCAGATAATGCGTTAAATTTATTAGAAAAGAGATATTTAGTAAGAAATGAAGCTGGTGAATTAACAGAAACACCTGAAGAACTATTTGATAGAGTTGCTTCTAATATTGCAAGTGCTGAAGAAGAGCCAGAGAAAGAAGAAAAGTATAAAGAAGAGTTTCATGATTTAATGACGAGTTTAAGGTTTTTACCAAATTCTCCTACATTAATGAATGCAGGAGCTGAGTTACAACAGTTAGCAGCTTGTTTTGTGCTGCCGGTTGAAGATAGTATGGAAGGTATTTTTTCTGCTATTAAGAATGCTGCTTTAATTCATAAGAGTGGTGGAGGAACTGGATTTGCTTTTAGTAGACTACGACCACAGGATGATGTTGTAAAGTCAACTGGTGGAGTTAGTTCAGGACCTTTAAGCTTTATGAAAGTATTTAATCGTGCTACAGACACTGTGAAACAAGGCGGAAAGAGAAGAGGGGCCAATATGGGGATGTTAAGAGTTGATCATCCTGATATTTTAGATTTTATTAATGCTAAAGGAGAACTGACAGACGAGAATCAAGAATTGTATGATGAATTCAAAGAAAATTTAATGCAGTCAGATTTCACTCAAGAAAAAATTGAACAGAAATTAGATAATTACAAAAGAAAGTTATTGGACAACCAGTTTGCTAATTTTAATTTATCTGTAGCAGTAACTGAAGATTTTATGAAGGCTGTGGAAGCAGATGAAGAATATGATTTAATTAATCCTAGAACTAATGAAGTAGTAGATCAGTTAAATGCACGTCGAGTTTATAACTTAATTGTTGATTATGCTTGGCAAAATGGTGAACCAGGCATGGTCTTTATTGATGAAGTAAATGACAAACATCCAATTAATCGTGAAATTGAAGCGACTAATCCATGTGGTGATGTTCGCCTCATGTAAAAAATCGGGGAAAAACGGTGGAGGTTAAGTTAGTATAAAATTTTCAATTTAAGCTAATAATATTACTAATATGCTAATACCGTGAGAGATTAAATCATAATCTCTTGTAGAGCGTAGGAATTGAGCATTATGAAAGCAAAAATATTCCCAAGAGTCTCCGATAGTCATGTTAAAATCAGGAGTGATTATTTTGGATTTTAATAGTTATGCAGGATTTTATAGAAATAATTATTTGCGCAGTTCTTATGAATTTGTATATGCTAAATGTTTAGAAAGGTTGAATATAGATTATGAAGTGGAGGAAACTACTTATTTTTTAGAAAATGGTACATCTTATAAACCAGACTTTTTCCTATATGATAATGATGAATTAGTTAAGATAGTAGAAATTAAATCAGAATATAAAAGCCGTATTAAAAAAGCTAAAACCCAAATTGCTTTATTACAAAACCAAGTTGATATCACAATAGAATTGATTAGAAAAAAACAATTAAAGAATTTATGTAAAAAAATAGGGTTGAATTTCTATGAATTAACTCAAAGCTGGATTGATAATAAAAACACTTCTAAAAATCATGTATTAGAAGGGGAATTAAATCCATTATTCGGAAAAAAACATACTCAAAAAACCAAAAAATTAATCGGGCAAAAATCGAAAGAAAGGTTTAAGGATAAAAAATTTAGAGAAAAGCATTCAAATGCTGTGAAAAAAGCGATGAAAAAAGTTGATACTAGTAAATTAGGAAATAAGAAATCTCGAATATCAAAAAGATGTAAAATCTGTGGAGATGAATTTTTAGTTATAGAAACTTCTAATAGAAAATTTTGTTCAAAAACTTGTGCTGCAGCAAATGCATTAAAGTTTTCTAATAGAAAGCAAAAAATTGAAAGAAAAAAACGAAATAAAGAAATTAGAAAACAAGTAAAAAAGGTTATAAATTCTAATTCAGAATTTATATTATCTATACCATATAATGACATATCATCTAGTTTTGAAAAGTTATTTAAAGAAATTTTAATAAAGTATAATTTGAAAGACCTTAGAAATATAGCATTCGCTTTTTATGGTGATTATTCATATAGTATGAAAAGTATGTTAAAAGATTTTAAAAGAATTGCGCAAACTGACTAAAAATGTACGCCGACCTCATAGGAAACTATGAGAATTAAGAGATAAAAAACTCTTAAGATAACAACAAAACCGGAACAGCCGCTACTTCCTAATGAAGCCTGTAACTTAGGTTCGATTAACTTATCTAAGTTTGTTGAAGATGGTGAAGTATTATGGGAGCAGTTAGAAGAGACGATTCGTTTAGCAGTTAGATTTTTAGATAATGTAATTTCAGTTAATAACTTTCCATTAGATGAGATTGAAGAGCAAGTAATGAAGTATCGTAAGATTGGATTAGGAGTGATGGGCTTTCATGAGTTGTTAATTAAGACAGGAATTGCTTATGATAGTCCTGAAGGAGTAGAAATGGCCGAGAAGGTCATGGGCTTCATTAATGACACTGCTCATCAATACAGCCGTGAATTGGCCCAAGAGAAGGGTGCTTTCCCTGGGATTGATGAAAGTGAATATGAAGAACCACAGAGAAATGCTACTTTGACTACTATTGCTCCAACTGGTTCTATTAGTTTCTTAGGTGGAACTAGTGGTGGAATTGAGCCATTCTTTAGTTTTCAATATTCACATACAGATGCTGATGGTAATGTAAGTCAGTTCAAGTATGACTTTACTGAAGATGCTTCAGAAGAAGTATTAGTCACAGCAATGGATATTGACCCTGAATGGCATGTTAGAATTCAGGCTGCTTTCCAACAACATGTTGATAATGCAGTTAGTAAAACAATTAATTTCCCTAATGAAGCAAGTCGAGAAGATGTTTCTAAAGCTTATCAATTAGCACATGAATTAGGATGTAAAGGATTGACTGTTTATCGAGATGGTAGCCGAACTGCTCAAGTACTAAGTACTGATGATAATGAAGATAAAGGGCAGGAAAAAGAATTATTAGATCAACCGACTAAAATTGATGGTAAGATTTATCCTGAGAAGAGACCATTAGCTGCAGCAGGAGAAACTATTAAATATGAGACTGGTTGTGGCAAACTATATTTAACAATTAACCTTGATGAAGAAGGGGAGCCAATTGAAACCTTCTTAACTACTGGTAGTGATGGTGGTTGCTTTGTAATGACTGAAGCTGTAAGCCGCTTAACTAGTTTAGCTTTAAGAAGCGGTATTGCCCCAGAAGAGATAATTGATCAATTACAATCGACATCGACTTGTCCAAGCTTTATGTATGAAAAAGGACAAGGTAAAGATTTAGAAGGACGTAGTTGTCCTGATGTTGTAGCGAGAGCGTTAAAAGAGATAATTAATTCTAAAACTTTTAAACATCTTAAATCTGATTTAGAAGTGATAGAAGAAGAAAAAGAAAAAAGTAAAGAACAAGAAGCAGCTAAAGAAAATAAAGAAGAAAGTAAAAAGCCTTTATGTCCAGAATGTGGAGCAGAATTGCAATTTAAAGAAGGATGCGATTTCTGTGATAATTGTGGATATAGCCATTGTGGTTAACTAATAGTAAAAGAGGCGGGGATTTTCCCCTCCTCTTTTTTTATTTTTTGAAATATATTTAGTTGAAAGTTAAAGATTCATTTTTGATAGCTAATTAAGCGTTATCATATTAATAATCTCACTTAAGTTAATATAACTTCTTTCCTGAAGAATGATGATTATTATAGCTAAAGAAACGATAAAAACTAAAAATTGTTCCTGCCAAGAATTTGTAGTGATATTGCTATGAAATTTAAATCTCTTGTCATTAGGAAATAATAAAGGAAGACCTTGGACATTCATCATATCTGCAACAATATGACTAATATAACCAATATTCAATCCCCACCAGGTAGTAATTTCAATCCAATTATGAGTGACTAATTGTTTAGATAGTAAATTGAATAATACAATACCTACTAAACTGTGGGTTAATCCACGATGTTTAATACCGAAAAACTTGAGCGGTTTACTGATAAACCAAAGTAATTGCCCCATTTTGCTTTGAGCATGGTCCAAGTCAGGCATAAGTGCACCAACTACTGCTGCTAAGTAGAATTTAATCAGAGTGCCGTTAAATAAAGAACCATTTAATAAATAAGAAATATCAACTAGGTCAAATAAAACTATAATTTTTACTGTGATTAATGTGAATAATAATCCAAAAGCTGAATGTGTATGATAATTCATTCTTTTTCCTCCAAACTAGACTATATATCTTTCATAGTTCTTAGTTAAATAGTTGTTTTTTAATTATATACTGCTCTGAAGATAGTGTCAAATCCTGTAGGATTATAGGAAGGAAAAGCAGGAAATTATTACATCACAATATATTATTCTTAATACATAATAATATATGTATAGGATTAATAGGAGGTATTAAGTTATGGTCTGTAAAAATTGTGTTTATTTTAATGAGCAGCGATTTTATTGTATGAAATTACAATGTCATGTTTACTTAACTGATAAATGTAGATATTTTCAATCGAAAAGTAACACTAATGAAAAGCAAAATGAAGGAGTTAAGTGATTCTTCTAGAAATAAATAATGTGCTTAATTAATAAAATGATATAAGAGGAGGAGAAATTTTGGGGTCTAAAATATATAGTATGACTTTAATTTTATTATTGTTAATTACTCCACCAGTAGTGAGTAAAGATGTTGACTTCTCTTCCCAAATCAACAGATTGTTATCTGAGGTGTTTAATAATTTAGAGATTCAGTCTGTTAATGCTTATATTGCTAAAGTTGAAAAAGATAAATTATATCTAGACCAGGGGAAGGAAGGAAATTTTTCTGCCGGAGATAAATTAGTAGTTAAAAGAAGAATAGATTTATTAAAAGACCCTATTACTCAAGAAAGATTAGGTACAATTAATAAATCTTTAGCAGAAATTTCTATAACTAAAATTGAAGATCATTATTCTATAGCTAAAATAACAGACAAATTGCAAGAAGATGAGATTAAAGCTGGTGATAAGGTAATGAATGATAAAGAACAAGTACAGATTTTATTAGCTCAATTTAGTAATTCTAAAAGGTTGCAAGAATTGACGGAGCATATTGAGGGTAAATTTTATAGTTATTTAACTAGGAAGAAATTATTTGGGGTTAATTCAGTCGATATATCCAATTATCGTCAATTAGATAATATTGAGCAGCAGGGAGATTATTTAGTGACAGGAGAAGTTTATGAAGGTCGTGATAAAATATTTTTAAAAGTGGAATTATATTATATGAATACTGCTTTAACTGCTGCTGAAAAAGTTATATCTTTTGCTAATAAAGATGAAGTAGTAAATTATTATCGTCAGAAATACATTAATGAGCATACTGGATATAGATTATTATTTAAGACTGATGATTTTGCTGGGCCAAGTTACAGCTTGGCTTGGGGAAATTTGAAGTATGGCTCAGTAGTAGTCAATCATGGTTCTAGAATAGAAATAATGAATTATGATAGTGAATTAACTTCTGAATATACAATTGAGAATTATAAACGTACTAAGTATGATGATTATAATTTAGTAATAGGAGATACAGATAAAAAAGGTGGGGTAGAAATATTTGCTGAAAATTATAATTATCCGATTCAATTTAAAGTTAACCCACCTGAAGATAAGGTTCAGGTCTTAAAAAAATTTAACAGGAATCGCCCTAAATTAATTGCTGATTTAAATGGTAAGACTTATCTTGTTACTCGCGATTATAAAGGACTTTTAAAATTTAATTTGTGGCAGCAAAAAAAGTTTGTAACGGATTTCAAAATTGAAATAGGGCAGAATGAAGGTTATAGAGTGAATTTATCAAACTTAGATGAAAATAAAGATAAGGAATTAATTTTAACAAGTTATCAAGAGGAAAAAGGTTATAGATTAAAAATCTATGATCTAGATTATAAGTTAAAAGCTCAGCTTGATAAAATTTTAGGAGCTGAATTTGTAATAGCTAATTTAAATACTAATCAAAAGCCCGAAATTTATAGTTATTCTAAACAAAATAATAGGATTATAGTGTTTGAATGGCAGGATAATAAATATCAGCAGATTTGGCAGAGTAAAAAATTAGCTGATGATATAGTTGATTTAGCAAGTGGAGATATCAATAAAGATGGCAAACAGGAATTATTAGTATTAGTTAATAATGATGAACAAAGTAAAATTTATGTTTATGATTATCAAACAGTTAATGATGATTAAGGGAAGAGGGTGCTACTGATGGATAATAAAAAAATTCATATCATTGGTATAGGCGGAATTGCTATGTCAGCAATTGCTAAATATTTTTTGAGTTTAAATTATGAAGTTACAGGTTCAGATTTGCAAGAAAATGAATTAGTAACAGACTTAAAATCTAAAGGAGTAGAAATTACCATTGGTCATCAGCAAAGTAATATTACTGCTGATTTAGATAAGGTTATTTTTTCGGATGCTATTCCCCAAGAAAATGTTGAACTAAAGGCTGCTAAAGATAAAAATTTAGATATATTAAATCGTTCTGATGCTTTAGCTTTAATTACTCACAACAACAGAGTTATTTCTGCTGCTGGAACTCATGGTAAGACCAGCACTTCAGCTTTGATTGCTCAACTATTAGATGGAGCGGGAGCAGAACCAAGCTTTATTATTGGGGGGATTGTTAATAACTTTGCTAGTAATTTTGCTATTAAAGATGGTGATTATTTTGTCTTAGAGGGCGATGAATATCAACGTTCCTTTTTAAAGTATAGAACTGATGTAGGGGTAGTAACTAATATTGAATTTGATCACCCTGATATTTATGATGATTTAGATGATATGCTAGCAGCTTATCAGGAGTATGTGGCTGGTCTGACAGAATATTTAGTGACTAATGACCAAGTGATTGAACAATTGAATTTGATAATAAGTGATTTAGATATTCGAGTTGATACAGTAGGAGTTAATGATTCCGCAGCTACTTTTAATGCGGTAGATATTGAGGAAGAGGAGTTAAGTTCTTTCTTCACCTTAGAATATGAAGGAGAAGAAATTGATCGCTTTAAACTTCCGGCTTTAGGGGAATATAATATAAAACATGCTCTAGAGGCAATTGCTGTAGGATACTATTTTGGATTTTCTTTTGAAGAAATGAAAGATGCTTTGGCTAAATTTATGGGGGTCAAAAGAAGATTTGAAACCCTTTATCAAGATCAAGAACAAATAATAATCAGTGATTATGCTCATCATCCTAGTGAAGTGAAGGCTGTAGTAGATAATTTAGCTCAAATAGAGAGTAATAAAGATAAAGTGGTTGTTTTTCAGCCCCATCAATATCTGCGGACTAAAAGGTTATTAGATGAATATGAAAATATTTTAAATCAAGATGTTACTGAACGGGCTATATTTAGAATTTATAAAGTTCGTGAGCAGGTTGAAGAAGAAGAATTAGTACAACTGGGAGCAGAACTAAGTCAAGAAATAAGTGAGCAGACTGTTCATTATTTTAATAGCTATCCTGAGTTAGAGGAGTGGTTAAACGATTATAAAAGTGAGCAAGGAGTTATATATTTATTTTTAGGAGCAGGAGATATTGACCAGTGGGGCAGAGAATGGGTGCAAAAATTAGAATAAAAATAAAGCACCGGAGTAATTCCGGTGCTTTAATAATCTGTATGCTGATTTTTTCGTTAGTTGCCTACTTTCTAATAATGGATTCTTACGCCGAGATTAATTCCTTGTTCTGAATCAGCTGTAGATGCTATGGCTTTATAACTTAACTGTAAGCGAATGTTTTCTTTAAATTTATACTCTAATCCTACTTGGCTGTCAAATAGCCAGCCGCCGACTTCTTGCAGGTCATAAGAGAATTTGAAATCAGAGAAGAGATTATAATTTTCCCAACGTGAACGACTTAAAAGACCTAGTATTAAATAAGTTTTATCTACATTTTGAATTACTGTATTAGAATCATTACGAGTGTCATATACTTCGCCTGTATATCTTTTTAGGCCCACTTCGAGAGCATTTAAAGAATTAGGAGTTACGAAAAAACGGTTCTTAGGAATATACTGATAAGTTAAATCTACTACTGGACCTCGCAATGAAAATTTAGTATAAGATTCATCAATATCTTCATAACTAGGTATAATAAAGTTCATTTTGGGTTTGGTCTCTTCTTCATCTTCACTAGCTTGAGTTATTTTAATATTGAATGAAGATTGATTATCAATCCCAAATCCAATTAAAAAGCCCCTAAGTTGAATTTTAGGGGTTACCCGGAAACTTTCGATTTTAAAAGTACGTTGACCTTTACCTGTAGTAAATGTAGCATCTGCTGGTAGAGATAATATTCCGATTAAGCTTAGTGAAATAACAAGTATTAGTAATTTTCTTTTCATTTATTGAACTCCTTTCTGTCTAAAAATTTAAGTAGATGATAAAAAATCTTTTATTAATCTCAATTTATACTATTCTAGATTAGAGATTAATTTCCTTTTTATAATTGCAATAATTGTCGTTTGAAGAAGGAAAACGGGAAATTATCAAGAATACATTTAGTTGGAGTCAAAATTAATAAATAATAGAATGAGGGGGATATTTTTAATGAACAAGAGAATTATACTAGTAACTATGTGTTTAATTATACTAATGAGTGGTACTGTTGCTGCTTCGACTTTGAGTATTGGTCAGGGGAATTATAATGTTAAATTTAGCAATTTTAGTCCTCGTTCTGCTGTATCTGATATTACTTTAGTGAGTGTAGGTTATGGGCAAGACCAATATTCAGGTTTTGCGGCTGATATTTTTAGTGGGGATAATGCTAGTGGGATTGAAGTTGAATATCAGTTTATTCCTCAGAACTTACAAGAAAGAAATAAAAATTTTAATTATGCAGCTAAAATAGGTGCTGTTACAGGGGACTACTGGGAAGAAGATTCTAGTGGTTTAAAAGCAGGAGTTGTAATTGAAAGAAAGATTGATAGAGAGCGAGAAGTATATTTTGAAGCAGATATAATTAATAGTTCAGCTATGATTATTGATGCTGAAGTAGGATTTTGTGGTCGCTTTGGTCAAGGGATTATGGGAGTGCTTGGCTATAAGATAGCTACTCATGAAGATTATGAAACTGCTGAAGGAGTACATTATGGAATCAAAATAGATTTTTAGCGTAAAATAATATTGATTTTGAATTTTTAATGATGGGGGTAAAAAAATGACTTATTTTGATAAAACTAAGATTAAAAATGCATTACAATTAGAAGTAGAAGATAAAGAAGATGTAACTGTGATGGGGTGGGTGAAAACCAAGCGTGGTTCTAAAAATATTGCTTTTCTTGAGTTGAATGACGGCAGTACAGTAGAGAATTTACAAGTTGTAATTTTAAATCCAGCTGAATTTGAAGAATTAGAAGATATAAATCCAGATACTAGTGTAAGAATTAATGGTTATTTAGAAGCAGTAGAAGGGCGAGAACAAAGTGTAGAAATGAAAGCTGAGGAATTAAGTATTATTGGAGATTGTCCTGCTGATTATCCATTACAAAAGAAAGAACATTCTAATGAGTTCTTAAGAGAAATTGCTCATTTGCGACCGCGGACAACTACTTTTGGTGTAATTAATCGTTTTAGAAGTAAGATGTCTTATGCTGTGCATCAATTTTTTCAAGAACGAGATTTCAGTTATGTACATACGCCGATTATTACTGCTAATGATACAGAAGGAGCAGGAGAATTATTTACTGTTACTAACTTTGACTTAGCTGATGTGCCAGTTACTGAAGCAGGGCAAGCAGATTTTGAACAAGACTTTTTTGCTGAAGAGACTGGTTTAACAGTTAGTGGACAGTTAGAAGCAGAAGTTTTAGCTTGTGGATTAGGTGATGTTTATACATTTGGGCCAACTTTTAGAGCTGAAAATTCAAATACCAGACGTCATGCTGCTGAATTCTGGATGATTGAACCCGAAATGGCATTTTGTAATTTAGAAGATAATATGCAGATCATAGAAGAATTCTTGCAGTATCTATTCCAATATGCTTTAGAAGAATGTAAAGAAGAATTAGAATTCTTTAATCAGCATGTAGCTGAAGAAGATAAGATTGCTAAGTTAGAAGAATTAGTAGAAGTTGAATTTGCTCGTATTACTTATACTGAGGCAATTGATATTTTAGAAGCAGCAGATAAAGATTTTGAATTTGAAGTTGAGTGGGGTATTGACTTACAAACTGAACATGAGAGATATTTAGCTGAAGATCATTTTGCTAAACCGGTAATGGTGACTGATTATCCATTAGATATTAAAGCATTCTATATGCGATTGAATGAAGATGGAAAAACTGTGCGAGCTGTTGATTGCTTAGTGCCTGGTGTAGGAGAAATAGTCGGCGGTAGTCAAAGAGAAGAACGTTATGATGTTTTAGTAGATTTAATTGATGAATTTGGATTGGAACAAGAACAGTATCAATGGTTCCTTGACTTAAGGAAATATGGAACAGTACCTCATTCTGGATTTGGATTAGGATTTGAGCGAATTTTAATGTACATGTCGGGGGTTAGTAATATTAGAGATATAATTTCTTTCCCTCGTACTCCAGGTAATGCAGAATTTTAAATCAATATGATTATATTATAGAGGAGAGGATATCCTCTCCTCTAATTAATTTCTGCTATTTCGGTTGACAGTAGACCGCAATTTTTAGTATAATAAAATTGGTATATACAATATATCGACATGTTAATAAGTTTAATTCAGATTGGAGGGGGAAAAATTGAAAAAAATATCAAAAGATAAGCCAGTCCCAATATATTATCAATTGAAAGAAATACTAAAAGAAATGATAAATAATAATGTTTTAAGAGCAGGGGAAAAAATACCTACCGAAAGAGAATTGTGTGAGATTCATGATATTAGTCGGATGACAGCTCGGAGGGCGGTTAATGAATTAGTTAATGAGGGATTGCTGTATAGAGAGCAAGGTAGGGGTACTTTTGTTGAAGAAGCTGAAGCTAAATTTAAACAGCAATTATCTGAACTACATGGTTTCACTGAAGAAATGCAGAATAAAGATTTTGAAACAGAAAGTAAAATCTTATCATTTACTATTAAAGAGGTAACTAAAGAAATAAGAGAACATCTACAATCAGAGAAGGCAATTGCTATTAAGAGATTAAGAATTGTTGATGATGTTCCGTTAGCTATAGAAAACGTTTGGGTTCCTTGCGAATTATGCCCTGATTTGACTGAGGATGTTTTAGCTGGGAGTTCTCTCTATAATATTTTTGAAGAAAGATATAATTATCAATTAGACCATGCGCGTCAAACTATAGAACCAACTGTATTAACAAATGAAGAAAGTGATTTGCTTAGTTTACCTAAAGAGTCATTAGCTTTATTATTTAGACGAACTACTTACCTATCTAATGATGATATAATTGAGTATACTAAATCAATTTACAGAAGTGATGAGTACAAATATGAAGTACTTTTAGAATAAATAATAATTTATGAGTAACGGAGGTGGCCTGATGGATAAAAACACCAAAACAACAGAAAAAAGAAATAGGTTTTTCTATGACTAGTCCAGAAACAGGAGTTACTAATCAAAAAATTATTGAAAAAATTAAAACTATTTCCTCTATAGCAAAAGACACTATTATTATGGCTGGAAAAATGCATTCGGCTGGAGTCCATGGAGATGACTTAACTTCTGATTTGCCTTTGCAAATGATTGAAGCAAGAGCGGATTTACATCATATAGGTGATGCTGGGTACCAAGGATTAGCAGTTCCTGAAAATATTTTAGCTTATTCAACTGCAATTAGAGGTAGACGACATACTCATAAACAGATGGCTATTTCAATTAATAAATAATAAAGGAGGTTTAAAATGGAGATTGAAGTATTAGACAATTATAAGAAATTAAGTTTAAAAGCAGCTACAATGGTCTCTAGCCAAATCACCTCCAACCCTAATTCAGTCCTAGGATTAGCTACTGGCGAAACCCCCTTGGGAATGTATGAAGAGTTGATATCTATGTATGAAGATGATTTAGTCGATTTTGGAGACATAATTACTTTTAATCTTGATGAATATTTAGACTTGGATCCGCATCATGAACAGAGTTATCATTATTATATGTATAATAATTTTTTTAATCAGGTTAATATTAAAGAAAAAAACATTCATATTCCGCAAGGAAAGAAAGAAAATTGTAAGAAAATTTGCAGCAAATATGATAAGGAAATTTCTCGAGCCGGAGGTATTGACCTGCAAATATTAGGTATAGGAACTAATGGTCATATAGGTTTTAATGAACCTGACCACAAATTGCATGTTGATACTCATGTAGTAGAGTTAGCTGAAGATACTATTGAAGCTAATAGTAGATTCTTTTCCTCAAAAGATGAGGTGCCGCGGCAAGCTATCTCAATGGGCATGAGTTCAATTATGAAAGCTAATAAAATTTTGCTTTTAGCTAGTGGAGAGAAGAAAGCAGAAGCGATTAAGAAAAGTATTAATGGTGAAATCACAACAAGACATCCAGCATCTTTATTACAATTGCATACAAATGTAACTATTTTAGCAGATCAAGCAGCAGCAAAGTTTATTAGATGAAATAATTATAAAAAAATGGGGTGAAATAATGAAAGTTGGAGTAATTGGATTAGGGAATATAGCACAAAAGGCATATTTGCCAATTGTGGGAACACGAGAAAATTTAGAGTTGGTCTTTGCTACTCGCACAGATAAAACAAGAAAACGTTTAGCTGCTAAATATAATGTAAAGCAGACAATGAATACAGTAGATGAATTAGTAACTACAGATATTGAAGCGGCTTTTGTTCATGCAGCTACTGAGGCTCATGTTAAAATTGTGCGTAAATTATTAGAAAATGATATTCATGTTTATGTAGATAAACCGATTGCTTATAATTATGAAGAAGCTGCTGCTTTAGGTGATTTAGCAGCTAAAAAAGAACTAAACTTTATGGTAGGTTTTAATCGGCGTTATGTACCTATGTATCAAAAGTTAAATGCTGTAGAAGGAAATAGAATATTAAAAATGGATAAAAATAGAACTTACAATCCAGGTCAAGTGAGAGAAGTAATTTTTGATGATTTCATTCATGTAGTTGATACATTAAGATATTTAGCTGGGGGAGAAATAGAAGATCTAGATATAGATGCAGTAATGGAAGAGGAAATTTTGAAACGAGTGATGATTACTTATCGAGGTGCTAATTATACTGCGGTGGGGATTATGAACAGGGATAATGGGATTACAGAAGAAAGAGTAGAAGTAATGGGCTTTAAAAAGAAACTAGTAGTTGAGGAACTGACTGAAATGAGTAAGTATGAAGATGGGAGTAAAGAGGTGATTAGATCAGAACCTTGGAATCAAATGTTGTATAATCGAGGTTTTGTGAATATAATCGATCATTTTTTAGAATTATTAAAGACTAATGATTATAATGCAAATATGATAAATGATCATTTATTAACGCATAAAGTTTGTGAGGAAATAGTTCAAAAAATAAAATGTTTGTAACTGATTGATTATATTTTTTTGCAGGTATTGACAAAAATATAATTTTATTTTATAATATTGTAATAAAGTACTGTATTTATAATTTATTATCTAATTCAGAGTTTTATTTTTAGTAGTTTTGATTCCCAAGTCATAGCCTAGAAAAAATTAAATTGGAGGGATAAAAAATGAAAATGGACAATTTTACGCGTAAAGCCCAAGAAGGTATAGCAGAGGCTCAGTATTTGGCAGAAGACTATAATAATCAAGAAGTGCATACCGCTCATTTGTTATTGGCTTTGCTATCTGAAGAAGGGATAACTGCTCCTTTACTGCGCAAAGTCGGTCTCAATTTAGATAATTTGAAGCAGAATTTACAAAAAATAATTAATAAGTATCCCAAAGTTTATTCTGATGGAGGAGAACTTTATATTTCGAATACGCTGCGCAAAGTGCTAAGAAAAGCACGTCAACAAGCTCAGAAAATGGATGATGAGTATATTTCTACTGAACATTTGTTATTAGGAATTTTAGCTGAAGGAAATAATAAAGTAGCAGATTTGTTAGAAGAAAAGAATATTAGTGCTAATAAATTAGAAGATGCTATTGAAGAAATTAGAGGTGACCAACGCGTGACAAGCCAAAATGCTGAAAGTCAATACCAATCGTTAGAAAATTATACTATAGATTTAACTCAGCAAGCTGAAGAAGGAGAGTTAGATCCGGTTATTGGTCGTGATGAAAAGATCAGACGGGTAATGCAGGTGTTATCTAGGCGTAAAAAGAATAACCCAGTTTTGATTGGGGAGCCTGGTGTAGGTAAAACTGCTATTGTAGAAGGCTTGGCCCAAAGAATTATCAATGGTGATGTGCCTGATGCCTTGCGTGATAAACGAGTCATTTCTTTAGATATGGGTTCTTTAGTAGCAGGAACTAAGTATCGAGGAGAGTTTGAGGATAGATTAAAGTCTGTTTTAAGAGAAGTTAAAGAAGCTCAGGGGCAAATTATTATGTTTATTGACGAAATGCATACTTTAGTTGGTGCTGGTGCTACTCAGGGTGCTATGGATGCTGCTAATTTATTAAAACCTGCTCTAGCTCGAGGAGAATTGCATTGTGTGGGAGCTACAACTTTAGAAGAGTATAAACAGCATATTGAAAAAGATGCTGCATTAGAACGTAGATTCCAACCTGTATTGGTAGAAGAACCAAGTATCAATGATACAGTTTCAATTTTAAGGGGTTTAAAAGAAAAATATGAGATTCATCACGGAGTTAAGATTCAAGATAATGCTTTAGTTGCTGCAGCAGAGTTATCAGATAGATATTTAACGGATAGATTCTTACCTGATAAGGCAATTGATCTTGTAGATGAAGCAGGCTCGAAACTTAAGATTGAAATTGATTCAATGCCGATTGAAATTGATGAATTAAATCGCGAGTTGCGTCGTTTAGAAATTGAAAAAGAAGCCTTAAAGAGTGAAGAAGGAGAGAATGTAGCAGAAAGATTAGAAGATATTAATGAAAGAATTGCTGATATTCGCGAAGAATTAGACCCATTAAAGGCTGAGTGGGAGGCAGAAAAAGGAGTAATCCAAGAAATCCAGGATTTAAAAGAAGAAATTGAAGAAACTAAGCTTGCTGCTGATGCTGCAGAAAGGGAAGCCGATTATGAAAAAGCAGCTCGTTTAAGACACGGTAAACTTCATGAATTAAAACAAGAATTAGAAGAAGCCAATCAAAAAGCAGAAGAATTAAAAACTGATAGTGATTTATTAAGAGAAGAAGTCACTGAAGAAGATATTGCTAAAATAATTTCTTCGTGGACTGATATACCAGTAACTAAAGTGATGGAAGGTGAGAAAGAAAAGCTAGTTAACTTAGAAGAAGAAATTTCTAAGCGTGTTGTAGGGCAAAATGATGCTATTAAAGCTGTGAGTAATGCTATTCGTCGTTCTAGAACTGGTTTGCAAGATGAAGAGAGACCACTTGGTTCTTTCTTATTCATGGGTCCTACTGGAGTTGGTAAGACTGAATTAGCTAAAACTTTAGCAGCTACATTATTTGATGATGAAAGTTCTTTAGTTCGTCTAGATATGTCTGAGTATATGGAACGACATGCTGTAGCTAAATTAATTGGATCTCCACCGGGCTATGTTGGTTTTGAAGAAGGAGGACAATTAACTGAGAAAATACGCCGCAAGCCTTATTCTGTAATTCTATTAGATGAGATTGAAAAAGCTCATCCTGATGTATTTAATATTCTGTTACAGATTTTAGATGATGGTATCTTAACAGATAGTCAAGGTAAAGAAGTTGATTTCAGAAATACAGTGATTATTATGACTTCTAATATTGGTTCGCAGTATATTCAAGATTTAGATGATGAAACCAAAATCAGAGATAAGGTACAAGAAGAAGTGAAATCTCATTTTAGGCCAGAGTTTATTAACCGAATTGATGAACAAATTATTTTCCACTCTTTATCTGAAGAAGACTTAGATAAGATTATAGAAATTCAGTTGGGATATCTTGAAGATAAATTAGCCCAGCAAGATTTAGAAATTGAATTGACGGATGCTGCTAGAAAAGAAATTCGTAAATTAGGTTATGATCCAACTTATGGTGCCCGTCCATTACAGCGAGTAATTCAGAAATATATTAAGGATGAATTAGCTATGGAAATGCTAGATGGATCCATTACTGAAGGGGATCAAGTAGTTGTTGATTATAATGGTGAAGAGTTTACTTTTGAAGTTAGATAGAGCTAAATAATAGAATTATCAGTGTGATAGATGGTATCAATTGGCCCTGTCAAATTATTTTGGCAGGGTTCTTTGTTTTTAACAGAGATGTTTAGTAATTTTGGTATAAATTCCTACTAATAAAAGATGAAGTCTTTGTACACTATATACTGTGTAATAAGATGAAAAGTCAGCTGTGAAAGGACATAGCTGAAATTTTAATACTTAAAAGGGGGAAAAATATGCATTCACAAGAAGTAAGAGTGGATCCAGAAAATATTAATCCAGGTGATAGAGTTAGAGTAAATTATAATGGGTTACTTGCTAAAAGCGGTGCTCATAAAGTTTATTTACATCAAGGAATAAGCCGCGGTGACTCTTGGGATAATGTACGAGACATAGAAATGAGATATGAAGATGGAAGGTGGACAGCTGAAACAGAAGTAGAAGAAGCAGATAAATTCAATTTTTGTTTTAAGGATTGTGCAAATAATTGGGATAATAATAGTGGTTATAATTGGAGTTATCAAATTAGAGATTAAAGTTGAATAAAGAAATAAAAATTAATTAACCCAGCCCTTGTTTTTATACAAGGACTGGGTTTTTATTGTTTTGCAATTTGTACTTTCTATGTTATAATGCTATTTGGATTAAAGTAGATATACTTGTGTTTTTAAAAAAGGAGCGATTTGTAATGAGAGAAAATTATTTTATTCGCACATATGGCTGTCAGATGAATGAAAATGATTCTGAAAAAATAGCTGGTGTCTTAGAAAACAAGGGGTATGAAGCGGTAGATGAAATAGAAGAAGCAGATATTATTATTTTAAATACATGTTGTGTGCGAGAAAATGCTGAATTAAAAGTGTTTGGCAAATTAGGTCAGTTAAAACAGTTAAAAAGAGAAAATCCAGAATTATTAGTCGGAATTTGTGGCTGTATGATGCAGGAAGATCATGTAGTAGAGGAAATCAAAGAGAAATATGCTCATGTAGATTTAGTTTTTGGTACTCATAATTTGCATTATTTTTCTGAATTATTAGAAGAGGCTAAACAAGAAAATAGTCCTTTAGTAGAAGTTTGGGATGAATCTAAAGAATTGATTTCAGACATGCCGGTGCAAAGAAGTGAAGATCATAAAGCTAAAGTGACGATTATTTATGGTTGTGATAATTATTGTACTTACTGTATTGTTCCTTATGTAAGAGGCCAAGAAAGAAGTAGACCAGCTGCAAGTATAGTCCAAGATATTAAAGATTTAGCAGCTGATGGAGTTAAAGAAGTGATGTTGTTAGGTCAAAATGTTAATTCATATGGTCAAGATTTAGATATGGAGATTGATTTTGCTGATCTATTAGTGCAAATTAATGAAATTAAAGATTTAGATCGTATTCGCTATATGACTCCCCATCCAAGGGATTTTAATGATAAATTAATAAATACTATTAGTAATTTAGATAAAGTCTGTGAACAGTTTCATTTACCAGTTCAAGCTGGAAGTAATAAAATCTTAAAAGAAATGAATCGTGGTTATACTAGAGAAGAATATATAGAATTAGTGAATAAAATCAGAGATAAAAATCCTAATGCAGCAATTAGTACTGATACGATTGTAGGTTTTCCTGGTGAGACTGAAGAAGATTTCCAAAAGACTATTGAGTTATATAAAGAGATAAAATTTGATATGGCTTATATGTTTAATTATTCGCAGCGTAGTGGTACTCCAGCAGCAGAAAAAGAAAATCAAGTGCCGGAAGAAATTAAAAAAGAGCGTTTGCAGTATTTAATGGATTTACAAAGTGAAATTGGTGCTGAAAAAAATAAAGAGTTAATTGGTGAAACTGTCGAAGTTTTAGTAGACGGTCCTAGTAAAAAAGATCCAAGTAAATTAGCCGGTCGAAGCCGGACTCACAAGATAGTTATTTTTGAAGGAGAAGAAAATTTGACAGGAGAGATAGTTAATGTTATGATTAATGAAGCACAGAGTTGGACTTTGTTCGGTGAATTAGTCGAAAAATCTGAATAGGAAAACATGAAAGGGGATTTTAATTTATGTCAATTATGGAAAAAGCAGAAGAGTTAGCTGAAGAAATTGTTAATTCTAGTGAATATGAAGAATTAAAAGCAAAGGAAGAGGCTATGCAAGCAGATGAAGATGCTCAAGAGCTTCTTCAACAGTATCAAGCTCAACAACAAAGAGCTCAAATGGCTCAAATGAATGGACAACAGCCAGGAGAAGATCTACAACAGGAGATGCAAAGTCTGCAAAGTAAAATGCAAGAAAATGAAAAAGTTAAAAGCTTTATGGAAGCTCAGCAAGAGTTCAATAAAGTAATGGAGACTGTTAATCAAGTTATCAGTTCTGCTCTACAAGATGAAGAAGAAGAAGAGCAAGCTGAAGCTTAGATTTAAATAATTTACTTATTATTAAACCCCGGGCCAGTTTGGTTCGGGGTTTTTATGTATATTATAACGTAAAAATGTATATAATATAATACTGTGGTAAAAGTAAATTTTATAATAAATGAAGGATAAATTGAGTTTGTATAGAATTAAGAAATTAAGCGGCTTAAAAAAGCTCGAAGTATTTATATTTAAATAGACGTGATCTATTTGTTAATTTAATTAGTAAGAGGTGATGGTATGGAGCAATTTGTTTATTCGAATGAAGGACGGGTTTTATTACGCGAGGCTACGTCAGCGGATGCTATTAAAATTTATGATATGTATCAAGACTCAACTCCTAAATCATGGTGGAAAGAAAAGGAAACGAGTAAATTCAGATATGATTTAGTTGAAAAAGCTAATGGTAAAGTATTTGTGGCAATTTTAGATGATGAAGTAATTGGGCACATTGAACTAATTTTACCACCTGATAAGGCAGACCCAGTTTATTTAATTCGGCTAGAAATTCATGATGAATATCGACGTAGAAAATTTGGGATTGAGTTAGTTAGATTTTCTGCTATTATGATGAAAAACCTAGGCTATGAAAGTTATGTCACTTGGCCTAATCCTGATAAGTCTAAAGGATTATATAAAAAAGTAGGACTAAAGGAAATTAAAGAAAATCCAGAATTGACAATCGATGTTTTAGAAAAGAAAACAGTAGAAATAGAAAAAATAGAAGAATTAGATTTCAAACAGCAGCCAAAAGGATTTGAAATAGTAGTTGGTTGTCCTTGGGCGGAAGATTATATTTGGCAAAAGGCGTTTAAAACAGCAAAAAATAATTTTTTAGATTATCAAGGACCTTATGTTCATCGGGTTAAAAGAAATAATGTGACAGCGATAGTATTAGTAGATGGGAATGGAATTTATATTTATTTGCCAAAAGAGGAAGAAAAAGAAGCAGATTTAATTAAGGATTTATTGATTTATGCCTCTAATTTAGCCTTTGAAAAGGGGATTAATAATTTAAAAATAAACTTACCGGTTGAGATTTCCTCGGAGATAAGATTAGATCAATTATGGGAAATAAAGAAAGAAGAACAGCGCTTAGAAATGAAAATGGACTTTTAAATTACATAATTAAAGAGAGTAAATAGGTGGCTAATTAGCCACCTATTTATAATTAAGGTATAAAAGTTGCTGCTGAACTTATTTCAGGTTAGCTATCTTTAATTTTTAAACTTTGGACTAGCTCTTCATCAGGGTCTACATATAAAGTAGTTTGTTGTTCATAATAAACCATACCTGGTTTAGCTCCTTTAGGTTTGTTAACATGTTTGACTAAAGTATAGTCAACAGGAACTTTGCTTGATTGTCGACCTTTACTATAATAAGCTGCAATTTGGGCTGCTTCTAAGATCGTATCTTCAGGAATTTCTTTTCCAGTATGATTTCTGACTACTGTATGAGAGCCTGCTAAGTCCTTGACATGAAACCAGAGATCTTGGTTATTAGCAATTTTTTTAGTTAATTTATCATTTTGACGATTATTGCGCCCTACTAAAATATCATAATCATCACTAGATTTAAATTTAAGTGGTGGTAATTTTTTATCTTGGTTATTGTTTTGATTAGATTTTTGTTCTTTAATATAATTTTGTTCAACTAACTCTTTTTTAAGTTCTTCTAATTCTGCTATTGATTCAGCATTATTTAAATTATTTTCTAATTGATTTAGATACTTTATTTCATTTTTAGCCTTGGTGACTTCATTTTTTAAATATTTGACACTCGTTTTTGCTTTTTCATATTTTTCGAAATAGCGTTGAGCATTTTCAGAAGGGCTTAAATCTTCATCGAGTTCTATAGTTACTTCTTCATTATCTTCATAATAGTTATTGAGAGTAACTTTTTTCTGTCCCTTTTCTAATTGATAAATATTAGCTGTAATTAATTCACCTTTTAGTTTATACTTTTCTGCGTTGCGAGCTCCTTTTAATTGTCCTTTAACTTTATTATACTTTTTATAAGCATTTTCCTTATTATTAGCAATTACACTTTCAATTTGTTCTGTTAATTTATTAATTTTCTTTTGTTTTATTCTTGTCGTATAATAATAATTGAGTAGCTGATTTATTGTTTTGAATTTTTCTTTAGGAGAATTAAATTGTTGTAAATCAAAAGCTGCATACGCTGTCAAATCTTTGTGGTTATCATTATAAATTAGTGTGGGATTAAAGTCATTATTTTTTATTGCTGTAACTAATTCTGCAAAAGGGGACCACAAATTTTTAATCTGTTTGATAGATGTTAATTCTTTTGTCCCATCATAATTAGCTCTAACTGCTATCTCTTTTGCAATTAGGGGACTGATACCACGATAGTTATTCATAATCGCTCGATATAATGGCTGATTCATAGATTCTTTTAATTCTGTAATAAATTCATCTTTTTCAGTAGTTAGAGGGTTTTTCTTACCTTGTTCAGGAGGACGTTTATATTGCTTTCCTGGTAATATCTCTCGATGACGGCTCATTTTACCTGTAACTCGTTTAATACTATCTAAAACTTGTTTGTTTTCTTTAGTTAAGATAATATTACTATGGCGGCCCATTAATTCTATAGTTAAAATTTTATTTTCTAATTCCCCAGTGCTATTTTTATACTGGATTACAATTTCTAAAATACGTTCAAACTTAGGTTGTCTAATTTCTCTAATTCGGCCGCTTTCTAAATGTTTTCGCAATAGCATACAAAATGTAGGTGGTTTCAACGGATTACTAAAGTCTTGATCTGTTAGATGAATTCTAGGATTTTGCGAGTTAGCTGAGACTAATAACTTTAAATCTTTACCTGGCTGTCGAATTTTTATAGTTAATAAGTTATCTTGGGGTTGATAAATTTTATCTATTCGGCCACCAACTAATTTATCTTCAAATTCAGTTTTGATTGCAGCTAAAGTAGTACCATCTAATGCCATTTGTTAACACTCCTTTTATTCATTTTATTTATATGTTAACATTTTAGTAAGCATATTTCCAACTGTAAGTTGATTTAAAAGGTGAAAAGGTAAAAAATTAGCCGATGAGGGGAGATTGATAATGAATAAATTACAAAAATTACGGAGTATAATGAAGAATATTAAATTAGCCTATCAATATCTTAAGGACCCTCAAGTATCTCTATTTAATAAAGGACTGGCTATATTTCCTTTGTTATATATAGTTTTTCCTTTTGATTTTGATTTTTTTCCAGTGATTGGTTGGTTAGATGATACATTAGTGGCAGTAGTGATTTGGAGTTATATCTTAAATAAAATAAAAGAACAGAAGTATACTTCTGAAAAAAAGGAAAAGACTGGAGATGAAGAGAATAATGATGTAGATTATGAATTTAAAGATGATGAATATGATGTTAAGTAAATTATTATGATTTGATCTATAAAAGATTATAAAATTTCTTTGGTTTATTAGTTAATTAGTATTTAAGAGGATTTTCGCTTATATTTAAAGTGTTAGGGGAGGGGATCTTAATGAAAAATCAATGGGATATTATTAAAGAAAAGATTTTATATGATGAAGGGATTGTTCGTTTTAGTGAACAGGAATGTTATCATTCTGAAAAAGATGTTGAACATAACTTCTTTAAAATGGAGTTTTTAGATTGGGTTAATATTGTGCCTATTACTTCTGATAATCAACTTGTATTAGTTAAGCAGTATCGTTTTGGTACTGAAGAAGTGACCTTAGAATTACCAGGGGGAACTTTAGATGATGGAGAAGGAGCGCCTAAGTTAGCTGCTGAAAGAGAATTATTAGAGGAAACTGGATATAAAGGAAAAGAACTAATTTCATTAGGAAATGTTGCAGTTAATCCAGCTATCCAGAATAATTATTGTCACTTTTATTTAGCGACAGAAGTAGAGAAGTTTCGAGAACAAGAATTAGATAATTCAGAAGATATAGAAGTGGTTTTAGTACCTTGGGCAGAGATAGATGATTTGATTTCTAGTGGCGAAATTACTCATTCTTTGACGATATTAGGAATTATGTATGCGCAAAAATATTTTCTATAATTAGATTCCATAAAAAAATTCAAATTATGAAGGTATAATTAGAATTGTATAGAATAATTTACATAAGAATAAAAGAAAATAAAGTTATTTAGGGTGACTAAAATCTAAACAGAAAAGGGAATGAAAATATGGGGGAAGAATACGATAATTTACAGGTATTAAGTGAAATAAATGAAAAAACGATTTCTCAATTTAGTTTAGACGACACTTATCAAACTTTAGTAGATATCGGATGTCAAGAATTGGGGATCGATTATGGAGCATTATTTTTGACTGATAATGGTCAACTTGAAGTTAAGGCTATTTGTGGTTTGAACAATGAATATTTCAAACTGCATTATAGTTTATCTAATAGTATTTTAAAAAAAGCTAAATCTGAAATCTTAATAGTTGATAATTTGCAACAAGCTAAAACCAAAAATAAGTATAGCCAAGATTTATTTATTGCAGAAGGTTTTAAATCTTTATTAGCAGCCCCTATTTTTGTTGATGATGAATTAGAAGGTCTATTACTCTTTTTACATAGTGATGTAAATTATTTTTCTCAAGAAGACTTTTTACCTGTAGAGACAATTACTACTCAAGCCCCACTTGTGATAAAAAAAGCAAAAATATTTCAAAAAATGGAACGTAATGTAGCAGGGCTTTCTATTTTGCAGCGAACTAGTAGTACTATTAATTCAACTTTAAATTTGGAAGAAGTTTTTAACTTAACTGTAGATGTGATCATGGGGACAATGGGAGTTTCTATGTCGGGGTTGTTTTTACTAGATGAAAGTAAAGAAAATTTGAATTTAGTAGCTTCTACTGGTGTACCTGGAGGTGAAGCGGAAGAAAAATTAATTGCTAAGACTCAAGAATTATGTTGGCGAGTAATAGAAAATAAAGAGGCGGCTATTGAAGATGAGATTCCTGATGAACATAATGAATTGGATACATTTAATATGAAGTCAGGGATGATAATTCCATTGATTATTCGCGGTGAAGTAATTGGTGCTGTTGCGGCTGGGCAAGTTGGATTCAAACGTAATTTTACAGAAGCTGATACCAGATTTGTAACTACTCTAGCTAACCAAATTGCGATTGCTATTGAAAATGCAAGGATGTATAATCAAATGGAGGAATTAGCTACTAAAGATGGTCTGACTAAGTTATATAATCACAGCCATTTCCAAGAAATATTGGCTAAAGAAATTGAGAAGGCAAAACGTTATGAACGTGATTTGTCTTTATTGATGATGGATATAGATAATTTTAAAGATTTTAATGATACTTATGGGCACCAAGTTGGTGATGAAGTATTAAAAGAGTTAGCTCGGTTATTGAAAAAAGAAGCTAGAGAATCTGATATAGTAGCTCGTTATGGAGGAGAAGAATTTGCAGTAATTTTACCTGAAACCGATCTCAATGGGGCAGTAGAAATGGGAAAACGACTTAATAAAGCTATTAGAAATATGGTTATTAAATATGAAGGATTAGAGATTAAGATTACTGTGAGTATTGGAGCTTCATCTTATCATGAAGGTAAATCACAAAAGAAATTAATTAATGATTCGGATGATGCTTTATATCAGGCTAAAGACCATGGCAAAGATCAAACTTGTGCTAAAGAGTTTTGTGCTCTAGAACAATGAAATGTATCTGATAAGAACTGGCTTTAGTCAGTTCTTATTTTTTTAAGGAGATGAGACCAAGTTATGGAAGTATTTAATATCCTTTACCAAAACCAAAAACAATTATATTATTTTATTGAACAATCCAAAATTTATAATAGCGATAAGTTATTAATTCAAATTTTTACTGACCATTGTAATTATAAATACATTAAGCAATTATTATGGCAACTAAAGATTAAGTTGCCTGCTGCTAAGATAATTGGTGCTACATCATCTGAAGGAATTGTAAATGCAAAAAAAGTTAAAGGTTCAACTGTCATTTCTTTTTCTCAGTTTAAAACAACTGATTTAGAGGTGGCTTTAGTAAAATTTCCAGTCGGTGATTATTATCAACAAGCTCAAAATTTGGGAGAGAGAATTATTAAAACTAAGAGTAAAGCTTTGATTTTATTTGCTGATGGGATACATGCTAATGGAGAAAAAGTTTTGAGTGGTATTGAAAAAATCGATCGAGAAGTAATAGTAGCAGGAGGAAAAGCTGGACGTAATAATGATGAACAGCAAACATTTATTTTTACAGCTGATGAAATTTCTAATCGGGGGATTGTAGGAGTTAGTTTAAATAATAAAGATTTAACAGTAAATACTGGCTATGGTTTTGGTTGGCAGCAGATTGGGAAAACAATGACGGTTACTAAAGCTGATGGAAATCGACTTTATGAGTTAGATAATGAAAATATTGATGAGGTTTATAAACGTTATTTAGGAGAGGAAATTGCTGCTAATTTACCTCAAAGCGCTGAAATGGAATTTCCAATTGTATTAAATAGAGATGGGGTATTAATTGTCAGAGGAGCGATAAGTAAAGAAAATAATTCTTTAGCTTTTACGGGTGAGATTCATGAAGGAGAAGAGGTCAAATTTGGCTATGGAAACCCTAAAATGATTTTGCAAAATGGAACTAATGATTTAAATAAGTTAACAAAGCAATCTTTAGATGGAGTTTATATCTATTCTTGTGTTTCGAGAGCTAGTTTATTAGGAGAAGATATTGAACTAGAGTTTACTCCTTTGCAAGCTGAAGCCCCAACAGCTGGTTTTTTTACTTTTGGTGAATTTTATCACAAAGAGAGGAAAAATTATTTTTTCAATAAAACAACTACTGTTCTTGCACTATCAGAGGGTACTTCAGAGACTAATGATAAATTAAGGGAGCAAGAACTTGATTTAGATGATAAATGGCATTATCGAACTATTAAAGCTTTAGCAAATTTGGCTCAAAGTATGACTGATGAATTAGAAGCAAGAAATAAAGAATTAAAGAAATTAAATGAAGAAGTTAATAAAAATTTGAATTTATCTGAAACAGGTCAAGCTATAATAGAAATTGGGTGTGAACAATTAAAGGTTGAGCACGGAGCTTTTATTTTAGACTCTGAAGATAACTTTGAAACTACTGTTTTAACTGGTTTTTCTCATGCAGAAGAGAAAAAATTAAATAAAATTTTAACTCAGTTTCAGATTAATGAGTTAAATAAAACAGAGCAAAAAATAATTGTTTATAATCAGCAACAAGGATTTTTACTATCACAGCTACAATATAAATCTGCATTATTAGCTCCAATTAGTACTAATAATACTACAGCAGTAATCTTTTTTCTGCATCCTCAGGCAAACTTTTTCAATGCTAAAGATAAATTATTAATTGAACCATTAATTAATCAAGCTCCGTTAGCTATTGAAAAAGCCAATACTTTTGAACATATGGAGCGTAATTTAGCAGAACTTAGTATTTTGCAGCAAACTAGTAGTCAAATCAATTCTACTCTAAATTTAGAAGAAGTGTTTGAGTTAGCAATAGATGTAATTAAAGGGACAATGGGAGTTGCTGTAGTTGGATTGTTTTTATTGGAAGATGGTGAATTAGAATTAGCAGCACAGTCAGGTTTAGAAAGTGAAAGTAAATTGTTTGAGTGTGCTCAAAATAGTGGTTTTGAAACAATAAAAGATAATCAAACAATAATCATGAATAATATTTCTGCTAAGTTTATTGATTGTGAAGAGATATGTTTGAAATCAGCTTTAACTGTACCTATTAATATTAGAGACGAATGTATTGGGGTTATATTTTCAGGGCATACTCAATCTAATTCTATCTTTCAAACTGAAGATAAAAAGTTCATCAATATTTTATCTAATCAAGTAGCTATTGGAATTGAAAATGCTAGAATGTATGAAGAAATGGAAGAGCTAGCAGTTCAAGATGGTTTAACAAAATTATATAATCATAGTTATTTTCAAAAACAGTTAGCAAATAAAATCAAATCATTAGAAGAAAAGAATTCTAATTTTGGTCTATTATTATTAGATATCGATAATTTCAAGTATTTTAATGACCAATATGGTCATCAGGCTGGAGATCAGATTTTAAGAGAGTTAGCTGTCAAATTAAAAAGTTTAACTAGAACAGGAGATTTATTAGCTAGATATGGAGGAGAAGAATTTGTTATTATCTTATCTGATGTCACTAGAAAAGAGGTAAAGAAGTTAGGGCAGCGGGTTACTTCTCAAATTCGAGAGATGAAAATAGATTATGGGGGGCAGATTTTTCAAATCACTATTAGTATTGGTGGTAGTATTTATGAAAAAGATAAGACTAAAAAAGAATTAATTGAAGAAGCTGATAAAGCCTTATATAAAGCTAAAGAAAAGGGGAAAGATCAATTTTGTCTTAATTAATTCTAACTGGTGTTTAAAGAATATAAATTAGTCTCACTTCATATGATAAAGAAAGTTTGTTTTATAAAGGTGGGAATAGAATATGGATTTAGAGTATCAACGTCAAGAATTATTAGCTGAAGATTTGTGTAATCATTGTTTAGGTAGACAATTTGCTCAATTAGGAAGTGGTTTAGAAAATTATGAACGTGGTTATTTACTTAGAAATATTAATGATTTAAGCCAAGAGAGCTTTAAACGTGATAATTTAGCAGGGAATTTGTCTGTTGGTGGAGAGTGTTATTTATGTCAAGGGTTGTTTAATGAATTAAATAAATATACTAAATTAATGATAGATAGATTAGAGGAATATCAATTTAATACTATTTTAGTAGGAACTAGACCCCCTGAGTCCGTAAAAAAGAAAGAAAAAGAATTATGGGAAGATTATGGGAAGCAGTATGCGGAACCGTTGAAAACAGAGTTCAACCGTTTATTAGCTAAGAGAATAATGCGGAGATTAAATGTTGATTCTGATTTAGAACGTCCTGATATTCAAGCAGTAGTTGATATTCCTAGTGATGAGGTAGAATTGTATCTTAGTTCGGTATTGGTCTATGGCCAATATAATAAATATGTGCGGGATATTTCTCAAACTATTTGGAATTATTCAGAAAATTCAGTGCAGCAGGTATTACAGACTCCTTTTTTAAATGAATTTGATGCTGTAGAAACGAAGTTTCATGGGGCAGGTAGAGAAGATTTGAATGTAAGATGTTTTGCTAAACGAGAGTTTATTTTAGAATTAATGGAACCTAAACGAAGAACTGTTGACCTTGAAAAATTAACTACTGTTGTCAATCAAAGTCAAGATCAGGTTGAAATCTTTAATTTAAAATTCGTGACACCTGATAAAAAAGAAGTGATTAAAAATAGAAAAGCAGATAAAACATATAAAGCTATAGTTCATATAGATGATGACCTAAGCGCTAATGATGTGCTTGAATTAGAAAAATTGAAGGGCTTAGTAGAACAAGAGACCCCTAGTCGTGTTCTTAAAAATAGAGGTGATAGACTTCGTAAGCGAGAAATTTATCAAGTATTAGCAGAAGTGATTACTTCTCATAAAATTGAATTAATTATTAAGACAGAAGCAGGAGCTTATATTAAAGAACTAATATCTGGAGACAATGGACGAACTCAACCTAGTGTAGCTGAATTATTAGATTGTCAAGCTGAATGTGAAAGATTAGATGTAATTAGTATTGATAATTAGGAGCAGTAATTGGAACAGTAGAGGTGTTTAGTAATAATTCCGATTATATATCCTTATTACAGCGATATAAAGATTTAGAAACTAAACTTTTCATCGACGATTTAACTGGTGTAGGTAACAAAAATCATATTAAAAAAAGGTTAGAGGAAAGTTTAATAGAATTAAAAAAATATGATTGGCTTTAGGTAAAAGGTTAGAACAATTGTTTAAACATATTTAAATTAATATAAATAACTCTCTTAGATATATGGCATACTATATCTAGGTTGTGATGAAATACTTCAGTATATCTGAAATAGAAATATTAAAAAGAAAGGTGGTGAAAATCCTGCTTATTGCAAAGGCTATACATAATCATGTATAGTTATGCAGAGGATTTATAAGCAGGAGAGATGAATGGCAAATGAGAAAGAAAAAAATCATGTAGCTGCTTCTGTTTTGCATAAGGTTCTAGAAGGAGAAAGGTTAGCTATTAGAGCTTATAATAGTTCACTGCATAAAATTGATGATGAAAGTATTCAAAAGTTGCTTGCTGCTTTTCAAGATGATCATAAGTTGATTATTGAAAGATTAAAATCACGGATGAGAAGTTTGAATATTGAACCTAAAAATAAGTTTGGGGTATTAGAGCTAATTGATAAAGCAATGATGGAAGTTTCTAGTATAGTAGGTTTAAGCTCTAAAGACAAGGATATTATTGAAAAAATTTATAATAATGAAGCTAAAGGATTACAAAAGATTAAAAATGTAGAGGTATCTGCTTTAGATGCTCAAAGTCAAAAACTAATTAAGCGGATTAAGACAATAAATACTAATAATCTTGAACAATTAAGAGATTTATTAAGTTAAATAATATTTGATGAAATTAAAAAATAACTAATGAAGTTGAGAAGTATTTTTTATAATAAACTGACTATTGAGTCATTGGTGAATTAAAATTATGATTATTGCTTTGAATTATTTTCATTGATTATAGAAAAGGGGGGGGATGAAATGAACCTCTTAGAATTAAAAGGAATTAAAAAAATCTATCAGCAGGGCCAAGTTGAAGTGCCGGCTTTACGAGGAATTGATTTAACGATTCACCGCGGAGAATTTACTTCAGTTGTAGGACCATCGGGTTCAGGTAAGACAACACTATTAAATTTGATTGGCTGTTTAGATACTCCTACAGAAGGGAAAATATTTTTTGATAATCGAGAAATTGAAAAATTATCAAAAGAAGAATTAGCTTTATTAAGAAGATATAATTTAGGTTTTATTTTTCAAGAATATAATTTGATTCCTGTATTAAGTGCTTATGAGAATGTAGAATTAGCGCTTAGATTGTTTGATGATATTAAGGAGATAGAGGTTGAAAAAAGAGTTAAAAATATTTTAGAAGCAGTTGGATTAGCAGATTTTGCTCATCATACCCCGGGGGAATTATCCGGAGGGCAACAGCAGCGAGTTTCTATTGCTCGGGCTTTAGTTAAAGAACCTAAATTGATTTTAGCCGATGAACCAACAGCTAACTTAGATTCTAAAACCAGTGAAGAGGTATTAGAAGTAATGGTTGAGATGAACCAACAATTAGATACTACTTTTATTTTTTCTACTCATGACCCTTTAGTATGGGATTATGCGCAGAGGATAATCACCTTAAAGGATGGTCAAATTGCAGAGGAAAAAAGTAGTTGAAAGTTAGTGGGGTGTATAAGATGTTATTAGTCAAATTAGCCCTCAGGAATTTAACCCGCCATAAACGACGAGTGATAGCAATTGCTATTATTTTAGCAATTGGCATTGCAGTTTATTTGACTCTTGATTCTTTAATGTTAGGTTTAACCCAGATGTCTTTTGATAATTTAATTAATTTAGAAACAGGGCATCTACAAGTAGTAAAGCAAAAGTATTGGCCTGAACGAGAAGATTTAGAGTTAGAGAATTTAATTGTTTGGGAATCTAAATTGAGCGAAAAGATCAAAAATCAGCAGACTGTAAAAGCAGTAGTGCCACAACTGAAATTTGCTGCTAAATTAAATAATGGAATAGATGAGCTACCTATTACAGGTTACGGTTTAGATATTGATCAAGCTGCGCAAGTATTTCAGTTAAAAAAGTATATAGTTGCAGGTAGTTATTTTACAGATAGTAACTATCAAGCTATATTAGGTAAAAAATTGGCTGATTTGATGGAACTTAAAGTAGGAGATTATTTAACTTTATTAGTTAAAACTGCTGAAGAAACTTTTAATACTATTGATGCAGAGATAGTAGCCTTAGTTAATACTCAAAATCCAAAAGTTAATAGTAATTATGTTTATGTTCCTTTAAACATAGCGCAAAATGCTTTAGATGTAGATAATAAAATCAGTCAAGTAATAGTTAGATTGAAATATGAGGAAGAAGTTGAAGAAACAATAAAGCAATTAAAAAAACAAACAATAATGCAAGAAAAAGAGTTAGCTGTTCACTCTTGGCGTGATTCAGCAGAATCAGTGATTGCTATGAGTAAGGCACAAAATATAGAGACAGGATTTATGATGGGGATAATTTTAATTATAGCAGCGATTGGAATTGTAAACACAGTGATTTTATCTGCTTTAGAGCGGACAAAAGAAATAGGAATGATGAAAGCATTGGGCTTTAAGAAAAAAGAAATTATTTTAATATTCATGATTGAAGCAGCAGGGATTGGAGTTTTAGGTGGTATAATTGGTCTTTTATTAAGTGGAGTTGGAGTTTATTATTTGACTACTGTTGGCATTAATTTATCTGCTTTATTAGGTGAGCAGACCTTTGGTCTACCAGTCATAGGTCATTTATATGGTATTTATGCTCCCTGGCATTTTGGATTTATTTTTATATCTGGAATTATATTATCGGTTTTAGCTAGTATTCCTCCGGCTTATTGGGCGGCTAAAAAGGATCCTGTAAAGGCAATCCGGAGTTAAAGGGGGAGCGAATATGAAATTTTTAAGTAAATTAGCAGCTAAAAATTTATTTCGTAATAAATTAAGGACTTTAATTTCTATAGTTGTGATTGCTTTTGCAGTAATGATGGTAGTTGTTTTACGAGGATTTGTTTTAGGAATGATTGATTCTATGTTTGAATTGCATATTCAATATAATAGTGGTCATGTTAAGGTGATTAGGGAAAAATATGAACAGAAACAGAGACTGCTTTCTTTAAATTATCCGGTCAAAGGATTTGAAAATGAAGGTATTGAAAAAATGCAGCAACAGATAAAAGAGTTGTCAGAAATTAAAGAGACTATTCCTCGCATTAAATTTGGAGCTGCTGTGAGTACTAAAAATAAATTGATTACAATGATGGGTTGGGGAGTCAATCCTACTAAAGAAGTGAATTTTACTGATATTGAAGACTATTTAGTTGCAGGGCGAATGATTAAAGAAGGTAATAAAGAAATAGCAGTAGGAACAGATTTGTTAACAAAGTTAGATGCTCAAGTAGGAGATAAGTTAACAATAGTTTATACTACTTCTTGGGGGTCTTTTAAAGGCAGTACTGTTAAAATAGTAGGTGAATTAGATAGTGGTTTTAAGTTGTTAGATGAAAAGAGTTTTTATTTACCTTTAAGTCAAGCCCAGAAGATGCTTGTTTTGCCTGATCAAGCGACAGAATTATTAGTTGAAACTAATAATTATAGGAAGGTAGCAAAGGTTATGCCTGATTTGAAAAGATTATTTCAATCTCAAGGAGTTGCTGATGATTATCTCTTAAAGCGTTGGGATCAAGGCAATAGTATAATTCAGTATCTGCAGATAGGTAGAAAAATCTATAATTTGATTTATATTTTTGTAATATTATTAGCCTGTTTAGTAGTAATTAATACTTTGTTAATGATAGTTAAAGAGCGAAGATCTGAAATTGGGATGTTAAGTGCCTTAGGATTGAAAAGCCGAGAAATTTTAATTTTATTTATATTAGAAGGATTGGTGTTAGGAGTAGTCGGTAGTTTTTTAGGGGTGATAGGAGGGGGAATAGCTACTAAAATTTTATCGATTGTAGGAATTGATTATTCAGCTGCCTTAGCTGATATGGAAGCAGAATTATTAATGCGCCCTATCTTCTATCCTCAATTTAAGATGAGTAATTTAATCTTTTCTTTTATACTAGGAGTGATAGTTACTACAATTACAGCAGTGATTCCAGCTAAAAAAGCAGCTGATTTAAATCCAACTGAAGCTTTAAGAAATTAAATAGTGGAGGGATTATTATGAATAATATTTTAGTACGATTAATTCTAGGATTAATGTTAGTAGTTGCTTTATCACTGTCTGGCACCGAAATAATTGCTGCTCCATCTGCAGCTGAAATTATGGAACAAGTTGATGAATATCAACATTTACAATCTGCTAAAATAGAATCTAAGATGATAATTACTAAAGGCCCGCGAAAAATGGTTAAGGAAATGACGAGTTATATTAAAGGAGCAGATTATGGACTGACTAAATTCACTAATCCGCGTGATAGAGGTAGTAAATTTTTAAAAAGAGAGAATAACCTGTGGATGTTTTTTCCTGATGCTGAAGATATAGTTAAAATTTCCGGACACATGCTAGAACAAGGGATGATGGGTAGTGATTTTTCTTATCAGGATTTGATGGAATCAACTAAGTTAGCTGATTTATATCAGTTTACTATTATCGGTGAAGAAAAGGTAGATGGCAGAAGCTGTTATGTAATTGAGGGGATTAAGGAAGAAGGTAAAGAAGCGTCCTATTACCGAAGGAAGGAATGGGTTGATAAAGAACGATTTGTATTGTGGAGAGAAGAATTATATGCCCGTAGTGGCAGATTATTAAAAGAATTGCAAACTAAGAAAGTAGAACAGTTAGAAGGACGTTGGTATCCTATGTATCAGATAATAGATAATAAATTGAAAAAGAATAGCCAGACTGTTTATGAAATAAAAAAGATTGAATTTGATTTGGAGCTGCCGGCTAACACTTTTAGCCTTCAGCGTCTCAGATAGATTATTATTTAAAACTAAGTCTGAGGTGATATTAAAATGAAATTAAAATTATCCCTGTTATTTATCATATTATTAGTTATAATTGCTCCAACATCTGTGTATGCTATTGAGGTAGGCGGGGAAATAGAAGTTAAGGGATATACTGTAGGAAATAATAGTGAATATAGTACTTTACTGCAGGAGAAGCTAAATTTAGAATTATTTTTACCTGAAACTGAAAAGACTGAGGCTAAGTTTGAAATTGATATTATGACAGATTCTAAGACTAAAAGTAATAATACCCAGATTAAAAAATTATATCTAAGTAGAAAATATGAAGAATTTGACCTGACAGTTGGTCGGCAGCCTATTTCGTGGTTATTTGGCTCATTATTAAATCCTGTTGACTTCAATTTGGGTGCTGAAACAATAGAACAGGAATCATCTGCTAAAAATGTGGATGCTGTAGAAATTTATCATCCTTTTAATTGGGGTTCTAATCTGACTGGAGTATTATCTACAACAGATAGTGGAAAAATCAAGTATGGTGTTAGAGCAAGAACTACTATTAACGGTTATGATTTAACTGCTAATTTTGTTAAAGAGAGAAATGATTTGGAGAAAAGAATCGCTGCTACTCTGAAAGGGGATATTGGAACGATAGGAGTTTATGGGGCAGCAGGACATTATATAGAGCAAAATGAGAATATCTTTTTAATAGGAGCAGATTATAGTTTTTATCAAGGGATTCATCAAATTATTTTACAAGGAGAATATCTTTATGATAAAGTAGGCATTAATAATTATTTAGCTAATATATTTACTAGCAGTTCTAATATATTGACTACTGAAGTAGGTTCTGAACTTGTAGCAGGAACAATAAATTATGGTATAGATGATTTTAATACTCTTAAGGTAACTGCTTTAATGCATTTAGAGGATTCTAGTTTATTATTAATTCCTGAATATGAATCTCAGTTAGTAGGTAATCTTGATTTAAATTTACGCTGGGGATTATTGTTAGGAGCTAGGGGGGAAGTATTTGGCCCGCAAGAGATTAATATTACAGATAATTCCACTTCTAACCTTAGTAACCTTGATAATTTCTTAGAAATAACGCTTAGTTATCCTTTTTAGGGTAAGATTAATTCAGATTTTATTTATGCTAAAATAAAAAAATTGAGATTTATACTTTTACTTAAGCAATTTATGAGTTATAATTATTATTGTATCTGCTGTTGTGTTCTTTATACAACATTAAGATTATCAAAATTATTTTTAGTGAATTGAACGCTAAATATATTTTTTAGGTATATTGATAGATTAAATGTATTTCTATAGTTGGAATTTAGAATATAGCTAGATTAATTTAGCTATATTCTTATATTTATAAAAATAGAATTTAGTAATTTTATTAATATTAAAAAATAAAGGAGGGAATATATTAATATGAAATTCAAAAGAAATAGCGGTGTGTTTTTACACCCAACATCCTTACCAGGTAAATATGGAATAGGTTCACTAGGCGAAGAAGCTTATGAGTTTATAGATTTTTTAAATGAAGCTGGGCAGAAAGTCTGGCAGATGTGCCCTTTAGGTCCTACAGGCTATGGTGATTCTCCTTATCAGTGCTTCTCTGCTTTTGCAGGTAACCCATATTTGATTGATTTAGAAAAATTGCTAGCTGAAGGGTATCTTGTGCAAGATGATTTAGAAGAAGAGATAGATTTCCCTACAGACAGGGTAGATTATGGACAGGTAATTGATTTTAAAATGCCACTATTAAGAAAAGCTTTTAATAATTTTAAGAAATCTGCAACTGAAAAGGAAAAGGAAGACTTTGCAGACTTTTGTGCAGAAAATGCAGATTGGTTAGATGATTATGCCTTATTTAGAGCTATTAAAGAAAAATTTGGGGGAGTAGCTTGGACAGAGTGGGATGATGATATTCGCTTTAGAGAAGAAGAAGCATTAAAGAAATATCGGGCAGAATCAGAAGAAAAAATAGAATTCAGAAAGTTTTTGCAGTACATATTTTTTCAGCAGTGGGCTGAGGTTAAAGAATATGCCAATCAGAAAGGGATTAAGATTTTAGGAGATATTCCTATTTTTGTTGCTATGGATAGTGCTGATGCTTGGGCCAATCCAGAGATGTTTTTCTTTGATGAAGATTTAAAGCCTACTAAAGTAGCTGGGGTACCACCTGATTATTTTAATGAGAATGGTCAACTATGGGGTAACCCTCTTTATAAATGGGATAAACTACAAAAAAACAATTATCAATGGTGGGTCAAAAGAGTTGAGAAACAACTTGATTTAGTAGATATCATTCGTTTAGATCACTTCCGAGGCTTTTCTCAATATTGGGCAGTTCCTTATGGAGCTGAAACTGCAATTAATGGAGAATGGGAAGATGGACCAGGTAAAGAATTATTTAAAGTGATTAAATCTGAGTTAGGCGAACTTCCAATTGTGGCTGAAGATTTAGGAGTTGTGACTGATGATGTAGAAGAATTAAGAGATCACTTTAATTTTCCTGGGATGAAGATCTTACAATTTGCTTTTGATAATCAAGAGCAAAATGATTATTTGCCACCTTATGAAGATGAAAATTGTATTGTTTATACAGGAACTCATGATAATAACACTACTTTAGGCTGGTATGAAGAAGACCTTGTTGCAGAAGATGAAACAGATATGTTAAAGTTTCTAGATGAAAATTTAGAAGTTCGTCATGATGATATAGTTTGGGATTTGATCGAGTTAGGTTGGCAGTCTAAAGCAGTAATGGCTATCGCTCCATTACAAGACTTTTTAACTTTAGGCAGTGAAGCTCGATTTAATACTCCGGGAACTTCTTCTGGAAATTGGCAGTGGCGTTATACTAAAGATATGATAGATGAAAATTTAATTGAACGGATTAAAGGTGTCACAGAAAGAAATGACCGAGTTTAATTTAATTCGTATTTAGCTATTAGCATAATTGTTTGATTATTAATTATAAAAGCTCCCTGCATAATGCAGGGAGCTTAATATTTTAGTGTTTGAATTTTTAAGCTCTGTTAAATATTCATCCAGTTCCAAACCTGGCTTTCCTCTTCATCTAACCATTTGGAATTTTCAGTTAAGTAATATAAAGCATTTTGAATTGATTCATAATGATTATTTTCTTCTTCCATTAATGCTTCAAAGAATTCTTTTTCTTTTCCTTCAGTTTTATCAGCTAAATTAGCATATAAGTCATAAATATCTTGCTCTAAATCTAAAGCATGCTTATATACTTCTTCATCTATGTCTTCCCATTCTTCTTTCTCTTTATCAGAAAAGGATTCAAAAACGTCTCTCACATTATCTTCTACATTTGATGATTTAACTTCAACATTTTCAACACCTTTTCCAGCAGCAATTTGCTTAATTGTTTCAATATGATCTAATTCTTGCTCAGCTAAGCTTTCTAGAACTGATTTTGCCATTGGATTATTTGTTTTAGCAGCATTTTCTTCATAATAGTCATGACCTTTTTGTTCTAATTCAATTGCTAAATCTAAAGATTCTTGAGAAATACTCATTAATAATCCCTCCTAGTATTTATAATTATTACTACTATTATTATAATGTAAATTTTAGTATTTTTAAAGGATTATTTGTCTATTGCTAGACCAAAGACAGTCCAAGCAATTGATAATCATTATTGTTTAAAGTAATATATTTACAAGTAGAAAGAAGATTGTTATAATTATCAATAGTGATAATTATTATTTATAATAACAAGGAGGCCAAATAATGGTTAATAACGATATGACTGCTGAAAATTTACGATCTGCTTTTGGAGGTGAAAGTCAAGCCTATCAGAGGTATCAAGTTTGGGCTGATAAGGCTGAAGAAGATGGCTATCCACAAGTAGCATTATTATTTAGAGCTGTTGCTGATGCTGAGCAAGTACATGCATCTAATCACTTTCATGCTCATGATAATGTTGAAGGTGATCACCTTGTTGCATCTGGTGCTGTATTTGGTATTGGAACAACAGCTGAGAATTTAGAAGGAGCTATTGCTGGGGAAGATCATGAAATTGAACAGATGTATCCAGCTTATAAAGTTGTAGCTGAAGATCAAGGAGAAAAAGAGGCTATCAAATCTTTCCATTATGCTTTAGAAGCAGAAAAAATGCATTCTAAACTTTATTCTGAAGCTAAAGAAGCTGTTGAAAATGGTGAAGATTATGATATAGAATCAGTTCATGTTTGCCAAGTATGTGGGCATACTATTACTGATGAAGCTCCAGATCAATGTCCAGTTTGTGGTGCAGATCACGAAGAATATAAAGATTTTGCTTAAAATAACATAAATCAAGGAGGAAAAAATTATGAGTTGTTATGATATTAAGAGTGCTGAAAATCCTGACAATGCTTTAGAAAAGAAGCACGTACCAATTATTGATGCTCCAGATACTGTGAAAAAGGGTGAGCCATTTGAAGTTACAGTAAAAATGGGGGAAATTGATCATCCAGCTGAAAAAGATCACTTTATTCAATATGTAGAGTTGTATGCTAATTATTATCAATTAGGTCGAGTTAATTTCACTCCAGAAATGCGACCAGAAGTTACGTTTAAAGTTATGTTAGAAGAGTCTTGTACATTAAGAGCTTTTGAGTTCTGTAATTTACATGGACAGTGGGAAGCTAAAAAAGAAATTACAGTTGAATAGTATACTATAGAAAAGCCGGCCTTTGTGCCGGTTTTTTATAGTAAGTTGCACTTTCAGTGCAACTTTATAGTGACGAGTAAAAAGTAATCAGTAATGAGTAAAAACCTTAAAGTCAAAACCTCAAAATCCATTTAAATTCCTTTGAAATGAAAGGTTTTGAACTTGTTTTTGACTTTGTTTTTGATTTTCTACTCATCACTCTTTTCTCATTACTTGTTACTATAAAGCTTCACTTAAAGGTGAAGCTTTATATAGATAATGTATATCTTTTTCAAAAGTGGTTACACTATATTTTGGAGGTGGTTAACCCGATGTCCCGTATAATGTCAGAAGAAAGCAAATACGAGTTAGCCCAAGAGTTAGGGTTTGCTGATAAGGTTAAGGATGGTAATTGGGGGAATATCACCACCAGGGAAGCTGGGTCTTTAGTGAGACGAGCAATTGAGAAAGCAGAAGAAAATATGGCTCAGCAAAGAATGCAGTAGGGCTTGGCCCTGCTGTTTTCTCTATTTTTTTCTCTCCTGATGTATATTTTAATTAAAAAAATAATAAATATTTAATAGGGATTATATAAAAGGGGGAGATGAAATGGAGTTATGTGATGATTGTATTAAAGTTTTAAAAAATGATTTATCTGAGGAAGCTCTAGCAGTTTTAAATAAAGTAGAATTATTCAACGAATTATCCGAAAGAGATTTAGTGCGTAAATTATCTTTGAATCATAAACATTTAAAAAAATTATTATATGAATTAGAAGTAAAATTATTTTTGACTTATGAGAGCTATGGTAGAACTAAAGCCTATCACTTAACTAAAAATGGTAGTAGATTATTACGTTTAGAGGAAAGTGAAACAGAAATAGAATTAGGTTTTGAAAAAGAAGATAATGATAATAAACAATCTCAAACTACTAATGATATTTCTGCTGATGACTCAAAAAATGAAGAGATAGCAGAAGAGAGTAATCAATCTAGTGATGAAGAAACTGAATCATCAAAAGATATAAAAGAAGAAAAACTAGGAGAAACAGAAGAAAGGATAGAACAATCAAAAGTAGAAAAAGAATCTCAGCAAGAGACTAGTGATGAAGAAATAGAAAAACAAGAACAAAAATCTAAATCTGAAAATGAAAATCTAGTCTGGGACTTTAAATAATTTAAAATTGATGTTTACAATTCAGGTGATTAATGTTAACATTAAAAAGCGAACTGAAGGTTAATAATTTAAAAATTTGAAAGGGGAAATTAATCTAATGTCTTTAGAAGCAAAAGCAGAAAATTTAGCAGATGCTATTGCAAATTCTAGTGAATTTGAAGAATTGAAAGATGCAGAAGCAAAGTTAGAAGAAAATGAGGAAGCACAAAGTATTATGCAGAAGTTTCAATCTAAGCAACAGCAAGTACAAATGATGCAGCAAACTGGTCAAGAAATAGATGAGGATGTTAAAGAGGAACTACAATCTTTACGTAGTGAGATGCAAGATAATGATGTTATTAGTGAATTAATGAGTAAACAACAAGAATTCAATAAAATTATGGAAGAAGTAAATAATGTTTTAAGTACAGCAATTCAAGGTGAAGAAGAAGATTGCGGCCATGACCATGGTGGTTGTGCTGGCGGTTGTTGTTAATTAATTATTAAAAAGGCTTTTGGGGTTTCCCCAAAAGCCTTTTTTTATTATGGGTTTGATATAGGTACAAATGTTTTGATTCTGTTGATAACTTTAGGAGTAATTATTGCAGTAATAATTGCTTTTAATGCATCCCAAGGTAAGAAAACTAAAAACCCGCCAATTATTGTCTTATTTAAGGAATAACTTTGACCAATGTAGAAATTCATAATTAAATAGAGATAAGAAGCTCCTAAAAGATAGAATACAATCAATCCTGTTAAATTAGCTATTAAGAAAGTTCTGATGTTTTTTTCTTTGTTTTCAATTAATTTTCCAATAACATATGCTCCTACGGCAAACCCAATTAAATAACCAAAGGTAGGTTGAAAAATATAATGAATTCCACCCCCCTTAGTAAAAATCGGAAACCCAACTAATCCAGTTAAAATATAGACTAATTGACTAATTAAGCCCAATTTTGCTCCTAGTAAACTAGCAGCAAACATAACAAATAGAGGTTGTAAAGTAAAAGGAACTCCAAAAGGTGTTGGAATTTTAATAAAAGCTCCAACAGCAGTTAAAGCTGCAAATAATGCAACAAGAATTAATTCTCTAGTGTTAATATTAAATGATTTAATTGTAGACCACTCCTTTCTAGTTTGTTAACGTTCTATTTTTAAGGTTAACTAAAAGAATTATAACAAACACCGATTGATTTATCAATTAAAAAATAATATTTTTGAAAAATAAGCAGGAATTATTCTTAGTGATGTATAATAATAATAAATGGAGATAAATTTGATGGTTTTGGTCAGATTCAGGTGAATTATGACACCTGATGAAGATATACTTAGGAATAATAACTTTAGAGGGGGAGATTTATTAATGGGAATTGAAAGAAGAGAATTGTATAAGTGTGATATTTGTGGGAATGTAGTTGAAGTTGCTGAAGCTGGTCAACCGGCATTAGTATGTTGTGGAGAAGACATGAAGAAGTTAGAAGAGCAGACTGAAGATGCAAGTAATGAAAAGCATGTTCCAGTAGTTAATGAAGTAGAAGAAGGTGTTGAGGTAGTTGTAGGAACAACTTTACATCCAATGGAAGAAAATCATTCTATTAGATTCATTGAAGTTTTAACTGAGGAGCAAGTATTGAGAGCTGAACTAAATCCTGGTGATGAACCAAAAGCTGTATTTGCTGTTGATGCGGATGATATAGTTAAGGTTAGAGAATATTGTGATGTTCACGGTTTATGGAAAGCATAGATAAGACTTAGATAAAGTCGCAGGAATATTCCTGCGACTTTATCTTTAACTAAAATTATAAAAAAATACATATTTTTGTAGAAAAAGAAAAAGTATTGTTTTATTAATCTTTGCTATTATGATATAATTTATTTAAAGATGGTGAAATTAATTATGAAAAAAACCTTTAGTCACAAATTTAATAAGCGAGTAGTAGAAATATTTGCTGGAGAATACTACACTACTGATCAATCAAATGTAATTTTATCAACTTTACTTGGCTCTTGTGTAGCAGTATGCATGGTTGATCAATATCATGGTATTGCAGGTATTAATCACATTATGATCTCTAAAAGTGCTGACCCCAAGCAAATGTTATTAAGTCAAGATTCCCGCTATGGGATTCATGCTATGGAATTATTGATTAATAATATGTTAAAAAAGGGGGCGAGTAGAAGAGAATTGAAAGCTAAAGTTTTTGGAGGAGGTAAAGTACTTAATAATAATGAAACTGACATAGCTTATGCTAATGTTGATTTTGCAGTTTCATATTTGGAAAATGAAGGGATTCCCATTTTAGCTCGTGATACAGGTGGACATGGGGGGAGGAAGATATTTTTTTTTCCTAAAGATTTTAGTGTTTACTTGAGAAGAATTAATATGAAAAGTGCTTTAGAAAAAACAAAAGAGCAAGAACGAAAGCACTTTAATCAACAGAAGAAAGAAGATAAAGCTGGCGAATTAACTTTATTTGAATAATTTTGCTATTTTAAAATGATAGGAGGAATTAAAATGGAAATTAGAAATAAAACTCAAGAAAAGGTTACAGTAGTAGCAGATAAAAAGATTGATATTACTAATTCTCAAAAATTGAAGGAAGAATTATTGGATTTAATTCAGCAAGGTTATACAGAAATTACTATTGATTTTAACAGAGTGGAAAGTGTTGATAGCTCAGGTCTAGGTAAATTATTATTAATTCATAAACGTTTGAAAGAAAAGAACGGTGCTTTAAAAATAATTAATTTAAATAATGAGTATGTTAAGAAAATGTTCTCTATGATTCACTTAAATAAAGTATTAGATATTGAAGGAATAGAATAAATATATTAGGGTCTGGTCTATATCAGACCTTTTTTCTATCCTAGATTTTAAGGGGTAATGTTTATGACAAAAATTAATAAAAAAATAATAAAAATTATGGGCGTAGGGGCTTTAATTGCTTTGCTTCTTTGTATTGTTTTAAAAAATAGTTTTTTCTACCATGCCTTATTAGAATTAATAGGTATTGTAATAGCAGTTAATATGTTTATTATTGCTATTCGTGGTTATCGCATTTCACGTCATGATTATTTTACTTTTTTAGGTATCAGTTATGGTGTTGTAGCTTTATTTGATTTATTACATTTTTTAAGTTACCCTCAAATTAATATTTTAGCAGATAATAACTTTACTGTAGCTTCTCAATTATGGTTAGTAGCCCGAAGTATAGAAGGTTTTGCCTTGGTGTTTTCATTTTACTTTTTTAATCAAAAACAGGTTAAGAGATTTAAAACTGTAATTATATATTCTTTAATATCTATTTTTCTAATATTAACAATCATCCGTTGGGATATTTTTCCAGCAGTTTATTCAGAAACAGGAGCAATGACTAATTTTAAGATTATAGCTGAAATTTTGATTATTTCTGCTATAGTTACTGCTGCTGGATTGTTAGTTAAGAAAAGAAAGCTTTTTCATGATTATAATGTTAAATTCCTATTTTTAGCAATGATAATGACTATTGTAGCTGAAATATTTTTTATGAAAAATTTTAAAGCAATAGATGCAATTCATACTGCTGGTCATATATTGAAAGCATTATCATTCTATTTTATTTATTTGTCTATTATTCGTAAACTAACAGAAGAAGTTAATAAATTAAGTCAAGCTGTGGACCAAAGTCCGAGTACTGTGGTGATTACTGATGTTGAGGGGAAAATTGAATATGTAAATCCTAAATTTACCGAAATTACTGGTTATAAGTATGAAGAGGTTAAAGGGGCTAATCCTAGGATTTTAAAATCTGGTTATCATTCTGAAGAATTTTATAAAGATTTATGGAATAGTATTACTGCGGGTGATGAGTGGAGAGATGAATTTTATAATCAAAAAAAGAGTGGTGCTTATTACTGGGAAGATGCTTCTATTTCTCCTATTAAAGATAATGATGGAGATATTAGTCACTTCCTAAAAGTAGGAGAAGATATTAGTGACCGTAAAGAATACGAAAAAGAATTAGAAGAAAAAAGTCAGCAATTAAAAAAAGCTAATGATAAAATCATTGAAGATTTAAATAAAGCTAAAGCATTGCATGAGCAATTTTTACCGACAGGTTTTCCTGAACTAGAAGAAGTAGAATGTGCTACATATTATCAACCAGCTAAAAAGCTGGGCGGTGATTTCTATAATATTTTAAAAATTGATAATTTGTTAATATTTTATATTGTAGATGTAACTGGACATGGTTTGGATGGAGCTATGTTGAATATTTTCATCCGAGGTACAATTGATAGTTTTTTATTATCTCATGCTCCGTTAAATGATAATCAAGCGCCAAGTAAGATCATGGAATTCATCTTACAAGAATTTCAGAAACAAGACTTTCCAGCCGATTATTTTATTTGTTTAGCAGTAGGAGTTTTAAATTTAGAAACTAAAGAATTAAAATTAAATAACGCTGGGATTCAAATTCCACCTATTATTTTATCTAAACAGGGAGAATTAAAAGAGATTAAAGAAGCAGATTTACCTATTTCTGCTGTAATTAATATGGATAAATATAATTTTAATGACCAGACAATGTATTTAGACCCAGGCGACACTTTATTTTTAACTACAGATGGATTAATTGAAGAAAATAATCAAGAGCAAAAATATGGTACTAATCGTTTAGAAAAGAAATTACGTGAAAACCATTATTTAACTCCACAATTGCTGGTCAAAGAGATTGTAAATGATTTTTATGAGTTTAGTGGCAAAAAACAAGGAAAAGATGATATTACTATTTTTTCTTTATACAACAAGCCTGAAATAAAGTTAGAAAAAAGTTGGGAAATAGCGGATAGATTAGATGAGTTCTATATTGCTAAGAAAGAATGTGTTAAGCTGTTAGAAGAGCAGTCGCAACTGGATAGTGACCTTCAACAAGGTATTTTAATTGCTTTTCAAGAGTTAGTAATTAATGCTATTGAACATGGTAATCAATTTGCTCCTAATAAAAAAGTTTATATTAATTTGTTAATTACTGATTATGATTTAAAGTTAACTGTTCGTGATGAGGGAAGTGGTTTTGATTGGGAATCGGCTTTAGAATATGAAGAGTTGAAGTTAGAAGAAGGAACTGAAAGAGGGCGGGGAATTATAATTGCTAATATGATTAGTGATTATTTAACTTATAATCAACAAGGAAATGAAGTGCAACTTATTAAAAAATTAAATTAATTTTTTAATAATTGCGTGGTTATAAACAAAGAATGTACTAATTTTGATAATAATGCAGGTAAAAGTAGAATTTTGTTGAATAAATAAAATTAGTTGTACAATTAAATGTAATGAATTTGATTTTTTGACTGCGATTAATATTTTTTGATATAAATAGATAGGTTCTATTTTGGATATTGCTAGGGGGGGAAGTGATGGAAACGAGTACATCTGATTATGAATTGAATTATGATTTAAAATCACAAATAAATATTTTAGAAACAATGATTGCTAGAACGGAAGAATTTTATGGGTTTATTTCTGATGAACTTCCTAAAATAGAAGCAGAAATTGATGATACGATTGAAGAGACTGAACTTTTGATTAGTTATTTTACTGACGCTGAAGAGAAAGATAATGAGATAACAGAAGGATTTCAAATATTAGAAGTGCTTGAAACTTTAGAAAGTAAAATTAATCGAGTTTATGATTCTTTATCAGCCCGAGAAGATATTTTTAAAGTTTTAGAAAGTTTTGTTAATGATAGTGATAATGAAACTACTGATTTTGGGAAAATACTAACCTTAATTGATGAATTAAGGCAGACTTTAAAAAAGTTAAATAATTTATCAATCAATGCAATTATATTTTCTGTTAAGTCTGACCAAGAAGGTGCTGCATTTCGAGTTATATCTGATGAGATTAATGATTTATCTTCTCAAATTCAAGAAGAATATGAAACAATCAAGGATAAAATTATTAAACTGAAAGATTGGAATGACCAATTTGCTGATGAGTTAGAGCAATTAATTAAGACTGAAACTAGAATATCTAACGAATACCAAGTGGAAATTAAAAAAATATTTTCTGAAGTTTTAGAATCATTACAAACTACTTCAAATATTTTAAAGGATTTTATGGGCCATGTGCAGCAAGCTGTAGAACCAGTTTATGATATTCTTGTCTTAGTCCAAAACCAAGATATAATTAGACAGAATTTAGAGAATTTAATTGAAATATTAACTACTTTAAAAGATGAGTTAAATGATATTAATCTTAAGCAAATGAAGCCTAAAGAAATGTTAGATAGATTAGTGTTCATTATTAATACTACCCAATTATCACAACGTTTAATGGATAATATTTTACAGCAATTAAATGAATCATTATTTGATATTAAGAATAAATTTTTAGAAATGAAAAATGACTTACTAGAAATTGAAGAAGAAGGAGCCCACTTAACTGATTTTTTTGCTGGAACAACTCAAAACGAAAATAGTAAATTAACTAGTGTAGATTTAATTTATCAAGAATTGGTAGAATTTGTGCCAGGATTAATTGAACAATTAGATGAATTAGAAGATAAATATCAAGAGATAATTACAGCTAATGACCAATTTTATGATAATATCGAAGGACTACAGACAGGATTTGCTGAAATTGATAAAATTGCTGATAGGTTTAAAAAAGTAGAAGTATTAGCTAAGATTGAATTTACTAGAGTTAGTAATCAAGATGATTCATTTATTAAAAATATTGAAGAAGCAATTGAAAATTTTATTAATTCTAGTCAAGAAAACCAAAAACTTTATTTTGAATTAAAAGATAAATTGATTGCTGATTATCAAGAATTTGTAGAATTAGCTGAAGCTAATCAAACAGAGATTGAGAATTCGTCAGAAATAATTTCAGATTCTGAGGAGAAGTTATTATTAACTAAAAAAATGGTTAAAGATGCGATTCAAGGGTTGCATGGTTCAGTAGATAATTTGATTTCTGAAATTTTAACTGTCAATCAACAGCTAGATGAAGTACAAAAACTAGAGAATAAAGGAGATACAGTAATTCAGTTTTTAGCTGAATTAGAAGAAGAAAGTATGGCCTTAAAAGAAAAGTATTTAGATAAATTAGGGGAGGAAGAATGGGAAGAAAATAACCAACGTTTAAAATCATTAGAGGAAAAATTCACAAGTTATATAGAAAGAAAAACAGCCCAAGAAGAAATTAATGATTTTGAAGATATTGATACTGGTAGTGAAGGTGGGGAATTAACATTGTTTTAAAAGGAGGGTTAAAATGAGCTATGTAGAATATGACTTACCGGAAGAATTGACAATTTATACAGTATCAGAACTCAAATCTGATTTATTAAATAAAATTGAAGAACTGTCTGGAGAATCAGATTTGCTATTTAACTGTAGTAATTTAGAAGAAATTGATGCTGCGGGAATACAATTGTTATTATCAATAGTTAAGACTTCGCTGCAGGAGAATTTTGATTTGTTTTTAGATGATGTCAGCCCAGAAATAAAAGAAACTTTATCATTAGTAGGTGTTAAAGAATTATTGTTAGAGGAGGCAAATAAGAATGGCTAATAAGAAAATTTTGGTATTGGATGATTCAAAAACGATTCGTTCATCAGTTAAATATACATTAGAAAAAGAAGGATATGAAGTTTTATTAGCAGAGGATGGGAAAGATGGTTTGGAAGTGTTGGAAGAAAATAGTTCTATGTCTGATCGTCCTAAAATGATAATTAGCGATATCAATATGCCGCGGATGGGAGGAATAGAATTTATTGAAGAAGTAAAATCAAATAGTAAGTTTAAGTTCATTCCTGTTTTGGTTTTAACTACAGAATCACAGGATAGAATGAAATCTAAAGGGAAGAAAGCTGGGGCTGCTGGTTGGTTAGTAAAACCATTTAAACCACAGCAATTAATTGATGTAGTTGAAAAATTCGTTAGATAGAGGGGGGAGAATATGTCAGATGATCAGTTGCTCCAAGTGTTTATTGAAGAGGCAAATGATATCTTAACTGATTTAGATACTAATTTAATTGAATTAGAAGACAATCCGCATGACCAAGACTTGATTAATCAAATTTTTCGCTCATTTCATACTTTAAAAGGGAGCGCAAGTTTAACTGGTTTAACTAAAATAGCTGATTTTGTGCATCATGCTGAAGATTTATTGGACCGTGTGAGAAATGGTGAATTAGAAATAAATTCTGACATTATAAATTTATTATTAAAAGTACATGATTTAGTCGAAGACATGGTTAAAGAAGTAACTACCTCTGGTTTTGAAGTAGATAATGGAGAAGTAGAGGAGGTTGAATCATCCTTAAAATATTTTTTAGATCATGATACCCCCTCACAAATTGGAACTCAGGATGAAGCAAGTGAAATTGAAGGAGAACAAATTTATAAAATTAAATTAAAATTCAATCAAGAATTATTCGCTACAGGCACAGATCCAATCATGTTATTAGAGGAGTTAGCAGAGTTAGGTGAAGTTATTGATAGCAATATAAATTTAACTAAAGTTCCTGAAATCTATAATTTAGATCCAGAAAAATGTCATTTAAATATTACAGTGATGTTGAAAACTGAAGAACCACAAGAAGAAATAGAAGAGGTCTTTGTTTTTGTAGAGTTTGATAATGAAATAGAAATTACTAATGTAACAGATCATTTTTCTGATGATTTAGATGTGTCTTTAGCGGACAAGCTAACAGGAGAAATATTAGTAGAACGAGGAATTGTTGATGAAGAAGATATAGAGGAAGCATTGTCGCAGCAACATAAACTTGGTGATTTATTAGAAAAGAGCGGTAAAGTATCTAAAGAACAAGTTAATAAGGTAGTACAAGAACAGCAAAAAAGTAAAGAGGTTAAAGAAAAGAGTACTATTAAAGTTGATACAGATAAGTTAGAAGATTTGATGAACTCTATGGCTGAATTAGTAATTAGTCAATCTAAAGTGCGTGAATTGATTAAAAATAAAGCAGATTTAAGTTCTAATATTGAGATAGATAATGCCCTTGATGAGGTTGATAAAAAAGTGAGAGGGCTGCAGGAAGAAGTAATGAATACGCGAATGATTCCAATCGGTAGTACTTTTATGCGCTTTAAACGTCTGGTTCGTGATTTATCGCAGGAACAAGGTAAAGAAATAAATCTAAAAATCAAAGGTAAAGAGACTGAATTAGATAAAACTGTAATTGAAGAAATTGGTGACCCACTAAAACATATGATCAGGAATTCGATTGACCACGGTATTGAAATGCCTGATGAAAGAGAAATGCAAGGTAAAAGTCGCACTGGGACTATTACTTTAAATGCCTATCATAAAGAGGGTAAAGTAGTGATTGAGATTAAAGATGATGGTCGTGGTCTAAACAAGGACAAAATTTTGGAGAAAGCGCAAGAAAATGGTCTGGTGGAGCCTGACGAAGAATTAAAAGACCGAGAAATTTATCAATTGATTATGGAACCTGGTTTTTCTACTTCTGAAGAGATAACTGAAACTTCAGGTCGGGGAGTAGGAATGGATGTAGTTAAGAGCAATATTGAAAAATTACGTGGTTCAGTTAAAATTTCTAGTGAAGAAGGAGAAGGGACTACTTTTAAGTTAAAGTTACCTTTAACTTTAGCTATTATAGATGGGATGAAGGTTAAAATTGGTGATGAATACTTTATTATACCTTTAAATTCAATTGTAGAATTCATCCAACCATTTGCTCGTCAACTAAAGACGGTAGAAGGTAAAGGGGAAGTTGTTAAGATTAGAGACAAGTATGTTATTTTAAGTCGTTTGAGTAATTTATTAGATGTTGAAGCCGATGTTAGTGATCCAACTGAAGGGATAGTAATTATTGTTCATGATGAAGGTCGTGAAATTTGTTTGTTAGTTGATGAAATTTTGGGCCAACAGCAGGCAGTAATTAAGAGTTTAGAGGATAATTATACTTATGTTGAAGGACTATCAGGGGCAGCTATTTTAGGTGATGGAAATGTAGCTATGATTTTAGATATTGCTACTATTATTAATATGGCATTTCGTTAATCAAATATAATTTGAAATTAAACATTTAAGAGAAAGGAGGAAATAAAATGGAGAAAACTGAAAAGAAAGATAGTACAATGGTAGAAGCTGATGATAATACAGTTAATATTTTAAATCAACAATTAACTAATATTTCTGCTGAAAATCAATTTTTAACTTTTGAAGTTGATAATGAAGAGTATGGAGTAGATGTACTAAAAGTTCAAGAAATAATTCGCTATCGTGAGCCTACTGCTATGCCCAATGCTCCTGAAGTAATTAAGGGAGTGATTAATTTTCGTGGTGAAGTTATTCCAGTTGTGGATTTAAGAAAAAAATTTAATTTAGCTGATAAAGAGTATGACAATTTCACTGTAATTATTGCTTTAGAGGTTAAGGATAAAATTGTAGGAGTTATAGTTGACCAGGTATCAGATATGGTTAGTTTTTCTGATGAAGATATCCAAGAAAATTTAGAGTTTGGATCTCAAGTTGATACTGAGTTTATTAAAGGAATGGCTCGTTTAGATGAACGCTTAATTATTTTGTTATATCTAGAAAAATTATTATCCTTTGAAGAGTTTAAAGCAGTTAATAAAGTTGGTAGTAACTTAGAAAAAGATAGTACTAAAGAAAGTGAAGAATAAATAAAAAGTTATTTTAGTTAAGAAAGTGGGATAACAGTGCAAGAAATTAGTGAGAAAATATTTAACCACATTAGTGATTTGATTTATCAAGAGATAGGCGTTCATTTGCCGCAGAAAAAGAAAGCAATGGTTAATTCAAGATTGAGTAAAAGAATCCGAAAGTTAGGGTTACAGGACTTTGAGGACTATTGTCAATACTTAGAAAATAATAAACAAGAATTACTGCACTTGTTTAATACATTAACTACTAATGTAACTCATTTTTTCAGGGAAAAGCATCATTTTGATTTTTTATGTAATAATGTATTGCCACAAGTGAAGGATGAGAAAGCAGGCAAAAAAGTGCGGGGTTGGAGTGCAGGATGCTCTAGTGGGGAAGAAGCCTATACTCTAGCAATTTTATTATCAGAGTTTTTTAATCAGTCTTGGGATACAAAAATTTTAGCAACTGATATTAATACTGAAGTTTTAAATGCAGCTCAAAAAGGTATTTATCACCAACGTCAAGTGAAGAAAGTTCCGTATGAGTTGTTAACTAAGTATTTTCAATTAGGAACTGGTGAAAATAAAGGATTATTTAAAGTCAAATCCAAATTAAAAAAACTAGTTCAATTCAGACGATCTAATTTAAATCAAAATCAATATCCTATTAAATCAAAATTAGATTTTATTTTCTGCCGCAATGTTTTTATTTATTTTAATGATAAAACTCAAAATAAAATTTTAAATCGTTTTCACAAACATTTAAAGCCAGAAGGATATTTGTTTTTAGGACATTCAGAATCTATTAATACTGAGGAGCGAGAAGGTAAATGGGAATCAGTTTATAAAACTGTGTACCAAAAAAGGAGGCGGTAATATATGTTTAAGAAATTAAGAGACTTAAATTTAGGGGTTAAGATTGGTGGTGGATTTGCTATCTTAATCATAATTGGAGCTATTATGGCCTGGTTAGGCTATTCCAATTTAAATTTAATAGGACATAAAATAGAAATCAGTAATGGGGCAAATGAAATTGATGAATATACAATGAAAGCACGAATTAATGAAGAAGCTTTTATGTTAAATTCTAACCAAGAAAATTTAGAAAAAGCTAATCGAAATTTAGCACAGTTAAAAGAAGCAATTAATAATTTGCAAACAGATATGAATGTAGCTAGTGAAAAAGAAGAAATGAATCAAGTTATGACCTTAGCTACGGAGTATGAACAGGCTTTTAATAAATATGCACAGCAGACTTTTGAACAGCAAGAATATAGAGAAGTATTTGTTAATCGAGAAGAAGAAATTGTTGCTAGTGTAAAAAAATTATTAGAAGACCAACAAGCTGAATTAGACCAGTTAATAGCAAATGGTGCTACTGAAGAAGAGATAGATAAGAAACGTACTAGTATTGAATTAGCTCACCGAATAGTAGAAAATGTAGATGATATCGGTCGTCAAGAAAGAAACTTTATTATTAATATGACTAATGCAGAAAAACAGAAGAAGTATAATCAAGCTACTTTTGATGAATTTGATAGAGCCGAAGAAACTATTGCTAAATTAAAAGCTAATTTGGATGACCAACAAAATATTAATATGGTTGAAACCTTATCTGAAAAACTACAAATAGGGCGAGAAGCTTTTCAAGATATTGTTAATAGTGAAGAAGTTAAAGACAAACAGAAACCAATTATGATAGAAAACGCACATAAACTAGAAGAAAAGGTATTAGAAATTGCTGATAAAAAATCTCAAGAGATTGCTGAGACACAAAATAATGCCGTTAGGAATATCTTAATGGCAGCTATTATAGCAGCAGTAATTGGTATTTTACTTGCAGTAGTGATTACAAGAGCAATTACTAAACCTGTTAATGAAGGTGTGGAGTTTGCTAAAGAAATTGCTGATGGCAACTTTAATATTAGCAATATAGATGTTAATTCAGAAGATGAAATCGGGACTCTTGCCCAGGCTTTAAATAAGATGAAAGGTAAATTAAATAAAGCCTTAAATGAAGTCAGACAATCAGCTATGAATGTTAATAATGCATCTGATGAAATTGCTGAAGGTAATCAAGATTTATCACAGCGAACGCAAGAGCAGGCTTCTTCTTTAGAAGAGGTGTCAGCTACAATTGAAGAAATTACTTCCTCGATTCAAGAGGTAGCTAATAATTCTGACCGAGCTGATGATTTATCTGATGAAACTATGGAAGCAGTGCAGGAAGGTTCAGAAGTAGTAGATGAAACTATGGAGTCTATGGATGAAATTACAACTAGCAGTAAGGAAATAGCAGAAATAATCACAACAGTTAATGATATAGCTTTCCAAACTAATTTGTTAGCTTTAAATGCAGCTGTAGAAGCAGCTAGAGCTGGTGAACATGGTAAAGGATTTGCAGTAGTAGCAGCTGAAGTGAGAAATTTAGCTAGTCGAACTGCTGAATCTGCAGATGAAATAGAAGATTTGATTAGTAAAATTATTGATCAAATTGAAGAGGGTAATGATTTAGTAGAAGAAACTGGAGAAGCATTAGATGAGATTATCGAGAATAGTAAGACAACCTCTGAAGCTATTTCAGAGATTGCAGCGGCAATGGAAGAACAGTCATCTGCTGCTAACCAAATTCAAGGAGCAGTAGAAGAGTTAGATGAAGTAACACAACAGAACTCTTCAATGGTCGAAGAAATAGCAAGTTCTAGTGAAGCCTTAAATGGAGAAGCTAATGACTTAGCATCAGTAGTAAGTAGATTTAAGTTAGGTAATGCTTATCAAGATTATCAGAATAATCAACAGATGAATAATCATTCTTCTAAGCAAAGTTCAAATTCTAATTCTAATTCTAATCCAAGTCCAAATCAATCACAAAAGTCAGATATTAGTGACTTAGAATCCGAAATGGATGATCACTTTGATGAAGATGATTTTGAAAAGTTTTAAACTTTTTAGCGGGCTGTATATACAGCCCGCTATTTAATAATGTGAACCTCCACCCATAAATCATAGATTTGGAAGAGGTTTTCTTGAACTAATTAAGATAAAGAATAGCAATTTTTTATCTTAATTATATTTTTATTAAAAATCAATCTGACTTAGATTAATTTAAGAGTTAATAAAGGAGGTTTAAGCATGAGATTTAATATTCGAACTAAATTATTAAGTGGTTTTGGAATTATTTTATTAATTATGATTGCTATGGGTTTAGGGTCTTATATGATGGTTGATTCTATGGACTCTTATCAAAACCAAGTGAATAATAGTATGGAGCAAGATCAATTTATAGCAGAAAAAGAGATAGACCATCTAATTTGGACTAATAATCTTGCCGATACTGTAATTTCAGGAGCAGAATTTACTGGTGGAGTTGACCCTACTCAATGTAAATTTGGGCAGTGGTATTATGATTTTATTGAATCAGAAGCCTTTGAGCAGATGCCTGATAAAATTAAAACTACAATTCAAAATATGGAAGAGCCGCATACTAAACTTCATAATTCAGCCCAAAAAATTATAGATATCAATAATCAATATGGTACAGATACTAAGCAGGGCCAACGTTTAGCGACTGATGTTTATAATAATCAAACACAAAAGCATCTGGCTCAAGTTCAAGCGAAGTTAGCAGATTATAGAGAGTTTTTAGCTAATGAAAAAGAAATATCAGTCACCCAAGCTAATCAAAAGTTGAATAATACTTATCAGCTTATAATCTTTTTAACTATTGCTGCTGTTGTAATAGGAGTTACTATTGCTTTATATATTAACCGGAGTATTACAAAACCAATTAATGAAGTAGTTGATTTTCTTAAAGATTTGGCCCAAAGTGGTGGTGACTTAACCCGACAAATTGATGTTGATAATAATGATGAAATAGGTGATTTAGCATACTGGTTTAATCAATTTATTAATAAGTTACAGGATATAATTTATAAGATAAAGATTTCAAGTGATTCAGTCAGTACAGGTTCTGATGAAATAGCTAATGGTAATCAAGATTTATCAGCTAGAACTGAAGAACAAGCTTCCTCTTTGGAAGAAGTATCCTCTACTATTGAAGAGATGAATGCTTCAATGCAGGAAGTAGCCAATAATTCTGAGCGTGCTGATAATCTATCTGATGAAACTATGGAGGCAGTGCAAGAAGGTTCTCAGGTAGTGGAAGAAACTATGGATTCTATGGAAAAAATAACAACTAGCAGTAAAGAAATAGCAGAGATAATTACCAAAGTTAATGATATAGCTTTCCAAACTAATTTATTAGCCTTAAATGCTGCAGTAGAAGCTGCTAGAGCCGGTGAACATGGTAAAGGATTTGCGGTAGTAGCAGCAGAAGTAAGAAATCTTGCTAGTCAAGCTGCTGATTCAGCAGATGAAATTGAGGATTTAATTAGTACAATTATTAATCAAATAGAGGATGGTAATGAATTAGTAGAAGAAACTGGAGATGCTTTAGATGAAATCATTGAAAATAGTAAGATGACTTCGGAAGCAATTTCAGAAATTGCTGCAGCAATGGATGAACAGTCTGCTGCTTCTAGTCAAATTCAAAGTGCAATTTCTGAATTAGACCAAGTGACCCAACAAAATGCTTCAATGGTCGAAGAAATAGCTAGTTCTAGTGAAGCCTTAAATTCTGAGGCTAAAGAGATGTCTCAAATAGTAGGTCAGTTTAAGTTAGATGATTAATCACTTTTGGATAATGGATTGAAAGTAATTTTTTATTAAAATGAAAGGTTGGTAATAATGACTCAGAAAATAAAAGCTTTAGTAGTAGATGATTCTGCTGTAGTAAGAAATTTATTAACCGAGATATTAGAAGCTGATAGTTCGATTGAAGTTGTAGGAGCAGCAGGAGACCCTTATAAAGCAGTGAAAAAAATAAAAAAGTTTAATCCGGATGTAATTACCTTAGATGTTGAAATGCCTAAGATGTCTGGGCTGCAGTTTTTACAGAAATTAATGACTACCTATCCTTTGCCGGTAGTTATGATTAGTAGTTTAACTAAACAGGGGAGTAGTGAAACAATTAAAGCATTAGAGTATGGAGCAGTAGATTTTGTAGCTAAAAGTAATCTGCACAAAGAGCAAAGTAAGAAGAAGTTTGCTACAGAGGTAGTGAGAAAGGTTAAACTTGCTGCTGGAGTTAGAGTTAAGAAGCTAAAGAAAAATTTAAAAAGGTCAAGAAGCTCGCAAAGTCAAAAGAAATCTCAACCACAGACTAAATTTAATAATAAATATGTAATTGGGATTGGCGCTTCAACGGGTGGGGTTAAAGCATTAAAAAATTTAATCCCTAATTTTCCTGCTAATTGTCCGGGGATAGTTATTGTGCAACATATGCCAAAAGAATTTACTAAATCTTTTGCTAAAACTTTAGATAATGTAGCTCAAGTAAAAGTAAAAGAAGCAGCAGCAGGAGATAAAATCAAGCCGGGACAGGCCCTTTTAGCACCGGGAGATGAACATGTGAAAATTAATAAAAAAGGTTCTAGCTATTATGTTAGTTTAGATAAAGGAGCTAAAGTTAGTCATCAACGTCCAGCCGTTGATGTTACATTTTCTTCCTTGGCCCAAACAGTTGAACGCAATACTGTAGGAGTATTGTTAACAGGAATGGGTGAAGATGGAGCGCAAGGTCTAAAAGAGATTAAGGATGCGGGAGGTTATACCATAGCAGAGTCAGAAAAAACGGCAACTATTTTTGGGATGCCTAAAAAAGCAATTAATATTGGAGCAACTAATAAAGTATTACCGTTATCTAAAATTCCAAATCAGGTTATTTCTATAATTAAGTAAATGATTTAGCTTGTTTTAAATCTAATTTTGGAGCTGATTAATATGAGTGCTAATCCTAATATCGAATCTAAAACTATTTTAGTGATTGAAGATGATCAAATTCTTAGTAAATTAATAAAAAAGAAATTAGAAAATTTAGACTATAAAGTTGAATTTGCTAGAAAAATTAAACACGGTCAACAGATATTAGCTAAAAAAGGATTTGATCTGTTATTATTAGATTATAATTTGCCTGATGGAACCATCGAAAATTTAATTACTCAAGCTCAAATAAAGTTACCCCCGTTTATTGTTATGACAGCTAATGGAAATCAACAACTAGCAGTGCAAATGATGAAGCTAGGGGCCAAAGATTATTTAGTTAAAGATCAGAACTTCATTGAGTTATTACCGACTGTGCTCAAGGAGTCCTTTAAAGATATTCTACTTGAAAAAAGGTTAGCACAAGCAAACCAGAAATTAAGAGAAAAAGAAAAAGAGTATCAATTTTTATTTGAAAATAGTGGGGTAGCTATAGCGATAGTTGATAAATATAATGAAATCAAATTGATTAATAGAGAAATGGAGAAGTTAACTGAATATTCTAAAAATCAACTAGAGAGGAAAAACTTATTTGACTTATTAGTTATCGGGGATTCTATTCCTGCAGAGGAAGAAAAGCAAAAACTAGTTAAGGTTGAAAGTGGTAAATATGAAGGAGCTATCAGAGATAAAAGTGGAAATATTAAAGATGTATTAATTAAAAAGAATAGTTTTGCAGAAAAAGAATGGGCAATTGTATCTTTGATTGATATTACAACTAGGAAAGAGAAAGAAAAGGAATTAAATCAAGCTTATAATCGACTTAATGAGAATATTAATGAAGCGCATAAATTACATCAAAACTTTTTGCCAAATAATCATTTTAGTAAACAAGAAGTAACGGGAGCTGTTTATTATCATCCTGCTCAAGAATTAGGTGGTGATTTTTATAACTACCAAAAAGTAAATAATAAAGTTATTATTTACTTAGCTGATGTGAGTGGCCATGGACTAGATGGAGCAATGTTGAATATATCAATCAAAGAGAAAATAAAGAATTTAGTTTCTAATTATAAATCTAAAGTTAAATATAGTAAGACCAATCCTTTGAGTTTATTATATAAAAATAAATTAACTCCTCAACAAATAATGAAATCAGTTTTTCAAAGTTATTTAGAGGAGGAGTTTCCTGATGATTATTTTTTATGCCTGCAGATTGTGTTGATTGATTTACAACGAGAAAAATTATTATATAGTAATTCTGGTTCGCAAATAGTTCCTTATATTATTAAAGCAACTGGTGATTTAATTAAATTAACTAATGCAGATTTGCCTATTTCTTCAGCAATTAGTAAAGACCTAATAGAATTTAATGAAGAAGAATATTCCTTAGAAGCAGGGGCGAAATTATTTTTGAGTACCGATGGATTGATAGAAGAGACTAATGGTGATAACTATTATGGTGAAGCTAGAGTAGAAAAATTATTAGAGAAGTATTACTACCTTCCACCAGAAATATTGAAAGATAAAATAAGAAGGAATTTTTTAGAGTTTACTACTGAAAACAATACTAAAGATGATGTTACTTTTATGGTTGTTGAACGAAACTCTGAAATTCATGAGCAGTATCAAATCAAGAGCGATTTTAATGAATTAGCAGCTATAGAGAAAAAGATCATTAATTTTTTATCTGGCTGTGTAAAAGAAGCTAATATGATTAAAATGGCTATTCATGAAATGATAATTAATGCTATTGAACATGGTAATCAGTTTAGTGAAGATAAGATAGTAACAATAGATATAACTGTAACGGATAATTATTGTCGAGTAGTTATTACTGATCAAGGTTCAGGTTTTGACCATCACTCACGCATGTCCAAGAAATTATATCGACAAGAGAATCAAGAACGAGGCCGGGGGATTGTAATTACTGCTAAAATTGTTGATGAAATATTTTATAATCAAGCAGGTAATCAGGTCTGTTTGATTAATTTTCATTCATAATAGTTATTATATATCTGATTTATTTAATTAGTCATGCTCACTTCATCTAGGAATTAAGTTTTGAAATAATTAATAAAGTAGAAAATCAAAATGATAAGTAGCAGTTAAAATTTAATAACAGGAGGGCTAAATTATGAGTTTTAATTGGAAAGATTGGAATATAGGAATAAAATTAACTACAGCCTTTGTGATTGTAATTATATTGGGAGTGGGTATGACTGCTTATATAAGTTATAGACAATCTTCATCTGCCTTAGTTCACGAAATAGAGGAACAATTAACTGCCGTAAGAGAATTAAAAAAAGATACTATTGAATCTTATTATGGAGAGTTGATGCAGAATATTGAGATTGTTGCTGAATTGAAAGTTGTTGGAAATAATATAGAAGGTTTTGCTAAAGCTTTTAGAGAAGGAACTAATAGTGAGCAATATCAGGAATTAACTAAAACTGTAGGTCATGATTTGGATAAGTTTAAAACTGAACATCAGTGGTATGATATCTTTTTAATTGATAAGCAGGGTAATGTTATTTATAGTGAAGCTAAAGAAAGTGATTATGGGACTAATCTAGAAACAGGACCTTATAATGATTCAGGTTTAGCTAAAGCTTATAGAGAAGGTAAAAATAATGTGACTATAACAGATTTTAAGTATTATGAACCAAGTGGAGAACCAGCTGCCTTTGTTTCTGCTCCAATTAAATCTGAGCAAAGTAAGCAAACTTTAGGAGTAGTAGCCCTGCAGGTACCAGTAGATGAAATTAATGATATTATGAAAAAGAATACTGGTATGGGTAATAGTGGAGAATCATATTTAGTTGGTTCAGATAAATTAATGCGCTCTGATTCTCGGTTTAGTGAGCAAAGTACTATTTTGGAGAGGAAAATTGATACTGTAACCGTAAACAAAGCTCTACAGGGCCAAAGTGGAATAGAAGTTGTTGAAGACTATCGGGGAGTGAGGGTGTTTAGTGCCTATACTCCAGTTGATATTCAAGGTATGAATTGGTCGATGTTAGTTGAGATAGATGAAGCAGAAGTTTTAGCTCCGGTAAATAATCTATTAAGAAATATTTTATTAGTATTAGGACTTGTAATAATTTCAGCAATTGTGATTAGCTTTTTATTAATTCGAGGGATTATTGTGAAACCAATTAAAAAGGTGCAGGAAACATTAGCTGCAGTTGCTGATAATAATTTAGATGTTCAAACTGAAGTTACTTCTAATGATGAATTAGGAACAATGGCAGCCGATTTGAATGAAACCATTAGCTCTTTAAATCAAGCAATGCTGCAGGTTAGACATTCAGCTTTAAATGTGACGAATGCTTCTGATGAAATTGCAGAAGGTAATCAGGATTTATCCCAGCGAACGCAAGAGCAGGCTTCTTCTTTAGAAGAGGTGTCAGCTACAATTGAAGAAATCACTTCTTCGGTGCAGGAAGTGGCTAATAATTCTAGTCAGGCTGATAATCTATCTGATGAGACTATGGAAGCAGTGCAGGAAGGTTCAGAAGTAGTAGATGAAACTATGGATTCGATGGATGAAATTACAGCTAGCAGTAAGGAAATAGCAGAGATAATAACAACAGTTAATGATATTGCCTTCCAAACTAATTTATTAGCTTTAAATGCTGCTGTAGAAGCAGCTAGGGCCGGTGAACACGGTAAAGGCTTTGCAGTAGTAGCAGCTGAAGTGAGAAATTTAGCTAGTCGAACTGCTGAATCGGCAGAGGAAATAGAAGATTTAATTAGTAAAATTATTGATCAAATTGAAGATGGCAATGATTTAGTAGAAGAAACAGGAGAAGCATTAGATGAAATTATTGAGAATAGCAAGACAACTTCTGAAGCAATTTCTGAGATTGCAGCGGCAATGGAAGAACAGTCATCTGCTGCCAACCAAATTCAAGGAGCAGTAGAGGAATTAGATGAAGTAACGCAGCAGAACTCTTCAATGGTAGAAGAAATAGCAAGTTCTAGTGAATCTCTAAATGGAGAAGCTAATGATTTAGCATCAGTAGTGCGTAGATTTGAATTGGACCTTGGCAAAGGAACTGCTCGTAAACAAGTTAATGATAATTTTAATAATCAAATGAATAGTCAAAGTCAATCACAAAAAACAGAGATTAATGATTTAGAATCTGAGATGGATGATCAATTTAGTAAGGATGATTTTGAAAAGTTTTAATATCATTAACGGGCTGTAATGCAGCCCGTTTTTCATTAGGTTAAATTTTGCTAGAAACAATCGTTTTTTCTTCAGGATCTAATTTAGGCTGCCAGATTTCAATAGCTTTAGCAGTTGTAGAAATTTCATGTGGTACGCCATCTAAATTTAAGCATAATTGGTCTAATTCAAATTTAGGAATAGGATTATCAGCAAAGTGATTACTGATTAGAGTAATATGAAATTTCCAATCTTCATAATTTTCAATAGTAGAGATGCTTTGTTGTTCTAGACTCTCATGCATTTCATTTGCAGCTTCAGTTAGCGAAGGGGTATTTTTGACATCCAAAATTAAAAAATTATTGGTATGCCGAAAACACTTTAAATTATTTATTTCTATTTTAATTTCTTCAATTTCTTTAGTAATAGTATCTATTATTTCTTTAGCCTCAGTAACTTTTTCTTTATTTATGCGGTCTATAGTAACATGTAGTTCAGGACAATCATTTTCATCATATAAATCATATTTATCAGCGATGATATTTTGAATCTTGACAGCTGGAGCTAAGTCTTCATAGTCTAATGTTAAAACTACAAAATACTCTTTATCTAAGTCAGCAGGTTTAACCATAATTTTAACCCCCATTAAATGACATTAATCTCTTGTATAAATATTTTAATATATTAGTAAGATAATAGCAAACGATTATTTTAATTTGAGTTTTTTAATGCTTCATATATTGACAATGAAGGAAAGTTTTATTATACTTATAAGTGGAAATGATTATTGATAAGACATATATTTACAGAGGAGGGAAAAATATGAGTGAGTATCATGAAGATAATTTACCTGAAGATGCAAAAGATTTTCATAGGATGATTAAGAGTGTAATGGAGGAGTTAGAAGCAGTTGATTGGTACAATCAACGCGCAGCAGTGACTAATGATGAGTCACTAAAAGCAATTGTAGAACATAACCGCGATGAAGAAATAGAACATGCCTGTATGGGTCTAGAATGGTTACGTAGAAATTATCCGCAGTGGGATGAATTTATGCGTGAGTTCTTATTTACTGAAGGAGAAATTACTGAATTAGAAGAAGAAGGACATGGAGATGGAGCAGAGGATGAAGGTTCTGCAGCATCTGCTGATGATTCTTTAGGTATTAAAGATATTAAGTAAATTCGAAAGGGGGAGCAATCATGACTAATTTAAAAAGACATTTAGCACCAATTACTGATGAAATGTGGAATTTTATTGATGATGAAGCGAGAGAAATTTTAGCTTCAAAGTTAAATGCAAGAAAAGTAGTCAATTTCGAAGGACCAAAGGGTCTGGATTTTGCTGCTGTAAATACAGGAAGAAGAGAAGATTTAACTAAAGATTTAGTTGACGGAGTAAGCTACTCTAAACGTCATGTGTTACCATTAGTTGAACTTGAGGTGCCGTTTACGTTAGAGTTAGATGAATTAGAATCTTTAACTCGAGGTGCTGAAGATGTAGATACTGCCCCATTAATTGAAGCTGCTGAGAAAGTTGCGAAAGCTGAAAATGAAGCTGTATTAAAAGGGTTAGATGAAGCTAATATTAAAGGAATTCTTGCTGCATCTGAACATGAAGCAGTAGCTGTGGAAGATGATTTAGTAGCTCCAGTAGTAGAAGCTACTAAAAAGCTTGTTGCAGAAGGTATTAAGGGGCCTTATAATTTACTATTAGGTTCTGACCTATATTCTTTACTATATGAATCTAAGAGTAACAAAGGTTATCCAGTAAAGCGTAGAATTACAAATTTAATTGAAGGTAATATTATTTATGCTCCAAGTCTAGAAGGAAAAGGACTATTATTGCCTCAAGATAGTGAAGACTTTGAATTTGTTTCTGGGCAGGATATTTCTATTGGATTCTCTGAGCAAAATGGAAATGAATTAGACTTCTTCTTTACAGAATCATTTACTTTCAGAGTAAATGCTCCAGAAGCAGCTGTTGTATTAGACTAAATATTTTACTTAAGAGTAGTGGTCCGTTAGGATCGCTACTTTTTTTATTTTAATCAAGGAAATTTAATAAATACTTAGAATTTAATTGATAGATTGATTTTTAAATCACAGGGGGGATAGATATGTTAGTTAATAAATATTCTTTAACAGAAATATATCAAGGTCGGTTAGAAACAGGGGATGATTTAGCAGAAGAATTGACTGAATTTGTACAGGGTAAAGAGATTAAAGCAGGGAAAATATCAGCAATTGGAGCAGTACAAAATGCTACTATTTCTTATTATGACCAAGAAACTAAAGAGTATGGGGCCAAAGAATTTGATGAAGCGATGGAAATAGTGAATTTAGAAGGAAATATTTCTTTAAAAGATGGTGAGCCAATCGTACACGCTCATATTGCTTTAGCAGATGAAGAAGGAAATGTTTATGGTGGTCATTTGGAAGAAGGAACGACTGTTTTTGCCTGTGAGTTTGTAATTCAAGAGTATGATGGAGAGGCACTGGAAAGAGGATTTCATGAAATGACAGAATTGCCTTTATGGGAATAAATATCTATGTAAAATGTAGCTGGCGGGTGAGAGATGAAATTATTTTTTCGCTCAAAAATCTAGTTTGATTCGTCTAAACTCGTCTAATAAAAAATGATTTAGTTTAATTAAATTTGAAATTAAACTCCCAAAATTATTTTTTATTAGACTTCGTTAAGACTCATTAAAAAACTAGATTTAAAGTCACTCTGAAATAATTTAATCTCTCACCAAGGCAGTCTTATTTTAATAGAGGGAGCAGGAACTGTACCTTTTTGAAATTGCTTGTTTTTTTGATTGTATTTTTTGGTTTTGACTTTAACTGCTTAACTGTCTTACTGTTTAACTAATATAAAGGGAGGCTACCAAAATGGCGAAAGTATTAACTTCACCGGGTAAGTATGTGTAGGGCCAAGGAACGATCAAGGAATTAGAAGAATATTTAGGTGTGTTAGAAGATAAGGTGCTGGCTATTTGTGATCCGTTTGTACTATTGTACAGTTGGTTTTAACAGATAAATCGCCGCAATTAATTGAAGAAGTAATTGAATTCTGTCAAGAATTAGGTCTGCCGACTACTTTAGCTGATTTAGGCATAATAGAAATTAATGAATCAGAAATAATGGATGTTGCTGAAGCTAGTTGTGCAGAAGGAGAAACTATTTATAATTTACCTTTTGAAGTAACTCCTAAGATGGTGAAAGATGCTATTTTAGCAGCAGATAGATTAGGAAGATAATGAATAAGTTTAATATAGGGATGGGATAGATTTATGAGTAAAAAGATTAAAAATGTAGTTATAGTAGCTGTAGTTCAATTAATTTTACATGGGATTTGGGAATATGCACAGTGTGGTATTTTTTATACAATGGAGGGACAAAGTTCTTTCGAGCATACCCAGTTGATGTTTAGTGCTACTACTGGAGATGTGGGAATAGCATTAACTTTGTTTCTGATATTAGTCATTGGAAATAGTGATTGGAATTGGTTTTTATCAGACTGGGATAAAAAAGATAAAATAATTATGATTTTATACGGTTTATTTGTTAGCTTTTTCTTTGAAGTACATGCTTTATACCACGGTAGATGGGGCTATAGTGCTGAAATGCCTTTTTTTCCAGGCACTAATATAGGACTACTGCCAGTAGTACAATTATTAACTTTATTACCATTAGGATTTTGGATCAGTAAAAAGATTATTAAAAAATATATTAATTAAACTCAAAATGCTATGCTCTGAAGAGTATAGCATTTTTTCTTTTGTTAAGTTATAAAATTTGCTATAATTAATAATGAGAATTAATAATATAAACTGAATTATTTTTATTGGTGGGGAAGGGGAGATTAAATTGCCTGAAAAGTTATTAAAGAATAGTAAGTTCTTTTCTAATTTAGAAGAGAAAGAGATAAAAGAGATAAAAGAGATAATGAGACCGCGAAAGTATAATGAAGGAGAAATTATATTTTTTGAAGATGAGCCGGGTGAGGGATTATTTTTAGTTAAATCTGGGAAAGTAAAATTAACTAAAATGGTAGAAAGCGGAGATGAACAAATTTTAACTATTATTCAACCGGGTAATGTATTTGCCGAAGTTGTTTTATTTGGAAATGCTGATTACCCTGCTACTGCAGTAGCATTAGAAGATTCTAAGTTATACTTAATTCGTAGTAAGGATATGGAAAAATTAATTAAGGATAAACCATCTATTGCAGTTAAATTATTAGATTTAATGAGCAAGAGACTGCGTAGAGCACAGAAATTAGTGAGAGATATGGGATTGAAGGATACAACGTGTCGAACAGCTAGTTTGTTGCTTTATTTGGCCCAAGAATATGGAGTTAAAAGAAGTAATGGAATTAGAATTGATTTGAAATTAACGCAGCAAGAACTAGCTAATATGATTGGAACTACAAGAGAAACAATATCTCGAGTATTAAATAAATTTAAAGAAAAAGATATAATAAAAACTGCTCATAAAAAAATGATTATTAATGATTTAGAGCAGTTAAAAGATTTTATTTAAAATAAAAACAGCTACTGTTAGAAAAGTAGCTGTTTTTATAGTCTAAGATAATATAATAGATTTGAGTTTAAATTGGATTTCTTTGTCTAATTTCTTTTGCTTCATTGATCTCTTTTGCTTCATTTGAAGAATTTTTAGTTAAATTAGATTTTATTCTATGGATGCATATTAGATTTTTTATTATTTTGCAGATTTCATATAGTAAAGAAAAAGGTGCTATGATAAGGCAAAGTATTGGTTTTAAGAAGAAGCCAATTGCAATTATTAAATTACTTGGTTTTTCATAGCGTTGATATTCGAGTACTTTAAAGAACCAAATATCCCTAATCTTATTTATAGTTTGCCAACCATAAGGAATTGCTTTAAGCCAAAATAAAACTAAACAAGTTAACTTGAATATGATAGAAAGGTCTGCTATAGTAGTTATTTCTTCTTCGAATTGAAAAATAAATGTGAAACTAATAAAGATAATAAGCCAGAATGAAATAATATTAACTGTCTTTTCAAATGCAGTTTTTTTAATTTTTTTGTCCCAATTCAGTAGGCAGTCTAAACAAAGATTAGTTTCAGCTATAGCACATTCTGGACACAAACCCTGTCTACAGTCTTCACATTGAGTCACAGCCTCTCTATGATTATGATAATAACATTTCACAAAAACCCCCCCTGGACTTAGTTTTTAAATATTAATTTCAGGCAGTACTCTTAATAATATTTATATTAAAATTATTATTTTATAATAAAGATTAAATCTATTATACCATTTATTGTAAATAATTTAAAATAATACCATGAGATTATATATTTATTTGTTTTTAATAAATAAGCATTTTTAATCTAATTTATTGTGAAAAATAATCTTATGTGATATAAATCATATATTTTTTAATTTTAATATAATAATATGGATTTAACTTAAATGATAAAAGAGAGGAAGTTATTGACAAGAGTGGGGAAAGAAGATATAATTTTAATTAGAAATGATAGTTATTATCAATTATAAAAATAATATACTTTTTGTGATATAAGTCATACTATAATTATATTATATATATTAAAATATAATTGTAGTAAGTGAGAACGAAAATAATATCTGGGAGGGAAAAAAATATGAATGATAAAACTGAAGAAAGATTTAGTAAAGAAGAAATGAAAGAAAAATTTAAAGAAGAGCTTGGCTTTATTCCCCCAGGAGTTTTTACAGGTGAAAATTTAGGAGAAGATTTTCAACAGATTATTTCAGATTATCATGATATTGTATGGCGGGATGAAGTAATTCCAATGAAATATAAATATTTGATTGCATTATCAAGTGCAATATTTGATGACCATGAAGAACGAGCTAAGTTAGAAATGAAAAAAGCAATTCAAGAAGGAGCAACTAGAGAGGAAATAATTGAAGTTTTTCGACAAGTAGTGTGGTTAAAAGGAGCTCCAACATTAGTTAAATTAACTCCTTTACTTAATTTCATGAATAAGCAATTAAAGGATGAATAAAAAACTTAACTATCAATAAAAAGGAGAGATTAATTATGAGAGATAAAGTAGAAGAGGTAATAGGAGAAATCAGACCATCTCTGCAGGCTGATGGTGGAGATGTTGAATTAGTTAATGTTACTGATGAGGGTGTAGTAGAAGTTGAACTGCAGGGTGCGTGTGCAGGATGTCCAATGTCGCAGATGACTTTAAAGAATGGAATTGAGAAAAAATTGAAAGCAGAAATTCCTGAAGTTGAGGAAGTAAAAGCAGTTTAATTTTGCTGGCCAGAGGAATATTCCTCTGGCTAATTAATTTTTTGTTATTATTATTTAATTATAGTTAAAAATTCCGCAATGATTTGTTAAAATTAAATAAAAGAATATTAATTATTTTCGTTTATAAAATATAACGACTTAATTACATAAGCTATATTTTTATAAGAAATTATAAAGAATTATTTATAGAAAGGGATGATATAATATGTTTGGAAGTGATAGTGAATTAAAAGAAGAAAAAGAAAGATTAGAAATTGAAAATGAAGAGTTAAAGGATAAGTTAGAAGAAAAAGAATCTCGAATAGCTGAATTAGAAAGTAAATTAGAAGAAGATACAGTTAGAAAAGAAAAATTAATTAATTTAAAGAATAAAGTTAGAAGCAAAATGAAACAAATGGAAGAGGAAGATAGTTGGATTATAGAGCAGGTAAATGAAATAAATTCTGATACTGAACAGCTGTTAGATAAAAATGAAACTAACGAAGAAATAATTGCTGAAGTAAATAAAATTCTTGCTGATTCTGAGCAGGAATTAAATAATTTTGATGATCGTTTTAGGCAGTTAGTAGAGCGTATTGAAAAAATTGTTCAATTCACTGAAGAAATTCAAAGTATTGCTGAGCAGACTAATATGTTAGCTTTAAATGCTTCTATTGAGGCTGCACGGGCTGGAGAAGCTGGGTCTGGTTTTTCAGTTGTAGCTGAAGAAATAAAAGAATTAGCTGAACAAACTTCTGATTTATTAGAAAACATAAATGAAAATACAGCCGAAATTCAAAATTCAGTTGATGGTTCGCAGGATAATATGGAAGATTTAACTTCTTATATGGGGGATTTACAGCATAGCTTTGAGAGATTAGATAATCAGTTTAATCAAGTTACCGATTTAATAGATGATATTTTTGCCAAAATCAATCAGATTAATAATGCTGGAGAAGGACATTTAGAACTAGGGGATGATATTTTAGAAGAGTTAAGTTAAAAAGTAATTATTTAATAAGACCTCTGATATTTATCAGAGGTCTTATATATTTTTTGGATTGATTAAATATAATAGTAGATAACAAATGTTATTTTAAATTTTATAAAAATTATTATGTTAAAAAGCAATTTCATTATAATTATATAGTTTTAAAATAAAAAAAGTAGTATAATATAAGTATAGAATAAAAATAAGAAAAGAAGGTGGAGCTTATGAGAAATAGAAAAATCTTATTGTTAGGTTCCCTGTTTATGTTGTTTATATTGGTAGGATGTTCAAGTTCATCAGGAGGAGGAGATGATTCAAATAGCAGTGGTTCTATTGTTGGAACAATAACTGACCAAAGTAGTGATTTAGGTGCTATTGTTCCTATTAAAGTATTAGTGATTGAAGAAAACCCAACTGCTGATAGTACAGATACTACAAATTTAACTATTGTTAAGGAAACAACTATATCATCCGGTAGTAGCTATACTATTAATGAAATCCCAGATGGAGAATATTATGTAATTGCTTATAAGGATTTAAATGGGAATGGTGAAATTGATGTTTCAGATTCTAGTGGTCCTCTTGACTCAGCAGGGTTTTATGGTATGGATGTAGGCGATGAAGCACAGCAAATAGTTATATCTGGTGATGAAGAGCTAGGAATTGATTTTGAAATAGAAAGCCAGGCGACTCCGATTACTATTGCTGGGACAGTAGAAACAGCTTTTTCAGAAGAAGCTGTTAATGGAGCTGTAATTGAAATATATGGTACTAATGATATGAAAGTGGCTGAAACTACTACTGATAATGCAGGATTATTTAGCTTTGCTTCTCAAATTATCGATGGCAAATATTATTTAGAAGCAGTTGAAGAGTCTTATTTACCTACCTTATCACCTTATTTTGAAGTTGTAGATGGCAGTTTAGTCTGGGGAGAAAGAGATAATATTGTAGCTGAAGATGACTTGTTTATTGCAATGTTAACTGCAACTGAAGCAGAAGGAGTAGGATATACTGAAGGTACTGGTCTGATAGGAGGAGAAACAGCAGAAGTTGACGCAACTTCTTATGAGAGAATATATGGTGCTAGTGTGGAGTTGAATCCTAGTAGTGGTACTATTGGTTACATGGATGATGCTGGAGTAAATTATGACTTGACTGAAACACAAAGTTCTGGTGGAGCAGGATTTGTGATTAAAGATGTATCTCCTGGGAATTATACACTTACTGCTTCTGAAAATAACTATAGTTTTGATGAGTATGAATTAAAAGTGGAAGCAGATAAAATTACTATTTTCGATTTTGTTAACGGTATTGTTTATTAGTTGGATAATTTAGAACTTTTTTCGTAAGCACTCTAATTTTTATTTAGAGTGCTTTTTTAGTTTCTGGCAAACAAGTAAAGATTAATTTAAGATTAGATAATTCTAATTTGACAAATCAGAATTAAGATAGTATTATATTAATATACCAATAGGGGGTAGGGGTATAAAAGTATTAAAATTTGCTAAATTTATTATTTAATAGTTTTTTAATACTTTTCTTAATACTTTCTTAATATTTAGCTAGTATACTATAAATAAGTTATAAAGATATGATTTTCTGTAAATAGAAAATAAAATTAATTAGGAGGCGATAAGTATGAAAAAAATAATGAGTATTAGTTTGGTAGTAGTTTTAGTATTAGGATTATCAGTTTTAGTGTTGGGCCATGGAAGGACTAGAAGAGGTAATGGTTATGACCAGAATGATTACTATAATCAACTTCGTTTATCTGAACAGCAGATAGATGATTTAGAAGAGTTAGAAGATGAATATTATGATCGAGTGGATGATTTAAGAGACAATCTTTGGGATAAGCAAGAAGATTTAAGAGATGCTTATATTGATAAAGATGTTAAAAAAGAAAGAATAAATGAAATGCACAGCGAAATTAATAAATTAAGACAAGAATTATTTGAGATTAATCAGCAGTATAGATTGGAATTAAGAGCAATGCTAAGTGATAGACAACTAGAAGAGATGAGTAGATATGGTATGAGAGGTATGAGAGGTATGGGTTTTTATAATTGCGGTAGATATGGTCGTGGTTTTAGACGCAGAGGACAGATGTATGAACCAGGTATGATGCAGCGAGGTCCTGGAGCTAATGGTTATGGTCCAGGTGGACATCACGGCGGCGGAATGATGAATGGATTTTAAATTAGAATAGATTAACAAATTATTTTAAAAAGGAGATGATATTTTATGTGGCATCACATGGGACGTGGATTTATGGGTGGTTTTGGAGGAGGTGGAATGATAATGATGATTCTGTGGTTAGTTGTAATTGTAGGACTGATTATTTTCTTAGTGAAACAATTTAGTAATAGTTCCTCCAATGATTCTCATTATCCGAGTAATTATAATTCCAATTCTAAATCTACAGAAGACCCTTTAGAAATAGCTAAAAAAAGATATGCTAAAGGTGAAATAGATAAAGAAGAATTTCAAGAAATAAAAAATGAGTTACAATAGTAATTAAATAAAATGACATAGTTAAAACAAAGCAGGAGCGGCTATCTAGTTTAGATAGCCGCTCCTATTAATTATTTATAATATATTTAACTAAATACTAATTACTTTACGCTAACCGTACCAGTAACTTCACTTTTATCTGTAATATTAGCACTTGATTCATATTCTTCTGTAGCAAAGTAAAGGTCTCCATCAATTGTAGCATCTTCTAGAGTAAATCCATTAGCCTGCACATAAATATCGCCCACAAAAGTTCCAGCTTGGAACTTAGTATTAGGACTTTTAATCGTCATTTTTGGAGCAGAGATAGTAAAGCGCTCAGTAACATTGTAATTATCATCTTGAGTATAAGGAGCTATCTTACGATAGACTTTATTGTCGGAATTACCTTTGTCATGGAAGGTACCTTCTACTACAAGTTTCTGGTCAAAAGATAGATCATTTAATGTAGCGATAATCCACTTACCATTTTTAGCAATAGCTTTCTTGAAGACTTCTTCTTCTTTAACTATTGAAGCAGCAGATACTACGTCTGTTGACCCCTTAACTTCTGTATTGCCAGTGACTTCACTTTTATCTGTAATATTAGCACTTGATTTATATTCTTCTGTAGCAAAGTAGATATTACCTTCTACAGTAGCATCTTCTAAAGTAAATCCATTAGCCTGAACATAAACATCTCCAACGAAAGTACCACCCTGGAATTTGGTATTAGGACTTTTAATAGTCATCTTTGGTGCAGTAATAGTATATCTTTCAGTGATATTATGGTCATCATCTTGACTATATGGAGCAAGCTTACGATATACTTCATTGTCAGAGTTACCTTTATCATGGAATGTACCTTCTACTACAAGTTCTTGGTCAAAAGATAAATCATTTAATGTAGCTATAATCCAAGTACCATCTTTAGTGATTGCCTCTTGAAAAGCTTGTTCTTCTTTAACGATAGAAGCTGTTGTTACTACATCTGTTTCCTCTTGACCTTGGTCTTCATTTGTTGCCTGCTGACTACCTCCACAACCTGTTAATACTACAAGTGATAACAAAATTACTAAAGTTAAACTTAAAAATTTCTTCATATTTACATACCTCCTTTAAAGTATGAACTGTGTTAATAATTTAGTGAAAATTAAAATTAATCCATAGTACATATGGAAATGAGCTGTTTTAAAAACTAACTTTTTTCGGTTAGTCTTGATTAATTTAAGCAGACGAAAAGCTAAAGGAATAATGATTATAGTAAATAAACTTAGACTAGAAAAAATATTAAATTTTATTAGCATGATTTGACTTAAATAAGTTATTATTAAAATCATTTTAAAGATTGTAATAGACTTTTTTTCTCCCAGTCTAACTGACATAGTTTTAATCCCTTTAGCAGCATCCTTTTTAATATCTCTTAACTCATTACTAATGAGTAGTAATGAAGTTAGTAAACAAATAGGTATTGATGCTAACCAGGGGAGCCAAGAAAGATATCCAGTTTGCATATAATAACTACCAAAGACCATTAAATTGCCCATTAAGAAGAACACAAGTAAAGGACCTAAGCCCTTTTTTTTATAGACAAAAGGCTTACCAGTATAAGCATATCCTCCCCAGAGGCCAATCACTCCTAAGATGAAGATAGTAATGCCTTTTAGATAAATAAAGTATAGGCCTAAAGGAATAACAATTATAAAGCAGAATAGCCCCGATAAAAATATAAACTTTTCAATGGGGTCTCTAGCTGAAAAAGATAAATTTAAATTTGCTTTATCCTCAACTAAGCCTTGTTTAAATTCAAAATAGTCATTTACTAAATTAGTACCTGCTTGTAATAAGACTCCTCCTAAAATTACTAGAAAAAATATTAGCCAGTTAAATTTTCCTTCAGTCCAAGCTAATATACTGCCATAAGTAGTTGGAATTAATGCTACAGATAAGGAAAAAGGCCGTAAAGCCTTCCACCAAGCAATCAAATATTTTTTCAGCATCTACTATCACCTCTTAGAAGCTAGGCTAGGTAACTATAATAAATTTAAGATTAGGCTGGAATATCTTCATTATATTCTACTGATTGATCTGATAAATTAAGCAGCCAGGGTATAAGATAATAATCTATTCCAAAAGCTTTGCCTGCCCCTGAAAGCATAGTGATAGAAATTAAGAATAACCAGACTGGTTCCCAAATTCCTGCGGATGATCCCATAGCTCCAAGGATAAAGTTAGCACTCATTCCTGCTGCTGCTAAAGCGCCTAAAATAGTTAGGCAACCAAAAATAAGGCTTAATCCTACAGCTAATTCAGTTAGAACTAATACTTTTTGAAAGAGCACTTGCTGAGGAACTACAAAGGTTTTAAGTAAGTTTATATACCATTCTGGCGAACCTTCACTCCATAATACTGAAGAAGCACCGGAGACAAGAAATCCATCTGGGCTAGTTAGCCATCCCTTTTGGAGTTTGCTAATCCCTTCTAGTAGAAAGCGAAGGCCTAAGAAAACTCTTAAAAATGCTAGCCAGAAGGTACCTGACTTTTTAGAAAAGTGTCTCACTAACATGCCAATCCCTCCTTTAGTATGACTAAATTGTTCTTTGATATATTTAAAAATTAGATTAAATCCTTTAACTTCGAAAAGATAATGAATATTAATTAAATGTTTTGTCATCATCGCTAGAAAACCTACTAATGGAATAGTAAGATTAGAAATTGGTTTAAGTTCAGCTACTGCATAGTTAGAACCAATTGAAACCATAACTCCATGTAATTGAGGATCAAATTCTTTCAACTCTTTGTTTGTGATAGAAGCATAAATATTATGAGCTGCACATGATCCTGCCTGTAAAGCCCCTTCTACTAATTGGGGAAGAGCAGAATTATCTTCGGTTTCAAAATAGGCATTGTCTCCAATAGCATAAATGTTTTCAATAGAAGTTTGGAGATAGTCATTAACTTCAATTCGGTCTCTATGATTTAATTGAACTCCTGTTTTTTTAACTAAATCTTTAGCTTTAATTCCACCAGTCCAAATTAGGGTGTTAGTATCGATCTCTTCCTCTTGATTTGAAGTATCAGTAATATAACCATCTTCCTTGCTGCAGTTATTAATAATGATGCTGTTGTTCTTAACTTCACAAATATTGGATTGTGTAAGTAATTCTACTCCTAATTTTTCGCTTAAATATTTTTCAGCATTTTTAACTTGTTTTTCTTCTAAAACCGGAAGGATGCCCTCTTGGGCTTCTACTATTTTAATACTAACTTCCTGAGGTGAGATGTTATATTGTTCACATAGCTTGTCTGTCCACTCTGCAATTTCACCAGCAGTTTCTACTCCTGTAAATCCAGCACCGCCAATAACAAAAGTTAGCATTTGTTGCCGTTTAACTAAGTCTTGTTCATTAGCAGCTAATTTAAACATATTGCGGATATGATCATTAATTTTTTGAGCATCTTCTAATGACCAGAGGGTAAAAGCGTTTTCTTCCATGCCTGGAATATTGAAATAGGTAGGTTCACTGCCAACCCCTAATACTAAGTAATCATAATCATAGTTGCTATTGTGGGCTATTATTTCTTGCTTTTCGGTATTGATATCGTTGACTTTATCTTTAACAACATTTACTTTACTATTAGCAAAAAGATCTGTTAAAGATATTTTAACCCCGCTGCTTTCAATTCGATTCCCGGCAACTTCATGTAACTCAGTTAGAAGAGTATGATGAGAGTTTTGGTCAATTAAAGTTATTTCTACTGAATCGTCTTTTTTAAATTTTTTATTTAGAGTTTTTGCTGCTTTAACTCCTGCATACCCTGCGCCGAGAATGGCTATTTTTTTGTCCATGTTCGTCCCTCCTTTTCTAAGTTTGATTAAGTAATAATGATTATTATTATATTTTTATCTTACTATTTTATTAGGTGAATGTCAAATTCATAGTATTTTTGTAGGAATTGTTTGTTATATGTGGTTGAAAGTTATTATTAGCAATGATAGAATAAATTAAAATAGATAAATTCCACCAAATTTAGTGGGAGGGAAATTATGAGAAATAAAAAGTTATATATATTAGCTTTAGTACTTGTTTTAATTTTAGCAGCTATTTTTTTCTATAATAATCGAAGCACTTCTAAAACTAGGACATCTTATAAGATGGGAACTATAGTTAAAATTAAAGTCTATAGCCCCAAAGCAGAACAAATAATTGAGTCGACATTTAAGTTACTTGATAGACTAGAACAAAAGCTAAGCTCACATATTAAAGAGAGCGAAATTAATAAGATTAATGCAATGGCAGGGGAGAAGGCAGTTAAAGTTAGTGATGATACATATAGGGTTGTTAGTAAGGCTCTTGAATATGCTAAGTTAAGCAAGGGCAGATTCGATCCTACTATAGGACCTGTAGTTGAATTATGGGGTATAGGAACTGATAGTCAAAAAGTGCCTAAAGAAAATGAGTTAAAAGAAAAAGTAGAATTAGTTGATTATCAACAAGTAAAGCTTTATCCTGAGAAGAAGAAGATAATGTTATTAAAAAAAGATATGAGCTTAGATGTAGGTGGCATAGCTAAAGGATATGCGGCTGATAAAGTAATTGATTTATTCAAAGGAAAAAATGTAGAGAAGGCTTTTATTAGTTTAGGTGGCAATGTATCAGTCTTAGGTACTAAAGGCGATGGTTCTGCTTGGGAAGTAGGGATTCAAGCCCCCCAAGCCAATAGAGGAGAAGTGATGGCTAGCATAAAATTAAAGAATAAAACAGTAGTCACTTCTGGTAATTATGAACGATATTTTATGAAAGATGGAGTCAGATATCACCATATTTTGAATCCTAATACTGGACGTCCCGCTAAAAATGGAATTATTAGTTCCACAATTATAGCTGATAGTTCTTTTGATGCTGATGCTTTGTCAACAATTGTTTATATTCTGGGGGTTGATAAAGGTCTTGAATTGATTAATGATTTAGATAATGTACAAGCTTTAGTAGCTACTGAAGATAATAAAATATATATTACAGAAGGAATTAGAGATAAGGTGGATCTGTTGAAAAATGATAAATATCAGATAGTGAATTAATATAAAGGCAGGTAATAGAATATGTTTTGGAGTGAATTTCCTTTACTGAAAAAAGAGATGGAGGATTTTGAAGATTATTTAAAAGATGCCTTGGCTAGTAGAGAGCCCCTAATAGAAGGAGCAATTCAAAGTTTAGCTCAAGCAGGTGGTAAACGGGTAAGACCAGCTTTGGTAATTGCTACTGCTCATTTTGGAGAATATGATAAGCAAAAGGTTTGGCAGATTGCAGCTGCTGTAGAAATAATGCACATGGCAACTTTGATTCATGATGATATTATTGATGAGTCCGATTTAAGACGAGGAAAGCAGACTGTACAAGCAAATTATGGTAAAGATGTAGCTGTGTTTACGGGTGATTACTTATTCACTTTAACATTTGACATTTTATCTGGGTCTGCTACTAATCAACAATTGCAAAAAATAGCAGAAACCATCAGAAAAATTTGTGAAGGAGAGATCAAACAGCAAGAGGAAAGAAATAATCTGTCAATTTCTTATAAGGATTATTTTAGAAGAATTAAAAGTAAGACTGCTTTATTATTTGAAGGTAGTTGTGCTTTAGGAGCTGGAATAGCTGATTTAAGTAAGTTCAATATTCGTAGAGCGGCTCACTATGGTCGCTATTTAGGTATGGCCTATCAACTTGTTGATGATGTATTAGATTTTAGTGAAGATAGCCAAACTTTAGGTAAACCAAATAATAATGATTTTACTCAAGGGATTTATACTTTACCTATTTTATATGTTTATAATGAAACAGATTATGACCAGCAATTGCAAGAATTACTAGAAGAGCCAGTAGAAAATCATTCTGAAATAAAAGAAATTGTCAATAAAGCTGGGGGATTAGATTATACTTTGGACATTGCTGAATCATATATTAAAAAGGCTAAAGATAAAATAAATAAATTAGAAAATAATGCTTATCAAGAAATATTAATTGCTTTAGCTGATAAAGTGATTCAGAGAAATTTTTAAAATAGTTATCAACAAAGTTACTGGATTAATTTCCAGTGCTTTTTATTTTAGATGACGGTAAATATTCTTATATTTGACTAAGGAGGTTTTATTTTGGATAAAACAATTGGTGTGATAGCTCATGTAGATGCAGGGAAAACTACATTTTCGGAAGGACTTTTATATCACACAGATACAATTGAGAAGATTGGGCGAGTAGACCATCAAGATTCTTACTTAGATATTCATCAACTTGAACAAGAAAGAGGTATTACTATATTTGCAGAACAAGCTGTGATGAATTATAAAGGAGATACTTATTATTTAATAGATACTCCAGGTCATGTTGATTTTTCTCCTGAAATGGAAAGAACTATTATGGTCATGGATTATGCAATTATAATTGTAAGTGCTGTAGAAGGTGTTCAGGGTCATACAGAAACAGTGTGGCAGTTGTTAAAAAAGTATCAAGTTCCAGCTTTTTTCTTTATTAATAAAACAGATAGAGCTGGTGCTAATGTAGAACAAGTGATGGAAGAAATAAGAAATAACTTAACTGAAAATGCAGCATTTTTGCCTAGTTCTTTAGGAGAAGGATTAAATCAAGAATTGATAGAGTTTGTAGCAGAAAGAAATGATAACTTATTAGAATTGTATCTTGAAAATAAATATAATCAAGAAAAATGGATAGCTCAGATAAAAAAAATGATTAAAAATAATAGTCTATATTTAGCGGCAAGTGGTTCTGCTTTACATAATGAAGGAGTAATCGAATTTTTTGATACCCTGCACCATTTAACAGTAACTAATTATAATGATGAAAGCTTTAAGGCTAGGATATATAAAATTGCTCATGATGAGAGTGAAAATAAGATATCATTTATGAAAATATTAGGTGGTAGAATTAAGATAAGAGATAAACTCAGCTATTCTATTAATGGGACTGAAGTAACCGAAAAGATAACTCAGATTAGAGTTTATAATGGGAAAGAATATCAGACGGTGAAATCTGCTGAAGCGGGCCAAGTAGTTGGGGTGTTAGGATTATCTAAAAGTAAAGCGGGATTAGCCTTAGGTGATATTGAGCAAGGGCCAAGCTATAATCTGGTACCGACTTTAAGATCAAAAGTAAGTTTTACTTCTCAAATTAATACCAAAGAAGTGTTAAGAGCTTTTAATATTTTAAATGAAGAAGATCCTTCTTTACAGGTTAACTGGGAAAAAGAGTCACAGGAAATCCAGATTCGGGTAATGGGTCCTATTCAACTGGAAGTATTAAAAAAGATTGTGCAGGATAGATTTGGTCTTACTATAGATTTTGAAGAACCCAGCATTATCTATAAAGAAACAATTAGAGATCAGGTGTTTGGCTATGGTCATTTTGAGCCGTTGCGACATTATGCTGAAGTTCATTTAAAAATAGAAGCAGGAAAACGGGGTAGTGGTATAGTATTTGAAAATTTGTGTTCTAGCGACGATTTGAGTAGTGGGCGTCAAAATCTTGTTAAACACCATATTTTTGAGAAAGAACATAATGGATTATTGATTGGGAGTGGTTTGACGGATTTGAAAATATCATTAATTACAGGTAAAGCTCACAACAAACATACTTCTGGGGGAGATTTTAGAGAAGCTACTTATAGGGCTTTAAGGCAAGGACTTGAAAAAGCTGATAATATTCTACTGGAACCTTATTATGATTTTAAAATCAAAGTTGATTTAGATAATATGGGGCGAGTTTTATCTGATATTGAAAAAGCGAGTGGTAGTTTTGAAGAACCAGAGGTTATAGAAAACAAAGCTATAATTAAAGGAACAGCTCCAGTTGCTACTTTGATGAATTATCCGACTGAAGTAGCATCTTTTACTAGTGGTAAAGGAATGATAAATTTGGTATTTGGCGGATATGATATCTGCCATAATCAAGCTGAAGTCATAGAAAAGAGTAACTATGATAAAATTGCAGATGAGGAGTATAGTTCTTCTTCTGTATTTTGTTCTAAAGGTCAAGGCTATAGAGTCCCGTGGGATGAAGCAAAAGAGAAAATGCACTGTGATTAGAAATGATTTTTATAAAAAGATTCACTATGTGTGATATATATCATATCTTAAACTTTGCAAGTTAGTTATACTTATAAATGTAATAGTTGAAAATTATTTATTACTGCTGAGAAAGGAGGGGGAATGATGCAGCTTTATAGTCTGCAAAGCTCATTCCCCCTCATAGCAGTAATAAAAAAATAATAAGGAGGCTTTTAATATGTCTATGTTTTGTTATCAATGTGAAGAAACGGCTAAAGGTGAAGGATGTACGGTACAAGGTGTTTGTGGGAAGACAGATACTGTAGCTAATTTGCAGGATTTATTAGTATATTTATTAAAAGGAATTTCTGTTTATGGTGTTAAAGCGGAAGAATTAGGGATTAAAGATGAGCAAGCTGGAGAATTTATCATGGAAAGCTTGTTTGCTACAATTACTAATGCTAATTTTGCCGAAGATGATTTTGTAGAGTTGATTGAAGAGGCTTTTGAAGTTAGAGAAGAAGTAAAAGAAGAATTATTAGCAGAGTATGATGGTTCAGAAGCAGAGTTAGAAGCTGAAGTTCCAGAAATGGCAACTTGGACTGCAGATAATGAAGCAGAAATTTATCAAAAGGCTGAAGAAGTAGGTATTCCAACTACTGAAAATGAAGATATCAATTCGTTGCGTGAATTATTAACTTACGGTTTAAAAGGAATTTCTGCTTATGCTGACCATGCTTATGTATTAGGTGAAAAAAGTGATGAAATTTTCTCTTTCTTAATGGAAGGCTTGGCTGCAACTACTGATGATAGTTTAGGTATTGATGACTTATTAGCTTTAGTTATGAAGTGTGGTAAATTTGGCGTTGATACTATGGCACTATTAGATAAGGCTAATACTGAAAATTATGGTCATCCTGAACCAACTGAAGTAGAGTTGGGGACTGGAGATAAACCTGGTATTTTAGTTAGTGGTCATGATTTAAGAGATCTAGAAGAATTATTAGAACAAACTAAAGGAACTGGTGTAGAAGTATATACGCACGGTGAAATGCTGCCGGCTCAGTCTTATCCTGAATTTAAGAAATATGATCACTTTGCAGGTAATTATGGTGGTTCTTGGTGGAAACAGAAAGAAGAGTTTGAAAAGTTTAATGGTCCAATTTTAATGACAACTAATTGTATTGTGCCGCCTAAAGATTCTTATAAAGATCGAGTTTATACTACTGGTGTGGTTGGCTTTGATGGTGTAGACCATATTCCAGGTCGAAAAGATGATCAAGCTAAAGACTTTAGTGCAGTTATTGACCATGCTAAGCAATGTGAAGCACCTGAAGAATTAGAGTCAGGTACAATTATGGGAGGCTTTGCTCATAATGCAGTCTCAGGAGTAGCTGATAAAGTAGTAGAAGCAGTTAAAAATGGTGATATTAAGAAATTCTTTGTGATGGGTGGTTGTGATGGACGTCATAAAGATCGCGATTATTATACTGAATTTGCTAAGCAGTTGCCTGAAGATACAGTAATTCTAACAGCAGGTTGTGCTAAGTTCCGTTATAACAAGCTAGATTTAGGAGATATTGGCGGTATTCCAAGAGTATTAGATGCTGGTCAATGTAATGACTCTTATTCTTTAGTTGTAATTGCTAAAAAGTTAGCTGAAGCTTTTGATGTTGATGATATCAATGAATTACCAATTGAATACAATATTGCGTGGTATGAACAAAAAGCAGTATTAGTATTATTAGCATTACTTTATTTAGGTGTGGAAGATATTCATTTAGGACCTAAATTACCTGCTTTTGTTTCTGAAAATGTATTAGATGTACTAGTGGATAAGTTTAATATTAAACCTAATACTACTGTAGAAAATGATTTAGAAGCAATGTTAGCTTAATCAAATTATAGAGTTTATACCGACCTCATCACGAAAGTGGTGAGGTTTTTATTTTTTTGAATCAGATTAATAAAAAATGTAAAATATTAAAAAGGAGGAATTTGGGTTGTTGATGCTAAATAAATACTATAGCTATTAGTATAATAGATGGGAGAATTAAAAATGAAAACTAAGAAGAAATTGTTAATTGTGGTGGTAGTATTATTGTTTTTAGTTTTGCTAACCGGTATTTATGGTCTGCTTAAGCCGCTTCCTGAAGGAGTTGCATTACAAAGTAAAAGATATAAAAATTCGAGTGTAGAATTTTTATACGATTTGACTTATCAAAAACAGGGAGAAAAAGTTTATGAACAAGAAATTTTCTCTAAAATATTTGAAATAATTGAAGAGGCTGAAAAGACAATAGTAGTAGACATGTTTTTATTTAATGGTCAGTATGCAGACCATTATGATTTTCCAGATTTATCTAATCAATTAACTAAAAAATTAATTGATAAAAAAAAGAATGACCCAGGAGTGAAGATTTTTTTTATCACTGATGAGATTAATACTTTTTATGGTTCTTATTAATCTGAAAATTTAAAAAAGTTGAGGACTAATAGCATTAAAGTGATTATGACGGATATGAGCAAAGCTAGAGATTCTAATGCTTTTTATTCAGGATTTTGGAGGCTATTTTTTAGATGGTTTGGTACAGGCGGAAAAGGTTGGCTAAGAAATCCTTTTAATCCTGATGGACCTAAAGTTACTTTACGTTCTTATTTAAAACTGTTAAATTTTAAAGCTAATCATAGAAAAGTAGATGTTCAACTTGTGTTAGATCCTAATCGAGATGCTTTTGGTAGAGTAAAAAATGGAATACCTAATCGAGTTGTGGCTTATGAACTGTTTAATAAAACAAAGGGCAAGATTAAAACTAGATGGTATGATACTCAAGGGGAACAATTTCACACAAAATTAATATCGATTAAATATAAAAACTATAGTTTAGTTTTTGGTGGTTCTGCTAATTTAACGCGGAGAAATTTAGATAATTATAATTTAGAAGCAGAACTTAAAATTAAAAGTAATAATAATAGTCAATTCGTTAAAGAAGTTGAAGTTTATTTCGAAAAGATATGGAATAATCAACAGGGACATTATACTATAGCTTTAGAAGAATACAGTGATAAATCTACTATTAAAAAAGCTCTTTATCGTTTGCAAGAATGGAGTGGATTATCAACTTTTTAGTAATGATTATTGATGAATTTAAAATAGATAAAGGAATCTAGCGAAATTTGTAGAAATATAATTGATAAGTATGATTAATTTATAAAAAGTAGGGAGTGGGTATAGTGAATAAAAAGACAAAATCTAAATTAAGTTTCAAATTTGGAATAGCTTTAATATTAATAATGTTAATTACTATTCCAATTGCTAACATAATTAATGGTTTTTTAAATGTTTTTCTTGGTTCTGCTTTGATGACTTATGTTTCTAAGATAATAGAAATAGTAATTGTTTTAGCATTATCTGAATTACTTTTTAATAAGTTAGTTACTAATCAAATTCATAGCATTATTGATTGGCTTAATGATGAGCAAGAGGAAATTGAAGCAAGTTCAGATGAGTTTGGATTATTAATTTCTGAAATGAAAAATTATTCTAGTTCTGACAATGAAGAAGTGATTGATGAAATCAGAAGAGAATTAGGTAATTTATCTATTTACAGTGAAGAAATGTCTGCTTCTTCGCAGGAAGGGAATGAAACTATTCATTCTACTAATCAATTAGTAGAAAATATGACTGAACATATTCAAAAGATATCTGCTAGTGCTGAAGAGGTGACAGGTTTTGCTGAAGAGGCTACATCGCAGACACAAATGGGAAGAGAAAATATTGAAGAGACAATATCTAATATTCAATCTATTAATGATTCAGTAGATTCTACAGTAGATATTATGAAGGATTTAAATCAGAATACAGAACGGATTGGAGAAATTATTGAACTGATTACTAATATTGCTGAACAGACTAATTTATTAGCTTTAAATGCAGCAATTGAGGCAGCAAGAGCAGGAGAACATGGACAAGGTTTTGCGGTTGTGGCTGAGGAAATTAGAGAATTAGCTGAAGAAACTTCTGATGCTACAAGTGACATTATAGAAATTGTAAATGCTACTCAAGATAAATCTGACCAAGGTTTAGAAGCAATTAAACAGGTTGACCAAAAAGCTAAAGCTGGTAAAGAAATAGCTCAAGAAACAGATGAAGTTTTCTATGAAATTGAGGAAGCTAGTCAAGAGGTTGCTAAAATGATTGAACAAACAGCTGATGCAGCTCAAGATTTAGCTCAAAATAGTGACCAGTTAATGGAAGAATCTCGAACTATAACTAATATCTTTGAAGTAGTAAATGATTCTTCAAATGATTTAGCAGAAATGAGTAAAAGAGTAACTAATCTAATTCATGAAGCTGGTGATCAAATTAGTGGAAGTGAGGTCTTCCAATGGGATGATAGTTATTTAGTTGGTGTGGATTTGATTGATGAGCAGCATAAAGAATTATTTAAACGAATCAATGATTTAATTAAAGCTAATAAAGAAAATAAAGGGGAAGAGAAAATAGCTGATACATTAGAGTTTTTAGAAGATTATACTGTTAAACACTTTAATGATGAGCAGGAATTACAGCAAAAGTATAATTATCCTCATTATGAAACTCATAAAGAAATCCACGATGGTTTTGTTCAAGAAATTTCTGATTTCAAAAATGACTTTGAATCTGGAGATGTAGATACTGCTCAGATGATGAAGTTTAATAAACGAATTACCGAATGGTTAGTTGACCATGTGAAAGGTATTGACCAAAAATTAGGTGAGCACATTAATCAAACAAAAGCATAATGCTTTTATTAGCAACAGGGTCAATGTTTCGGCCCTGTTTTTTTATTTTTAACAAAAATTTAGCTCCTGACATATATTATAGTAAAACTATAAAAGGGAGTGAGAATAATGGGAAGTTGCGGACGTTATGGTAGTGATTATTTATGCTTTTTCTTTTTAATTTTAATCTTATGCTGCTTCTGTGCTTGGTAAATAATAAAATTGTTCAGCCCCATAACGGGGCTTTTTTTTATGATTTTATTAGTTGTGATATATATCATAGCAAATTAAAATAAAAAAGGATATAGTATTAGTAGAGAGAAAAAGTTAGTAGTTAATTAAGTTGCAAAGTTAAATTACAATTTACCTAATTGAATTAAATAAATAATAAATAGAAGGGAGAGATAATAATGAAAACAAGAAAAATAATCAATATTGATGAAGAAAAATGTAATGGATGTGGAAATTGTGTTACTGGTTGTCATGAAGGAGCACTACAAATTGTTGATGGAGTAGCTAAATTAGTTAATGAACAATTCTGTGATGGTTTCGGTGATTGTATTGGCGAATGCCCAACCGGAGCATTAAAAATTGAAGAACGAAAAGCAGAAGAATTTGATTTAGAAGCAACTAAAGAACACGTAGAAAACTTAAGAGGGGAAGAAGCAGCAAAAGAAATGATACAGGCTCAAGAAGAACATGCAGCAGAAGAAACAAGTCATCAACATCAACATGGACATCATAGTGGAGGCTGTCCTGGTAGTAGAATGAAGATGATGAATAAAAACGAAAAATCTAATAATGATGATAAGGTAGGGGAAGTTAAATCACAATTAGAACAATGGCCTGTACAAATTGACCTATTATCACCTCATGCCCCTTATTTTTCTGAAGCAGATTTATTAATCACAGCTGATTGTGTCCCAGTAGCTTATGGTAATTATCAACAAGAATTGAAAGGTAAAGCAGTAGCAATGGGTTGCCCTAAACTTGATGATGCTCAAAGCCATGTCAATAAATTAGCGTCAATTATAAAAGAGAATGATTTGAATAGTATTAAGATTTTGCGGATGGAAGTTCCTTGTTGTGGGGGAATGGTGCAAATAGCAGAACAAGCTTTAGATAAAGCAAATTCTGATTTGGAATTAGAAGTGAAGACGATTGGGATTAATGGGGAAGTATCTATATAAAGTGTAACTTCTAGATGGCTGAGCAAGCATTTCTTCGTTCAGAAATTTAGGATGATTCGTCTAAAATTCGTTCAAGTAAAATCAATTTCACTTAATTTAAATTGGAAATTAAGTAATACAAAATTGATTTTACTTTCACTTCATTAAGACTCATTAACATCCTAAATTTAATGCCACTACGAAAAACTTGCTCAGCCATCTAATTATAGTTTTACTTTAATAGTGGGGTCAGGGATTATCTTAAAGTGAGGTTACTTATTTTTTGATTGTGCCTCTTGGTTTTGATTTTATGTTTTTAACTACTAGCTTCTAGCTACTTACTTCTAGCTATAAAGTTTCACTTAGTTTCTGATCAATGATATCTAATACTTCTTCTTCATCTTGCTGATTAGTAATATCGTATTTATCAGCATTAATAGTTAAAACTTCTGAAGCATCATAATGATCAAAAACCCAATCATCATATCTACTGTGTAAATTTCTCATATAATTTTCTAGTTCTGGATTGTTTTCGAACTGTTCGTATTCTCTTCCTCTTTCTTTAATTCTTCTCTCAATTGTAGAGAAAGAAGCCTGTAAGTAAATAAACAAATCAGGTGCCTTTTTAGGCATTCCTTCAATTTCTTCCATCATATTATTTAATAAATCTAAATAGCAGTCAAACTCAGCTTGACTCATATTGCCATCTTCATAATTTATACGAGCAAACAAGGCATCTTCATAAATAGAACGGTCTAAGACATTGTTTTTATCTTGTAGAGCTTTTTTTATAGCTCGAAAACGATGATTTAAAAAGTTGATCTGCAGAGCGAAAGCCCACCTTTTTTTATTGTCATAGAATTTTTCCAATAAACGATTATCATCTACAGATTCATAAAAAACTTTACTATCTAAATGTTGAGCTATCATTTCAGCATATGTTGTTTTACCGACTCCAATCATTCCACCTAGGACTATCACATTATCCTCTCCTTTATTCATATTTAGCAATATCCTCCTTGCGCAAATCCTATTTCAATTCTATGTTCTTTTAAAGAATATCATAGAAAAATTAATTTGCAAATTTTCGAATTTGCTTTTTAAATATAAAAGGATTTATTAAGTTGGTCTTGAATTATTAACTATAGTAAGCTTAACTGAGGAATTTTAATTTTTTCTTGTATTATTATACAAATGTATGTATAATTATAAACAAGTAAATAATAAACAGTTATATATTAGACAAGGAGGCTTTATTAAATGAAAAAAGATATTGAAAAAGTAGTGTTAGCTTATTCAGGAGGATTAGATACTTCAATTGCAATTAAATGGTTACAAGATACTTATGATGTAGAGGTAGTAGCTTATTCAGCAGATGTAGGACAGAACGAACCATTAGAGCCAGTTAAAGAAAAAGCAATTAAGACTGGAGCAGTAGAGACATATGTTGATGATTTACAGGAAGAATTTTTAAGAGAATATGCGTTTAAAGGATTGAAGGCTGGGGCATTATATGAAGGTAAGTATCCTTTAGCTACAGCTTATTCGCGTCCGTTGATTGCTAAACGTATGATTGAAGTTGCTAAAGAGGAAGGTGCAGATGCTGTAGCACATGGTTGTACTGGAAAAGGTAATGATCAAGTAAGATTTGATGTTTCTTTCCAGGCATTAGCACCAGGAATTGATATTGTAGCTCCACTTAGAGAATGGGAGTTTGGTTCTCGAGGTGAACAGATTGATTATGCTAATAAAACAGGAATTGAAGTAAGTGCTACTAAAGAAAATCCTTATAGTATAGATCGTAACTTATGGGGAATTAGTATTGAGTGCGGAGAATTAGAAGATCCAACTGTGGAACCGCCAAAAGAAGTTTATCAAATTACAAATCATTTAGAAGATACTCCTGATGACCCTGAATATGTAGAAGTCGGCTTTGAACAGGGAGAACCAGTTAGTTTAAATGGGCAAGAGCTTGGCCCAGTAGAATTGGTAGAGCAGTTGAATGATATTGCTGCTAAACATGGTGTGGGACGAGTTGATATGGTAGAAAACCGCTTAGTAGGAATTAAATCACGTGAGATTTATGAAGCTCCTGCTGCTACAGTATTATTAACAGCTCATGGGCAGTTAGAAGATATGGTACTTGATCGTGAGACAGCTCATTATAAAGACCAAGTAGCACAAAAATATGCTGAGTTAGTATATTATGGACAGTGGTTCTCTCCATTGCGTAAAGCATTAGATGCTTTTATTGAAGAGACGCAGAAGTATGTAACGGGAACTGTTAAAGTGAAATTATTCAAAGGTAATTGTCAAGTAGTAGGTCGAGAATCTGATCAGTCTCTTTATCAAGAAGAATTAGCTACTTATGATAAATCTGATGAGTTCAAACATGAATCTGCAGAAGGATTTATTGAATTATTTGGACTGCCGTTAAAAGTTAATGGCCGAGTTCATAACGAGTAGGAATAGTGAAGAGTGAAGAGCAGTAAAACCAGCAAAACCGGAAACCCCAGTCTTATGAGGATTATAACTATTGTAGAGCCTTGGCACTGCCAAGGCTAGGTTTTGATTGTATGTTGTTGATTTTAATTATCAATTGTAAATTGCTAATTATTAAGGGAGAGTATTAAGAATGGAGATTAAAATAGAAACAGCAGGGGTTGAAGATAGTGACTTAGTATATCAAATTACTAAGCAGGCTTTCCAAGATTATCTTGGCCCTGCTTTTTCTTCTTTAGTTCCTGCTTTACAAGAAAGTAAGATAGATGTAAAAGAGGATATAAAAAATAAAGAAGTATTGATTGCTTATGTTGATGGTATGGCAGCAGGTTCAGTTAGATTTTATTCTATAAATGAAAAAGAGTATCATTTAGGTAGATTAGGAGTATTAAATAAATTTGCGGGTAAGAATATTGGAAAGAAATTAATTAAGGAAGTAGAAAAGCGAGTTAAAGCTTCTGGAGGGCAAGAAATAACACTAATTTCAGCTTATCAGAAGAAGAAGTTACTACATTTTTATCAACGCTTAGGATATGAAATAGAAGAAATAAGGGAAGATGAAGATTATACTAGGGTAGAGCTAAAGAAGCAATTGTAAATCATCAATTATGGGGTGGTAAAATGAAATTATGGTCGGGAAGATTTGAAGATGATACGGATAAATTGGTAGAAGAATTTAATGCCTCGATTGGATTTGATTATAAATTATATAAATATGATATTGAAGGTAGCATTGCTCATGCTAAAATGTTAGCTAAGTGTGATATTATAACTGAAACTGATAAAAATAAAATAATCGCAGGATTAGAAGAAATTTTGTCTGAAATAGAAGAGGGAGAGTTTGAATTTAGTGTTGAGTTAGAAGATATTCATATGAATATTGAACATAAATTGACAGAGAAGATTGGATCAGTCGGAGGTAAATTACATACTGCTCGTAGTAGAAATGATCAAGTAGCTTTAGATATTAGATTATACTTAAGAGACCAGATTAAACAAGTACAAGGGTTATTACAGCAACTGCAGGATGTTTTATTAAGTTTAGGTGAAGAACATATAGATATTATAATGCCGGGCTATACTCATTTGCAGCGCGCTCAGCCAATTCGCTTGGCCCATCACTTAGTAGCTTATCAACAAAAGCTAAAACGTGATTATGAGCGTTTAGAGGATTGCTATCAACGTGTTAATGTCTTGCCTTTAGGTTCTGGAGCATTAGCGGGAACTAAATTTGATATTGATAGAGAATTTGTAGCGCAGGAATTAGAATTTAATTCAGTTAGTCAAAATAGTCTGGATGCAGTTAGTGAGCGAGATTTTGTGATTGAATTTTTAAGTGCTGCTTCGACGATTATGATGCATTTAAGCCGCTTTAGTGAAGAATTGATTTTATGGTCATCCTCAGAATTTGATTTTATTGAGATTTCTGATGCATTTTGTACTGGAAGTAGTATTATGCCGCAGAAGAAAAATCCTGATATTCCAGAGTTGATTCGAGGTAAAACAGGCCGTGTTTATGGACATTTAATGCAGTTATTAACTACTATGAAGGGATTACCATTAGCTTATAATAAGGATATGCAGGAAGATAAAGAAGGATTGTTTGATACTGTAGATACCCTAAAAAAGACTTTAGAACTAATGGCCCGGATGTTAAATAATACTGAATTTAAAAAGGATAATATGAAAGAATCTACTGAACGAGGTTTTGTTAATGCTACTGATGTAGCAGATTATTTAGTGGATAATGGAATTCCATTCAGGGAAGCTCATGAAATTGTAGGAAAAGCTGTGCTTTATTGTGATAAACATAATAAAAAATTAGCAGAGTTATCTTTAAATAAATGGCAGGAGTTTTCTGATGTATTTAGTTCCGATATTTATGATGCGATTACTATTGAGAACTGTGTTGATGCTCGAGATACAATTGGTGGACCAGCTAAGAAAGAAGTTCTTAAAGTGATACAAGAGGAAAAAGAATTAGTAACAAGTGAAGCCAGTAGTGAAATTTGGGGAGATTGCTGAATATAGATTGGGCAACTAATAAGGCAAAAAGTAAAGAGAGTAGGGCTGCACGGAGTGTTTTCTGAATTTTGAAAACACGGAGGGAGCAATTAACAAGTGAAAGCACCAGAATTCTGGTGCTTTCACTTGTTGTTTTATTTTTAAATTTTTTGGTCTTTAAAGATTTTAACTTGTTATTTTTTACTCATTACTTGTTTCTGTTTTAGGGATTAGTGTTTGGATATTTAATAAATTTATTATATAATTATAAATGTTAAGAATTATACAAGTTAAACTAGGAGGTGTAATAAAATGGCTAAATCTAATAAATATCGAACTAATAAAATCAAGCAGGAACATACTATCATTGAAGATATTTTGCCTTTGTTAGAAAATCTAGCAAAATTATCTGTGATTAAAAGTGTAATTCCTGGTCGTATAAATCAACGTAGTGGTAGTGGTATGGAGCCTCATTTAAAATTAAAATATGATACCCCAAGTGGTATTAAAATTTTAGCTAAAAATAGTGCCTCTATTCAAGAAGTTTTTGTAGTAACTGATGATTCTGATAAAGCAATTAAGTTAATGAAAAAGAAAAAATTAGTCAAATAAAAACTAAATTTTATTTGAACTAGAGGAAAACTGATTTTTATTAAGAATAATTAATATATATGGCTGATAGAGATTGTTTTATAGGAAATGAGGAGGGGAGCTGCAATGTTAAAGAAAATAACTGTTATTTTAATATTATTAATTATGTCAGTTTTTATTACTTCCCAGGTAGAAGCTGCTACTAATACTGCTCTACAAAATTATAGTCTAGCAGTACAATCTCTGCAACAAAAAGATTTGCAGCAGACAAAGCAGTACTTAGACCAAATATTATTAGATGATTTACCTTATTCTGAATATTTGGCTAAGGCTATTTATTTAAAAAGTATCTTAATAACTGCTGAGCTCAAGAGTAATTTAGAAATAAAGGAATATATTTCAGAAGGACAAAAAGCACTTCCTTTAACTAATCAGGATAGACGAGAGCAATTTAAAACAGAAGCAGATAGTTATGGCTTAGAAGCTAAAAGAAAAGTAGATACATTATTAGGATTAACTAATTATTTATTAGCTAACTTACCTCCTGTAGAATTTGATATTAATCAGATTCCTGATGTAGGTCAGCCAAATGCAAATACAGTAGAACAAATATCTAGTGGTGATTTACCTGCTCAAGCAAAGTTAAATAGTTTACAGCGCGATTTAACTTTGCAACATATTAACCAATATTTGAATTTAACTTTAGGAGTTAAAGAGTTTAATAATCTATTTGTAATAAAAGCTAAAAAGAGAGATACATTATCTGATATAGCTAGTAATTATAATTTGCCTGTATCATTATTAATTGAAGTAAATAGTCACATTGAAAATCCTAATTTAATTTATCCTGGGCAAAAGATTTATATTCCACGAGTTAATAGTTCATATATTAATTATCCTTCTTACTTTTATTATATTTCTGTAGCTGCTTATGAAGCAAATAAAGAACGAAAGAAGGAAATTAATCGTTTAGTTGTCAGTGCTTATCAGTTAACTGACCAAAAAGATAATCTAAATGTGGATTATAAATCTAAAGCAAAAGAGCTAGCTAAAAATATAGAAGTAACTGAATATAAAGAGCGATTAGAACAACAATCTGAAAAAATAGATGATCAAACTCGTAAGTTGAAACAATTAAAAAGAAAGTATAACGATTTGCTTGATAAAATTAATAAACTACAAGAGGAGACAGAAGAACAAGAAGAGGAAGAACAGGAACAAGGAACAGAAGGGATTCAATTAGAAGAAGATTCTAATACTGATTATAATCCAGATGATGATACCTTGACCTATTAAAAAAATGGTAATTATACTTTTAAATTTGTCATCTTTTTGTTATTATATGTGTGATATGACAAATGTTATCTAAATTTTAGGTTAAGGAGTGAGATGATGAGAAAATATATAGGTGTACTATCTGTAATGTATATTATCGCGGTTATCGTAAAGTTAAAAGATAGTAAGAAAAGTTTTAAACAACATTTAGAAGAATATGAAGCATTAAAAGAGAAATTAAAGTTAGTCGGTCAGCAAAAGAACCCATTTTTAATGATGAAATTTTTGAATAGTGTTTTTTATTTCTTTTTGTTCATGTATTATATTGCTGTATTAGTTTTCTTTGATAGTTCTTTAATGATTGAGTTTGCTACTTATTTATTAATTATAGTGAGTGCTTATAGACTAGGACGAAAATTATTAATTAATTCACTTGATGATTTTGAAGAAACTGTTAAATATGAGAAAGATAATTATCATAAAAAAAGAAAAATGGATTTTCTCATTGGATTAATTGAGTTTGCATATGCTTTTAATGCTCTATCATTAATTAGTTTTTATTATTAAGCTTAAAGTAAGGTAGCCTATTTTAAGGCTACCTTATTTTTTGATTAAATTCCTTAGTATTAATAATTGCATTCAACAGGGTAATAACTCCATCTAGTTCATCCTCTTTAATATATCTAGTATCTGTTACTTCATCATTTTGAATCTTTTTAAGATCTTTTACTATTTTTTTTAGTCCATTTAAATCTGTATAGTCTAGCATAGTAATTCCCCCTTGAATATAAAAATATTATTTGTATAAATCATTATTTTAATGCTAAGAAAGTACTTATTAAGTTGGATATTAAATCCACTAAATCATTAAAATATAATTGTGAGGTGTGAATTTGGATAAAATGTGGAAGAAAAAATTAAAACAAAGAAAAAGAGTTAGAGAGAAATATTTATTACCTAAATTATATAAGTTAGGTTATCAAATTGATCAAATTAAGTTTGATCAGAAACAATTAGTAACAAAAGGGAGAAGGAAAATTCATATTACAGCAGATGTAGTAGTTTATATTGAAGGAAAAGCAGCAATTGTAATTGCTGTTAGGAGTGGTGCGGAGGAATTAACAGATCATATTAAAGTTCAGACGTTATCCTATGCTCGATTATTAGAAAATCCTGCTCCAATTATAATTCTAACTAATGGACTTGAAGAAGAAATTTATAATATCTATCAAGAGCAAGAATTAACTTTTATTCCTAAACAAGAAAAGTTATGCCGATTAATAGAGAACAAGGGCCAATTGTCTGATGATTTAAGAAAAGAAGCACTTGATAATGTATTTACTTCTATATCTTTGTGGGACGTAACTAAACATAAAAGCGCTTATTATACTAAATCTATGAGGCCTTATGAGTCTAATAGTAAAGGTGATGCTTTTAATAATTCACTATTTCATAATTTTAATTATAAACCTAATATTGTGACAGCAAATGACTCAGTCTCGATTAGAGTTAGTAGTTATAGAAATTTAGTTGATAAAATTTATGTTTATTATACTAGTGACGGAAGTTTGCCTCAAGGAAAAAAGGGGCAAGTAGAAACTGGAGATAAAATTGAATTAAGTTATAAATATACTGAGGCTGCTCCTAAAGAAAGTAAAATGATAGATTGGTGGGAAGGGAAAATACCTGCTCATAGTAACGGGAAAAGAATTAGATATATTATAGAAGGTTATGATAGTCAAGGGCAGCAATCATACTATGCAGAAAATGGTGCTGAAATAGGGGAAGCTCAAAGATTTTCTTATTTAGTGCAAGATTTTAAAGCCCCAGATTGGGCCAAAAATGCAATTGTATATCAGATTATGATTGATAGATTTTGTGATGGAAATCCTAGTAATAATTATGATTTATCTTATGAAGCAACTGGCTATCAAGGTGGGGATTTACAAGGGATAATTAATAAATTAAATTATATTAAAAGTTTAGGTGCTACGGTAGTTTGGCTATCGCCAGTCTATGAGGGTGAAGGCTATCATGGTTATCATATTACTAACTTTTTAAAAGTAGACCCTCATTTTGGAGATGAAGAAGTATTACAAACCCTAATCGATGAAGCACATAAATTAGATTTGAAAGTTATTTTAGATTTTGTTCCTAATCACACCTCACATCAGCATCCCTTTTTCTTAACAGCTCAAGGAGATGACGAGAGCCCATATTATGATTGGTATAATTTTTTTGAGTGGCCTAATGATTATGAAAAGTTTTGTGGAGTACCTCAATTACCAACTCTTAATACTGATAATAAAGAAGTACGTCATTCTATCATTTATGAACAAGCATTGCATTGGTTATGTGATTATGGTGCTGATGGCCTAAGACTTGACTATGCTTATGGTCTTTCCCATGATTTCTGGACTGAGTTTAGAAAAGTAATTAAATCTAATAAAGAAGATGCCTATATTTTTGGTGAAGTTTGGGAAAGCCCAGGTAAAATTAAGAAATTTGAAGGAGAATTAGATGGTTGTCTTGATTTTTCTTTAGTTTGGTCTTTTAGAGAATTATTTATTTACGGTAGTAAGCAGGTGTCTGAATTTATATCTGATTTGAATTATTTAAATAATTATTATGATTCAGAATTTATAATTAATAGATTTCTTGATAATCACGATATGGACCGCTTTTTGTGGGAAGCTAATGGTGATAAAGAAAAATTAAAATTAGCTGCTACCTGCCAGTTTACTTTAGCTGGAGCTCAATATATCTATTATGGAACCGAGGTGGGATTATCACAGCAAGAACCTTGTTCTGATGATAATACTGGTCGTATAGTTTTTGATAATTCAAGAGATTTTATGCTGTGGGGCGATGAACAAGATAAAGAGCTGTATGATTTTTATCAGCGCTTATGTACAATTAGAAATGAGAATGATGTGTTAGCTATTGGTCAGCGCAAAGATTTAGTGATTGATGATGAAGCTCAAGTATGGGTTTATATTAAGTATAATGAACAATCAGAAATTCTGGTTTTTCTAAATTTAAGTGCTAAAAAACGAAAAATTAATGTTGATTTATCAGGTTTTGATAAAGCTAATAAGAAACAAGTAATTGATCTATTGACTGCTACAGAATATCAAATAGTTAATGGGCGATTACAATTTCAATTAAAACCGCATCAAAAATTAATTTTAGCTTAAGAATATTATTTTTGAATTAAAATGAAAGATAATGTATAATTAGAGTATAAGTAATAAATTAAGAAAATTAGTAATCTAGTTGAGGAGTGTCAAATATGGTAGAAGTTGCTTTAACGACTTTAGGATGTGCCAAAAATCAAGTTGATTCAGAGATTATGATTGATATTTTAGAAAGTAAAAATTATAAAAGAACTGATGATTATGAAAGTGCTGAAGTAATTATTGTTAATACTTGTGGATTTATAGCTGATGCTAAAGAGGAATCGATTGAAACAATTTTGCAGTTAGCTCAATATAAAGAAGACGGAAATTGTGAAGTGTTAGTAGTTACAGGTTGTTTGGCCCAAGGATATAGCGATGAACTAAAAGAGGAAATGCCTGAGATTGATGCAATGCTGGGTACAGGTAATTTTGATGAAATTCTAAAAGTGATTGAAGAAGGTTTAGCTGGCAAGAAGAATATTAAAATTTCTGAGCCTGATTTTAATTACGATGACTATATTGCTGAAACTACTATTAGTAACAAGAATTCCGCTTATGTAAAAATTGCTGAAGGGTGTAATAATAACTGTTCATATTGTCTAATTCCTAAATTAAGAGGTGGTCTAAAGAGCCGTAGCATAGAGAATGTTGTAGCTGAAGTAGAACAATTAGCAGCTAATGGAATTAAAGAGATCAATGTTATTGCTCAAGATATTACTCAATACGGACGTGACTTAGATGGAGAAAGTAAATTAGTGCCCCTATTAAAGGAACTAGTTCAGATAGAAGGGATTAAATGGATAAGACTATTATATGCTTATCCACTGCATATTAGTGATGAATTAATTGAACTAATGGCACAGGAAGATAAAATTTGTAATTATCTAGATGTCCCAGTGCAGCATGCTCATCAAGAGATTAGAAGAAAAATGAATCGCCCTGGTAGCAAAGAAGAAATTTTAGCAGTCATTAATAAATTAAGAGATAGAATTCCAGATATCACTTTAAGAACATCAATTATTGTTGGTTTTCCTGGTGAAAGTGAAGAACATTTTCAGACTTTATTAGATTTTGTAAAAGAAGCTGAATTTGATAATCTAGGTGCTTTCACTTATTCTCAGGAAGAAGGCACTGCTGCAGCTGAGATGGACTGTCAAATTCCTGAAGATAGGAAAGAAGAAAGATACGAGAAAGTAATGAATTTGCAAAGTGAAATTTCTTACCGCCGCAATCTTAATTGGATAGATAAAGAGGTTGATGTATTAGTAGAAGATTATCAGTCTCAAAAGCCGCGAATTATGATTGGTCGCAGTCAAAGAGAAGCTCCAGAAGAAATTGATGGTGCTATCTTCATTAAGGATACAACTGCTGATAAGGGAGAATTTGTTACTGTAGAGATTACTGAAGCACAAGAATATGATTTGATAGGAGTGGAAGCCTGATGAAATTAAATATAGCAAATCAAATTACATTATTAAGAATTTTTTTGATCCCTATTTTTATGTTCTTTCTGTTGGTAGACCCGGTTGGATCTGGTGAGTATATAGCATTAGGTATTTTTATTGTGGCCTCTATTACTGATGCTATTGATGGATATTTAGCGCGCAAAAGGGGGTTAGTAACTAATTTTGGTAAATTTGCTGATCCTTTAGCTGATAAGCTCTTGATTGCTGGTGCTTTAGTAGCTTTGATCGATTTACAGCAAATATCTGCTTGGCCAGTAATTATTATTTTAGCACGAGAATTTGCAATTACTGGATTGAGAGTTTTAGCTGCCGACCAAGGAATTGTGATTGCAGCTAGTAATTTAGGGAAGTATAAGACTAATGCTCAAATTTTTGCAGTTATCTTCCTTGTTTTAAGCATGGCGACTTCTGCTGTACCAGCTATAATCGGGCAAATTTTACTGTGGATTGCTGTAGCCTTAACAGTAATTTCCGGTGCAGATTATATGATGAATTCGCGGGAAGTGATAAATGATGAAGATTAAAAATAGCTGGATTAAATTTTTAGCTACTGGATTTTACAGCGGTTTAAGTCCGGTAGCTCCTGGAACTGCAGGAACATTATTAGGAGTAGTTTTGCTGTATTTGAGTTTTAAAATTAATTTAATATCTCAGGTTGATTTTCCCTTAGCGTTTCTAGTAGTTTTATCTTCTGTAATTATTGCTCAATTGGCCCAAGAGAGAATTTATCAAGAAAAAGATGCTTCCGAAATTGTAATTGATGAATTAGCAGGTTATTGTTTAGCTATGTATTTACTACCAATTAATATGTTGATTCCTGCCTTTGTATTATTTAGAATTTTTGATATTTTAAAGCCACAACCGATTGATAAATTGGAACAATTTCGTGGTGGTTTAGGAGTAGTTATGGATGATTTAGGGGCGGGAGCAATTACTGCTGTATTATTACATTTTATTTTGTTATTTGTATAAAGCACAACTAATTTTAGTTGTGCTTTATGTTTTTTTGTAAGTATTTATAAAAAATAGTTTTTTTAATCATAAGATATATCATTACTGTGGGTAAATTATTATTTTAATGCCTCTGAAAAAATGTCGAAAAATGTATATAAAAATCTTATATTGAAAAAGTTTGAGAAAATTTGTAGATAAAGAAGGGTTTTGTTGTTTTCCCTATAAGTATATTAGACAGTAAGTATTATGAATAAGTTAATATTAAAAAATAACAAAGCAGGTGGTAGTTAGATGACAGAAGTAAGCAATCCTCAATTTGATGTACCGCAAATGAACTATCAAATTTGGCAAAACAATCAATTAAGTAATAAGTTAATGCAGATTAAAAACTATCCTGTAACTATTATCCAAGGAGTAATTGGGTCTGGTAAAACTACAGCTTTAACTAATGTTTTACAAAAAGAAAGATTCCAGAATGTTAGTTGGTATGAAATTAAAAGTTCTATTACTACTCCGATTCAATTTTGGACTATGGTATATAATTCATTAATAGAGAACAATTTAATTCCTGAAGAAAGTAAAGTTTTATTTGATTCTAATAATATTTATCAAAGTTTAGATATTTTAATTGAAGATTATTTACTTCCCCAAGAAAAAGAAATATATATAGTTTTAGACAATTTTGAAATCATAAAAAATAATCAAGTTATATTAGAGACTATTAGTTATTTTATTGAATTGAGTCCTGCTTTTGTTCATGTTGTAATCTCTAGTCGAGGGCAAGTTAAATTCACTAAATTAGCTTTTTGGAAAGTTAAGAATAAAGTATTATTAATTTTTGGAGATGAATTTCAGTTAAATCAAAAACAAATAGAAGAATTTTGTTTAGAAAAACATAAATTATTGTTATCTAGTTATGAAAGTGAAATGATTTTTAATAAAACCGATGGCTGGATTTTAGCAGTTGATTTATTAGCTGATAGAATTAGTCAGAGAGTAAGAACAGAAAAAATAATCAATGATATTGGCAGAGAATGTGAATTGTTATGTGATTATTTAGATTTTGCTTTATTAGATTATATCGAGCAACAAAATTCTGAATTGAATCGTTTTTTGGTGCAAAGTTCTATTTTATCTAAATTAGAAGTTGAAATATGTAATAATTTTTTTCAGATTAATAACAGTCAACAATTAATTGAAAAGATGATTACTTTAGGGGTTCCTATTAAAAAAACATCTAAAAATACGTATGAATATAATTCAACTCTTAAAGAAGTTTTAGAATCTAAATTAGAAGAACTTTATGATGTTAATCAATTACTTATAAAAGCAAAAGAAGTTTATGATCAAGAAAATAAAGTAGAACAGTTAATTGATTATAATCTAAAAATTAATAATAAAGCTGAAATTATAAAGATAATAAAAGATAATGCAGAAGTATGGCTTGAAAATAATAATTTAGCTCCTCTGCAGAGAGCATTTGAAATATTTAATGAAAATGACTTAAAAAATCATCCTCGGTTGTTAGTATATTTAGGAGATATGTATAATAAATCTGAAGAGTACCATCAAGCTATTAATAAGTATCAACAAGCTGAAAGAATATGTCTTTCAGAAGGGAAAAACTCTACTTTGGTAACTGTTTTATTTAAGATAACAGAGTTATTAGCTTTTTTTAATTCTAATAAATGCTTAGATTATATTCCTAAGTTAAAAAGGCAGCAGAAGTATTTTTCTAAACAACAAAAAAGAAGCTTTTATAAATTAAAAGTTGTTGAATTAATAATTAAAGGTGAATTTAAAGATGCAGAATTAAGAGTAGAAAAAATAAAACAAAATGATATAGATGCTTATAGAGAATTAAAGGCTAATATATTATTTGCTTGCGGTAAGTTTTCACAAACAGAAAAACTATTAGAAAAGATTAGGTTTCAAGATCATTCTAATTATTTAATGTATCATACTATTATTATGCCTGCTTTATTATATTTGTTTACAGGCAAATTATTTAGTGCCCAGCGTTATATTTGGGATGAATTATCTGAAAGTAATTGTTACCTTAAAAAATTGGGAGAGTATTATTCGACACTAGTTTATCAATTATTAGGAGTTCACAAGGTTAATTATTGTCGTAAGCAATATACGAAGTTTTTGGAGCATACTAAAGACTGCCCGTTTGGAATTTCTTGGTGCAAGATGGCTATTTATAGAGAACTTATATTTTGGGAAACTTTAAATGGAGACCCTGAGCAAGCTTTAGAGTATTCTGATTTAGCTTTAAAAGAAGCCGTTGAGAGAAAAGATATTTTAGCTCAAGGTATGGTCTTATTATTAAAAGGAATTGCTTATTATTGTTTAGAACAATTTTCTCAAGCTGAAGAAGCACTTAGTCAAGCAATTAATGAACTTGTAGCCTCAGGAGCGGAATTACATTTGTTTTTAGCACTATTAGGTAGAGCTGAAATGTTTTATCAACAAGATAGATTTGAAGAATTTAAAGTTGAGATGAAAGAGGCTATCAATATTTTCAAAAAGAATGATTATGATAAATTTGTTTTAAATAGAACTTCTTTGTTTGTTAGAGACCCAAATATGTTAGTAGACCTTTTTAATCGAGCTCAAATCCAAGGGGTAGAAACTAAAGATATTAAGCAAGCATTTAAGAAACAGAAATTAAAAGGGATAGAACATAGTCCGTATTACATGCTTAAAATCAAGGCTTTTGGTAATATGGAATTATTTAGAGGACGTCAAAAAGTAGAAGAGGATGAATGGACTAGAAAAAAGTCTAAGGAATTATTTAAATTATTTTTAGTTCACTATGGTGAATTTATTTCTAAAGAAAAAATTTGTCATTTTCTATGGCCTGATAAAAAATTAAAAAAGGCTACGAGTAGTTTTTATGTAGTTTTAAATAATTTAAATAAAGTATTAGAACCAGATAGAGAATCTAGAACTGGTCCTTATTTTATAGTAAAGAAAGATAATTATTATGGTTTGAAGAAAGAATTTGCCTATTATTATGATGTATCGTTGTTTGAAGAGTTTATTCGGCAAGGGAAAAATTCAAATCAAGATAGGATAAAAATGAAATTTTATCAAGAAGCTTTTGAGATTTATAAAAATGATTTCTTAATTGAGGATCTGAGCAATAATTGGATTATTAATGAAAGAGAGCGTTTAGAAAAAAAGTATATTGATATTTCAGAAAAGTTAATGAAATACTATTATGATATAGAAAAATATGAAAAAGCAATTGAAATTGCAGACCAAATTTTAAATAAGAACCAATATATTGAACCGGCTTATTTGTATAAAATAATGTCTTATGATCAATTAGGAAAAAAGGCATTAGCAATTACTACTTATGAAAGTTGCAAACGAATTTTAGCTGAAGAATTAGATATTACTCCTAATCAAGAATTAAAAAAATATTATAAGTATTTAAAAATTTCAAATTAATTTTTTAATCAAGGGCATTTTTGCTCTTGATTTTTTTATTTTAATTTAAATATTATGGTTTGTAATTATTTTGTAAGTGATCTGTAATAGCTAAATATTAAAATAGTAACAATAATAATTATTAATAAAAAAAGGAGGGGATGATTATGCAACAGATTATTAGGCAATTAGAAAATTGTGAAAAAAAGTTAAACCAGCAGTATGATGAAGTGAAGCCAACGCAGCAAGAAGTAACTGAGTTATCTGTTGCTCTAAAAAAAGTGGTTAGTGCTATCGATTGTTTAGATAGCTATAATGGAAAAAACAATTAGGGGTGGTAAAAATGAAAATTAGTTTAGGTTGGAAATTGACAGGATTGTTTTTGGTAATCTTAATTGTTGGATTAGGTACTACTGCCTATTTTTCTTATCAAGGTATTTATGAGGGACTGTTTGATAAGACTGATGAAGAATTAAAGGCTATTAATGATTTGAAAGGAGATCAAGTCGAGGATTATTTTAAGGAACTAAAAGATTCTATTAAGTATTTAAGTAATTTTAAAACTTTAGAAGAAGAATTACCTAACTTAAGTACTACTTATAATCAGTCGGGGATAGAGAGCCAAGAATATAAACGAGCAGTTAAAGAAATTAATACAGGCGTTGAATATTTTGCTGATAATGAAAATTGAAATGATATCTATTTAATTGATACTAAGGGGAATGTTATTTATAGTTCAGATAAAAGTAAAGATTATGGTACTAATTTAATTTCTGGGCCTTATCAAGAATCAAGTTTAGCTACAGCTTATCAACAAGGAAAAAGTAAGATATCATTTATTGATTTTAATTATTATGAACCAAGTGGTACTCAAGTAGGATTTGTTTCTGCACCAGTGATTGATCAAAATGGTACTATTTTAGGAGTGACAGCATTAGAATTTCCTATTAGCAGAATTAATGAAATAATGCACCGGGAGAGTGGATTAGGTAAATATGGTGAGTCTTATTTAGTTGGTGCAGATCATTTAATGAGATCTAAATCAAAGTTTTTAGAAAAAAATACTATGATGGCTAAAAAAATAGAAAATGGTTATGTTGATAAAGTTGTAAGTGGCGAAGCGGGAGTTAATAGCTATACTAATTATCGGGGAGTGGAAGTCTTAGCTTCTTATATGCCAATAGATATTTTTGGTCAGAATTGGGGATTGTTTGTAGAAGTTAATAGAAGTCATATTTTAAAACCTGTCTATGACTTGATGAGAAGAATATTATGGATTACAGGGATTACTATTTTAATAGCAGTATTAATAACAGTCATTTTTGTTAAATTTATGATCAGTAATCCGATTCATAAAGTGCGAGATGTATTAGATGCTGTGACTAATAAAGATTTAACTAAAGAGGTAGACTATTTTTCTCATGATGAATTAGGGAAAATGAGTCAAGATTTAAATAATACTGTAGGAGAATTAAATAATATTATTAGAGAAGTAAGAAATACTGTTATTAATGTAAGTTCTGCTTCTGATAAATTAAGCAATGAAAATAATAACCTTTCCAAGCGTACTCAGGATGTAGCTTCTTCTTTAGAAGAAATATCAGCTACGGTACAACAAATAAGTGCTTCTATGGAAGATATAGCAAGTCACGCTAATACAGTCAATGGTCTTTCAGCTGATAATATGGAAGCAATCAAAAAAGGATCAGATATCATTGATGAAACTAAAGATGAAATTGAAGCAATGGATAATTTGAGTTCTAAAATTTCTGAAATTATAGTAATTATCAATGATATAGCAGCTCAAACTAAATTGTTATCGATGAATGCAGCTATTGAAGCTGCTAAAGCAGACCAAAATGGGGAAGGTTTTGCTGTAGTAGCTACGGAAGTTGGTGAATTAGCTGATCAGACTTCTAATTCTGCTAAAGAAATCAACAGTTTAATTCAAAATATTATTACTGGGATTAATGAATCAACAGAACAGATTCAAGTAGTTGATGAGATGTTTGATCAAATTGTAGAAAATAGTAGCCAAGTGTATAGAGGAATTGATCAGATTAGTAGTTCGACAGAAGAACAATCAAGTGCAGTAGAACAAATGCAGGAAGCGTTAGAAGAGTTAAATCTTAGTACGCAAAAGAATACTCAATTAGTAGAAGATATAGCTCAATCTAGTGAAAATCTTAATCAGGATGCAGAAAAAATGGATGGGTTAGTAAATGAATTTAAAGTTAAAGATAAAAATTATGATTTATTAAAGTTATTGAAACAGAATAAATTTGGAGAAATAGATGAATTACAAGAAGAAAATCTTGATATTAATTTAGATAATTTAAATAATTTGAGTTATTAAATTATTTAAAACTCTGTTTGAAATATAATTAAAGTATAATATAATTAAATAAACTGGAGTATTAAAAACAGGTCAATTTTTATTGACCCGTTTTTAATTTTAATATTTAAGAGGTGGTATACTATGTTATTTAACAATAAACTCAAAGTAGTTGCTTTATTGCTATTAGTTTTATTTTTATTTTCTACTAATGTAGCAGCTGATGGACATATTTTGGTTTTTCATCGTTTTGCTGATGCAAGGTATCCTTCAACTAATATTACTAAAAAGCAACTAACTAATGTATTTGATTATTTAGAAAACAATAATTATCAAGTAGTTAAATTAGAACAGATGGTTAATTGGGTAAAAAATAATCAAGCAGTTCCGGATAAGACAGTAGCGTTAACTATTGATGATGGTTACCGTAGTTTTTATGATCATGGACTTGATATTTTCAAAAGCTATGATTATCCTTTTACTATGTTTATTAATACTAAACCGATTAATCAAGGCTATAGTGACTTTTTAACTTGGGAGCAAGTGAAGGAGATTGATAACCATGGTACTATAGCTAGTCACGGCTATGACCATCCTCATTTAACAACTTTAAGTAAATCTGAGATAAAAGAGGATGTTAAGCAGAGTATAGATGATATAGAAGAGAATTTAGGTAAAAAACCGGACTTCTTTTCTTATCCTTATGGGGAATATAATAAGTATGTAAAAAATACAGTAAGGGGATTAGGTTTTAAAGCAGTCTTTAATCAAAATTTAGGTGCGGTAGCTCAAGAAAGTGATAGCTATGATATAAATCGGATAGCAGTTAGTGAAGCGTCTGAATTAGACATTAAATTAGCCTATGATTATTTGCCTGCCAAATGGATTTCTCGTGATGAGATGGTCACTGATGGTCGTGTGACGAGAGTTAAAGTTGAGGTTGCTCCAGAAATAGAAAAAGCTCAGCTTTATGTCAGTGGTCATGGCTGGAGAAGAGTAGAATTAGAGCAGGGTACCCTAGATTTAGAGCTTGATTTGGAACTGAAATACAGCCGTAATAGAATTTTCTTAAAAACTTATGATAATAAATTGAGCGGTAAATTAATTATGAAATAGAGTAATTAATTCAAAAAAAGATATGGAAGCAAATTTACTCGGGCAATTTTGGCTCGAGTAAATTTGCTTCCAATAACTGCTTAGAACCTTAGGAGTAATATTAAAGCTATAGAATTTACTAGTATCAATCTTTAAGATTGATACAAACAATTAATTGTACACTATTAATTGTTACATCATTTTTATTTATATTGTCTATTCTGCCCGACAATCTTTTGACGATTATTTTTATCTGAACCTCTTTATTTTCATCAATAAAGGCATAGTCGTTAGGTGCAAGTTTAGTCTTTGGTTTATCTTTGATTTTTCTATATATATCTGTAATGTCTTCAGAAAGAGATTTCTGATAAAGCGTTTTGTTATTATAATTTATTTTCAGAACAAAATCATCTCTATTATAGATAAGTGTTAGGGGGTGATTTGTTTTAAGGTTTTCCTCATTCTTTTTAGGATAATAATTAGGTATTTCAAAATAATAGTCATAACCACTTATTCTAATCGGATATCTATCTATATACAGGGAAATATATTTATCACGATTATATCTATAATGAGGTTGATATGAAAAACCGAAAAATTTATCCATGTTTTTAATAGTAAAATCTGCAGGTAAATAATTTAATTGTTCTAAGCTATGGTTATTCTTAAAGTAAGTGATGATAGCATTTATTTCTTTTTTGTCATTTTGATTTATTGATCCTTTATTTTTAACAACTTTCTCTTTTTTTATCATGTCATTCCTATAAAGAAGTTCTTCAAAACGTTTATTTTGACTATTTATAGAGATAGCAAAACTACTCCAAGGGCCAAAGACAGAAAGAAATATAATTAAGGCCAATGATAAAGGCAACATAATATTTCTTTTCCTGTCGATCAAATTGTAATACATCATGATGCCAAGAAGCCAGCAGCCAAGTAAGACAACAAAATATCTATTTTCAGTGACGCCATACTCGCTAATTCTAATTCCAATGGCAAAGAACATCATAATTAATAAGGGTAATATTACTTTAGGGAAGCAAAAGCTAAAATACTTTACCCATTTGTTATTTTTACTTAAAGGAGCAATAGCAAAAATAACAGCTAGACTAATTGCTGAATACCAGATAACTAGATGAGAAACTAAGCCCTGAGGCCACTGCCAGATAAGCAAAAGTTTAATGAAATATGAATATAAAATAATAGTATAGATAGAAATAAGAGGCATAACTATATAAAGTAATAATACTTTTAAAAAGCTAGGATAATCTTCAGTATAAAGTTTCTGCTGATAAGTCGGTAGCCCTGCCAATAAAAAGATTGGAGCAAAGATTCCTATTACTGCAAACCAAGTAGAGTTATATATTTGTGGTGAAACTGTAAGCCCAAGAAGTTTATTTAAAGTAAAAATCGTTGCAGCCGAACCAAGATAAAGAACGACAGAATAAATGGCTGTTACAAAAGCTCGTGAAGCTATATGAACAATATATAATTCGAAATTTTCTCTTTGATATAGATAATGAATCATTAAAGCAGTGAGATATAAAGTAATGTTGACGGCTATATACCTAATAGATGTTAGCAAATTTAGTTCATTTAATAAATAAAAATAATATAGAGATAGTAATAATCCTGCGCCTAGTAGAATTATTATTTTTGTTATTTTTTTAAAATCATTAATTCTTTCAAATAATAAACTAAGAGATAGAGACAGAGGAAATCCTAAGGCTAAAGTCATAGCAGTTTTAATTAAGGTATCCACAGTATTTGCATTAAATGATGATTTGTAGTTGATTAGTATAATCAATATGATAGTAGTAGCAGTTGAAAAGGCTATAGTATAGGGAAACCGTTTAAGACTAAAATATAAATTTTTTAATAATTTTTTTAGATGCATTAATAATTTCATAAGAATAGCTCTCCTTTTTATTTTAGTAAAATTTGTCATTCAGTGTAAATGAATTACATAAAACTGCTCATATATTATATCAGTTACCGTAACAAAAGAAAATGTTTTTTTTGAAGTTTGCAAAAAAATTGATGTTCTCTAGCTTAGAATAAAAAATTCAAAAGGAATTTAGCTGATTAAGTAGAAGAATTTACAATAGAGGGAGTGAAATAATGAATTTTGAATAATATTGAGCAACTTTTAAGGCAGTACTATTAAATAGAAGAGATAGAAAAAACGGAATAAATTAATAAGGGCATCTATAATCTAGATACTTATAAGATTATTACAGAGGCTAGAACGAATATTAAAACAGCTAAAAAGTATCAAGAAGAATATCAATTTAAGTTAAGGAAGGTGTAACTTATTATGGAAATGCGTTGGAATTTAGAAGATTTATATACTGGATTTGAAACTGATGATTTTCAGGAAGACTTTGGGCAAGTAGATAATAAGATAGAAGAAATTAATACCTGGGTAGAAGATAATTTAAATCAACAGCAAGATGAAGTTGAGCAAATAGAAGAGTTTATTGAATTACTGCGTGAATTTAGGCGCAAATATTCTTTATTAGTGAAATATGCACAATTAAAGCTAAGTGTTGATGCTAATAATAATCAAGCGGCTAGCTATGTTGAACAGTTAGAGAAAAAAGAGACTAATTTAACTAAAGCTAAAGTATCTTTTCAACGTTGGCTAGGAGAGATTAATAATTTAGAAGAGATTATTACTAAGTCTGAGTTATTAACTGAACATAAATTTTATTTAAAGGAATTAGCTGAGCAAAGTAACTATTTATTAAGTAATCAAGAAGAGGTCACTATTTCTAAGTTACAAACAACGGGTTCTAGTGCGTGGTATAAATTGAAGCAAAAACTTGTCTCTAATTTGATGGTAGAGATTACTGTTGATGGTGAAGAACAAGAGCTGCCGTTATCAAAAGTGCGTAATATGGCCTATGATAGTGATCAAGCCAAAAGAAAGAAGGCTTATCAAGCTGAGTTAGACTCATATAGCAAAATTGAGGAGCCGGTAGCTAGTTGTTTAAATAGTATTAAAGGAGAATCTCTAACTTTAAGTGATAGACGTGGTTATGAATCTCCGTTAGAAAAATCATTAATTAGCTCTCGTTTAGAACAAGATGTCTTAGATGCTATGTTAGAGGCAATGGAGGAGAGTTTACCTGCTTTTCAAAAGTATTATCGGAAGAAAGCTGAGTTGCTAGGGCATGAAGACGGACTTCCTTTTTATGATTTATTTGCCCCTGTAGGCTCTGCAGAGATGGAATTTGATTATGATGAAGCTAAGGACTTCATTGTTAATAATTTTAGAACTTTTTCTGACAGTTTAGCAGATTATGCGCGGCGTGCTTTTCAAGAAAATTGGATTGATGCTGAACCGCGGGCCGGGAAAAATGGCGGTGCTTTCTGTATGAATATTCATCCGTTAGGGCAGAGTAGAATTCTAGCTAATTTTGAGGGAAGTTTTAGTAATGTTTCGACCTTGGCCCATGAATTAGGGCATGGCTTTCATGGTGAATGTCTGAAAGAAGAAAGTATTTTTAATACTGACTATCCGATGCCTTTAGCTGAAACAGCTTCTATTTTCTGTGAGACTATAATTCAAAAGGCTGCTTTAGAAGAAGCGAATCAAGAGCAGCAGTTAGGAATTTTAGAAAACTCTTTAATGGGAGCTGGTCAAGTTATAGTTGATATTTATAGTCGTTATTTATTTGAAAAAGAGGTTTTTGAAAAACGAAAAAATTCTGCCTTAGCAGTAGAAGAACTAAAAGATTTAATGGTCAAAGCGCAAAAAGAAGCTTATGGTGATGGATTAGGTCATGATAAACTTCATCCTTATATGTGGGTCAATAAAATTCATTATTATATTCCAGGTTTTGATTTTTATAATTATCCTTATGCTTTTGGGCTATTATTTGGCAAAGGATTATATGCACAATATCAAGAGCAGGGAGCTAGTTTTGTAGCTGAATATCAAGATTTATTAGCTGCTACTGGAAAGAAAGATGCTGTAGAAGTTGCTCAGATGATGGATATTGATATTACTGAAGTTGACTTTTGGCGGCAGTCATTAGATATAATCAAAGATGATATTGAGCAATTTATCAATCATAATTAGCTTTCAGCTAAAATCATAAATGAAAAACATTAAAACCAAGCTTGAAAAAAGTTGTTTATAGTTTTTCAAGCTTGGTTTTCTTATTTTGGCTTTTAAGTTTATGGCAATAGCCAACAGTCATCAGTTTATAACTTACTCAAATATATCACTTAAAACTGAAGTGAAATCATCATAATTTAATGTAAGTTGTTGATGCTCTAATATATTTTTAGAAGAAGTGGTATCTTGAATTAAAGAATAGCCCAATTCAACTTCTTTGAATTTAGAGGTCATCTCTTTAATTTCTGTAATTGATTGTTCAATTTTTTCTATTTTGCCTGTTAAATCATCACTGCAGTATTGTCGTACTCTAAAAACTTTTTTTAAAACTGGATTATTATCATATTTATCAACTGGAATTTTATAAATTATATCTTGGGGTTCATCCATATCAATAGTTATTTCAAAAGTTAAGTAATAAGGACCAGCTTTAATACCTGCTTTGCTTTTAGAATCAGTTAGAGAAATTTTGATACTATCATATCTCGCTTCAATTTTTTCTTCTAAATCTTTAGTTTCAAAAGCAGTGCTAGCAAAGAAATCTTGAAATTTATTTCTTGCTTCTACAATGATTTTATTCTTTTTTTGATTCCATATTTCTTCAAAACGACTAGTTATTTCTTCTTTTTCAGCCTTCAAATCTGACAATTTCTTAAGTTTAGTTAAATCCAAATTTAAAACCTCCTATCATCTGAAAAAATTAATAATTTTAGATAAAATATGTCATTAATTTTATATTTCTAGAAATTAATAGCTATTCCTTTAGAAAATTTAATTTTTTTAATATAATTTGCTTTATAAAATTAATATTATTTTGAGACCTTACTTGTAGTTTATGATATTGTTTTGTACAATATAAATAAGAATTTTTCACAAAACTATTAGATTATTAAGCAATTAATTATAAAAGGAGTGTATAATTATGGAAATATATTCGTGGAATGTGAATGGTATTAGAGCAGTGAAAAGGAAAGGATTTCTTGATTGGATGGCAGATACTCAACCTGATGTTTTAGCTTTGCAAGAAATTAGAATTCAACCTCATCAAATTCCTGATAAGTTAGATAATATAGATGATTATTATTCATATTTTAATTGTGGAGATAGAAAAGGTTATAGTGGAGTAGCTTTATATACTAAAGAAGAACCTAATAAAGTAGAGTTTGGATTAGGAATTGAGAGCTTTGATCGTGAAGGAAGAGTCTTAACTGCTTATTATGATGATTTTACATTACTGAATATTTATTTTCCCAATGGACGCAGTAGTCAAGAAAGATTGGATTATAAATTAGATTTTTATGATGCGGTTTTTGAATATTGTCAAGAATTAAGAGATGAAGGCCATCGCTTGATTATTTCGGGGGATTATAATACGGCACATCACCCAATTGATTTAAAGAATCCTGATGCTAATAAGAAGAAATCAGGATTTTTGCCAATAGAACGAGAGTGGTTAGATAAGTTAGAAGAACATGATTATGTAGATACATATAGAGAATTTAATCCAGAAGAAGTAAAATATTCGTGGTGGAGTTATCGTACTCGGGCTAGAGAAAGAAATGCCGGTTGGAGGATTGATTATCACTTTGTTAGTGATGATTTGATGACTGATGTAATTGATGCTGATGTTTTAACAGAAGTAATGGGGTCAGACCATTGCCCGGTCTGGTTAAAGTTAGCAACTGATTAGTAGTTTTGAAGGTGGTGGTTGGGAATGTTAAATAGATACAAATTTAAAGCTAGACTGATAATTTTATTGTTGTTTCTTTTATTATTTAGTAGTTTAAGTTATGCTGCAGGGTCTCAAGAGGGAAAAGTAGAAATTTATTATGAGAAAGTAGAAGCTGGACAGTACAAATTTTATGCGCGCAACTTAAATTATGCTCCCTATCAGATTAAATTATCATTTCAACAGCTGCGAAATATGAAAGTAGATACGCAGCTTCCTTATTATGGAGTGATAGATGCTAGAGAGACTAAACAATATTTGTTTACAGTAACTGCTGAAGAGGGAAGCAAATATAGTTTTAATTATAAGTATCAATACTTGCTAGGTGATCCTAATGCTGTTAGACCTGATGATAAAGCTTATTTATTTCCTTATCAACATGGGAATAAGCATAAATTAACGCAAGGGTATAATGGTGGTTACTCGCATCGCAATACTTTGGCCCTGGATTTTGAAATGAAACGAGGTACTCCTATTACTGCTGCTCGCAGTGGAGTAGTGGTTAGAGTTAAGGAAAATTCAAATATTGGTGGGCCCAGTAGAAGATATATTAAGCATGCTAATTATATAACGATCTATCATGAGGATGGTACCTTTGCTGATTACGCTCACCTGAAATATAATGGAGCGCGAGCCGAAGTTGGTGATAAAGTGAGAGCAGGGGAAGTAATAGCTTATAGTGGTAATACGGGTTGGTCCCGTGGTCCTCATTTGCATTTTGAAATTTTTAAGCCAATTAGAATGAATCATAAAACAATTGCTACCGATTTTTTAAATCATAATTCTCAGAGAGTTAGAGCTCGAGCTGGTAATTATTATTATGCCTATCAGCCTGGAATGAATGATTTTAAAGTTCAATTGGGAAGAAAATTAAGTAATCAAGACTATGCAGGTTATTCAACGCCTATAAATCAAACTAATCAATTGGAATTAAAGAGAGAAAGAATTGATGATACAATTATTCTGTTTATAAAAAATGGTTATGATAAAGAGGTAGAAGTTGAAGTTGATTTTAAGCAAGCTCAAAATATTGAAACTAGTAAGAGTATTCCATATTCCAAAATAGTACCAGCTACTACTGAAGTTTATGCCTTTTTATTCAGACCTGCTAATCATCAACAGCAGTGGGGTTATTCACTTCAATATAGTTACCGCAAGTAGTTTGTAAGTAGAAATTAAAAGAGGCTTAGCAATCAATATGCTAAGCCTCTTTTTGATTAATTAAATTATACTTTGGAGAAAACTTGGGAAATTTATAAGTGATTTTGATTTTAATCTTTTAACTTGTCATTCTTTTCTCATTACTAATTACTAATATATATTAAGCTTTTTACCATATAACTTTTCAAATCCCTCAGCAGTTTCTAAAGCATCATTAATCTCTAATTCTGTTTCTTCACGAGCAATTGTCTTAATATTAACCTGCTCATCTGTAATAGAGCATTGTACTGCTTCAACAATCCCGTTCATGCTGCGATCTAAACTTTCTGCTATCTCTAATAAAATACCAGTTTTACGAATGGCTTCTTTATCAGGTCCATTTTTGTTGATTATTTTTTGGAGACTAGCTCGATTTAGATTATATTTATGCAGACTATATTTTGTATGTCTATGCGAGGCTGCAATATAGGAACTAAGCAGCAATTCACGGTGTGATAGACCATTAATGCCTGAATTTAAAAGCATATAAAAAGAGTGTTCATGATGATCATAATAATTAACGTGATTTCCTATATCATGCATCATCGCTGCCACTAAGATTATTTTATCAATATCGCCATTAAATTCAGATGGTTTTAATTCATAAAGGTCTTTTAGCTGATCATAAAGAGATTTGCTAAGTTTATAAATATGATAAGCGTGGTCTTGGTTTAAATTGAAATTATTCATTATATTTTTAATAGAAAAGTTAACTACATCTTTAACTGGTTGATCAGAACGACAGAGGTGATGATAAATTAGCCCTTCGCGAATTCCTTTACGGCTTAAAATTAATTTTTTGATATCACAGAAATCAATTAATGTTTTAACTGCTGCTGAAGCACCGATGAAGATATCAGCACGTTTTGTGGAAAGACCACTGATATTTTTTCTTTCTTCTAAATCTTTGCTTTTAACTAGTTGATAAACGTCATTAATTGCTTCATTAGACATTTTGTAGTTATGCAGTATATTAAGCGGGTAGTCTTTTTTACGTTGGTCAATGCGGGCAATATTCTTAATTGTGCCGCCAACTCCTAATAGAGCTGTATGATCCATTTCTGAAAGCCAAGGTACTTCTTGATAAGCATCATGTAAAAAGTCTTCCAATTCTTTTTCCTGTTCTTCATTTATACTGTCATATAAATCAAAATTTTGAGTTATATCTAAGGCCCCAAAAGAAAGACTAGTAGATTCTTTTACTTTCCTATCTTTCATCCAAATTAGTTCAATACTCCCTCCCCCAATATCCATAATTAAGCCATCTTCTTTGTCGATACTATTAGCTACTCCCCAGTAGTCATAATAGCCTTCATCGATTCCTGAAAGAACCTTAACATCTAAGCCAATTTCTCTTTTTACGCGTTGTAAAAATTGCTGCCTATTTGTAGCTTCTCTTACTGCTGCAGTAGCTACAGTAATAATTTCTTCAGTATCAGTTGCATCACATAAATCTTTAAACATACGTAAGGTTTGAATTGCTTTATCCATGCGATCTTGTTTCAATTTCTTTTCGATGCTCATTCCTTCTCCTAAACGTACTGTTTCTTTTAATTCATCAATTATAGTAAATGAATGACCTTTTTTCACTTCTGCTAAAACCATTTTCATTGAGTTTGAACCGATATCAATAATTGCTAAATTATGCATGAATTTCATTCCTTTTTTTTAGTCAGTAGACTAAAATCTAATTAAAATTCTAATATATAAAATAGTAGAATGCAAGTGTTGATATTATTTGTACATGTAATTAACAGAAGTTTAACAAATTTAACTCTTTATTAACTGATATTCAAGTAAGAATTGTGCTATAATAAAAGGTGTATGATTAATAGTAGCAATAGATAAGACTAGATACTAATTGAAATTATTAGAATATTTAAACTACAATTCCATTTAAAGTGAGGAGGCATAAAATGGAAAACGATTCACCTAACAAAGCTGCAGTTATTTATTTAGGTTCAAGTGCCCTATATATGAATATAGCAGAAAAAAAGGGCGAAGAAAATTTTAGGGTTTTAGAAGAAGTAGAGTATCCACTTAATTTAGGACATGATACGTTTACCGGTAATAAAATAAAGTTTGAGAAAGTTGATGAGATGTGTAAGACATTAGTTAATTTTCAAAAGTTAATTAATGATTATCAAATTAAGTATATAAAAGTGATTGCTACTACAGCAATCCGAGAAGCTAAGAATAGAGATTATATATTAGACCAGATTAAAGTTAAAACCGGTTTAGAAGTTGAGGTTTTTGATGATAGTCAAGAAAAGAAGTATATTTATCGTGGAATTTTAAAGGAATTAAAGAATAATAATTCAGATATTGATCGTTCTTTAATTTCTTATATAGGAACAGGCCGTTTAGGTGTTGCTACTTATACAGCCGGGAATATTAATTCTAGTCAAAATATTAGAACTGGGTCTTTAAAGTTAAGTGAAATTTTAGGGGAAATTCAAGAGAAGACTAATAAATTTTATATTGTAGTTGAGGAATATTTAAGTAGTTTTACGTATATGCTAAAGAGTTTCTTACCACAAGAAAAGATGGATCACTTTATTGCTTCAGGTAAAGAGATTGAATTAATTTCTGAATTATGTGAGGCTAAAGCAGATAAAAATTTTAGTTATATCTCTAAAGATAAGTTTTTGAATTTATATAATGAAATTAAGGATAAAACTCCTAATCAGGTTAAGCAGATGTATAGTTTATCAGCTGAAAAAGCAGAAATATTATTACCTTCAATGGCTATCTATAAGGCTATATTTAATTTAACCTCTGCTAAAAGAATTATTGCTCCCTTTGTTTCGGTTTTAGATGTTGTAATGTTTGATGTTCTCTATCCAAAACAGGCTAAAAAAGACGAAAGAAAGTTCTATAAAAATACAGTTTTATCAGCTCGCAGCATTGGAAGAAAGTATAACTATAATCAAGCTCATGCTGATAAAGTAGAAGAATTTGTGCTGAAAATATTTGATGAAACAAAAGAGGTTCATGGGTTAGGTAAACGAGCAAGAGATTTACTACAAGTAGCTACTATTTTACATGATGTAGGAAAGTTTATTAGTTTAAAACGTCATTATTATAATTCTTATGATTTAATCCGCTCTTCTAATATTCTGGGATTGAATAATCGGGAATTAGAAATAGTAGCTAATATAGCTAGATATCATAGTCGCAAAGTACCGCGGCAAGAAGATCGTTCTTATTATAAGTTAAAAAGAAAAGATAGAGTTTTGATGTCTAAATTAGTTTCTATTTTGCGTTTGGGTGATGCTCTAGATAGAGGCCATCGCAATAAATTCAACAATTTAGCAGTTAAATTAAAAGATAATCAATTAATATTAACTATAATTACTAATGAACCAACTTTATTAGAAGAATGGACTTTTAAGCAGAAATCTAATTTATTTGAAGATGTATTCGGAATTAAAACTAAACTAATAAAGAAGGAACGGTGGTAGGAAATGGATTATGGAGATCCAGAATTTTATATTAGTAAACAATTTGGCTGGGTAGAATTTAACAAACGAGTTTTAGAAGAAGCACAAGACGATAAGACTCCATTATTAGAAAGATTAAAATTTTTATCAATCACTGCTTCTAACTTAGATGAATTTGTAATGGTGCGAGTTGCTAGATTAAAAGATGAAATTAATTCTGGATATAAAGAGACAGATAAGGCTGGATTAACTCCTAAAGAGATTTTTGCTGAATTATCTAATCGGATTCATGATTTAGTAGCAGCCCAATATCAGTGTTGGAATGATATAGTTCCTAAATTAGAGGAAAAAGGTATTCATTTTGCTCAGTATGAGCAATTGGATGATTCACAGCAGAGGTATCTTGATGATTATTTTAATGATACTATTCAACCTGTGTTGACGCCTCGAGCTATTGATCAGAGTCGACCGTTTCCAGTTATTTTAAATAAAAGTTTGAACTTAGCTGTACGTTTGAAGAGTAATGAACAAGAAGATTTACTTCCAAACAAGGAGGGCCAAAATCTTTTTTCAGTAGTTAGAGTTCCAGCAGTACTGCCGAGGATTGTTGAAGTTCCAGCACCTGACGGACAAAAAGTGTTTATTTTTTTAGAAAAGGTTATTGAAGAATACTTAGATCAAGTATTTAGTGGTTATGAAATTGAAGCGGTTAATAACTTTAGAATAACTAGGAATGCTGATGTAGATTTAGATGAAGATGCACGCAATTTGTTAGTTGAAATGGAGCGCTATGTGAAAAGAAGAGAAAAAGGTTTTCCAGTTCGATTGGAAATTGAGGATGATATGGATGAAAATATTAAGAAATTTTTAGTTGATGCTTTAGATTTGAGTTCCGATGATGTCTATGAAATTGACGGGCCAATTGATTTAAGCCCTTTCTTTGACTTTAGAGATTTAGAGGGCTATCAAGATTTGCGTTTCGAACCTCATTATCCTGAACCAGCTATAGATTTTCATAATCAGGATGATATATTTGCAGCAATTAGGAAGAGAGATCGTTTATTACATGTTCCTTATGAATCTTTTGATCCTATAGTTGATTTTGTCAAAGAGGCAGCGCATGATCCAAATGTCTTAGCAATTAAACAGACATTATATCGAGTTAGTGGTGACTCGCCAATTATAGATGCTTTAGCAAAAGCAGCAGAAAATGGTAAGCAGGTGACAGTACTAGTGGAATTAAAAGCTCGTTTTGATGAAAAGAATAATATTGAGTGGGCCAAGAAATTAGAGGCAGCAGGCTGTCATGTTGTTTATGGCTTAGTAGGTCTTAAGGTTCACTCTAAATTATTATTAGTTGTGAGACAGGAATCTGATGGAATTAGACGCTATGCTCATCTAAGTACTGGTAATTATAATGATAAGACTGCCAAAACTTATACTGATGTAAGTATGTTTAGCTGTCGAGAACCCTTAGCAGCTGATGTGTCTTCCTTATTTAATCTATTAACTGGTTATTCCAAACCCCCTCGCTGGAGAAAACTATCAGTTGCTCCTTTAGATTTAAGAGAAACATTTATTAATTGGATTAGAAATGAAGTTGAACAAGTAAAATCAGGTAAAGAGGGACATATTATTGCCAAAATGAATGCTTTAGTTGATAAGAAGATAATTAAAGAACTTTACAAAGCAGCTTCAGAAGGTGTAAAAATTGATTTAATTGTGCGAGGTATGTCCTGTTTACGACCTGGGATAGAAGGAGTTAGTGAGAATATCAGAGTGATCAGTATTGTGGGCCAACTATTAGAACATAGTAGAGTTTACTATTTTGCTAATGGTGGACAAGCCCAGGTGTTTTTATCTAGTGCTGATTGGCGTCCTCGTAACTTAGATCGTAGAGTGGAAGCGTTATTTCCCGTTGAAAATGAAAAGTTAAAGAAGCGAATAATTAAAATTTTGCGCATAACTCTTAAGGACACAGTTAAAGCTAGAGAACAGCAACCTGATGGAAGTTATGAACGAGTTAATGTTGATGGTGAAGAGGAGATTAATTCGCAGGAGAAATTTCGGGAGTTAGCTAAACAGAGATTAGAAGAATCACAAGATGAAATGATAAAAAAGTTTGAGCCTAAATTACCTAATTTCCATTAATAAAGTTTGTTAGTCGAGAAATAATTTTCGGGATTAAATGACTGTTTTCAGTCATTTAATCCCTTTTTTAAATGAAATAATATCTATATAAAGTGGCACTATCGTGCCACTAGCTAGTAGATAAAAGCTAGTAGCTAGTAGTTAAAAACATAAAATCAAAAGCAAGAGGCACAATCAAAAAATAAGTAACCTCACTTTAAGACAATCCCTGACCCCACTATTAAAGTAAAACTATCATTAGATGGCTGAGCAAGCATTTCTTAGCGAAGAAATGCTTGCTCAGCCATCTCGAAGTTACACTTTATATAGATAAATTACATATTTTAGATTTATATTACATTAGATTCCTCTTTCTAATTATGCTATAATTGTTTGTAGCTTAAAACTTATGAGAGTTATAGGTCAACTACTCCACCCTAATCAAAAACAAGATTTACGTGGAGTTTTCTTGAGACATTTTAGATAAATATAAAGATAAGAAAGGAGTCAGGCAGTGGAAGATATCAATCTAAAAAAAGTTATTGTAGCAGCTATTATAGCACTTATATTATTATTTTCAGGCAATTATTTAATTACTGATTATCGTGTTGATCGTCAACTCGAAAAACAATTAACGGAGCTGCCCCAAATTAAGGAAGTGAAGGTAGAAGAAGAAAAAGAGTATCAATTAGAGATATTTTTAGTTGATATTGAAGATTTGCGAACTGTTAATTTAGAGGTTAGAAAGAAAATAAGTGATATTTTAAATACTGATAATTATAGTTTGATATTTAGAGGAAAAGAATCGATTAATTTAAAACAGATTTATAATAAGATCAATTTGGCCCTTTATGAATCATTAGTAACTGGTAAGTATACTAAATTTGGGAGTGAAGTGGATAAATATCGGGAGCAATATAATTTGCAAAAAGCAGAAGTAAAAGTGGATCATGATTACATTTATTTAACTTTAGCTGATGATAAAGGAGCAATTTATAAAGTCTTGACTAGAAGCAAAAGTAAAGTAGGTGATGAGAATGGTTAAAGAGCTTAGCTTGGGAATTACTATTGCAGCAGGGATATTTTTGATGAGTCAAGGGATTAATATTTTACCCTTTTTGTTTTTAGTTGGTGGTGGATATTTTCTTTATAAATTTGTTGGTAATCAGGATTTTGGCGGCAAGTTGATTTTCAGTCAAGGAAATGAATCGCAAGGATCAGAAATTGATTTTTCTGATATTGGCGGACAAGATACAGCTAAAAATGAATTATTAGAAGCCCTTGATTTTGTTAAAAATAAAAAAGAAATACAGAAATTAGGTATTAGACCTCTGAAAGGGATTATGCTTAGTGGTCCTCCAGGAACAGGGAAAACTCTGCTAGCTAAAGCAGCAGCAAATTATATTGATTCTGTGTTTCTTGCTGCCTCGGGAAGTGAATTTGTAGAGATGTATGCTGGAGTAGGTGCTAAACGAGTTAGAAATTTATTTAAAGAAGCCCGTAAGAAAGCAGAAGAAAATAATAAGAATAATGCGATTATTTTTATTGATGAAATTGAAGTATTAGCAGGGAAGCGGGGACAGAATAGTAGTCATTTAGAATATGACCAAACGTTAAATCAATTATTAGTGGAATTAGATGGAATGTCTAATAATGATGAAATAAATATTTTGGTCATTGGGGCTACTAATCGGATGGATATTTTAGATAGTGCTTTGCTCCGTCCTGGTAGATTTGATAGAATAGTCAAAGTTGATTTACCAGATAAAGAAGGAAGAAAAGAGATTTTAACTATTCATACTCGTAATAAACCAGTAGCTGCTGATGTTGATTTAACTCAATTGGCTAAAGAAACATTTCGCTTTTCTGGCGCACAATTAGAAAATTTAGCTAATGAGGCAGCAATTATGGCCATGCGGGATAAAAATGATGAAATAACTACTACCAATTTCAAGGATGCTATTGATAAAGTAATGATGGGTGAAAAATTAAATCGTAAACCAAATGATAGTGAATTAAGGCGAGTGGCTTATCACGAAGTAGGACATGCCTTAATAGGTGAATTAGTACAGCCAGGTTCGGTATCTAATATAACCATTACTTCTCGGGGCAAGGCGTTAGGTTATGTACGTCATAACCCAGATGATGACTATTATTTAGAAACAATTGATTATTTGCTAGATCAAATAGCTGTCTTATTGGCAGGTTCAATAGTTGAACAAGAAATTTTAGGCTGTTTAAGTACAGGGGCTAAGAATGATTTCAAAAAAGCTGTGCAGTTAGCAGAAAAAATTGTTTTTTCTGGTATGTCTGAGTTAGGTGTAGTCAGTAAAGATAGTTTACCGCAAAATAAATTACATGATACAGTATCTAACATCATTGCTCAACAAGAAAAAAGAGTAATGGGAATTATTAATCAGCAGCAGAACTTTGTAGCAGAAATAGCGGAAATACTTTTAGAACGAGAAAGTATTGCAGGGAATGAATTTAGAAATAAAAAGCAAAAAATAGTATCATAAATTAAAATATAATTATTTATATCCCTAACTATCTATTTTAAAATAGTAGTTAGGGATTTTTATTTTTAAAGATTAATGATATAATTAAATTTAAAGTAACTTATAGACAATTAATTAGACAAAAAAAGAGGTGTGAGAATTGAATTTTAATTTACAAAGTTTAGATTTAAATAATCCGTTACTACAAAAATGGAGTTTGTCAATTATAGCTGTTATTTTATCTTATGGATTATTTTTCTGGTTGAGAAAAATAATTAACAATAAAGTTGAAAATTATAAGAAACGCCATCAAGCGCGGAGAACATTACAGTACATAATTATTTTATTGGCGATTGTGATTATTGCTTTTGTATGGATCGAAAAATTCACTTCAGTAAGTACCTTCTTTGGTTTTCTATCAGCCGGTTTAGCGTTAGCATTACATCAAGTTCTACTTAATATTGCAGGCTGGGTATTAATAATTTTGCGTAAACCATTTGATTTAGGTGACCGTATAGAATTGGGGGATGTTCGAGGAGACGTAATAGATATTCAAGTTTTTTATACAACTTTAGTAGAAATAGGGAATTGGGTAGAAGCAGACCAAAGTACAGGTCGAGTAGTAAACATACCTAATAGCACTATTTTTAGTCGTTCTTTATTTAATTATACTAGCGGCTTTGAGTATTTGTGGAATGAAATAAAAATACTTATCACTTTTGATAGTGATTGGGAGCGAGCTAAAAAAATAGTTTTAGAAGTAGCAGAAGAAAACTTAGAAGATATTGAAAAACAAGCCCGTTCTGAATTAAAAACAATGTCCAAGAAGTATATGATTAAATATAATAAGTTAACGCCAATTACTTATGTTGATATCGCTGAAAGTGGAGTACAAATCACTTTGCGATATTTAACTTCAGCCCGGGGAAGAAGGCAAAGTGAACATAAAATCAATGAACAAGTTCTATTAGCATTTCAGCAGGAAAAAGATATTGATTTAGCTTATCCTACTAGAAGGGTCTATCGGAGTAATTTATCAGATGGAGATTAATATAATTATTGAAACAGCAGCTTATTAAGCTGCTGTTTTTTGTTTTTTTGTTAAAAAAATTAGTAAATGCGACTACAATTGCTTGAAATTTAACATAGTTTTAAACTAAATATAATTTAGTGTTAACAACTAGTTATTATAATAATAATTGAATGTAAATAAAAATAATAATTATTCTATACCTCGAGGGGGGCAGTTATGAAAGAAAAAATTGAGAAAATAATCGATCAAATAAAAGAGAAATTAAATTTTAAAGAAAAATTTAATAATTTCAAGCAAGATCCTACCCAAAAGATAAAAGATTTTTTTAGCCATGGGATTAGAAATAAGTTAGTAATCTTATTAGTAGTAATTGCACTACTACCAATTGTGACTTTAAGTTATTTTGAAGTTAATTCGACGAAGAATACAATCAGACAAAATTTTATTAATTCGACAAAACGAGAGATCAAACAGGTTGATAATCAAATTGAGATGTATTTTTCTCAGATCAAATCAAATACGCGGATGTTAGCTAGTAATAATGTGATTAGAGAGGCTAAGGGTAACTTAAGCAGTTTTGTTAACAAAACTGATAGAGAAGAATTAAAGCTAAATCCGCTGGCTAATAATGATCTGAAGGCAAAAATATATCGTCAATTATTTAATTATGTAGATTCACTGCCACGGGCAGATTCTACATATGCTTATGTGGCTACTAAGGATGGAGGTTATGTACAATCTCCTACTAATCGAGTTCAGAAAAACTATGACCCGCGTCAAAAACCTTATTATAAACTAGCAATGGAAAATCCTCGTCAAGTCATAAGAACTAAACCTTATAATTCAATTAGAGGAATTGGAGGGCATCATACTACTATTAGTATGGCTAAAGCGATTAAAACTGAGAGAGGAGAAGTGATTGGAGTCCAGGGGATAGATATTAATATAGAAGTATTAACTAATATAATGCAAGATGTTAGTGTAGGGACACCAGGAAATGTAATTTTAACTACAGAAGATGGAACTATTTTAGGACACCCACGATATCCTAATAAAATGGCCTTCCAAGGTATTGAAAAACTTGGTGTTAAAAAGTTAAATCAGATTGAAAAAATTGATGAAGGGACTTTTGAAGCACAAGTAAATGAAGTGAATTCTTTAATTTATGTTTATACTTCTCCTAAGACAAATTGGAAGTTTATTTCGATAATTCCCAAAAAGAAATTAACCCAAAAACTGATGCCAATTTATCAGCGTATCACTTGGGTGGCAATTGCTTTTACTGTTCTAGTAATTATTATTGCAGTTGTTTTTGCTCATAAATTTACCGAACCTATTTTGGCTGCAACTGAATTTGCTCAACAGATTGCTAAGAAAGATTTATCAATTGACCCATTAGAAGTAGAGTCTAATGATGAAATGGGGGATTTAGAAGAAGCACTTAATGAAATGTATCAGAATATAAGAGGAATTGTGAATGATTTAATTGAACCAGTAGATTATTTATCAAGTCATAGTGAAGAACTAGCAGCCTCAGCTGAAGAAGGTCATGATACGATTGAAAAAACAAATCAAAACTTAGCAGAAATTTCAAATAATATAACTAAATTATCTTCAGTTAGTGAAGAAGTAACTAATTTAGCCCAAGATGCTAATCAACAAACCCAAATTGGTAGTGAAAATATTCAAGATACGATTAAAGATATTGATGCTATTAATCACGCTGTAGATGAAGCTGTAGAAGATATTGAAGACTTAGATGAAACTTCAAAAGAAATTGGACAGATAGTAAATATGATTAATAACATTGCTGAACAGACTAATTTATTGGCTTTGAATGCTGCTATTGAGGCAGCAAGGGCAGGAGAAGCCGGCAGTGGTTTTGCAGTTGTAGCTGAAGAAATTAGAAGTTTGGCTGAAGAAACAACAGCAGCGACAGAAAAGATTGATGATTTAGTGCAAAAGACGCAGAATAAATCTGAAACTAGTCTGGAGGTAATTAAAGAAGTAGAAGAAGAGGCGAAAAAAGGTAAAGAAATTGTAGAAGAAACAAATGAGGTGTTTTCTCAAATTCAGACAGCAGTTGAAGATACCTCAGAAGAGATCGAAAAGACTTCAATTATAGCTAGTGAATTAGATGAAAGTAGTGATGAAATTACTTCTGTTAATCAAAAAGTAAGTAGTATTTCTGATGAAATTACTCACTCATCAGAACAATTAGCCGAGATGGCTCATAAGTTACAAAATTTAATTGAAGAATTCAATATTTAATGATAAATTAGTAATACAAAGTTACTAGCATCCGAAATTTTGGATGCTAGTTTTTATTTTGTTTTAAATATGGTATAATAACAATTCAGAATAAAATAGTAAAGAGTAATCAGTAAAGAGTAAAGAAGTGAAGAGTGAAGAGTGAAGAATAGAACATATATTATTATCTAGAGATAAAGTCTAAATTGTTTTCCTGTTTTGTTTTTTAACTGATTACTTGTTACTCTTTACTAATTACTGTATTTTTATATAGTTGGAGGGATATAATGGCAGATTTAACACCAATGATGCAGCAGTATTTTTCGTTGAAAGAAGAATATCCAGAGTCAATTTTGTTTTTTAGATTAGGAGATTTTTATGAGATGTTTAATGAAGATGCCGAGGTTGCTTCCCGAGAGTTAGAGATAACTTTAACTTCAAGAAAAAAGGGGGGCGGAGAAAAAACACCGATGGCAGGTGTACCTTGTAAATCAGTTGATTCATACATCTCACAATTAATAGATAAAGGTTATCGAGTTGCAATTTGTGAACAGATGGAAGAGCCAAGTCAGACAAGTGGGTTAGTAGAACGAGATGTAGTTAGAATTATCACTCCAGGTACTGTAGTAGATAATAATATTTTAGAAGATAAGAATAATAATTATTTAGCTGCAGTAGTTAGCGATGGTGAAGGCTATGGGTTTGGATTTGTTGATGTTTCCACTGGAGAATTTTCTGTAACTGAATTAACAGGTGCTGAGGCTTTAGAGAAAGTGATTGATGAATTATCGCGTTTGAATCCAGCTGAAATCTTGATAGATGAAGGTACTAAAAAATCAGAACGGATTATGGATTTTATTGATGCTCAATTAAATCCTAGTCTTACAGATTTAGAGGATGAATTTAGTCGAGAAGAAGCCTATGAATTATTAACAGATCATTTTAATACTGTCAGCTTAGAAGGGTTTGGTTGTGAGAATAAACCTCATGCAATTAAAGTAGCAGGTGTTATTTTAGATTTTTTAATTGAAACTCAGAAGAGAAGTTTGAATCATATTAATAAATTATCTACTTATTCAACTACGGATTATATGATCTTAGATGTTAATACTCGGCGTAATTTAGAATTAGTAGAAACTATGCGGGACAAAAGTAAAGCTGGGAGCTTGTTAGGAGTAATTGACCAAACGGTAACTGCTATGGGGGGCAGAAGACTGAAAAAGTGGTTAGAACAACCCCTTTTAGAAGTAGATAAAATTCAAGATCGCTTAGATGCAGTAGAGGAAATTAAGAATAATATTTTGATTAAAGAAGATTTGAAAGATTTATTAGATCAAGTTTATGATATTGAACGTTTAATGGGTAAGGTGATTTATGGATCTGCTAATGCAAGAGATTTAATTTCACTGAAGAATTCTTTAGTAGTGCTGCCTGATATCAAAGAGTTATTGGCCCAATTTGATACTGCTAAATTAGATAGATTAAGAGAGACTTTAGATAAATTAGAAGATGTAAGTGGATTGATTGATGAAGCAATTCAAGAAGAGCCGCCTACTACTTTGACTGAGGGTGGAATTATTAAGTATGGTTATGATGAAGAATTAGATGAATTGTTAGATGCCATGAATGAAGGTAAAGATTGGATTGTTAATTTACAAAAGCAGGAACGAGAAAGAACAGGAATCAGTTCTTTAAAAGTTGGCCACAATAAGGTGCATGGATATTATATTGAGGTTACTAAAGCTAATCTTGATGCAGTGCCTGATGATTATGTGCGTAAACAGACTCTAAGTAATAGTGAGCGATATATTACGCCTGAACTTAAAGATAAAGAGTCGCAAATATTAGGGGCCCAAGAGGAAAGTATGGATTTAGAGTATGAATTATTTGTAGAGCTAAGAGACAAAGTAGCAGCAGAAACAGAACGAATTCAGGTTTCAGCAGATGTATTGGCCCAATTGGATTCATTAGTTTCACTAGCAGATGTAGCTTTAAATAATAACTATACGAAGCCTGAAGTTAATAATAGTGATGAATTAGAAATAAAAGAGGGACGACATCCGGTAGTGGAAGAAATGATGGATCAAGAAGTTTTTGTCCCTAATGATGCTTATTTAAATGGTGAAGAGGATCGCTTTTGTATTATTACTGGTCCCAATATGTCCGGTAAATCTACGTATATGCGTCAAGTAGCGTTGATTACATTATTGACTCAAATGGGTAGTTTTGTGCCTGCTGAAGCAGCTGAAATTGGAATTGTCGATCGGATCTTTACAAGAGTAGGGGCTTCTGATGATTTAACTACTGGACAAAGTACCTTTATGGTCGAAATGAATGAAGTGGCTAATATTCTAAATAATGCTACTGATAAGAGTTTAATTATTTTAGATGAAGTTGGTCGGGGGACAAGCACCTATGATGGCTTAAGTATTGCTTGGGCAGTGACTGAATATATTAGTGACCAAGACAAAATTGGTGCCAAATCTTTATTTGCCACTCATTATCATGAATTGACTGATTTAGAAGAACATTTACCAGGAGTAAAAAATTATAACATAGCTGTAGAAGAAGAGGATGAAGATGTAGTTTTCTTGCGGAAGATCATTCCTGGCGGTGCAGACCAAAGTTACGGAATTGAAGTTGCTAAGCGAGCTGGAATTCCAAGTGAAGTAATAGACCGTTCGCGAGATATATTAGATAATTTAGAATCAGAAGAAAAAGCAGTAGAGAATAAGATTTATCATGATTCGGAATTTGAGACGGAAGAAGAGGTTGCAGAAAAAAATGATAACGAAGTTATAGAAGTTGAAGAAGATAAGGACAAGAAAGCACAAGAAGAAACTACAAATCAGGTTAAAGAGAGTTCCGATGGACAATTAGCTTTATTTAATACCGGGGGAACTGATAATCAATTAGCAGAAGAATTAGAAAAATTAGATATTATGTCTATGACGCCATTAGAAGCGATGAATAAATTACATGAATTACAGAAAAAAGCGAAAAAGGATAGGGGGGATTAATATCGGGCGAATAACTCAATTACCAGAAGAGGTTAGTAATAAAATAGCTGCTGGAGAAGTAGTGGAAAGACCAGCCTCTGTGGTTAAAGAATTAGTAGAAAATGCTATTGATGCTGACAGCAGTGAAATCAAGATAAAAGTTAAAGACGGAGGAAAAAAAGAGATACAAGTAATTGATGATGGTTATGGGATGAATGCTGAAGATGCTAAACTAGCCTTTAGACGTCATGCAACGAGTAAAATAAAAAAAGCTAATGATTTATTTGCTCTGCGGACTTTAGGATTTAGAGGTGAAGCTTTACCGAGTATTGCTGCTGTATCTAAAGTGCAATTAATTACAAGGACTGAAGATGATTTAAAAGGTACTAAATTAAAAGTAGTGGGCGGCGAAATTAAGGAAGAAGAAAGTTATGGTTGTCGTAAAGGGACGAATATTAGAGTACGGGATTTGTTCTTTAATACCCCTGTCCGCTATAAATATTTGAAACAGACTTCAACTGAAATAGGTCATATTAGTAATATTATAAATCGTTTGAGTTTAGCTTATCCTGAAATCAGTTTTTCTTTAGAACATAATGGTCGTAATATCTTAGAAACAAGCGGTAGTGATAATTTATTAGATGTTATCTTTAATATTTACGGACGTAAAGTTGCTAAAAATATGATTGAAGTTGATTATGAAGATCAATATATGAAATTGCAGGGCTATGTTTCTAAGCCAACAGTGACTAGAACTTCTCGTAAACACCAATCGTTCTTTGTTAATGGACGATTTATTAAGAGTAATTTAATGGGCAAAGCTTTAAAGGAAGCTTATCATACTTTATTAAAGGTACACAAGTATCCGATAGTAGCTTTGAAACTTGATTTAAATCCTATTTTAGTAGATGTAAATGTGCATCCTACTAAGTTAGAAGCAAAATTTAGTCGCGGTAATGTAGTTTATAAGTTAGTGAAAGAGGGAGTTAGTCAAGCCTTAGAAGAAAGTGATTTAGTACCTGAAATGAGTTTGGAAGATAATAAAAAATCAGAGCCTAAAACAGAAACAGAAGATGCAGTACAGTCCGAGTTGAAATTTAAGGGTAAAGCTAAGAATAAGTCTAAGTCTGAGTCTGAGGATAAGAATAAGGACAAGGATGAGTTTAAGTCTAAGTCTACGTCAAAGTCAAAAGCTAAGTCTAATACATCAAATAATTATCAGCAGCAGAAAAAAGATTATGATGATAAAGAAACTAGAGCTAAAAAAATAGAAAAATTATATGGGGGAGAAGTACCAGAAGATAAACGAGAAAAACAAGGGCCAACAGTAGAAGATAAAGCAGAAACTTTAGATGGCCAAATCCAGGAAACAGCAGGAGATTATGAGGAAGATTTAAACTTAGTACCATTAGGTCAAATTCATCAAACCTATATTGTAGCTCAAAGCTTAGATGGAATGTGCTTAATTGATCAACATGCCCTACATGAACGAATCAATTATGAAAAATTACTAGCTAATTTCAAATCTCAAGAAGTTAATGTGCAGGAATTATTAGTACCATTAAAATTGGATTTAACTCATCAAGAAGCCCAGATGTTAAAAGAGAAACATGATAAATTAGCAGAGTTAGGATTTGAGATTGAAGAATTTGGTGGCGGCACTTATGTAGTGCAGGGAGTACCTGCTAAATTATATAGTTTAGATAATCAGCAGTTGATTTTAGATAGTATTGAAAAATTATTAACTGAGGAAATTAGCGAAGAACATGAATTAGTAGAAGACTTTATTACTATGATTTCTTGTAAAATGTCAGTTAAAGCAGGCGATAAATTATCCAAGCAGGAAATGAATAAGTTGCTAAGTGATATGGAGGAGTATAATATTACTAATTGTCCTCATGGTCGCCCAGTGATGCTAAAATTAACTGCAGAACAGTTAGCCGATAAATTTCAAAGAGATTAAATTCTTTTTTAGCAAAAAGTTGATAATAATTGATTAATGGGCTATACTGTTATATAGGATAAAGACAGTGAAACAATAAGAAGTAATGAGTAAGAAGTAATGAGTTAAAAAACAAAGTCAAAGACTAAAAAAATAAACACATAAAATAGAATTGTAATCTTGCAGTATTAATTAATATTGTAGGACTATAAATACAATGTTTTGACTTTTGTTTTTTAGGTTTCTACTCATCACTCTTTTCTCATTACTGCTTACTATTTTTTATAGGGGAGTGGTATAGTGCGTGAACAAATCCTTGCTTTAGTAGGACCAACTGCAGTAGGAAAGACCAAATTGTCGCTGCGTTTGGCCCAGGATTTGAAAGGAGAAATTATTTCTGCAGATTCAATGCAAATTTATAAAGGAATGGATATAGGAACAGCTAAAGCTTCGCAGGAAGAAAGAGACTTGGTACCTCATCATTTGCTTGATATAGTAGAGCCTGACGAAGAATTTAGTGTAGCAGATTTCCAAGAAGAAGTTGATGAATTGATACCTGAAATTGATCAACGAGGGAAGTTACCAATGTTAGTGGGGGGGACTGGTTTATATGTTAAATCAGTGATTGAAGGGTTTATCTTCCCTGATATGGAAAAAGATTGGGATTTAAGAAATAGATTAGAGGAAGAAGCTGAGGAAAAAGGAACTGAATATGTACATGATAAATTAAAAGAAATTGATCCTAAATTAGCTGATAAATTACATCCAAATGACTTAAGAAGAGTAATTAGAGGAATAGAAGTTTATCGTCAAACGGGTAAGACTAGCACTCATTTCAAAGAAAAAGCCAAAGAACGTCCTCCGCGTTATGATGCAGTCAAAATTGGTCTGTTTCGTGAACGAGAAAAATTATATGAACGGATTAATGACCGAGTTGATCAAATGATTGAGCAAGGACTAATTGAAGAGGTTAGAAGTCTCTATCAACAGGGATATGATCTTGAATTAACATCAATGCAAGCTTTAGGATATAAACAATTAATCAAGCATTTTGAAGGAGAATATGATTTAGAAGAAGCCATTAGATTGATTAAAAGAGATACCCGTCATTTTGCTAAACGCCAATTAACTTGGTTTAAAAGAGATGATGATATTAAATGGTTTGATGTAGGAGAATATGAATTTGAAGAATTAGTAACTGCAGTAAAGAGTGAGATTAGCGAAGCGTTATAATCGTCAGGGGGTAAAAAAATGGTTAAAATAAATGAACAGGTAGGTAAATTGATTACTAAAATGAAGGAAGACCAAGATAGCCCGATTAAGAATATAAGTATAGAATGTTGTGCCTGTTCATGTTCTGATGGTGAGCATGAAGAGTATGTTTATTGCCCAATTGTAAGCGGATATGTTTGTGATGTTTGTTGTAGATTTGAATTATGTAATGATTATCAACTAGTTAATGATATATTAGGAAAAGAAATCTTTTCGTCTAATGAAGAAGTATTGATGTTATGTGAAAAGTACTGTTCTAGTGAGTTGAATTTATAATCTAAATTAGTTAATAATAAAAAAATATAAATTATTAAATTTAAAGGAGGTGGGGAACCTGGTTATAATATGATATGGGTGGTATGATTAATTTATAGCCAGGACCAACAGTGTTAAATAAGAAATCTAGTTTATTAGTAGTGCTTATGTTAGCTTTAGTTGTGATAGTTACTGCTTGTGGTGGTTCTGCCCCTGAAAAAAATAATAAGCAACAAGGGCAGCAGGAGAAAGAGCAGCAGAGTGAAAAGCAAGAAAAGAAACAGAAAAATAATGAAGGTGGTTTATCAGTCCAAGGTTCTTCTACAGTTTTACCGATTGCCCAAAAAGCAGCTGAAGATTATATGCAGAAGAATCCTGAAGCTAGTATTAGTGTTCGTGGGGGTGGATCAGGTAATGGAGTTGCTGCATTGATTGATAATGCAGTTGACATAGCAAATACATCCCGCTTTATTACTGATGAAGAATTTAAGCAGGCTGATAATAATGGAGTTTATCCTGTGCCGCATAGAATAGCAATGGATGGTATTGCAGTAATTATTAATCCAGAGAATGGGATTGAGAACTTGACTTTAGAAGAGTTGAAACAAATATATACTGGAGAAGTAGAAAATTGGAAAGAATTAGGTGGCCCAGATGCTGAGATTGTTATTGTGTCTCGAGATTCTAGTTCTGGAACTTTTGAAGTGTTTGGTGAAATTGCATTAGATGGTTCTCGAGTAGCTCAAACTGCTTTAATGCAGTCTTCTAATGGAACTGTAAAAAGCACAGTCTCTAATACTAAAGGAGCTATTGGCTATATAGGATTAGGCTATTTAACAGATGATGTTAAAGCAGTGAAAGTTAATGGTGTTATGCCGACTAACCAAACAGTAGCTAGTGGAGAATTCCCGATTTCTCGACCTTTATTTATGTTTACTGATGGTTGGCCGGAAGGAGTAACTAATAAATTTATTAATTTCATTTTAAGTCCTGAAGGACAAAAGATAGTTAAAGAACAAGGATATGTACCTTTATATTAAAAAAATATGTTATAACAATCAGCTGTGGGATTGGTCCTGCAGCTGATTTAATTTTTTTATTATTAATTTTAGGAAGAGTCAACATCTTTTTCCATCATGCAGCATATAATTATAGAAACGGTAATGAGTAAAGATGGAATATAAACAGGGGGGTGAGGAGTATACTAAAAACAAGCCTTGCTGTTTTTTTAACTGGTTTAGTAATTAAGTTAATGGATGACTATTTGGACCAAGAGATTGATAGATTGAATAATCGCAATGCCTTAGCAGTAAAGTTAAAACGAGGGATTGTTCCTTATAGCTTATTGTTATTTAGTTTTGCGATATTATGTAATTATAAATTAGCAATTTCATTATTTTGGGCTAGTTATATTGTAGGAATGGGAATTAATAAAACAGAATTGCCATTTACTTTAAAGATGTATCAAGAAGTATTTTTATTATTAATAATTGCTTTTTTAGTATTAGATAGCTCTCAATTTTTATTTGCATTAATAATTATTTTATTTATTCAAGCAGTTGATGATTATATAGACTATTATCGGGAAAAATATATTGCAAGAGATAACTTTATTAATTACTTTGGGCGCTCGGGGACTTTTTTTATTATTATATTTTCTTTAGTTTTTAGTTTGAATCTTAACTGGCAGTTAACTTTATTGATAATCGTTTTTAGCTTTTTAATTAATCTTTTAATGTAAAGCTAGATATATTTTTAGATAAAGTAGTAATTAAGCAGGAAAAAAGATAATTATATAGAAAAAGCTAAATTAGATAATATAAATAAAAGGAGGAAAAAAAGTGGGAAATAAAATTAAAATTCAAGATAAGTTTTTAAATCATGTACGTAAAGAAAAGATCCAAGTTACTATTTATCTTGTTAATGGAGTTCGTCTAACTGGAACTGTAGAGGGATTTGACGACTTTATTATTATGGTTGAATCAGATAAAGGTCAGCAAATGGTTTATAAACATGCTGTATCTACCATTGAACCAGCTAAAAAAGTAGATAATTTATTTGGATAAACAGTTAATTATAAGTTTATAATTTTAAAATGGAGGTCTTAGAAAATGAAATTCACTAAAATGCACGGTTTAGGTAATGATTTCATCTTACTTAATTGCTTAGGAGGAACTGTTGATAACCCTTCACAATTAGCTCAAGAGATGTGTGATAGAAATTTTGGAATTGGAGCTGATGGACTAGTTTTAGTTTTACCGTCGGAGATAGAAGAAGCTGATTTTAGAATGAGAATTTTTAATCCTGATGGTAGTGAGCCAGAAATGTGTGGTAATGCAATTAGATGTTTTGCTAAATACTTATATGAAAGAGATTTAACTACTAAAACTAATTTAAATGTTGAAACTTTAGCTGGGATTATAAAGCCTAAACTTATTTTAGAAGATGGAGCAGTAAAGTTAGTTAAGGTCGATATGGGCCAACCACGTTTGAAGCGTAGTGAAATCCCAATGAAGGGAGAAGAAAGTGAAGAAGTAGTTAAAGAGCCAGTAGAGGTAGCTGGAGAAAAATTTGAAGTTACTTGTGTCTCCATGGGGAATCCCCACTGTGTTATTTTTGTAGATGATGCTGATGAAGCTCCAGTGAGAGAATTAGGTCCTAAAATAGAAACTCATGATTTATTCCCTGAAGATATTAATGTAGAATTTATAGAAGTTGTTAATGAAGAAGAATTAGAAATGAGAGTTTGGGAACGAGGTGCTGGAGTAACTTTAGCTTGTGGTACGGGAGCTTGTGGCTCTACAGTAGCAGCTATTTTAAATGATTTAACTAAACAAAAAGTTACGGTTCATTTACTAGGTGGAGATTTAGTAATTGAATGGGCTGATGATGACCATGTTTATATGAGTGGTCCTGCTACGGAAGTATTCACTGGAGATTATCTTAACTAATAAAACTAATTTTAAACCCTGATTAGGTATTGAGAAATGCCTTGATCAGGGTTTTTATTATCTAATTAATACTCTCTCCAAGAGGCAATTACTAATCCATCTGATTGACCATCACCATTGTGGTCAATACTTTCTAATTGTGCAATGATAGTTTTACTAAGGTCTTGGTAGTGACCTTTAGATATAATCTGATATTTAAAAGTAGCATCCTTTTTTATTACAACTTGGTAATTAACTGTTGCTAATTGACCTTTGATAGAATTTTTTTTACTTAAATCAGGCTCGATTTTATTAAGATAAACAAGAGCAGTTTCGATCCCAGTTTCTGCTCCATAAAATGCTTTGCTTGAATTAGTAGCAAAGACTAGATTGTCGCTATTGCTGCGTGAGATAAAATTAAAGGCATAGACTAAACTTAAAAGAGTTACAATTATAAATATACTTAAAATCATCGTTAAACCATCTTCATTAGCAATCATTTTTGCACCTCACTTTGAGATTTCAAATTGATATTAATATTAATTTGACGGGGATAAACTTTACGGTGGATAGTTTGCTGAAGTTTAATTTTTTCTTTAGTATCTGTTTGAGCTATCTTCTTTTTAAAGTCAAATGATAGAGCTATTAATTGCTTGTCAGTAAAAGAAAATATGTTGTTATTATTAATGATTTCTTGGTCAATGATTAATTTAAAATCTTCCAGTAAATTATTTTTTTCTGCTTAAAGTGTGGTTGATAATTGCTAGTTTGTAAATATAAATTTTTATTTTGGAGTAGATAGTGATAATATTTAAATTGATTATTAGCTGTTTTTGTTTTCAAAATTATTTCTTGGCCAGAATCATTAATCATGATATTTAAAGCATTTCTAATCTGCTTAGTGATTTTTTGAATAGCAGTGCGATTTCTTTGTAGTATAGACTGTTCTTTATTATAAGTGTAAGAGTTCCAACTGAAATTACTAATTTGAATAATTCCTAAGCCGATAATAGAAAAAATGATTACTACAAAGAGAACCTCTATTAGAGAATAGCCTTTATTATGGTGATTTAAATTATTCATTCCCATCACTTCCTCGCCAAAATTTAGTAGCATGTGATATAAAAATAACTTTATCTCGTCTACTATTGGCTACTAAATCGCCTAATATTTCTTTAGCAGTTCTACCTTCAGCCGGAATAGTATAAATTCCACTCTGATTAGTCAAACAGTAGAATTTCCCGTTAATTGCTTCTTTATAGAGTAATAAATAACCTTCTTCCCACCAATCATAAAATCTAGGATTGCGATAAACAAATTTTTCAGCTTCAGTCATTGAAGTATTAAATTGGGGATAGTAATTACTTAATTCTTTAAGATTTCCAGTTCTGCGATCCCAAGCTGGGAACTGTTTTTGCAGTTTTTTATAATTGGCTAATTCTTGTTTAGCGGTTAATAGTTTTTTTAAGACTTGATTAGAATTAATTTTTTCATTCTTAATCGAGAAAGGGTGAGTACTGTAGATAGTACTTAAACTAACTTTTTTTTCTTGCAATCTTTCTTTCCAAAAGATAGTGACTTTAATCTGTCTAAGTTTGCCTTTACTGATTGTAATCTTTCTTTTGAACTGTTTTGAGTTAGGGCCATAGCCTTTAATTTCTCCATAATCATTTATAATAGTTGCAGATTTGGCTGATTTGCTTTTATATTCTTCTAAAGTAGACCTACATAAATCTAAAGCTTGATATCTTAATGTTTGTTGTTGTGCCCCGAAATTATTAAGAAAAAAGCTGCTAATAAATACTAACGATGTCGCAAAAATAGCAATGCTAAAGGAGAGTTCAATTAGACTAAAGCCGCTTTCATTTTTCCAATTATTCATTTTTTCACCTCAATTATTTAATAAATTAAAATTTAACTAAGTCTTTCAATTGTTCTTGTTGCTTTTTGTTTGTATCTTTTTTTTCTTTAATAGTTAGACTAGAACTATAGCTAGTTAACTTATAATATTTATGGTTGCCATTATAAATAAGGATAAAGCGATTAGCTCCCTTTAAAGGCTGCTGAGTTAATACCTCTTGTGAAGGATAAAAAGGTGAGGAGTTCACTAAATTAGTATTTGCTGGAGCATAATAATAATATTTTTCTGCTTCTTTTATTTTATTTTGAAGTAACTTTGCTAATTTAGGATAATGCTTTGTTATGTCTTTTAAAGTAGCATATTTATTATTATTTTGTTGGGGTAGAGGAAAATTATAGACTGGATAATAGCCGTGATTAAAATTAAACTTTTCTAAACTCAATTTAATTATTTGCAGTTGATGAATGATTTGTTGGTCTATTTCTTCTTTTTGAGCTGAATTTTTAGTCTGAATTAAAGGGGGGACTAAGAGTATAATTAATAATGCAAATACAGAAATCACAATTAATAATTCTAAGTAAGAAAAACCTGCTGCTAATTTATAATTTAGATTAGTAAGTAAGCGCAATGTGTACTCCCCCTTTAGATACAGAAAATAAATTACTAATTATTAACATTATTATATATAAAATACTATATAAAAATAAAAATTCCTGCATAAAGGGTAAAAAAAGAAAGCCGTACTTAAATACGGCTTTCTCTAAAAAATATTATTTATTCTTTTTCTTTTGATATAATTTATAAGCTATTAGAGCTAAAACGCTAATTAAAAGTAACCAGGGTAATAAAGCACCTGAGATAACTATAATTGCATTAATGCTGTTTACGAATTCTTGGATGGCTTGCTTAAGACTATTGAAAATCCCCCACGAATTATTATTGATGACTGGTTTTGGTTCAGTAAAAGTAATATTGATAGTTGAGAAGTTAATTTTATTATTATAATAATTTAATTGGCCCTGAATTTGTTCAATCTTTCTCCGGACACGATTAAGTTCTTTTTCAATTGTCAACATATCTTTAACATTTTTAGCTTGGTTTAAAAGTTCTAAATACCTCTCTTCTTGGGCCTTAAAGTTTTTTAAACGAGATTGTAAGTCGATATATTCTTTAGTTATATCGCGGGAACTAATCTGTTTATTATTGACTGCACCTAGTTTTTCTAATTCGCTAATTGCAGTTTGGAAATTTTCCTGCGGGATTTTAATATTATAACGATAATATTTTCTATCACTTTGCCATTGATTTGAATTAGCTAAATAACCATCATAAGTCTTAATAATTGTTTTAACTTGCTCAGGAATAGATTCTAACTTTTTAGTGATAATTTTTCTTTCTATAGTTTCTTGTGCCTGATATTCTTCTGCTTTAAGAGCAGATTTTCCACTGGGTTCTGGAGACCCATATTGATTAGATACAGACTCAGTCCTCATAGTGGATTTTACTTTGCTTTGTTGATCCATACTCTGATTACCTTGGCAGCCAGAAATGATAATTAAAATACTAATTACAACTAATAAAAATGATTTTGAAACTGTAGATTTTTTTGTCATAGAATACCTCCTTTTCTATATAAAGTTGCACTTTGCAGTGAAGCTTTATAGCTAGAAGTAAGTAGCTAGGAGGTAGTAGTAAAAAACATAAAATCAAATTCAAAACCTAAAACATTAACCTAGTATTCAATAATTCAAAGCTGTGAACTGTTTTTTGGTTTTGAATTTACTACTAGCTACTAGCTTTTATCTACTAGCTAGTGGCACGATAGTGCCACTTTATATAGATTATACTAAATTATATTCATTACTACAATGTATTATTTCTCCCAGAGTAGTCAATATCCTTTTAAGCAAGGAATTTTATTATCAATGCAGAAATGATAACAAAGGGAATTAAAATTTTAAGCTGATTTTTAGAGTCTTAAGTCTGATTTGGAGGGGTTTAAGTGCATAAAATATATGTGGGACCAACTGGAAGTGGGAAAACTACTAAGTTAGAAGATAAATTTCATCAGATTGCTAGAGAAAATAAAACAGATAATTGTTTAGTATTATTAAATCAAGGTTCAGCCGTGAGTAAATGGCGCTCTGAAATTGAGCTAAAACAGGCTGGTAAGTTAAATATTATGACTTATTTTGGTTTGATAAATCAAGAAGTAAAAAGATTTTGGGACTTAATTGAAGAAAATTTAGAAGGTGTAAGACAAAAACTAGAGCCAACTTTTATGACAGTCGAGCCGACGCATTATTTAATGACTTCTTTAGTTAAACAAGCTAGAGAAAAAGGAAGTTTTATTGAAGTTAATGCTACTGAGCAGCAGATAGCTTTACAGTTAATTAATAACCTCAATTATGCTGCTTTAAATACATTAGATTTAGAAGAGGTTAAAGAGCGTTTGGCTAATTGGGCTTTAGTAGAAGAACAAGAGATGTCCTATCAGAATGCGTTTACGATTATGAAAAGGTTTAGAAATATTTGCTTAGAAAGACGTTGTTTAGACTATTCTTTGGTGATAGAACTATATAATAAATTTTTACTAAATAATAAAGAATATAATCAATTTCTAAAGAAAAATTATAATTATTTAATTGTTGATGATTTAGAAAAAAGCTCTCCCGCAGCCCAAGATTTAATTGCTAAATTACTAGAAAATGTGCAGGAAAGTTATTTAGCTTATAATCCCGCTGGAGGATTTGAAAAGTTTTTTGGTGCTGCGCCGGAACTTGCGGCAGATAGATTCATACAGGGAGGAGAAGTGATTGAATTAAAAGATTCACATACTGCTTCAGTTGAAGCGCAGGAAATGTCAGAAGCAGTAGCAGATAAAATTTTAGATGGGAGTCAACTGAGTTATAATCAATTTATTGCTCACGAGCAAATTATTCACGAAAAATTTCGTGGGGAAATGTTAACTAAGGTTGTAGAACAGGTCAAAGAGTTAATTGCTGATGGTGTTAAAGCTGAGAATATAGCTTTAATAGCACCGCAAATAGATAAAATTTTAGAGTTTATTTTAGAGCGAGAATTAGATGATGAAGACTATTCGGTATTTAATTTGCGCCGCGAAAGACGCCTTTTAGATAATTCTTTTGCTGAAGTATTAGTGGTCTTAACAATTTTAACTAATCCTAATTGGAATTTAGAATTAAACTTTTCTTCGTTGATTGAAACCTTTGATTTGATCTTGGATTTAGACCCTGTACGAGCTGCTTTAGTAGCTGAAGAAGTGGAGGGATATGAACTGCCTGATTTAGAAGCTAATCCACATTTAAGAGAACGGATTGGTTTTGATAAAGCTAATCAATATGATACTTTCAGAGAGTGGATTAAAGATAAACAAGAACAGGAATTTGAGTTAGAATATTTCTTCCGCGAAGCATTTGGAGAGTTATTAGCTCCGCTCTTAGACTCGATTTCTGATGAAGCTGAGAAAGAAGAGATTATCTTATCTTGTCGTAAAATTATGGATTCAATTGTTAAATTTAAACGAGCCGTTAAAGAGTTTAAAGCAATTGACCAACGGGCTATTGGTTCTAAATTCATTGAGATGGTTTTAGATGGTACTTTAGCAGCTGAGTTATTATTTGGCACAGAGAGTAGAGAAGATAAAGTTGTATTGGCAACCCCTTATACTTTCTTATCTTTACCTGATGTGGAAGAAGTCGAACATCTATTTTTATTAGATTTATCTAGTGAGCTATGGCTATTAGGTAGTGGTAAGGAATTAAGTAACCCTTATGTTTTATCGCGGGCCAATAGCGGAGAATGGGGCGATAGAATTGATCAACATTTGCGCAGAGAGCAATTAGCCGATTACTTACAAGGTATCTTTAATAAAACTACAGAGAAACTTTATTTAGCTGATAGTGATTTAAGCAGTCGCGGCTGGGAACAAGAAGGACAGTTAGGAGAATGGTTAGCTGAAGATAGAGTAGAAGAGGTGAATTATTAATGTTTGATTTATCGGAAATTGAATTGAGACCTGGTCAAGATGAAGTATTAAAATATGACTCTGGACACTTAGCAGTACCAGCGGTACCAGGTGCGGGGAAGACGTTTACTTTGGCCCATCTTGCAGCTAAGTTGATTGCTGATGGGAAAGTACAGCCTGGTAAAATATTAATTGTAACTTATATGAATTCTGCTGTAGCTAATTTCAGAACTAGAATCAATAACTTTTTAGAAGCTTATGGTTTAGCAGAAAACAGAGGTTATGATGTCAAAACCCTTCATTCTTTAGCAGTTAATATTTTAAAACAACGCTCTGATTTAGTCTTGATTAATGATGACTTTACTGTAATTGACCAACAGCAGCAGAGTCAAAGCATATATAATATTACAGCTCAGTGGCTAGTTAATAATCGACAGCGTTGGAAAAAGACTTTAAGTAACCATCGTAAAGCAGAAAAGTTTAAAAAGAAATTCCCGCGCATTGTGCAGAGTTGGATTAGTTATCTGAAAATGAGGGGAATTAATCGCTCTAAAGCACTACAGTTACATAAACATACTTTTGATTCTCAGTACTTATCGTGGGCTTTAGAATTATTAGTAGCTTATATTGAAGAATTAAATGAAAATGCCTGGGTTGATTTTGATGATTTATTGATTAATACTTGGAAGCTACTTAAATCTGATGCTGAATTTTGTCAACGTTTAAGTAATAAATGGACTTATGTTTTTGAAGATGAAGCCCAAGATTCAAATTTAGTGCAGGAGACTATTTTGAAATTAATTGCAGGGGATGATGGTAATTTAGTACGCGTAGGGGACTCTAATCAAGCAATTATGGGTACCTTTACTGCAGCTAATCCTAAAGTTTTTAGAGACTTTTGTGCTCGTGATGATGTAAAACAGGAGTCAATCCTTTATTCAGGCCGCAGTAGTCAAGATATCATTGATGTAGCTAATTATTTAGTTGATTGGACTCGTAAAGAACATCCTAATTCGGCTTGTCGTGATGCCTTAGAAGAACAAAAAATTCAAGCTGTGGGCCCTGAAGAAAATCCTACGACAGAAGGACATCAAGTAGCAGCGAAAGTATTTACAACGCAGGAAGAAGAGATAGATTGGATTGTGAATCAAGCTAAATTTGAATTAGAAGATAATGAAGCTCAGAAGATAGGAGTTTTAGTACCTAATAGTTATGTGCAGGAAGATGTTGTGAATGCCTTAGAAGAAAAAGACCTACCGGTTGAATCAGTAGGGGATTTAAAACAAGGACAGCAATTTACTATTTCGGCTTTAATAAAAGCTATTGCTTATTTAGCTCAACCACAAGATGAAGAAAAATTACTAGAACTGTTAACTGAGGTATTTATGAAAGATTTCTCTAATGAAGAAGATAAAATAATTGCTAAATTATTTAAGGAAGAAAATATAGAAGAGATTATATATCCCTTAGGCGGGCAATTATCAGCAGCTAAATTGCCAGAAGAATTATTTAATAACCAACAGTTATATCAACAGTTTAACCGAGCCCAAGAGAAGATTAAAAATTGGCTAGAGGCTAGTGTAGAACTACCACCTGATGAATTGCTATTATTTGTGGCTGAGAGCTTAGAATTTGAAGGTGAATTATTAGCATTAGTGCAGGGAATTGCTCTACAAATCAGAGATCAATTGCGTTTGAATCCTGAATATAGATTAATTGATATTATGGGGCAACTAAATGATTTAAAACGTTCTTTCAATCAATTAGCGGATAAATTTAATAAATTAAGTGGATTTCAACCCCAAGAGGGAGTTATCACTGTATTAACTGCTCATAAGTCAAAAGGATTGGAGTGGGATACTGTATTTGTCAACTCTATTGTCCATGATAGTTATCCTATTACCTTGAATGATCGTTTCAGAGGTGAGTTTAACTACTTAGTAGATGGGCGCAAAAATCCTAAAGCGCAGGTAGAAGCTGAATTAGAGAAGTTAGTTGATGGTCAGTCTTATCAAGATTCTAACCGTGAAGCTAAAATAAAAGTGATCAAAGAACGGATTAGATTATTGTATGTAGCAATCACTAGAGCGGAGAAAAATTTATATTTAAGTAGTCACTATAAACGACGTAGTCCATTTAATGATAGTTGGTGGAATGTTAAACCGAGTTTAGTATTTCAAATTTTACAGCAGTATTTAGAAGGGAGCAATCATCATGAGTGAAAGAAAAGTTGATGAATTATATTTTAGTGCTTCATCACTGCGTACTTATCGTACTTGTCAATTAAAATTCAAGCGACGTTATATAGATGGTTTATTTTGGCCTGATGATTGGGTCAAGGATAAAGAAAAGAAAGAAACACAGCGCTTAGGTCAATTATTTCATACTTTAGCTGAGAGATACTATTTGCGGGGCAAAGTGGTTGATTCTAAGGAAGTAATTGAAGACAAAGTAGTTAAGTGGTTAGAACGCTTAGTCGATTTTAGACCTTATAATGAGGAAGATCAATTTTTGCCTGAACATCGTCTGCAGTTTAATAATCAGGGGTTAAAATTACTAGCTAAATATGACCTATTGCATATTACTCAGGACAATCGAGTTGTAATTTATGATTGGAAGACTTACCGTAGCAATTCTAAAAAAAGCTTCTTAAAAAGAAGTATGCAGACCATTGTTTACCGTTATTTATTAGCAAGAGCGGGAGGAGATTATTCACAAACAGGAGAGTGGGCAGCAGAAGATATTACTTTGATCTATTGGAATCCTCGTTTTCCTGATGATAGCAAAGAACTTCCTTATACTAAAGAGCAGTATGCTAGGGATGAAGATAAGATTAAAAATATAATTGAGCAGATTAAAGAGACTAATTTTGCAGTAGATGAAGATGTTTTAGCAACTAGTGAGAAAAATAACTGTCTTTCTTGTGAATACAGACCTATTTGTCATGGAGAGCCGGCTTTAGAAATAGAACCGAAGGAAGAAGATTTAGAATTAATGGAAGATTGGGATGAGATTGATCCGATATCTTTTTAAGAAGGGAAGGTAGAATAAATGGGAGTGCAAGTTGATTATCAAGAAGAAATAGAAGTTCCACAGTGGCTGCTTGATAAAGTTGATGGCGAAGAACTCTTAGCAAAATTATTAGTGCAGCGGGAGATTGATACTCCACAAGAAGTTGAACACTTTTTAAATCCGGACTCTTATCAACCTGTAGAGCCTGGAGATTTTCCAGGGTTAATGACAGCGGCGGATATAATTTTAAAGTCAGCAGCAGAGGAAAAAACGATTTGTGTCTATGGTGATTATGATGCTGATGGTGTTACTTCTACTTCTATTTTAATGTTGATGCTACAGAGAATAGCCACAGATGTTGATTATCATATTCCAGATCGTTTTAGTGAAGGTTATGGTTTGGATAAAGGAGTAATTGAAGATTTGGCTGCAGCAGGAGTAGATTTGATTATCACTTGTGATTGTGGGATTTCTAATTGGGAAGAGGTTGAATTTGCTAAAGATTTAGGTTTGGATATAATTGTGACTGACCATCATGACCTGCCGGAAAAACTACCGGAGGCAGCAGATGAAATAGTATCTCCTAAATTATTAGACCCTGAACATCGTGCTTATCATTTGCCGGGTGCTGGAATCACTTATTTTTTGGCCCAAGCCGTATTAAGTAGAGCAGGTGAGGATAAATTAGCTGCTAGTTTAATTGATTTTGCTGCTTTGGCCATAGTAGCTGATGTGGTTAAATTAAGAGGAGAAAATCGTTATTTGCTGCAGAAAGGTTTGGAGTCTTTAGCTGCTACAAGTTGGCCTGGAATAGCTGAATTATGCCGAGTAGCAGGCGTAGAACTTTTTCAAATTTCTGAAGTGGATATTGGATTTAGATTAGGACCTCGTTTAAATGCTGCTGGTAGAATTGTAAAAGGAGATTTAGCAGTAGAGTTGTTATTAAGTCAGGAAGAAGAACGAGCCAAAACTTTAGCTGATAGATTAGATGAAATTAATCAGCAGCGACGTGAAATAGGGACTAAAATGAGAGAAGAGGCTTTAGATTTAACAGTAGATAATGACGGAACAGAGGCAATTGTATTATATCAACCTCATTGGCATCAAGGAGTAGTAGGAATTGTTGCTGGCAGATTGGCAGAAAAATTTGGGGTTCCGGTTTTATTACTATGTAATAAAGAAAATTCGGAGGACATAATCACTGGTTCAGCGCGTTCAATTGAAGGGATTCATATTCGCGATGCTTTGGCCCAAATTAAGGAGTTATTGCTTAGCTTTGGAGGACATGCTGGAGCAGCTGGATGCTCACTACATAAAGAAGATTGGCCTACTTTTAAGCAAAGATTGGAAGAAATTTTAAAGCAACGTTTAGCAGAATTAGGAGAGCAAAGAGAGATTAAGGTTGACCAACAGTTAAACTTAGCAGCAACTAATTTGGATTTATATGAAAAATTACGTCAACTAGCTCCTTTTGGGGAAGGAAATCCGGAACCATTATTTTATGATAAGGGTTTAGAAGTAGTTAATTATCGGACATTAAATACTGAAGACAATTTAAAGTTAACTGTTAGTGATGGCAGAGTGCAGCGGACTGCTTTATGGTGGGGAGGAGATAAAGAAAAGCTAGCCGATGAAGTAGATGTAGTGTACACCCTACAGTCTAATACTTGGCAGGGGCAGCGTAATTTGCAGTTAGAAGTAAAAGAAATAATTAAAGAAACAGAAGATTTGACTACTGAGCGGGAGTTAGACTGTGAATTAATAGATTGGCGTAATTGGTATCACCGCGGGCGTGAATTTCCCAAATTTGATGATGCTCTATATTATTATGAAGGTCCTCCTCAAGATTGGCCTGTAGAGGTTATAGATCGCTATGCAGCTGATAAGAGTGATGATTTAGTATTATTATCTTGTCCACCTGATTTAAAAATTGTTAAGGATTTGTTATATACAGTAGACCCTAAACGTTTGATTTTAGCTTATACTGAACAAGATTTAGAATTAAGCAAGAAATTTATTAATCATTTAGTCGGATTAGTCAAAAATGTATTAGAGAATAAAAATGGTGTTACGGATATATATACATTAACTATTTTAACTGGAGAACGAGAGTTAACTGTGCTCTTAGGCTTAAAATATTTACAGTTTAAGGGACAACTGAGAGTGCGTTTTATTAAGCCAGATAAAATTTTATTATCTCGCCGTAAAATAAAAAAAGAAAAGAATAATAAAGAAGATTTGCAAGATTTATTAAGCGAAAGTAGAGCTTTTAGAAGTTATATGCTTAATAAAGAGCTATCCCAGCTTGAAAAATTAATAAATTTAAGATAAATTTTCTAATTAAAAGAAGGGATTAAGATATTTATCTATAATAACAAAAAGTGGATAAGCAAAACTTAAATTATATTTTAAATGATAATTTTTATTTGAAATGTAAGAAAGAAAGAAGGTGGAGTATTATGTTAGAATTTGACTTTGATAATAGTCGTAGAATCAATAATTTAGATTTAAAGAGTAAATTGATTCCTAAAGATATTGTTAAATTAGGAGTGGTTATGGAACAAGAAAAATATAATTGTCTGGCTAAAATAACTGATGTAGAAACGGAAACACTTAAATTTAAATTAGTTAATGAATGTAATATTCCACTTGATATAGGGCAAGAATTTGAAATTATATTCATGCAGAAAACGGGAGTTTATAAGGTCTTAGTAGAGTTAGAAGAAGTGATTAATAATGGAGAAGATTTAATCTTAAAAGTTAGAGCTAAAGATAAGAACTATAAGATTCAAAATAGAAGTTATTTCCGTTTGAATATATATAAGAGAATTAATTTTACTAAAATCACTAAATTTGATGCAGAATCTGAGATACAAGAGTACCAAGGGGTAATTGAAAATATTAGTGCAGCGGGAGTTAAATTAGTAACACATGTACCCTTAGTAAAAAGTAGTCATCTTAATCTAGATATTAGTTTTGCTGGTCTTTCTTTTGATAAAGTAATCGCTAAAGTTTCTAGAGTTGATAATAAGGCAACCTCCTTTAAAGAAGCTGAATATTATGAAGCAGGGTTAGAGTTTGTATGGGAAGATTTGAGTCACCAAGATGAGTTAGCTAATTGGTTAAATCGACAAACTAACAGATATTTATAGAAATTCTTTTAAAATTCTTGACAATTAATCTTATATTCACTATAATTAAATTAGCATGAATCGAAGAAGTTCATGCTTTTATTTTTACAGTTTCAGTAACCGGTTTCAGAAACGCGTTACAAAATAATAAAATAAGTTAGTTTTAAAAATATAAGCAATAATCCTATAACCCAAAATTATTAATTATCAAGCTAACTTAATTAAAATCAAATTTATAATTATTTTGTAGTTGATTAAAAAATAAAGATGACTAAGGTATAAGATGAAGTTATTATTAATTACAAGTTTGAAGAAAATATAATTATCATAATTTAATACTAATAATTTATATAAGCCTATAAGACCTTCCTTTATCTAGTTGCTAGTGTTTTCACAGGATCAGTGAAATTCATTACTGAACTAGTTGAGGTGGGTTTTCTTTATTTTATAATCAACTGTATTTATTGTTGCCTAAAAAAAGGGGGGGGCTTAATGAGTCAAAAGTCTAGTATGTCAGAATTAGCTAAAAAAGAACAGAGAACAGCGTATAAGTTATTGATCCCGACGATGTTAATTTTACTCTTAGTTGCATTTTATCCTCTAGCACAAGTCTTTGTTACTAGTTTTACTAATAAGAGATTTGCTAGTTCCCAAAAAACAGAATTTGTAGGTTTAAGGAATTATCGCAAGTTATTAGGTGTAACAGTTAAAAAATTAGAACCACAAGTTAATCCCGATACAGGGAAGGTGAAAGTGGACTCTGAGACAGGTGAAAAAGTATATAAGCCTGCATATGAAGCATTGCCATCGGAACCATTTCTTTATGAAAAATTATTTACTGTTGGGTTCTTTGGTAATAAATATGTAGTAGGAGCTTCGGATGCGGACTTTATGAGTGCCATTAAAAACACATTGATATATACAATTGTGGCAGTAACTTTAGAAACGATAATTGGTTTGATTATTGCCCTGACAGTTAACAGTAACTTTAAAGGTCGAGGCGCCATGCGAGCAATTATGTTAGTACCTTGGGCTGTTATTACAGTTGTTTCAGCTGAAATTTGGGCTTGGATGTTGGAACCAAACAGAATGGGATTATTTAATACTGTAGGAGATATGCTCGGTATAACCGAAGGTCAAATAAACTTTTTAGGAGATCCCTCACTACAGTTACCGTCCTTGATTGCAGTTGATGTGTGGAAGACAACACCATTTATGGCTTTGCTGATTTTAGCAGGATTGCAGTTAATTCCGCAATCTTTGTATGAAGCTGCACGAGTTGATGGTGCTAGTAAAGTACGGCAGTTCTTTACTATTACATTGCCTTTAATAAAACCAGCTATTGGTGTAGCTTTAATCTTCAGAACTCTAGACACATTAAGAGCATTTGGTGTGTTCCAAGTTCTATTAGGAGATCGTGTTTACTCCTTAGCTACTTATAATTATTTTCAGTTAATTGGAAATAGAGAGATGGGATTAGCATCTGCTATTGGAGTAGTAATCTTTATATTTATTGCTATCTTTGCGTATGCCTATATTCAAGGGTTAGGAGTTGATGTCGAATGATGACTGACGAAAGAATTCAAATTCTTAAAAAAGTAGGCTTTTGGTTTATAATCGGCTTAATTTGTTTTTATTTACTATTTCCATTTTATTGGGCAGTTAACTCTTCATTAAAGACAGAAGATCAGTTGATGATGATGCCTGCTACTTTTGTACCTCGTGATCCTGATACAGGAGCAATAGACATCTCATTAACAAATTATAAACAATTATTTAATAATGATACCTTTATGAGGGGTATACTTAACAGTGCTATAGTAGCGACCAGTACTACAGTCTTATCATTAATGGTTGGTTCATTCTCCGCCTTTGCTTTAGGTAAATTAAGGTTTAAAGGTAAAAAACTGAGTTTATATGTCATATTATCGATGACCATGTTCCCACAGGTTACCGTATTAACTGGTTTGTATGCTTTAATCAGGCAGTATAATTTAGGGCCAAGGTTTAGTATGATTTTCTCATATATGTTATTTGCATTACCATTTACTACTTGGGTCTTAACTTCATTCTTTAAAGATCTACCTGATGAAATAATGCAATCTGCTCAAGTAGACGGAGCAACTGCTTTTCAGACCTTTAGATTGATCTTATTACCATTGACTGCTCCGGCATTAGTAACTACAGGATTGTTAACATTTATTAGAGCGTGGAATGAATATCTATTTGCTTTAACCTTTACATCCTTTGATGCTGAAGCGCGAACCGTTCCTGTAGCTATTGCATTGTTTAGTGGTGAAGTTTCTAGACAGGAACCAGCAGGAGCTAAAATGGCCGCAGCTGTATTGGTTACATTGCCTATTGTTGGATTAGTATTATACTTCCAGAAGAAGATCGTAAAAGGTTTAACTGCTGGTTCAGTAAAAGGATAATAATAAGGAAATCTTCCTTATATAATTATATAAAGCAATTACTAATTATTAAATTGCAACTAAGGAAGGAGGTAAAATTTCCTGTAAAATTATTCAAATCAAGGTAAAAAACTTTTTAATTTATTGCCTAGATATAGGGCACCCTATATCTAGGAGGTGACAGAATGAAATATTTTAAAAGCTATAAAAAATCAATCCAAAATATTAAAAAGGAAGGTGGTGAAAATCCTGCTTATAGCAAAGACTATGCATATTCTAGATACAGGAAAAGGTTGTTGGAAATCGCTTAATAATTATAACCTGATAAAAAGAATCAATTTTCAAATAGCTTATATAGGGCAAAGCACCACGTAGAGAAAGGACTTTGCCTAGAATGTAAATTTAGGGACAGGTAACACCTGTATCTTTCTAGCACCTTGATATTGTAGATATTAAGGGCAGGAGGGAAGATTATAATCAAGCGATTATACCTAATACGATCTAATCCTGTATGATTGTGGTCTATGTATAGCTTTGCATAGATTTTTATAAGCAGGTAGTGAAATGGTTTTATCTAAGAAGAAAGGTTTTGTTTTAGTTTTAGGTATAGTATTAATGTTTTCATTATTAGTAACAGGTTGTGGTGGTGGTGGCAATCAAAGTAGTGATCAACAAGCTCAAGATCAAGCTCAGGAACAAGAACAGTCTCAAGAAGAAAGTAGTAGCGATAAGAAAGTTGTTAAAGTAGGTGTAGGAAATGTTGGTAAAGAATTTGAAGTAACTAAGAAAGCTGCAAAAATGTATGAAGAAGAAAATCCTAATATTGATATTGAGTTAGTTTCTATGCCGGAAAGTTCTTCTGAGAGATATTCTTTATACCTACAATACTTAGAAGCACAGAGTAATAAGTTAGATGTTTATCAGACTGATGTTATTTGGTCTGGAGATATGGGTGAACACTTCATAGACTTTAAAGATTATATGTCCCAAAGTGAAATCGATAAGTTCTTTAAAGGTAGTATCAAGAACAATACTGTTGATGGAGAATTAATTGCTATTCCATGGTTTGTCGATGCTGCTGTAATGTATTATAGAACAGATTTATTAGAAAAATATGGATTCGACAATCCTCCAAAAACTTGGGAAGAGATGGAGAAGATGGCAAAGAAAGTTCAAAAAGGAGAACGTGCTGAAGGTAAGCAGGACTTCTGGGGATTTGTATGGCAAGGTGAAGCTTATGAAGGTCTAACTTGTGACGCTCTAGAATGGGTTTACTCTAATGGTGGCGGTGTAATCGTTAGCCCTGATAAGAAAGTTACTATCAATAACGAAAAAGCTGCTGAAGCTATTACTATGGCAGCAGATTGGATTGGTGAGATCTCTCCTCCGGGTGTAACTGGTATGAAAGAGGAAGATGCTCGTAAGATGTGGCAAGGTGGTCACGCATTATTCATGCGTAATTGGCCGTATGCTTATCCATTAGCTAAAAGTGATGATTCTGCTGTTAAAGGTAAATTTGATATTGCTCCGTTACCTAAAGGAGATAGTGGACACGGTGCTGCTACTTTAGGTGGATGGCAATTAGCTGTTAGTAAATATAGTGACAACAAAGAAGCAGCTGCAGAAGTTGTTAAGTTTCTAACTTCTTATAAGATTCAGAAGTTAAGAGCTATGGAAGCAGGATTAACTGGTAGTAGAAAAGCTCTTTATAATGACGAAGAAATTATAAACGAGAATCCGTACTTCAAGACTTTATTAAGTGTATTCCGAAACAGTACACCTAGACCATCTACTCCAGTAGCTCCTAACTATAACGAAGTATCAACTGCATTCTTTAAATCTGTTTATTCTGTACTAAACGGTGAAAAAGAAGCAGGAAGTGCTTTAAGATCTCTTGAATATAAGTTAAAGGATATTACTGGTTTTGAATCTGGAGAACCAACTAAAACTATAGAGTAAAGAATTAGTTAAGATCAAGTAATAACTATTTAGTCTCCCACTTGAAGCAATTTGCTTTAGGTGGGAGACATATTTTAATTACGGAAGACAAGGAGTTGAGATTATATGGAACAACAGTGGTGGAAAGAAGCTGTAGCCTATGAAATTTATCCACGGAGTTTTAATGATTCTGATGGTGATGGAATTGGGGATTTACAAGGGATTATTGAAAAAGTAGACTATTTAGATAAATTAGGAATAGATGTTGTTTGGTTAGGTCCAGTTTATCAGTCACCTAATGCTGATAATGGTTATGATATTAGTGATTATAAAGCAATTATGGATGAGTTTGGTACATTGGATGATTGGGAAGAACTATTAGATGAATTACATAACAGAGATATGAAATTAATTATGGACTTAGTAGTTAATCATACTTCTGATGAACATCAGTGGTTTGTAGAATCTCGTTCTGCTAAAGATAATGACTATCGAGATTATTATATTTGGAGGTCTGGAGAAGAAGGAACTCCACCGAATAATTGGGAGTCTAACTTTGGCGGCTCAGCTTGGCAGTATGATGAAGAAACAGGAGAATATTATCTACATTTATTCCATCAAAAGCAGCCTGATTTAAATTGGGAGAATCCAGATCTTAGAACTGAAATTTATGAGATGATGAAATGGTGGTTAGATAAAGGAATTGATGGCTTTAGAATGGATGTTATCAACTTTATTTCTAAAGAACCTGAACTGCCAGATGATAAAGATAATGAGGGAGAACTACCTACAGGAGCTAATCATTATGTTGATGGACCTAAAGTCCATGATTATTTACAAGAGATGAATCAAGAAGTATTGAGCAACTATGATATTCTGACTGTAGGAGAGATGCCCTTTGTGGATGTAGATGAAGGAGTTAAATATGTCAGTTCTGATCGAGATGAGTTAAATATGTTATTCCACTTCGAACATATGTTAGTTGATACACCTGAAGGAGGACGCTGGAGTGGAACTGGCGAATGGAAGTTAACAGATTTAAAAGAGATTATTACTAAATGGCAGGTTGAAATGCAGGAGCAAAATGGTTGGAATAGCTTGTATCTCAATAATCACGATCAACCGCGTGCTGTGTCTAGATTTGCTAATGATGAAGAGTATAGAGTTGAATCTGCTAAGATGTTAGCTACTTTGCTATTAACTTTACGTGGTACTCCTTATTTATACCAAGGTGAAGAAATTGGCATGACTAATTTCCCTTTTGAAAGTTTAGAACAAGTACAAGATGTAGATACTTTAAATAAGTTTAAAGAAGAGAAGAAAAAAGGTAATATTGATAACTTCGCCGATGCTAAAGAAATTATTAGAACGTGGAGTAGAGATAATAGTCGAACTCCAATGCAGTGGGATAATAGCGAGCAAGCTGGTTTTAGTGATGGTGAACCATGGATTGATGTTAATCCTAATTATGAAGAGATTAATGTAGCAGCTAATCTTGCTAACCCTAACTCTATTTTTCATTATTATCAAGATTTAATCGATTTAAGAAAAAGTGAAGATGTGTTAGTCTATGGTGATTATCGTTTATTGTTAGAAGATAGCCAAAGTATTTATTCTTATTTAAGAGTTTTAGAAGGAGAAAGAGTATTAGTAATGCTAAACTTTAGTGCCGATGAAACTAAGTTTGAATTACCACAAGATATAGATTTTTCAGAGCAGGAATTATTAATTAATAATTATGAAGTTAGAGCTGATTCTGAAATTAAAGAGATAGATTTAAAACCTTATGAGGCTAGAGTATATAAATTGAGTTAAAGGATAAGTATAAGCAAAAGCATAAAAAGCATAAGTATAAAAAATAAGAGTTTGAGTATAAGTTTAAGGAATAAGTAAAATTTAGTAAATAATCAAAATAAGCCCCCTTTGTTTGATAGGGAAATAATATAAAAAGTTATAATTAATAAAATTTGAAATTATAGTTATAGTTAACTTTAAACAAAGATTAGAAAGTAATTACTAAGTATAAAAAAGGGGGAGTTACATTGAAAATATCTAAACTTTTAAAAATAGTTGGAATCACTATATTCGTACTACTTATTTTAGTTAGTTTTACTGTATTTAAATTAAATGTTAGTTTTAGAAAGGAACGAGAAGTTACTAATCGCCAGGAGAAAATAAAACAGTTAAGTAAAGAGTTGCTTACTACATTTGATTATTTGACTGAGCAAGTTAATAAATATGCTGTTCAAGGTGAAGATAAATATTATAACAATTATTTCAAAGAAGTTAATGAAACTAAAACTAAAGCAAAAGTATTGCAAAAACTAAAGCAGATGGATATTCCTGATAAAGATATAGCCTTGATTGAAAAAGCAATTGAAGGCTCGATGATGATAACTGCTACTGAAAAAGCTGCTTTAAAAAAGGCTAAAAACGGTAATTTTTTAGATGCTCGCAAAACAATTTTTGATAGTTACTATACCAAGCAAAAAGAAAAGGTCTTAACTCCAATTAGAGAATTTCAAAATCGAATTGAAACCCGAGCGCAGAAAAAAATTAATACAGCTCAAAAGAAAGCAAATCTTTATTTGTGGATTACTAATATTTTAATAGGAATTGTACTAATCAGTATCTTAGTTACATTTGTTATTTTATACCGTAAAATTACTACGCCAATTGTTCAAGCAGCTAATTTTGCCAATGAAATTGCTAATGGCAATCTGAATATTAGTCCATTAGAGATTGAAGCTAAAGGAGAAATTGGGTTTTTAGTAGAAGCTCTTAATAAAATGTTAAGAGAATTAAAAGAAATAGTAAATAAGTTATCTGATTCAATAGATAACTTATCTTCTAATAGTGAACAACTATCGGCAACTGCTGAAGAAGGTAATGCTACAATTGAAGAAACAACTAATCATCTTGAAGATATGTTTACAGCAATAGAACAGATATCTGCTAATAGTAAGCAAGTCAATAGCTTAGCTCAAGAAGCTAACTCTCAGACTGAGTTTGGTAATCAAAAGATAAATAATACAGTCAAAAGTATTCAAAATATTGATAACAAAGTTGATACTACAGTAGATGAAATTGAAGATCTAACTGCTGATTCCAAAGAAATCAGTAAAATTGTTGATTTGATTAATGATATAGCAGAGCAGACTAACTTATTAGCTTTAAATGCTTCAATTGAAGCAGCTAGAGCAGGAAAGGCTGGAGAAAGTTTTGCAGTAGTAGCTGATGAGATTAGAAGCTTAGCTGAAGAAACTGAAGATGCTACTGATGATATCAATTCATTAGTTAATAGAATTCAAAGTAAATCTGAAAGTAGTTTAGAATCTGTAAAAGAAGTAGCAGAGGAAGCAGATGAAGGGCGAAAGATTGCCGAAAGAGCAGGCGAAATATTTAATGAGATTGAAAACTCAATCGAAAACACTTCTGATAAAGTTGAAGAAACAGCTCTTGCAACAGAAAAATTAAATGAGAATAGTAATGAAGTGTTAGCTGCTTCTAATGAAGTTAATACCATGTCTGATGAAATAGCTAGCTCAGCTCATAAATTATCTAATATGTCTAAGGAACTGAGAAAAATTATTAAGAAATTTAATACTTGATTAATTAATCTTAATAAGGGGGGAACACATGTTCAAAAGAAAAAAATTATTTTTAATTTTAATAGTAGTGGTGTCATTATTATTAGTGGCTTGTAATGCTGAAGAACAGTCAAGTTCGCAAGAAAAAAGTGATGATAAGGTTGAAATTGTTATTGCTGGTGGAGCTGTTGGTAAAGAATTAGAAACTATTAAAAAAGCTGCTAGAATGTATGAAAATGATCATTCTAATGTAGATATAAAAGTATTAGATACCCCTAATTTAGCTCAAGACCGTTTAGATCTTTATTTGCAGTATCTCAAAAATAAAAGTTCAGAAGTAGACCTCTATCAAATTGATATGACTTGGCCTGGTGACTTAGCACAGTATTTTATTGATTTGAATAATAATGAAATTAATCAGGCTATAGAAAAACATTTTCAAACTGTTGTTGAAAGTAATAGGGTTAATGATAAATTAATAGCTATACCGTGGTTTATTGAAAGTTCTTTATTATATTACCGTAGTGACTTGTTAGAAAAGTATGGATATGAGGGGCCTCCTAGAACTTGGGATCAACTAGAAAAGATGGTTAAAAAAATCCAAAAAGAAGAACGTGATAAAGGCAATTCGAATTTTTGGGGTTATCTCTGGCAGGGAGAAGCTTATGAAGGATTAACTTCTAATGCTTTAGAATGGATAGCATCTAATAATGGCGGTACAATTGTTAATTCTGAGCAAGAGATTACTGTTAATAATCAACAAGCAAGAGAGATGATTAAAGAAGTTGCTAGTTGGGTTGGTAGAATTTCTCCTCATGGAGTTACTAGCATGACTGAAGAAAGTACTCGTAAAATGTGGCAGTCGGGAAATGCTGTATTCATGCGTAATTTACCTTACGTTTATGCCTTAGCTAGTGCAGAAGATAGTGCTGTAGAAGGTAAATTTGATGTGGCGCCTTTACCAGCAGGAGATGGAGACTCGACATCTGTTTTAGGTGGTGGCAGTTTAGCAGTTAGTAAGTATAGTGAACATCCTCAAGTTGCTGCTGATGTAGCATTATTTATGACTTCACCTAAAGTGCAGAAAATGAGGGCTATTGAAGCTGCTTTGAATCCAACTATTAAGTCTTTGTATCAAGATCAAGAAGTATTAGCAGCTGTCCCATTCTTTGAGAAACTATATAATGTATTTATAACTGCAACTCCTCGTCCAGCTAGTGTTACAGCACCGAACTATAATCAAGTTTCTCAGGCTTTTTATCAGGCAGTGCATTCAGTGTTAACTGGAGAAAAAGATACAGCAACTGCTTTAGAAAAGTTAGAAGAAAAGTTAAAGAAAATAACAGCTTTTAAAACTGATAATCCATAATTCAAGGGGGCAATGCAATGTCAAATATTAAAGGCTTTATTATCGATTTAGATGGAGTAATTACTGAAACATCAGAATATCACTTTCAAGGATGGAAAAGATTAGCGGAAGAAGAAGGTATTGAGTTCACTCGTGAAGATAATGAACAATTGCGTGGTGTTTCCCGCAGCAGATCATTAGAAATATTATTAGGTGATAAAATAGATGATTATAGTGATGAAGAATTTCAAGAAATGATGGATCGGAAGAATGGATACTATCAATCTTTTCTTGATGATATGGATGATGATGACTTATTACCTGGGGCTAGAGAATTATTAGATGAAATTAAGGAGCGGGGACTAAAAATGGCAATTGCTTCTTCGAGTCGGAATGCTAAACGTGTTTTAAACAGCTTAGATATTAGTGATGAATTTGATGCTATTGCTGATGGACATAGTGTAGAAGATGCTAAACCAGCTCCAGATATTTTCTTGCATGCAGCTAAAGAAATTGGATTGAAGCCAGAAGAATGTGTTGTATTAGAAGATGCAGAATCTGGTATTGATGCTGCTATAGCAGCAGAGATGATAGCAGTAGGAGTTGGCCCAGAAGAAAGAGTAGGACATGGAGATTATAGATTTGATAGTACTGCAGATATAGATTTAGAAAAGATATTATAGATATAACATAATTTTTTTAAAGTTCTTGAAACCGGTAACAGCAAGTAGGTAACCTAGCAAAAAGAACTCGTATATAGATTGCGCAGAGTATATAGCAAGAAGTAGAGAGTTCAGGGCTACACGGAGAGTTTTTTGCTTTTAAAAAACTCGGAGGACTAAAATTAATATACCATTGAAACAATATCTTAGTATAGGAATAGTATTTCGAGTTTTAAGCGCAAGTAGGCAACCTAGCAAAAATAAAAGTATATAGATTGCGGAATCACAGCAATTTGCAAAATGTATTGCATATTGATTGCGCAAAGTAATTAATAGCAAAGCTAAGTGTCTTGGGCTACACGGAGAGTTTTGCTTGTCAAAACTCGTAGACACTTAATTAGCTCTAAGTACAGAGACTAGTGCTATACGGAGTGTTTTCCGTTTTTTGAAAACACGGAGGGCAACAATAAGTGCGAAGCTAAAATAAAACAGAGATGGTTTTGTTAATAAGTAGGCAACCATGTGTTACAGAAGGGGGTAATTATGAGCAAAATAAAATTATTAAAGCAAGAGACAAAAGAATTAATAGATTGGACCCGGAAAGTCAAAAATGAAACAGAGTCTGAATTTGAAGCAGCGAAAAAATTAGCCACTAAATTAGGAGCACATTATAATAATGGCAAGACTCAAATTGGATTTTGGCTACCGGAAATATTAGCAGATGATGAGGTAGAAGATGTTTATTTAGAAGTACTAACTCCAGTTGAAGATTTAGACTTTGAAGCTGAGGAACAGCAGATAAAATTTGAACAAGACTTAATCTCTTTAGAGCAAGAAGGAGAATACTTATGGGGGATCCTGTCAGGAATGCAGGCAGGAACTAGAGAGCAGGCGGGATCCTTTTATTGGATTAAATATCAGAAAGCAGATGGTGAATGGGGTCATGTTTATGATCCAGTAGCTTATTCAGTACCATTTGGTGTTTTTGCTCCAGCTGAGCTTTATGATATGCAGCAATTACAAGAAAATAGAAATGATAAATCCTATTTTGATAAATTGGCTGATAGAGAGGAAGAAATTCCTAAGATTAGCGATCCAACTAATTTACTGCAGATTCACCCAGGAACTGCATCAGAAGAAGGTAGTTTACGTGGGTTAGCTAATATCTATCAAGAGATTGGAAAGAAAATTAAGAATGAAGAAGAATTAACAGCAGCAGAAGAAAATTATATTGGCTATGAGGGCGTTCAATTAATGCCCATTGAACCTACAATTGAGTATGAAGTTGGCCCTGGCTTTTGGCAGCAGGAAGAAGATGTAGAAGGTGAAGAAGTAGAGATAAAACTAGTTAAGCCAGATGTGATTAATTGGGGTTATGATGTTGTAGTATCAGATTCTTCAGCTGTTAATCCATCTATTTTAGGTAGTGGTCGGCCGTATGAATTAGTAGATTTAATTTCTACTCTGCATAATTTTCCAAATGGGCCAATTAAAGTAGTGATTGATGTAGTCTTTGGTCATTCTGACAATCAAGGTTTAAATGTATTAAATGAGAATTTCTTCTCTGGTCCTGATATGTATGGACAAGGGTTAGACTATCAACATCCAACTGTGAGAGCTATTTTATTAGAAATGCAGCGTCGCAAAGTGAACTTTGGTGTTGATGGTGTTCGTGTTGATGGAGCCCAGGACTTTGTTTACTGGGATGAAGAAGATCAAGAATTATATCATGATGATCAATATTTAAAAAATATGAGTAATGTTGTACAAGAAGTAGCTGGTCAGAAGTATTATCCGTGGATGATCTTTGAAGATGGTCGACCTTGGCCGCGAGAAGATTGGGAGTTGGCCTCTACTTATCGCTCAGTAATTGAAGAACAACCTGATATTTTTCAATGGGGTCCCTTAACTTTTGCTCATAATACACCATTTTTATATACATTTTGGGTTTCAAAATGGTGGCGGATTCAAGAAATAATCAACTTTGGTGATCAATGGATCAGTGGTTGTTCTAATCATGATACTCTGCGTCGGGGAACGCAAATTGCTCCTGATGCTAAAATTAATGAAAAGTTAGGTTCTACATTACCTGAAATTATAAAAAATGCTTATGATAATCCAGCTGAGAAACTATTAACTTATGCTATGTTCCCAGGATTACCAATGGACTTTATTAATGCTTCAATGCGCGCACCATGGAGCTTTATCCGTAACACTGATGATCAATATGCTGTTAAAGTCTTCGCTGAAGAAAAGTATTTCCTAGATTGGCAGGTAACAGAAGAAGATTATAATGAAGTAGACAATTTTGAGCGATTAAAGAATTTAGGCTTTAGTGAATTAGATCAGTTAAAATCTTTTGTTAGAAAAGTAGATGAAGCAGTTCAAATGACAGATCATGATTTGGCTGAAATAACTAAGATTTTAAATACTCTATCAGATTCTGATGTAGAGTTTGAAATTACTAGTGAAAAATTAAAAGAGATAAGTACTGCTTGGATGGAAGATGTATTTGAATACTGTAATGTTAGTAACCATTGGCATGAACAAAATAGTCAACAAACAGAATTTAATCTAAAATTGAGAAGATTCCGGTTGCAGCGTCCATGGTTAATGGATAATTTAGATGGAAATGAATATTTTGATTATCAACATCCCTGCCAAGGAACAGTTTTATTCTATGGTTTACGTGAAGCTCCTGATAGTGATGAACAACTATTATTTATAGCTAATATGGAAGGAACACCAGTTACAGTAGTTCCTAATCAGTTAGAAATTCCTGGTTTGAAAGAAGATGGATGGCAAGTAGCAATTACAACTCCAGAAGTTGAAGCTGCTGCAGTTGATGAAGAAATAACTTTAAGCAATAGTCAAGGAATTGTATTTAAGCGTTTTAATAATTAATTTCAATACTATAAATTATTTACTAGTTAATCAGGAGGGCATAATAATGGAATTAGAAAATGATTTATATACAGAAAGTGGTTGGGAAATAAAAACTAATACTTTTGATCCCGAGCAGACAATTATTACGGGGAGTAACTTTTTAGCCGGTAATGGATATTTAGGTTATCGAGGTACTTTAGCAGAGTGGGATAAAGAAGATTATGTAGGATGTATTGTGACTGATACTTATGATATGGCTGATGGGAAATGGAGAGAATTATGTAATGCTCCTAATGGCTTATATACTAAATTAATAGTTGATGAGCAAGAGTTGTCTGCTTTTGAAGGAGCAGGAGAGACAATTGATTATCAACGCGAGTTAAACTTAAAAAATGGTGTTGTAAAAAGAGAATCAACGTGGAAAAGTGATGCTGGGAGTGAAGTTGAATTAACTACGGAAAGATTTGCTAGCTATGATAATTTACATCTACTGACGATGGATTATAGTTTTAAAGCTAAAGAAGATACAAAAGTTACTTTAGTTACTGGAATTGATGGTGCAGTTTGGGATTTGAATGGACAACATCTTAAAGACTATCAATTGATGGAAGAAGAAGATTTGATTGCTATTGAAGCTACTACTGTCGAAGAAGAGATCAATTTAGATGTAGTAGAAGGGATTAATATTATTGGAGGTAGAGCAAAAACAGAAAATATAATTCATCAAGATAAAAAGATACTAAGAAAATTAACTTTTGACTTAGAGGCTGGTCAAGAAGTAACTTTAGAGAAGTTCGTAGGGATTTATAGTAGTAATGATGTAGATAAGCCTTTAGGAGCTGCAGTCAATGATATTGCTACAGCAGAAGAAGAAGGATATAGTAAATTAAAGGAAAAGCATGAACAAGAATGGGCCAAAATGTGGGATGTATCAGATATTGAGATTGCAGGTGATTTAGAAGCACAAGTATTATTGCGCTTCAATCTATACCACAATATTATCTGTACTCCAGCCCATACTGATAAATTACCAATTGGAGCACGAGGTTTATCTTGTCAGGCTTATCAGGGGTCAGCATTTTGGGACCAAGAAATCTTTAATATGCCGATGTTCCTCTATACCCAGCCTGAAATTGCTAAAAATATATTAAAATATAGATATCATACCTTAGATGGAGCGCGAGAAAAAGCAGAAGATTTAGGCTATTATGGAGCTTATTATCCGTGGATCAGTGGTAAAACAGGCCAAGAACTATGTCCTGATTTCTTCTTTGAAAATGTGCTAACAGGTCGTAAGATTAGAAATCACTTTAATGATTGGCAGATTCATATTTCACCTGATATAGCATATGCAATGTGGCATTATTATCAGGCAACAGGTGATTGGGAATTCATTGAGAATTATGGCGCAGAAGTTGTTTTTGAAATAGCTCAGTTTCTGTTTTCTCATGCTTATTTCAAAAAAGATAAGAATAGATACGAAATCGTTCGTGTCTTAGGTCCTGATGAATATCATGAAAATGTTGATAATAATGCCTTTACTAATTACCAAGCTCAATATGTACTTGATAAAGCTGTAATGATTTATGAAAAATTAGAGAAAGAAAACCCAGAACAGTTAGAAAAGCTGTTATCTAAGCTTGAGTTAGATAGTTCTGATCGTGAAAATTGGGAAGAGATGGCAGAATTGATCTATTTACCACAGCCAGATGAAGATAGTCTATTAATTGAACAATTTGATGGCTTTTTTGAGTTAGAAGATGCAACTCCAGAAGAAGTAGAAAGTAGATTACAAGACCCTCATGAATATTTAGGTTGGCCAGTAGGTGTAGCTACTAGAACTCAAGTATCTAAACAAGCAGACCTATTACAGTTATTTAGTATGCAGGATAGATTTAGTGAAGAAGTAATGAAAGCTAACTATGATTATTATGAGCCGCGCTGTGAACATGGTTCTTCTTTAAGTCCTTCAGCTCATTCAATTATTGCTAGTAAGGTAGGATATTTAGAAGAAGCTTATGATTACTTTATGGAATCTTGTACTGTTGACCTTTATAATACTAATAAAGCAATTCACGGTGGTACTTTTATTGGTGGAGTTCATACTGCTGCTTGTGGTGCAGCTTGGAAGATGATTGTGCAAGGTTTTGCTGGTTTAGGAATTGCTGGTGAAGAATTAAAGTTTAATCCTGCTTTACCAGAGAAATGGGATAAAATCAAATTTAACTTGCAATTTAGAGGAAAATCCTTAATAATTAGTATTGCTCCGAATAAATTCAAAGTAAAGATGAAGACTAATCAAGGAGAAGAAGCACTTGCTTTGAATGTTAATGGTGTAACTAAGAAATTAAATGAGGGAGAAAGTGTTGAATTTTCTATATAAAGTGACAAGTAATGAGTAATTAGTAATCAGTAAAGAGAGTAAAGAGAGTAAAGAGTAAAGAGTAAAGAGTAAGAACCATAAGATTAAAACCTTAAAAGAATAAATTATGCTTAGAATGAAAGATTTTGAACTTGATTTTTTACTCATTACTCTTCTCTCATCACTCTTTAATGTATTATTTAATATAGGGGGGGATGTTATGTCGGTAACGATGAAGGATATTGCTAAAGAAGCAGGTGTGTCTAAAGCAACTGTTTCTCGAGTAATTAATAAAGATGCCTATGTCAGTGAGAATACTAGAAAAAAAGTAATGGACTTAGTACAAAAGTATGACTATAAACCTCATACTGTAGCTCGAGGATTGGCACGGGATTTATCTCATACTTTGGGGTTAATGATTCCTGGTCCCCCTCGTGATATTACGGATCCTTTCTTCTTAGAGTTTTTACATGGAGTTGGCAATAAAGCAGCAGAATATAGTTATAGCTTATCATTACCAACAGTTAGTGAAAAAGATAAAAGAGAATTATATGAAGAAGGGATTAATTTTAATCAATTAGATGGGGTTATTATAGTTAATCCGAAGGTTAATGATTTTCGGATAGAATATTTTCAAGAAGAAGATTTGCCTTTTGTTTTCTTAGGTAGACCGTTAAAGAATAGAGATGATGTATGTTGGGTTGATGGTGATAATGTAGGTGGTGCTTATGAGGCAGTTGAATATTTAATTGAGCAGGGACATGAAAAAATTGCTTGTATAACTGGGACTGATGAATTTGTGGCTAGTAGACTTCGATTTAAAGGTTATAAACAAGCTATAGAAGAAAATAATCTTGAATTTGATGAAAATTTAATAGTTAGCGGAGAATTTACTAGAGAGAGTGGTTATCAAAAGATGAAGGAATTAATAGCTCAAGGTAATTCTTTTAGTGCGGTATTTGCAGTTAGTGATTCGATGGCTATTGGAGCTATTAGGGCTTTGAAAGAAGAAGGTATAGCAGTTCCAGAAGAATGTGCTGTAATGGGCTTTGATGGTATAGATTTAGGGGCTTATACTGAACCAAGATTAACTACTGTACGGCAACCAGCTTATGAGTTAGGAGAAGAGGCAGTAGAAAGTTTAATTAATTTGATTAATGGAAATAAAAATTTTAATTGGCATAAAGTTTTAGATTTAGAATTATTGATTCGCGATTCAGTTTAAATTAGAAATAGGCGAAGTAGTCAAAAGTCTCGGATATCCGAGACTTTTTTTATTTTGATAAAGGATATATAAGCTTTAACAATAAATATATAATAAAGGAATTATTTTATAATACATAAACTAATTAGCACTAATATTAATTGTTTTGGTATATTTGCTATTGGCTAGGAGGAGAATTTATGAACATAATAACTATATTATATTTAATAACTTGTTTTGGGGCTTTACTTCTAGGTGGTTATTTACTGTGGCTAAATCATAAATCAAGTATCAGTAAAACCTTTTTTTTAGTCTGTCTTACGGCTGCCTATTGGGCTTTCACTTATGCTTTTATGCAAACAGCTCCTAGTGCAGAGGAGGCTGTTTTTTGGAGAAAGCTTTCTGTACCTGGCTGGTGTTTACATTATGGACCTTTCTTACATTTCTTTTTATTAGTAGCTAAAAAGAAAGAATTATTGAAAAAATGGTGGGTTTATTTGGGGATTTATTTACCAGGGTTTATTTTCACATATTTATTTTGGTTTTTAAAGGGTCCAATCGATAAAGAGCATCTATTGCTAACAGATTGGGGTTGGACTTATCTGTTTTTTCAAGATGATAAACTAATGTTTTGGTCTTTTACTGTTTATTATTCTAGCTTTACGCTGCTAGGGATGTTAGTAGTTATTTCTTGGTGGTGGAAGACTGATTTTGAACGAGAAAAGAAGCAGGCTAAAATTATCTTTATAGCTTTTGTACTTGCAATAATAATTGGTTCTACTCCTGATATTATCCTACCTGCCTTTGGTATAAATATACCGGCATTAGGCATATTAGTAAATTTGACTTCTTTACCTGTAATGTTTTATATAATTAAGGAATATAGATTTATGGCTTTAAGTACAGAACGGATAAATCAAGATATTTTAGAAACAATGGAAGAGGGATTATTAACTTGTGATGTAGAAGGAAAAATAAAGCGAATCAATAAAAGTACTAAACAGTTGTTAGGTTATCAAGAAGAAGAATTACTTAATTATCATTTAAGTAATATCTTTGCTAGTCAAGAAGATAAAGAAGCATTTGAACTTAATACTTATAAAGATACTAAACAGAGCTATATTTTTAAAAGCGAAGAAAAAATGTTATTAACAAATGATAATGAAGTAATCCCTTGTCTTTTTTCTGCCTCTATTCTGCGTGATAATTGGGAACAAGTATTAGGCTTAGTTTGTACTTTTCAAGATATTACTAAGCTCAAAGAGGCTGAAAAGAGTTTAACTCATTTAACTTATCATGACCAGTTAACTACTTTGTATAATAGAACTTATTTAGACCAAGAGTTGAAGAAAATTAATGCGACTGAGAAAGTAGCAGTTGCTTTGATTATGATTGATTTAAATGGTTTAAAGCTAATTAATGATGGTTTTGGGCATGAGGCGGGAGATAAAATCTTACAGAGAGCAGCTGATTTATTAGAAAAATCTTGTCGAAGTGAAGATATAGTCTGCCGCTGGGGTGGAGATGAATTTGTTATTGTATTATTTAATGTAAATAATAAAGTGGTAGATCAGATAAGAAAGCGTATTAAACAGGCTTGCGCTGAGTCTCCAGCAGATCCTATATCAATTTCTTTAGCTCTTGGCAGTTCTATTAAAGAAAAAGCAGAAGAAGATATTTATGAAATATTAAAAGAAGCTGAAGATGAAATGTATAAAAATAAATTAATTCAGCATAAAATTGTACAGAATGATACTTTAAATACTTTAGTAAAAACGTTGCAGAATAAAAGTTTTGAAACAGATAGACATATGCAGCGCTTAGAAGAACTAGGTTCTAGTTTAGGAAGCAAAATTGGGCTTTCTGATGTGGAATTAAAAGAGTTGTCTTTACTGGCTTCTCTACATGATATTGGAAAAGTAACTATTGTAGAAAAAATATTGAAGAAAGCAGGACCTTTGACAGATAAAGAATGGGCAATTATGAAAAATCATAGTGAAGCAGGTTATAGAATTGCTTCTGCTACAGATGAGTTTGCTCATATTGCTGAGGAAATATTACATCATCATGAATGGTGGGATGGTTCTGGTTATCCTAAAGGGTTGCAAGGAGAAGAGATACCTTTATTAGCACGTGTTATAGCAATTATTGATGCCTATGAAGTGATGACTAGTGGGAGATCATATCAAGAAGCGATAAGCAAAAAAGAAGCTGAAAAGGAATTGGAGAATTGTTCTGGTAAGCAATTTGACCCTCGATTAGTTGAAATGTTTTTAGAACTTGTTTGAATTAAGGGAGAAAGGTAAGAAATATTAAGCTTTAAGAAATAGTTTTTTGGAACAGAGAATAATTTTCTCTGTTCTTTTTTATTTTTTGTGATTTTAAATTATTATTTTGCATAAATTTTGTAGTAGTTAGTAAGGAATAGGAGCGGGTAGAGATGAAAAAAGTTTTTAATAAGATTAAACAGGTAACTAGTAATTTAGTTCAATCTGATGGCTGTGCAATTATAGTAGGTGGTACAGAAGTTAGTATTCAATTAGCAGATAGATTAAGCCAGTTAGGGCAAGAAATTATTATTATTGAAGAAGATATCAAATTGTGTAAACAGATTCAAGAACGCCTTGATTGTTTGGTGATTCAAGGCTTAGCTACAAAGGTTGAAACAAGAAAAGAAAGTAAATTTGCCGAAGCTACCTTGGTGATTGCTGTAACTAATAATGATCAATATAATTTATTAACGGGGATTTATGCCAAAAAATCAGGAGTCAAAGAAGTAATTGTGCAAATTACAGATGAAGATTTATATGATGAAAAAATGCAGGGTCAGAACTTGGGTTTGGATTTGGTGTTAAACCCTTTTGCTATGGCTGTCAAACGAATCAAAGGTTTGGTTAATTCAGGTACTGAGCTAGAGTTAAAACAGATCTTAGATAATAGGGTTAAGATTAATAAATTTAAAATTTCTCATCAAAATCGTTTAGCTTACCAAGAAGTAAGACAGTTAGATTTAGGCCAAGATGCTTTATTAATTACTATCTTGCGTAAAGGAAGAGCTTTATTGCCTCAGAGTACAGAAAAGTTATACCCAGGTGATCTATTGTTTGTAATTTCTAGGCGGGGGATAAAAAATAAAATTTCTGATTTGATTAATACTACAACGCAGAAGGATAAATTGATTTTAGCTGGAGCTGGGGAAATTAATCAAAAGTTAGCCTGCTTTTTTTCTAAAGGAACAGTAGTAACTATCATTGAAGAGCAGAGAGCTAAGGGCCAAGAACTAGCAGAAAATTTAGAGGATATATTGGTCTTAGAAGGTTCTACCTTGGATTTAGATTTATTGCAAGAAGAAGGAGTAGCTCAAACTGATGTTTTTGTAGCAGGGACTGAGGATCAAAAACAGAACCTATTAGTAGCAGCCTTGGCCCAAAAATTAGGCAGTAAAAAAACAATTGCTTTAGTAGATGAAATTTTTTATAGTAATTTAGATGATTACTTGGAATTAGATTATAGTATTTGCCCCGCCTTATTAGCTATAGATACCATCTTAGATTACTTACATCAGGGCCAATTAACTGGGCAAACAGTTTTTGGAGGGCAAATTAAAGCACATAAATTAACTTTTAAGTCTAAACGGCGGAAAAGTATTGATAGTTTGAATTTGCCAGCTGATCTAGTAATTGTCTTAATTTGGCGAGGGGATGAGGTCATTATTCCTAGCCCAGAACAAAAGTTAGCACCTCAAGACGAACTATTAGTATTTACTATTTTAGCTTTAGAAGAAGTAGAGAGTTATTTATATAAAGTGTAACTTTCGGGATTGAGATAAAATAATTTCTTTGCTTATAAATCTAGTTTGATTCGTCTAAACTTGTCTAGTGAATATAAATTTAGCTTAATTAAATAGGAATTAAGCTCACAAAATTTATATTCACTAGACTTTATTAAGACTCGTTACCAAACTAGATTTAAAGACGCTGCGAAACAATTTTATCTCAATCCAAGGCAGTTTTACTTTAATGGTGGAGGCAAGGATGTACCATTATGAGGTTGCTTATTTTTTTGGTTGTGCCTTTTGGTTTTGATTTTAATTTAGCTAATAGTTAGTCAAAATCAAATTCAAAAACTATCATCTCAGGGTTCATATCTTTTTAAGGTTTTGACTTTATGGTTTTAACTCATTATTGATTACTCTTTACTTGTCACTATAAAGTTGCACTGAAAGTGCCACTTTATATAGCTTAGGGGGAGAGGATATGAGATTAAGAGTAGTATTTAGTTTTTTAGGTACTTTATTAATTTTCATTGGCGGTAGTATGGTATTTCCCATTTTGACAGCGCTTTATTATCGAGATGTTGATGGAGTAGCATTTATTGTAACAATGGGATTTACAATAGTGGTCGGACAAGTATTGCGCAATTTAGCAACAGGAGAAGAGAATCTGCGTCATAGGGAAGGATTTGCAATTGTGACTTTAGGTTGGTTTTTGATTTCCATTTTTGGTGCTATTCCTTTTCTACTAGCTGGAGTTTTTGATAATTTCGTAGATGCTTTTTTTGAAAGTGTAAGTGGTTTTACTACAACTGGTGCTACAGTAATTATGTCTTTAGAAAGTTTGTCCCATACTATCTTAATGTGGCGGAGTTTAATGCATTGGTTAGGAGGAATGGGAATTATTGTTCTCTCAATTGTAATCTTACCAGAATTAGCTGGTTCAATGCAGTTATTTAAAGCAGAAGTACCAGGGCCAATTCATGAACGCTTAAAACCTCGAATTAAAGAAACTGCTAAAACACTGTGGGTGGTTTATTTAATTTTAACTGTAGTTCAGATAATAGTTCTATGTCTGCAGGGAATGCCGTTGTTTGATGCAGTGATTCATTCTTTTGGTACTATTTCAACAGGGGGATTTTCTTCTCGGACTTTAAGTGTTAAGGCTTATGATAGTTTAATGATTGAAGTTATTATGGCGTTTTTTATGTTTTTAGCAGGGGTTAATTTAACTTTGCATTATCAAGTTTTAACGGGGAAAGTTAAGGCTTTATTAACTAATCAAGAATTTCGTTTCTATACTTTAATTGTAGTAACTGCTATTGTTGCGATTACTATTAATTTAAGACTACAGGTTTATAAGACATTTGTGGAATCTTTTAAGTATGCTGCATTTCAAGTAACTTCTATTATTAGTACGGCTGGTTTTGCTACTGTAGATTATGATATTTGGCCTCCATTTTCGCGGGGGATTTTGTTGATTTTGATGTTTATTGGTGGTTGTGCAGGTTCAACTGCTGGGGGAATTAAAGTGATTCGGATTTATGCTTTAATGAAGAAAGGATTTCAAGAATTATATAAAGTTATTCGTCCCCGGGCTGTAACTTCCCTGAAGATAGGAAATAGAGCTATTTCAGAAGAAGTATCAACAAGTATTTTGGGTTTTTTCTTTTTATATATTATTGTATTTGTGATTTCTACTATTACCTTAACCTCTTTTGGTATAGATTTAATTAGTTCTATTTCAGCGGTAGCAGCTACTTTGGGGAATATTGGTCCAGGATTGGGGTTAATTGGCCCTTTGAATACTTATGTGCCGCTACCGATAGTGGGGAAATTATTGCTTAGTTTTTGTATGATCCTTGGTCGTTTGGAGATATATACAGTATTGGTCTTTTTACTATCTGGTTTTTGGCGTAAATAAAAAATAGTGCAGGAACTTTTATCCTATTACTAGAAATAATAAATCAAACAGAAAAAACGACAAAAAATGCAATTGATCTTCTAAAGGGGGGGGTTTTTAAGATGGAGCAATTAAAAAAACTATTGTTTAGTGGTCTAAAAAAGAAATTAATTATACTATTTTTGTTAATGGCTTTAGTTCCCTTAATGTTAGCTAGTTATTTTTCAATTAGTACAATGCAGGAAACAATTAAAAATAACTTTATTGCAACTAGTAGCAAAGAGATGAAAAAAGCTTCTGATACTCTAAATCTTTACTTTGAGGAAGTAGCAAAAAACTCTAAATTTTTAGCCTCTCGCCCAGTAGTTAAAAAAGCTGATGAGACGATTACTACTTATATCAATAAAAGAACTAAAGAAAAATTAAAAATGACCCCCTTAAAAAACGGAGAGGTTGAAGCAGAAATTTATAAATTTTATGAAGATTTTGCTAAAACACATAAAAATGTTGCCTATGTTTATCTTGGTACTAAAGATGGAGGTTATGTGCAATGGCCACGAGGGGTAAATAGTGCTGAGTATGATCCTCGTGAGAGGCCATTTTATAAACAGGCAATTAATAGTCAAGAGGAGGTAGTATTAACTGCCCCTTATCATGCTCAACTAGATAATAACATAATTGTTAGTACTGTGACTAAAATTAAGAATAATGATGGCGAAGTAATTGGAGTTCAGGGTTTAGATGTTAGTTTAGATGGATTAACGAATATGATTAAGAATATTCAAATTGGAGAAGAAGGTTTTTTGATTTTAGCTACTGAGCAGGGAAAGATTTTAGCTCATCCCCAGAATCCTAAATTCAATTTTCAAACTATCGATAAATTAAATATTAAAGCTCTAAATAATTTGAAAAATATAAGCTCAGATAATTTTTTTGCTGAAATGAATAAGCAAGATTATTTGTTTAATATATATACTGATCAAGAAACAAATTGGAAGTTTATCTCTGTAATTCCAAAAGAAGAATTAACTGCTAAAACAGAAACTCTTTATTGGAAAATAATAATAACAACCTTATTTGTAGCCTTAGCAGTTATATTAATAGCTATATATATTGGTGATTTAGTTTCAACTCCTATAATTAATGCTACTAATTTTGCCCAAGAGATTTCTAACAATAATTTAGAAGTTGAAGATTTAAAAATAGAATCAAGAGATGAGATAGGAGATTTAGGTCAAGCATTAAATAATATGAGAAATAATTTAAGAGATTATTTAGATGAAGTGAAGGCGGCATATCAGCAATTAGGAGCTTATACTGAAGAAATAAGCCAATTAAATAAAAAGCTTGAATATCAAGCAGAACATGATTCACTAACAGAATTACCGAATCGAAGTAAATTTATGAAAGAGCTTGAAGCAGAATTAGATGAAGAAAAAGAAGGAGTAGTAATGCTATTAGATTTAGATAATTTTAAAGAAATTAATGATACTTTAGGACATATTTACGGAGATAGATTATTAAAAAGATTAGGAGCAAGGTTGCTTAAATTATCAAATGAGGAATTTTTTGTAGCAAGGTATGGGGGAGATGAGTTTTTATTTTTATTAAAGAATAGAACTGATTTGGAAAGTATTGAGACTCAAATTAATAAAATTAGAAATAGTTTAAATAAAGCTTTTTTAATTAAGAATAATGAACTAGAAATTGATTTTAGTATCGGTATTACTCTCTATCCTAATGATGCTTATAGTCCGAATCAATTAATTACTAATGCTGATGCAGCTATGTATCGGGCTAAAGAGAATACAAAGAAGGATTATTTCTATTATAATATTAAATTGATAGAAAAAATAGAGGAAAGAAAAAGAATCAAGAAAATATTAGAGAAGGCTTTAAATAATAATGGATTTGAATTAAAATATCAACCCCAAATCGATCTTGATAATGGTCAAGCTGAGTATTTAGAAGCCTTAATCAGATTAAAGGAATATGATATATCGCCTGGTAAATTTATTCCTATAGCTGAGAATAGTGGATTGATTATAGAGATTGGGCGGTGGGTCACTAAAAGAGTAATAGGAAAAATTAGCACTGACTTAGCAAAAGGAAAAGCTCCTAAAAAAATTGCTATTAACTTTTCAGTACATCAATTAGAAGACCATAATTATATTAAGTTTTTAAAGGAAACTCTACAGGAAAATAATGTAGCTCCTGAATTGATTGAAATAGAAATCACTGAAAGTATACTGATCAAAAAAGAAGAAGAGGCTGTGAAATTTTTAAAGCAATTAAAAGATTTAGGGATTAAACTTGCTTTAGATGATTTTGGAACCGGATATTCTTCTTTGAATTATTTAAATTATATTCCTTTAGATAAGGTTAAACTTGATAAATCTTTAAATGATAAGTTTTTAGAAGCAAAGGCATCGGCTATGGGGAATTTAATAAAGTTATTTCATAGTTTTAATTTGCCTGTAGTAGCAGAAGGAATAGAAGATAAAGAGCAATACCAAAGATTGCAAGAAAAGGGATGTGATTATATCCAAGGCTATTTATTTAGTCGGCCGCAGAAGTGGGAGAAAATAAAAGAGATAACTACTATTAATTTTATAGAGAAAATCAATGAAGAATAATAGTAAAGAAAGCAATTACAATCTAGATTGTAATTGCTTTCTTTACTTAATAAATTAGATAATTTAAACGTCTTTTTTAAAATAAGCTTGGATGAGCAGCCTTAGTTCATTTAAAGTCTCCAATAAAGCGCGGTTCTGTTTCTAATTTAACTTCATATTCTTGATATATTTTTTCTTGGACTACTTGTACTAATTGTTTAATATCTTGAGCAGTAGCTGAGCCTAAATTAACTACAAATCCAGCGTGTTTAGTAGATATTTGAGCGCCTCCAACTCGAGTGCCTTTTAATCCAGCTTCATCAATCAAGGCACTAGCATAGTGGTTTTCAGGTCGTTTAAACATACTGCCTGCACTCGGCATTTCCATTGGCTGCTTGCCCCAGCGTTTGTTTGTTAGTTCTTCGATTTTAGACTTGATTTTTTCTTTAACCCCGCGGTCTAATTCAATTTTTGCCTGCACAGCTAGGTAAGGTTGTTCCTGTAAAATACTTTGGCGATAACCAAGGTTGATTTCGGAACGATCAAGAGTTTCTTTTTGGCCCTGAGGGTTAATAACAGTAATTTCCGAGACAACATCTTTCATTTCTCCCCCATAAGCGCCAGCGTTCATATATAATGCCCCTCCTAAACTACCAGGAATACCGCTAGCAAATTCTAAGCCAGTTAAGCCAGCTTCAGCAGCTTTTTCTGCTAAATCAGCTAATGAAATACCAACTTGAGCAGTAATGGTTGTATCATTTACTTTGATTTTATTTAATTGTTCTGTATAAATAGTTGCTCCGCGGAAGCCTTGGTCAGAAACTACTAAGTTACTACCTGCACCTAAAATTAAGTAAGGTAGTTCAGCTTGATTAATTAATTCAAAAGATTTTTGGGCTGCTGTAATATGATTAGGGATTAAGAATATATCACTAGGACCACCTACTTCAAAAGAAGTATAGTGGCTTAATGATTGATTTTTAATTACTTCTAAATTATTTATTTTTTCTAGTTTGTTAATTAAATCTTGCTTATTCATCAATTTTACCTCCTGTAAAATTACTCTGTTCTTATATTGTATACTTTTAATTTATCATATATATAAGTAATAACCAAATAAATTTAAAAACTTTTTTCTAATTAAATTGAAAAAGGGGCTTAAATAAGTTATAATATAGTAATGTCAAAGTATTAAACTAATTACTTTGACATTTATGTTTATTATTTAAAAGAAAAGAGGCTAACAATGTCAGAAAGATATAAACAAGGAAAAAAAGTAAGTATTATTAGTTTGATATCTAATGTCCTACTAGCTGTTTTGAAAGTGATTGTAGGATTTACTTTTAGTAGTAAGGCACTGGTGGCTGACGGTTTTCATTCAGTATCAGATGTTGTTTCAACAGTGATTATCTTAATGAGTATTAGAATATCTAAAACCCCACCTGATCAAGACCATCCTTATGGACATGGTAAAGCTGAATCAATTGCTACTATAATATTAGGATTAATTTTAATAGCAACAGGAATATTCTTAATTAAAGATGCAGTGGTTAGTATTATCAATAATCAGATTGCTGTACCGGGTACTTTAGTTTTATGGGTAGCAGCATTATCTATTTTAGTTAAAGAATTACTTTATAGATATACAGTAAAGATAGGGCGTGAAATTAATAGCAAGGGTTTAATAGCAGATGCCCATCATCATCGTTCTGATGCATTATCCTCAATTGCTGCTTTAATTGGAGCAGCTGGAGCAAGATTAGGATATCCTATCTTAGATCCTGTAGCAGGATTAGTTGTTTCCTCATTAATAATTAAAGTAGGAGTTGAAATTTTACTTGATGCTATTGATGATTTAATGGATGCTGTACCAAACACTCATAAAGTAGAGAGGATTACTTCGGATGTAAAAGAAATTTCGGGAGTAATTACTGTAGGAGATATAAAATTAAGGTCATATGGACCCTATTTATATGTAGATGTAGCAATTGTAGTTAAAGATCAATTAACTGTAATTGAAGGGCATAAAATTGCTGTTAAGGTTAGGGAAGAGCTAGTTGCTAATCATGAGCGAGTTCGGGAAGTGATGGTTCATGTAGACCCTGAACAAGCTTATTATAATAACCAGTCTGTTAAAGAAACAATGAACTGATTTATTATTGTTAAAATCCTAATGATTAAAAATACAAAGGGGTTAATAATTGTAATGAAACGAAATTATAAACTTTTAGCTAAATTTATACTATTAAGTTTAATGTTGTTAGTAGTAAGTGGTTGTAATCAATCATTAGTCATCAATGATTTTAATGTAGATTCAGAACAATATAATAAGGAAGGTCATTTTCTTCCTAAACGTTTAGTTAAATTTTCTGTTAATGTAAAAAACGATCAAGGAAGAGATTTAGATTATAAATGGACAGCTAATGGTGGCCAAATTTTAGAAAAAAATAAGTCACAAATAAATTATTTAACTCCTAATTTACCTGGGGATTATACTCTCTTTTTAACTATCAAAGATCAATCTGGGGAACAAATTCAACATGAATTCTCTTTTAATGTTAAAGGAGATTATCCACCACAAGTATCTCTAGATGATTTGACTACGTCTTCTTTAAAATCAGGTATTAAAGTCACTTGGTCTAAATATCCTAAAGATGATTTTTACACTTATAAAATTTTACGCAGTAATAATAATTTTATTGACGGTCAAGCAGATGTAATTGCTACAATTAATAATCAAAGTCAAAACTCTTATGTCGATTATAATATTAATCCGAAACAGGTATATTCTTATCAAGTAATGGTTATTAATAATTCCGGTTATTTATCTATTAGTAATGAAAAAATGATTGAAACTCTACCACAAAGAATAACTAAGGTTGATTTACAGGGCCAACTATCAGATATAGTTATTGATGAAACTCGTTCTAAATTATACTTGAATAATGCTCAACAAAACAAGTTGCTTATTTTAGATGCTGAAAGTCAAAAAGTAGAGAAAAAAGTAAATTGGGATTTTGCAGTTGAGAAATTATTTTTAGGGGAACAGAACAATTATTTATTCGCTTTAGCCAAGAATAAGAAAACTTTACTCCGGCTAGATTTAGAAGATTTTTCGCAGCAGCAGTTTTCTTTTGCAAAATCTATTAAAGATATTAGTTTAACTGCAGAAAAAATGTATGTAGCTGTTAGTGGAGAATACAATTTAATCAAATTTGATATTGAAGAAGGTAAAATAATAGAAAGATTAAAAGTAACTCATAATAATAATGTAATTAATGCTTCACAAATAGATATATTAGATGAAGAATATTTATTTATTGATAAAGTATTTGGTGAGAGTTTAATTTATATATTGGATAATTTACAGCAGCCTATTTCTAAATTTGATATTGGAATTGTTAAAAATAGTATGTTTTGTGAGATTAATGGAGAAAGTTGTCTCTATGTAGCTAATACACATCATCCACTGCAGGTTTATTCAGGAATAAAATCTGGAAAAGCTTCATTGAAAAATAAATTTGATAAGATTTCGACTCCTAAAGATTTTGCAGTTGATGAAGAACAACGCAGAATTTTTGCAGCAGTTGATAAAATGATTTATATCTATTCTTTAGATAATAATCAATTACTTAATAAAATTAAATTGGATCATTATATTAATCGTTTGGCTTGGAACCAGCAGCAAAATAAATTATATTTATTAACTTCAGAAATTAATCAAAGTAATTATAATTTAATGATAGCTGATCTTAAACAATTCAGTAGGGAGGATAATAATACATGAGATATGGAAATAGAGGAAAATCATTTGAAAAAATGATTCAGACCTCTAATCAGCAGTATAAATTTCAAAACAAAGCAGTAGTACAAAAAATACCTACACCAGTAAAAGTCTTAGATATTAATCCTCAAACGGGAAATATCCGTAGTGGTTTTTATGAACAAAAATCAACAGTTGATTATATGGGGACTTACCAAGGTATTGCTTTGGCCTTTGAAGCTAAAGAGACCAATGTGGAAACAAGATTTGATTTGAGTAATATTAAAGAGCACCAGTATAGCTTTTTAAAATCATGGGTGGCTAGTGGAGGAATAGGATTTATCTTACTGCAGTTTAGTACTTTAGATGAAATTTATTATTTGCCATTTGGGTTATTAGAGGAATATTGGGAACAAATGAATAATGGAGGGCGAAAAAGTATACCCTATAATGAAATAGCAAAAGAAGATTACAAAATAACTAATGATGGAATGATAGTTGTAGATTATTTAGCGGTAGTAGATGAGATTTTTTTAGATGATAGTGAGGAATGAACTTGATTTTTAGCTCTAAATATAATAAAATTATAAAGGAGACAGTCAGAAATAAACTTTACTACATATTTAATTTTATGATGATAAAGTAAGTTAGGTATAAGTTAGGAGGGCTAACATGGCTAAAGAAATATTAATTACAGATGATGCTAATTTTATGAGAACAATGCTTGCTAAAATAGTTGAAGATAATGGTTATGAAGTAGTAGGAAAAGCAGAAAATGGTGAAGATGCAATTCAACAGTATAAAGAATTAGAGCCTGATTTAGTAACTATGGATATTACAATGCCTGGAATGGATGGTATTGAAGCTACTAAAGAGATTATTGATTATGATCCTGATGCTAGAATAGTTGTGTGTAGTGCTATGGGGCAAAAGCCGATGGTATTAGAAGCAATTGAAGCAGGGGCTAAAGACTTTATTGTAAAACCAATTAAACCAGATAAAGTTAAAGAAACTTTAGAGAAGTTGTTAGAAGAATAGATTAGTAATCTATTTGGGCACAGTTAATCTAAGTATTTAGATTAACTGTTTTTTCTGTCGATAATAGCTTGTAATAAAAATATTTTTAAAGTGCCTGTTGTATTTAGCAAGAGGCACATTTATTCTTTTTGTAAATCTAAAGCTGTAGTAAAGGAAAACTGATTCTTTTAAAGAAATTCATATATAGTAATTAAAATATATTGTATAGGGAATAGTAATTAGTGAATTGAGGAAAAATTAACTAATAGGGGGATTTTAATTTATGGCTGATAAAGCAGTTAAAGTAACTGTAAAGGGAAGAATTCAAGGTGTTGCTTATCGGGCTTCTACACAACAAAAGGCGACAAGACTTGGTATCACTGGATATATTAGAAATGTATCGGGGAATGAAGTAGAAGTGTTAGCTCAAGGCGCTGAAGATGATTTAACAGAGTTGATTGAATTTTTAGAATCTGGAACATCAGGTGCTGAAATTGATGAGTTTGATTATGAATGGGTAGAACCAGATGATGATCACTTTCGATTTACTATCAAGTATTAATTGAGGTGATAAAATGGGCATTTTTGATAAAATAAAAAAGCTATTAGGTATTGGCAGTCAGAAGGATCTAATTAAATTAAAAGTAAGATGCAATAAATGTCAGGAAGAAATTGATTCTGTATTTAGAAAGAATTATGATTTTCAACCTACTTATGGTGCTGAAGAATATGATTACTCTATTCAAAAAGAACTTGTCTGTCCTAATTGTTATGATTCCATTAATTTATCTTTAGAACTTGATAAGAATTTAAATATTTTAAGTCAAGAGATTAGCGGGGGACAGATCATAAACCCAACAGAAGAAGAAAAATAATAAGTTTATAATTTTATTAGGGGGAATTAGTTTTATTTAGTTTAGGAGGAATCAATGAGAGTTTAGCTAATTATCTTACTTTAACTCAAATTATTATTTTACCCCTATTTTTATTTATTTTCTTTAGTAATTATGTACATAATAATTTAACCGCTGGCATAGTTCTAGTATTGTCTAGTCTGATTGATTTTTTAGATGCTTATATATAGATCTCATAACTAATAGTTGCATTATGGTACAAATGAGACGTAAAAATAATAATTAAAAGTTTAAGCTAGATGCAGTTAACTGTATCTAGCTTTTTTATTATTGGAGGGATTAAATTAAATTTAGATTCTGAAAGTGGAAAAAATTTAGTTGATTTAGGTTATCAAGATGATATTGAATATATTGTTAAAGAGTTTGAAGAGATTATTCGAAGTCATGAAAATGGGATCATTAGATAAAGAAGGCAAATAAACTGAGGATCATAGCTATTAAAGCTGGTATAGCGAACATAGTAAAAGTACTAATTTGATTTAATAGTGTGAAAACAGGTGGGCCAAGAGCAATTCCTAAGAATCTCATACTACTATAAATAGATGTTAAACCACCGCGGTAGCTTTCACTACTGCTGCTAGTAATAATTGTATTTAAAACAGTTAGAACAATACCGTTAGCAATTCCAACACAAGCAATTAATACTAAATAGAGTATTAAACCATCTAAAAAAGGTAGAGTTAAAAGTGAAATAGCATCAAGTAATAATCCGCTACTCAATAAATAGTTGAGCTGCGGATTATTTCTTTTTAGATATAATCCCATCAAATAAGCAGTAATTACCATTGCTATAATTGGAATAGCAATTAACCCAGCTTTAGTTAAACCATAAATATTGTAAACTGTGCTGAGAGTTTCTGAAACAAAAGATAAAACTCCAAATAAGATAAATAGAACAACTATAGAAGTGGCTAAGTAAAGTATAAAAGAACTTCCTTTGTCAGTGATAATAGTAGTGATTTGAATCAGATAGTCTTTAAAATTTATTTTTATAGTACTAGGTTGTGGTTCCGGAATAAAGTAATAAATAATAATTGCTAAGGGTAGTGTTAAAATAGCATAAATAAAAAATAAACCTGGCCAGAAGAAAAGAGCAATTAAAGCCCCTAAGAAAGGGCTAACAACCTTTCCGAAGGCATTAGCAGCTTCTAAAATACCTAAAATTTGTTTGCGATTTTGAGGGTTAAAAATATCTCCTGCTAAAGCGATAGCTAGTGGATAAGTTCCTCCCGCTCCAAAGCCTTGAATGATTCGGGCAAATAAAATGTAAGAATAAATTTGAGGATTATTAAGTAAAGCTAATAGCCCAGCTATGATTCCCCCAGTGCCGTAGATTAAAAGAGAATAAATTAGGATTCGCTTACGATTATATTTGTCAGATAGATAGCCTAAAATGGGTATAGAGAGGCCACCACTTAAAGAAAAGAAGGTGATTAATAAGCCAATTTCAAAGTTGCTTACTCCTAAAACCTCAGCTAAGTTTGGCAGTTCAGGAATTAACATAGAATTACCAAGGACCATAGCTAAAGGTACAATTGCTAAAGAAAAAGTGATTAGTTTTTTATTTTGGATATCAGAAGTTTGTTTATCAATCAATTTAGTATTCCACTCCATAGCCTGATGGTGGAAACTGCCAGTAAATATTATTGTAGGGACAGCCAAAGGGACAGGCTAAGCACTCAATACAGTGCTGATTATTAATTATAATTTTTTCTTGTTCAGTGGACCAAGTAAATACATTAGTTGGACAAAAGCTAGTACAGTATTTTTTCTGGCACTGTTCTAAACAGATATCTTTATTTTCAATGTGAATATGTGACTCCTCTGCTGCTGAAATTTTGACAGATTGCAATAATTCTTTGGTGGTTTTAGTCATAATTAATACACACTCCAACGTTTAATAGTATAGAATAAATCAGATATAGTCTGTGGTAAAGGCTGCATTTCCAGTGTTTCACTTTTTATTTGGTCAATTTTATCTGAAGTAGAGATAAATCCAGTATCAAAAAATTTATAGGCGGCATTATTTAAACTTTTAGAGAGCATACATTCAATTTGAGGATTAGTCCGGTAGTAATTATTAATTGTTGTTTCCTTTTTTATATCTTGCATAAAGAAACTGTTTTTTATCTTTTGCTCATAAATTTTAAGAATTTTAGCACTATAATCTTGTGCTGCATGAGCCTGAGTAATCACTTCAGCAGCATAGATACCACTTAGCATAGCTAAATCAGACCCGCGACGACCTGCAACTAACCTAGCAGCATTGCCAGCAACTAATATACCATCATCATATAATTTAGGTAATTTATGATATCCTCCATCTGGTACAGTGAGTGATTTGTAATTGATTAGTTCTGTATCTTTGATTAAATTTTGAATAAGCGGATGTGATTTAAAATGAGCCATCATTTCTTGTAATTCTAAGTCATGTTCATTTAATTTTTGTAAATTAGCTCCTATAGTTAAGGATAGAGAATTGCGATTGGTCCATAGACCAACTTTGCCAATAATATTAGAGACAGCTTGGCCCATCATTGCAATAATAGCACCTTGATTATCTTTTAGGTTAAAACGTGAATTGATCTCTGATTGAGGTAAAGCTAGTTCTTCTTTAATATATAATCTGAAATCTTCTGCCTTTAGTTTGTCTCGTAATCCAGCTTGAAGAGTTAACTTAGCCTGCCCCCCTTCAGCTAATAAGACTATATTGGCTGAAATTGTAGTTCCTGAATCTAGTTTAACCCCACTTACTTTTTTCTTAATTAGGCCTTGTTGTTGATAGACTAAGTCGATGACAACTGTATTAGTTAATAGTTCTGCTCCTGCTGTGACGGCTTGTTGAGCAAACCAGTTGTCAAATTTGCTGCGAATAACAGAAAATTTATTATGAGGGGGTTTAGAGAAATTAACCCCACTGAAACCTAGCTTAACAGCAGAAGTAGTATCCATAAGCCATAATTCTTCAGTGATAATCGATCTCTCTAATGGAGCATTTTCCCAAAAATTTGGAATCACTTTTGCTGTTGGTTTGCGATAAATTGCTCCTCCAAACATATTTTTTGCTCCTGGATAACGTCCTCGTTCGATGACTAAAACGGGGATATTATTTTGAGCTAATTTAATAGCAGCGGCTATTCCAGCCGGACCAGCTCCAACAATGATGACATCATAATGTTTAGCAGTTATTTTAATCACCTCACTTAATAGTATTATTTACGTTAATTAATTAAATTATTAGTTTTCATTTTATAATAAGTGATTATTTAACTATCAATTGGAAAATAAAAGATATTTGAAACAGGAATTTTATAAAAGATATAGAAATAAGTAAAAAGAAGAAAAAAAATTAATAAAATACATTATTTAGAAAATATAAAAAATGAATCTATTCTAATTAAAAATATAATCGAGGTAACTGTGGAGGTGAGATGAAATTTTGCATCAGAATAAAATTAGTTCAGGGCAAAAGGTTACTATAGGTAAAGACTATAACAATAATACTAACCTATATCGGGTTAGAGTATTAGCGGTTTATAAGAAAATGATTGAACTAGAATTACCAAAAAAAGACGGTCAAAAACCGGATATAATTGAGCAAGGAGAGTTATTAACTATTTCTTTTGCTGGACAGGCTGGGCTAAATCGTTTAGATGTTAAAGTTAAAAGAGTTAAAGAATATCGTAAGAAATTTATAGTGACCAGAAAGAGTAAGATAAGACGGATTCAAAGAAGAAAGTATGTGCGGCTCCCTTTAAGAAAAGAAATTGAATATCAAAGAATTATTAATATAGAAGATAATTTCTTATCAGCAATGATGTTAGATATTAGTGCTTCAGGCTTGAAAATCAGGTTAGAGGAATTAAATGGAGTAGCTATGTATCAAGTTTTAGATTTAAAGCTAAATAATTTATCTTGTGGTATTAATTTGCTCAAAGGTAGAGTAGTTCGTTTAGATGAAAAAGAGGACCCTGATCCTAAAAAACCTTTTTATGATTTAGGAGTAGAATTTATTGATATTTCAGTTACAGAACAAGAGAAATTAATTGAATGGGTTCTATTTAAACAAAGACAATTGAGACAAAAGGGAGTATTGTAAAAACATTAGATAGTATTTTTAGTCATAGGTCTGAGACCTATGATTTTTTTATTGGTAGAAAAAAATGATTAATTTTTTTGCTGCTTGTGGTAAAACTATAATTAATTAGAAATTAGCTAATTGGAGGGAAAGAGATGTTTGATTTATTGAACAACTATTTTAGTAATTTAAGAAAAGCAAGTGATAAATATGTTTTTATTAGATTAATTTTAATTGCAGTTGTAATTATGGTTTTAAGTGCAGCAGGGATTTTGATTGTAGAAAGCGGCGATAGTTTTAGCAACTTTGCTGATGATCTGTGGTGGGTGATAGTAACAATAACAACAGTAGGTTATGGAGATAAATATCCTCATTCTTTTTTAGGACGAGTTATAGCTGTTATTTTGATGTTTGTAGGTATTGGAGTGGTTAGTGGTGTTACGGCAAAATTTTCGGATTTATTAATTGGCAGTAGCCGACGAAAGGAGTTAGGAGAAGTGCAAACTGATTATACAGATCATTTAATTGTTTGTGGCTGGAACAAAAAAACTAAGAATGTAGTTAATCAATTATTAGATGAAGAGATTGAAGATAGTAAATTAGTTTTATTAGCAGATTTAGAGCGTGATCCATTTGTAGATAACGAATTAGTTCATTTTATTCGGGGTAAGACAGACCAAAAAGAAGCATTGATTAAAGCGGGAGTTAAAACAGCGCGGGCAGCTATTATTTTAAATGAAACTAATAATGATGCTCGTACAGTTTTAACTGTTTTAACAATTGAAAATCTCAATCCGAATATTTATACTATTGCTGAAATTAGTAATAGAGAGAATCAAATTCATTTAATTAATGCTCAGGTAGATGAAGTTATAGTCAATAGTTCGATTAATAGTCAATTATTAGTCCGGAGTGCTTTATATAGTGGCACTTCACAAATTATAGAACAGTTATTATCAAATGAAAGCGGCCGGCAAATTTATATGTTAACAGCAGTTGAGGCGGAATTAGGAGTTAGATTTATTGATTTGTTTATTAAATACAAACGAGAAACAAATTTGATTTTAATTGGCATTAAACGTAAAGGGAAGATTATAACTAATCCTGCTAATGAAGAGCTAATTCAACAAGGAGATGATTTAATATACATTGCCCTAGGAGAATTTACTGAACCTCAATTTCGTTAAAAAATAATTATCAAAATCCAAAGTAAACAAATATACTATAACATGAAAGGAGTGATTTCATGTCTGAGTATAGATTAAAGTCGGAACAATTAAGCTGTAATTGCAATTTTGAGTTATTTAATTTTACAACTACGGCTGAATTGGAAGGGCAATTTGAAGTAATAGGACAAGATAGAGCCCTTGAGGCTCTCAATTTTGGTTTAAACCTCAAACAGAAGGGATATAATATTTATGTGCTCAATTTTTCTGGTACTGAAGAAAGAGATTACATAATCAAAAAGATAAAAGAGACTGCTGCTCAAGAACAAATACCGCCAGATTTATGTTATGTTCATAATTTTAATTCTCCAACTCAGCCTTTGCTTTTAAAATTACCTGCGGGGCGGGGAAGAGAATTCAAGCAGGAAATAGAGAGTAAGATTGAAGCGATTAAAGATGAGGTTAATAATTTATTTACGAGTGAAAAGTATAATAAACAAAAACGTGAGATAAAAAAAGAGTATCAACAACAAACAAAGGAAATTTTAACTAAAATTAAGGTAGAAGCAAAGGAAATGGGATATTTATTAATCAAAGAGGAGGAAGGCTTTTCTATTACCCCTTTAAGCGATGATCAAGAAGCAATGAGTGAAGAAGAATATAATAATTTAACCTTAGAACAGCAAGAAGAAATTGACCATAAAGTATCAATTATTGAAGATAAAATAGAATTAGTTTTTGATCGTTTAGATGATTTAGAAGCAAAATATGAAACAAAGTTAGCTGCCTTAAATAATAAATTAGTGAAAGAAATAGTAGAAAATAAATTAGAAAATTTATATCAGTCATTTGCTAATTTAGATAAAGTTGTTTCCTATTTAGATGATTTAAAATTAGATTTATTAAATAATATTGATCAATTCAAAGAAGAAGAACAATCGGAAAGTGTTATTTTATTTACTGAAGAGAAAGAAGAAGACTTTTCTCAGTATGAAGTTAATTTAATTGTTGATAATAGCTCTTTAAAAGGGGCTCCAGTAATTAAAGAAGATAACCCTACTTATTATAATTTATTAGGGCGTGTAGAGTATGAAAATTTACAGCAGGGATTAAAAACTAATTTTAAGAAGATTAAAGCTGGGTCCTTGCAGCAAGCTAATGGAGGTTATTTAATCCTTGAAGCCGAGAAATTATTAAGTAACTTTAAGGCTTGGCCCTTATTAAAGCAGGTATTAAAATCTGAGCAGATAAAGATGGAGAATTTAGGAACAGAATATGAACAGCTACCAATTGCTACTTTGTTGCCGCAGAAGTTAGCAGCTAATATAAAAGTGATTATAATTGGTTGCTCGCAATTATATTATTTATTACAATGTTATGATGATGAATTTAAAGAGTTATTTAAAATCAAAGCTGATTTTAGTACTGAGATGTCTAGAAATCATGCTAATATTTATAAACTAGCTCAATTTATAAGTTATAAATGTAGTCAAGAAGGGTTATTAGATTTAAATCACGAGGCAGTAGCAAAAGTGATTGAATATTGTTCACGACAGGCTGAAAATAAAAATAAATTAGAAATCAATTATAGTGTAGTAACAGATTTATTAGTTGAGGCTAATTTAATTGCTTCTAAAAATGAACAACAATTAATTACTGCTGCTGAGATAGAGCAAGTACAACAGCAAAGAAAGTATTGGAATAATAAATATGAAAGTAAATTGCAAGAATTTTATAAAAACAATAAAATTCTAATCAATACTACAGGCGCAGAAATAGGTATGGTAAATGCTTTATCAATTATAGATGTAGGAGACTATAGTTTTGGGCGTCCAACCCGGATCACTGCTGTAGCTTATAAAGGGGAAGAAGGAATTATTAATATTGAACGAGAAATCAATACTAGTGGTAAAATACATGATAAAGGTGTTATGATTTTAGAGAGTTATGTGGGGCAAAATTTTGCTCAAGAGATAAATTTGAATTTATCAGCGCGGATCTGTTTTGAACAATTATATTCAGAAATTGATGGTGATAGTGCTTCGAGTGCTGAGTTATATGCTTTATTATCTGCTTTAGCGGAAGTACCATTAAAACAGGGGATTGCTGTGACTGGTTCTATTAATCAGAAAGGAGTTATTCAACCAGTAGGGGGAGTTATAGATAAAATAGAAGGTTTTTTTAGTCTGTGTCAATTAAAAGGTTTAAGCGGTGAGCAAGGAGTGATTATTCCTCAGCAAAATGAAGATGATTTAATGCTTTCATCTGAAGTGATTAGGGCTGTTGCTGAAGATAAGTTTAATATTTATACAATTAGTAATGTTAGTGAGGGGCTTGAAATATTAACTGCTACTGAGCAGAATGTTAACGAACTAGTACAACAAAAGATGAATAAATGGGCGGAATAAAATAAAATGAAATTATTAGTTTTGAATTGTAATTGAGGATATGCTAAAATAATAATACTAATTGTCGAATAATAGATTCTAAAGCTAAACTATTGAAGCTAGAAAAGATTTGATCTGCAAATAGTGGAGTCTTTTGGGTATTTGGTAGAAAATAATACAGTCATCCCAAATTAACTAATTAATTCAGCTAAATTCATGATTAAATTAGATTTTAAAAAGGAATATTCTATATATTGTAGAAAATTATAATATGGTGTCAAGGAGCTGAAATTTGCTGAATGGGTAAATTAGGAAAATCAGTTCGAAGGGGGATTCTTATGGATGCAGGTGAATCATTAAAAACTTTAAGAACGAAATACAAAGAGAATGGGTATCGGTTATCACAGAGTGATTCTAAAGCCGCCAGACAGATGATAGTTGAGCTACTGAAAAAGGAAAAAATGCAGAAAATTTCTGAAGCAATTGATTATGTAATAGATTTTCCATCAACAATTGGTGTCAGAGCTTATATGAATTACTTTCAAAAGTTAGATGATAATCGGCAACAGATTTTGAACAAAATGCTCGTTAATAATGAAAATTTTAAAGAAAATACTAATAACAAAAGTGTTAACCGGGCTTCAGTTTTAATCGATAAAATGATTGCTAATGAAAATGTTGGTCAAGAACAAATTTATTTTATTTTGAAAAATGTATGTCAGTTGATTTTAAATAATGTAGATGATGCTGAAGCTAAAAAAGATGAAAAAAGAAAATTATTAAGTGTTTTCGATTCGCAAGAAAATGTGACGTCTCTAAAATTTGCTTTGGCTAAGGAACAGCGGATTAAGAATAATTTAAAAGATGAATTGGAAGATTATAAACAGCAAGTCACAGAGCTGAAAGAAGAAGTAAATGAACTAAAACAAGAAAATAAGAAAAAAGATGATAAACGAATGTTTGGGTTTTGGTAATTTCTAAAGGGGGGTTATTGATGAGTGCGGAAGTAGAGATATATCATCTCTATCATAGCGGAGTAGCAGTTAAAACTGCAGATAAGGTACTTATCTTTGATTATTATAATGATCGTTCAGCCGGCGATGAAAGAAGATTAGAACAGGGAGTAATTAATGAAGAATTATTAAGAGAAGAGAAGGATATTTTTGTTTTTGTAACGCACAATCATCATGATCATTTTAACCGGGTTATTTTTGACTGGGAAGAAGAGAATGATAATATAAATTATATTTTAAGTGCAGATGTTAAATTGTCGACTGCCCAACAAAAGAAGGATAATTACTATGTACTTGATAAATATGAAAATTTAAATATAGATGATTTAGTAATTGAAACTTATGGTACGACAGACCAAGGTTTATCTTATTATGTAGAAGTTGATGGATTTAATATCTTTCATTCAGGAGATTTGAATTGGTGGCATTGGAAGAAATTTAGTGCTGCCGAAAGAAAAGTAGAAGAAGAAGACTTTAAAGAAGAATTAGCTCGATTTAAAGATAAGAATTTAGATATTGCTTTTGTACCTGTAGATCCACGATTAGAAGAGCATTACTATTTGGCAGGGCAGTATTTTGCTCAGACTATAGCCCCAAAACTGTTGGTACCGATCCATTTTAGTGATAATTATTATATTACTGAAGAATTTGCTGAAGTAATTAATAATTTAGCTGTAGAGAGTGCAGTAATTAATGGTCGGGGAGAAAAAATAGTGTATGATAAATAAGTAAAGAATAAGCTTGAGTTTAATTATAAATTTGAAACTAGTGCCACCTTCTGATTAATTATTTAATTGGAAGGTGGTTTTGGTTTGACATATACTGTTAGTTGATGCTAAAATAATGGGTAGGTTAACTAAGAAGAATATACTAAGGGGGTTCAGTCCAATGGCTAATGCAGAACAGAGAGAATTTAAAACAGAAACTCAGAAGATGTTGGATTTAATGATTAATTCGATTTACACTAATCAAGAGATCTTTTTGCGAGAATTAATTGCTAACGCTTCTGATGCAATTGATAAAATTCAATTTGAGTCTTTAACTAATGTGGATTTGTTAGAAGGAGATTCTGATTTTGAAATTTGCTTAGATGTTGACGCTGATGAAGGGGAATTTACTATCTCTGATAATGGAATTGGTATGACTTATGATGAAGTGATTGAGAATATTGGAACTATTGCTCAATCAGGTTCACAAGAGTTCCTTCAAAAACTGCAGGAACATCAAAACGATGAAGATGCAGTAGATTTCATTGGACAATTTGGAGTTGGATTTTATTCTTCCTTTATGGTCGCAGATAAAGTAACTTTAATTACTCGAGCACCTCAAGCAGATAAAGGAGTTAAATGGGTATCAGAAGGTGATGGTACTTATAGTATTGAAAAGGTTGATAAAGAAGAGCGAGGAACTACTATTAAATTAGATTTAAGAGATGATTTCACTGCTGGTGGAGATGAAATAGATGTGACAGACCGCCAGACTATTCAACGGTTAGTTAAACGTTATTCTAACTATGTAGAATATCCAATTAAAATGAAGTTCTATCCAGAAAATGAAGAGGGCGAAACTGAAGAAGAAGTTCGTACTTTAAATACAATGAAGCCGCTGTGGGAGCGTAATAAACAGGATGTATCTGAAGAGGAATACAGTGAATTTTATCAGGAAGTATTTCAAGAGTGGAGTGACCCACTAGAAGTTATACATAAAAAAGTTGAAGGCTTAGTTAAGTATACGACATTGTTATTTATTCCTGAACAGGCTCCATCAGATATCTATTCTGAAGATTTTGAACAGGGGTTGCGTTTATATTCTAAAAATAATTTTGTGATGGATAATTGTCAGAAACTACTACCAGATTATTTACGATTTGTGCGTGGTTTAGTAGATTCGCCTGATTTTTCTCTTAATTTATCCCGTGAAACGCTGCAGGATAATAAACAATTGAAAATAATTGGCAAGAATCTAGAAAAGGCTGTTCTAAAAAGATTGAAGAAGATGCTAGAAGATGATTGGGAACAGTATCTAAAGTTTTGGAGTGAATTTGGGCAATTAATTAAGAGTGGCGTTAATATGACTTATGGTGATAAGAGAGATAAATTAGTGGACTTATTGGTCTTCCCTTCTTCTCATAGTGATGAGTTCACTACTTTAGAAGAATATGTGGAGCGAATGAATGAAGAGCAAGATAAAATTTATTATGTGACTGGAGAAAATGAAGCTACTGTAGAAAAGCTACCACAGATGGAGTTATTACAAGAAAAAGGACTAGAAGTTCTGTACTTCTTTGATGAAATTGATGAATTTGTAATTAATAATTTAGCGGAGTATGATGAAATTGAATTTAAGTCTGTCCTAAGTGGTGATTTGGATTTATTAGATGAAGATGAAGAAGACGATGAAGAAGATGATGAAACAGAAGAATTATTAGCAGCAATTGAAGAAAATCTAGAATCTAAAGTTGATGAAGTACGCTTAAGTAAGAGATTAAAGTCGAGTGCTGTCTGTTTAGTTAGTGCAGAGGCAGGATTGAGTATGTCTATGGAAAAGGTGTTAGAGCAGATGAATCAAAATGTTGGTCGGGCTCAGCGGATTTTAGAGATTAATCCTAAACATCAATTATTCTCTAAATTAAAAACTATTTATGAGCAGCAAGGTAATTCTCAGCAACTAAGTAAATATAGTGATTTGTTGTACTCTTTGGCAGGGTTAGTAGAAGGATTTACGCCTGAAGATCCAGTTGAATTTAGTAATAAAATTACAGAATTAATGGCAGAATAAGTATTCAAAAACAAAGTCGGCTGCGGCCGGCTTTGTTTTAATTAATTTAAAGGAAAATAATAGAAAATATAGAATATGAATTATAAGAAGGGTAAAAGATTAATTAAAGCAGGCTTGTAATATAATCTTTAATAGAGGAGTGACAGCGATGATTAATAAGCGCCAAATGATGGGCATAGGTCTGGTAATTTGTTTGTTGTTTTTTATATCAGCCTGTAAGCAGGAAGAATATCAATTGAGATTATTGTCTAGTACTGGAAAAGGAGAAGTTGAAGTGGTGAGCAGTAATCAAGACCAGTATCAATTAGGTAGCAAGGTGGTCTTGAATGCTCAGGCAGCTGAAGGTTGGAAATTTGCTTCATGGGCAGGAGCAATTACGGGGAGTAAAAATCCTAAAACAGTAGTCATAAAAAAGAATTTAGAGGTTAAAGCTAATTTTGTTAAAACTAGAGTGATGTCAAGTGGAGGATTAGATAATAAGAGTGCTTATTTTAGCAGCGATATAGAAGAAGGCGTTGCTTTATTGTGGACTTCACAAGCTGATTATCAAGTTAGTTCTTCTCCAGTAGTGGTCAATAATACAATTTATCTGGGCAGTAAAAAGAAGAAATTATATGCTTTAAATAGTAAAACAGGCCAACAAAAGTGGCAGTTTGCAGTACAGTCACGAGTGATATCGACTCCAGCAGTTAATGAAGGAACAGTTTATTTTGGTACTGCAGCTCAAGAAGCAGACACAGGTAATTTTTATGCTGTAGATGCAGAAACGGGGCAAAAGATTTGGCAGTTAGAGACAGAAGGAGCAATTTATTATTCAGCACCTAAAATTGAAGATAATATATTGTACTTTGGAGATAAAAAAGGAAATTTATATGCAGTTAATGCTAAAACTGGGCAAGTGAAATGGAAATTTAAAGTTGCTTCGGCAATTATGTATTCGACCCCAGCAGTCACAGCAGATACAGTAGTGATTGGTACTGTAGATGGAGAATTATATGCGGTTAATAAGAATAATGGAGAACAAGAGTGGATGAAAGAAATGGATCATCCAATTGTATCTTCTCCTGTTAATGATGAGAATATTATTTACTATGTCTCTTACCGGCAAAATGAAGGACTATTAACTGCAGTAAATGGCGAGAATGGTGATAAGAAGTGGGAAATGAATTTTGAGGATCCTAGTCCTTATGCCATTGCTTATCAGGATGATACTATTTTTGTGGGAACTTTAGCAGGAGATTTACATGCTGTTGATGCTAAGACTCAGCAGAAAAAGTGGAGTTTTTCTACTCCAGGGGAAATAATTGCTGCTCCAATTACAACTAAGAATGTAGTTTATATTGGAGATTCAGAAGGTAATTTATATGGTTTGAATATTGATACTGGTCAAGAGCAGTGGTCTTTTAAAGGACAGAATACAATCGTTTCTGCACCAGTAATAGCTGATGGTAAATTATATTATAGTGATCAAAGTGGAATGTTATATTGTTTAAATCAATTGCAATCAGAAAAAGAAAGTACTGAACAAGAATAATTTTAAAATAATTATACGACAGCAAGGAATATTTTTATAAGTGTAGAAATAAAAGCAATGTAGATATTATCTACTTAGTAAAAGGAAGGAGATAGCAATGAAGTTAACATTTGCTGAGGCTGTGCAGCAAGGCCTTGAAAAAAATTCTAGAATTATGAAACAGAAAAGAAAAATAAATAATTTGAAACGTAGAATAGAAGAAATGGAAGCAGAAAATGATTGGCAGTGGGAGGCTGCTTTAGAGGGGCGGACTGTTAGTGATAATACTCGTACTACAGCTCAGAAGAACTTTGCTACTCTAAAAGGGGAGCGAGAGTTTAATCAAGGGTTAAAGATAAACCCGGAAGTGTCATTAAAAGAAAAAGAATTATGGGAAACTGGACTTAGTGATGAGAGTATTGACTTTAGTATTGAACTTGAGCAGCCTCTTTATCCAGCCTTAGAAGCAGAAAATAAAAAAGAAGAACAAAATTTGCAGTTAAGATTGCAAGCTGAGAGGGCTGAATTGCAGCAGTTAAAAAGGAAACTATTATTAGATTACTTAGCAGATTATTTAGAATTAATAGAATTAAAACTAGAGGAAAAGATCAGCAGTGAAGAATTAGAGTTAGCTGAAAAAATATTAGAAATGATAAAGGAAGAAGAAAAGGATGGATATAGCAAGCGTAAGAAAGTCCTACAAGCTAAAATAGATATTAATGAAGCTCAGCAAGATGTCGAAGAAGTTAGAAACGATTATCAAAAGTCTCTTAGAATATTGAAAGATAATTTAGGATTAGAGAATGAACAGCAATTAGAAGTTTCGATTACTAAAGAATGTAATTTACATTGGTTGGCTGAATTAGAAGAAGTACTACCGAATTTGGATAATAGTCAGCAGTTATTAGCTCAGGCTAAGGCTAATAGCAAGGAATTATTGATTCAACAATTAGAAAGGAAGCAATTACAGCAAGAACAAGAAGAACTGCAGCAAGAGCAAAAACCACAATTAGATTTAAATGCTAATTATGAGGGTGGAACGGATAAATGGCAGGTAGCACTTAATCTAACTCATAAATTATTTAATCATAAGCAAGATGAACTTGTACGAGAAGAGTTAGCAGACGAATTGGCAGCACTTGAGGCAGAAAAGACAGAATATATTAGAGAATTACAAGCTGAGATTGAGGATTTAGTAGGAGAAATTACAGTTAATCAATTGCAAGTAACAGAAAAAGAGCTGAGATTAGAAGAAAGCGTTTTAGATTTAGAAGAAAGTGAAAAAGAAATGGCTGCAGATGAAATTAGTGCTTTAGAATATCAGGATCAGCAATTAGATTTAAAAAAAGCAGAGTTGTCTTTACAGGAAGAGCAGCATCAATTATTACTTAGTAAATATGAATTGGTGAAGTTATTAGGCGGTTTGAAAATATAAGTGAAGCCCAGCGGGATTTAAAATTTTAAAGAGGGTGATATTTTGAAAGATAAAATAGTCCAAAAACTTGATGAAATTGAAGAGGAGTATCTTTCTGAACTGTCTTCACAAGAGAGAAGAGAAGCTGTGGTCATGATAGATGAAATTGGAGAATTAGTCGATCAGATTATGGAACAAGAAGGATTTGAAACTAATGAACGTAAAGATACTTTGTCCCGAACCCAGTTTAATAAACTATTAGAAGTTTTAATGACTAATAACTCCTTTGCTAAACAGAAGAATGTCTTACTCATGACTTCTCTTCAGAAAAATTTTACTGTTAATCAAGTCTATAGGATTTTGCACTCTATTAAGGACATAGATAATAAATTTACTATCCTCGAATTGCTCGTTCCTAATATATCTAATCCCAAAGATATGTATCGTTTATTTGAATATCTTAAAAACATAAAAAAAGATAGTGATCTAAGTAGTTAAAAAAGTATAGCCAGGGCCAAGTATTATTTTATCGGCCCTCAGCTAGTCGTTCTCCCTCAAGATTAGGCAAATCAGAATCATAAATTAATTGCTGTGTCTGATTGATGTTATACTGGAAACGGATAACATCAATTTTATTTTTGCTAGTATCCAGGATAATAAAACTACCCTGTGGATTGTGATCACGCGGCTGTCCAATAGAGCCGTCATTGATAACTACACGCTGTTGAGATTCAAGAGTTAAACTTTGATTAGTACTTAGTTCAGTTTTTTTAGCCTCTGCAGAGTCAAGTGGTGCTATAAAAGACTGTAATAAATGTGTATGACCGACAAAGCAGTATTTAAAATCATATTCAGCAAATATATGATTAACATTCCAGCCTTTTAAATACTGCCAAATTGGATTATTAGGTGTACCGTGAGCCAAAAGAATTTCTTCGTTCGACCAGCTGAGAGGTAATTCCTCTAAAAACTGTTTATTAGTCGCATTTAGTTCTTTTCTAGTCCAACGAATGGCTTGTTTAGCATGAGAGTTAAATCGTTTTAGAGATTGTTCATTAATCACCCCATAATCATGATTACCGGGGACAATAGTAATATCTAGTCCCGTCTCTTGTTGTTCTTTAATGTGATTAATCACTTCATTAGGCCGCGGACCATATCCTACTAAATCACCGGCACATAAATATTTATCGATATTTTTAGCCTGCATGATTGAGAATGCTTTTTTCCAGGCAGTATAATTACCGTGAATGTCACTAAAAACAGCTATTTTCATAATTACCACCTCTTAAGTTTAAAGTAATAAATATTAATGTTTTTGTCAAATGAAAACAAAAGCTCAGGTTTTATAATATTAATTTTTGAATTTTTAGAAAAGTGCGATATAATAAAATTAGAAAGTAATTAAATGTAGAATAGAGTAGAAACAGGGGGGCTTCTAAATGGCAGATGATAATGTGAGTAGTCAAGAGAAAGTATGTATAATTGGCGGTGGGGAAATAGGAAGTAATTTGCTGAACATGTTTTTGAAAATGGAAGCAGTGGCAGTAGAGTACATGGTAGACATTGATCCTGAGGCAGAAGGAATGCAATTAGCTAAAGAAAATGATATTCCTACTACTACAGATTTAAAAACAGCTGTACAGGATAGTAGTATTAATATAATTTTAGAAGTAACTGGTTCACAAGAGGTGTTAGAGCAGATAAGAGAGAATAAATCTCGGCAAGCTGAAATTATTAGTGGAGAATCTTCGTACTTTATTTATAATTTGATTAATGAGTATAAATGTTTAGAAGGAAACCTACTAACAAAAGTTATCGAACATTTAGAAGATGCTTATACGGCTATTGAAGATGATTCAAAGAAGGTTAGCGATTTATTAAATCAGATTGAAAAAATTACTAATAATTTAAATATGTTGGCTTTGAATGCTTCAATTGAGGCAGCAAGAGCAGGAGAGCAAGGCCAAGGTTTTTCAGTAGTGGCTGATGAAGTTAAAGAGTTATCATCGGAATCGAATGAAATAGTAGGAGAAATTGAGGAAGTTAATGATGATATTGTAGATTTAAATGAGAATATTGGACAGGTGATTAGTGATTTGGAAGATAGAAATTAGTTGACTATTTTACATATTGAAAATTATGTACTAAAAAAGACTTCTTCCACTGCGGGAGAAGTCTTTTTAAGCGATTAATGAAATATTTTGTTGTTGTTCTTGTTGTGATTGTTGGTTGTTATATAGTTCATTTAATTTATTATTTTGGTTTTTATTATTTTCCCCTGGCTGTTTGTTGGCTTGGGGATTTTCTAATTTGGCTTTAGCTTCCATCTTCATCCGCGCTGCTTTAGCAGCAACTTTTAAATCTTGAGCAGAAGGTTGAGCTGGTGCTAAAGCTGCTTTACGTACTTGTTCAGCCTTTTCAATTGTCTTTTTAGGCTCACCAGGTTCAGCAGAAATATTCATACCGACTGAACCACCTACAGCATAACGCCTTCCATCTGGTCCTTCTTGATAAGTGTAAGTGATATTACCAGCGTATTGTCCACCGGTAGTTTTATGAGCTAATTCATGTTGTCGAACTTCACTATCACGTTGCCTTAGTTTTTGAACTTGCTGCTGTTCTTTAATATCTAACTCTTTTGATTTAGAATCCGAATTATTAGTTTTTGTTTCTTGATTAGCAATTTTATTACTTTGAGGCTGTTCTTTAGAGATTGATTGCCTACGTTGAGTACTATTTTGAGATTGTTGTTCTTCTTTTCTTTGCTTTCCAGTAGTTTGCCTCTTAGCAGTTTTTTTCTGCTGTTCATTATTTTTTTGAGCTTGATTATTATTTATATTTTTGGCCCAAGATGGTGTGGGCTGAGATCTAACTGTATTAATGCTCATAAATATCACCTACCTTATCTATATTATATAATTTTAAAGTGAATTCTGCAATTTATTTTTATTTTATTTTGCTCAGAAAATTATAATAATCGAGAGCAAACTAGTATCAAAATAGGATTTGAATTATGGAAAGATTATAGTAAAAATTTAAAAAAGAAACACCTTATAACTGCTATTAGAAATAAAGATGAGGAGCAGTGGTCTAAAAAATTATGCAGTAGAGGGTGAATTATATGAGCAAGAGAAATTCAAAATGTTAATCAAAAAAGCTGATAAAGGAGAGCAGGTAGTAACTGAAACTAAAGAACTTTTTGCAGAAATTCAACAATCCAGTAAACAGACTGCTAGACAAATTGAACAAACTGCTAATGCAACACAGCAATTAGCTGAAAAAGGAGAGGAAGTCAAGGTAAGTACTGAAGATGTGCAAACTATTTCTATTGAAATTACTAATTCTTCTCAGGAACTAGCACAAATGGCAGAAGAATTAGGAGCACTAACTGAAAAGTTTGAAGTTTAAATAATGAATTTTAGATAAAAGAGAAAATAATGATTAGTTTAACATCCTAAATATATTTAGGATATTATTTTTTTGCTTTAAAAAGTTTAATTTTTAGAAAATTGTCGAATTTTACATAATTTTTTTACTTAAATGAAGGAATAAATAAAAAAATAACGAATTAAATTATTAACAATAATAACTATTATAGGAGGGGATAAAATGAGCCAAAGTGCAGGAGAGCAAGTTAATGATATGCAGCAAAAGATTAAGTTAAATTTGAATCTGAAGTTTATGATTGCGGTTGTAGCTTCCATTTTTGTATCTACAATATTAGCTAGTGGGATTAATTTTGTAATTAGTAATTATTTATTACATGGTGGGCGAATGGGTAATTGGCGGACTTTAATATCATCTGTAGTTAATACTATTACTTTAATAGGAGTTTTAACAGTTATTAATCGTAAGTTGATTATCAATCCTTTAAAAAGGGTAATTAGAAGAATTAATGAGGTTAAAAAAGGTAATTTGGATGTAGAAAACATAGAGGTAGAGCGTAAAGATGAGATTGGTCAGTTACAGAGACAAGTGAATGAAATGAATGGACAATTATCAAACATAATAGAGAAATTAATGGATACTATTGAAGAAGTATCTGCTTATAGTGAAGAATTATCCGCTTCAGCTGAAGAAGGTAATGCTACAGTAGAAAAAACGAATGAATTAATAGAAACTATTTCTTCTGGAATTGAAGAGATTTCTGCTAGTAGTGAAGAAGTGACTAGTTTTGCTGAAGAAGCGAGTTCGCAAACTGATTTAGGGACTGATAATATTCAAGATACAGTTGCTAGTATTCGTGAAATTAATGAGACTGTAGGAGAAACAGTTAAAGTGATTACTGATTTAGATAATAAATCAGAAGAAATTGGAGAAATTGTGGAATTAATTACTGATATAGCTGAACAGACAAATCTCTTAGCATTAAATGCTGCTATAGAAGCAGCGAGAGCAGGAGAGCATGGTCAAGGTTTTGCAGTAGTAGCAGAGGAAATTAGAGATTTAGCTGAAGAAACTAATCAAGCTACAACTAAAATTTATAATTTAGTTGACGAGATACAAGAAGAAACTGATGAAGGATTAGAAGCAATTAATGAAGTACAAAAGAAAGCAGAAGAAGGACAAGAAAATGCGAAGAAAACAACTGAAATCTTTAGAAAAATTGCTAATACTAGTCAACAGACTACAGAGCAGATAGAAGAGACTGCTAATGCGACGCAGGAATTAGCAGAAAGTAGTGATGAGTTGATGACTAATTCAGGTGAGATTGTGAGTATGACTGATGAAATTACTGATTCGTCACTGGAATTAGCAGAGATGGGTGAAGAATTAGAGGAAATAGTTAATCAATTTGAAGTTTAGATTTAGATATAGGTTAAAGTAATAATACCCCCCAGCTAATAGGAGCCTTTCCTGTTAGCTGGGGGGTATTATATTTTTTGTCGAAAATTATTGCAGGGAAGTTGTTGATTAGTATAGAAAAGTATAATATAAGCACCTTTAAAAAGTTTATAAATTTATAATTAAGTAAGGAGTGAATCAAATGGAAGATGAAGTAAAGTGGTACAAAAGCCTATTAGTTAAGGTCAATGGGAGTATAATTCTTATTTTAATTATTTTTATGCTAATTTTAGGATTGGTAGTTAATAATTTAGTTTCTAAAGAAATTACTAATCAAGTTGAAGAAAAAAATCTAGAAATAGCTAGTTCATTACAACAGAATGCAAATGATTTTTTAAATCAGACAGAGGGAGTAATTAAGCTAACGTCTAGATTTGATAAAATCAAGAGTGAAAATAAACAGGATGTTCTAGAAATGGTTAGAAAAGTTAAAGAAGAGAATCCACATTTTAAATATGTATATTTGGCTACTACTGAAGGAGAAATGATTATTTATCCTCAAGCGGATTTAGGTTCAGATTTCGATCCTACGACAAGACCATGGTATCAAAAGGCTATGCAAGAGGATGGTTTGATTTGGACTGATGTTTTCACAGATGCAGGTAGTGGAGATTCAATTATAACTACTGCTATTCCAGTAGAAGATATCCAGGGTCAACTAATTGGGGTTTTGGCAGGAGATGTTTCTTTAGAAAAATTAAGTCAAGCTGTGGCTAGTCGAAAGATTGGTAAAACTGGCTATGCTTATATGACAAATAATAAAGGTGAGATTATTGCTCATCCTGATTCTAGCTTAGTTAAAGAAAGCTATAATATTAACCAAGATTTAGATTTTGAATCTGTATTGGAAAAAGAGAAAGGTTCGATTGAATATCAAGATATTGATACTCAAAAAAACAAGCTAGCTTCTTATGTATCAGTAGATAGAATTAATGGGACTATTTTTGCTCAAATAGAGTCTCAAGAAGCTTATGCAGTAAAAAATGAATTGCAGTTAATAATTTTTGGTATGAGTTTATTGGTCTTAATTATAGTAGGTACGGCAGTCTATTTTGTTAATAAAAAGTATCTATTAAATCCAATTAATGAATTAGTAGAATTAATTTCTAAAGTAGCCCAAGGCGATTTAGATAGAAAAGTAGATAATGTTAAAGAAGATGAAATTGGACAAATTCAGTCTGCTTTAAATACAATGATTACTAACTTACATGATATAGTGGAAAATATACTTGATACTACAGAAAACTTATCAGCTTATAGTGAAGAATTAGCTGCTTCATCAGAAGAGGGTAATGCTACTATAGAGACTACTAATAATTTGATTGAAAATATGTCGGCAAGTATCCAACAGATTTCTGCTAGTGCCCAAGAGGTAACTAGTTTTGCTCAAGAATCTAATTCACAAACTGAAGTAGGACGAAAAAAGATAGAGCAGACTATGAATAATATGAAAGAGATTAATCAGGCAGTAGATGAAACGGTAACAATTATTAATGATTTAGATAATACTTCAGAAGAGATTGGTCAAATTGTAGAAATGATCACTAATATTGCTGAACAGACTAATCTCTTAGCTCTAAATGCAGCAATAGAAGCAGCCCGGGCAGGTGAACATGGACAGGGTTTTGCTGTAGTAGCAGAAGAAATTAGAGATTTAGCTGAAGATACTGCAGATGCTACTGATAAAATAGCTAATTTAATTAATAAAACCCAAGAAAAATCTGATGCAGGAATAGAAGCAATTAAAGAGGTTAAAAACAAGGCAGAAAATGGACAAGAGATTGTGCAAGAAACTGGTCAAGTATTTGCAGAGATTGAAGAGGCAACGGAAGAAACATCAGCTCAAATTGAACAGACTGCATCTTCGACTCAGGATTTGGCCCAAAATAGCGAGGAAATAAAAGAGGCTTCAGAAGGAATCGAACAGATGTCTGATGAAGTAACTGAGTCTTCGCAAGAATTATCGGTGATGGCCCAGGAATTACAAGAGATAGTGAATAAATTTAAAGTATAGATCAAGGTAGAATTAAAATTTCATAAAAATAAGATATTTTTTAAATTAAAACCAAGCTGAACTAGATTAAATCCTAGTGTAGCTTGGTTTTTCTTTGTTAAGAAAGGTGATTATAGCAAAATATATTTTATTTTGTTAAATTATCATTTATTTAAAGGAATATAGTAGAAATTATAGAAAATATAATAATGGATGTTCTTAATAGTTAGCAGTTGAATATTATTAATATAGCAAGTGTTATTGGCATTATGATTTTATCAGGAGGTTTAAATAGTGAATGCACTGACTGGAGGAGAAGAGAATTTATACAGTCAATTTAAAAAAGAGATCCCACAAGCTCAAGAAATTAAAATAATTGTTGCTTTTCTTAAAGAATCTGGAGTTAAATTGATTGTTGATGAGTTAAAGAAACAAGCCTTAAAAGGTGCTGATATAAAAATAATTGCTGGGAAGTATTTAAATATAACTGAACCATCAGCCCTTTATTTATTAAAAGATAAGTTGGGGGAGATGGTAGATTTAAGGTTTTATGATCAAGATGCTGTTTCTTTTCATCCGAAGGCCTATTTTTTAAAAAAGGAGAAGGAAAAAGTTTTATTTATTGGTTCGTCTAATATTTCTTCAAGTGCATTGACTGATGGAGTAGAATGGAATTATCGGATGGCAGAAGAAACTGATGGTGTTTCCTATGGAAGATTTGAACAGGAATTTGATCGAATTTTTGCCGAAGAAACAACTGTAATTGATCAGCAGCAGTTAAGAAAATATGCTAGTCAGTGGAGTAAACCAAGTGTGCAGATGGTTGAAGAAGATGCTGCAACAGATGATAAACCAGAACCGAGAGGCGCTCAAATTGAAGCCTTACATGAATTGCGATTAGCAAGAGAAGAAGGAATTGAAAAAGGATTAGTCATTGCAGCTACTGGAGTAGGAAAGACTTATTTGGCTGCCTTTGATTCAATAGATTTTGATAAAGTTTTGTTTGTAGCCCATCGGGAGGAAATACTGCGTCAGACTAAGGAGACATATAAAAGTATTGCACCTGATTTGGAAGTGAGCTTCTTTACTGGTGATGAGAAGGATACGAGTGGAGATTTGGTGTTAGCTAGTGTGCAGACGTTGCGAAAAGAAGAGTATTTGGGCGCGGGGGAGCTTGGCCCGGAAGAGTTTGACTACATAGTAGTAGATGAGTTTCACCACGCTGGAGCAGATAGTTATTTGAAAGTCTTAGAGTACTTCCAACCCGAATTTCTACTCGGTTTAACTGCTACCCCTTATCGGATGGATAATCGTGATATTTATGAATTATGCAATGATAATGTGATATATGAACTAAACTTAAAAAATGCTATCAATCGAGATCTATTAGTACCATTTAAATACCACGGTGTTTATGATGTTGAAGTGGATTATGATGAAGTTGATTATTCTAATGGCTCTTATAATATTAAAGATTTAGAGAAAAAATTATCAACTCATAAACGAGCTAATCTAATTTTAAAAAACTATCATCATTTAGCAGGAGATAAAGCATTAGGCTTTTGTGCGTCCATTGATCATGCTCGTTATATGGCTGATCACTTTAACGAAAATAATATTCGCGCAGTAGCAGTTCATAGTTCTGCCGGGCAAGAAGAGTATGATATGGAAAGACAAGAAGCAGTAGCAAAACTAGAGGCAGGAGAAATTGATATTATTTTTGCAGTGGATATCTTTAATGAAGGCGTTGATATTCCGGCCTTAGATACGGTTCTATTTCTAAGACCGACTGAATCTTATGTAGTATTTTTACAGCAGTTAGGGCGAGGTTTAAGAAAGTATAAAGAAAAAGAATACTTAACTGTTTTAGACTTTATAGGAAATTATAAACGAGCTCATTATGTACCTTTTTTATTAGCAGGAGAAAATCCTATGGAGAAAGATAAACAGGACTTAGATAAAATTAATGATTTTGAGTATCCAACAGGATGTCAAGTCTCACTTGATTTTAAGGTGATTGATTTGTTTCAAGAAATGCAGCAGTATGATTCTTTCCGCGATAAGATGGAAGAAGAATACTATCGCTTGAAAAAATATTTAGGATATCGACCATTACGAGTAGATGTTCAAGAAGGAATTGATATTCAAACAAAAGAATACTTAAACCGCACTTATCAAGGACAAAAAGGTTATCTAAGATTTTTAGCAAGTATTAATGAGTTGAATGAGCAAGAAGAAAAATGGCTAGATACTATCTCTGAAAAATTCTTATATAGATTAGAAAGAACTAGTATGAGTAAGTCGTATAAAATCCCTGTACTATTAGCTTTATTAACAGGAGAAGAACTCCAAGTGAAAGTAAGTATTGACCAAGTTGGAGAAAAATTTATGAATTATTATCTTAACAATCAAATTCATCAAAAAGATTTAAATAATAAAAAGCATGAAGGATGGCAAGACTGGTCTAAAAAGAAGTTTGTTAAGTTAGCCTTAGAAAATCCAGTTCATTATTTAACGAAAGGTAGAGAGAGTAAGTATTTCATCTATGATGAAGTTAATCAAGAACTTAGATTGAGTAAAGAATTAATTCCTTATGTGGATAATAATCTAGCAAATCATGTTAAAGATATTTTAGAGTATAGAAGTAGAAAATACTTTAGCCGCAGATTCAAGGAGGAATAACAATGAAAAAATATGATAAATTAATCCGCGATAAGATACCAGAAATTATTGCAGCAGACGGTAAAGAATATGAAGTAGAGGTAATGGATGAGGAAGAGTATAAGAAGTATTTACAGGATAAATTAGTGGAAGAAGTTGAAGAATATATAGAGTCGGAAGAAATAGAGGAATTGGCTGATGTTTTGGAGGTTATGAGGGCTATTGTTGATTTGGATGATGTTGATTTTGAGGAGATAGAAAGGATTCGTGAGGAGAAGAAGTATGAACGAGGTGGTTTTGAGGATAGATTGAAGTTGTTGAAGGTTTTTGAGTGAACTAAACACAGGATTAGTGACATCTGGTAGTTGTGTATAAACAGAGACTGGAGCTGACTTGTGAAACTTATGGGGATGAAAGTTTCAGTGCACATTTTCCAGACGTAGCGAATCATCGGGACTTTAGACGATATTGGTTTATTTTTGTTTATCGTTATGTGAATTCAAGTGAGTTTTATTATATTTTTCGAGGAGGAGATAAAATGAAAAAGATTCATAACAAATGGGGATTTGGAATGGCTCCATTAAAAGATAAGACAAAAAAGAAATATAATAATGCGGTAACTTCTGTTTATAATTTAATACAAAATGAGAAAACAGATGAAAATATTTTGGGAAATATAAGCGAATTTAAAGGTATGATAAATCGATGTCTTAGACAAGATCAGTGGGATTGGTTTACAGTTTATGAATTGTTTGGAGAACCAGATTTAAGGTACTTATATCCCCTTCCCCAAGCCTTATCTGAATTGAGAAATGGATTGATTGAAGAAGATAAAGAAGTGGTTGATGACAATATAAAATTTTTAAGAAATAGTTATGCAAAAAAAATATGTGAAATTTTTCTTGGCATTGAAGAATGGTCGGTTGATGATTTGGGATATATTTATATTTTGTCAAGAAGAAATGAAAAAGACGTTCTAAAAATAGGGATGACAGAAAGAAATGTTGTTAAAAGAGTAAAAGAAATAAATTCTGCTACAGGAATTTTACGACCTTTTTCGCCAAGAGAGGTATTTAAAGTAAAAAATCCTGCTTATGCTGAAAAAGAAATATTCAAAAAATTAGAAGAATATAGAATAAGAACTGATAGAGAATTTTTTAATATAGATTACTATGAAGCTAAGAGAAAAATAAATTCATTAATGCTTGAATTAAGATTATATAATAAAACTCCCGGAACTATTAAATTTATTAATGACGATAAAGGATATGGATTTATAAAAAACGATAAAAAAGGGGACATATTCTTTCATTTTTCAGAAGTGAAAGATTTAGATTCATTAGAAGAAGGGAGCAAAGTAGATTTTTTTATTAATTATTCTAAAAAAGGAATAAAGGCAGAGTATGTAGAGATTATTAATGATAATTAAGTAAATAAAATCAACATCGCTTAACATGGGTTAGCTCAAATACCCTTGTGGTAATATATTAATAAATCAAACAGAGGTGAACAAATGAATATATTTAAAGTATTAGCATCTGGGAAAAATAGCCTTAGAGAAGAATTTGTTTCAGCTTATTTTGCATATTTATTATCCCCAAAGATGGATCATGGACTTGGATTTGTTTTATTAAAAATGATTGTAAAGAAAATAAGAGAAGTACAAAATTTACCTGAGTTATCTGATTTGGTTGATGAATTACAAAATGATTTCAGAACTGATTTGTTTGATGAATCTAAAAATAATAATTTTAATTTAGAATTGGAGTATAAATATAATAAGCAAGGTGGTATTGGTTATATTGATATAGTTTTAAGTATTAATAAATGGTATATAATAATTGAAAACAAAATAAATTCTAGTTCATGTACTGATGGTCAAGTTTATGAACAATATTTAGGGTTTAAAGAAACTTTAGAAAAGAAGGATATTGAAGAACACAATATATTAATTTTATATTTAGTCCCTGCTATTTCATCAGAAGGAGTATGGAGTTCAGGAGAATTTTATGAAAATGAATTAGATTTCAAACTTGGTGAAGGAGATTATTCATCTGTTGTTTATTGGCAACCTCCTGAAGATGATGAAACCATTTCTATAGTATCAATATTTAGAGAAATTTTGAATCAGTCTAGAAGTGGTGAAATAGACCCTATTACATATGACCTAAATCAGTCATTAAAATCATTTATAAATTTTTGCTTAAATGATTTTAATGGTTATCCGTATGATAAAGTTGTTGAGAAAAATGTTCATGAAAAAATGAAAGTAAAAAATATTTTAAAGAGTAATAAAGAAATATATATTGGAGTTCAGCATGGTAAGGCTGGTTTAATAAGAAAAGCGTGGGAAAATTCAGATTTTACTTCTGAATATTTAAATGTTTCTGATACTAAAGAAAGTTGGCAATATCTTAGTTTAAAAGAATTTAAAACTATTTGCAATTGGGCAATTAATCCAAAAGATAATAATTTGTCGGGAATTCATTGGGAAGGCAAACCCTTTTTTACTGATTTATTATATTTAGTTTCTAAAGATGAAAAGAGTAATATTTGTATTGGTATGAGAGGAGGATTAGAAAAATTAAGAAATATGGATATAGGTGAAATCAAAGATAGAAAAGGATGGGAAGTATCAAATGAAAGAAAAACCCCCCAGTGGTTTACAGGTGAAGAATTTTGTAATGTTTTAGAAGAAAAAGGATATAAAATAAGAGCACCTGAAAAAAATAATTAAAAGGATTTAAATGGATTAGGGTACTTCGGTTAATATGGGGTTAGATGAAATTAGGATAAGCTAATACGATTGTTAAAAGGAGGATATAAATATTACCATGCAAAGTAAAGCAGATATTTTTGAATATTGGAAAGACTGGTTAGATGAAAGAGGTTTTGATTGGGGAGAACCTAGTTGTTGGGCTTGTGGACATTGGTGGGATACAAAATATGATGTAGAAGACCCGAATGCACCATGGGAAGAGATTAGAAAAGCTTGGAATAAGGTTCCATTACAACGTTGTCATATTATTCCTAAATCCTTGGGCGGTGAAGATGAACCATCAAATTTATTTTTAATGTGCATAGAATGTCATGACAGAGCACCTGATACAACATCTCGTGAGGCCTTTTTTAAGTGGGTCGAAAATCAAAGTTGGACAGGCAGAATGTTTAAAAGTATAGAAGAAGAATGTAAAACTTTTGGATTTGATGAAAAAACTCCAAAGGAAATAGAGGAATTGAGTGATATGTTAATATCTAAAGATTTTAAAGAATGGGCAAGAGATAAAATAGGTATTCATTTTAGTCAATCTGGTTACGGATCTCAAATTACTCCTTCAACAATAGTTGCTTTGTTTTGGGAATATAGTAAAATAAAGAATAATAATTTATAGAAGGCTTAAAGTCCGCTTATCTAGAAGTAATGTGTTTTACTAATAAAATATCACAATAGGAGGAATAATAAATGGAAAAATATTTTAAGTTATATTCTTCAGAGATACCTCCTAAGAGTTTATCACATAATATATTTAGCATTATAGGTTATAAGGAACCTGCTTTAACTAAGGGGTTATCTTTTTTGATTTATAAATCAAAAAAGTTTTGTAACGGTTTTTTAAAATTAATAAATAAAAAATTAAAAGAACGAGGGCTAAATAAAATAGGACAAGTTGAAATATTAAAAGTTTTATCTGAGCAATATCCTAATTTTAGTAAACAAAAAATAAGAAGGGATATAACATTAAAGCTTAATCCAGAAAAAATGAATAATTCTTTGATTGTAATAGAAGCTAAAAATCCTAAATTAAGTTTAAAAAATTTATCTAAAGTAGAAGATCAATTATTAGAATATTTATCAGAAGATCATTATTCGGATGTATCTAATTTCAATCGTAAAATAGGGATTTTTCTTACTAATATTGAAGAAATATATCGGAAAAGAAGAGATATTGATTTGATTTCTATAACATGGAAGGAAATTTTCAACCTTTTAGAAAGATATAAAGAAAAAGACGAATATATTAATATGTTTTATAAACATTTATTGGAGGGAGAAATGATGCAATTTTTTAAAAAAGAAATATTTAGTCCCCCAGCTGGAAAGACAATTGATAAGATAAGGGAATTGAATATTTACTGCTGTCAATATGATAGAACTATAAAAAAGAGTTTGTATTTAATGCCTAGAATTCCTTTAACAAAGAGTAAAAAAGATTCAGATTTTTTCAATACTGATGTTGCAGTTGGAGTTTTTGAAGAACTTTATCCGATTATAGATACTTTTGCAGTAGATAAAAATACGGTAAACGAAATAGAAAATAAAGAAATAAAAGAAAAAGTAGAAAAATGGTATGAGGATGAAGAGTTTAAAAGTGGTCAAGTTTTTATTTTAGGAGACAAATTGCCTTTTGATACTCCTAAAAGAACTAAAAAGCAGAATAATTCATATCAAACATATTATAGTTTTGATGAAATTTGGAGTAAGATAGTAAAAAGGGATAAATAATAATCTGATTAGATGGTTTTAATTATCCAGATTAAAGTTAATTAAATAAGCAAGGAGGTACATCTATGGCAATTCCTGATTTTGATAGCAAATACATAACTAAAGCATTTGAAATATTTGACCGTGATTACAGACCAAAAGAACAATGGGCCAATTTGATAAATAACCGCAATCATAAATATGCCATTACATATAAAGATAAATTATATCCCGTCAAAGAAATAATTCGCATTGCAGCCCAAGAAGCAGGATTGGATCGACCTTATTTTAGCGGCGGAAAAGAAGCTAATAGTTTTATTCGTAAGCGAGGATTTGAAATAATAGACCTAGAAAAATATCGCAAGCAAAATAATCGCGAGAAACTCCTAGAGAAAGAAATTAATTGGTCTATGTTTGAATGGGGTCTAACAATACCAGTTGAATTACACAATAAGTTCTATAGAGCTAATGGTCGCCGTTTAAACATTGGAGAAAGCCAAACGATTACTTTAGTAATTGAGGACCAAGAGTATGAAGCCAGCCTAAAAAACATAGATCGTACTTCAAAAAGCGAAACTTTACAACTTAGATATGATAATAACCAGCAATTAAAAGATTTATTAGCAGAAAAATTTAAATTCAGTCAGCAATACATAATTGAAGAACGGAAAAGAAAGATTGAAAACGGCGAAGAAAGACCGCAAGTTAAATTACCAGAGGATAAAAAAGAATTCCTGAAGATTTATACTAGTGATGAAGAACAAAAATTTATAGTAGAGTTAGATACTATTGGTGGGCAATTGAGAAATAATTTAGCTAAAGTACTAGATGAATATTATCAAGCCAGAATGAATGAACAATTTAAGCAACATGAACTAGGTGATTTATTGCGTCATAAATTACCAGAAATCATAACAGAAAAATTACAGTCTTATTCGTTAGAAGATAACTATGAAGTCAGAGGCTCGATTGGACAAGGTAATTGGGCCAAGGTCCCGTGGCTAGCAATTATGGACCAAGATATCACTACTACCACTCGGGAAGGAGTTTATGTTGTTTATCTCTTTGCGGAAGATATGAGCCGCGTCTATCTTACTTTAAATCAAGGAGTAACTAACACAAGTACTGAAGAACAACTCCAAGCTCGAGCTCAACTAAGAGAAGAATTAGATTTAAAAGACTTAACAGTAGATAATGAATTAGAATTAACTGATAGTGGAATTGGTTCAGATTATGAGACTTCTACTATTGCTTATTTAGAATATCAAGCAGATGATTTAGCAAGTGAAGAAGTGTTAGAAGAAGATTTAATGGAATTAGTTGATATCTATCAACAATATAAACAACAGTTAACAGGAGAAGAAGAAGTTGAACTTTCTACTACAGAAATTGTAGAGCAAGTAAAAGAGTATATTGCTGCAAAAGGATTTAATTATCCGCAAGGTTTAATTGAAAATTTCTATCTATCTCTGAAAACAAAACCGTTTGTTCTTTTAGCAGGTATTTCTGGTACTGGGAAGACTAAATTAGCCCAATTATTTGCCGAAGCAATTGGCTGTACGCCAGAGAATAATCGCTTTCAAATTATTCCTGTGCGGCCTGATTGGAGTGATCCTTCTGACTTATTAGGGTATAAAGACTTAGACGGCAACTTCAGACCTGGGGCCATAATTGATATCATTAAGCAAGCCAATCAAAATCCTAGCTATCCGCACTTTGTCTGTCTTGATGAGATGAACTTGGCCCGTGTTGAGTATTATTTTAGTGACTTGTTGAGTACAATTGAAACTAGAAAACAAATGGTGGATGGAATTAAGTCAGCAGTATTGTTAGAAGAAGATTACTTTACTAATGAAAATGATAAAAAACAATATGCTGGATTAAGAATCCCTGATAATCTCTATTTAATTGGAACAGTTAATATGGACGAAACTACACATCCTTTTAGCAAAAAAGTTTTAGATCGAGCTAATACAATTGAATTTTCTGAAGTTGAACTAAGCAAATTTAATTTAACTGCTAAGCAAGGTGAAACCTTAACTGATATTCAAAATGACTTTTTAGCACCTGACTATTTAACTTTAAAAGATTGTTCAGAAGAAAAAAGAGAACTTATCAATCAAGTTGTAGATCGTCTCCAAGAGATAAATCAAATTTTAAAGCTAGATAACCTCCATGTTGGTTACCGTGTGAGGGATGAGGTTTGTTTTTATTTGATTTATAACCAACGCTATCAGTTACTTGATTTTGATCAAGCTATCGATTATCAACTACAGCAAAAGATATTGCCGCGAATTCAAGGCAGTTCTAATATGATTAAGGAAGTATTAATTGAATTATTTAATCTAAGTAGTGGTGCGGATTTAACAGCAGATAATCGTCGTGTAGCAGGAGAAGCATTAGAGTTGGTCAACGAGGGAGCGGTTGGCCCTTATCCGCAATCAGCCCACAAGATAGCCTATATGATTAAGCGTTTTGAAGAAGATGGATTTACAGCTTATTGGCTGTAGGGAGAGGGGTTTTTAATGTCTGATGTAAGAGAGTTAGTAACAATTAAAACAACTAAATTTGATCTCACAATCAAAGGGAAGCCCTATCATCCGCAGTGGGAGCAAATACATAATGAGCAAGAGCAATCTTCAAGAATAGAAATCATGCCGCTAGATTGTAAAGTTGAAGAGTGGTCTTATTTCGCGCCTGCAGAAGAAAATTTAGTTGCCGGGACAGGTAATTTGGCCCAACTACAGCCTTTGTTCTTTGAATGGCAGGATTATGAGATAATCATTACAGCTTCAAAAAATACTAACTTAGAATTCTATCACAGCAATCAGCAGTTAAGAGAAGCAGTCACTCCGTTAAGTAGTAACCAAAATATTTTAACAGGAACCATCAATTTCAGAACAGATGTCGGTTTTTCTAAATTAGAGATTAGGGAAGAAGGCGAGCCGCTATTCAATCTACAGCTAGAAGTCTATCCTTCCAAATTAGATTATAAAACAGATTATGAACAATTATTGCAGGAAGTTAATCAAGAAGTCTATAATTTAGCTTATGATTTTTTGCGGCGGGCCTTTAACAATTTAAGTCCTCAGCAGGCTGAAAATGTTAGTCATAGTGAGTTTTTTACGATTTTAGATAATATCTTTAATAAATTTAAACAAGCTTTTCGTCGGATAGAACAAGCGCCTCACCATCGTTTAGAAGCTAATCGGAAAGTGAAACCGGCTGCTCGAGTGAGAAAGATTAATCAGCAGAGTATTAAATGGTTAAAAAAGAATCCTCAGCATTATGATCAAGCTACAGGACGCCCGACTAAATGTTTGGATATGGAGAAAGACATCAGTTATAATACTTTTGAGAATAAGTTTGTTAAGTGGGTTATTTTTGAATTAAAGAAGAGATTATTTGATTTTAAAGAAGAATATCAGGAAATTCACGGTCAAGATGCAGATCCAGAACTACTTGCTCGAATTGAAGACCTAGGACAAGAGTTGGATTATATGAGTGATCATACATTTTTGCAGGAAGTTAGTAACTTACAAAAGTTAAACTCTTTATCCTTAGTGCTGCAGTTAGCACCTGGCTATCGTGAACTATATAAATATTTTCTGATGTTAAGAAAAGGATTATCTTTAAGTGATGGTTTGTTCAATCTGTCCATGAAAGAAACGTGGAAATTATATGAGTATTGGTGCTTCTTAAAGTTAAATCAGATTTTAAGAAAAAGATATAATTTGTTGGAGAGTACATTAATTGATATTGATTATTCAGGGATTTCTGTTACATTGAGAAAAGGCAAAACAGCTCAAGTTAAATACGAACACCCGCAGACAAAAGAAAAATTTACTTTAACATATAATGCTAAGGCAGGTGCAAGTGTCACTACAGGACAAAAACCAGATAATATACTAAGTTTAAGTAAGGAAGATAGTGCAGTTGATTATAAGTTTGTCTTTGATGCTAAATATCGGCTTAATCCTGCTGAAGCAGATAGTAGTTATAGCAGACAGTATCAAAGCCCTGGCCCAGAGGAAGGTACAATTAATACAATGCATCGCTATCGTGATGCTATTTTGGCTAGAGAGTCTAATGGAGCAAAAAGAACGGTTGTCGGAGCTTATGTATTATTTCCTTATAATAATGAACAAGAGTTTAAAGAACATCATTTCTATAAAAGTATTGAAGAAGTAAATGTAGGCGCCTTTCCTTTCTTACCGGGAAATATTGAATTAGTAGCTGATTTTTTAGAAAAATTAGTTAATGAAACTTCATTAAGCAACTTCGAACGTAATGTATTACCGCAAGGAGAAGAGGAGTATCAGACTAAGTTAGATTTTGAGCAAAATGTACTAGTCGGATCAATAAGAAGTCAGAAGCAATTTGAAATTATGCAGGAGCAAAACTTCTACTATATTCCTGTAAAAAGAGCAGATTTTGTCGACCATCCTTTAGAATATATAGCTTTATATCAGAGTAAAAAGAAGTTTTCAGAAGAAGCCGGAGTTAATTATTATGCAGAAATTAAAGATTATGAAATAATGAAGAGAAAAGATATTCCTGTTCCATTAACTCATAATAATAGTAACGAAGATTATTATTATTTCGAACTATCAGAATGGCAGGAGTTAGACCAAGCAGTAAATCCAGCTGATTACGGTCTAGTTGGTAGTCATATCTATACTAATTATTTGCTGTTGCAGAAAGCTGATAGTTTAGATGAACTAAAAATTGATAGCTTAAAGCAGTGGAGAAAACTGTTAGAAGAAAAAAGACAAAGTAAATTATAAAGAGCAAAATTGTTAAAAATAAGATAGTGTGATAGCATATTATATCTAATAATTACGGGAGGAATACGAAATGACTGAAAAAGAGAGAATGTTAGCTGGGAAACTATATAAAGCACAGGGAGAAGAATTAAACAAAGATAATCAGCAAGCTAAAAAACTAACTAGATTATTTAATAATACTACCGAAGAAGAAAAAGAGCATCGGGAAAAGCTATTAAAAGAATTATTCGCTGCTACTGGTGAAAAAATATACATAGAACCGCCGTTTAATTGTGACTACGGGTCGAATATTGAAGTGGGAAATAATTTCTACGCTAATTATGATTGTATTATAATTGATGTAGCAGAAGTGAAAATAGGGAACAATGTGTTTTTTGGCCCGCGAGTTAATATATATACGGCTGGGCACCCTATCTCTGCTGAGGTGAGAAATGAAATGTTAGAATTTGGCGAACCGGTTACTATTGGAGATGATGTGTGGGTTGGTGGTAATACAGTAATTAACCCCGGAGTAACAATTGGTAGCAATACAGTGATTGGCTCAGGTTCTGTGGTTACTAAAGATATTCCTGATGGAGTTGTAGCAGCAGGAAACCCTTGTCGAGTAATCAGAGAAATTACTAATGAAGATAAAGAATATTGGAATAAATTAAAAAATGAATATTATAAAGATGTTAATGAGTAATTTCTCCTTAACTATGGTTTTTTGGCGGTTGGAGTGAATAGATTTAGAATAATTTTTGTATTTTTGAAATATATTTAATTTCAAACAGGAGTTTATAAACGCATAAAGAATTTAAAAATTAGACTAAAAAATAATTTTTATAATTTCATTTTTAATATGATATAATTATTATGAGCATAATAATTAGGGAGGAGGGATAGAATGGGGGAAGAAGAAAAACAAAACCACCTTTCATTTGAAGAATTACATACTAAGTTAATGAAAAAATATTCTAAAAATAAATATAATATGAATGTAGAAAATGAAAAGAAATTTCATAATGATATTTCTTTAATATTCAATTATAATTATGAAGATGAGAAAAAGAATCATATATATAAATCTGAACTTTATACTGAAAT
>NZ_JAFBDQ010000002.1 GCF_016908315.1 Halanaerobacter jeridensis | reverse complement strand
GCTGGTCTAGAAACTGTAAGACCTGATTTGTCTTGCCATTTACGGTAGGTTCAGATTAGGCTCGTTTCAATGAATGAAGAAACCTGAACGGGCTTCCCTTCAGGTAGGTCATTGTTAATCCTAATCCGGTTCCTTGATATTCTTTATTAAGCTGATTATTACCTTGCCGAAAAGATTTAAAAATTTCTTTTTCTTCTGCAATGCCAACTCCTGTATCTTCAATGGATAAATAAAGAGTTACTTTCTCTTTACTTTGCTTCTTTATATCTACAACTATTTTAATATAACCTTGCTCAGTAAACTTGACTGCATTACCAACTAAATTCAACAAAATTTGGCGCATTCTTGTTTTATCTAACTTAATTAAAGGCAATTCAGACTTTAAATCTATAATTAATTTTAAATCTTTCTGCTTAATTTCATTAGTAAATATTTGTTCCATTTCTCTAATCAATTGCTCTAAATCAAAATAATCATAATCTATTTCTAAATTACCAGATTCAATTTTAGATAAATCTAATATATCATTAATTAAAGTTAATAAAGTTTCTCCTGAAGTTTTAATTGCAGTTACATACTCTTGTTGCTGATTACTTTCAACTAATTCGTTTAATAAATCACTAAAACCAATTACTGCATTCAAAGGAGTTCTAATTTCATGACTCATATTAGCTAAAAATTCTGATTTAGCTTGATTGGCTACTTCAGCTTCTTCTTTAGCCTCTTTTAATCTTTCTTCTCTTTCCATACGCTCAGTAATATTTCGCTGAATGCCCATATAAGCATAAGTCTCACCTGAACTATTAATTAAAGGAACAGTTTTTAATTGACACCAAAAAGTTGACCCATCTTTCCGTTGATTTAATATTTCATTTTCATATATCTCCCCTTGGGCCAAAGTTGAAAAAATTTCTGTTTGTATTTCATCGCTATTCTCTTCAGCATTAAAAATCTCAGGACTTTTACCATTTAATTCTTCTCTTGACCAGCCAAATAATTCTTCCGTCGCTGAATTGACATATTCTATATTACCAGCAGTATCTGTCTGCATGATACTATCATCAGACTGTTCTACCATTTCTGATAAAGTTTGTAGTCTTTCCGTTTGTTGCTCATAATCTTCTTGTAAATCTTCTAATATATTAACTAATCGCTGTTTATTAAACTTATAAAAACTATAGCCTGCTAAAATTAAAACAACAAAGATTATACTAGTTAAAATTATTAACTTATTGCGCAGACTTTTAATCCCAGCAACTATATCATCCTCCGGCGTAGATATAGCTAATACTAACTGATTAGACCCTAATCTAATTGTCTGCCACGATATATATTTTTTACTTTCTTCCCCAGTCTCTCTTACTATAAAATTATAGCTATCAGTTCCAGAATGAGTATTAATCATTTTTTTATCTACTGCAAGTAATTTTTCATAATCTTGATGTAATTCAAATACACTATCACCAATGATTTCTTCAGCATGATCATAGACAACCCTGCCTTGACCATCTATTAAATAACCAATACCACTTTTATTTAGCTTAATAGGAGCAATATAATTTTGAGTTAAGATACTTAAATCAACAGCAAAAGCAATTATCTTTTTCTGTCCAGAAATCTTTAGCGGATAAAAAACTAACATTAATTGTTTTTCTTTAGAAATTTGTAGTGCAGGTATCTGATAATTACCTTTGATACTATTCCAATTATTCTGGGCCAAATCACTTATTTTCGAATTTAGTTTTTCTAAATTTGCATCACCAAATTTATTATTTAACCTTCTCACTGCTCCATTTTTTTCTACTAATGCCATATATCTTATTTCAGGCAATCCATGAAGCTGCAAAGAATTACTAAGTTCTCCTTTACTAGAAATATTTTTCAAATGTATATTATATGGTTTTTCAATAATCATTTCTAATCTTCGTTTGAAATTACCTGTTACAATTTTTAAATATAACTGCTGTTGAGCAATAAAAGACTGTAGTTGATTATTATAAGCTAATTGATAAAAATAATAAAAAACAGCACTGAATAATAGTAATAATATTACTACTCCTATAATTATTGTTTTATTATATTTTATATAATTTGATTTACTCTTCTCAACCATTATTACACCTCCGAAGTCCACTCATTTCAATCATTCTCCTATCTCTGCAATTATATCTGTGAATTTTTTAAATTTTTCTTTAGCCTCAGTAACATTAAAACTTTCTAGATCATCTTTTAGTTCAACAGCATAATTACTTAAATTCTCAGCATTGTATTCTTGAGCTACTTCATACAAATTATCTGCAAAATCTTCTACTTCATTAATTATAAAGGGCTTCCCTATTTTCTGATACTTTGGCTTAAAACTTTGCTTCAATATTTCTTTCAATCTATCATTATCTTTAACTCCATCACTAAACTCTGCTGTTAATTCCCTTTCTTCTGTTTTTCTTTGTTTATTTATTTTTTGATGTTCTAAATAATTAGCTAATGTAGATATTAATTGTTCTTTATCAATTGGCTTAGATATAAATTCAGCAAATTGCTCAGCAGACACCTTCTGTCTTTCTTTTTCTGTCACCGAAGCAGTCAAAGCAATGATTGGGGTAGATAAATTCAAGCTATCTTCTTTTATTTTTTTAGTCACTTCATAACCATCCATTTTAGGCATCTTAAGATCCATTAAAATCAAAGCAAATTCTTTTTCTTGAGCCAATTTTAAGCCTGCTTGTCCATTTTTAGCTGTAGATACATTTAAAGCAGAATCACTTAGAATAGCTTGCACTAAATCTCGATTAGATTCAATATCATCAACAACCAAAATATTTTGAGCAGAAAAGTTAATATGTTCTTCTCCTATTTCTTCTTCAGTTTTATTATCTTCTCGTCTATATTCAACATCTGCAAATTTTACTGTAAAAGTACTCCCCATTCCTGCTTGACTATCCAAATATAACTTACCGTCCATCATTTCTGTTAAACGTTTAGTAATTGATAAACCTAAACCAGTTCCTCCATACTCTCTTGTACTTTGGCTATCTTGCTGCTTAAAGGCTTTAAAAATATCTTCTTGTTCTGCTTTAGGAATTCCAATTCCGCTATCTTCAACTATAATTTTTAAATTTAATTTATCTGCTTTAAGTTCATAATCTACAGCTAATCTAACATAACCCTGTTTAGTAAATTTAACTGCGTTTCCTACTAAATTTAATAAAATTTGACGCAACCTTGTTTCATCTAACTTAATTGCGATTTCATCATCAAAGGCAATATCTAATTCAAAATCTAATCCTTTTTCTTGACATTTTTGTTTGAATATCTGCTTAATTTCAATTAATAAAGAATATAACTCAAACTTTTGATAATTAATCTCTAATTGTCCTGCTTCTATTTTAGATAAATCTAAAATATCATTGATTAAAGTTAATAAAGTATTTCCTGCTGTTTTTATGGACTCTAAATATTTTAATTGCTTGCTATCTTCAGTCATTTTTTCTAATAACTCACTAAAACCAATTACAGCACTTAAGGGAGTTCTAATCTCATGACTCATATTAGCTAAAAACTCTGATTTAGCTTTATTAGCAGCTTCGGCTTTTTGTTGAGCTTCTTTAAGTTCCGTAATATCTCGTCCTACACCTTGAATTTCTTTTATTTCTCCATTTTCATCTCGGATAGCATAATCCTCCCAAGCTATCCAACGCCAGCCATCAACTGTCATAGCTCGCTGCTCTATATAAACTCGATATGGAGAAGTTTTTAATTCTTCCATAGCTTCTAACGTATCTGCTCTATCATCTTCATGAATTAACGGAGTAAATGAACTACCGACTAATTCTTCCTTAGTCTTGCCAAATGTATCGCAATAAGCTTGATTAACATAAGTAAACTTATTATTATTATCTACCCGCACAATTAAATCTTGCTGCGATTCAACTAATCCGCGATACCTTTCTTCACTTTCTTGTAATTCTTTTTCAACCTTTTTTCTGGCTGTAATATCTTCATGGGTTCCAATAAACCTTAAAGGTTCTCCTTTCTCTGTCCATTCTACCACTTTTCCTCGATCTTTAATCCAAATATAATTTCCACTTTTATTTTTCATCCGATGCTCATCCTGATAATACTCTGTTTCCCCAGCTAAATGTCTCTTTATTTTTCCCATCGCCTCTTCAAGGTCATCAGGATGAACTCTAGCTTTCCATTCAGAAAGCTTGTTTGTAATCTCTTCTTCTTCATAACCCAACATTTCCTTCCAAATTGGAGAAAAATAGACCTTTTCTTGCTTAAGGTCCCAATCCCAAATACCATATTGACTACTTTCCAAAGCAAATTTCCATCTTCTTTCATTATCACGAATCTTTTGTTCAGCCTGCACACGTTCTGTAACATCAATAATAATTCCATGATAATGGCTAATCTCTCCTAAATCATCTCTAACAACAATTGTCCAATCATCAATCCACCTAACTTCACCATCAGCAGTGACAATTCGATAATGCTGCTTAAATCTATCTTTCCCATGTTCTGAATTAGTGTTAACTTCCTCTTTTACTCTTGCTAAATCCTCTTTATAAATAATATCACTAAATACTAATTCTTTCTCTTTAAATTGTTGTGGTGTATAACCAAATTGCTCCACATTTTTAGATACAAATTCTACTCCCCACTCTAGGTCATTCTTCCACTTAAATATAACTGCTGGACTGCTTTCAATAATTTCATTAACTTGAATTAATTCTTTTTCTGTTTCTTTTCTAGCAGTTATATCATTAATATATTCTATCACTCCCTCTATTTCTCCCTGCTCATTTTCTAAAGGATAAGAAAACAGTTCAAGCCATTTCCCATCCTTAGTTTTTAACTCCCCTCTATGTTTTTCTCCAGTTTTCAACGTAGCAATGACTGGACACTCCTTACAGGGACTATCGCGGTGATGAAAAATTTGATAGCATTTTTTTCCTTTGATTTCATCATAGCTATCATACAAATCATCAATCCAAGGATTTGTACGCACAATATCAAGATTAGTATCTAAAACTACAAGCCCCGCTTGAATACTATTAAATATATTTTCTAAAAAAATCTTATTTTCTCTCAAATCACTTTTGATTTTATGTTTATCTAAAACAATATTTATATTATTTTTTAATTCTATTTTAGTAAATGGTTTGGCCAAAAAAACCGCAGCACCTGGCAAATCTAAATAATCTTCATTTCCTTCAGTTAAATATATAATTGGAATATCAAATTGGGTATTTATTTTTTTAGCTGCAGTTATTCCGCTCATCTCGCCTTCTAAAATAATATCCATAATAATCAAATCTACTTGATTATACTGAACAAATTTTAATGCTTCTTCTCCAGCAGAAACCATTTCAACTTCCTTAAATCCTAGTTGAAATAAGTCAGTTTTCAGCTTCTGCTGAGCTACTTTCGAGTCTTCTACGACTAATATTTTTTTCATTGCAGGCAACCCTCCTTCTCTTACACTTCTAATTTGTGTTCTAAACCTAAAATTGTAATATCATCTTGGGCAGAACCTGTTCCTTTAAAAATATGAAAATCTTCCTTCAGCTCTTCTAATAAAGAAGTAATAGACAATAGTTTATTTTGCTCACTAATTTCCTTTACTCTTCCAAAACCATACCTCTCAGAATTATTATTTTCTTCTACTAGACCATCAGTCATAATTATAAATTTATCACCAGTCTTTAATTCTATTTTAACATAATCAAATTTATACTTATCTAAATCAATAGCAGTCGAAATAGGCAACCCCCTAGCATCTATTTCTTCAACTCCTTGTTCATTGACTACTAAAGGATTAAATTGAAAACCAGAATTTAAATAATATAAATCCATATTACTTTTATCTAAAACAATTAAAGCAATACAGATAAAATAATCATCAGAAAAACTTTCCTTAGCATATTTATGATAAATAAATTTTAATAATTTTTTTAAATCTAACTCTTGTTGCTCTAAAAAACTATTTATTGTCTCCCTAATAAAAATATTTAATAGTGCACCATCTAATCCATGACCAGTAATATCAACCACATAAGCAATTATTTTATCTCCTATTTCAATAAAATTATAAAAATCTCCACCAAGTTTTTTCGAGGCTTGATAATAAACACAAGTATCTAATTGCTCAGTAGAGGGTAACTGACTAGGCAAGAATTTTTGATGTAATTTCTTACCTTTAGTCCATTCTTCATTCAACTCTCTTTGTAACTTTTCTAACTCCTTATTCCTTTCTTCAAGCTGCCGCGCATAGGCTGCCACTTTTTCTTTCTTTTCTTGTAAAGCCAAGTGGGTTTCAACTCTAGCTAAAACTTCCTGCTTTTGAAAAGGTTTAGTAATAAAATCTACCCCTCCAGCTTCAAAACCAGCTAATTTATCTTCTAGCTCATTCAGAGCACTAATAAATAGTACAGGAATATCTTTAAAATCATCATTGTTTTTTAGTTTCCGACAAGCTTGGTACCCATTTAATCTAGGCATCATTACATCTAATAAAATCAAAGCCGGCTTTCTTTTAGTAACAAAATCTAAGGCTTCTTCTCCATTAGTAACTGCAGCTATATTATATCCTTTATTTTTAAGCATACTACCTAATACTTGCAAATTTTCAGTAGTATCGTCTGCAATTAAAATCAAAGGCTTCTCACTCATTAATATACACCTCTTAACCTAATATTTATTCTCTTCCTCATCATGAAAGTTAATATTTTAACTCTCTATATGATTTTTGAATTCAAAATTTATTTATCTAAAAGAGATTTACTATATTCTAAATAATTAGCTAATCCGGAAATCAACTTATCTTTATCAATTGGCTTAGACATAAATTTATCAAATTCACTATTATCAACTTGCTTTTGCTCTTCTTCAGTTACTGCAGCAGTTAAAGCAAGTACTGGAGTAACTTCATTTTTACTATCTTTTTTTATCTTTTCTATTGCTTCATAGCCATCCATTTCAGGCATTTTTAAATCCATTAATATTAAATCAAATTCCTCTCTTCTTGCTAAATCAACAGCTTCTTTACCATTAGTGGCTAAATATATTTCTAAGGGATATTTTCTTAATATAAGCTCCAAAAGTTTTCGGTTTGATTCTACATCATCTACCACCAACACATTAGCCGGTTTAAAATCAATCTGGTCTAAATCTTTTAATTCAATTTCATCTTTAAATTCTTTATCTTTACTAAAAGCAATATCAGTAAATTCAACTATAAAGGTACTGCCTAATCCCACTTCACTCTCTAAAGTCAACTCTCCATCCATCATTTCTGTCAACCGCTTAGTAATAGATAATCCTAGCCCAGTACCACCATATTCTCTAGTGCTTTGTCCATCCTGCTGCTTAAATGCTTTAAAAATATCTTTTTGGGCTGCTTGGGGTATCCCAATTCCAGTATCTTTAACAATAAACTGCACAGTCAACTTTCCTTCCGTTTGCTCTTTATAAGTAACTGCTAGCTTAACCTGACCTTGCTTAGTAAATTTAATTGCATTCCCCACTAAATTTAATAAAATTTGACGTAATCTAGTTTCATCTAAATTAATTAAAATTGAACTAGAAGGCATATCAAATTTAAACTCCAAACCTTTATTTTGAGCTTTCTGACTAAATAGCTGCTTTATTTCGGTTAATAAATTACCTAACTCAAACTCTTCATAATTAATATCTAGTTGCCCGGCTTCAATTTTAGATAAATCTAAAATATCATTGATTAAATTCAATAGCGAATTCCCTGCTGTCTTAATTGACTCCAAATAATCTAACTGCTCTGGCTTCTCAGTCATCCCTTCTAATAATTTACTAAAACCAATAACAGCATTGAGGGGAGTTCTAATTTCATGGCTCATATTAGCTAAAAATTCTGATTTAGCTCGATTAGCAGTTTCTGCTTCCCGCTGGGCTTCTTTCAGATCAGTAATATCTCGACCTACTGCCTGCACCTCTACAGTTGTTCCTTCTTCCCTAATCCCATATCCCTCCCAGGAAATCCAACGCCAGCCATCAACAGTTTTAACACGATGTTCAATCTGCTCACGATATGGATGAGTCTCCAACTTCTTTAGCTTTTCCAGAGTTTCTCTTTGGTCATTTTCATGGATTAATTCTTCGATTATATTAGTAAAAGATCTTTCAATTAATTCTTCTCTAGCCCAACCAAATGTATCACAATAAGCATCATTAACATAAGTAACTTCGTTATTATTATTTACCCGAATTATTAAATCCTGCTGAGATTCAACTAAACCCCGATACCTTTTTTCACTCTTACGTAATTTTTCTTTTGTCTTCTTTTGTTCTGTAATATTTTCCAAAAAGCCTATTAGATTATTATTAGATAACTTAACAGCAGTAATTTTTATATCAATTATAGTTCCATTTTTTCTAACTAGCTTAACCTCTTTACTAATAGTACCCTCTTTAATAAGCTGTTTATGAAAATCCATAAAAGCTTCTTTTGCTCCTTCCGGAGCTAAGTCCTGGAGATTCATCCCCAGCAATTCTGTTTTACTATAGCCTAACTGAGTAGCAATTTTATTATTAGCTTCTTTATAGTTTCCCTGCTCATCAGCTACTAAAATACCATAAGGAGCTTCTTCTATATAAGTCTGAAATTTTTCCTGCATTTCAATAATCTCAGTGACATCCCTAAAAGCTACATAAATCAAATCTTGTCCACCTAAATTAATTAATTTAGCAGTAACAATGACATCCTTTAAAATTTCATCCTTTGTCTGATGGATAGTTTTAAATCTATCCGCCCCTTCACTAAAAATCTTTTCCAAATGATTTTTAGTCTCAGCTGCAGTCTCTTTATACTCATAGTCAACAATCTTTAAATCAGCAAATTCTTCTCTAGTATAACCTAAATTTTGGTGAATTCGCTCGTTAAACTCAACAGCAGTCTGAGTTTCAAGGTCAATCAAAGCAATACCATAAGGTGCTTGTTCAAATAAAGATTTATACTTCTGGGTTGTTTCTTTCAACTGCTGTTCAATTTCTTTGCGCTCAGTAATCTTATTAACATATTCAATAACTCCTTTAACCTTTCCTGTTTCATCTTTTAAAGGATAAGCAGATAGTTCAAACCAATTTCCGCTCTTATCAGTTATTTCTTCCGTCTGAACTCCACCAGTTTCTAAAGTAGTTAAAATAGGGCAGGTATTACAAGGAGTAGTTCGGTCTTGATAAGCTCGATAACACTTCCGACCTACTAAAGTATCAAATTCACTATATAACTGTTTCATCCACTGATTAGTCTTAATAATATTCAGTTCAGAATCTAAAACACTAATTCCCGCTTGAATACTATTAAAGACATCTTCTAAGAACTGTTTATTTTCTTTTAATTTTTCTTTGATATTATCTTTTTCCCACATCATCTGAATATTATTTTCAAGTTCACCCTTAGTAAATAATTCATTTAACGAAATGGAAGTTAAAGGCATATCAGGATAATCTTCAGCTACTTGATCTCCTGAATCTACTATATCAACTATTTTATAATCTAACTCCTCTAAATCAAATTTGATTTTCTTTTGTACTCCCGCTGAATCTTCAACAATTAAAATCTTATCCATCTTAACCTTCCTTCCTAGCTGTTAATAAAGCGTTATTTTTTTCTTTCCAATACTAAAATACATTTTTTCTTAACTCTTAATCATAAATTATCTCTGCATTTTCTAGGTGCTCTTCTAAACGCTTTACTAGATCTTTAATCTCATCTTGGTCTTCATTTTTGGCTGCTTTTTCAATTTTAGCTCCTAATTCTGTAACAAAATTAAAACCATATCCTCCGCCAGTTCCTTTAATAGCATGCCCTAATTCTGCAAGTTCAGAAAAATTATTTTCTTTTAGTAAAGTTCGTGCTTTAACAATTTCTTCTTTTCTATTTTCTAAAAATTTTGGGATTAAAGCTTTTAAATCTGAGTCAACATAGACTTTATCTGCCATTTTACCCCTCCTAATTTATTTATACATTACTATTTGATAATTTCTCCAGGAAGCGGAATAATTCCTCTTTCCTAATCGGCTTTGATAAATGATGATTAAAACCAGAAGCAAGAGTCTTTTCTACATCAGTAGCTAGAGAATGGGCTGTCAAAGCAGCTATTTGGGTCTGCTCTTGCCCCTGTTTTTCTTCCCAAGCCCGTATCTCCTCTGTTGCTTCATAACCATCCATCTTCGGCATCTGAATATCCATCAATACTAAATCATATTCATTTGCTTTAAATTCCTCTACTGCCTGCTCACCATTTTGAACCAGCTTAAGCTGATATTTATCATTTTTTAAATAAGTACTAATTAACAAGCGATTTTCTTCAACATCTTCAGCCACAAGAATCTTCAATTCCTGCTCTACTTCCTGCTCTGCTGATGAAGATTCCACTACCTCTTTAGACATTTCTCCTTGTGGTAAAGAAAATGAAATAGTAAAAAAGAATGTACTACCTTTCTCAGGTGTACTTTCTAAGCAAATTTCACCGCCCATTAATTCAACTAGTTGTTTAGAAATAGTTAATCCTAGACCTGTACCTCCATATTTACGAGTGCTAGAAGCATCCTCTTGGGTAAAACTTTCAAAAACAGCCTCTTGCTTTTCTGGTGCAATCCCAATACCCGTATCTTCAACCTCAAATAATATCTGGATTTCATTCTCTTCTACCAGAACAGGTTCAACTTGCACTAATACTTGACCAGACTCAGTAAATTTAATGGCATTCCCGATTAAGTTAATCAAAATTTGCTTTAATCTAGTTTGATCACCGACTACATACTCTGGAACTTCTGGATTAACTCGACAAGGTAGTTCTATTCCTTTTTTATAAGCCTTAACAGCCATCATCTCCACTACATCTTCAACTGTTGCAGTTAAATTAAAGGTGGCTTGTTCTAATTCAATACTACCGGCTTCTATCTTTGAAACATCAAGCACATCATCAATTAAAAGAAGCAAATTTTCACTAGAGTTTTGTAATATATCAAGATACTGCTGTTGCTCAGAATTTAAATTTGTTTCTTCCAATAATTCTGTCATTCCAATAATCGAATTCATTGGTGTTCTAATTTCATGACTCATCGTAGCTAAAAATTCAGATTTGGCCTGATTAGCTGTTTCTGCTTCCTCTTTTGCCTGCTCTAATTTAACTTCTCGATTATCTATGGCTTGGCCCATCATTTTAAAATCATTCGTCAGTTCATTTAACTCCTTTATTGTACAATTTTCTAATTTGATTCCATAATTACCTCTCATTATTGAAGCTGACTTTTCTTTTAATCTATTAATGGGGTCTATGATTTGTTGGGCAAAACGAACAGCTAAAAAAGTAACTCCACCAAATAAAATTAACAAAAACATAGCTAAAATTAAGACATCTCTTTTAATTGATTTTAAAATTCTGGCCTCATCCTGACTAATAATCAATACCCAATCAGTTAAGTCAATCTGAGATACACTATAATAAACTCCCGGTTCAACCTCAAAGGTTCCTTCTTGACCAGCCATAGCATTACGAACTGCTTTATTATTAGAAATATTTACTTGCCTAGCTACTCGAGCAGAATTGCTGTGAGCAATGAAAGTACCAGTACTATCAAGAAGACCAACATAATTATATAAATCTGTTTCAAGTAATTGTTCAATCCGACGACTTAAATGCTTCAGTTTAAAGTCACCATAAATATACATATTCCCAAGATCAAGAGTCATATTTATCATTGGCTTCTGATTTGAAGAAGATACATATCCATCTGAAACAACTACTTGACCTGGATTTAGGTCGGCCTGCTTTAAATAAGAGGAAAAATCAAGCCCAATAAACTCGTCTCGTTGCGGCACAGTTCCCCGAATCTGATATTGATAATCAAGCACATACAAATTATCAAATAAATCATAAGTTTGGTCCACAGTTTTCATATACCCTTTCACCTGGCTTAACTTTAGTTCATAATCAAAATCTGTTTTTTCTAACCGCTGGTGAAAATATTTAATCTGCTTTAATTTATTTATATGATCATTTGTATATTCTTCAACAGCTAAAGCAGTTGATTTAGCTGTCAAATAAGTATTTTCATTCGCCTGCTCTATAATACTACTACGCATAAAAAAAAGAGATAGACTTAAAATCACTATTAAGGGTACTAAAATCACTAAAATATAATTAGTGATCATCAGTCTTTTTATACTTTTCACCAAATCCCTCCTCTAAATTAATCTTCTACTACTTCAAACTGCCCATCAACTACTTGATACATCAAATAATCACTCCTTGGGCATTAACACTACTACGTTTAACCTTCTTCTTCTCCTGTAACTAATTTTTTCTTGATTTTCACTTGATTACGCCCGTTTTCTTTAGCTCGATAAAGCTCTTTATCAGCAGCTTGCACTAATTTATCTATCCCTGATTTACTTTCTGGACAAGCTACTGCAGCTCCAAGGCTAACAGTTACATAATCAGAAACCTCTGAATTCTCATGCTTTATTTTCAAACCTTGAATTTCTCGTCTGATTCTTTCAGCTACTTCTGTCAGCCCTTTATAATCCGTCTCAGGCAGGATAGCAGCAAACTCTTCTCCTCCATAACGAGCAACAAAATCACCCGAGCGGAATAAAGATTTTTCCAACTTAGATGCCAAGTCTTGTAGACATTTATCACCTGCTTGATGTCCATAAGTATCATTGTATTCTTTAAAATAATCAATATCGAGCATTATTAAGCCCAAAACTTCATCTTTTCGTACAGACCGTCCCCACTCTTCCTGCAGTTTTTGATCGAAAAGACGACGGTTAGCTAATTTAGTTAATCCATCTAAAGAAGCCAATCTCTCTAATTCCTTATTAGCAGTTTTTAAACTTTTAGTTGCATCTTCTAATTCAGCTTCGCGTTGACTACGTTTTTGCCTCTCTTGCCTCAGTTCTAAAGCCGATTTTACACGAGCTTTAAGTTCAATCTGAGAAAAAGGTTTTACTATATAATCCATTGCTCCCGCTGAAAAAGCTTGCTCTAAAACAGTTTCATCCTCTTCCCCAGTAACCATAATTATCGGCACTCCTTCAACTATTTTTTTGCTCTTCAACTGCCGACAAACCTCAATACCATTTATATCTGGTAACATTATATCCAATAAGATTAAATCTATTTTTTCTCCTGAATTCTGCTTTTGCTCAATAATATTTAAAGCTTCTTGTCCATTAACAGCAAACTCTAAATCTTCATATCCAGACTTACGAATAATATGCCCCAATAACCGACGGATGTCACTGGCATCATCCACAATTAAAATCTTCATTCTTCACCCTCTCTCTTTATATTTTATAATATTATTATCTGCTAACCGACATTTATTCTTATAAAATGATAAATTTTTATAATTCTATAAGTTGATTCTATCATATAAAAAGAAATAACAAAATAGTAATCACTATTATTTATCCTTTTTATTCTAAGAAAATATGATTTATTATAATAAAATTAAAAGCCACTTAATCTTGGTCATCAATAATACTAACAAGGCAAGGAAGTTGATTTTTCAGACATTATCTATAATTTAACTAAATATAATACTTATATATTCTATTAAAACATTTTCTACAATTTAGTTATTTTAGAAAGGAGGCAAACGTCAGTGGTGAATGATAGAGTAGAGGATATCAATAATGTTACGACAGAAAAATAATAAATCAAAAAAATAAAAGCCCCTAAGTTTTCCAATGCTATGGAATCTTAGGGGCTTTCTATATTTATTTTATAATAATTCTTTTCTTAATTCAGCTGAAGACTTCGGACTTAAATAAGATAACGGAATATCAAATACTGTTTTAGCTCCCGTTACTCCTTCTTCACTTAATTTATGAATTGCTCGAGCATAAGCAACTAATACACTAGCAGTAAACTCTGGATTGCTGTCTAACTTTAAAGAGAATTCAATGATTTGATTATTCTCTTTATCTTCTCCTGTTTTGCTGCTGCGCATCACAAATCCACCGTGCGGCATAGCAGAATGATTTTCATCTAACTCTGTTTGACTTACAAAATGAATTGTAGTTTCATAATCTTCAAAATAATTAGGCATTGTTACAATTTCTTCTTTAATCTCTTCTTTGTCCGCACCTTCTTCAGCAACTATATAACATTCTCTAATATGCTTATCTTTTGTTGCTAAATCAGGATTTTCTCCGGCTCTAACTTGTTCAATCGCATCTTCTTTAGGGATCGTATACTGCACTGCATCTTTAACTCCATCTACTCTTCTTACTGCATCAGAATGACCTTGGCTAACACCTTCGCCCCAGAAAGTATAACCGTTTCCTGCTGGTAGAATAGCTTCTTCAACCATCCGGTTCATAGAGAATAAACCTGGATCCCAACCGATACTAATTGCACTAGTAGTTCCATTTTCTTGGGCAACTTTATCTATTTCACTATAATAATCAGGAATTTCTTCATGATTATCATAACTATCTACAGTATTGAACATTGCTGCAAACTTTGGCCCCTGCACAGGTAGATCAGTCGCTGAACCACCACATAATAACATTACATCAATCTGATCAGTATATTCTTCAGCATCATCTGTATTTACAACTTTAACGCCCTCTTCATTAACATCTACTGTATCTACTGGTCGTCTAGTAAAAACTCCCACTAATTCAATATCATCATTCTGCTTAACTGCTGCTTGTACTCCTTTACCTAAATTCCCATAACCCACAATTCCTACTTTAACTTTTTCCATACTATGTACACCATTCCCCTCTATAAATAATAATTATTATCAACTATAATAATACTATATTAGTCTGCTTTTTTCAAATTATACTCTGTTTTAACTATAATCATTATTTTTCAATTACTTTATCACTTTCTATCTGACCATCTACTAATCTAATGATACGGTCAGTCTTAGCTGCAATATCTTGATTATGAGTCACAATAATAAAAGTAGTTCCTAATTGTTGGTTAATATCTCTTAATAAATTATAAATCTTTTCAGTTGTTGCAGTATCTAAATTTCCCGTTGGCTCATCAGCCAATAATATAGGTGACTTATTCATTAATGCTCGGGCCAAAGCCACCCGCTGTTTTTGACCTCCTGATAACTTGGTGATTAGCTTATCCGTAACATCACTTAAGCCCACCAGTTCTAATAACTTTTGTGCCCGTTCTTTTTTATCAACTGTAGGAGCCCCATATTCTATCCAATCAGGAATCATCACATTCTCTTTAGCTGTAAACTCGGGTAATAAATGATGGAATTGAAAGACAAAACCTAAATTTTGATTACGAAATTTAGCTAATTCTAGATCATCTAAATCCGAAATCAATTGATTATTAATCCAAATTTCTCCCTCCGTAGCTTGGTCTAAAGCACCTAGCAAATTTAAAAATGTACTTTTCCCTGAACCAGACGGTCCTACAATTGCTACAAATTCGCCTTTTTCTATCTCTAATGAGATAGAATGTAATACTTTATTTTTAACTTCTTGACCGTAAACTTTAACTAAATTATTAATTTCAATTAAAGACTTAGCCATTTCTAATCACCTCAACTGGATTCAACTTAGCTGAATTACGGGCCGGAATTAAAGCAGCAATCATACCAGCTAAAGTCGCTACTGCAATAGAAATCAAGATAAAATTCAAATTTATAGTTATCGGAAAAAGAGGACTACCCGTCTCATCTCTAACTACATTGACAAATAATTTACTAAGGCCAATGCCCCCCATACTACCTATTAAAGCACCAGTTAATCCCAAAATTGCTCCCTGAATCAAAAAGATAATCCCTACTCTTCTGCGGTTAGTACCCATTGCTTTCAAAATACCTATTTGGCGTGATTTTTGCACCACTGAAACAGCTAACACACTAGAAATTCCCAAAGTAACAGCAATCATAACAAAAACTTGAATCACTAAACTAGAACTACTTTGACTTTCTAAAGCAGTTAATAGCTGTTGATTATTTTCTTGCCAACTCTCAACCTTTACTCGAGGATTATTACGCCTAATTTGACTAGCAATCTGATTTGATTTAAAAACATCACTAATCTGTAATTCAATATTAGAAATCTTATTCGGCATATCTAAGAAAGTAGCAGCCCGGTTAAGCCCCATCAACACCCAACTACTGTTTAATTCTTTATTTCCTAAATCAAAAATACCAGCAATAAAGAAACTATCAGTCACCCCATCAGCTGTTCTTAATTTTAAGCTGTCTCCTGGGCTAAGTTCTAATTCCTGGGCCAAGCTAGAACCAATTAAAATATTATTTCCTCCTAGATCAGCAGTCTGGGTATTTAACAAATTTTCTTTAATATTATATATATTATCAGCCTGCTCAAAATTGATTCCTCTCATCACAGTCGATAAACTTTTTTGGCCGCGAAAAGCAAAACCTGAACCCACTATAGTAGGTGATACAGCGGTCACATCATCAATCTCTTCCACATCAGAGCTTAGTTTCCTCCACCGGCTAAGCCCTGTCTGTTTGCCGCTAAAAGTAATCGTGCGAGAATAACTACTTTCTTCTTCTGTTAACATTCTTGGAGCATTAGCTTCAGGCAAGATAAATACATGAGGCGCAGTACCCACAGTTTGATTAATCAGATCTTGCTGTAAGCCTTGGATTAAAAATCCCAAAAACACTTGAACAGTAACTCCTACTATAATACCTAATAATATTAATAATGTTTGTGTCTTACCTGACATTAAAAAACGCCACGCCATCTTAAATTCAAACCACATTTTCCAATCACCTCTTAAGTTCTATCTGCTGATCATTTTCTATATTTGTAGGAGTTACTACTACCTCATCAGCAGCTAAGCCTTCTATTTGCCATTGCCCAGTCTGGCGGCTTTTTACTTTTATTTCTTTCTTGTGGGCTACTCCATCATCTTCTACATAAACATAATTTTTTTCGTTGTCACTAACAATATACTCGGGAGGAATAAATAATCCCATTTTAGAATTATCCTCTTTTATTTCTACAGAGACTGACATATTAGGAACTATTTTATCGTCTTTATTAATAAACTCTAGATAAATATCAATCGTACCTTGTTCTTCATTAACCTGAGGAGCTTTACGCACAACTCGCACTTTATATTTGCGCTCTGGATAAGCCTCAGGAGAAACATAACCTTCATTACCCAGCTCTAGCAAAGCTAACTCTTCTTCATCAGGACTAATCCGTACCAATAATTTTTTAGACCCTAATGTCAATACTTTTTGACCCGGCTGTACGTATTCACCAGCCTCAATATTTCTATTTAAAATAAAAGCAGCTAGGGGCGCATCAATGGTATAACGCTGCAGCTTGATTTTTGCTTGCTGATAAGCACCTTGAGCCGTAGATAAAGCTGCCTTACTGGATTGATATTTTTTTTGGGCTCTTTGATATCTACTGTTAGCTCTTTTAACTTCTAGTCTAGCTTCTTCTATCCTGTCATCTTTTTCTCTTTGAGCTTGCTTAAGCTTTGCTTGAGCTAAATTTAATTTAGACTGCAAAACTTCTAATCTGTTTTTCTGTTGTTCAAACTCAACTTTACTGAGTGCTTCTTGCTTGTATAATTCTTCTGCTCGCTCAAAATCTTTTTTACTATGCTTCACTTCTAATTTAGCCTGCTCAACTTCTTCTTTTAAAGGGGCCACAGTAGTTTGCGCTGCATTTTCTTTTTTTACTTTAGCTAATTCTAAACTCAGTTGCGCTTCATTAATTGCTAATTTACTTTGGGCTAAATTAGCTTGGGCCTGCTGATAATTAGCTTGAGCTCGTTTTAGATCTAATTTAAGCAAATCACTATCATAAGCAAATAAAGTTTGCCCCTGTTTAATAAACTCTCCTTCTGCAACCGCAACTCTTTCAATTGTTTCGGCTCGGGAAGTTCTAATCTCAATCTTTTGTTCAGGAATTACTGTCCCCATAGCCAGTAATGAATTAACTATTTCTCTGCTTTCTACTCTTGTATAATCCACTTTACTAGCAGACTGGCCGAGTAAAAATAAAGCACTAATACCCACTAATAAAATAACACCTAGTATTATTCCTGTTTTTTTCATGGTCTTCCCTCCACAATCTCTGAAGATAATATTCTCAATATCTAACTATTAAAAAAACAAAATAATTTTTTTATTTAACGACGATATATTCAAGTAACTTTAAATTTCTTGAATCAAATTTTCTTGAAGCAATTTTTTTATTTTGTTATTAGCAAGCGGCTTGCTAAACAAATAACCTTGAATATAATCACAATTCATTTCCGCTAAATTGATATACTGTTCTTTCGTTTCCACTCCCTCTGCCACAACTGGTAAATCAATACTATGAAAGAGTTTAATTAAATTAGCAATTGTTTTTAGATTTTGACCTTCTAAAAACCTATCAATAATAAACTTATCCAGTTTTACTTTATCAAAAGAAATATAAGCCAAATAGCTAAAAGAAGAATATCCTGTCCCAAAATCATCTAATGCTAACTGCACACCAAGTTGTGATAATTGATTCAAAAACTCAATTGCTTCTGCTTCTTTTTCAATTAAAACACTCTCTGTAATTTCTATTTCTAACAATTCCGGGTTTACATTATTCTTATTTAATTCTTCAACTAAAAAGTCAATGTATTCTTTATCATTTAACTGCTGCACTGAAAAATTAATCGATATTTTAATTTCATTATCCTCATGAATAGCCAATTGTTCAATTGCTTCTTTAGTCACCCACCTGCCAATTTCAATGATTAATCCACTCTCTTCTGCTACTGGGATGAACTCACCTGGTGAAATATTATCTTCTTTTAATCTAATTAGTGCTTCAAAATATTTCGCTTGTCCATCAGTTAAATCAACTTGCGGCTGATATTTTAATTTGAACTTATCATTATTAAGGGCATTTCTCAATTTATCTTCTATTTCTTTCTTCTTTTTCATTTTATTCTTCATATTTTGATTATAATAAAGGTAATCTTTATCATCCATTTTTTTAGCTTCATACATTGCTGTATCAGCATTTGTAATTAATTGATACGTAGTAGTAGAATCTTGAGGGTAACGAGTAATCCCCAAGCTAAAACCAATATGAACCTCTTTGTCATTAATTCTAAATGGCTCTTCTATAATTTCTTTTAATTTTTTAATATATTCTTTAATTTTTAAATCTGAAGTAATCTCTTTGAGTAAAATCAAGAATTCATCACCACCATATCTAGCAACAAAAACATTCTTATTTGCAATGTCCATAAGGGTATGACTAATTCTTTTGAGTAATTTATCACCATAAATATGACCTAAAGTATCATTAACATCTTTAAAATCATCAAGGTCTAGTAACATTATGATTCCTGCTTTGTTTTTCTTTAACTCTATTTCAAGTTCACGTATAAATTTTCGTCTATTAGGTAATTCAGTTAACGGGTCATGATCAGCTTGAAACTTTAAAGTTTGATTTAAATTAGTAATTTCTCGATTATAAGCTTCCAGTTGTTGATACGCAGCATGAATTTCTTCTATCATATAATTAAAGTTGCTAGCTAATTTACCAATTTCATCTTCTCTTATATTTTCTACTTTGCTATTAAAATCACCTTGAGCTACTTCAACAATAGAATTTATTAGCTTATTAATCGGAGTTAATAAATATTTTTTATTTATTAAATAAAATAAAATTCCTAAAACAATTAATACCAATAAGCTAATTCCCAAAATCATTAATTGTAATTGGTCTTTTACTGCAAAAGCTTCTTCAACTTCCATTTGAGCAAAAATAATACCATTAAGTCTTTTAATTGATACATAAGAAGCTAATTTTTTATCATTAACGCTATCTTTATATTTTATAAATCCTTTTCCTTTTTTTAATATTTGATTATAATTCATTACTTGGTCAATGTTATATTTATTTTTAATAAATTCAGCATTAGGATGAGCAATTACCTCTCCTTTTTCATTTGTAATATAAGCATATCCCGTTTCACCAATTTTTTTATCAGCTATTGTACGACTTAAATCATTTAATAATATATCGCCAGCCAAAACTCCAATAAATTCTCCATTATCATTTTTAATTGGTATCGCTACAGTAATCATTAAGTAATTCTCATTGGCATCTAAATAAGAATCTGTCCAAATTAATTCATTCTGTTCAATAGCCTTCTGATACCATACTCTATCTTGCGGAATATAATCAGACCCTAATTTAACTTGGGGATGCATAATCATTTGACCTGATTTTTTAGCTACATAAATATATTTAAAATGTTTATATTCCTTTTTTATTTTTTTTAATACTTCTAAAATAGACTGGTCATTTCCTGTTTTAATTTTTTCTAATTCAGATGTAACATTAATTATATTTTCGGTTTGATCTAAAAAATCATTAACGTTGTCCTGTAAAGCAGTAGCTATTTCTAAGTTTTTTTCTTTAACCTGTTTAGTAATTTCTTTTGAAACTAAATTATTAATAAAAAAACTTAACAATAAAATAAAAATAATCAAAATAAGAATTATACTCCAATTAACTTTAAACAATAAGCTTTTATACCATTTAACTTTATTTTTTTTCATTTATTCTCCCCCCCCTCTTTATAAATTAATTCTATTTTACAGCAAAGAATCCTTTTATGTTTCGACAATTTTCTTAGTTTGTCAGCAATTTAACTTGTAAAATAGCATATTATATGCTATAGTTGACATATAGTTAACATATAATTTGCTTATATTGCTTTTTATAATTAAATCCAATAATATATACTGATGAGTTTCTTATAGACTAGGAGGGCATATCTATGAATTTGAATTATAACTTTATAAAAAAACTAATTCATCAAGAAAATAATAAATTAGTTGCTACTTTTAAAAATTATACATTATATACTGCTCTGCAACCTATTTTTAGTTTGGCCCACAAACGGGTGATTGGCTATGAGGGACTAGTCAGAGTTAAGGATCAAAATAATAATTGGATTAGTCCAGCAAAGCTATTTAACTTAGATTTTAATCAACCTGATATTATTTTATTGGATAGATTATGCCGCTATATACACACTCATAACTTCAAAAAACTAGAGCCAAAAAATAAGTGGCTATTTTTAAATGTTCATCCTGAGATTATAAACAACGGTTCAAATTACGGATCCTTTTTTAAAAATCTACTATCGGAAACTAAATTAGAGCCAGAAGAAATAGTGATTGAAGTAGTTGAAAAATCAATCTCTGATACAGAACGATTAGCCAAAAAAATAAACTATTATAAAGATCTGGGCTGCTTAATTGCTATTGATGATTTCGGAACTGGAATGTCTAATTTTGATCGTGTGTGGAGCCTAAATCCTGATATCATTAAATTAGACCAATCATTACTCTTCAATGCTATTAATGAAGAACAAAGAGAAATACTATTACCAAAAGTCATTTCATTACTCCGCCAAGCAGGTTCATTAGTTTTAATTGAAGGTGTGGAAAATAAATCACAAGTTCTGAAAGCATTAGATAGTGGAAGTGACTTTGTTCAAGGATATTATTTTGCTAAACCAAAAACTAATTTTTCTAAATTAAACAAACCACAGGTACAATTTGAAAAGTTACTGCAAGAACATAAAAAATATGTTCAAAAAAAGAAAAAAGCCAATAATGAATTTTATAATCGCTATCATGATCCCATTAAAAAAGTCATAAAAAAACTCAAAAATGGTCAGAAACTAGCTAAATCTTTAGAAAAATTATTAGAAGATGAAAAGGTAGCAAGAGCTTATCTATTAAGCAAAGAAGGAATTCAAATTGGAGATGTAGTTTCGAAACACGAATTGGGACAAAAGGATAAACAGTATAAACCTCTAAAAGATGCTGAAAATGCTGATTGGTCGCGTAAAAAATATCTCAAACAAGCAGTTCAGTCTCCAAATCAATTACAGATTACTGAACCATATTTTTCTATCAATGGTGGACATATGTGTATTACTCTTTCTATTATGTTTGAAACTGAATTTGGGCCCAGAATATTATGTTGTGACCTAATTGATTAACTAAAGATTATCTTAGAAAGACTTAAAAAGTAAATCCAGGCTTGTAATTAACAGCCTGGATCAATAATTCCAACAGTAATATTTTATTGTTCTTCTGTTTTTTTATTTGCTTCCTCACCATTAGTAGCTTCCACAGCTTCACGAGTAGAATCAAGCAATTCATCACCTGAACGGAATATTTTCTCATCCCCTAAGTCAGATACTATCCCATATCTTTTTAAAACTTCGTAATTATCTTCATTAACACCAGAAAAAGTTACTTCCCCATCACCAGTTTTAACCTTCACAATAAACTTTTCTAACTCTTTAACAACAGTTATATCAATCTGTTCAATATGACGCAGTCGAATCACAAAATTTTCTCCAGCACTATAAACTTTATTTAATTTATCTTTTAAATCTTCGGCAGTACTAAAATGTAGATCTCCACTCAAATTAAGCACTATACATTCATGTTTATCATTTATTTCGGCTAACTCATTGAGTTCTTCTCGTTTTACTGCTTCTGATTCTTCATCATAGCGAATGGGCTCTACATTAGCTTTTTTACTCTCTTTAAGCACTACTATCAATGAAGCTAAAACCCCGAAATAAATTGCATAATCTAAACTCGGCATCACTATCGCTGCCCCAAAAGTAATTAGAAAAATTAAAGCATCTACCTTGGTAGTAGTAATTGTTCTTTTAATTTCTTCAATGTCTATTATTCTTATAGCTACCACGATCACCAACGCAGATAAACCAACAATCGGTACATATTTAACAAAGGGACTAAATAATATCACAAATAACATAATAGTAGCAGCTACAAAAAATTGCGATAACCTTGTTTTGGCCCCTGCTTGATAATTAGCAAAAGAATTAGTAAAAGAAGGTGCTGAAGCAAAACAACTAAAAAATGAAGAGGTAACATTAATTATTCCCTGACTAATAAATTCTCGATTAACCTCTCGCTCCTGCTCACTTTTATGCCCTAAAGATTTTAAGACTGCTACTGTTTGAATTAATCCTAATAAAGCCACAGATAATGATTCGCTAGCTAAACTCCGAATTAATTTTATATCAAAGAAAAATAAATTAATATTAAATAAAGAATTCGGTAAAGTTCCCACAGTATTTAAAGTATTTTCTAAATTGAAAACATACACTGCTATAGTAGAAATAACTAAAGCTAATAAATAACTCGGTAACTCTGATTTTATTTTATCTAATATTAAAATCATTGCTACTGTAAAAAATCCCAAAGATAAGGTTAATGTATTAATACCATCCAAATTAGTAAGTACTGTATAAACCTCAGTGAAAAAATTAATTCCTCCATCTAATGATAATCCTAAAAAGTTCTGCAGCTGTCCTGATCCAATTAATAATGCTGCTCCTGTGCTAAGACCAATTATGACTGGATGAGATACATAAGTAACTAAATCTCCTAATTTAAATACCCCTAATAAAAATTGAAATAATCCGACTAAAAACGTTAGTAAAAATATCACACTTAAATAATTTTCATTGGAGATTGAACTTAAATTACTAGCAATTGCCATTGCTAACATATTAGTTGGTCCTACTACTACATATCTTGTTTTACTAACAAGGGTAGCAATAATCATGGACATAATTGAAGTATAAATTCCATAAATAGGACTAACTCCTACTATTAAAGCATAAGCCATATTCTGTGGCAGAGCAATAGCAGCTACTGAAAGACCAGCCATTAAATCTTTGCTTAAAAATTTCAGTTTGTATTCCTGTAATAATTTTATAAAATTATTGTCTGTTGAGGAATTATTATCCATTTTACTCCTCCTAAAATATATTTTCTTTAGTTTAATATATCATATTAACTCGTTTAATCAAACAATAAATAAAAAAACCCTAAGGTTCCACATTAAAATTGGAATCTTAGGGTTTTTTAAGTTTATATTTCATTTTTGATTTTCAAAAATGCTTCTACTACTTCAGGAGCAAATTGAGTTCCTTTATTATCTTTAATTTCTTTTAAAGCTTTTTCTCTTGATAAAGCATCACGATATGATCTATTTGAAGTCATTGCATCCCAAGCATCTGCAACACTTAAAACTTGAGAAAGCAATGGGATATCTTCACCACTCAGTCCATCTGGATACCCGCTACCGTCCCAATTTTCATGATGATGTAAAACATAATTCTCAATATTATTTAAAGAACTCTTTTTTAGAGCCTTATAACCCCAAACTGGATGTTTTTTAATTGTAGAGTATTCCTCATCTGTCAAATTACCAGCTTTGTTTAATATATCTAATGGTACTAATAATTTACCAATATCATGAACCATTCCAGCCCAGTAAACCAAATCTTTCTCTTCTGCGCTTAAATTTAGTTCTTCAGCAATATCTACAGCAGTAAAAGCTACATTTTCTGAATGTCCACTTGTATACTCATCATAAACCTCTAAAATACCTACAATTGAAGTAATTAACTTCTTGGTAAATTTACTATATAAAATATTATAGTCTTCTACCTTAAAAAAAGTATTGGATAAGCTATAAAAAGACTTAAATATTCTCTGTGAATCTTCACTGAATGAAGTTTGATTACCTTTAGCTATATCAATACTAATTCCAGCCTTCTTTTGACCATCAATTTCTAAATCAAAAGTAATAATTTCTTTAGTTTCTTTAGTTGCTCGTGAAAATTTAGCGAAAGTTTCTTGGTCCATCACTTGTCTATCTTGAGCTCTTAACTTTTTCATATTAAATACTTGAATCGGTTGATCATTGTAAAACACATCAGCTGGAATTTCTAACTCCTTTAATTGCTCTACATCATGACCAATACACTCAATAAATTTAACTTTTTCTCCTTCATACATATAAACACTACCATAGTCGGCTTCAGGCAAAATTTCTACTGCTGTATATAATAAATTACTAAGGTACTTTTCTTCATCATAATAATCTGCTAAATTCAAATCAGATACTAAATTTATCATTTTATCAAAGCGACTATTGAGTTGATTAACTTCTTCTATTTTAGTTGATAGAGCATCATTCATAGCAGTTATTAATTCGCTGTATGCTTCTAGTTGTTGATAACTAGCATTTAATTCTTCTTTCTTTTCTTCTAATTTTTTTATACGCTTTTTTCTATCTGTAATATCATCAAATAAGGTAATAAACTTTCCAGACTCAGGCGAAGTAACTGTAATCTCAAAATAAGCACCTAGAGGTTCAAAATAATCTTCGAATTTTTTAGTTTCCCCAGTTTCCGCTACTTCAACATATCTCTCAAGGTAAGGCGGTTTATCACTTTGATAAATTTCAGAACCTAAACTACCTTTAGCCTGCTCAACCGAAATATTTAACTTTTCTTCATAAGCAGGATTAGCATCAACTATTTTATAGTCTACAGCTTGACCATCTTTATAAATTACTTCATGTAGACAAACACCTTGATCTATACTATTATAAATTGACTCTAGTATTTTATTCCTCCTTTTGAAATCATTTTCACTATCCCCCACAATCATTTGATTCCTCCTTTCTTCCTACTTAATCCTCATATCAAATGAATTACTATATTTAATGAATTACTATATTTAAAAAATAATTTCTAATACGTACAATAATTATAATTATGTTATCAATTTTCAAGCTATATAGCAACTTTTTTCGACAAATATTGCCTGTAATATTTTTTATACTATAATTAATTCTTCATCAGCAGTAGTCAATTTCTTTGGCTTTTTTTCAGTAACTACATAATCGTTTTCAATTCCAATAACTCCAATGTCCGGAATTACTAATTTGGGCTCCAAAGCTATTGTCATACCTGCTTTTAATTTGAAATCTAAGCCAGATGCTAAAAATGGAAATTCATTTAACTCTACTCCTATTCCATGACCGACAAATTTTTCTCTATGATTAGCACTGCCTAAATAATAATCAATTACCCCCAATTCCTTAGCTAATTCAATCCCTTGCTGATAGATATCATCGCAACTATACTCAGGAGTTAAATACTGACTTAATTGTTTCTCCAAATAACGCATTTTATCGTATAATTCTTGTATATAATCGCTAGCACTTCCTGCAATAGCCATTCGTGTCTGATCAGCAATATATCCATTATGAGTAGCCATATAGTCTAAAATAATAGGATTAGCTAATCCTATTTTCTGCTTTGAAGCCCCAATTCCTGCGCTGGGATCAACCCCTGCTCCAGCACAAATAGCATCAATATTTATATCTGAAATAGCCTGTTTTCCTGCCGTACAAATTCCCATAGGTATTTCATTATTTAACCCCCGCATTCTAATAAAACCAGCATGTCCTTTTTCCCGCAGGCCTTGCTCTATAATCGCTGATAATTCTAATTCACTCATCTCACTTGTTAAATGTTCTTTAACTAAATTAGGTACTACTGCTAATTTTTCAGCAGCTTCTCTAAGCATTTCTATTTCAAAATCTGATTTAATCATTCTTACTTGTCGAATCAAAGTAGTAATATTACTTACTTTATCAACATCAAATATTTCCTGCAGTTTAACTGTAGTTTTATAAGGCAAAACATCTAATTCTAATCCTAATCTTGAAGGTGAATTACCCCCTTCTTTTTTAATTAATCTAGGTAACTCCGAAGGGCTTTGTACAGTAGTAATTTTTTCTAAAGGAGTTTCGTTTTGAACCCGTTTATTATTATCAGAAACAAACAATACTGCATCACCTTGACTAGGAACATATAAATATTCTCCTTGCACAGTACCTGTAAAATAGAATAGGTCAGCATTTTGAATAATTAGTGCTGCCCCTATGTCTTTAGCTCTTAATTTATGCTGTAGTTTTGATATTCTTCTCTTTAATTCTTTTTGAGATTGAATTTTCATGAATGTTTTCCTCCCTTATTTGATAATATTATACATTATTTAAATTAAAATTAAAACTTAATTAATTTTATAACTAATTTTAAAGTATTATTTAATATTATCGACAGTAAACTAGAAAATAATAATTTATTTGATATAAAACTCATATTAGGCAGGAGAATAACAATTATTACAGAATAATGTAATTAAGAAAATATTAAAAGGGGGTTTTTAGATGAAAAATACTTTAGCTTTGATTTTAGCAGGAGGACGAGGGACTAGATTAGATATTTTATCTAAGCACAGAGCAAAGCCTAGTGTTCCTTTTGCAGGAAAATTTAGATTAATCGATTTTGCGCTTAGTAACTGCGTTAACTCCGATATTTATAACGTAGGAATTATCACTCAATATCTACCCTTATCACTTAACAAACACATTGGTATCGGTAAACCATGGGATTTAGACAGAAAAAGAGGTGGCGCTACTATTTTACAACCTTTTACCGGTAAACCAAAAGCAGGCGGTTGGTATACTGGTACTGCTCATGCCGTTTATAAAAACATTAATTTCATCCGCCGTCATAATCCCGACCAAGTAATTATTCTATCAGGCGATCATGTTTATGAAATGGACTATGGTAAAATGATTGAATACCACAGAGAAAAAGATGCTAAATTGACTATAGCAGCTCAACCAGTAGATTATGAAGAAGCGAGTAGATTTGGTATTTTGGACCATAATGAAGAAATGAACATTACAGATTTCGTAGAAAAGCCAGAAGATCCTCCAAGTAATTTAGCTTCAATGGGTATTTATGTTTTCGAAACTGAAACACTATTAAAAGCATTAAGGGCAAATTGTGATGAAGAAAGTTCGGACTTTGGACATCATATTATTCCACCAATTATTGATAATGGCGAAGCTTTTGCTTATGAATTTAACGGTTATTGGAAGGATGTTGGTACTTTAGAAGCATTCTGGAAAACTAATTTAGAATTAATAGAACCTCTACCAGAGTTAAATTTACATGATGAAGACTGGAAATTACACACAAGAAGTGAGGAAAGATCACCAGTTAAATTTGGTAATTCGGGTAAAGCAGCAAGAAGTTTAGTGTCTAATGGAGCAATTATTGATGGACATGTTGAAAATTCAATTATTAGCCCTGGAGTCCATGTTGAACAAGGAGCAATTGTGAGAGATTCTATTGTCTTTAATGACACTACAATTAAAAGCAATACTATTGTAGATAAATCAATTATTGATAAAGAAGTAGAAATTGGTCAAAATTGCAAAATTGGTCACGGCGATGATTTAACTCCTAACTTAGAAAAGCCAGAACTAATTTCCAATGGACTAAATATAATTGCTAAACGAGCTACAGTTCCTGATGATACTACTATCACTCGTAACTGCCGTATTTTCTCTTATGTTGAGGAAGACAACTTTGAAGAAGAATTTATACCTAGTGGTAGTACTATCACTTCAGATAGCGGAATGCAGGTAGTAGATGGAGATGAAGATACAGTGAAGGATTTAAATAATTAATTAGTCAAGTCTTTACTATCATCAATTACAATTATTAACCTACTCCTGGTCAATGCAGGAGTAGGTTTTTTTATTTTATAATAACTATTTTCTCTATTCCAAAAATATTTGCCGCAGTTAAAACTTCAATCTAAAGGTAAAATTAAAGTTTCTGCTACTTTCAAAAAAAGACAAATCTCTTTCCCTATAAGGCTGAAGTTGTAGAAATTGATATAGGAATCACAGACCTGCTTTTTGCAGTGCGATTCTTTTAAGGTAGACCTTGAACCTGGGAAACCACCTCTAAATCTATGATTTAGGAATGAAAGTTCACTGATTGGTTAATTATTTCAAGGTATTATAGTGTAAAGAGAATAAAATCATGGTATAATTAAACTAGTTAGTAAAAAATTCGTTCATTTACAAGTCTTTAATAATCCAAGTAGAGAAGAGGCGAATCTTATGTTTAGAAAAAGGGTCTTTTCATTTTGGAGTTCAGCGCTTGTTATTTTGCTATTGCTCTTTTTAGGTGGCTGCAGCGGTGGTTCTGGTAGTAGTAATAGCCTTTACAATCTAAGTGGGACAGTCGAGGATGAGAATGGAATAGGGATTGAAGGAGTTTATATATCCTACAGCGGCTCTGATGCCACTGGAAGTACAGAGACTTTAAGTGATGGTAGTTGGAAGCTTAGTGCTCTAAAGGATAGTGTAACTATAACTCCTAGAAAAGAGGGGTACACTTTTGACCCAATTAACCGCTATATTTCTTCTGCTGCAGATGATGTTGATTTTCGGGCAGAAGAAATAGTGATTGAGAAAACAGAGCTTAAAACTGAAACTTTAGAGGTGTCTAATCAATCTCAAACAGTAGAGTATGCTAATGAGATTAAAGTAACTGTTCCAGGAGGAATGTTATCTACAGAGGCAGAATTAATTATTTCTTCTTTAGATAGTTATCCTACTCTTCCAGAGAATAACGGTGTGATAGCACTTTTTGATGTTGAGATAGCTGAGATGGATGAGTTTTCTAAGACAATAGAAATTGAATTTGCTTATAATCCATCGGATATCCCTGAAGGAGAATCTGCAGATAATGTACTCAAAGCTATTCACTGGAATAAAAATAAATATGTATGGGAAGCAAAGCCGATTACAGTGGATGAAGAAAGAGCAAAAGCTACTTTATATACTGACACCTTAAGTCCGGTAGGAGTATTTATGGATTCTGATCTAACAGTTAAAAATTCTCAACATTTTCGCTTGATATATGATAAAAAGATGTTTGTTGATCCTACAGAATGGAATTCTCAAGTAGAGATGGCAGATAAACTATTGCATCATTTAGAAGAATATTATAATGTATATACAGATGATAATAGTTTTAATATCCCACCTCCGCACTGGTTTCAAGATGGCAGGATACTGGTTCGACTTGATGAAGACTATGTTGAAAGTGAATGGAGTTGGAAGACTGGTGCCATATTTATGACTAGTTATAATAGTAGAGACGAATTAAAAGAGGAGACAGCTCATGAACTATTTCATGCTGTACAGGCTAGTTATTATACTACAACTGTTGAAATGCTTTTTGTAGGTAGAAGATGGTGGATGGAGGCAACAGCTGATTATGCTGCTAATATTATAGCAGGTGCAGGCAGTTTAGAGCCTATCAAGAGTGATTATTTTATTAAACCAATCTCGATGCAAAATGGAGAGCATGAGTATCAGACTGCTCATTTGGTAGATTATATTGTAAAAAAAGGTGGAATTGATTTTATTGAAATGTGGGAAGCTATAACTAATAATCCCAAAATTCAAGTAACAGAGAGTCTAGATGATTATCTCTATTTGGCTACTAAAGAAGCACTGCCCCATTATTATCATAATTTTGTCCGTCATATGTTCTTCAGTGATAGCGCAGCCTTAAAGGATTCTCCTGCTGATTTGGGAGTTTCCAGTAATCTTTTGGCTGAAGCAAATAGTGTAGAAAAGACCTTTAATATTCTAGAAGATGGTACCGCTTCGCTGTGGGTGGTTGATGTAGGAATGGATGATAAAAAAGAGAGTCGTTATTTAGAATTTGCATTAGACCACGATCTATCTTTGAGTGTTTATGCCGATGTCTACATTTCAGATGGAGGGCGTTTGGGTTCAGCAACACCAATACCAGATGCTAGCCTAAAGTATAGTGATGATAAGGTCTTGTTAGAAGTTCCTAAAAACAAGCTTGTCTATATTTTAGCAACTAATACCGGAGAAAATATTTCCACTTTTAATTTAACAATCAGAGACCGTGACCCTAAACTATCTATCGCACCAGAATCTTTAACTGGTGAATATGGAGAAGACTATACTTTTAATTTTAAAGCAGAGAATCTGGGAGAAGAGATTGAGAATTTAAAGTTTAGTTGGGACTTTGGGGATGGGATAGTTGATGAGAGCAGTAATTTAAGTCAAGGTGAAACAGAAGTCGCGGTTCAAAATGGTACTGCAGAAATAAATGTTAGTCATAAATATTTAGCAGAAGGTGACTTTAGTATAGATTTAAAAGTATTTGATCAGTCAGGAAAGGAACTGGAGCAGGCTGAAGCTGTAGTAAAAATTGATTTAGAGCAAGAAGTTGTAATTACAGGGGCTCGACAGTTCGTCTGGGAACTTAGAGATGGAGCTACTGAGACGGAGCATGATTTTGAGGCAGTAGTTCAACCCCGCGATACTGGTGAATATGAGTTTGAGTGGAACTTTGGAGATGGAATTACATTTAGCGAGACAGGTGAAAGTTCTAATGTAAGTCATCTGTATACAGATTTAAAGGATGGTGACTTTTTTACTGTAACAGTAACTCTTTATAGTTTAGCTGGAGAAAAGTTAGCAGAAGATTCTATCTCAATTGAAGTAATAGAAGAGCAGGCAGAAATAGTAGAGTTCATTGACCCTAATTTAGAAACTGCAGTTCGAGAAGAGTTAAATATTCCAAGTAGAGAGATGACAGCTGCTGATTTAGAAGAGTTAACTAATCTTTGGGCAGTTAAGGAAGAAATTTATAATTTAACAGGACTAGAATTTGCAGTAAATCTAAAATCTTTAATCTAGGACAAAAATTCGATTAGCGATCTGAGTCCTCTTGCTTCGCTAACTGATTTAGAATCAGTTTATTTAAGTGAAAATGAGATTATTAATATACAACCTCTGTTAAATTTAACTAAATTGAGAAATCTTGACCTTGAAGAAAATCAGATTACTGATGTTGCCACTTTATTCTTCGATCTGACAGAGCTAGAAAAGTTAAGACTTGACAATAATCGGATCCGCTCTATTAGTGGAGTAGCTGAAGAAAGTAAGCTGAAAAAGCTTTTCTTACATGATAATAATTTAAGTAGCTTAGATTTAAGAGGTTTTCCTAATGTTTGGGATGTGAGTTTAGAGAATAATGAATTATCTACTATCAATTTAGATGGTTTCTCTGGTGCATTGATTATTTCAGCTTACAATAACAATCTGACTAGCACTGCCGGATTTAAACTATCACAAAAAATTCATCTGGGTAAACTATCTTTAGCTGAGAATAAAATTTCTAATATAGAGGGATTAAGAGATTTAGAAAATTTAGAGATAATAGACCTTAGAAATAATCTGGTTTCTGATATTACAGGGCTCTCTAATCTGCCGAGCTTAGAAACATTATCACTGTATTACAATAGATTAACAAATATTGATGTATTATTGAAATTTGATCAATTGGAGACTGTATATTTATACGGAAATCCAGATTTAATTACCAATGATGATAAAACCTATGATGAAACTTTTTATCCTCGTTCACAAGCCCGAGAAGTTATTGAGACTCTTAAATCGCGTGGGGTAATGGTTTCTTTTGAGATAGTAAATCCTTATTAATAGTAGAGTTCAATACCCAGTAAGGAAAAAAGAAAGGACTAACCTGCCCCTCTAAATCAGACCTTTATGATCAATTACAACAGGAAGTAGTATCTAATTAGATACTACTTCCTTAATTTTATAATATATCCAATTTGCTATAATTCAAAAATATCAATTATTTATAAGGGATTAATAGAGATAGCTATTATACTCTATTAATTACTATCTCATCTAAGGATAAACGAGGTCGCTGCTCTGGAATTTCCTCTGGATAACCTAAAGCTAAAAGCGATACCAACTCTAAATTATCATCTAAATCTAATCTATCAGCTAATTTATCCTCATTAAACATCATCACCCAACAACTACCTATACCTAATTCAGTTGCCTGCAGTGCCATATTCTCAATCGCAATTGCTTCATTTAAATATAAGTACCTTTTAGCTTCTTCTGCACTCATATCTCGACCACTGTAATCAGAATCATCATTCTTCTCTAAGGCAGTCCCTTTAAAAGCACCTGCCCGCGCCAATTCTTTAATTCGCTTAGGTACTTTCTCTAATGCATTATAATCTACTGCACACGCAATAGTCACTGGGGCTTCAGCTACAAAATCTAGTGTACATTCTTGTAACTCATTTCTCATCTCTTCAGATTCAATCACCACAAATCTCCACGGCTGCAGATTAGTTCCTGATGGTGCTAAGCGAGCTGCTTCTAAAATAGTATTTACATCTTTAGTAGCTAATTCTTTATCTTGAAAATTTCTAATACTGCGTCTACTTTGAATTGCATTTTTAACATCCATTCTTTATTCCTCCTCAATTATTTTGTATGTTATCGATTAACTGTTGATAATCTTCAAAAATATTTTTTTCTAAACAATAGCAAACTTTAGGTCCTTCTATCCTGCCCTTAATCCATCCTGCTTCTTTAAGTATTTTCAAATGCTGTGAAACTGTAGATTGAGCTATAGGAAGTTGGTCAACTAAACTACTAACCATACATTGCTTATCAGATGGTAAATTAGATAAAATTTCAATAATCTGAACGCGGTAAGGATGGCTTAATGCTTTAGATAATTGGGCCAACTTTTTTCTATCATTATCTTTATTTTTATCTGTTTTCATTTTTCTTATCCCCCACTATTTTTTTGGTTTATGGGCAGTAATATAGGCTGAAAAAATATAGTCCTCTACTTTTACATTTTGTGACCAGTCTTTAACAATTTGTTCGCTATTACTCTTATTTTTAATCTGAATATCTGAAAAATTATTATCTGCTATTACTTTTTGCATAGTCTCTCTTTTTAAAGCTCCAGTAATACAACTGCTGTAATTATCTAAATCATCTGCTACCTCTTCTGGTAATTGATTACTCTTTAGAATATCTGAAATAGCTACTCTGCCTCCAGGCTTTAAAACCCTATATATTTCACTAAAGACAGCTTCTTTGTCCACAGATAAATTAATTACACAATTAGAGATTATGACATCAACTGACTCATCTGCAACTGGTAAATGTTCTATTTCACCTAGTCTAAATTCAACATTGTTAACCTCATTTTCTTGAGCTTTGTTTCGGGCTTTCTCTATCATTTCTGGAGTCATATCAACTCCAATTACTTTTCCTGTTTCACCTACTTCTTCTGCTGCTAGAAAAACATCAAAACCAGGACCTGAACCTAAATCAAGCACTACTTCTCCTTGACTTAAATCAGCTATTGCTTTAGGGTTCCCACAGCCTAAACCTTGATTAGCTTCAGCAAAATCAGAATCTAAATCTTCTGCTGAATACCCCAAATTCTGAGCAATTTGAATAGTATCTTGAGTATTAGCATCACCACTACAACACCCACTACTGCCGCAGCAACCTTCACTTTCTGCTTGGGCAACCTGAGAATAATTTTCTCTTATTTTAGATCTGATCTCATTTTTATCATCACTCATTTTTAATCCTCCTCTTACCATTAAATTATCATAGTAATCGTTAATCGTCAATATACGATTAATATTTTTCTTGACAATCTAAAAAATATAAACTATGCTTTACATAAAAGATACTTTAGATATTAATCTTTTATGAAAATCCAAATAACTGATTTAGAAGTTCTTTAGATTGGAGTGATCAAATAATGCCATTTTGGTTTGGAGGGATGTGGATGTTTCCACTTTTAATGCCGATAATTGCAGGAGGAGTCGTTTATTTTCTCTATAAACAAGGGGTCTTTGAAGGAATGTGTCATTCGCACCATATTGAAAAAAAAGATAAGATAACTTCTGATGATGAAACCCCATTAGAAATCTTAAAGAAAAGATATGCCCAAGGAGATATTTCAACTGAAGAATATCAAGAACGAAAAGAAAAATTGCAGGAAGAATAAAAGAACCCGAAATTCGGGTTCTTTTATTCTTATTAAACAGAATGAGTATTATTCTCCACCACAACATCTGAATCATAAAAACTTGTTGTCATCTTTAAAACTGCAATAATGATAGCTATAAATTCTAATCTACCAAACCACATAGTTATTATCTGCACTATTTTTAAAAAAGTTGGCATCTCAGCGCTAGTTATTCCAACTGATAAACCAATTGTTGATAACGTACTCGCATATTCAAACATAGCATCTACTACAGGATATCCTGCTGCTACAAATACAAAAACTCCAATTAAAAATGTGAAAATATATAAAGCTACATAACTCAAAGTAACCCGCGCATAATCAGGCGATAATTCTATTTTTTTACCACATTGATAATCCGTTGTTGATTTAGGTCTCTTAACTTTAATAATCTTCGATTTATTATTCAGTCGCCAAATATTTAACATCTTTAACCATTTTAGCAACTGCAAAGAAGATTACTAAGAACTCTAATCTCCCTAGCAACATACCTACTGTTTCCAACCATAAAATACTCGCCGGCGCATCAGCAGCAGTAATCCCCACTGACAAACCAACTGTACCTAATGAAGAAGCAAATTCAAACATAGACTCCATCAGGTCATATCCATGGGCCAAATAAATTAGAACTCCTACTGCATAGGTAATTAAATATAAATAGATATAATTAGCCGTCTCTCTAATATACTCTGGTTTAATATATAACTTATTTTCTCCCCGCCAAATATAATTTTTTTGCACTGCATTTTGCGGTAGAAAATAACTTTTAAACTCCCAAACTAAAGATTTATACATTAAATAAATTCGATATAACTTAATACCACCAGCAGTAGAACCAGTTCCACCACCAATTAACATTAAAATAACTATACTCAAGACCCCAAAAGCATTCCAATTAGTGAAAGTATCCAAAGAAAAACCAGTTGTCGAAATAGCAGTTATCACTTCAAAAATACTGCGCCGCATCAAATCTGGTAAACTACTGTATAATTCAGTTAAAGAAAAGTAACTGACAATTGGAACAAAAACTGCCACTAAAAAAGTTAATAATCTAACCTCTCCATTTTTAATAAAGGTTTTAAATTTCCCTTTTAGCAATGCAAAGTGAGTAGCAAAATTAGTTGTTCCTAATAACATTAAAATCCAAGTTACCATCTCTATCCCTAGATTATCCCAATGACCAATACTAGCTGGCCGAGTAGAAAAACCACCTGTTGATAAGGCCGCGATAGAATGGTTAACTGCATCAAACAAGCCCATCCCTACTATGTAATATAAAATCACTCCAGCTATAGTATAGCCTGAATAAATAAGCATAATTAACTTAGCTGATCTTTTAACATGAGGTAATAATTGATCACTACGACCTTCCGCATTGTACAATCCAAAACCATAGGGATGAATAATTGAAGATAACATTACTACAATTAATCCTGCCCCACCAAAAAACTGCATAATACTACGCCACATTAAAAATATATGCGAAGTCTGTGCTTCATCTACTACAGATAATCCAGTTGTAGTCCAACCACTAGTAGCCTCAAATACTGCTTGCGTAAAATTCAACTTCCCTGCTAACATAAAAGGAATAGCTGAAGCAATAATAGCCACTAACCATGAAATTAAAACTATAATTCCGCCTTCTTTCAAGGACAAACTGACCTGCTCTTGAGCAGTATTTGTTACTTTCCACAGTAAAAAACCTAGTACTAAAAATACCAAACTAGGCAGCAAAAATACATTCAAATAACTAATATCTTGAGGATAGAACGGCAGTACTAATAGCGGCAGTAACAAAAATACAGCTATCCCCATTGTTAAAACTCCGATATAATTGAATACTAATTTATATCTTCCTCTAATAATTTTTTTATATCTCATTTTTCCTCCCTCCTATTCTTCGCCAGATAATACTTCAAAAGCCTCAGCCTGCTTTTCTGGTAAAGTAATAATCAATACTTTATCATCTTCCAATAATTTAGTATCTCCTTTAGGGATTAATACATCATCCCCTCTAATAACACAGCCAAAGACAATATCATGAGGCAAATCTAATTCGCGCACTGTTTTCCCTAACACTGGCGATGTTTCCTGTAGATGAATTTGGGAAATACTAACTTTACCTTCTTCAATTGATAGCAAATTATTCACATCTGCTACTTCTACTCGCTGTTCAATCAATAATGATATTAACTTAGTAGTATTAAAGATAGTTTCGACACCTAAATTTTTAAAAATTTCTTCATTATCAGGATTATTTACGATTGAAAAAGTTTTAGGAATCCCAAACTCCTTTTGAGCTAACTGACAAATAAATAAATTATCAGGGTCATTTGAGGTTAAAGCTAAAATAATATCTGACTTATTTGCCTCAGCTTCACGTAAAGTAGCAGGCTGAGAACCGTCACCATGAATAATAACTCCTTTTAAATCTCGAGCTAAAATGTCACAGTATTCTTTGTCTTTATTAATAATTACAACTTGATATCCTTTAGCAGTAAAGTTTTTTGCTAAGTGATAAACAACTTTACCACCGCCAACAATTATAATCCTCATCTTATCACTCCTTAGACCAGTTTCCTATTTGTCCTATTAAGTTATCAACTAATAAACTAGTCGGACTCATAGTCATCACATCTAAATCTTTATAAATAACTTTCTTTTCCGGGTCTATAATTCGAACTACTACTTTTTCTACCTCATATATTTCACTAGCAATTTGAGCTACCATAGCATTCACATTATCATCATCAGTAGTTACTACCACCAAATCAGTTTTATCTAACTTAGATTCTTCTAGCACTTCTATTTCAGTAGCATCGCCTAACACTGTAAACCCTGTAAATTTAGCGGATAATTTTCTAAAAGATGACTTGTTTCTATCTACTACTACTACATCTTCACCTTGTTTTGACAATAAACTAGCTATGGAAGAACCAGTTCTTCCACAGCCAATTACTAATACATACATTATTATTCCTCCTCTTCTACACCATCAATTTCTCCCAAATTAACATCTTCAACATCATATTCAAATTCACTAGTTCTATCTAAATTATCTTGGGCTGGTTTATAAGTAGGGTCTAAAGCTAAAGCAGCTCTATACTTTTTCTGGGCCTCTAAAACATTTTCCTGCATCTCGAAAATAACTCCTAATAAATTAAATGCTTCCGGTTTTGATGTATCTAAACTAACTGCTTGCTGTAAATTTTCTTTTGCTTTTTCAAATTGCTGCTTATTAATTAGTTCTTTCGCATAACGCAAATAATCCTCATAACTATTTAACTCTTCTTCTTTCAATTCAGCATTTTCTCGCTCAATAACTTCCTTCACTATCCCTTTAATTTCATCGGGCGTGAAAGGTTTTCTTAAATAATCAATTGCTCCTACTTTCATTGTTTCTACAGCTGTTTCTACTGAGCCATAACCTGTAATAATAATTACTTTAACTTCCTCATCTTCTTCTTTTATTTTTTTTAATACTTCCATTCCATCTAGTCCCGGCAAATTCATATCTAACAATACAACATCAAATTCATCTGCTTTAAACTTATTTAATGCATCTTCTCCATTAACAGCAGTTTCAACTTCATAATCATCACTCAAACTTTTTTCTAAAGTTAATCTAATATTCTTTTCATCATCCACAATTAAAATTTTATTATCCTGACTCATAATTAATCTCTCCTTTTATTTATTAATAATTTATTATCAACCACCATAATTTTATTTTAAAACGTTTGGATTTATAATTGTTCTTTTATTTTCTTTAGTAGATTTTGCGGTTCAATTGGCTTAATTAAATAGTCTGTTGCTCCTAAATCATAAGCGCGTTGAATATCCTCTTCTTCTGCTTTAGCACTCAACATGATAATTGGAATATTTGCTGTAGCATCGTCATCTTTTAAAGTTTCACAGACTAAAAAACCATTCATCTTAGGAATTTTTATATCCAACAAAATTAGAGCTGGCTTCCAATTATAAGCTTCATCAACTGCTTCGGTCCCATTAGCAACTCTTTTAACTTCATAATCTGCCTTAGTCAAACACATTTTTAACACTTTGGCTATATTTTTATTATCCTCTACCAATAATATTTTATCCATCTTATCACCTTCCTAATGCGGCAATTTTAACGTAAAAGTAAATTTGCTCCCTTCTCCTACTTTACTTTCAACCCAAATTCTACCGCCGTGAGCTTCGATCATCTCTTGAGCAATAGCTAAGCCTAATCCTGTTCCAGTATTACTATCTTGATCATCACCAACTCGCACAAATTTATCAAAGATTTTATGCTGATATTCTTTAGGAATTCCAGCTCCCGTATCCGCTACTGAAATATGAACTTTATGGCCCTTTTTATCAGCAGATAATTTTATGCTATCTCCTGCTTCAGTATATCTTAAAGCATTACCTATTAAATTAGTAATTACCCACGTGATTTTATTAAAGTCAGCATGGACTTCTAAGTCTTCTACTTCTTCTTTTGTCAACTCTACCCCTTGTTCTTCTGCTTGTTCAGTAAAAGGCTTAACTGAAGCCTCAAATATTTCATCTACTGCAACATTGGAAAAATCTAAATCTATTTCTCCTGACTCTATCTTTGATAAATCTAATAAGTCATCCACTAACTCATTTAGGTTTTCACAATCTTCTTTCGCTACTGTCAATAGTTCTTCCTGATCTTCATTAATCGAACCTGTATTTTCCTCTAACAGCATATTAATGCTCATGTTCATTGAGGTTAAAGGAGTCCTGAATTCATGCGATACCATTGACACAAATTCAGATTTCATCTGATCTACTTCTTTTAAATGCGTAATATCCTCTAATAAAGTAACTACTAAATTAATATTATCTTCTTTATCTGTCACTGGAATTACATTAATTCTAAAATAAAACTCTTTATCTTCTTCTTCATCTCTAAATTTAAATGCTTCTTGTTCAGTTCCTCCTTGTTCTTCCCCAGTTTCTAAAGCAGCAGTAATCAAATCAAAAATTCTATCATCATCAATTACTTCTAAAAAATGATCTCCTGTTACCTCTTTTTCTTCTAAACTAAATACTTCTTCTGCTTTAGGATTCATTAGTTGAATTTGATTATCTTCATCTGTCACTACTAATGGATTAGAGATGCTTTTAACTATCCCTTCAGATTTATTCTTCTCTTTAATAATTTTACTAACATTCATTTCTTCGAATTCTTTAACTCGTTCTGTCATCTTATTAAATTCATGAGCCAATTCCCCAATTTCATCTTCACTTTCTACCTGAATCACATGCTCTAAATCTCCACCAGCAATATCTTTAACTGTTTTCGTTAATTCTTTAATCGGTTTTAAAATCAGATTAGAGATATAAACCCCTAAAAGAATTGCTAGAATAATTGCTGCTGCTGAAAAAGCAACCGTTGAATAAATAGCCTGTGAAGAATTACTATTTGCTTTTTCCTGCGCTGTTTTCATATGCCCTTGATTGACTTGCAGCAAATTTCTTGTTTCTTGTTTAACTGCTTCAAACTGCGGCATAATCTCTTCTAAATAATGACTCTGCAGTTCATTAATCTCAGCCTGCTCATATTTACTGCGCAATTCATAAAATTTTTCTAAATAATTTTGATATTTTTTATTTATGTCATCTAAGATTTCTTTTTCACCTTCAATTGTAATATTATCTTCCGCCCGCGATAAATGTTTCATAAATCTCATTTGATTGCGCTGAAAAATATCCAAAGCCTTTTCTTTTTGCCCAAAAACAAAAATTAGTTCAGCACTATCCTGCCTTTCTAAAGCCTCCATCATACCTTCTGCAGCAATTACACTGCGATAATTTTCGACCATAATATCATTAATTGCATCATTTAAAGTCATAAAATTATAAATAGACCAACTTGCTACTCCTACTAAAATAATTACTACTAATAAATAGCCGAGTAATATTTTAGTTTTCAAGTTCCATTTTTTCGTCATACCTTCTCCCCCCCTTTTTTTATTCAAAAAAATAAAATAAGCTGCAGCAAGGTAGCCACAGCTTAAAATAAATAGCTAATCTATCATTAGATAAAAATTGCCCATAGCAAAAAATGGTACAAAATTTCCAAGTAACTAGCTATTTTCTACCTCCCTTTTAAAAGCCTACGGAGTTAGCTGACGGGCTCAGGCAAAGGGAAAGCCTTACCAAGTAATTGGATTCGCCCCAAAAAGTGGATCCCCCGCTTTTATATTAGAATCGTACATAATATAAAATTCGGCTGATTAAATATTTAGTTTTTTATATTATAACTTATTTTTCTTTTATCTGTCAACCTAAATTTTATTCAATCGCTTTTATAAGTTGCTTAAATTCACTATACAATAGAAAACTAGAATCACTTACTATCTTTTATATTTAGTAATTTTCATTCCTAGATTAAACAAAGGGGATAAAAGCTGCTCTTTATACTCACTAATATCTTCCCGCTTTCTCAATAAAGAGAAATAAAGCCCTGCATTAGAGATATCTCCTAATAAGACAAAGCCATTAATCTTATTGTCCTTGAGATAAATTTTGCGCAACACTCCTTCTTTCTTATACTTAATTTCTTCTCCTTCTAGTTCTCCAACGACCATCAATTTATAGCTCAGTTCTTTCAGCGAATTCATACTAAACTGTCTTTCATACTTTTGCTCTGCTCCTAAGATATTTAAAGCGGCAGTTTGACCATGACTGACTGCTACTGTATGCAGCCCATGAATAGTCATCTCTCTAGTTAATAAATCCTCAGTTTGCGCTACATCACCGCAGGCATATATATTATCATAATTAGTCTGTAGGTAACGATTAACTGGAATGCCCCAGCCATCATTTTCTATACCACTATCAATTATAAAATCAATATTAGGTTTAACACCTGTGGCAGCAATATAAAAATCTGCCGTTAACTCTCGTCCATCACTAGTAATCAGCCCTTCTACTTCTTCATCACCAATAAAGCGATTACCTTCCGTGTTGAGCATCACATTAACGCCTTGTTTCTCTAAATCTTCAACTATATAAGCAGCAGTTTCTTTATCCAATAGCCGCGGCATAATCCAACCGCGGCGATTTAAAACAGACGGTTCAATACCAATTTTAGCTAAGCATAAGGCTATTTCAACGCCCAGAAAACCTCCACCAACTATAACTGCTGAAGTGCTACCACTGGCATTAGCCATTTCTTTTATCTTTTGAGCCCCATAAATATTTTTAAAATTAGTAATCCCTTCTTTATCTGCCCCTTTAACTACAGGAGGAATATGCAGTGAACTACCCGAAGCAATCAATAACTTATCGAATTCTCTTCTTCTTCCTGCTTCTGTTAAGATATACTGCTCATCCGGCTCGACCTTAACTACTTTTTCTCCTAAAAAACAATTAAAATCATATTGCTCACAGACATCTTGGCCCTGCCAATAGAGTAAATTCTCTTGATCATTAATCAAATATTCTCCTAATGCTGCTGGAGAATAGGGCGGCACTTCTTCAGCCGAGAAAATATCTATTCTACCAGTAAAACTTTTGTCTCGCAAAGTAAGGGCAGCAGTTAATCCCGCTGGACCTGAACCGATAATTACAACTCGCATCAACCTACCCCCCTCTTAGTCTCCACTATCAATTAAAGTATCATAGAGTTCTCTTACTGCCTGGACATAAGGAGTATTTTTCTCTAATAATGGGGCCACATCAGGTTCATTAAGATAAACATTCTCATCAAATGGTAGATAATGAATATAATCAAATAACTCCTTTTTCTCTCCGACACGATCCATTACTTTATCTTTATCCTTATTTCCCCGTACTTTATTAACAACTAAATGAATATTTTCAATTTCTAATTGATCTGCTAACTCAGCTGAATGTAAAGCCACTTGTACAGCATTAAAGCTTGGTTCAGTGATAATTACAGCATTCCGAAATCCTTCAGCTAAAGAACGTCCAAAATGCTCTACTCCTGCCTGCGTATCCATTAAGATAACTTCATCTTCTCTCAATTTAATATAACCTACAATTGAATCAAGCAGAGAATTCTCGGGACATAGACACCCAGTTGCAGCTTGAATCACACTGCCAATCACTAATAGATTAATTCTTTCTTTAATATTCATCCCAAATCTATTAACTACATCAGATACATCAGGATTTAAATTCAGCATTGCTCCCCAACTTTCTCCTGGTCTAGCTCCTGTCTTTTCTTCAATATAATCTATATTCTCTGAGACAGGAACTATTTCATCTGCTTTTTCCTCAGGGAAACCTAAAGAAAAAGCCAAATTTTGCTGTGGGTCTTCATCTACTGCTAAAACTTGATACTTATCTGCAGCGAAAAATTGAGATAAGAGAGCAGTCAGGGTGGTTTTACCTGCTCCACCCTTACCTGTAATCACTACTCTAAAATCATCCGCTGCTCCCTCACCATCTATTTCTTCTGCTGCAGAAAAGACTTTCTCTCTTCTTTCTTTTTCTTGGGCTCTTGCTTTTTCTTTATCCTGACTCATCATATGCCTAATTCCTCCCGTTGACTTAAAATATGTCGTTCTATCATTCTGGCAGCTACTTTTGGATCTGGTTCAACATCAAACTTAGCATTAACTACATCTTCTAAGTCATCAGTTAATAAATCAGTCACTTTTTGACTACCGTGAGTATTAGGAGGTAGTCCAACTACTGTATAGAAGCCTGAAGCAACAAAATAAGAAGCAATCGTTAACGCCTTTTGAGCATACCACTCAGGCGCTGCTCCTGCTGCTGGCAATTGATCAATTCCAACATCAAGGGCATTAGCTAATTCTCCAGCTAAAGTAAGTATCCGCGAACAGTCAACACAAGACCCCATATGCAGCACTGGTGGAATATTTAGACTTTCACAAACCTTTTGCAAACCATCTCCCGCCATTTCAGCTGCTTCAGGAACTAATAACCCTTCCTTTCCTGATGCTACAGCTGCACAGCCAGTTTCAATCATTAGAATATCTTTCTTCATCAATTCTTTTGCTAAATTAACATGACCATAATCATGCTGCACTTTAGGATTACTACAACCTACAACTCCTACAACTCCTTTAATTTGCCCAGAAGTAATTGCTTCAATTAATGGTTCAAAAGTTCCTCCTAATTCATCTTTAATCGCTTCTACAGAAAAACCTGCCACCATCTCCATTGGCTCGCAAGGTATTTCTACTTTCTGCGGATTTCTCTCTTTATAAGTATCAATTGCTAGTTCAACTATCTCAGTTGCAGTATCATAAGCACTTTCTGGATGGAACTCTTTGTGCACTGCACCGGGAACTTTTGATTTTTCACTTGTAGAAACTATTTTACTGTGAAAACATTTTGCCACCTGCGGTAGAGAAGGGAAGATACACTGATAGTCAATAATCATCGCATCTACAGCTCCTGTAGCAAGGGCCAACTCCTGATTCAGCATATTACCAGCCATTGGTACTCCTTTTCTCATCAATAACTCATTTCCTGTACAACATAAGCCCACTAAATTAATCCCATTAGCTCCTGCTTCTTTAGCTTTCTCAACTAATGCTTCATTATTAGCTGCTTTAACTACCACATCTGATAGAATAGGATTATGACCGTGTAAAACAATATTAACCATATCATCTTTTAATGTCCCTAAATTAACTGTAGATTCTGTAACTTCAGGAGTTCCAAACAGAATGTCCGATAGTTCAGTAGCCATCATTGAACCGCCCCAACCATCAGATAGTGCTGTTCTAAGGCCATGGAGTAACATATTTGTATAATCAGCGCCAACTCCCATATGAACTCGGTGCATAGATTCTACTACCTCGCGGTCAACACCACGCGGCATAATCCCTGCTTTATTCCAAATCTTTCTCGTCTTCTCTGGTACTCGCTCAGTAAAATCTAAGCCGCCTTTAATCATTCCATACTCCGCTAAGAATGTTTCACCTAGTTCTTTAGCTATCTCTTCATCAGAACGGTCTTCTACTTCTATACCAACATCTTGAGCTACATTCTTCAATTTTTCTGTATCTAACAGTTCATAGCCTTGACTTTCACCTTTAGCAGTTTCATAAAAAGTCTCCACAATCTCACGACCGTGATCAGAGTGAGAGGCTGCTCCAGCAGCAATGTCATTAAGTAAATTTCTTGCTACAATCAGATTGGCATCAGCTCCACAAACTCCCCGCTGCGGACCTTCTTCAAAAGGGTCTACCTGGCAAGGACCCATTTTACATGAATTACAACAGACACCTAATTGACCGAAACCACACTGCGGCTGCTGTTCTTCTAATCTATCCCAAGCCGTCTCAATATCTTCTTCTAAAGTTCTCTTTAACGTCTGCTTTTCATCTTTATCTATTGTTCTCTCATTTACTTTTTGATCAATTTCATTACTCATACTCTAGAATCCTCCTCTTTTTTTGATGATGGTAGCGGTCCTAAATGGGCAATTTTCTCCTGCAATTTCTTATACTCTTTAATATTTTTTGGTACTTCTTTATGACTTCCTTGACCTCTAATTTGACTAGTTATATTTCTAAATAATTTCGTCTGTCTCATATTACTAACTTCATTAGCCTCCGCAAAAATCATAGCATCAGTTCTACATGCTTCTACACATGCCGGTTCTTCACCTTCGTGGAGTCGGTCAATACAATGGTCACATTTGTAAGCTACATCATTACCATCCTCTTCTGTCTTACGGTAAGCTATAGCATCATTAGGACAAACCATAGCACACATCCCACAAGAGATACATTTCTCTTCTATCACCTGTACCGAATCAAACTCATCATCATGATAAATTGCATCCGTCGGGCACGCATCCTCACACGGAGCAGGATCACAATGCTGACATTTATTAGGAAATGTCATTAAATCTACTCCTAATCCTACTTTAATTCTTGGTTCTGGTTGAGGGGTCTCTTCTAACATTGAAGCTAAAGTCTTATTTTCCGAATGTTCAACTGCACAAGCCATTTCACAGTGTCGGCAGCCCACACATCTCTCTACATCAACGAATACTACTTTCACAGCACCCTCCCCTTTCTCTAAATAATAATTATTCCTTATTATATATATTGTAGATAGTTGTCGAATCACCTTTAATTATATTGAATTATTTAAATATTGTGATAATTAACACAACTATCAGATTATAGACAAAAGAATAATCCGGGCCAAATATTTGACCCGGATTAAAGAAATTATTATATATCAAATTTTTCAATTAACCCCTGTAACTTCTGCGACATCTCTGCTAATTCCTCTGATGAAGAAGTGATTTCTCGTGACATCTCCTCAATTTCTCCTGCTGCCTCTTGAACTTGATCACTACTTTCAGCTAAATTTTGTGTAGCTTGTGCTGTCTGTTCAACCTGAGAAGCACTTTGAGAACTAGACTCTTTAATTTCATTAAAGATGCGATTAGTATTAACTACTTTATCCTGGCCAATCTCAACTTTTTTCTTAACTTCTCTGACTGCTTCTAATCCAGCATGAGATTTAGTCTTGGTTTTTTGCACTAACTGAGAAATTTGGTCTGTAGCTTCATTGGTCTCTTCAGCTAACTCCCTTATTTCATCAGCTACTACTGCAAAACCTTGGCCTCCACCTGAATTAGAGCCCGCACGAGCTGCTTCAATAGCAGCATTTAGAGCTAATAGATTAGTCTGTTCAGCAATATCTGTAATCATCTCTACTATATCCTGAATTTCTTCAGAAGTATTATCTAATTCTTCAATTACAGTTACTGTTTCCTCTACTGTTTCATTAATTTGATTCATACTCTCTAAAGTTTCTTCCATATTATTTTGGCCCATGCCAGCTTTAGAATCAGCTTCCTGCGCAAAACTAGCCACTTCTTCTGCACTAGCTGAAATTTCTTGGATACTTGCTGACATATTAGAAATCAAATCATTAGTCGTTTCGATAGTTGCGTTTCCTTCTTGGGCTGAAGCTGATAGTTCTTCTCCCTGAGCAGAAAGATTCTCTATGAATTCTTTGATTTCTGATATCATCTTCTGCATACTAGTATTAATTTTATTGAATCCTTGGGCCAAATCTCCTATCTCATCTTCTCGCTCCTGATACTCTTCGGCCATTAATTGCGAAAAATCTCCCTGCGCCATTTGTTCACAATGTTCTACTGCTGCTTCTAATGGTTGAGAAAATCTTTTTCCTAATATGTAACTAATACCTATAATTATTAAACTTCCTACTAAACAAATTCCTACTAATAAGAAAATAAGCTTATTTCTTTGGGCAAATAATTCAGACTGAGGAACGGTAACTCCTAGTACCCAGCCATTCGATAGTTTAGCATAGCCCATCTCTTTGCCTGCATTATCCAAATTATATGTTGCTGTTCCTGTCTTTTGACCTTTTATTTGATCAGTTATAAATTTAAGAGCACCATTAGCAACTTTTGCTAAGTTTTGCTCTTGTTTATATTGGGGATGAACTAAAAAATCATGATTATTATTCAATAAGAAGCCATAACCATTATTATAAACTTGGATATCTTCAATTGGCCCCTTAATTTTGGCAAACTCGAAATCCATACCTAAAACACCAATCAAAGTGCCATCTTTAAAGACAGCTTTGGTATAAGATACAACAATTGAATTATCCGACCAACTTTCGTAAGGGTCACTCCACACCGCCTTCTTTTTTTCTATTGGCTGATAGTACCAACTCATATCTTCATTATCTTTTGAATAACTATCAATACCTGTTTCAGCTTGCTTTTGATACTTATCAGGCTCCCCTTTAGGATTTGCATACCACACATCATGAGCCTCATTAATTAATTTCGGATTGAAATAAAAGTAAGCCCCTTTCATCCCTTTCATTTGAGCTGTTCGCTTAATTAAATTATCAATAGTAGTTTCTTTATAATCTAATAAATATTCTTTGTTTTGCTGTATTTTTTGAGAATTAACACTATTTAAAATAGTTGAACTAACATAATCAGCTTTAGATTCAATCTCTGCTAATTTAGTCTCAATTTTTTCAGCTTCACTAGTAGCTAGATAAGTTAACTTGTCATTAATTTCTGATTCAAGAATTGTTGTACTTTGAAAGATACTAAAACCGCCAATAATTACTGCTAATCCAATTGCTGATGCTAAAATTGCTGTAGTTATTTTTCCTTTAATTTTCACAATTTACCCTCCTTTAAAAACTTAATTTTTTTTGAAAATAAATAATAAGCTTCTGCCTTCTGCCCCCTTTCTTTATGATAGTAATAATAATTGTTACTTATCTAACTGTAATTATTAGTATAATTTTCACATGCCTTTAAATCAAGTTTAAATTTAAATTAATTTATTGCAAAAAAAATAGAAAAACCTTTGCTCAAGTGCATTAACACTTTCACAAAGGTTTTAATAATAATTTTTTAGTCTTTCACTTAAACTTTCTCAGGTTCAGGATAATCAACACCAAAAGTTTCTACTGTCACTTCTTTCATCACTTGTTCTTCTTTTGGTCTATCATTTCTACCCGTTGCAACACTAGCAATCTCATCTACATATTCCATTCCTTCAATTACCTCTCCAAAAGCAGCATACTTACCATCTAAATGAGGTGCATCTTGATGGATAATAAAAAATTGTGAACCAGCAGAATCAGGATGCTGTGAGCGAGCCATAGATATTACGCCTCGTTTATGTTTAAGTTCATTATCAACTCCATTACTCTTAAACTCACCTTTAATACTATAACCAGGTCCGCCTCGTCCAGTACCATCAGGATCTCCACCCTGTAAGACAAATCCTTCAATCACTCGATGAAAGATTAATCCATCATAAAAGTCCTGCTCAATTAAAGAAATAAAATTATTAACAGTATTAGGAGCAACTTCAGGATACAACTCTGCTTTAATCTGCTTATCATCTTCTAAAGTAATTGTAACTAGTGGATTATTTTCTTCAGTCATTAATATCATCCTTTCAATTAAATGATTTTTTTATCAAGTCCAACAACTCTTATTATATCCCCTGCTGTTAATAATTTCAAATAGAAGAGGAGGTAACTAAAAACCACTCTTCTCTAAAATTTTTATATTTAATTTTGTTTCTCTCTTCTTTGACGCTTATAGAACTTAATACTTTCAAAAGCTAATAAAAATACTCCACCAGCAGTTAATACTCGACCCCAATCTGATAATGGTAGAGGCACAAAATCAAGATAAGAACTTAGACCAGGAGTATAGATAACTACTAATACTAATCCAATAGATAACAAAATTGAATAAGTCATTTTAGAATTACTAAATAAATTTTTATTAAATAAACTAGTCAATTCATAGCGTCTTGATAAAATATTAATCAACTGACAAACTACAATTGTTAAATAAGTGATTGTTGTTGCCCGCGGATATAATTGATGACTTTCTGTTAAACCACCATCTACTCCACTAGCAAATAACCCATAATTAACAAAAGCTAACCCCCCCATTAAAATCCCTAAAAAAGCAACTTCTGAAATACTACGTTGATTGATAATATGTTCATCTTGTTCGCGCGGTGGAGTAGTCATTAAATTCTCTGACCCGGGATCAAAAGTTAAAGCTGTCAGAGGTAAAATTTCTGCTAATAAATCAATCGATAAAATTTGAATAGCTAAGATTGGAATTGGCCAAGCAAAAATAGCAGCACCAATTAACCCTAATAAGACAATTGATAGTTCAGCACCATTACTAGTTAAGGAGGCAAGTACTGTCTTCTTCAGATTATTATAAATTGTTCGTCCTTGTTCAATTGCATGCACTAAAGTAGGGTAACTATCATCTAATAACACCATTTCTGATGCTTCTTTGGAGACATCGGTTCCCATTTGGCCCATTGCTACTCCAATATGAGCACTCTTCAAAGCTGGAGCATCATTAACTCCATCTCCTGTCACTGCAACAATTTTATCTTGTTCTTTTAAGTTTTTGACTATTTTGAGTTTATTCTCTGGAGAAACACGAGAAAATACAATTGAAGTGTCCCCCTGCATTACCTCACTCAATTCTTCATCAGAAAACTCATCTAATTCTTGATTGGAAATAGCAACTACTTCTTCTCCATGTCCTAAATCAATTTCTTCTGCTATTGCTTTAGCAGTAATAGCATGATCACCAGTCATAATATAAGTATCAATCTGAGCCTCATGGGCCCCAGCAATAGCTTCTTTAACTCCTTCTTTAGGAGGATCAATCATTGCTACTAAACCTAAAAATACTACATCACGTTCAATCTCTTCCATTACATAGTCTGTTTCATCTAGGCCAAGCTTACGATAAGCAATGGCCAACACCCGCAAAGCTCCATTAGAGTACTCTTCATTTAATTCATTTAATCTCTGCTTATCTTCTTCAGTAATTTCTACTTTTTCGCCATCCTTATAAATATGTTTAGTTACAGATAAAACACTATTCAGCGCGCCTTTCATCGTCAAAAACTTGCCATCTTCAAATTGTCTGATTGAACTCATCCGTTTACGATCCGAGTCAAAGCTAAACTCATGCAGTTCAGGATTTTCCTCATCTTCATTAGGAGAGCGAGTTCCTAATTTGGTAGATAAAGTTATCAAAGCAGCTTCGGTAGGGTCTCCAATCGGATACCACCCTTCATGCTCATCATCTGGAGGATGAATTTCAGCATTAGAGGCCATAGTAGCAGCATCAAACATAATCTCCAACTCATCAATCTGTTCTTGCGATAAAGAATTACCTTCGGTATCAAGAATATCTCCCTCAGGCTGATATCCTAATCCAGTCACTTCATACTGCTGATTATTAAACCACACCTTATGTACTGTCATTTCATTTTTAGTCAATGTTCCAGTTTTATCTGTAGCAATCACATTAGTTGAACCAAGGGTTTCTACAGACGAGAGCTTTTTAACAATTGCATTCTGCTTAGACATTTTAGCTACACCATTAGAAAGAGCTACAGTAATCTGCATTGGCAAGGCTTGGGGAACAATAGCTACAGTAATGCCTAATCCATAGACTAAAGCATAATACAAATCAAGTCCCCGATAAATACTAACTCCAAAGAGTAAAAAACCAATTATAATTCCAAATATAGCTAAGCGATTAGCCACTACTGTTAATTCTTCTTCTAAAGGAGATTGCGATTTTTCTTCCTCCTGCGTCATAGTAGCTATTTTACCCATTTCAGTATCAGAACCAGTAGCTACAATTACTCCCTTAGCAGAACCAGAAGCTACGTTAGTGCCCATATAAGCCATATTATCCCGATCAGCTAATGAAAGTTCTTCTTCAATATGATTACTCTGCTTTTCTTGAGGTAAAGATTCACCAGTTAAAGCTACTTCATTAATCCGCAAATTATAAGCTTCAATGATTCTCATATCAGCTGGAACTTTATCCCCTTCTTCTAAGCTGATTATATCACCAGGAACTAAATCCTGCTGTGAAACTTCCTGTACCTCCCCATCACGATATACTTTAGCAGGAGATTGTACTAACTTTTGCAATGAGGACATTATCTTCTCGGCTTTGAATTCCTGCCAAAAACCAATTACTACATTAATAAATACAATAGCTAACATTACAAAAGCATCACGATAATTCTGAATTAAAAAAGACATTCCTGATGCTACTACAAGCATAATCGTTAATACATCTTTAAACTGTAGTAAAAACAATAACCATTTCGGAGTTCCACGGGCAATATCTAAATTATTTGGTCCATATTCCTCTAATCTTTTTTGTACCTCTTTATTAGCCAACCCATTTTGACTAGTACTTAATTCTTCAAAAACACTTTCTACTTGCTCTTGATAAAAGTTCACATCTTATCCCCCTCTATAAATTATCCTTAAGCTATTATTTCTCTTTGAAATATTTTTTTCCTTTATTTACAATAATTATTATTTATTATTCCTTCATTCAAGGGATATTTTGTGAATAAATATTCTTTTTCATTCTTAGTATTTTCTTCCAAAAAAGATTTATCTATATAAAGTTGCACTTTTAGTGCAACTTTATAGCTAGAAGTAAGTAGCTAGGAGCTAGTAGTTAAAAACATAAAATTAAATTCAAAAACCTAAAACATTAACCTAGTATTCAATAATTCAAAGCTATGAACTGTTTTTTGGTTTTGAATTTACTACTAGCTACTAGCTTTTATCTACTAGCTAGTGGCACGATAGTGCCACTTTATATAGATATTTTTTTAGTATAATCATACCCTAATTCAAATAATTCATCAGCATGTTCTGGATCTAAAATATGATATTCTTCTACACCATCTGGCTCAATATATAGATCACAATCTTCTTTAAATTTTTTTCTATTCCCACTTACACTTAACTCAAAAGTACGAATTGCTACCTCCATTAAATTATCAACTTCTTCTTTTTCTTTAATCGGCATAATATTAACGCCAATTATAGTATCACACTGACCTTCTAAGGGAGTAATAGGTAGATTATCCAACAATCCTCCGTCAGCATAAGAGTTCTCATCAATATCTACAGGCGAAAATAATACTGGAATTGAAGAAGATGCTTGAATAGCTGAAATAAGTTTTCCTTGCTGCAAATACTCAATTTCTCCACTATTCAAATTAGATACTGCTACATAAAAAGGTAATTCCAAATCAGAAAATCTATCTACAGGTAAATATTCTTCAAGACTTTTCTTCAAATTATCTAAATTTAATAACCCATTCACCGGCATATTCACTTTAGCATAATCAGTAAATTTGTTTTCTTTCATTAACTCCATTACCTTTTCAGGGGACATACCAGCCGCAATAAAGACTCCTACTATAGAACCAGCACTGACTCCTGAAATAACATCTGGAGTAATCCCTTTTTCTTCTAGAGCTTTCAATACACCTAAATGAACAAAACCTCTTGAACCACCACCGCCTAGAGCTATACCGATTTTTTCTTTCGCCATTATATTTATTCCTCCTTTTTTCTCATAACATATTCTTTCTATAATAATGAAATTAATCCTTGCCTGCAAAGACAAGGATTAATTAAAAATAAGTTCTTTTCTACTATTTTTATTTTCATACATCATTTTATCAGCATCTTCAAATATCTGCTCTAAATTTTCTTCAGAACTTGTTTTTGTAGCCCAACCTAAGGAAACACTTAATTTTATCACTAACTGTTCTTGCTTATTAACCTCTTCTAATTTATTATTAAAGCGGTTACATATTTTTTTAACATCTTGACTATTAGTCTCAGGAAGAAGCAAAGCAAATTCATCGCCACCTATCCTAGCTACTACATCTTCCCCCCTACAAATTGAAGTAAATATATCAGCTACTTTTTTGATATACTTATCTCCCATTTTATGACCATAATTATCATTAATCAATTTTAGCCCGTCCAAATCTGCAATAATAATACTAATGGGAAACCTTCTGGATTTATTAAGTTTCTTCTGTTCAATTTGAAAATATCTTCTATTATATAAGTCAGTTAATCCATCATGGAAAGATAGATACTCAACTTTTTGTTGAGCTCTTTTTCTATCATCTATATCTTGATGAATTCCTACTACCCGCACCGGATTATTATTCTCATCTCTTTTTACTACTTTTCCTATATCTCTAATCCATTTCCAATTCCCATCCTTAGTTCTCAATCTATGTTCACTCCTATAATACTCAGATTCTTGTGCTAAATGTTGCTTTAATTTTTTGAAAACTCGTTTTTTATCATCAGCATGAATTCTCTTTTCCCAGGCTTGAATATTAGATTCTAAATCAGATAATTCATAACCTAACATTTGAGCCCACTGCTGATTAAATTTCACTTCACCAGTTTTACTATTCCAATCCCAGACTCCAATCTTAGCACCTTTAATTGCCATCTCAAGCCTTTCTTTTATTTTCTGCTTTTTCTCTCTTTGCTCTATATTTAGCCTGTTGCAAACTTGATCTATTAAAAAAATAATCAGTAGCGCTATAATTAATCCTCCACTAACTATTATCATTATTAGGGAGCTTAAACTTTTATTATCTAAATTTATAATATCTTTTATTTCTTTCTTAGCTTCAGTATTTAATCCGCCTTTAATAAGGGAGAAAAAATTAAAAACAAACACTATAATAGCAATTATTAGTATCGCAATTAATAAATATTTTTTATTACGGATCAATTCTCCCACTAATCCACCCCCTACAATAATATTTCAGAGAAAAATTCCAATTATTATTCTACTATTCTGACTGCTTGCTGATAATAATTTTTATCACTAAGCAACTGCTTTATTCTTTTTATTAAGGAATTAAGATTATCATCAACTTTATTTATACTGCCTACAATATCAAAAGATAAACCAACATTTTCAGCATCACTAGTCATTTTTTGGGCTTCTATAATCCGTTTATATTTATTAGCTATTATCCTTAAGTCACCTCTATAAACATTCATAATAATTACGATAATTTTATTATCTGACCACATACCAAATTTATCAAACTCTCTTAAACTATTATTTATTATTGCAATTATATTTTCTAAGATATCACTTCTTATCTTTGCTCCATATTTTTTCACTAACTCATCTAAGTTATTAATACTTAAAATAAAAAATCCAAAACTCCACAATTTTTCATGGGCTTGATTTAACTTTTTCTTTAATATATCTTTTACTTCTTCTTGACTAGGTATTTCTCCCATAGGATTCTCACCTTCTCACTAAATAGAATTATTTAATCTTCTTCCTTAGTTGAGTCTAAATATATATAATCTCTATAATTAAGTCCCTTCTCATCACACAATTTCATTAGACCACCAAAAAATTTACTACCAGCCTTTTTTCTTTTAATCACTTTAGAAACAGTTGTGCGACTAACCCCAATTTTTCTGGCAAATGCAGCTTTATTATTATCAAAATGTTTTTTTATCAACTCTTTGATCTTAGTAATATTAGGATATATAATAAACTACCCCCCTTGTTGTTAATTTTTTTCACGTCTTATACTTATTATAATAACATTTTTGGTGATAACTGACAAGGCTTGTCATTAAATATTCTTTATTTTATTTTTTCGACAAATATATGTTGAAAAAATTCACTATTAGGGTTATCATAATTATTAGGGATAATTATAAGAGGCTTTCATAAATAAAAGAGGTGATAGAATGTTTAATAAGAAGAAATTCAAAGAACTAATAAACCATGCTATAGGAGATAGATCAATCACTCAATATAGTGAAGAAAGTAATGTCAATAGAACTTATATCTCTAAAATTATCAACGAAAGTCTAGATAATCCTCCTAGCCCCGAAATATTAAAAAAGTTAGCTAGCTATTCAGAAGGTAGAGTATCTTATAAAGAATTAATGTTAGTAGCAGGTTATTTAAATAAATCACAAATAAATACTTCTATCAAAAAAGAAAATTTAGTCAAAGGCCCTGTGATTAAAGACCTCAGGCAGCGTGTTTTTAATACAGCTAATATTGAACAATACAAGACAATACATTTTCAAAGTATAGATATAACTAACCCTTTCTTTTTTCATGCTAAAGATAATTCTATGATTAATCAAGGCATAAAAAAAGATAGCCTAATACTAATTGACCAACAGGCCACTATCAATAATAAAGATATAATTGCTTGTACTGTTGAATCGAGAGAATTAATTAGAAAAATAGAGCAATCAAAGGAGAAAATCACTCTAACTGCTGCTCATCCTGATTATAAAGCAATAACTATTGATAAAAACAAAGTGAATATTATTGGTAAATGCATTACTTCAGTTACTAATTTATAATCAAAAAACACATACAAGCCTGAATAAATACAGGCTTGTATAGTAAATGAAATTATTTTTTTGATGACTTATATTAATCTAAATATTCATTAATTCTCAAAGCTGCTTTAGCCCCCTCTGCAGCAGAAACTATTATCTGTTTATCTTTAACATTTGTCACATCTCCAGCAGCCCAAATTCCTTCTACACTTGTTTCATTATTATCATTAATTACAATTTCATTCATTTCATTAACTTCTACTTTATCCTTTATAAAGTCACTATTTGGTAGTAATCCAATCTCTATAAATACTCCATTAACATCTAGTTTATTTTCACTTCCTGTATTACTATCTTCAACTACTAATGAGTCAACTTTTCCTGCTTCTTTATTTCCAACTATTTCTTTGACATTAGTAGCTGTATGAACATTAATTCCATCTCTTTCATATACTTTATCACTTAATACTGCATCACCAGTCAATTCAGATTGAACTTCTATTAAATCAACTTCACAACCTAATTTAACTAAATCCAAAGCAGCTTCTAATCCAGCATTACCACCACCAATAATTGCAACTGGCTCTCCTTCATACATATAACCATCACAAGTAGCGCAATAATGGACTCCTTTTCCTTTCAATTTCTTTTCACCATCTACTCCTAATTCTCGATTAGTGGTCCCACTAGCAACTACTACTGATCTAGCTCGTCCTTGCTGCCCTCCTTTAGTTTCTACGATTATCTCTTCATCATTTTTTTCTACATTGCTTACTGTTGCTCCTAATTCTAAACTAACATCATATTTATCTACATGCTCCCAAAATGATTGTAATAAATCTGGGCCCTGTGCACCTTCCATTCCTAAATAATTATCAATTTCTCCAGTATCAATCATCTGTCCACCTAGTGCAGAAGAAAGAATTAATATATCCAATCCTTTTCTAGCACCATAAAGAGCAGTATTTAATCCTGCCGGACCAGAACCAATAACTATTACATCCCACAACTGTTCAAAATTTTTCCCGGGGTCAATATCAAGCAAATCATATAATTCTCCACTCTCTTTCATGGCCATCATCGAATCATAGCCGCCAACTAATTGATCATCAATAAAGATCTGGGGCACTGTTTTGGCTCCGTCAGTTCTTTTAACCATTTCCTTCTTGACTCCGGACCCTTCATCAATATTATATTCTTTAAATGAAAAACCTTTGCTCTTCAAAAAAGACTTAGCTTTATTACAATAAGGACACCATGTTAAAGTATAAATTTCAATTTCTGGTTGATTTTCTCGACTCATAATTTGCCTCCTTACAAGTTTTAAAATTCTATATTTCTCCCATTATAATATTTAGATAATAAAATATATTCTCCTGCTTAAATAATATTCTTTTTTAACCTAATTTATCTCCTTTTTTACCTTGCGCTCTGGTTCAATCAAAACTAGACCTTCTGCAGCATAAATCACCAAAACCAAAACTTCAGACATAAAATCAATAATCTGCTTTAATCTCTCTCGCTATTATTTTAAAACTTTTATTCAAATTTTTAAAAGGTAAAATTTAATTTAATTAGAATAATATAATTAACAGGGTTATTGCATTAGTTATCAGAAAACCCTAATGGGCTTGCCTTTGGGCTGAATGATAACATTTTAGAAATAATATTCAATTATTTCTAAAATATGATATACTAAATATAAGTCAAAAAAATCAAACCCTACGATAAAGAGTAAGCGACAACCAAGCTGCTCTAAATTAGCAAAGGGTAAAAATATAATACATTACCGTCGGGCTGACGGGAATTAAAGCTTCTGGAGGCATTGTAAGTTGCCTCAACTAGTCTTTTGGCTAGTCTAGAAACTGTAAGACCTAATTTGTCTTGCCATTTACGGTAGGTTCAGATTAGGCTCGTTTCAATGAATGAAGAAACCTGAATGGGCTTGCCCTTCAGGTAAGTCATTATTAATCTTAAGGATGGTGAAAGAAATGAATGATTTAAAATATTTAAAACTTTTATCTAAACAGTATCCTAATATTCCCGCTGTTAGTACTGAAATTATTAATTTAAAAGCTATATTGAACTTACCTAAAAGCCCTGAACATTTTTTAACTGACCTACACGGAGAATATGAAGCATTTCAACATATGTTGAAAACTGCTTCTGGTCTGATCAAATTTAAAATAGATCAAATTTTCACTGGTGTTATTGACGCTGATAAAAAAGAATTAGCAACAATCATTTTTTATCCTGAAGATAAACTAAAAAAACTTAAAGAAAGTGAAGAAGAACTCACTACCGAGTGGTATAAAACTACTTTAGAGAGAATAATTAAGCTTTGTAAAGTAATTTCTTCTAAATATACTCGCTCTAAAGTAAGAAAAGCTCTACCCGAAAACTTTTCTTACATTATAGAAGAACTTCTCCATTTGAAAGGAGAAAATAAAAATAAAGAAGGTTACCGTGATGAAATAATAAAAACAATTATTGACATTGGACAAGCTGAAGAATTCATAATTTCTCTATCAAATTTAATCCAAACCTTCGCTGTAGATAAACTACACATTATTGGAGATGTTTTTGATAGAGGGCCTGCTCCTCATAAAATATTAGACACACTACAAGACCATCATAATTGTGATATCCAATGGGGTAATCATGATATCTTATGGATGGGAGCTGCCTTAGGTCAAAAGTCTTTAATTGCTACTGCTATTCGTACTACCTTAAGATACGGCAACCTTGACTTGCTAGAAGAAGCTTACGGAATTAATATGAGACCCCTAGCAAGATTAGCCAGATCATTTTATAAAAATATTGATTGTAATAATTTTTGTCCGAAATTAATAGATGAAGAATTAGACCAACAGGATAAAAATATAACTTCTAAAATGCAAAAAGCAATAGCGATTATCCAATTTAAATTAGAAGGGAATTTAATTAAAAGAAGATCAGAATTCAATATGAATGAAGCTCTGTATCTAGATAAAATAGATTATGAACAAGGTACAATTAAATTAGATGGGCAGGAATACGAATTAAATAATACTGATTTCCCTACCATTGACCCTGAAAACCCTTATCAACTTAATCAACAAGAACAAGAAGTTATTAATCAACTTAGTTATTCATTTAAGAACAATGAAAAATTACAAGAACATGCTAGATTTTTATTTAATAATGGTAGTATGTATTTAAAATATAATGGTAACCTCTTATTTCATGGTTGTATCCCTTTAAACGAAGCAGGGGACTTCTCTACTATAGAAATTAATGGTGAACTCTACCAGGGTAAAAAACTATTAGATTTCTTTGATGATGTAGTTAGAAAAAGTTACTCATATAAGTTTGAAGAAAAAGATTATAGAGATTGGCTTTGGTATTTATGGCGAGGTGAATTATCTCCTCTCTTTGGAAAAGATAAAATGACTACTTTCTGCCGTTATTTCATAGATGATAAATCTCTACATCAAGAGCAGAAAAATCCATATTATCAGGCTCGAGAAAAAGAAGCAATCTGTAATAAAATTTTAAATGAATTTAACTTAGACCCTGAAGAAGGACATATTATAAATGGACACACTCCAGTCAAAGAGAAAAAGGGAGAAACACCGATTAAAGGTAACGGAAAATTACTAGTCATCGATGGTGGTATTTCTGCTTTCTATCAGCCAAAAACTGGGATTGCAGGTTATACCTTAATCTATAATTCTGACGAAATGAGATTGATTTCACACAAACCTTTTGTCTCTAAAGAAGCTGCCTTAGAAGGTGGAAATGATATTATCTCTTCAATGAGAATTGTTGAATTAAAGAAAAAAGAAAAAATTGCTGATACAGATATTGGTGAGAAATTAAACAATAAAATCAACAATTTAATGGAACTGTTACAGGCCTATAAGAAAGGAATCATCAAAGAAAAATATGAATAAAGAAAATGGGCTAACGCCCATTTTCTTTATTTTTATACATAGCTTGGTCGGCTTGATCAAAAACTTTTTTGAGATCTTGAGTATCTTTTGTCTTAGTAGCATATCCCAATGACACTTCTAATGAAGTTACTAACTGATGCTCTTTATTGAATTTAATTATCTTTTCATCAAAACGCTGACAAAACTTTTCTGCAGCATCAGCATCAGTCTCAGGTAATAGCACAGCAAATTCATCGCCACCAACTCTAGCCACAACATCTTCTTCCCGGGTCACTAATTCAAATATTTCTGCTACTTTCTTAATATACTTATCGCCTTTTTGATGACCATAGTTGTCATTAATATATTTCAACCCATCCATATCACCAATTATAATACTAATTGGTAATCGTCGTGACGAATTCAATCGCTCTTGCTCATTTTCAAAATATCTACGATTATAAACGCCCGTCAGTTCATCATGAAATGATAAATATTTTATTTGTTCTTCTGCTTTTTTTCTATCATCTATATCTTGATGAATTCCAACTATTCTAAGCGGATTATCATTCTCATCTTTCTCCATCACTTTACCAATTGCTTTAATCCACTTCCAATTTCCTGACTTAGTTTTTAATCTATATTCACTCTCATAATAAGAATCTTGACCATGAGTGTGTTGATTTAATTTTTTTAGAACTCGCTTTTTATCTTCAGGATGAATTTTACTTTTCCACTGCTGATAAGTCTGTACTGCTTCTTTATCTTCATAACCAAGCATTTCCAACCAGTTATCATTAATTTCTATTTCTCCTGTGTTCTTATTCCAATCCCACAAACCTAAGTTAGCCCCTTCAATCGCCATTTCTAATCTATTTTTAGTTTCTTCTAATTCTTCTTCTTTTCTCTTTTCTTCAGTTACATCATCATATACAGCTACAACTTCATCAGTAGACAATTTATAAATATAATTTTCTCTATAACCTGTCATTCTATTATCTTCATATTCTGTTATCGGAAATTTTTCTGCTTCTCCTGTTTGATAAACTCTTTGCAACACTGCAAATAAACCGAATTCTTCTACTGCTGGAAATGCTTCTTTAATACTTTTCCCAATTAACTCTTTCTTATCTACATTATCAATTTCTTGGCCCTGTTTATTAATATCTACAAATTTAAAATCTGCGCCATCATTCACTGCTTCATAGACTGCTACTCCACTGTTAATATTATTAAACAATTTTTCATATTTTTGATGATACTCTAAAGCCTGTTGAATCTTTTGATTTTTATCTTCTAATTCATTAATTACTTGTTTTGATGTCTTATCAATCACAAATTTAAAGGTCATGCCAATAATTACTATAATAATTATAATTACTACAATCAAAAGCATTGAAAAATTATATAAAGTATTATATAAATCATTCTTCGGCATTTCAGCTTTTAAAAAATAATGGGTATTTAATATTCTGCGAAAACTTTCAATTTTATCTTTACTCTGCTGAAAAATATTAGTCGCAGGAGCAGAATGAACAATACTATAATTAATATCTGAGCTATCAAGTCTCTTAAAGACTTCACTCAAATCAAAACTAGCAATATCATAACCTAATAACTCGTTTTGTTCATAAATTGGAGAACTTATAATCGCCATTTTTTGCTGGGGAAATATTTCAAGTTTGCTTTTTTTATTTTCAGACTGATAGTATCTCTCTAAATTAATAATTTCTGTTTGCCCACATTTAGCCACTATTTGCTGATTACTTATTCTATAAGCTCCTATTAGATCATCTAGTGCTTTTATGCCATCAACATATTTAGGTTGAGTATACTCTTGCAATTCTTCTAAAGTTATTTGTTCTTGCTGATATTGATATAATTTTTTACGGATCATTGTTCGGCTTGATAGACTTTTCATATCTTCTATTTGCTGTTTAAAATGATTTTCTACATCTAATTCTATAATCGAAAGCTCTTTTTTAAACTCATTAGTCAAGCTTGTTTCTAATTCATCTTTTAAAGGCGTGTACACCATAAAATAAAAGAAAATAATTACAAATATAAAGGCCCCAATCATTACATATTTTAAATTTCTGAAGATTCTCTCCATAATCCTCACCCTCATCAGCAGTTAAATTAATTTTCTTCTGGGGACTGTACTTGAAAACCCTTGCCCTCTAAGTACTTTTCTAATAAAATACTACTAATAATAATCAACGGAATAGTAGTTAATAATCGAATTAAAGTAAATTTTAGTCCCACAAAAGAAGCTTCAAATAAAGTCATCGGAATCCGTGCTACAGCAGCAGCACCTACATAAGTAAAAACAATCCTTAAGCTTGCTCCCGTTTTATAAATAGCATAAGCAATCGGGAAAGCAATATATAAACCCCCGACTGTAGTACCAGCTAACAAAATTGACCAGCCATAAGCTATAAGATTAGATTCTTCCCCTAAATGTTTCTCAATAATCTCTCTATCAACCCATGTTTCAAATAAACCAATTAAAATAAAAACAGCTGGTAAAAACTTAAGCATAGTTAATAAAAAATCTGAAAATTTATTGAATATATCCAAACCAGGATTATAATTAAAAATAAAACTAGCTATTACAAATAAGGCAAATACAATAGCTAAACTATACTTCTTAATCTGACTAATCATGATATTAACCCCACCTCGCCATAAAATATTCCGACTAGTAAAGAAACAATTAATGCTATCACTAAACTAATCACATTCCTTATAATAGTCACTTTAACTCCAAAATACTCTTTCTCTACTGGATAGGTCAAAATCCCTACTAGCATTAAAGTAGTTGTAAAGACTGCAATAACTGTATAACTAACACCCCGCTCTAATAAAATCCCTGACAAAGGAAAAGCAATAAACCCCGGCATTAAAGTTATTGAGCCAAAAAAACCTGCTAAAGATAAACCAGTTAAACCGCTACCTGCCCCTAAATATTCAACTATTAAATCTTTAGAAACAAAATGCAAAGATAATGCTACTAAAATCATCATATTTAAAAAAGCTGGCAAGTTCTTCTTCAATTTCTTTATTCCTTTTTTAACACCATTAATAGTTTTGTTTTTATCTTTAAAATATAAAATAAAAATTAGTGCTATAGTTATTAGATAAAGCATATTTTCTTTTACCCTCCAATTATATTTAACTTAATTTAAATTATATCATTGATTATTAAATTATTAAACAAAAAAAGCCCTAAATTCCAACTATAAGTTAAAATTTAGGGCACTTAATAATTTAATATTAGACTTTAATTATCATCTGCAGTCCAAATTCCTGTAGTGAAATCAATAGCATCATTCCATTTGGCTACAAGAGTAGTTACCGCTAAATCTCCTGTCACATTATTCATTGTTCTTAATCTATCTAGTATTGGGTCTACTCCTGCCACAAAACCTACAACCGATAGCGGTAAACCTAATTGCGTTAACACCATAGTTAACATAATTAGACCACTACCAGGTACGCCAGCAGTTCCTACACTCGCTAACACTGAGGTCAGTAATACTGTTAATTGCTGAGCAATAGTTAAAGACTCTCCAATTAAATTAGCAGCAAATATAGCAGCTACTCCTTGATACATAGCTGTACCATCCATATTAATAGTAGCCCCTAGCGGTAGAGAAAAACTAAATATTTCTTCATTAATTCTTAGATTTTCATCAGCATCAGACATAGTAACCGGCAGCGTCCCGCTACTAGAACGAATACTTAAAGCAGTTAACATCGCATCTTTGATTCCTTTTAAAAAAGAAATAGGTGACTTGCCTACCAAACCCATAATAATAATAAATAAATAGGTGATAGTAATATGTAATGCTACAGCTAAGGTTAAACTAAGAATTAATTTCCCAAAAGGCACAATAGCATCTACACCTGTTTGACCAAAAACTGAGGCCATTAGGGCAAATACTCCAATTACTCCATATTCCATAACTCCCCAGACAATTTTAAACATTGCTTCTGCTCCAGTTTCTACAACATTAAAAATAGTTTCTACACCTTTTTTGATTTTACCATCAGCATTTTCCTGTAGTATAGCTAAAGACAAACCAAAAACTATAGCAATAAAAATAGTCTGTAATACATTGCCTTCAGCTAAGGCCCCGATGGGGTTCTTTGGTACTATATTCATAAACACCTGCACAATATCGGGAGCTTCTTTAGTTTGAATTTCTGCATTACCAGGCAGCGTCATACCTACTCCTGGTTCTATTAGATTTGCAACTAATAATCCAAAAACAATAGCAATAGCAGTAGTTATAATATAGAGAACTACAGTTTGAACTCCCACTTGTCCCAATTTAGATGGAGTTAATTTCCTCATTCCAGCTATTAAAGTAAATAAAACAATTGGAATAATAATCATCTTTAATAATCGTACAAATAAATCTCCTAAAGGTTTTAAAACTGTAATTGATTGTCCAAAAATCAAACCAAGAATTGATCCTAAAACAAAAGCAACTGCAATTCTTGAAATCAACGGAATTGACCGATACTTTTTCCATATAGCTAACATATCTTAGCCTCCTACTCTTTTTATTACTTTAATTGATTAAATTGTTTTTTCTTAATCTAAATATTCATTTAAATAGTTTTTGAACTTCTGATGAATTTTTTGAGTAATCGGACCCACTCGACCATTATTTATTTTCTTATCATCAATTTCTACTATTCCTAATACTTCTTTAGTTGTACTAGTGATAAAAACTTCATCTGCATCATATAGATCATTTAAACTAAATTTTTCTTCTCTAACTACAAAATCATGATAATCTAAATCTAATATTATACTACGAGTAATTCCATTCAAAATATCATCAGTAGCAGGATGTGTTTTAACTACTCCTTCATTTACAATAAACACATTACTACTACTTCCTTCAGTTATTTTTTTATTATCAGCAACAAATAATGCCTCAATGACTCCTTTTTCTTTAGCTTCTTGTTTACTTAAAATATTAGGCAACAAATTAGTACTTTTAACACTACACAATTCCCATCTTCTATCAGGCATAGTAATTGCTGCTGCTCCTTCTTTTCTTAGTGCCTGACTATATTTTTTAGTAGGCAACAGATACATAATAATTGTCGGTTCTAAATCAGAGGTGAACTCATGGCTTCTAGGCGCTGCCCCTCTAGTAATCTGAATATATAAACTGCCTGATTTAGATTTAGGATAATCCTGATTCTTCTTTATAACTTGCTTACAAATCTTTTTTAATTCTTCTAAATTATAATTGAAATTAATATCAATCCTATTTATTCCTTTTAACATACGGTGTAAGTGCCTTTCTAAAGCAAACAATTGTCCATCATATAATTTTATTACTTCATAGATACTATCTCCAAATTGAAACCCGCGATCTTCAATAGAGACTTTAGCTTGGTCTCGTTTAATAAATTCACCATTTAAATATGCTATATCATTCATTTTACTCCCCCTTAGTTAAAAATTTACCTTTTTTTATTGTTTCTATCTTGAGAGCTATTTTCCTGTTTACAATTAAATTTCAAATATTACATTAGAATTTAATTGTAAACTAAAATAAAGCAAGCTCCTAATTTTAAAAATAGGTGCTTGCTTATTTATAGCAGTAATTTAAAATTGTAATCTAGCCTATGAATTATCATCTAAAATCAGTTCAGCCCGATTTTCTTGATGAGGTAATAAATTATTTGGTGAGTATTCAAACCCTAATTCTTCAACCACTTGATACCGAGCACATTCAGTATAATAATTATTACAATATTTTTCTCTATAAGATTCACTTAAACCATCAATTGTCAATACTCCAGGTGTATTTAAATATTCTTTAACTAATTCTATATCATCAGCTAATAACAGTTCATTCGCTAATGGACAATCCGCATAAAATGGACAATCCGCCATTTTAACCCCTCCTTTTTTTATGAGATAGTACCAAATAAATTGTTAATAATATCCACAAATAGCTAATAAATATTAGTTGTTTGTGGTAGTTGTTTATATTTTTCTACAAAATTAATCATTTACCTTTATTTTTTTACAAATTAAACAAAAAATAAGATTATTCCAAATAAATTATTTATAATAAAAAAAGCCCTTTGTTTTCTATGATAGAAAACAAAGGGCTATAATTCTTTCATATATGTATTAAATTAATGATGATTTCTAAATTGGCGGGAATATGTGGGAATCGAACCCACCGCAGACAACTAAAGTTGCCTGCCGCTAGATTTGAAGTCTAGGGCATCCACCATGGATACAGCTATTCCCAGATGCACTATTATAAATTATAGCACAATCAGTAACCATTGTAAATAATAATTTTAAAATACCTTATTATGATAATCTTCTGATATCTCCTTCTCGCTTTGTGACACCTCGCTGATCAAAATATTCCAATAAAGGCAGGGCATATTTGCGGCTACTATCTAATAAATCCCTGAATTGAGCAACATCAATAGTTTCATTTTTTTTCAAATAATTTATTAAAAGTTCTTTTGCCTCTTTAACTGCTTGATAATCAAAATATATATTATGAGCTACTTTAATTAATTCTCCATTATTAATTAATAGATTAGAAATTTCTTCGGCTACCTGTTCATCAGAGTAACTGCTAATCAATCCATCTAATTTAGGCGGCAGGTATTTATTCTGTGCAAACTTTTCTTCTATTTCAGCTTTGATTTTTTTCTCATCTGCAGTTAATTTTACTGCAAAATCTGCTAAACTGATCTTCGCTTGCTTTTCTTCGATCACTTCTTGCTCTTTTAAGTCATCTAGTAATCTATCATATTCATTAGCAGTCAGGGCCAAGCTCAGCTTAGTCCGCAGCTCTTCCTTAGGCATCCCCAGCCGCAGATGATACTCTTGGTGATAGTCCTTTAAGTTAGCTATTATCTCCTCCATTAACTGCTGATAATCATCACTATGCAGCAAACTTGACTCTGTACCTACATCTAACTCTATGACCTCATTTCGGCTTTGTAACCCCATCAATTCTTCCCTAATCTGTTCTTGAGCCAAACTCGTCCGCGTCACAAGGTCATCGACAGTAAGTGCTTTATCTTCCTCCCGCTGCAGCGCTAGTTTAATCCTCTCTGCCGTCGTACCCTCTTCTTTAATTTGCAGCGCCTTAATCACTGCTTCATCATTTTTACGATGCTGAGCTGGATTAGCTTCTAATATTTTACCGCCCCCAATTGTCGTCATCGGCGAATAGCGGCGCAACACATATCGTTCTTTGAAGTTAGCTACTACTGTATCTTCTAAGCGAAACTGTACTAACCCTTCTTCACCTGGCAGTAATTCTTCACTATCCAATAAATAAACCCGACCAATTACTTCTTTAGCACCTAAGTGTAATCTAATCCGTTCACCATGCTCTAAAACCAAAGGAGCAGATTCAATTAGTTCTAATCGAGCATCAAGATACTCAGTCTTGACCAAACTATCCTGTGCAGCTAGTACATCACCACGCTCTATTTCATCTTTATCAACTCCAGATAGGTTAATACCAATTCTCTGTCCCGGCTGAGCTACTTCTACATCTTTTTCATGAACTTGTAATCCGCGCACTCGTGCTTTTAACTGCGAAGGATAAATCTCTAATTCATCTTCTAATTGGATTTGGCCCTGCATTAAAGTCCCCGTAACAACCGTACCATGACCACCAATGGAGAAAACACGATCAATCGGAAAGTAGACATTAGCTTCTTTATCTTTATCCGGCAGTTGCTGCATCAAATGCCCTAATTCTTCTTTTAAATCTTCAATACCTGTCTCTTCTATGCCAGATACAGGTATCACAGCAGCATCCTCTAAAAATGTATCTTCAACAAACTCTTTAATTTCATCAATTACTAATTCTAGCCATTCTGAATCCACTTTATCACTCTTAGTAACTGCTATTACTCCCTGTTCTACATTCAACAATTCTAAAATAGCTAAATGTTCTCTTGTTTGCTCCATAATTGCTTCATCAGCAGCTACTACTAATAATCCTATATCTACTCCGCCAGCTCCAGCTAGCATATTTTTAATAAACTTTTCATGCCCTGGCACATCAATAATTCCAGCTTGCAATCCATTATCAAAATTTAATCTACTAAAACCTAAATCAATTGAAAGCCCCCGTTCTTGTTCTTCTTCTAAACGATCAGTATTCTCACCTGTTAAGGCTCCAATTAAAGTTGTTTTTCCGTGATCAACATGACCTGCTGTACCAATAATCAAATTTTCAGCCATACTTTCAACTCCTTAAATTAATTTACAATTTAAAGTTTAGAGTTGCTAGTTAAAAACACAATCAACTTCAACGTATATTTTTCAATTTTTCATCATCTAACAATTGATAAATTCTGAACTGCTGAAATAATATGCTCTTCATCTTCTGATTGTAATGTTCGTACATCTAAGATCACCTGTTCATCTGAAATTCTACTAAAGATAGGTGGGTCATGTAGACGCAATTCTTCAGCCAATTCTTCAGCAGTCAAACTCTCATCTTCAAGAGCTAATACATAAGTAGGAAGTCCCTCATTAGGATAAGCCCCACCACCTACTCTTGAGCTATCTTGCTTAATCTCCAAGGTTAAATTATCTGTAATCACTTCTTCTAACTCAGTAGCAAACTCTTGCGCTCTAGTTTTTAATTGCTCTTGAGTACGAGTAATCATTTCTAAAGTTGGAATCTTTTCTTTAGCCTGTTCTAAATCACGATATTGCTGCAAAGTTGCTTCCAAGGAGCCTAAAGTAAATTTATCAACTCGTAAAGCTCGATTCAAAGGATGAGATTTCATTTGCTCTATATATTCTTCTTGCCCAACAATAATTCCTGCCTGGGGTCCTCCTAATAACTTATCACCACTAAAAGTCACCACATCTGCTCCAGCAGCTATACAATCCTGCACAGTCTGCTCATAACTTAATCCTTCATCCCTTAAATCTAACAATACTCCACTACCTAAATCTTCAACTACTGGCAGCTCATATTGAGTTCCTAAATCCACTAATTCTTCTAATTCTACTTCTTTACTAAAACCTACCACCCGATAATTACTAGTATGTACTTTCAAAATCATGCCTGTTTCTTCATTAATCGCATTTTTATAATCCGCTAAATGAACGCGATTAGTGGTACCGATTCCTCTTAACTCCGCCCCACCTTGTTCCATTACTTCTGGAATTCTAAAAGAACCGCCAATTTCTACTAATTGACCGCGGGCAATGATTGCTTCTTGGCCCGAAGCCAAAGCACTTACTGCTAATAAAACAGCTGCTGCATTATTATTAACCACTAATGCAGCTTCAGCACCTGTTAACTCCGTCAATAACTCTTCAACCAGTTCATAACGAGAACCACGTTCTCCAGTATCTCGATTAATCTCTAAAGTAGAATAATTACTTGCCACATCTAATAGCTTATCTTTAGCAGCATCACAAAGTAATGAACGACCTAAATTAGTATGAACTACAACCCCTGTAGCATTAACTGCAGTTAAAAGCTGATCACTCATTTTACTTTCTAAATAATGCTGCACCTGAGCTAAAATACTTTTGCTATCTATTTTCAATTCTTTTAGTCCTGATAATTCAATATTAAAAATCTTTCCCCGCAATTCTTCTGTGACTTCTCTAATTGCTTCTACTACTAGCTCATGAGAATAGTCATTTACTAATTTTTCTCCCTGCTCATGAGCCAATAAATCATTGACAGCCGGAATAGAACGTAAATGATTTTTCCGTTTTTGATCCATAATTGTTCTCTCCTCTCTTTTTACAATTACTCACTATAAAGTGGCACTTTCAGTGCAAATTTATAGCTAAAAGTAAGTAGCTAGGAGCTAGTAGTTAAAAACATAAAATTAAATTCAAAACCTAAAACATTAACCTAGTAGTCAATAATTCTAAGCTATGAATTGTTTTTTGGTTTTGAATTTACTACTAGCTACTAGCTTTTATCTACTAGCTAGTGGCACGATAGTGCCAATTTATATAGATTATATTTGATTAGCAAAGAAAAATATAATATAGTTATGATTACAAGTAATGAAACTTAGCAAATTTTAAAGGAGACTTAAAATATGTCCAATAGACAACTAATCACATATCAAGAAAGTTTAAATTTAGACTCAACTCTCTACTTAGACGTTAGAACCCCAGCTGAATTTGAAGAATCAACAATTCCTGGAGCAATTAATATTCCTATTTTCACTAATGAAGAAAGAGAGCAAGTCGGCACAACCTATACTCAAGATAGTCCAGCCCAAGCTAGAATGTTAGGGGTAGAATTAGTAGCACCTAAATTACCTGAACTATTAAAAGAAATAAAATCTTTAACTCAAGATTATAAGAATACTGTTGTTTTCTGTTATAGAGGCGGACTTAGAAGCGAAAGTATTATTTCATTTTGCAAATTAATTGGCTTAAGTAATATATTTAAATTAGAAGGGGGCTACAAATCTTATCGCCACTTCATCATGGATAAACTAGAAAATTACTCTTTAAATGGACAACTTCTAGTAATTCATGGTTTTACTGGTACTGGAAAAACAGAATTGCTTTATAAATTACAAGAACAAGGTTTAGCAATAATTGATTTAGAAGGATTAGCCAATCATCGCGGTTCTGCCTTCGGCAGTATTGGATTAGGTAAACCCACTAATCAAAAACACTTTGATTCTCTACTTTGGGAAAAGCTAGAAGAATTATCACAGGCTCCTCTAATTGCTGTAGAAGCAGAAAGTAAACGCATTGGCATGTCGGTATTACCTGAATTCTTCTTAGAAGAAATGAATCAAGGTATCCATATCTTATTACAACGGTCAACCGAGGCACGGATAGAACAAATCTATAGCGAATATTCCCAAAGTTATCAACAAGATAAATCAGCTTTTATTGAACGCACTTTAGAATCTATTAAAGCAGTCAAAAAATATATCATTCAAAAGATAGGTAAAAATGGTTACAATAAATTAATCGAGCACTGTCAACAAGGACGATTAAGAAAAGTAATTGAAATTCTATTAACTAAATATTATGATCCGATGTACAATCATTCTCAGCAACAGCATGATGATTTTTCTTTAATAATCCAAGAAGATAACCTAGAAAAAGTTACTGAAGAAATCATGAACTTTACTGCTAATTTAAGCAATAATCAATAAAATTCAAAATCTAATAATTCAATAATAAAGACCAGGGCCAAAGACCCTGGTCTAGTTATGTGTAACTTAGTAAAGTTTAGCTCTAGTATCCGCTTTACTCGTCATAATTCTCTTTCGGATTCCATTCTTGCCAAACCTTACCTACTAATTCAGGTCCTGGGTTTAATGTTTTCTTACCTGGTACCCATCCAGATGGAGTAGCTTCTCCTGTTTCTCGGTTATGCTGGAATGCTTTCACCTGACGAATCAATTCAGATACATTTCTACCTACTGGATCAGTAAGTACTTCCTGTGCTTGAATTACTTGATCAGGATCAATAATGAATCTACCTCTAACATGTACTCCAGAGTTAGAATCATATACTCCATACTTCTTACCAATTTCAGCAGTAGGATCTGCTACCATTGGATATGGAATACCACCATCAACCATTTTAGATAATTCTTGTTCTTCCCATACTTTGTGTACAAACACCTTATCTGTGCTCACTGCTAATACCTCTACGTCTAAATCTTGCAATTCATCATACTTATCAGCAACTGCTGATAGTTCAGTTGGTCAGACAAAAGTAAAGTCCGCTGGAAAAAAGCAAAGCACTACCCATTGTCCAGCATAATCAGACAACTTAACTTGTTCAAAATCACCATCAATTAGTGCAGTAGCTTCAAAATCAGGTGCTTCAACACCTACACTAGCTTCTTTTTCTACTTTAGCCTTCTTAATAACAGGCTGAGCAGTTTCTTCTGTTTCTACTTCTTCTTCGTCTCTTCCTGCAGGATCAATACATGGACTCATAAATTTTCTCCTCCTTATTAGTAATCTTTATCATTAGTATATTATTAGTATAACATTAATTGTCCTGAAATTCAATAATTAATATTATACTATTTTAACCTTGCTTTAAAATAATTATTAAATATTTATAGAATTTTATTCTTTTATCATCTGCGACTGATAAACAACCAGATCTTCCTCCTCATTTTTAGCTTTATACATTGCATAATCAGCCTTCTTAATTAATTCTTCTAAACCCTCTCCATGATCAGGATACAGGCTGACCCCTACACTCACGCTAATTTGAATCTGCTTCTCATCTATCATAATTGGCTCAGCAAAAGCAGATATAATTCTAGTTGCTACTCCATCTAATTCTTCTTTATCATTTATATCAGCTATGGCAATAGCAAATTCATCTCCACCTAAACGCGATACAGCATCTCTCTTTCTTAGACTAGTTCTTAATCTATTTGCTGCTGCTTCTAATAATTTATCCCCAATATCATGACCATAATTATCATTAATTGCTTTAAAATCATCAAGGTCTAAAAATAGAATAGCTAATTTATTATTTTCTTTTTTAGCATCCGCCTTTAATTCATTCACTTTTTCTGCCATAGAATCTCTATTAGGCAGTCCAGTTAATTGGTCATGATAAGCTAAATATTCAAAACGTTGTAATAAATGCATCATCACTAATATAAAAACAATAACTACTATTATAATAATTAAAGCATTAATTATAAATAGAGTTCTATGTGATCTAATTTCTTGTATCCTCTTTTGATTATTGTACTTAATTCCGATTACAAAAGAGTTCCACCAACTGTCTTCTTCTTCACTCGAGGGCACTAAAATAGGAATATATTTACTAGAATAATGATTATCTTTTGTTTTTACTACAGTTGATTGTTCTTTTTTAGTCACAAAAGCTTTACGAACAAGATTACTCTCTTCTTCAGAAATATCAGTTGTAATATATGGTTTCTTTGTATTACGTAATTTTCCCACTGTTTTATTATTAGGATTAAACTTATAAAAGGAAATTTCTTCTGCAGAATCATATCTATTAGTCAATTCTACTGCATTAGCAAACATACTTAAATCTTCTAAAGATGGAAATTTATCTTTGACATCAATACTCAGCTCTAATAAATATTTATGATCTGGCGTCGGCATATAACTATATTTCTTTAGTTCACCTGTTTTTGTAGATAAATCAAGACGATCAACTCTAAATTCATCCCCTTTAATTCTCTTACGCAGCAAACTAGCAAAACCAGGAAATTTACTAAAATCCAACCCAACATCCGGCTTGAAAGTTGACCTGATTACTTTTAATTTTTTATTAATAATATATATATTATACCCTTCAAATTCATCTTTTAATCGCTTTAAATTCCACTCTGCAATATTAGGATTACGACGATATTTAGCTTTTAACATTAAAGAATACTTTTTCATTTCTTGATTAAGTTGCTTCTCAGCTATTTTATAGGCATCACTAACATGGTTAACTGTATGTAAAATATTAGTTTCAACAAATTCTTGCTGATCATTATATTTATCCTTAATGATTTCCTTAGTATTATGATAATTAAGGTAAGAAATAAATATTATAACTAACAAAAGAACTGCTATAATTATATATTTAAATTTATTAAAAAATTTTTTCATATTCCTCCCTCCCCATAAAAAGCCATCTAAAATATATTATTCTACAAAAATATACAATAACCTTTATAAAATACCAAAACAAAATAAGTGCCAGTGAAAATTCACTGGCACTTATTTTGGCTTTTTAAATTATTAACTTTAACACCCAGAATAACAGTCTTTTTCACTTTTCTTGCCTTGATAATAAGTTTTATTATGGTCAGATTTTTCACTTCTATAATAACTACTTAAAAAACGATTTTGTGGTCTGAAGTGCCGCTTAGCATGGTCACAAACTGGACATACTTCAGGTGGTTCTTCTCCTTGATGTACATAACCACACTTAACACATTCCCATTTCTTTTTACTTTCTTGTTCAGGTTCTAAATCTAACTCCTCTACTTTATCTAATAAAGCCCGATATTTATTTTCATGCCCCTCTTCTATCTGGGCTATATTTCTAAAGGCTTTAGCAACTTTAGGAAAGCCTTCTTCTTCAGCTTCTTCAGCAAATTTAGGATATAAATCAGAATTTTCTCTATGCTCACCATCAATTGATAATTTCAAATTTTCTTTTGTTGTACCAATCTTACCTGCAGGATAACTTGCCTTAATCTCTCTTTGGCCACCTTCTAAAAAATTAAAGAATATTTTCCCATGTTCTTTTTCATTTTGAGCAGTTTCTGCAAAAATTCTAGCAATTTGGTCATAACCTTCTTTTCTAGCCTGCAGTGCAAAATAATCATATCTGTTTCGTGCCTGAGATTCTAATGCAAATGCCATTAACAAATTTTCTTCTGTATTACTACCTTTTAATTCACTCATTATTGACTTGGTTATTTTAACATAACCAAGTTCTCCACCTCCTTAAATTAATTTTAAAAATTTATCTTATCAAAGAATTTCAATAAAATGATTATAATACCTGCAAAAAATCAAAATTATTAGTAATTAATCTTAATTAACACAACTAATTCTTTAATTTTAACTAAATTAGCAAAATAAAAAACCTACCTTAAGAACTCAAAGGCAGGTATAATAAAACTATTAAATTAACATAATACTCTCTCGGTTAAAGCTACTAATTTATTATAATCTAAATCTTCTTCTTGAGAAATTAAAACACATTCGTTTAAATGCCTTTTACGCCATTCTTTCCACTGCTGATAAATTTGAGAGCTATTCTTTACTAACACATTTAATTCAGACAACTGCTCCATTCCTAATTTGTTGAAATTAGCAGAACCTAGGAAAAAAGCCTGCTGGTCAATACACATAAATTTAGAATGAATTAATTGTTCTGATAAATAAATTGTTAATTCAGAACCTGTTTTCTTGATTAATTTGCGCAGCACACATTTATTTAAATCACGCTGTACATTAGAATTTCTAGAAGTTATAATTGTAACCTCAATTCCTCGTTGACAAATTTCAATGATTTTATCAGTAATATCACAATCACCAAAATAGGCCATTTCGATATCAACTCTCTCTTGGGCTTGCTCTAAAAGGTCTATTACTTGAGGCTTTATTTCATATAAGTTAGACTCACGATGGTTAAAATAAAATTCAAGTTCTTGCCCAACACAAGATTTTTTTCCCTGTAAACGACTAAAGAAGTACGCAACTACTTCTTTCCCAGTTAACTTAATCATATAGTCTCTATATTTCTGCTCTTGGGGAGTGCTCTTCTTATCTCCTATATTCATTCCACCTAAAATTAAAGTTCGATTATCAAAAATAAAATATTTAGAGTGGTCATGTCTCTCTTCTTCAAAGTCTATTTTAATATTTGGATGCTCTAAAAGTTGATTTAATTTCCGATTTGTAAGTTGGTCATTAGAAACATCATTTTCTCGATAATATAAAAGAGACAGAATTCCTTCCTTAATTAATGAACTTAGATTTTTCTGTTTATGAAAAAAACTCTGTTTTTCTAATTCCACTCTTTCAAATACTGAACCTGCTTTATCTTTAATAATTTTTATATTTACTCCCCTATTTGCCGCTTCTAGTAACTCCTGAGCTATAAGGTTACCTATTTTATCATCACGCCAAATATACATACAAATATGGATAGACTCTTGTGCTAATCTTATTTGAGTAAGTATTTCAGAATAAGCTTCATCCGCATTAATTAATAATTCTTGTTCCATTATCATCTATCGCCCCTTATTATCCCAAAAATAGATCAAATCTATTATTTTATTTTAAAAACAACTTACATTATTTATTATATCAAATCTAATCCAATAATTAAACGAAGGCAGGCTATCTTCGCTTAATTAAAAAATTATTTATCTATTTTTCGAATTTCATTAATATCAACTCTCTGAGGGGCTGGAGATTTATTTTCTCCTCTAACTGTTACTTCATCAACATCAATTCCTTTTTCTTCAGCAATCAACTTTTTAACTCGTGATTGACAAAACTGAGCTTGGCAATTACCCATTCCTGCTCGAGTACGACGCTTAATTTGATCTGTAGTTTTAATTTCAATTCCTCTATTCATAGCATCCTTAATTTCAGCCTCAGTTACTCTTTCACATCTGCAAATTATATTTTTGGCCGGATCTTCATGATCTATTTCAGCCTCTAAATGCATATCACCTTTAGTAATAATCGGCTCACGATGAGGATCAAAGTCTTCTTTCTCTTTTAATTTCAAGCCACTATCCTGCAAAATATTTCTAACTCGCTCTGCTATAGCTGGAGAAGAAGTCAAACCAGGAGAATCTATACCGGCTGCATTAACAAAGCCCTCTACTGCACTCTCTTCAACTATGAAATCTCCAGTGCTACTTTTAGCTCTAATTCCTGAAAAAGTGGTTAAAGCTCTCTTAATATCAAAATCAGGAATGGATTTTCTAGCAGTTTCTACAATTGATTCAATCTCTTCAATAGTCGTATCTATATTTTCCTTTTTATCTATATCTTCAGCATTAGGGCCCAGCATAAAGTTACCGTGATAAGTAGTAGTTACTAAGACACCTTTACTCTTTTTAGTTGGCGTTTGAAAAATAACACTATTAATTAAATCACTTTGGTCTTTAGCAAATAATACATATTGCCCTCTTCTTGGGTATATTTCAAAGTCATCTATTCCTAGCATCTGAGCTACTTTATCACTATAAACTCCTGCTGCATTAACAACATATCTACTTTTAATTTCCGTTTGATTTGTTTTAAGCTTAAAGTAATCGCTTTGATTATCTATATCTACTACCTCATTTTCTAATTTCAAATCAACACCATTTTCTACAGCATTTTCTGCTAAAGCAATTGTCATTTCATACGGTGATGTCACACCTACGCTTTTACAGTGCATTGCCAGTTCTACATCTTCATTTAAATGAGGTTCCAATTCTTTTATCTTTTCTTTATCATACAGTATTTCCAAATCATCTTCATCATGCCCTACCTTTAAACCATTTTGATATACTTTTTTTATATTTTCTTCATCTCTTTCATCAAATCCTACTATCAAGGCTCCAGTTTCTCTAAACCCAAAATTTAATTCTTCGTCTAATTCTCTAATTAATTCATTACCTCTAATACAAAGTTCACCCTTAGTAGTTCCATATTTCCCTACATAACCACCATGTACTATTCCACTATTAGCCTTAGACGCTCCTGTAGAAACATCTCCTGCTCTTTCTACTAAACATAAATTCAAATCATATTTTGATAATTCTCGTGCAATTGCTGTCCCCACTACTCCAGCTCCAATAATAGTTACATCATACACTATAATTCCCCCTTTTAGAATTAGCTTAGCAATTAAGTCTTATATTTTTAATTTCAACATCAAACTTTTTCTACCTTCTTCAAACAGAAATAATTACTAATAAAAAAGAAAAACCTACCTTTTTTCTCTAAGGTAGGTAGTAAATCACAATTTTTTATTTTTAATCAAATTCCATAGCATTATTAGCTAAGATACAATTATTTTTTACTTTGGATTAGCAGGTTCGATATTAATATTCTTACCTTTAATTCGATTATTTTTCATAACTCTTAGTACTTCTTGAGCATGATCACGTGGCACTTCTACAAAAGTATAGCGATCATAAATATCAATCAATCCTACTAAATTACCGGAAATACCTGTCTCACCAGCTATTGCTCCTACAACATCACCAGGACTTACATTTTGATTTTTACCAACATTAATAAATAATCTCACCATACCTGGTTCTGCTCCTGTATCACCGAAGTTCTCTTCACTTTCTTCTTCTTTATTATCTGCTGTAGTTACTATTTTTAATAGTGCTGCTGCTATATCAAGTGAAGTATAATCTTCTGCCGTTAATTCTTCAATCATCTCCACTTCTTTAGCCAAATTATCATTCTCTACAATTTCACAAGCATCTTCCAATAATAAATCCATCTTCACCTTTTCTATATCGCCAGGTGAAGGTACCTGCTTTCTTGGAATTTTAGTCTTAGTATATTTTTGAATATCCTTCAATTGATAAATCTCTTTACCTGATACAAAAGTAAAAGCTTTTCCTTTTCTTCCCGCTCGGCCAGTTCGACCAATCCGGTGCACATAGTATTCTTCATCACGCGGAACATCATAATTAAAGACCATCTCTATATCATCAATATCAATTCCTCTAGCTGCTACATCAGTAGCTACTAAAACCTCTACAGTTCCATTCTTAAACTTATCCATAACTCTATCACGTTGACGTTGATTCATGCCCCCATGTAAATTGTCGGCAAAGTAACCTCGACCTTGTAAATGAAGAGACAATTCATCAACTTGTTTTCTAGTATTACAAAATACTAATGCTAACTTTGGATTATATAAATCAATTAATCGTGATAAACTTTCTACCTTATCTCGTCTTTTCACTTCAAAATAAGCTTGTTCAATATTAGGCACAGTCAACTTTTTATGAACTACCTTAATGATTTCTGGATTATTTTGATATTTCTTTCTTAAATTTAAGATTGACTGCGGCATTGTAGCAGAGAAAAATATAGTCTGCTGTTCTCCATTTGTTCCTTTAAGAATAGTTTCTATATCATCTCTAAATCCCATATTCAACATTTCATCTGCTTCATCTAAAACAACCATTTCCAATTTATCTAATTTCAAAGTACCTCGTCTCATATGGTCCATTGTTCGTCCTGGAGTTCCAATTACAATTTGAACTCCCTTTTTAAGAGCTCTAATTTGACGCTTAATTGGTTGTCCTCCGTAAACTGGCAAAGTCTTAACCTGCTTTTTATATTTGGCCAATCTTTTAATTTCTTCTGATACCTGAATTGCTAATTCTCTTGTCGGACATAAGATTAACACTTGTACATTATTATTACTTTCATCGATTCTTTCTAAAATAGGAATTCCAAAAGCTGCTGTTTTCCCCGTCCCCGTTTGGGCTTGACCAATAACATCTTGCCCTTCCAATATGTGTGGAATTGCTTGGGTCTGAATAGGGGTTGCTTCTTCAAATCCCATATCTTCAACTGCTTTGTTAATCTCTGTCGACAAATTCAACTCTGTAAATTTCTTTTTTTCCATTATATAATTTCACTTCCCTTTCTTTGGTGAACCTTATCTATTATAACATAGTTTACTACAAATTACTATTAATATTACAAATTAATGAGCTCAAATTCAAAAAAACCCCGGGCTAATTTCCATTAACCCGAGGTAGTAATATCATTTAATAAACAATCTCTTTCAATTCACTTTCTAACCATCCTATAAATTCCTTAGTTATCTTTCGTCCATCTCTTTGCTTAGGAAAATGATAATCGGCCAGTACTTCCCCTACTATCTGTAATATTCTAGATAGTTTAAAGGGTTGACCTGTTAAGCAATCAGCTATCTTTTGAATTAAATCACCATACATCGCATCAGAATACAAGACTGCTTCTTCTATATTACCAGCAGTCAATTTTAAATTAAATTCCACTTCTCCCCATTCAAAACGATTATTAAGTGAAATATCACAGTCAGGATTTTCACCAAATCGCCACTCCCAGGAAGAATATTTATTATATAATTCTTGAATGCGGTCATTTTCTGTGATCTCCATTTGAGTTAAGGGTTGTCCGTCATTATATAGTTCACGAAAACTAGCTTGAATACTATTCTGCACATCTTCTATATTTAAACTTTCATCAACGTCAGTTAAATTCATCACCCGAGCAGTTACAGAATCAATTCCTTTCGATTTAATCTTCTCTTCTGAGACTTTGAGATAAGAAGACAATTTGTCTAACTCACTATCTACTAAAACTGTCCCATGAATGTAAGCACCTTTAGTCCCATAATAAAAAGCATTACCGGAGATTTTCTTATCTTGGCAAACTATATCATTACGCCCTGAAAATTCAGCTGCTATACCTAAATCATTGAGCGATTTAATAATTACTGTTAACTGTTCTTCTAGATTATATACCTTTTTAGGCATTATTAAGGTATAATTTAAATTACCTCGGTCATGAAATACTGCCCCACCACCAGACAAGCGGCGGGCCAACTTTCCTCCATTATCTTCTAACTTACCAATCCGACATTCCTGCCATGCATTCTGATTACGACCAATAACAACTGTATTATCATTCTGCCACAGATAAAGGATTATCTCTCTTTCATCTAGCTGTTCTACTAAATATTCTTCAACAGCTAAATTATACCACGGGTCATAGCCTGTTCCTAAAACTAACTTAGCATTTAAATCTTTATTCGGCATAGTGGAGTGCTCCTTCTGGTCTCACTGCTAAAGCAGCTTCATGAATTGATTCTGCACTCGTAGGATGAGCATGAATAGTCTCTATTACTTCTGCAGTTGACAATTCATTAGTAACCGCTAAAGTGACTTCTGTAATTAAATCAGTCGCATGCGGTCCAATAATTGCTCCCCCTAATACCTGGTCGGTTTTGGCATCAGCAATAATCTTAATAAAGCCTCTCGTCTCTCCTAAAGTTAGATCTTTACCATTTGCTGCCACAGGAAATTTCCCGACTGCAATATCTTTATTCTCAGCTTCTGCCTCTGCCTCAGTTAGTCCTACCGATGCAATCTCTGGTGCTGTAAAGATAGCCGTTGGAATGGCATTATAATTCATTTTTTCTTCTGTTCCTAAGATATTTTTAACTGCGACTATACCTTGATGAGAAGCAGCATGAGCTAATTGAGTTTTGCCCGTCACATCACCAATAGCATAGATGTTATCTATTGTAGTCTGCATCTTTTCGTCAACTTTAATACCACCACTATTTTCATCAATCTCAACTCCAACTTCTTCTACATCTAAACCACCTAAATCAGGTTTGCGACCTACAGCCATTAAGACTTTCTCTGCAGTAATATACTTTTCCTTACCTGCTTCTTTAAATTTAACCAGCGCCTGTTCATCAGCAGTTGTTGTAATCTGCTGTGCTTCAGCACCAGTATAAATATCGATTCCTTCTTCTTTAGCTGCAGCAGTGATCTCATCTATGACATCAGTATCAAGAAAAGATAAGACTTCATCTAAATATTCAATTACTGTTACATCTAAATCTAAGCGAGAAAAGATAAAAGCAAATTCTAGACCAATTACTCCACCACCAATAATCACCATTTCTTCTGGCAATTCATCTAAATCTAAAGCTTGTCTGCTGTACAATAAGTAATCTTCTGCCCCTTGCTCAACTATCGGTATTTCTACTGGCTGTGAACCAGTTGCTAAAATTATTTCCTCTGTATTAATAACTATTTTTTCATCTTCCTTAACTGCTAGTACAGTAGTCTCATCAACTAACTCTGCCGTACCCGAAATCACTTCTATATTATGTTTATCTAACAGACTAGAAATTCCATTAGTTAATTGCGTTACGATATTATTTTTGCGCTCTATAATTTCCGACCATTCAAAATCTACTTCTTCGGCTCGACAGCCAAACTGTTCAGCTTCTTTTAAATTAGTATAAACCTCTGCAGAGCGGACTAAAGCTTTAGTTGGGATACAACCCCAATTCAAACAAGTACCACCCAACTCTTCTTTTTCAATTACCGTCACATCTGCTCCTTGTTTTGCTGCTTCTAGTGCAGCTACATAACCACCAGGTCCACCACCAATAATAGTGATTTCACTCTCTTGTTCACTACTAGCTGAAGATATATTTTTAGTTTCTTCAGCAGCTGTATCTTGAACTGGATTAAGGGTCATCAATACTGTTCCTATTTCAACTTTATCTCCTTCAGCTACCTTAATTTTTGCAATCGTTCCCTGCTCCTCTGCTTCAATAGCTACAGTAGCTTTATCTGCTTCTAATTCACAAAGTACCGTTCCTACTTTTACTTCTGCTCCCACCTCTAATGGGATATCAGTCACTTGCGCTTCTTCAGAATTCCCAGGTAAATCCTGCTTAGATAACTCAATTTCAATTGTTGCTGGAGCAGTCAACTCCAATAAAGGTGCTCCGACTGGCACTTCTTCTCCTCCAGTGACTAATACTTCATCTATTTTTCCTGCTTTATCCACCGTTAAAGATATACTTGTTTTATCTGCTTCTACATCCATAATTACTTGTCCAGAAGTAACTTTATCCCCTGCTTCTACTTTGATTGCTGTAATTTCAACCTCTTTCACATCATCAGGTAACTGTTGTTCATCAAGTTTAAACTTCATATTTCTCCTCCTTTAAAAATAATAATTTTCAAGATTTAACTTTTAAAGAAAACTAAAATAATCTATAATCAAATAACTAATTAAAGACGTAAAACCACAAAGGGTAGTGCCCCACATAATATCTACTACTGTCACCAACACCGGCCAATCTTTTAAAGTAGCTAAATTTGTCATATCATAAGTAGCATATGTAATAAATCCAAAAAACATGCCCACAAATAAAGCATATTTCCAACTCTCTAAAACTACAGCACGATTAATCACAAAAAATACCATACCCGCAATAAAAAATAAATAAAAAACTACTGCCGCCGTCATATTAAAATTATCTTTAAGAATAAACCCTAATTGATTGCGGTAAAACTGCTTGGCAATTCCCTCTAACCAAACTAAGTCAATACTAAAAAATACAATCAGCGCTACTAGATAAGCTTTAATATATCCCATCATTTACTTTCAACTCCCTAACTTAAGTTTTATTCTTTTAATCTTCATCTGGAAACCAGGGAATAAATTTATTCGTCTTTTCTTTATATCTCTGGTATTCTTGATTATTCTTATATTTCTTTTCAAGTAAAGGTACACCTGAAACATATAATAACAGCAAAGTAATTGCAACTGGACTAATAATGGTTAACCATCCCAACTTAACAGGTAGGGCAAGTAACCAAATTCCCCACCACATTGTTGCCTCACCGAAATAATTTGGATGACGCGTATATTTCCATAATCCTTCCTTCATAATTTCCGCTTCTCTTTCATCACGAGCTAAAAAATCGTGAAGCTGTTTATCACCTACCACTTCAAAAAAGTAACCAATACACCAAATAACCAATCCTAATATTCCAATCCACCCTATTTCAATTGGAGCAGAAAAATTAATTAATGATATAGGAGAACTTATAATCAACAGAATTGCTGCCTGCAGCATAAATACACGAAAAAAGCCAGTAACAGCAACATTATCCCAATTTTTCTTCATATTTTGATACCTATAATCTTCTTCTTGACCCCAATTTCGTTTAAACAAATGATAGCTTAATCTAAGTCCCCACAATAAAACAAGCACTGTCACCAATAAACCCCGAATTCCAATTTCTTGAGCACTCAAAAAAGAATAAACTGCAACTACCACAAATCCTGAACCCCAAGCAACATCAACTAATCCATAATTATTTCTCAGCTGAGCAATGATAAAGAATAATGTAAAATATAAAACCACAAGTAAAACTAAATTAAATATAGGCGCAATCATATTAATAGCTCCTTTCTTATTATTCCTTAATTAATGAGATAGCTATACTCCCTGGACCTGCATTTAAGCCCACAATCGGTGAAATAGGCATTATATATTCAGGAGCTTGGCCCAATATTTGAGTGAATTCTGCTGCATAATTTTGGGCTTGCTCTTCAGCTTGAGCATGTACTATAGCATAACGTTTGATTCCTTCACTTTCATAAATGTCTGTAACTAAATCTTTAATCTTATTTTGCAGACCATTAGTTGTAAAGGCTTGACCAAAGGAAGTCCCCGCCCCATCATTATCAAGAGTAATAATCGGTTTTAAATTTACTAGTCTAGCCAACCAACCCGTTGGTCGACTAATTCGTCCTCCTTTAACCATATATTTAACTGTATTCACACTAACATATATTTCAGTTTTATTAACTAATTTTCTAATATAGTCAGCTGTTTTATCTAAATTCCAGCCAGCAGCTATCTTTTCAGCTGTTTCTAAAACAGCTAATCCTTCTGCTCCAGAATTTAATTTAGAATCTATAACTTCAATCTCCGTCTCATCATCTTTATATTCCTCTGCAACTTGATTGACAATATTCCACGTCCCACTTAATTCACTTGCAACAGTTACTGCAATAATTGATTGATAGTGACTAGTTAAAAAAGAAAATAGGTTGTCCACTTGTTTATAACTAGGCTGCGAACTAGAGACTTCTCCATCAGATTCTTTAAACAAAGAATAGAATTTATTCGGCGTAATAGTTAATTTATCAAGATAATTATTCCCGTTTAAACTAAGATTTAAAGGGATTACTTGAATTTGATAATTTTCGATTAATTCCTTAGGTAAGTCAGCGATAGAATCAGTTACTAAAGCTATTTCATACTTTCTATTTTGAGCAACTGCAGTCTGTTTCTGCATATCATCAACTTTCTGCCGCATAATTGTTCCTAACTGACCTAAAGTATAAACTACTTCTTCAGGTTGATTTGTATGAATATGAACTCTTAACTGCTTTTGAGTTCCTGCAACTACCAGTGAATTACCATAATTCGAAAGTATAGTTTTAATGCCTTCAAGTTCCATTTCTAGATCACTCATAAATACTTCTGTACAATATCTAAATTTTCCTGCACTATGAACTTTTTCAGTAGTTGCAGCTGCAGCAATTTCTTCAAAACTAAATGATTTTAAATCAGAAATCCCCTTACCTTCTAAAAAATCAACTATGCCCTCCAGAAACTTCACAAATCCTTTTGCTCCTGCATCTACAACTTCAGCTTCTTTAAGAGCTTCTAACTGATTAGTAGTCTTAGTTAAAGACTCTTTAGCTCTAGTAATTGAAATATTAAATAATTCTTTAAAATCATCAGTTTTCGCCTTAATATTAGAAAGTTCTTCAGCCCAATCACGAATTACAGTAATCATTGTTCCTTCAACTGGCTCAGCTACCGCTTGATAAACATGAGGTACTGCTTTTTCAACAGAATCAGCAAAACTTGCTACAGATAATTTAGAACTATCATCTAATTCTTGGGCTAATCCAGCTAAAAATTGAGCAAAAATTATACCTGAATTCCCTCTAGCCCCTTCTAATGCTGCATCAGCAATAGAGAACATTGTCTCTTTACTTGTAGATTTAGGTCTCACTTGCTGAATAATCAAATTCATCATTGAAGCTAAATTACTTCCTGTATCCCCATCAGGAACAGGAAAGACATTAATTTTATTCAATAATTTACGGCTATTAATTACGTTTTTGGCTCCTGATAATACTCCATAATAAGTTTTTTCACCATTTAAATATCTGATTTTCAATTTTGAGCCCCTCCTCATATTAGAACTAATAGTAAATATTATTAGTTAATCTAGTTCTAAATTTCTTTATCTAATATCAATTTCCTTTTTATTTTATGATTTAATGACAAAATAGTTCATAAAAACCCAGTCAAAATTTAGCTTTTGTGAAAATATTGACAACCAAATTATTATTTATTATAATTTAATTATGAACATAGTATCATAATTTTATTAAATTCCTGAGGAGGGATTTCTATGGCAGAAGAAACTTTTAAAGCTAAAGCAACATTAAAAGATGGTTTGACAGTAGAAGCTGAAAGTCGTGGTCACAAAATCACAATTGATGAGCCAGAAGAATTAGGTGGTACTGATGAAGGCATGAATCCAGTCGAATTAGCTCTATGTAGTTTAGGGGGATGTCTTTCTATTTGTGCTAGTATGTTTGCTGAAAGTTGTGATGTAGAATTAAATGACTTTTCTGTTGATCTAGAAGGAGACCTTGACCTAAGAGGATTTAAAGGTGCTGATGATGTAGACCCTGGTTTTCAAGATGTGAGATTTACCCTAAATATAGATTCTGATTCTCCTGAGGAAAATATCGCTGAACTAGTAGAAGTAATTGAAGAACGCTGTCCAGTATCTGATACACTTAAGCGAAATATTACAGTTAATGGAGACTATGAAGTAAAATAAGCTCACCCTATATTCTATTTATACATTTAACCCGCTGGCATTATGCCGGCGGGTTATTATTTTTAGCTACCCTTTACCTAATCGGTAAATCATGTTCTTCTTTATATTTTTGTTTGAATTTATACATTTTCCCATCAGCCATAGAAATTAATTCATCCACACTTATTTCTCTATCTTTAAAGTATTCTTCTACTCCATAGCTAATACTAACTTGATATTGATAATCTTCTCTTTGATTTATTTTTTCAAATTCTGCTTGAATATTTTCCAATTTTGTTTTAGCATCATTAGCTCTCGCATCTTCAAAAATTATTACAAATTCGTCTCCTCCAAACCTAGCTATAAAATCTGAAGAACGAATATTTTCTTTAATAGTTTCTACTACCGTTACTATTAATTCATCTCCAACCTCATGACCATAAACATCATTAACAACTTTTAAATTATTGATATCAACAAAAGCTAAAGAAAAACTGCCATTAGTTTTATCTGCTTCTCGTTTATGCTCTTTGATTAACTTTGTTCCTATCCTTCTATTATATAAATTAGTCAATTCATCTCGTTCAGCAAAAAACTCCAGTTTTTCTTTTAACTGTTTTTCTTCTGTAATATCTTCTTTAATTGCGATAAAAGCTTCAATTCTATTATTTTTATCGACTAATGGAGTTATTTTAGCCTCTTCCCAATAACATTCACCATTCTTTTTTTGATTATAAAATTCTCCTTCCCAAGTATAGCCAGCAGTAATCGCCTCCCATAATTCTTGATAAAAAGCATCGCTATGTTCATTAGTTTTGAGCAAACTTGGATTTTCTCCAATTACCTCTTCTGCTTGATAACCTGTTATTCTTTCAAAACTATGATTAACATATTCAATAGTTCCTTCTAAATCAGTGATGATAACAGACAAGGGACTCTGTTCTACTGTTTTAGAAAACTTTCTTAAATCTTTTTCTAATTTAATCCGATAAAATTGATTGATTAATAATAAAACAATTATTATTGCTAATAATAAAATTACAGCAAAGATAATATAAAATAGCCACCTACTTGCTGCTCCATAAAAAAATCCCTCTCTGGGCTTAAATGATGCTAAAGACCAACTAGCAATATTCAAATTGCTTTCTGCAAACAAATAATCTCTACCTGCAATTTTAATTTTATCTTGAGAATAATTTATAGGTAGTCGTGATAGCTCTTCAATCCCAAATTGTGATTTTAATTGTTCAGTACTTACTACTTGTTACGAATTTAGTGTGAACATATTGTACAAGTAATCAGCAAAATTCGTAGCAAAAACAATCTTCTGCGGTGATAAGAGCACAACTTTGCTATCAAATTCATTTAAGATACTATCAAGTTCTTGCAAATCTATTTTTATCACTGCTACTCCCACAATTTTATTATCATTATTCCGTACAGGACTACTAAAATAAAAACCGCGCTGCTTAGAAGTCTTACCTACTGCTCCATAAATATAATTAGTTCCTGTCATTGCTTTTTTAAAATAAGGCCGGAAATTATAATTCTGATCTACAAAAGTTTCATCACTTTGACCATAAGTAGTTCCAGCAATTACAGTTCCGCTTCGATCCATCAAATAAACTGTATTAGCATTTAATATTTTTTTGGCATTATCCATTAATAACTTTACTTTATTTAAAGTCTGCGACTCGATACTATTCTTTTCTGATTTCTGCATCAACAGTTTTTTTATAGCAATATTTTCACTTAATGATTGTACTGAACCTTGGACTTTAGCAAATATATTATCTTCAATTTTTTCAGAAAGTTTTTTCAATTTTAAATTCATGGTTTCTTTACTATCCTGATACCCAATTTCTCTGATATAGAACATCAGGGGAATATTTAAGATTAATATACCTAGAAAAACAAAAATAATAATACTTATATCATTTTTGTCTAATTTTCTTAATTGTTTCATTAGTGACCCCCTTTGTAATTAAATTTTAATTATGCTATTAATTTCTTTAACTAATATAGACTAGGGTCCCCTGTTTTCAGGGGACCCTAGTCTATAAAGTATCATAAGTTAAGGATGACCCCAGATGCTAGAAATAGTGGGAAGGGGAAATTAATTCACAGCATATAACTAGCACCTGAGTTACTGCTTCTACCTTAGATTTTATCAACTTTATGAACATAAGTCAATAATATACTGCCAAATTCCTCACTTTATCTAGCTTTAAATTCAATTGTCGTATTTAATAATTAAAAAAGTAATATCATCAAATGGTACCGCTTCTATAAAATCATTGAAATTATCATTAATTTTCTTTTTTAATTGCTTAGCTGATAACAAGTTATTCTCTGCTATAATTTCTTTAATTCTCTGCAACCCATATTTATTTTCTTCTCTATTTTCTTCTATCAACCCATCAGTTGATAAGAATAATAAGTCACCGGAATTTAAATCAAACTGTTTATTACTAAAATAATAATTATCTTTACTAATCACAGGCGAAATCGGCAAAGTCATTTCTGTTAAAGATTCCATAACACCCTGGTTACGCTGAATTAAAGGTGGTATATGAATTCCTGCATTACTCAATTTAAATTTTTTAGTCTGTTTATCAAAAATTCCTAATAGCAGACATAAAAAATAATCTTCAGGAAAACTTTCTTTTTGATAACGAGTAGTAATAAAATTCATCAATCTTTCCGGAGTTAAATTTTCACCTTTCTTATATTCAGAAATTAAAAAGCTATTAACTGTTTCACGTACAAATATATTCAACATTGCTCCCTCTAACCCATGTCCCGTAATATCAGCTAAATAAAAAATTAAATAATTATCTACTTCTAATACATTATAAAAATCGCCACCTAAATTTTCTGTCGGATGATAATGAGCAGCAAAATCTAAATATTCTAACTGAGGTAGTTCAGAAGGCAAAAACTGTTGATGAATTTCTTGGGCTTTAGCCAATTCATTCTCGATTTTATCATTAGCTTTTTCTAATTCTTCTGCATAATCAGCTAATTTCTCTTCTGATTTTTTTCTTTTAGTAATATCAACAAAAGAAGCCATTTGATAAATAGCTGTTCCTTCTTCATAGACAATATTCAACGAAACCTGAACATGTATTTTAGAACAATCTTTTTTAACTCCTACCACTTCATCAATCAAACTTCCTTTTTCCAGCATTATTTTTTTCATGTGATCTACTTCTTCTGCATCATGCCAAAAATCACTCACTTTATAACCAATAATTTCTTCTCGGCTATAACCCCACATTTCAGTAAAAGACTGATTAATGTAAATAATTTGACCATCTAAATCAGCAATAGCAATCGCATTAATAGAAGATTCTACTGCTTTATTTTTAAGTTTCAGCTCTTCTTCTAATTCTTTTCGCTCAGTTGTATCTTCACCTACTTTAACATAATGAGTAATTTTTCCTTCTTCATTTAAAAGAGGAGAAATAGAAGCAAACTCCCAGTAATATTCCCCATTCTTCTTTTGATTATGAAATTCACCTCGCCATTTTTCCCCCGCACTAATAGTGTCCCATAGTTCTTCATAAAATTCATCAGATAACAATTCTGTTCTTAAAATACTAGGGTCTTCTCCTTTAACTTCTTCTAAACTATAACCGGTTAATTCTGTAAATTTAGGGTTTACATATTCTATACTACCATCAGCATCTGTAATTACTACTGTAGCTGGACTTTGTTCTACGGCTTGCGATAGCTTTTTTATTTTAGTTTCTCGTTCTTTTCTGGCAGTCATATCAATCACAGCAGAAAACATTTTAGTCTGCTCATCTTCATTTAAGTTTAATACTTTACTTTCCATTCGAACTAGCAATTTTTTATCTTCTTTAGTCCTCATTTCTAACTCACAACTCTGCTGTTCTCGAGTATTGAGAACCTTTTGTCGGTGATGATAAAAATTTTCTTGGGCCTGGGGGGGCAGATAAATCATAACTGGTTTATTCAAGATAAAATTACGCTGTTCTGCTAATAATTCTGCTGCAGTATTATTAATCTCTAAGATTATTCCCTCTGGGTCAAAAGTAAAATATGCTACTGGAGATAAATCATATAAAGAATAATATCTTTCTTTAGCTTGCTGCAATTCTCCTCGCGTTACTTTCAGGTCTTGATTTTGTAATTCTAATTCTATTTGATGAATTTTTAATTCTTCAATCACTTGTTCTAAATCATCTACTTGAGCCAACTTTTTCTCTAATTCTTCTTGGTCAAGTTTATTTTCTGCTTGTTGACGTAAATAAGATTGTTTTTTGGAATTAGTCATTGTTATCACTTCTTTGCTTCAGTTTTTTCTTTAATTCTTGATTTTCTGCTTTTAATTGCTGTAGTTCTTTTTCCTTAGCCTTTTGGACATCAATATTCTCAGCAAATTTAATATAACTAGAAATTCCTCCGTCTTCATCTAATAAAGGAAAGATGATTGCTTTCTCCCAATAGAGTTTTCCGTTTTTCTTTTGATTACAAAATTCTCCTTCCCATTTTTCGCCTGCTGTAATTGTATTCCATAACTTTTTATATTTTGCTTCACTAGTTTTATCACTCTTCAAGATATGAGGAGAACTACCGATTAATTCTTGACTATTATAACCAGTTTTACGCAGCAAAGCAGTATTAGCATACTCAATAGTTCCTTTAGTATTTGTAATTAATACCATATAAGGGCTTTTTTCTACTGCATCTCGTAGTTTTTGTAAGCGTTTATTAGCAGTTTTTAACTTTGTAATATCAATAAAGGTAATTACTACACCTTTAATTTCATCTTGTTCAGTTCGATAAGGATGAATTTTAATTAAATACCAATCCCCTTGCTTAGTTTCAATTCTACTCTCTTTAGGAATTAAAGTATCTAATACTTCTGCACAATCACTAAATAAATTATCATATTTTATATTATGAGATATATCTTCTAATGGTCTACCTATATCTCGTTCTTTTAGATTTATATTTTCATTAACTACTGGAGTAAATTTACGGATTCGTAATTGCTCATCTAAGAATATAGTACCAATATTAGTGCTCTTTAATAAATTATTAATATCATTATTCAATCTTGTTAATTCTTCTATTTTTTCTTGATGCTCAGAATTAACCGTCACTAACTCTTCATTAACTGACTCTAATTCTTCGTTTGTGCTCTGTAATTCTTCGTTAGCTGCTAATAACTCCTCATTAGTAGCCTGCAACTCTTGATTAGAAGCTTCTAATTCCTCAATAGTAGCTCGCAAATTCTCTTTAGTATAGTCTAATTCTTTTTCTAGCTCATTAATGCGGTCTTTATGTCCTGCTTTAAATTCTTCAATATTACTATCAGACTCTTTACCATCATTTTCAATAAAACTTATTACAATCAAGTCTCTCTCCTGATGAGACGTAGCTAACGGACTAATTTGCACATCCATTACTCCTAATTCTGCCTTCTCTTCAACTTGAAAATCTTTATAAATAACTTCCTCTTCTTCTCTTCGCACTCGGTTAATAGCAACATTTAAAATCAATGACAAACTTTTAGGACTCATTTCTAAAATATCTAAACTAACTTTATTGATTGGTATTTTTAAATATTTATTAACATCTCCTAAAACATGAATTAATTGATTGTTTTCATCAATAACAGCAGAAGCAGGAATATATTTATTTATTAAGCGATTATTAATCTTTTCTAAAAGCTGCTTTTTTATTTTCTGAGGTTGATTGTTGTAATTAATATCTAATTGACTTTTAAATTTATCACTTTTAAAGTCCGTCTTTAAGTTCAAATTACTAATGGCATCTTTACTGATACTACTACTCCCCTGCTTATTTTTACAACGATAAATCCGCCATTTTGAATTATAAGTACTAAAATAATTATGCATATCGCCAATCGATTCACTTGAACCCAAAAATAAAAAAGCATCATTTTTAAGGGCAAAATGAAAGATAGAAAATATCTTTTGCTGCAATTCTGCTTTAAAATAAATTAATAAATTACGACAGGTGATCAAATCCATCTTATGAAATGGAGGATCACTAATTACATTATGCACTGAAAAAATTACCATTTTTCTAACCTGCTTATTAATTTTATATCTATCTCCATTTTTCACAAAGTATTTTTCTAGTCTATCTAAAGATACATCTGCTGCAATACTAGCAGGATATTCTCCAATACTCGCTTGTCGAATAGCATTTTGAGAAATATCAGTTGCAAAAAACCTTAATCTCTAAATCCAAATCATTTTCTTCTGCGTACTCTTGTAATAAAATTGCTATTGAATAAGCTTCTTCTCCAGTCGAACAACCATTAACCCACACTCTTACTTCTTCTCCACTACTCTTCTTCTCTAAAATTTCAGGGATCACCTTTTCTTCTAGCAAGTCAAAAGCTTCTTTATCTCTAAAAAATTCTGTTACTCCAATTAATAATTCTTTATATAAAGTTCTTATTTCTGATACATTATTTTTGATAAAAGAAAAATAGTCTCCTAATTTTTCAATTTGATTAATCACCATCCGCCGTTCAATCCTGCGAATAATGGTACTCTCTTTATAATAAGTAAAATCCACTCCAACTTCATCTTGCAATACAGCTAAAATTTTAGTCAAAATATCTTCATCATTAGCTTGGGCTTTATCTAGCTTTTGCTCTTGGCTAATATAGGGATGTTGTACATAATCTATTAGACGCTGTCCCATTTCTAAAACAGTTAAGGTATAATCTACTACTCCAGTTGAAATAGCATTTTTAGGCATTCCATCAAATTTAGCATCACTAGGCTCCTGAACCATTACCATCCCATTTTCTTCTTTAATAGCTCTAATACCACGGGTACCATCACTACCTGTTCCTGATAAAACAACTCCAATTGCTCTTTTCCCTTGATCTTGAGCTAAAGAACGAAAAAATTTATCAATAGGTAAGCTTAAATGGGCTTTGCTCTTTTCTCTATCTTTTAAAAATAGCTTTTTATGAAAAATAGTCATTTCTTTTTTAGGAGGAATTAAATAAATATTATTAGCTTCCACTTCCATTCCATCTTCAGCTTGATGAACTGCCATTAAGGTATGTTTATCTAAAATCTCTACCATGTGGCTCTCATGATCAGGGGACAGATGTTGGATAACTACAAAAGCTAAGTTAATATCTACCGCTAAGTTATCAAAAAAACCATTTAAAGCTTCTAACCCCCCTGCTGAAGCTCCTAAAGCTACAATATAAAAATCATTCTTTTGATCATTACTAACCATACTTTCACCTCCGATACAGCTAAAATATAACTCCTTTTAATCCAATCAATTAAAATCTCACTAACTCATAACTTTTATAAAATGATTTACTAATTGAGGATCAAATTGGGTTCCCGAACATCTTTCTAATTCTGCTAGTGCTTCTTTTTTTGTCATTGCATCTTTATAAGGTCGACCATTAGTCATAACATCATAAGCATCAACAATAGTTATAATCCGCGATAAAAGTGGAATTCCTTCTCCTTTTAATCCATGAGGATAACCACTGCCATCCCATCGTTCATGGTGGTACAATATTTTTTCAGCTACATGAGAAAATTCCTCTGTTGAAGAAGCAATCCGATACCCAGTTTTAGGATGCTGTTGAATAGTATCCCACTCATCCTCAGTCAGTTTAGCTGTTTTAGTTAATATTTCAGCTGGAATAATAGTCTTCCCAATATCATGTAAAGTTGCCACTAAAGAAAGTTTATCCATCTTAGCTTGTGATAAATCTAATTCTTCAGCCATCAAAAAAGTTAATTTCTGCATTCGCCAAGCATGTTCTTCAGTTTCATCGCTCTTTTCTCCTAAAGTTTTTAGTAGAGCTTTAACAATATGACTTTTAGTACTGCGACTCTCATCTAATTTATTTTTATACATCTGCTCTTCAGCAACATTAAGTACATCATATATTTTTTGCTCTAAATTATTCTTAACTCCAATTCCTAAAGCAATAGAAATTGGAATTTCATTTCCATCAGTAGCAGCACATAAATTTTTAATTCTATTATAAACTTTTTGGGCTTCTTTTTCTCTAGTTTGAGGCAGAAAAATCACAAATTCATCGCCGCCCCAACGTGCAATTACATCTTCTTGACGGCAAGCAGTTTTTAAGATTTTAGCTGTCTGCTTTAAAATTTCATCTCCACGGTCATGACCATAGGTATCATTTACTACCTTCAAACCATTTAAATCAGCCATGATTAAGCTAATTGGAAGTTGCCGTTCTACATCCATTCTTTCAATTTCTTCTTCTAAATAGGTCCGATTATAAAGATTAGTTAAATTATCATGAAAACTTATATATTTAATTTTATCTTCTTGCTTTTTTCGTTTAGTCACATCACGTGAAGCTGCATAGATAAAACCATTTTTCCACCGTGCTCTCCATTCTAAATAGCGATATTCTCCTTGAGAATTACGATAACGATTTACAAAATTTAAAACTTCTTCTTTATTTTTAAGTCGCTTTAATTTTCTTTTAGTATCATTTTGATCTGCTGGATGGATATAATCAAAGCAATTCGACTTTTCTAGTTTTTCTTTGCTATAACCTAAGTTTTTCTCCCAAGCTTGATTTACTTTAATAAAATTACCATCAATATCTATAATCCCCAATAAATCAGGCGTTACATTAAAAAAAGTTTCTAGAGCTTCTTTCTTCTTTTCTAATTCTTCTTTAGTAACTTTCATCTCTGTAATATCAATTACAAAGCCTTCAATCACAAATGAACCATCTGATTTTACTTCTCCAATTCTCGCATCCATACTAAGCCAAATCTCTTCCCCATCACTTCGTCGGGCTTGATATTCAAAATTATTCACTTCTTTTTTCTCTTTAAGTTGATTAATAAAGTCTATTCTGCGCTGAGAATTAACATAAAGTTGTTCACTCAAATCTGTATAATACTCTAAAACCTCTTCCTCATTAGCACAACCCAGCATTTTAGCTAAAGATTTATTGACAGATAGAGGTTCACCTTGATCGTTAGTTCTAAAAATCCCTATTGGTGCTTCAATAAATAACTGTTCATACTTGTTCATCCCCACCACCTCCTTTCAAATTTCTAACTACTTATAAAATAGCACTAAAACATTTTCAATTAACCTTTTCTTTAATTAAAGAAACTTTATTCCCTGTGACATTATAATAAATACTATCACAAGCTAATTCGGCTATTCTTAACCCTCGACCTGAATCCCTCCAATTATCATAAATTTCTTCTTCATCCAACAATTTATTCCAATCAAATCCAGTCCCTTCATCTTCTACAATTATTTTAACATAATCATCTGTATCTAAAATAGTTACTTTTACTATCTTATCTTTCACTTTTGAATTACCATGTTCAATTGCATTAACTAGTACTTCATGAAAACCAATCATTACTTTTTCAAATTCTAAGCAATTTATATCTAAAAAGTCTTTAACTTTCTCTTTAACTTCATCTAATTCTGAAAAATCACTTGTTAAGCTAATTACATCTTGATTATTAATTTTAGGACAATACTCTATACCTAATAAAGTAATATTAGCAGAACAATGATTAGAGGCAATATACTGTTTATAATCCATTTTTATTTTATTTACAATCCCTTTAATCGGTAATTTTTTATTTTCTTCAACTATCTGCTCAAGCTTATTTCTTCCATACTTTTCCCCCGCTTTAGTTTCTTCTCTAAACCCATCATTCATAACTAAAAACTTATCACCAGGTTTCAATTTTATTTTTCTTTCATTACATTCATAATTCTCTAAATCAATTGCAGCAGACAGGTCTCTTTCTTGGCTCTTTATCAAAGTAACTCCATCTTCTTTAATTAGCATAGGAGGCAAATAGATACCTGCATTACTATAAGTTAACTCCATATTATTTTCATTTAATACAAATAAAGCAATAGATATGCAATGATTTTCTGAAACCTTTTTTTCTGCATATTTTTGCTGAATAAATTTTAAAGTTTGACCGGCAGTTACTGCTGACTTATCACCTTTCTTTTCTAAAAAATCACTTATCATTTCTTTTAAAAAAGCATCGACCAAATTTTTATCATTGTCTTTTACATCTGCTATATAAGCAATTACTTGATTTTTAAATTCAATCACATTATAAATATCACCACTTGATTCTTTTATTAATTGTTGATATACACCAATCGATAAATCATTATTTCCAGGCAAATCTTCTAGTAAAACTTGCTTATTATCCGCGATTGATATGATTGAATCGTTCATTTTAACCTCCTTTCTTTAAAAATCCTGCACTTAATTCTAATTTTATCCATATCCGTATAAACTAAAACCCTCATATATTTAAATTCATTTTTAAATCATATATACCTGCTTTTATATCGAAAAAAACTCAAATTATTTTATATTTCGACATATACAGTAATAATTACTACTTTTTATTAAGCAAAAAAAATAATGCCCAAAATTTCCTTGGGCATTACAAAATTAAATATTTTTTATTTTTAATTATTAATTCTTCTTTAAAATCATTCAACCCATTGATTAATATCATAGCGACCACTAAAATAACATCCAGCATTAGGAGTTATCTCATTTTCTAACTCAGCCTTTGATAACTTTTTACTTTCAATTTTTAAAGCTCCCTGGGGACAATCTCCAATACAGTTAACAAAAGAACCACAAAAAGAACTTTGCACTAACCTTGCTTTGCCATTTTCAATCTTGATTCCACCCTTATTACAAGTAGTAATGCATTCACCACATCCATTACATTTTTCACTATCTAATTCAACAAATTTTTTTAATTTCACTAGTGACACTCCTTTTTAGTCCTTGATAAACTATTTATTTACTATTATATCTCTTTATTTTCGTAATTACCGTGATATGCATCACAAAATAAACTATTAATCTTTTTAAGTGATTAATTCACACACAAAACATTACAAGAACAAATCTAAAATTTCATAATTATCTTCTTCTAATTCTTTATCATTTTCTTCTAAATTTTGCTCTTCTTTATTATTTTCTTCATCTTCTATTTTCTCTTTTTCAGCAGTTATTGTTTCTTCTTCTACAGCAGCTACTTCATCAGAAGAATTTTCTGCTGAAGTTTCGGATTCTTCATTTTGAGCAAATTCGAATTCAGGATCAACAATAAACATGTCTCCTGTAATTGTTTCTCCAGCTCCTTGATATAACTCTTCTTCTTGTGTCATCAATAATAATTGATCCTCATCAAATAATTTTGCAATGATTTCATAAAAAATATCATCAGATTCCAATATTGGAGTAGCTAATCTTTTTCTTAATTGCTCTAATAAATCAGCAATTTTAATTCTATCTTCTACATGACTAATAATATATTCTTTAATTTTAGTTTTATCAGTTTTAATCACTTTATTAATTTCTTCTAGATGAAATCCTCGTACATCTAACTCTAAAGAACTATTGTGATCATGCCAGTTTAAATAGTTAGCAAAGCTTTTTTCTAACTTTTGTATCAATTTACTTTCTGTAACTTTCAACAATTTATTAACTAGTTCATTTTCAGTATTTATCTTTTCAATTGCTATTACTTTTTTCACCAACTCAATATGCTCATTTAAATTATCTTTAGGAGCTAATAAAGCTATAGTTCCTTTATATTGACGCCCCTGATATAATTCCTCTAACAAATATTGTTTTAACTTATCTTTCTTAGCAAAATAATTCAATAAAATAACCTTTTTAAATTCTGCATTATCAGGGATTGTATCATAACCATAAATTTTATAATCAGCACTAAATACTTCCTCTTTAATATATCTTACTAAACTTACTTGAGCTTCTTTTTTGCTAATTTGGTCATATTTAGCTTCTACTAAACTTTCTAAATTACTATATAATTTATCATTTTCACTAACAATCCTTTTTTCATATTTTAGCTCCTTTAATGCCTGATAGAATTGTTCTTCATCCAATATAACTGTATACCCTCTCATTTTCTTATAATAATCTAGTAACTTTGCACTAACAATCCCTTCTAATCCACGTAGTCGATTATTAATATCTCTTTTTAATTCTTCTAAACTAATTTGAATCTCTGCTCTTAATTCTGCAGTAGTTAATTTATCATTTAACTCTACTGCATCTAATTTTAATTCTCCCTCTTCTTCATGCCAATAAAAATAATTTCCAAATATACTTTTTAATTTCTCATTCAACTGCCCTCTGCGTCTATCCAAAATTTTATCTATCTTATTTTCCGACCAATTTATTTTTTCTTGTGCTTTTTCAATCCCCATTACTAACTTCATTTTATTAAGATACTTTTCCTTAAACACATCCTCTTGTGAACTATAAAGTAAAATAGTATTCTCATATTCTCGTTCTTGATATAATTTCATCTCTAATATTTCTTTTAATTTTGCTTTATTTTTAAAACTGCCTAACAACAGTAAGTGTTTTACTTCCGATGTGTCCTCTAGTTGATCATAGCCAAAAATATTATATTCTTCATTGAATAGTTGATTGCGAATATATAATACTAACCTTTGTTTAGCTTCTTTATCATCCACTTTTGCTACCGAACTTTTAATTAAAGCACTAGTATTACCATAAACTTCACTATTTTCTTCTGCACTAATAATTTTCCCTTCAGCTATTAATTCTTCTAATGCTTGCTCAAATTTATCTTTTTTTAATACAACTCTATAACCTCTATTGCGCCTATAATCTAAAAACAATTCTTCTTTCCTAACTCCTACTTTTCTAGCACGCAAATGAGTAACTAAGTCCTTTTTTAAGTCATTAAAGTCAAGCTCTAATACTTCCGGCAACTCAGCTACAGCTATTTCTTTTTCTTCTATCTGTAGCTCTTGCTCATCAATAACCCATTGCTGATAATAAACTGTAGTTATTTCAATTAACTGCAGTAATTCCTCTTTCAACTTCATTATAATTTCTTCAGAAATTTCGAGTTCTTCCTGCTGTAGCTCTTGCACTGCCATTAATTTTTTAGTTTTAGTTAAAACTTCATCTGTATAAACATCTTCTCGCACCCTCAACACTAATACACTATTGGCGAATTCTAATCCATTATAAATTTCTTTCTCTAGCAGTTCTCTTATATTTTTATCTGGAGTTGCAAATAATAGAAGATAATCTAATTCTGGTCTATCTTCTACTTGATCGTAATTAAAAATTTTATAATTTGCATCAAAGAAATGATTACGCAACAAATAGCTTAATTCACGTTTAACTTCTGCTCTTTTAAATTCATTTACTCGGTCTTCGGCTAGCAATATTGGGCTAATATGAACTGTATTACTTTCTGCTTCTACGAACACTTTATCTTCAGCTTCAAGTTCTTCTAATGCCTGATAAAATTCACCTTCATCAACTACTAGAGGGTAATCTCTAAATTTATAATAATTAGCTAATAGTTCTTGAGCTTTAATCCCATTTAATTCCTGTAAACGTCTACTAATATCTGCTTTTAATTCTTCTAAATCAGCTTTGATTTCTTCTTTTAATTCTGCTTTACTTAACTTTGCCTCTAACTCTTTAAATTGTAACTCCCATTCTCCATCTTTCTTTTGCCAATAAATATAATCTCCAAAAAGATCTTTTAATTCTTGATTGAACTTTTCTTTACGTCTATTTAATATATTATCAATTTTACTTTCAGCCCAATTTATCTTTTCTTGTGCTCTTTCAACGCCCATAACTACTTTCATTTTATCAACATATTCCTCTTCAAATACATTGTCTCGTGAACCATAGAAAGCTATATTATTCCTATATTCACGGTCTTGATATATTTTCCTCTCTAAGATTTGCTGCAATTTTTCTTTGTTTTTAAAACTACCAAGCAGTAACAAATAATTCATTTCAGGTTTATCTTCTAATTGGTCATAAGCAAAAACATTATATTCTCCATTGAATAGTTCATTGCGAATATATAACACTAATTCTTGTTTAGCTTCTTGGCTGTCAATTTCATCTACTGTGCTTTTAATCAATGCACTGCTATTACCATAAATTTCATTACTATCCTTAGTAGTAATGATTTTCTTCTCTGCAATCAATTCTTCCATAGCTTGCTCGAAATAATCTTGCTTAATTACTAATGGATAACCTCTGTTCTGCCTGTATTCTATAAATAATTTTTCTTTAGTAATCCCTTTTTCTTTTGCCCTTAACCTATTTTTCAAATCTTCTTTCAAATCATTCTTATCCATTTCTAATCCTTCTGGAATTTCAGAGATAGGTACTTCTTTTTCTACTAATTCTAAGCCTGTTTCGGATTGAGTCCAATGCTCATAATAAGCAAACTTATCTTCTAATGTCTTAATTAATTCTGCTTTTAAATCTAAAAGTATCTCTTCAGACAAATCCAACTTATTATTTTGATTTAAAAATTCTTCTACTGCCATTATTCTTTTTATTTTTTCTAATATTTTTGCTATATATATTTTTTCTTTAGGCCTTAAAAGTACTATACTGTTTTGAAATTCAAGACCATTATAAAGTTCTTGCTTTAAAAACTCTTCTAATTCTATTTCTGGATCTTTTAATAATAGAAGATATTTTAAATCTGGACTATCTTCTATTTTATCATAAGCAAGAATTTTATAATCCTTAGTAAATAAATTATCTCGAACAAAATAAGCCAATTCTTGCTCTGTTTCTAAATTCTCAAATTCATTGATGCGCTCTTCTACTCTCAGCAAAGGACTTAAATGTAAAGTTCCTTTTTCAATATCTAAAAGTATTTTTTCTTCTTCTTGTAGTTCTTTTATAGCATCTTCAAAATCCTGATCTAAAATTACTAGGGGATAATCTCTAAACTTTTTATAGTAAGAACTTAATTCTTGTTGAGTAATTCCTTCTAATTCTTGCAAACGATTTTGAATATCTTCTTTTAAGGTAGCTATACTTACTTTAATTTCTGCTCTTAAATCAACAGTACTTAATTTTGCTGCTAAACTTCTAGCTTTTAATTTTAATTTACCATTCTCCGGTGACCAATATAGATAATCACCAAATACCTCTTTTAACTCTTGATTCAAACTCTGCTTTCGTTTATCTAAAATTCTACCAACTTGCTCTGCTCCCCATTTTATTTTTTCTTGTGCTATTTGTACCCCATTACTAGCCTCATCTTATTAATATATTTATCTTCAAAAACATTTTCTTGTGAACTATAAAGTATAATATTATTTTTATACTCACGATCTTGATATAATTTTTCTTCTAAAATTTCTTGTAATTTCTCTTTGTTTTTAAAGCTCCCTAATAATAATAAATATTTAATTTCAGGACTATCTTCTATTTCATCATAAGCAAAAACATTGCAAACCCCATTAAACAACTCATTACGAATATATAACACTAATTCTTGCTTAACTTCTTTATCACTTATCCCACTAATTGTACTTTTAATCAACGCACTTGTATTACCATATACTTCATTTTCTTTTTCCGCGTTAATAATCTTATGCTCTGCTATTAATTCTTCTACTGCTCGGTCAAAAATTTCTTTTTCTATAATTAAAGGATAATCTCTAAAACGCCGATAATCTAAGAATAATTCTTCTATATTAATTCCAAACTTTCTTTCTCGCAAATTAAAGATTAAATGTTCTTTTAAATGATTGAAATCAGCTTCTAACTGTGAATCTAAATTAGCTAAAGATACCTCTTTTTCGTCTAATTCTAATTTATCATCTGAACTACTCCATTGTTCATAGTAAGCAAACTTATCGGCTAATAGATTAATTAATTTTTCCTTATTATTCCCCAAAAATTCTTGACTATTCTCTATTTCGTTTTGTTCTTCTAAATTATTAACAGCAATTATTTTTTTAGCTCTATCTAATATTTCAGAAGTATATATTTTTTCTTTAACTCTTAGTACTATAACACTATTTTGAAATTCACGTTCAGCATAAATCTCTTGATTTAGAAAATCTACTATACTCTCATTGGGCTGTTCTAATAACAATAAATAATCTAAATCAGCACTATCTTCTATTTGATCATAACCCCAAATTTTATAACCTGCATCAAATAAATTATCTCTAATAAAATAAGCTAAATTCTCTTTTACTTCCTCTGTGTTTAATTGCTCTATCTCTTCTTTAATAGAAATTAATGATTGAGAATATATGTGTTCTGTTTGCCCATCAAAATAAATACGTCCTTCAGCTGTTAATTCTTCTAGTACTTGATAAAAAGTATCTCTATCAATTACAGGGTTACTACGATTTTCCTTAAACTTCAATAGTAAATTTGATGCTTTAATACTATCATGTAGTTGATTAATCCGCTTAATAACTGTTTCTTTGATAAAACCAATCTTAGTCTTAATTAAATTATTAATATTAAACTCTGGAATATCAAGCTGAGTCTGCTCCATTATCAATTGTTCACCGTTACTAGTCCAACTTATATAATTACCAAAAGACTCTCTTAAATTATTGATAATTTTTTCTCTCTTTGCTTCTAATAAATCAATTACTCGCTCTCTTTGCTCCCAAGTTTTAACCAAATTCTCTAAACTCATTTCTTCTTTTACTTGACTAAGGTTTTCATCCCCTAAAATATCAGTAGTTGACTTAAATAAAAGTACAGAGTTTTTATATTTACGGTTAGCATAAATTTCTTCTTCTAAAAAAGTTCTTAATTCCCCTTTCACTAAATCATTAATAATTATTAGATACTGTAATTCGGCTTGGTCTGGAATTGTATCTTTAGCATATATTTTATATTCAGGGCCAAATAAGTCTTGCTCCAAATGAGCCAACAACTTATTTCTTGCTTGTGTATTATCTATTTCTTCAGCTCTCTTAGCAATTAAAGTAGATAATGACTTATATAATTTATCTTCCTCAGAAATAAAAACAAAATCCTTCTCTGCTACTAACTCTGTAATTACTTCCTCTAATATTTCTTGTGTAGGAATAAGCGGTAATCTTCTATCACATTTAGCTTCTTCAAATAATTGTTCAAGATCAATACTTTCGCTTGTACTAGCTAAAATATAATCTTTAATTCTTCTTTTATCAATTATTATTTCCTGCTTTGCTGCAACTGTTCTAAGATCAAAATCAACTTTCTCTAATTTTAATTGCCCTGCTTCATCCCCCCACTGCAAATACTGACCAAAAGAATCTTGTAGCAATTCTATTAACTGCTTTTCTTCTTCTTCTTTTCTTTCTTCTAACTGATTTTTATTCACACCTTGCCCCTCAGTGATATTCTGAATAGCAATCACTTTAGCACTTAAATCTAAAAACTGCTCAGAAAAAATATCAGTAGTAGCTTTAATAATAGCTACACTGTTTTCATAATGGAGCTCTCCATAAATTTCTTCCGTTAAAAAGTTTTCTAATTGTCTAATCTCTGCTGGTGCTTCTAGTAATAAAACATAATCAAGTTCTGCTTCATCCTTCCAATCTCTCTCATCATAAAACTTATAACTACTATCAAAAACAGAATTACTAATATATTCTTTCAATTTATTTTTCTTTTCTTCCTTCGTAATTTCGGCCATTTCTTCTGCTAATAATGTATCTAAACTCTTCTTGGCTTTAATATAGTATCTTCCTTCAACCACTTCTACATAATCAGCATTCTCTCCTAATTCATCTAAACCTTGCTGCAAACTACTAATTTCATAATCAAGCTGAGGATGAATAACCGCTTTTAAAATACTATCTCTTGTTGCTTCTTGCTCATCTATCAAATTATATAAAAATATAGTATTTAAAATCTGATGCAAATATTTTTTACCCTGCTCATTAGCCCGCTTCAGTTCTACCTTTAAACCATTATATAGCTCAGGCACCCGTTCTTTAAAAATCTCTACTGGGAAATCAGAAACTACTAACAAATCTTTATCTTCATGACTTTCAATTAAATCTGCTAATAAATTTAGTTGATGACCATAACTTTGTATTTCTGAAAAATAACGCTCATGAATTTTATTTAAAAATTCTAATAGTTTAGGTTGAAAGGGATAATAATCTATTAACTCCTCCCTAAAATCATCCACATCTTGAATTGCTAAACCAGACTCTTCATATTTCTCAACATAAGAATCAATGATTGGAACAATATTAGTTCTAAATTGTTGTTCTTGAATATCAGCAAATAAATGATAAAAAATAAAGCTGTTTTTTTGAGCCAAAAATTCTGTTTCTTTAATAATCACTTCATGACGTGAAAAAAGGTCTTTTATTTCTTTTGCCGTACCTAAAGCAGCCATAAAAACCATTAAATTATCATTTTTATTGACTTCTGTTAATAAATCAACTATAAATTTCTTATTAGCTACTATTAATTCATCTTTGTTTTGCTGTCGCAACTGATGAAAAAATTCATCTGAATCATCAATGAAAATAGCTGTATCTTTAGATTTAGCTAACTTTTTGATTATACTTGCAGAAGGGGCTTTTTTATCATCCGTTAATAGATTCTCTTTACCTAACTTTTTAAAAATTACTTGCCAACTTTTTTCTTCTGCTTCATTTTCTAAAGAAACTATACAACTCTTACTTTTGTTTTTAATAGCAAAAGCATTAAATTTAATCTTATGCTCTTCCATCCAACTTGCAACTATATCATAATTAGCAAATAAATTATAAGCAGTTAGTAAAGCATGAGTTTTCCCACTTGCATGAGCACCTTGAATTATTATAGCACCTTCATTATCTCTATATCTCATTTTATTATTCTTCATATTACTATTAATAAATTCAATAAGTTCTTTAATTAACTGTGAAGGATATGTGATTTCAAAAAATGATTCCAAATCATTCTCTAAACGGTCACTATCTTCTTTAATCCGGGCAATATTAAGTTCAGATTGATATCTTTTATTTTTATCAGTCTTGGATTTCCTAAAATCCAAAAAATCCTGTACCGCCATTAAAACCCCTCCTCGCGAATGGACATTTTCATCCATAATAAGAAATAAAAATAATGAATAAGAACTAATTTTAACTCTAGTTTCTATTTATTATTTCTATTTCTTGGATTTTATTTTATTATTTTCATTTGCCTTACTTTATAATTACTATATTAAAGGGTGAATTCCTTTTTAAAAGTTAAAAAATGTATAAAAAACAATTATTATTCTATTATTTGCTCAAAAAACCAAACATAGAAAAACACTATTTAGGACTTAATCCAAATAGTGTCTTAAATATTATCTATATTAATTTTTAGTAGACTCTGCTTGTTCTTCTATACTTTCGCTCAATTGAATATTCAATGCATTTACAGAAATATTAATTTCAATTGCTGATAAAAGTAAGGATAACATTAGAGAAGTTAAACCAATCGCAAATACTATTTCTCCAGCTGTCTTCTTAGCAAAGAATAATAAAAACATCGAAAACACACAAAAAAATAAAGCAAGAATAGCTAAAAACTGCATATTGCGAATCAATTTCACTCTGCGCTTTAAATTTTTTAACTGCGAAGTTATAATTTCTCCTTTTTCCCCTTGTTCTTTTGCCCTATCATGGAGATTTCTAATTAAATTAGCTAAAACAGAAAATCTATTCGTATAAGCTAAAAGTAATAATGAAATAGTAGAAAATATAAGAGCAGGAGTTGTTAATGTGAATTTCATAGTTTCACCTCATCTTTCAGTTTAATAGATAATGCCTGCATGGAGTAATAAACATCTATACCGCCCATTAGTAAAGCAAATAAGAACAGAATCAAAGAGATTATAAAAGATATTTTAGCCGCTAAAGAGAACTGTAATAACAACAAAAACATTGCTGCCGTAGAAAATAATAACGATAAAACACCACAAAATTGTAGATATTTAATATAAGTAAGTCGCTGACAAAAAATATTTAGTTGATGATTAATATATTCCTGCTCTTCATCTTCTTCTTGAGTTAACTGTCTCATCAATTTAGCCAAATTAGCAAATCTACTAAGATAAGCGGACATTAACAAAGAAACAGTAGAAAATAAGACAGCAGGAGTTGTAATATTCAAAACATCTCCCCCCTTTTGAAAAACTATTGTTCTTTAAAATTATTTAACTTTTAATTTCTTTTGATATTTTGCTTATTATATCATGATTATTTAATATATCAAATTTTCTTTCCTAACTCCCAATAAAAAAAGTTGGCCCAATATTGGACCAACTTTAATACATTTATTATCTTTTATTGCTACTACATCAAAATACCAGCAATAGTAGCAGTCATATAAGTAGCCAATGTACCACCAATCAAGGCTCTAATACCTAACGCAGCAATTTCACCTCTGCGTTCTTCTGCCAAGCTGCCAATTCCTCCTACTTGAATAGCAATAGATGCAAAGTTGGAGAAACCACATAAAGCAAAAGTAGCAATTAATTCTGATTTAGCAGCCAATTTGCCTGCCTCAATCATTTCAGATAATTGAGAATAGGCCACAAATTCATTAATAGCCATCTTTTGTCCTAATAAACTACCTACCTCAGTAATATCTGCTAAAGGAACGCCCATCAAGAATGATAATGGGGAGAATACATAACCTAAAATTTCTTCTAAACTAGTCCCTAAAAATCCAAGGGGATAATTAATTAACGCAATTAAAGATACAAATGCTAATAACATAGCCGCTACATTTAAAGCTAGTTTTAATCCTTCACTAGCACCAGATGCAGCTGCATCTATTAAATTTTCATCTTCGATTTCTAAATCAATTTCTATATCTCCAGCTGTTAAAGATTCTTTAGTTTCGGGAACAATAATCTTAGCCATCAATAATGCCGCCGGAGCAGACATAATACTAGCTGCTAACAAATAACCTGGGTCGATACCCATGCCAATATAACCAGCCATTACTCCACCTGCTACAGTAGCCATACCACCTGTCATTAAAGCCATAATTTCTGATCTTGTCATATCAGGAACATATCTCTTAACTACTAATGGTGCCTCTGTCTGTCCTACAAAGACATTAGCTGCAGCTGATAAAGATTCAGCACCACTTAAGCCCATTGTTTTTTTCATCGCTTTAGCCATCCAAGTTACTACCTTTTGTACTATTCCTAAATAATATAAAACTGACATAAGCGAAGAAAAGAAGATAATAGTAGGAATCACTGATAAAGCAAATGCTCCAGAATCCATTAAAGAACCAAATAAGAAGTCAGCTCCGTCAGTAGAAAAGCCTAAAATTTTAGCTACGAAATCACTTAAGTGTTCAAAGGCTGCTTTTCCTGGCGGAAATTTTAAAATTAAAAAGGCAAAAGTTAGTTGTAAAACTAAGCCTCCTATTATTGGATGCCAATCTATTTCACTTCTATTTTCTGAAATAGCATATGCAATTCCTAATAACACTAACATACCAAAAATACCAATGAATCTTGTCATTAATTTTTCCTCCCCTAATTTAATTAAAAAAAGGGTTATTAATAGCTGTTTTTTTGTCTTCTTATAGCCTAAATATTAATTGAATATTTTAGCTATTATCTTATTGACAATTTAATTTTAAATTGATTATCCTTAACTTATTTTTCTACTGACTTATAAATTAAAATATTATATTTAAAGTATAGTATTCATTAATATAAAACCTAAATAAATCCCAATAATCCCTAAGACTCCTGATAAAGTCGGAGGCGCAGGAATTGGTAAATCTAAAAATGAGAATAAAGCACCAACAGTTAATCCTGAAACTGCGGATAATAAAGCTTGTTTCATTTTTCTCCCCCTCAGCTTAGTTATTGATATGATGTCAGACGTCAGACATTTATTTTTAAAATTTTTCTTTTTATTCTTCTAGCTTAAAAGCTCCCCACAATAGTTCATCAATACTCTTAACAACCTTATCTCCATCTAAATTAGTCATAATCACTTCTATATCATCACCAAATTCACTCATTACTTGACGACATGAACCACACGGAGTAGTTGGTTTAGATTGATCAGCAACTATTGCTACTGCTTTAATATCTTGCTCTCCTTCAGAAATTGCTTTGAAAATAGCTGTCCTTTCTGCACAGTTACAGACACTATAAGCACTATTCTCTATATTACAGCCTGTATAAATATTACCACTAGCAGTTAATACAGCAGCCCCAACTTTAAAATTAGAATAAGGCGTATAAGCATTTTTTCGAGCTTGAGTCGCTTTCTCGATTAATTTTCCTTCTACTTTTTTCTTCATATTTTCCCCTCCTTTATAAGTTGCTAATTTCACAAATTAGTGTTATAAAAAAATAATTATTAAATTTTTAAAACGGAAGGGTTATGAACTTATAAATAAATTATAATTTTGATTAGACATCAGACGACTAACATTTCTATTATAATTGTAATAAACTTATTAATCTTTGTCAAGAAAAAAATGATAGCATTTCAAATAAACAAAGAGATCAGAACAAATGTTCTGACCTCTTCACAGTTAAATTAATAATCATCTCCACCTAGCATTAATAAGATTAAAATTAGGAAGACAACAAAAACACAACTATTACCACAGGATCCGTAATCTCCCACTATAGATCCTCCTTTCACATTAAAATAAGTATACTAATTCACATTCTCTAATAACTTTCCCCACCTAACATTAATAAGATTAAAATTAGAAAAATAATAAATACACAACTGTCTCCACAACCACCAAATAAATCACCTAATAATCTAGACATTAATTTTCCCCCTCTTTTTTTATTTATGTTGCTATATAATATGTAAAGCAGATTGCAGTCGTTAAAATAATTTAATACAAAAAATAAAAAAAGAGTAAGGAGTTAAGCACCTTTTTCTTATACAATAATTATTGTATAAGATTGTTTTAATCTCTTTTAAGAATTGATTAGGAATGATTCTTAAAAGAGATAGTTGACTTATCAACTATATTCAGTTATAATGATGATGTCGTAATTCTTTGGAGGTGTTAGCAACAATGACAGACGAGGCAATTGGCAAATATTTGAGTATCGCTCGCCGGGCTCATGCTTCACTATTAGACAAGCAGTTAGCAGAAGCTGATATTAGCCATGGTCAAATTCTATTATTAGCGACTTTATATCAAGAAGATGGGATTTGTCAGCAGACTTTATGCCAAATGTATAATTTAAATAAAGCAGCTGTTGGTCGTGGATTGAATAAATTAAGCAAAATTGGCTTTATTACTAAAGAGATTGACCCTGAAGATAAAAGAAAAAAATTAATTTATCTCACATCCAAAGCTAGAGATTTTGAAGCAGAATTTAGAGAAATTTTAGAAGCAAGCGAAGAAAAATTACGTAGCGGTCTATCTGAAGAAGAAATTGCAACATTCTTAACAGTTATCAAAAAAATTTGTTCAAATTTAGGAGCAAATGTGGAAAATCAGGAGGGATAAAGATGGAATTAACTAAAGAATCAGACAGACTAGGAAAAGAAGCTATTGTTCCTTTATTACTTAAGTTATCTGCACCAGGTGTAGTGGGCATGATGATTAATGCTCTCTATAATATAGTAGATAGTATTTATATTGGTAGGTTAAGTACAGAAGCACTATCCGCACTATCATTATCTTTTCCAATTCAAATGATTATCATTTCAGTTGCAGCTGGAACAGGAATTGGAACTAATTCTCTTATTTCAAGATTATTAGGAGAAGGAAAGAAACATCAAGCTAATAATACTGCAGAACATGTTTTTGTAATTGCCTTGGTTTATGCTGCAATTACAATGGTGGTTGGCTTTTTCTGGGGTCAAGATTTAATCGGTATTTTTACCAATGACCAACAATTAATTGATTTAACTAGTCAATACTTACAGATTATTATGATGGGCTCTATTGTATTATTTGTACCAATTATCTTTAATAATATTTTACGTGGAGAAGGGAATACTTTTACTCCTATGCTAACAATGATCATTGGGGCTATTACTAATATAGTACTTGATCCTTTCTTAATTTTTGGTATTGGATTTTTTCCTGCCCTAGGAGTCAAAGGAGCAGCAATTGCTACATTAATTGGACGTGGCTTAGCTGGATTATTTATTATGTATATTGTACTCTTTGGTGACAATGAATTGACTCTTGAATTATCAGACTTTGAATTTGATCTAGATATCCTGAAGGATATTTATCAGGTTGGATTTCCTGCGATGTTGATGCGTGGCTTAGCTAGTGTGATGTTAGCTGGAATGAATAAAATTGTTGGCTATTATGATACTACTGCTATTGCGGTGGTAGGTATCTACTTCCGGATGCAGTCAATCATCATTCTCCCTATTTTCGGATTGAGTCAAGGCTTCATGCCTTTAGTTGGTTATAATTACGGGCACGGTAATCCTAAACGGATGAAAAAAACTATTGCTTTTGGTGCTGTACTTGCTTTAACTTTTACGTTAATTGGCTTTACTGTCTTTCAAATTTTCTCTGAACAATTAATCCGTTTATTCAATAAAGATCCAGAACTAATTAAGATCGGTTCTAATGCTTTAAAAAGAATTAGTTTTGCTTACTTAATTATGGGACTAAATATTATCGGCAGTACAACATTCCAAGCTTTAGGAAGAGGATTCCCTAGTTTATTTATTTCATCTCTAAGACAGATATTTATTCTATTACCGGTAATGTATTTCTTAGGAAAGATTGAAGGGTTAAAAACATTATGGTTTGCATTTCCAATTGCAGAGGTAATTGCATTTAGTTTATTAATAGTTTGGTTATTAAGTACTATTAAGAAGGCACTTTATGAAATGGGAGATCGGTCAGCATATTGTTAAATAATATCTATATAAAGTTTCACTTTTAGTGAAACTTTATAGCTAGAAGCAAGTAGCTAGGAGCTAGTAGTTAAAAACATAAAATCAAATTCAAAACCTAAAACATTAACCTAGTATTCAATAATTCAAAGCTATGAACTGTTTTTTGGTTTTGAATTTACTACTAACTACTAGCTTTTATCTACTAGCTAGTGGCACGATAGTGCCACTTTATATAGATTCTACCATGGTAATTCATCACCAGCTAAATTGTTATCATAAAACTCTTCATACTGTTCCCTCTTCTTATCTGACAATTGTTCATCATTAGCTGTTAGATTCTGTTTTAACTGCTTTTCATTCCTGATTCCTGGAATAACTGTTGAAACTCCAGGATAACTTAAAATATACCTTAGAGCTTCATCTACCATTGCTACATCATCATCCTTAATATCTCTTACTTTATCTACTAATTCAGCTCTGCGTTCAATTACATCCTGCGACCAACGAGATCTAATACCGCCAAATTCACTATCTTTATCATACTTGCCTGTTAACCAACCTGAATCAAGCGGCACCTTGATAATCAAACCTACTCCCTCTTCTTTGGCTTTAGCAAATACCTTACGCGGTTCTTGATATAAAATATTAAACATAACTTCAATCACTTCAGCATTTGAATTATTCATCACTGCTAAAATTTCTTCACTAGTATCTACAGACGCACCATAAGCTTTAATCTTTCCTTCTTCTTTTAATTCTTCTAAAATATCAAAATGATCTGTATCCCCATTTAAAGCTTCAAACGGAGGATTATGTAGCAACAGACTATCTAAATAATCAGTTTGTAGTTCCTTTAAACTATTTTCTACAGATCCTCTTATTAAATCAGCATCATAATCAACTGATCCATCAGGAAAATGACCAAACTTAGTACTAATTACTACGTCTTCTCTCTTATCTTTTAAAGCTTCCCCTATTATTTTTTCACTATTGCCTGAACCATAGTTAGGAGCTGTGTCAAAGAAATTACATCCCAAGTCTAGTGCTTGATGTACTAACTCAATTCCTTCTTCTCTACTCGCGCCTTTCCAATCTTTCTTATTTCCTAACTGCCAAGTTCCGAAACCGATTTCGGATACCGCCAAACCTGTACCACCTAATTCTCTCTTACGCATACATTAGCCTCCTTATAATTTTAATTAACCATTGCTTTTTCTACCCATTTTCTACTATTCCATCTCCATAACATACATAATCCTCTAATCCATTCATCTAATAACAGCCCAAACCAAATTCCTGGTAGACCATATCCTAAGACGACACCAAAAATATAACCTCCTAGTACACCAAAGCCCCACATTGAAATCACTGCCATCACCACTGGAAAGATAACATCTCCAGCTCCTCTGAGGCCATTTATTAGAACGAGATTAAAGTTTCTTCCCGGTTCTAAAAATGCATCAACCATCAATGTTACTGCTCCTAAAGTTATAATTTCTTGGTTATCAGTATAGATACTCATAAATTCTTCGCCAAAGAAAAATACAACTATTCCACTAAGTACTGAAAAGATCATAGCAGTCTTAAAGTTTTTAAGTCCTGTCTCATAGGCTTCTTCAATTTCTTCTGCTCCCACTAACTGTCCAATCATAATTTGATTAGCTTGACCGACTGCTATAGAAACAATCATTGCAAAACGAATTATCGTTCCCACATAGGTTTTAGCTATATAAGCAGTTTCACTCAAATGATTTAAAATAATAATCATGACTACTGTTTGTGATAAACTATAAGACATATTTTCCATAGCGGCTGGAAATCCTATTTTAAATAGTTTTTTTACCATTAGCCACGGTTTTTTTGTTAAGTGAGAAAACATTGTTATAGGTAATAGTTTCTTAATCAAAAATACAAAAGCTGCTACTACAGCACAAAATCTACTAAAGGTAGTTGCAATTGCTACTCCTGTCACTCCTAAGACTGGAAAACCAAATAAACCAAAAATAACAACTGCATCCCCTACGATATTAAATATGTTCATCGCAACTGTAATCGTCATACTTTCTTTAGTGAAACCGTGACTTCTAATGATTGCTGTTAGAGTATTTAAGAGGGCTTGGAAGATTAATCCGCCGCCTACAATTTGAATATAATCAGCAGCATAACCCATTAAGCCTGAACTGACACCCATTTTGGACAAAATTGTTTCGCCATAAAAAATCATAGCTAAGCTAACTATTAAACCAATTACTAAATTAATAGTTAAGGAAACTGCACTTACTTTTTCTACTTCTTTATCTAGCTTAGCTCCTACATTCTGGGCTACCAAAACTGCTGTCCCGGCAGAAATAATAATAAAAATTATATTAAGATTACCGATTACTTGATTTGAAGCTCCCACCGCTCCTGCAGCTTGATCATCAAATTGGCTGAGCATAAAAATATCTGCTACGCCCAACAGCATAAATAATAATATTTCAATAAATAAAGGTCCTGCTAATTGAAATAAACTTTTTCGTTCTTCCATATTACCTCCTTAATTTAAACATATTTTTTACTGATAAAAATCAAATCCTTACTTTCTAGTTTTAGTAATAAACGAATCTTGAATAATAGTAATGTACTTAAAAATAATTTCTTTGAGTTGGACTTTGAGTTCCTGTTTATCAATAATTTCAGTCTCTATTACTCGTTCAGTTATAATTTCGACTATTTGATTTATTCTTTCTTTATCTATACTTTCTGCATTATAAACTTCCATTAAATCTTCTACTTCTTTTTTAGTAGCATTAATCTTATTTTTGGATTGTAATTTTTCAGCTACTTTTGTATATATTATCTAGAACTGAAAAACTAATAGGAATATCATTTGTTCTAATCACTAATTGATAGCTAAACAATAAACAAAGAGATAGCACAAAATTTACCTCTTCTACAATATTATTCTCCTTTTCTACTAATAGTCCTTTTATACTATTATTAAAATCGGGGTCGTTAACTAATTCTATTAACTCGCTACTCATATCTTCGCTAATATTATTTTTATTAGCACTAAATAATTTAGATAAAATATCTAACAATATTCATCCCCCTTAATAGTCTTTTCATTATTATTTCAACTCTTCATTAGCCTCCGCGACTTGATTAATTAGTTCAAGTTGTTGTTGTGAAGAGCTAACCTGCTCTTTAATCTTAAAGTATAAATCACTATTAGCATTAATTACTTCTTTCATAAAGTCAGCAATTTCATTAGCCGAAACAGAAGTCTGATTAGTCTGAGCTGATACTTCTTCACTAGAAGCTGAAATTTGACTGACCAATTCTTTAACCTGTTGGCTAGACTCTGCCTGATCTTCTGCTACATGGATTACATCATCCATTTTTTCTGTAACTTCAGTTGATAACTCTTCAATTTCTTCAAAAGAAGCTATCACACTTCTTTCATCATCATTAATTATAACTTCTACTACTTCATTGGTCACTGTTTCTATTTCTCCAATAAAGCTCTTTACCTCTTCTGTCGCTTCTCGACTTTCATCAGCTAATTCCTTTATTTCTTCAGCTACTACTGCAAATCCTGCTCCATGTTCCCCTGCTCTTGCTGCTTCTATAGAAGCATTTAAAGCCAATAAATTAGTTTGTTCAGTGATACTTATAATTTTATCAGAAATCTCATCAATTTTCCCTAGGCTACTCTGTAAATTCTGGACTTTATTAGCAGTTTCTTGTACAACCTGATTAGTAGAATTTATTCTTTGACTAGTTGTCTGCATCTTTTGATAAGTATCTTGACCTACTTCGGCAATCTTATCCGCTTGATGCGATAAATCTTCTATAGAAGTAGAAATATCTTGAATAGAAATAGAAACTTCTTCTATAGCATCAGAAATTTCATTATTTCCAATCATTAAATCTTTAATCTCTCGTGAAGCTTTAGTTATTTTATCCTCTACATCATCAGCTATTGATTTCATTTCTTGAGCCGAATCATTGACTACCGTTGCCTTTTCTACTGCTTGATTAGTTTTATCTTTAATACCACTTGTTACTTTATTGATTTGATGATTAATAAACATTCCTAAAAGAAAACTCATAACTAATCCCACTACGATCACAAATATAATTCGTTGGTTATTAATTTGGGATTGGGCTATGATTTGCTCTACTGTTTTATTTAATCTGTTTTTAGTATAGTTTTGCAAAATACTATTAATCTGATAAATATTTGTATCCAAACCTTGAATATCACTAATTACTACTTTACGTAATAAATCATCATTTTTAGAATCTTTATATTCTTGATATAGTTTTTCAAATTTTTGATTATAGCCAGTTAAAGTGTTTAAACTTTTCTCTGTCTTTTCATTTTGAATATATTGCCGTAATTCTTTTATATTCTGTTCTATATTATTAAAATATTCTTTATCAGTCACATCACCAGACCCTACTATTGGTACTCCTGCTTCTTCACTATAAATCATTTTACTCTTACGTGATAAGTCACGATAAATTCTATCACTTGTTTCTACTGCTGGGATCACTTGTTGATTTAAATAATTTATATTTTGCTTTAATTGTCGTGTATTATAAAAAACAAAACTACCTATTATCAACATCAGGACAAACAAAGCAGTAAAACCAATCTGAAATTGTCGATTAACAGTCACGTTTACTACTGATTTTTTGAAATCAATGGCCTGTAATTTATCCTTGATTTTGTTTATGAACCCCATAATTATCTCCTCCATATCTCTGACTATTAATTTATTGTCATCGCTATTGTCTACTTTTTATACCTAAGCAAATCGAATACTCTTGGCTACAATATCTGTCTAATCATTATCAATTATTATTATCTTATTATATAATTACTATTGCAATTTAAAGAAATTACTGTGACTAAAAATCTCAATTATCGAAACAAAAACATTAAAAATTAATTCAAATATTATTCAATTTTTAAATTTAGACTGGGAGAGAAATAATTTCTCTCCCAGTCTATCTATAATATAGGGGTAATAAGTTAAAAGCTAGTTAGTCTATTTTTTCAATACTTACATTATCAAAGTAAACAGCAGTTGCCTTGCTTTGTCCACTCACTGCACCTAATTCAAATGATAAGTTAACAATATCATCACTATCTTCAGGAATAGTCACTTGCATACTATAACTTTCCATTCCAGAACTTAATTCTTTGACTCCATCACCATAAACTGTATAATCTTTAGGATGAAGTAATTTAACATTGATATCTCTTGCTTTTTCTGCTCGTGCTTCAAAGCTAACTTCATAAGTTGTACCCGGTTCTAATTTCAACCATTGATTAAACTGAGCATTCCAACTTTTATTACCAATATCAGCTACATTAATCTTAGCTTCTCCATTTTCAACACTGTGAGAAGAAATCTTGCCACCTTCTCCAGCCCATACATACCAATTATCACGCTTGTTAGAAGGATCGTTAGCTATATCATTAGCAAAGTCTCCATTTACTACTTCATTTATACTTAAGTTATTTTCTTTCTGTTTCTTAGCTTCTTTCCATTCTTCTTCATACTCTGAATCCCATTTTTCTTCTCCTGTTATATCTTCAGAATTTGTATCCTCATAAACTCTGATATAATCAACTTCCATAGTCTGTGGAAATTCTGTAGTTTCATCAGGATTTCCAGGCCAATGTCCACCTACAGCTAGATTTAAGATTAAGAAGTGTGGATGATCATAAACCCACTCTTTATCTCCTACCTCATCTTTATTAACAACATGGAATAAAGTATCATCAACATAAAATTCTACTTCATCTTCATCCCACTCCATCATAAAGGTATGGAATTCTTCAGAGAACTTCTCTCCATCAGGTAATTTATAAGTTGAACCAATTCCTGCTCCACCACTAACTGGTCCATGAACTGTACCGTGAACTTTGCTTGGTGAATCTCCTATATATTCCATAATATCAATCTCACCACATTTAGGCCAACCAACTTCACCAATATCGGAACCTAACATCCAAATTGCTGGCCAAATACCTTGACCCTCAGGCATTTTAGCTCTGATTTCAAACTTACCATAAGCTTTGCTGAACTTATTTTGCGTAATCATTCTTGTGGAAGTATAGTCATAGCTACCATAAGAATCGCTTACCTGCTCTTCTCTAGCAGTAATTACTAATTTGCCATCTTCAATTTTTGCATTTTCGCCATCAGTATAATACTGTAGCTCAGCATTTCCCCAACCAGGAATACCTTGCTTATGCCCATTTCCTACTTCAAAAGTCCACTTCTCTTCATTAACCTCTTCACCATTAAACTCATCTTTCCAAACTAACTCCCAATTTTCTACTTTGTTTTCATCTGCTTCTGTTTTAGTTCCTTCTTCTGCTAATTCTTCTTGACCTACTTTAACCATTTTAACGTTATCTAAGAAATAAGTTCCTTTATTTAAGAACCATAATTCAAAACGAGCATATTCATCTGTTTCTTGAGCCATAGAAAATTCAGCTTGATAATGGCTCCACTGATTATTCAATTCTTTTTGTTCTTCAATATATCCACTCCAGCCACGATTACCATCAGCACCTACTTTAAGATGCATCTTTTTAGTACCAATCGCAGTCTTAGCATCAAAAGTAACTTTATACTTAGCCCCACGTTCTAATGTTACTGGAGCTTGGATAAATTGCACTGAATGAGGATTGTTCCCAGCACTTGAAACTCTTACTTTTGCTTGCTCATCTTTAATAAATGCTTGGGCTGCTCCACCACTATTTGTGTATAAAATCCAATTGTCTTCTGTATCCACCCGCCCATTTTTATCAGGCTCATTAGTTGATAATCCACTAGTGAAAGTTCCATTACCTAATAGATTATTACTTCCTTTTAAATTAATATCAAGCGTATTATCGTCATAAACATAGACATCATATGTTTTACTACCATATTCTTCACTCTGTACTTGCACTTGATAAAGAACATTTTTTAGCTCAAATTGAACCTGAGCCCCTTCTTTCTTGGCTACCTCTTTATCTTTATATAACACACTCACCTCTGGATTTGTCACTTCTTGATTCGTAACATTAACTATTAATTGTGAAGTGCCTGAACCTGCCTCTCCACCTTTACATCCACTGAGTACTGTTAATAAGATCAATCCTAAAATTAATACAAATGATATTTTGTGCTTAGAATTCATTTTTTTTCCCCCTTTTAAGATTAGTAACAATTTATTTTAAACATATTTAAATTTAATATGTTTGTTTTTCCATCAGGGGATTTATTATTTCAGCTATAAACTTATACTTCCCGAGTTTATCTGAGTTAAATTTAGATCTTTTTTCTCTACCATCATTAAATGATGATTATAAGCAAGGAAGCAACAAAGCTCCCCTGCTAGATTATTGAACTTATCATCTGCTTATTAGTTGCAATTTATATTAATTTAAACCTTAGGGGTAACTTAAATTAGTTTTGCAAATCCATTTTTAAACCATAACCATATTCAAATAATGGATTATAGTTTTCATCTCCTACATTTAGTGGTAGTTGTTCTACACTCCGCGGCCAAGAAACTGGTAATTTACCAGTGAAGTTATAATCACCAAAGATTACATCAGCTACTCCGCCACCTTCTGTTCCCGGCAGCCAAGCTGCAACTAAGGCATCCCAATTATCAATCTCTTCACTAACTATCATCGGACGCCCGGAAACTAAAATTACTACCACAGGTTTACCTGATGCTTGTACTTTTTGTAGTTCTCTTTTATCTTGAGGTGATAGTTCTAAATCAGCATCATCACCTTCTCCTTCTGTATAAGATTCTTCTCCTACTACAGCTATAGCTACATCAGCCTGATTTAAGTTATTAACTATTTGCCCTTCATTATGCGCAAGCATGTTTTCAATACCTGTTTTAATAGTTGTACCTTCTGTAGCATCATTTCCACTAAATCCTTGCCATTTAATTGTCCAGCCACCACTTTGATGACCTAAATTATCGGCATTAGAACCTGTAATATAGAATTGATTATCCTTAGATAATGGTAATGTCTGCTTTTGATTTTTCAATAAGACTAATGATTCTCTAACTGCTTCTCTAGCTGTAGCACGGTGTTCTTGGCTACCAATTGTATCTACTAGATCATTATCTGCTAATGCTTCTTCAAATAATCCAGCCTTAAATTTAATCTTAAGGATTCTTTTCACAGCATCATTTATTCTACTCTTTTCTACATCTCCATTTTTAACTGCTGTCTTTAAATCTATCATAAATCTATGCCAATCACTTGGTTCCATAAACATATCAACACCAGCATTAACTGACTTAACTACTTTATCATAATGCGTTGGTGCATCTATTTCATGAATTGCTGCCCAATCTGAAACGACAAAACCATCAAAACCAAGCCCTTTCTCTTCTGTTGGAGCTTTTAAATAGTTTTGGATTAATTCTCGATGGGCATGCATCTTAGTACCTTGATAACTGTTATAAGAAATCATAATTGTACCTACATTTTCATCAAGAGCTTCCACATAGCCTTGTCCATGTAGTTCTTTAAGTTTCTCTAATGGAATATTAACTTTTCCGCGGTCAATCTTATAACCTGCATCTCCAGTGCCCCATTTAGTAGCACCATCACCAATGAAGTGTTTAGCTGTCGCAACCACATGGCCATTCTGCTTGCTCATTATATCGTTTGTTCCTTGCAGTCCTTTAACATAAGGCCCAGCTAACAACTCTTGTAGTTCAGCTGTTTCACCAAAACTTTCATAACTTCTGCCCCAGCGTTCATCTCTAACTACTGAAACTGCAGGAGCAAAATCCCAATCCATTCCTGTAGCAGCAGTTTCTTGAGCTGTAACACGAGCAATCTCTTCCATTAATTCCTGGGCTTGACCAGCTTTATCTACTGTCATTAAACCTTTCCCCATCGCACCTAATCCTATATTATGAGGAAAAATAGTTGCTCCTTTTAAATTATTATTACCGTGTACTGCATCTACTCCATAAATCAACGGCAACTGCAGGCGATTTTCTAAAGCCTGTTCTTGAAAACCATTATACATTGCAATCCATTCCTGCGGAGTATTATTACCTGGAGTAGAACCTCCTCCACTGAGGATTGATCCAATATGATATTTCTTAACGCCTTCAGGAGTAATATTTTTTCTCTCCGGCTGCGTCATTTGACCTATTTTTTCATCTAAAGTCATTAACTCTACAATTTTATCTACTCGCTCTTCAATACTTAATTGTCCATTATTATAAAAACTCAAATCGGGAGTGATTGTTACATCATCTATTTGAACTGTAGTTGCTGCACTACCCTCAGCAATCTGACCTAATTCGAAAGTCAACTTTGCATCATCATAACTTTCTTCAGTCATAGTAAATTCAAATTGATAATTTTTCATCTCCGGCGTTAACTTAAAAGTTTGCGTTTGACCAATATAATCTATATACCACGGATCTTCAGTCAGTGGTTTTCCTAAGGCCACATTCATCTTTCTACTTTCATCTGCCTTAGCATTAAAACTAACTTCATAAGTTATGCCTTCTACCATTTTTATTCCACGCTGATTGACTTGTGGAGTATAAGGATTATCACCAATTTTATTTATTTCTGCTTTTAACTGTTCTGACTGAGTTGCAATATCAATATCTCCATCACTTCCCCAGCCTGTAGTCTCATTAGCAAAGCTTCCGTTAGTAATAATTTCACCACTCTTTATTTCAACTTGATTTTTATCTTTATTTTGTGACCCTGACTGCACTTTAAGTAATTTAACATTATCTATCGTATAATTAGCTTGATTTAAAAACCAAAATTCAAAACGTGCCTGCGGGTCTGTTTCCTGATCCATCGTGAAGTTGAATTGATAGGTCTTTAGTTCAGAACTTAATTCGAAATCTTGTTCGTGATAACCGACCCATCCCCGCGTACCAATTGCTCCTATTTTTAGATGTAAGTCTGCTTTCTTATCTGCCTTAGCTTCAAAAGTAACTTTATACTGGGCAGATTCTTCTAAAGTAATTGGCCCCTGCAGTAACTGTACAGACCAAGCATTCTCACCGCTATCAGCTACTTTTATCTCAGCTTGTTCATTGTTAATCACTGCCTCAGCTTGACCATTACTATTTTGATGATAGGCCCAACTACCTTGGCTATCTAATTTACCATTGCCCTGTGGTTGAGCATCACTTAGTTTTTGAGAAAAATCTCCATTCTCTACTAAGTTCTTGAACTTCTGTTCTAAATTAACCGTCATAGTGCTGTCTTCTCTTAACTGCATATTTAATGTTTTAGTTTTATGATTATCAGCACTAATTTTTAATTGATATTCTTTATCTTTTAGTAATTCAAACTCAACTACTTCTCCTTCTTTAACAGCTACTTTCTGATTATCATATAAAACCTCTACATTAGCTGTTAATGATTGATCTACTGCTGAATTAACTTCAACTGTTAAATTAGACTTTTGACTTTTATCAATTTCTTGACAGCCTACTAAAGACAGTAAGGCAATCATTAATAATGTTACAATCGTTACTTTCTTTTGCATTATTTTTATCATTTTTTTCCCCCTAGTTTGATCGAGGAAATTATATAGAATAAAACCGGTTATTTGACTTATATCCTCATTTTTGTTTTTAGTTTTTTTGTAAAATTTAAGTAATATTATTAAATTATAACTTATAATAGCAATATTATTACGTTGTCATCTAGTGGTCTATACCTTTATTATAAAATATTAATTACTAGTAGTCAATATTAGTTATGATCTATTTTTTCTATTAAAAAAACAAGGTAGGCTCACGCTCATATTTGAGTCGTGAGCTTGATCCCTTAATAGATTAAAGTCTGAATAGAATGAGCGGGACTGACTATTTCTGCACTTTCTCCATCTTGATCTTTTAGATTAAAGCTCAATTCTTCTTCACTATCATTCATTACAACTACTACAATTTCACCATCAGGATTTCTAACTGCTGTTACTAACAATTTATCATTATCTGTTGCACAGCTGATCTTAGTAGCACCCGGCTTCATATATTTACTGAAGTGTCCCAGATAATAATATGGGCTCTCATAAATAATCTCATTATTTTCAGTATCAACTATAATCGGCGCATCACAATAATTTTCAACGTGATTTGGTCCACCTTCTTCATTTAAGACCATATTCCAATCAACCCAACCTGTTGTATAGTGATTCAAGTCAGCAATGATGTGACGACCGTATTTTTCTCCTGTCCACCATTCACCGAAGAAATTATCTTCATCAAATAATGGGTTACATCCTTCAGTAAAGACTAGTTCTTTATCATAAGTTTCATAAGTATAACTCAATACTTCATCATCTACTATAGCCTTAGTATCATCTTCTCCATACCAGTGAAAACCTACTCCCCAGACCCATTGCGCTGCTTCAGGGTCAGATAAAATAGTATCGACTCGAGATTTCATAATATCTTTATTATGATCCCAAACCATGATTTTTACATCATCAAGTCCAGCTTCTTTTAAAGTTGGCCCTAATACTTTCACAAAATCTCGTTCTTCTTCATCTTCATAAATACAATTATCCCAAGGTGTTTCAGCCATTGGTTCATTCTGAATTGTCACGCCCCAAATATCTATATCTTTCTTCTGATATTCTTTAATATACTTAGCAAAATAATCAGCCCATGTCTGCCAGTATTCTTCTTTTAAGCTGCCACCTTTATTCATCCGACCATTAGTTTTCATCCACGCCGGTGGACTCCACGGAGAAGAAAATAACTCAAATTCTGCTCCGTCCACTTTTTCAGCATCTTTAATAAAGGGAATTAAGTACTCTTCATCGCGAGAAATATCAAAATCTTCTAGTTCTGTATCTCCCTCTGTTTCTGTATAAGCATAATTTCCTAAGGAAAAATCACAACTGTTGATATGTGTCCGACATAAAGTATAACCTATCCCTTTTTCGGGGTGAAAATATGCTTCAAGCACTTCATTTCTTACTTCTTCTGGTACTTGAGATAAAGTATAACCTCCAGCTTCAGTAAAGGCACCACCAAAACCTGTAATATCTTGAAACTCTTCTTCAGGGTTAACTTCAACTGTTGCTAAATCCTCATTAGCATCTGCCCCAAATTTTACTTCTTCTTTCTCTGCTAATCTATCATCTGTGTCTTTAGCTGTCTGAATTAACTTAATGTTATTACTCATTTTATCCGTCCTTTCTATATACATGAATTCTACGTGTTTAAATATCTATCTACTTAGTATAATGTCTAATCCAATCTATATACATATATTGTGGAAAATCTGTTGTTTCATCAGGTGTAGCAGTAAAGTGACCTCCTACAGCAATATTAAATAGTACATAAAAATCCTTGTGAAATTCATTTTCAATATCTGAATTGATCTTTTTTCTGCCAAATTCAATTCCATCTAATTTCCATATAATCTTTTCTTGGTCCCACTCTATTGAAAATACATGAAAGTCTTCTTTAAATAGTTCTCCATTTGCTAAAGTATATGATCCGGCTGGAACGTATTTATTATATCCTTCAGGATTTGACTCTGTACCAGGATCTCGATGGACTGTAGCATGAACTGTTCCCTGCCCATAATTTGGATCTCCTTTAGCCCCAGTTTCTAAAATATCAATTTCACCACATTGCGGCCAAGATGTATTACCACCTGTTTCACTTATATTATCTCCTAACATCCAAAATGCTGGCCAGATACCCTTGCCACCAGGTAATTTAATTCTAGCTGCTATTTTTCCATATTTAAATGTTTTTCCATCAGCTCCGGAGTTTCCATCCTGCCCTCCAGGATTAGATATAACCCTAGCTGAAGTATAATTACCCTGCTGGTCATAAGCTCCTCCGTCATAAGTTGCTTTCAAGACCATAGAGCCATTCTCTTCATAGGCTGTTGATGGCTCACCTGTATAACTTTCTAACTCATTATTAGGCGGAGTCATCCATCTCTGCCTTGTCCAGATGTTAGTATCAAAATCTCCATCATTAAATTCATCACTCCAGGCAAGTGTCCATTCCTGACCTGGATCCCAATCATCAGCTGGATTTGTGGAATCAGAAAAAGAAACATCTATACTCTCGTTACTACCGTCAATTACAACATCTCTAATTTTAGTTATAGAATTATTATATATCTTTATAGTATAATTGCCGTTATTTAATTTGAATTGCACTAAATCTCCTTCACCACTATCAACTTTCTCTTCATTATTATAAACTTCTATTTGAGGAGTAGAATCTGAATTATGATTAATACTAACAGTCAAAGTATGTTCTTGGTCAATATTTGTTCCTCCATTACTACTTCCTCCACCACAACCACTAATTATAATAAGCATTAGGCTTAATAATACGGCTCCCATCAACTTTTGATTGCTATTAATCATATGATTTTATCGCCTCTTTCCCGTATATTAACGAACAAAATTATTTATTTTTTTATTATTTAATGATAAGCTAAGTAAGGTCTCTATTATACAAACCTTACTTAGCTTTATCATTAAATTAGCTTAGTAAACATATACATCTGTGATATACATTTTTCCTGGACTACCATAGAAGTTATTATGAATAGCAACTTCTACCGCTGAATCAACAGCATCACTAAAGTCTGCTAGGTCAATCTCCACTTGATACCAACCATTACCTAAATCAACTCCATTATCAGCAATTACATATTCATTTTCTGTATCTGGAATTTTAACACGCAAACTACTATACTGGTCTGACTTAACTTTAAAGACTAACTTATTATAATTAGCCAATTCACCAGCATTTAAACCAGTAAATGCTACTACAGCAGCATCAGCTCCCCAATTAGTACCTGAAACTGCTTCAATTATTGGTGAATAATCTGCATCACCACTATAATCAGTAGTTAATCCTGTTCCAGACCCCCAGGTATCAATAGTGTTAGCAATATCTACTGTACCAGCGGAAGAATAGAGATAAGACTTGGTAGCAGCAGTAACTTCTAAACTGATTGATTGAGCAGATCCATCAATAGTTAAAGTTTGTGAATCACCAGTATAACCGATAGCATTAGCCTGCACAGTATGCTCACCATCTTTTAAATTAATTACTGCTTGACCATTAGCATCAGTCATTACTTTATCTGAACCAACAGTTACTTCAGCATTTTCTAAAGTATTACCCTGACCATCTTCTACAGTTACAGTTACTGGAGATGCCTTTTCCGTCAATGTTATTGTAGAAACATCTGCTTCTCCATTAATAACAAACTCTTCAGAATCCTTTATATACCCATCAGCTTCAGCTTCAATAGTATACGTTCCATCTTCTAGAGGAACCTGTACACCGTTTCCACCTTTTTTATCAAATAATTTTTTTCCATCTTGATAAACAGTTACTGTTGCTTCTTCTATCAATTCACCAGTTGTATCATCTTCTACTTTCATTGTTAAAACATGACTTACCATCTTACTTTCATTATCAGTACTACAACCAACTAAAGTAATCAATCCCAGCACTAAAATTAACATTATAGCTATCTTCTTCATCTCTCTACCTCCTCTAGATTAAGAGTTCTAATTAAAAGTTAACAGTTAAAGTAGCTTTTACCTCATGAGTTGTATAACCACTATAAGTCGGAGCTACATTTTTAATAGTTGGTCCATTATTCCAAGCATATCCAGAGTGTTCCCAACTTTCTCCACCATCATACCACTGATGTTCTGCTTCTTTCTTATACACAGAATTAACTAATGCATCAGCATCTGTAACTTTTCGATCTAAATTATAGTTGTCATACTTATACAGAACATCAAAAGTTGTATTTTCAGAAACTTTGTAACTAGCACCTAACTTTACTAAATGCTGTCTACCGCTGGCATCTTCAAATACATCATTATCTTCTGTTGCATACCCATAATCATAGCTACCAGTTAAAGTAACTTTATCATTTAATTTATAAGTGTTGCCTGCACCTACTTTAACACGCTTTTCAGTAGAAAAATTCTGATTTATTGTCTCATCATCACCAACATAATAATTTAAATCTCCATGCAAATTAGTTGTTAATTTTTCAGAGTCAATAACTTTATAAGAGCCATTAATGTTAAAGTCATTATAAACTATATCTCTTTCAGCTGCAGTATTATCATCACCAACAACATAATCAGCACCACTATTAGTCTCTTCTTTAATACGGTAAGAAGCTTCTGCAGACCAAGGACCTTGAGAAGTTGCAATAGAAGCTTCAATCTCTTGTTCATTTGTATCCTCATTATCATTGAAAGCACTTCTAGTCTGGTCATAATCAGTAAATTCTAAAGTAGCTGTTGGCGTCAATAAGACTGGTAGTTGATAATTAGTACTTAAAGAGAACCCTTTATCATAACCAGTTCCATCGCCAGCATTGAAACTAGCATCGCCATACCAAGAGTCCATACTGTGGTCAGCACCTACCGTAGCTATATAATCTTCACCTACATCCTTATATCCTAAGTTAACTTCTAACCCAGGCATTGGATTTAGTTTAGTTCCCACTTCTAAAATTTCAGTATCTTCTTTGTTACCTACATCAAAATTAGCATCATTAGGATTGTCATCATCATCAGCAGGATAAGGGGTATTAAGTACGTTAATAACTTTTGTTACATCATCACCATACTGAGCAGTAATTACTTCTCCATTAATCGTAATCATATCATTGATTCTATATTCTCCATTCACTGCTGCTCTTAGAATATCTTTATCTTGATCGAAATCAGATGACGTATTTTCATCCGTGCTCTTATCATGGGTATTTACAATTAATGCTCCTACTTTACCTCTATCTAATTCTTTCTTGAAATCTGCTCCGTAAACTAAATTATCAGCTGCTTTCATGCGGTCATTATTATCAACAATAATATCATCACCAGCACTACTAGCTGGGCCTGTTGTAGTTTCAGTAGCTTGGAAAACAAAACCTTTAGTTGCTACTCCTGCTAAGTCTGTTTCGACTAATACTCCTTCACCATAAGGATTCATTTCACCCCAGTTATCTTCAAATTGTGTTGCTAAGACTCGGCTATTAAAGTTATAGTTAAAATTATTAGTCACTACAATTTTAGCCTCTTCTGTATCGGCAGTCACTTTTAAGTCTTTTAAACGGACTGGTGGATTATCTCTAACCGTTGGTGCTTCCTGTACTCTAGTAGCTCCGGTACCGTTAGGATAACCAATAAATTCATCCACTAAAGATTCAAAACCCATATCCACCTTTAAATTTTGATTCACATTTGCTGTCATATTTAAAACTAATTTATTTTGAAATTTCTCGCGATTGTCATTTGGATTATCAGTAGTTGATTTCTTCCAATCACCTGTGCCAAATATATTAGTATTACCATTCATTGAATACTCTTGCTTCCCGTCAATTTCAGTAAATTCGTCAAAGATAAAATAACTTGCTCCACTAAATTCAACATCAGCTGCAAAACTTGGTGCAGCTAAAGCTAAAACCAACACTAAACTAAGTAAAAAAGATATCTTCTTCATTTATATTCTTCCTCCCTTTCAGTTTGAACTCGAATTTAAAATTATTTTTTAAGTTAATCAATCTCTTATAGAATTATAATATTATATTAATACAATGTTACCCTAAAGTTCTTTGGTTCTATCTGTATCAGAAAGGAATTTTGATTATAGTTATTAAAGTGATATAATTATAGATGGTCACTCCAATTTAGGGACGGTTTGCAGGCCTGTCACCCTAAATGGGGTGGCTTATTTTAATTTCCTTTCCAATTATCAGTCATATTAAGTTATCACCCCCTCTTAAGAATAGTAATTAGTGATGAGTAAGAAGTGATCAGTTTAAAGATTAAGTCAAAATCAAAATCCAACTCATACTTTTTTACTAATTAATTTTTTTGCTTCAAATACTTACTCAAAATATACATCTATTTGCTTGACCTCTCCTGCTCTAATTTCTTTAGCTAGAGAAGAAGAAATCACTGCAGCCTCAACTTCAATTTGCTCACCAGTTTTTCTTTCTACTTGATACTTTTTAATTTCTGCTTTATCTTCTCCAAATGTATTTTTTCGTTCTGGATTATGATAGACAACTAAAGTTTGTCCTAAAAATCTATAAGCAAAGCTATTAGCTGGAACTTCTACTGTAGTTCTTTCTGTTTCGCTAAGTTGGAGTGTTACTTCTTTAGCTTCAGTAGTGAATAAATCAGCCTTTAAAGTCGGCTCAGGTTGATAGACTAATTCTCCATCCTGCATCTTAAATGGCTGCGGGCCAAATGCCATCAACGTCCACATATGAATATACTCAGCTGTCGATCCACTTAACCTCGCAATATAACCGCGACCGTGATTTTCGCTATCGTCATTCAGCGTACTTAAAATGAATGAACTATTCTCTAAAATACTCCGGCCATAAGTTTCAGGATCTTGGAATGGAACCAATGCTTCATCAATTGCTGCATAAAATTCATCAGCTAAGCCAGCCTTGATTAATTCTAATAAATACTTATATTCCATATGCAGCCAGATAGATCCATTCTCTAACCAACCGGGACTAAAGGCTCTAGCTCGACCAATATCATAGGATTCACTAGATAGGTCACCATTGACACGATACATGCCTAAAGGTTCGTCATATAATTGACTATCCTCTACATTATCATGTAACTGCTGAGCTTCTTCTTCATCAGAGAATAATTTCATTGCTCTAACTTGCCCTTCTAAAAACTGTGGTAGACGGTGCTGTTCAAATTCAGTTACTTTTATCTTTTCCATACCGTCTGCTGTAACTTCACCAGTCTTAGTGTATTCTACTGGCTGATAAGAGAAGTAAGTTGTAAATAATCCCTCTTCTTCTTGGGCCAACTCTACTGCCTGCTCCAATTTCTCTGCTACCTGCTCTAAAAACTCCTGCAGTTCAGCAATAGTCAGTTCTTCTTCAGCTCCAGATAAGCCCCAGAAAACTTCGGCGCGATACTCTTCTCTTAACTGAGCAGTTTGCTCCCAATAGGCAAAGTCATCACGTTCTGCTAACCAATCTTCTAAGACTGCTGCTAACTGCTGCTGGAATTGATATAGTTCCTGCGGTAAAGTAATCTCTTTATTATCTGCTACATCTAATTGCTGGATACTGTCTAATAGAAACTCAACTAACCTCTTCAACTCCATTGTTTCGGCTGTACAAGATCCAAAGATGCCAGGTAAACCATTCAAAGCATCATACCAACCTGGTTTATTAGCTTCCATTTCTACTCCCACTCCATAGGGATCTAGAGTAGCAGTTTTATTAATTACTAAAGTTAATAACTTAGTCATTAATGTCGTCTCATAAATCTCACCTTCACCATCTTCAGTGCGCACATAATAAGGGTTCTTACCCCGCGCTTCGATTAACTCTTTCTTATCCTCAGATTCGACTACAGCATTCAACTGCTTTGGCCCTGAATCTGTTAGGACATGCTTCTCTTCACGCGGCTGAACTTGAGCATAGTTATCATAGAAAGTATAACTTTGATCTTCAAATAATAACTCAGCTAATTGCTCCGGATAAACTGCTAAGTAGTTCTCAATTAAATCTAAATTATAAGTCCAGTGGTCAATCCAGTATCCTTCTCCAAATTTAGCCTCTGTCCAGAATTCTGCGCTATCAATTACTAAATCAACAAACTCAGGAATATCTACATCTAAGTTGATATCATGATCATCAATAAAGACAGCTATTTCTCCTGGAGTAAAGGTCTCTTGTAAACGCTCTAATAATTTATCATTAGCTTCTGCTGCATGTTGAGCTAACTCTTGTTGTGCATCTTCAGTAGGAATATAAAACTTACTTCCTTCAATGACTAATGGGTTATAACCATTTGGTTGAATTAAGTTAGCAAATAATTTCAAGTTATGTTCTTCAACCTCAGGGTTAAAGAAGACATCACAACGACGATTTTGATTAACATCTCTAAAGTTTCCATTCCCCTGCGAATAATAAGCTGGTTCTAATGAAAACTCATTATAATCACGTTCTAAATCACCATGTTTACGAGAGAAGATATGATAAGTTGTATCACTATCTTCACCTAAACTAATTGGGAATCCACCCCGTAAGATATTATCCATAAATGTCTGACGGCTGTAAGCATCTAATCTATCTTCACCACTAACAGTAAAGATATGATCAGCATAATAATCATGTAACTGCGCTGTTTCTTCAGCTTTTTCTTCTAAAAAGCCTGGTTCCATGACCTTCTCAGTTACTTCTGCTAAACGATCTTGGTCTGCTAAGTGACCAAAGACTGAGTTGATCTCTAGTCCTTCACCGCAGCACAATGTTTCTTTATGGCTTGCCATCGCAGATGGGAATCTATTTTCTAAAATCTGTTTTCCATCAAAATCTGTTAAATCCTGCTTTTTAAAGCCAACTGCTTCTTCTAAACTAGTTCGATGCTCAAAAATCACCTTGGGGTCTACTAACGGCTGTAGTAGTTGATTTTCAACATCCTGCTTCGCAAATGGAATATAGAAATTACCTGCTTCCATTTGGCTAACTGCTGCTTCATCTTCTGCTGAAGCTCGCAAACGATAAAATGGTGTTCCTTCATCAAAAGCATAGACTTTGGCCCAAGCAGAAATTGTTTGACTAACCTCTTTTAGTGCACCATTGCCAATCCCATAAGGAATCAACATCGGCATCCCGTCTAAGACTTCTATATCTTTCTCACGACCAGTAGTATTTTTAACTTCAACTCTTCTGACTAGTCCACCGAAGTTTTCATTAGGTAGAATATAATAATTAACTATTACTTCTAAGCCTAATTCTAAGTTTTTCTCTTCAATTGTTAGTTGATAAGGAGCAATAGTCATTTCAGTCGAAATATGCTCATTTACTTCCCGGAAAGGTTCATAAACAGTTTCTCTATCATTATCTTCTAGCTTAATAAAAGTTCTAAATCCTTTAGTTTCAACATTCTGATAGGATTTATTAGCCGGATAGAACTCCATGATTGGATGATCTTTATTTTCAATTCCGAAGCTTGCTAAACCTTGGCCCCGGTTAACATAAAAAGCCCAAATTGGAATTCCTAGCTTACCAGCTATGCCAGGTAGAAAGCTAGCAAAAGTTGATTTATCTTGATAATCTTTAATTACAAAATTGCCTTCTTCAGTTAAGGAAAAATCTTGGCCCATTTTCCTGCCTCCTCATTAATATTAATTCCATGCTTCAGCTGTTAACTGTACTAACTTTTCTTGTTGTTCTGAATTTAAATCTTTTTCAGGTGAATTATCTAAGCAGGTATCATCATTTTCTACAATTAAGACTACTGCATCTTCACTTAGGGTATGAGTATGCCACACTGACTTCTTAACATTATATACTTTTAGTGGCTCCATATCTTGGGCATGAATCTCTTCAATTTCTTCGTCACCCTCAGCTAAGAATAAAATACATTCACCTTCTAATAAGACAAATACTTCATCAGTTTGATTGTGTTTCTGCATTTTAGTAATATTTTCTGGTAGTAGTTCATCACAATACTTCAAAATTGCTACTCGCCATGACTCATAATTAATTAAGGGCTGGTAGCCATCTGCAGTATATTCTTTAACTTCAATTAATTCTTCTTTAGGCTCCATTTATTCAGCCTCCCTTGAGCATTAACTAAGAATCTCATCAATTTTATTTAATTCATCTGTAGTAAAATCTAATCTATCTACAGTTTGGATATTCTCTTCAATTTGACTAACTTTACTAGCTCCTACTAAGACTGAAGCAATGCTATCATGTCTTAGAACCCAAGCTAGAGCCATTTGAGCTAGACTCTGACCGCGACTTTGCGCTAATTGATGCAGCTCTTTAATCTTAGTCAATTTCTCGTCTGTAATATCAGTTTCATTTAAAAATTGACTTGAACTAGCTGCTCGAGAATCTTCAGGGATTTCATCGATATATTTATCGGTTAATAGTCCTTGGGCTAAAGGAGAAAAGATAATCCCACCTAATCCTTCAGCTCCTAAAGTATCAATTAAAGACTCTTCAGTCCAACGGTCGAACATAGAATAAGAGACTTGATTAATAATAAATGGTGTTCCTAAATCTCTTAAGATTTCTGATGCTCTCTTTGTCTGTTGGGCATTATAATTAGAAATTCCAACATACAATGCCTTACCCTGCTTCACAATTCTATCTAAAGCCTTCATTGTCTCCTCGAGAGGAGTATTCGGATCAGGTCGATGATGATAAAAGATATCAACATAATCTAATCCTAAACGTTCTAAACTCTGATCTAAACTAGCAGTTAAATACTTTTTAGAACCGCCATCTCCATAAGGACCAGACCACATACCATAGCCAGCCTTAGTAGAGATAATCAATTGATCACGATACGGTGCTAAATCTTTCTTTAGGATTCTACCTAAAGTTTCTTCGGCCGAACCAGCCGGCGGACCGTAGTTATTAGCCAAATCAAAATGAGTAATCCCTAAATCAAAGGCCCGTCTCACCATAGCACGACTAGTTTCAAATTTATCGACACCACCGAAATTGTGCCACATTCCTAAAGAAATAGCTGGTAACTGTAAACCACTATTCCCACAATAATTGTAAGTCATATCTTCGTAGCGATTATCATTTGCTGAATAAACCATCTTATCCCTCACTTACTTTAGTTTAGAGTAACTTCAAGCTGATGCTCCTTGTTTTCATCTAAATTAGTGATTAAATCTCTATCTATAATCGCTGCTCTATTTTCTAAATCAAAATCAATTTTTTCTCCATTTAGTTTAATATCTTTTACTTGATAAGCAGCGGCTGATTTCAACTCTGGATTATGATAATTAATCTTCAGATCGCGATCTGCAAATACAGCTGTGACTGCTGCTTGATTATCTTCATCAAATTGAGACTTAACTAACTGCGGCGCTAATTTCAGATCTCCAACTTGGCCCTGGACTCCATAAACTTGGTTAACCATTGTTAATAACAACCAACTAGCTGATCCAGTCAAGTAGTGGTATAGACCTCGACCCCGTGAATCAATATATTCTGGGATACCAGGATAGATTCTACTTGTACTAAAGTCTTTACAATGTTCATAAACAGAATTGATTACTTCAAATCCTTGAGAGGCAAAGCTTCTTTGGTATAAAGCATTACTATACATCATTGCCATATGACTAAACATTGCACCATTCTCTTTTTCACCAAAAGCAAAACCAAAGGCACGTCCCATATCCAACTTGATCTCATTAAAGTCGGTATTCAAACGATAGCCGCCTACAGACTCATCTTTTAAATAATGATCAGCAGTAGTAGTAATTTTTTCTATCTGCTCTGCTGTAGCTACGCCACTCATAATTGTAAATACTTGACCCGTCAAAGTCATTCTAACACCCGATGGATAATCTCCTTCTAATCTCTGCGCATTATTATCATAATAGGCATTATACCATTGATAGCCATCTTTATTTTCAATTAATTCATTGGCCCGAATATGCTCTTTAATCCACTGAGCTTTAGTTTCTAAATCATTAATTAAATCAGAAATAGCTACTGTAGTCTTGGCCCCACTAACCTTTGCTTCACAACTAGCAAAGTACTGCTCTAACAACTCATGTTTTTCACTTACTGAGTCATAGTCTATTTTCCCAGTAATAGTATCTAGTAGCTGTTTCATCTCTTGGGCCAACTCTAGCTCTTCTTTATCTAATTCTTCTTCTAAATTGCGCAGTAATTCAGCTAATTTTAACATATTATCAGCATATAAGGCTGTAAAAGCTACACTTTCTCCTTTATCTTCAGCCATATCAAAGCCATCATTCCAGTCTCCACCTTCTAAGCGGAAGTTATTATGCTCTCCTACATTGAAGAATAGACTTAAATGCTGCACCAATAAATGTTCGATAATTGTTCCTGAATAAGTATTATCGTCTGTAGTCAACAATTCATTGCCATCTTCAGGACTCCAATTTTCATCTATTTTCTGAGTCCGATGACTTTGAGCATCCTTAAAGTAAGTCTGCTCTTCTAATAAGAATTCTAAATCGCCGCTGCGATCAAGATATAATTTAGTAGTTAATAATGGCCAAGCCCCATGATCCATCCAAGCTCGACTAATATTATTTCTATCAGCAATAAATTCTCCCGGTTCAGAACCAATGATTGTCGCATTACTACCATCAATTCTAACTCCAGCGAAATTATTATATAGGATATCTCTAACTAAATCTGGTTCCATTAATAGTAGAGATAAACAGTCCTGCCATAAATCTCTCCAACCACGACCGCCGCGGCCGTAATCATGATGAGGTAAGAAAGAACAACCATAAATTCTTCTTAAAGTCGGCTGTAAAGTAACCCACTTCATCCAATCATCAAATTTCTCATCTCCAGATTCAAATTCTACTTTTCCGATCTTTTCTTCCCAAAATTCTTTGTTATCTGCTAAGTAAGAATCAAACTTCTCTGCACTGCAGTATTTTTGGGCTATATCTACTTCAGAACCATCTTCATCAACTACAATTGCTAACACATAAGACTTTTCTGAGCCAGGTTCTAATACAACATCATCAAAACGAAGTGCTCCTACTGCTTCATATCCAGTAAATTCTTCGCCAACTTGGGCATAGTCATCTTTATTAGACACAACTGCTTCCGGCCAAGTCAAAGAACCGCCTTCTCCAATAAAGTCTTCAAAGACTGGGAAAAATCCAATTGGGCTTTCTCCACTGCCGCTTCTACCTACAACTTGATAAGAGACATCATTTAAATTATGACCACGTTCATCAAAAGATAATGTAGGTGATAACTCTACTCCATTATCTACTGTCTTAATTACATTCAACAGTGATGTTACATGACGATGGTCTCTTAAGTTATCTGCTGAGCGACCATAAAGTGGAATCCCTGAAGTAGGGGTTATTTTTTTACTTTCACTCCCTGTATTCTTAATTGTAACTTTCATCAATTCAACTTGCTCATCAGTTTGCGGTACAAAATTACATACTTCAGACTGTAGACCTAAATCTTCATTCTTTCTCGTCACTTTATGCCACAACATCCCGGCTTCTAAAGTAACCTCTTCTGCATCATCATTAGCAAACCTATTTGCTTCTTGCTGAGCTGACTTACCTGTTGCTGACCAGACTTCACTATCATCTATTAAAAACCAAAAGTTACGCGTTGATTTCTTATTATGCAAATCTATAGCTGACACTGGTTCCATAGCAAAAGTATTCTGTCCTGTCTTAATATCTCCATGTAACGATGGAGTTATTGCAGACATCATACCTGCTTCATTAACTAGCGGAAAGTATAGATAATTATTTTGTTCTGGATCTTTTAAAGTAAACTCTCCATTGTTACCAATAAATTGCCAACTTTGTTCGTTCATGATTATCCTCCTAATTATAGATATTATAAGTTCTTTTCTTCTATTACAGATTCAAACTGCGGTAAATATTCACTATTTGCTGCTAAAATATCATCTAATAACGGTTTAACCGAATTGCTATCTACTAAAGGGTGTAGTAATAAAGCTTGATAAGCGGCATCATAATAACCATTAACCCCTGCTTGAATAGTTAAAATTTCATAATCTTTGACTACTTGAATTAGACCTCTGATTTTAGGTTCTAATTTTTCACTGTTAAAAGGATGAGGTCCGCTTTGGTTGACAAGACAAGTCCTTTCAATTACTGCATCATCAGGCAAAGAGTCTATAACACCATTATTAGGCACATTTAAATAATGAGTTGTTCCTAAATCATTATAAATAGCATTAATCAAATCACAAGCAGCTTCTGAATAAAAGTGACCGCCCCTCTCATCTAACATAGCCGGTTTTTCTCTTAAGTTTGGATCTTGATATAATTTAAACAGTTCTTTTTCTAACTTTTTAACCACTTCGCCTCGTGTCCCTTCGTTCTCAGCCGCCTCAATCTCTTCTTCTAAAATCTTAGATGTTTGATAATAATATTTATGATAAGGACAAGGTAATAGCTCTAAACTTTTTAATAGGTCTTCTTCCCACGGAAAATCAGAAATATTGCTCACTGAAATTTGTTCTCCTGACAGTAGACGAGATAGAATTTTATCAAGTTGACTCTGCCCCTTATAAATTACATCTCGACCCCACACCAAATGATTAAGGCCAATTAAATCTAATTCAATTTCTTTTCTCTCTACTTCTAACATTTCAGCACAAGTATTATGCATCACTACAGGTACATTACACAAACCAATACACTGTACATCTGTATGCTTAAGAACTGTTTCAGTTATAATTCCACTGGGATTAGTAAAATTAATCAACCATGCCTCAGGGGCCAATCTCTCAATATCAGCACAGATATCTAAAATAACGGGAATAGTTCTTAAGGCTTTAGCCATGCCTCCAGCCCCAGTTGTTTCTTGACCTAAACAGTTATACTGCAGCGGTATCTTTTCATCTTGAATTCGAGCATCTAAAAGCCCCACTCTAAATTGCGTAATAATAAAATCAGCCTCTTTAATTGCTTCTTCTCGGTCTAAAGTAAGATGAATATCAATATCAAGTCCTGCTTGCTCAATCATCCGCTGTGCCAAAGCACCAACTATATTTAACTTTTCTCGGCCGGCTTCAATATCTACTAAATACAACTCTGCAACAGGTAGTTGGTGGTGACGTTCAATTAACCCCTCAATTATTTCTGGCGTATAACTACTTCCACCACCAATAACAGTGATTTTTAAAGCCTTCTTATCTTCCATAATTACCTTCCCCTTTTAAACTGGATTATTAATTTATCCTTTAGTAGCACCTTCTGTAATTCCAGAAATAAACTGCTTAGACGCTAACACAAAAGCAATTATGATTGGTGCAATTGCTAAAGTAGTTCCTACCATTTGTGCACCCCAGTTTTGGTCTATCTTACCTTGTAATTTAGATAATGCAACTGGAATAGTATACATTGATTTTTCTTGCAGAATTAATAACGGCTGCATATATCGGTTCCAAGATGCTAAGAAAGTTAAAATCCCTAATGTTCCTAAGCCAGGTAAACTCAATGGTAACGCCATTTTATAAAAGATTTGGAATTCACTACATCCATCTATTCTTGCTGCATCAATAATACTATTAGGAATATCATCCATAAACTGTTTCATTAAAAAGATACCAAATGGATTCGCAATTCCAGGAATAATTAACGGCCAGAAAGTATTAATCCAACCAAACTGTCTCATCATAATAAACCATGGAATTATTCTTAATAAAGCAGGAATCATCATTGTTCCTAACATCAAGAAGAATAATTGGCTCTTCCATTTAAAATCATATTTCGCAAAACCATAACCACCTAAAGCACAGAAGAACATAGTCATGAAAGTTGTACTCACTGCTATCACAATACTATTAAAGATATTGCGGAAAAACGGCATCTTATTTAATAAGATATTAAGGTTGTCAATAAAAGAATCGCCAAACCAAATCGGTGGTGGAAAAGTAAATATATCTGCTCTAGTTCTCGTCGCTATTATTAACATGTAGAAAAACGGAAATAAAGTTACTATTGCTCCTACAACCAAAACTGTATAGAGCAATATTCTTTGTAATGTATATTTTACATTACTACTTTCTTGAGGGTTATCTTGACTATTACTGATTAAACTCACTTTTTTCTACCTCCCCTAAATTTCTTTATTAAAGAATTTGTTATTAAGTAATGATAAAGTAACTATCAAAGCACATAAAATATAAGCCATAGAACTACCTACTCCAAATTGAGTCCATTCAAAACCAGTCTTATATAAATACATTGCTGTCGTTAAACCAGATTGTCCTGGACCGCCTGATCCACCTGTTAAAATCATTGGTTCTGCAAAGATACGTAAGTTACCAATGATAGACATTGTTACACCAAAGAAGATAATCGGCTTTAATAATGGTAACGTAATTCTAAAGAACTTATCAAATAAACTAGCACCATCTACTTCAGCTGCTTCATATAAGCTTTCTGGTATCTTTTGAATTCCAGCATAATAAATAATCATATTCCAACCGGTAAATTTCCAAGTAATCAAAATAGCAATTGCTGGTTTCAACCATTTAGCACTATTTAACCACCTAATCGGCAATTCTGCATTAATCAAATTAAATAGCATTTCAACTCCAGGGAAATTAGATACATACTTTAAAACAGCATTTATTATTCCGTAATGTTCCCCAAATAAAGTCATAAAGATCAAAGAAACTGCTACCGAAGAAGTAATATACGGTAAAAAGTAAGCTGATCTAAAGAACTCTTTAAACTTAACTTTAGCAGAATTTAATATAAATGCTAAAGACAAAGCTATTAAATGCTGCGGAATTGTCGTCAATACAAAAATAACCAAGGTGTTTTTAATCGACTTCCAAAACCATGGATCAGTTAACACTAATAAATAATTTTCAAATCCAACAAACTGCATTGCCGAGAGCCCATCCCACTGATTAAAACTTAAAAAGAATGAAAACAAGATTGGGAAAGCACCAAAGATAGCAAATAATATAAAAAACGGTGAAATGAATAAATATGGTGCTTTTTCTTTGCTTAATCTCATAATTAGCCTCCTTTGTTAATCAGGGTCGGGCAGAACCCAACCCTGAACTTATAATAATTTATTTATCTAGCTCTTCTTTCAATTAACTTTTTAGCTTCTTTTAATGCTTTTTTCGGATCTTCTCCATTTTCTAATACATCCGATAGAGCACTTGCTACAATTTCTTCAGCTACCATATCATTTGGATTAGTTACAACGTTTGGTACTTTTTGAGCTGCGTCAACCCACATCTGTCGTGCCTTTTGACCGCCTAAGTATTCAATTGGTTCATCCATAATTGGGTCATTGAAAGCTGGCTTCCAAGATGGGAATGTATCTGCTTCTTTAAAGTTCTGAACCTGAATGTCTTTGTTAGTAGAATAGTATTCAATAAACTCCCAAGCAGCTCTCTTATGATCTGCAGCTTCTGGAATACCAGCATAAGAACCACCATTCTTAGCATACATACCATTTGGCAGTTCAGTTGCTCGCCATTTTCCTTTAGCTTCAGGTGCAATCCAAGACTTTAAGTGTCCACCTAACCAAGCTCCTGATGGCTCCATTAGTACACTACCGTTCTTAAGAGCAGCAGTCCACTCATTACTCCATGGTGCCATACCTGCATCTAGACCTAATTCTCTTACTTTCTGCGCCATTCTAAATCCTTCTACAAATCGCTCAGAATCAACTATACATTCTCCTTCTTCATTGAAGTATCTATTTTCACCACTTCGAGCATACATATTATAGATGTTAGATGCATCAGCAATTAACCATCTATCATTAGCACCGTCTCCATCTGTATCCTTAGCAAACTTCTTACCTGCTTCAATCCAATCTTGCATTGTCTTCATATCATCTTTTTCATAGCCAATCTTATTCAAGTGATCTTTACGATAGAAAACAGTTGCTGGAGCAATATCAGTCGGTAGTGCAATTAACTTTCCACTTTTTGTTTTAGCATGCGCATAAGCATAACCAACTATATCCTCTTCATACTGTTGAGCCTTATATGGATCTTGAGTTAAATCTATAAATCCACCTTTTGCAGCAAAGTTACCAATATAAGAGATTTCAATAAATGCTACATCCGGCACATCTGCACCAGCAGCAATTTTAGTTAATAATGTCTTATGATGGTCTGCAAAAGCTGTCTTAGCAATTTCTACATTAATATTTGGATGTTCTTTCTCAAAGTCATCAACCATTTTCAACATTGCTTCATCAGCCCAAGTAGCTACTTCAATTGTTACTGGACCTGATTGTTCTTTAGGCTTTTCTTCTTCTTTGTCATCTCCGAAACCGAAGAATGCTTGAGTTTCAGCACTCACTAAAAACAAAGTCCCTGCTAACAACATAACAGCTAAAAACATGGATAAACATTTCTTATTATTCATTTGTTTCCCCCCAAAAATTTTTTTGTACTCATCTGCAGGATTATAAAATTATGAACTTATAACAGATAAGTGAAATAGATAAAGTAAATAGATAAAGTAAATAGATAAAGTAAATTAGTACTGCTAACTGACTACTTAAAAACTTATAGAATAATTATAAAGGAAAGGTATTAACTTGATAGTGATGTACAGGACTATACCACTGTTTTTAATAAAAATACCACTCTGTATATAAGTTATTGAGGTTATTGCGAGTGGCAATTTCTTTAAGATAGGTTATTAACTTATTAAATTATTTTTAGGGGTATAGGTCTATACCACTTATTTCTTACTAAAATTATACCAATGATTCTGATAGTTGTCAACAATTTTATTCATTTTCTTGCAAAAGTTTTTGTTCATAGCGTTTAAAGAAGGGATAATACAATAAACCAGACAATAAAGCTAACACTATTACTAAAACTAGGGAGCGCCAATCCAAAGTAGAAATGAAAGCACCAATTGGCGCAGGAGTAACCCATGGTACTCTAATAAAGGATTTCGATACTAACCCATATTTAATAGCAAAATAGGCTATGACACCAATCGTTGGTTGAATGAAAATAAAAGGAATAAACATTATTTTATTAGCTACTAATGGAGAAGCAAATAAAATAGGTTCATCAATATTGAACAAACTAGATAATAAACTAACTTTTCCAGTCTCTCTTAACTGTTCAACTTTACTTTTCCGACACAGCAAAGATAGCACTAAGGTAGCTCCTGAACCGCCAATTAACATATAAAAATTCCAAAACGGCATCGTAAAAATATGTTCCATTTCTTGTCCAGACATCTGCAAATGAGCATTTACTAACCAATTTTGCTCTAAAAAAGGACGTAAAATCACTCCTACCGTTGCTACACCATGAGTACCGGCAAACCACAATAACTGTGATAAAACTCCAAAGAAAAACACTCCAAAAGCACTATCTACTATATTAACCACAGGTGATAATATATAATTTATAAATCCAGATAAAGGCGTCCCCCAAACACTCTGGAATATATAGCTAAACAGAGTAAAAAACAGAACTGATTCAAAACCCGGAATTAAAGAAGTAAATGTCTCACAGACAGCTGTCGGAATTTGCTCCGGCAGTTGACACTCAAAATTAAACTGATCTGTAATTCTAATGATTTCTACAGTTAAAACTGCTACAATAATAGCTGTAAATAAGTTAGGAGTTATTAAATAGTCTAAAGTAATTTTCTGTTCTGTAAATGAAATAGAGACTAATAAATAATTTACTAGTGACATTTGAGCGATTGATAGTCGCTCCATTTCATATTCTTTAGCTAAATTATAGCTAACAGCAATTACTAAAAATATTCCAATTAATCCTAATGTAATCTCATATAATTCAAATAATAGTTTTTGATTCTTTTCTATAATAGAAAGCGGTAGTCTATGTAATAAAATAATCAAACTACCAATAAAAGTAACTGGCAGTACAGCAATAAAACCTTTTCTAATCGCTTTGGCATGAACTTGATTTGAAATTTTGGTCATGAATGGAATTAATTTATTATCTAAAAAATTATTGAATTTTTTCATTTCTACACCACCCATTTCAATTGGAAAAGCAGATAAAGATGAGAATAATCATTACTATTAATGTGATTAAATTATAATTTATTATTTAAGCTTAGTCAACCAAATTCAGGGCTTGTTTTAAAACTGCTTCACCATCAAGTTGACCATAAGCCAAAGAATCAATCACCCCTAATTCAACATCTTCATATTGAGCCACTATTTTTTCAATCTCTTCTTCTTTATGACTCACTTGTGGGGCTAATAAAACAACATCATAATCCGGCACAATATCTGTTGCATTATCTGCTACATTGGCCTCAATATTAATTTGATAACTCCTTTCTTCTGCTGCCTGTTTCATTTTTTCTGCTAACATACTAGTACTCATTCCGCACACACAAATTAATAATATTTCCATCTCTTCAACCCTCACTTAATTTTTTATAGTTGTATGAATACTATATTTATCACCACGATAAAAATTATAACTGAATTCCACAGGAGTATCGCCTGAATAAGTAATTCTAGTATTTTTTAGAATTGCTTGTTTAATTTCTCCACCTAATAAATCAGCAATATATTCATCAGCCAAAATAGCTTCAACTTCTTGGTCCGCTTTAGTAGGTTTATACCCTTCATTAGTCAAAGTTTGATAAATAGACTCTTCTGATAAATCCAATTCCATTAATTGAGGACAAATATGATAGGGAACATAAGACTTCTCAAATCCAATTGGATTATCATCTGCTAATCTCAAGCGAGAAGTCAATATCACTTGATCACCTTTGTTGAGATTTAACTTTTCTGCTATTTCTGCATTAACTTCAATAATTTCATGTTCTATAACTTTACTAGATGGGGTCATCCCTTTCATCTCTATATGCTCATTAAATCCTATCAATTCAGGAAAAGAATCTAATTTTTCTTCAGATACAAATGTTCCTTGTCCTCTTTTTCGCTTTAGAATCCCCTTTTCTACTAAATTATTGATTGCTTTCCTAATCGTCATTCTACTTAGACCTACAATTTCACTTAATTCCCGCTCCGAAGGAATTTTATCGCCAGGGTTGTACTCTCCATCTTCTATCTTTTCTCTGATCAAATTCTCTAATTGATAATATAAAGGCACGGGACTATTTTCATTTAACCTTATTTGCTCCATTTCTGTCACCTCTTTTAAAATAAAATTCACAGCTAAGGTTTTGCCAAGCACAGGTCTATACCTGTGCTCTTGATTATATCATAAATGACAAACTGATACAATATACAAACTCATTTAAATCTGTTCTTCTTAAGCTACCGGATGACCTAAACCACTCTGCCAAATTTTAAACCACTGCTGACGAGTTAATTCAATTTCTGCTGCCGCTACTGCTTCTTTGACTCGATATAATTTTCCGCTGCCAACAATTGGAATAATTTGCGCTGGATGATTTAATAACCACGCATACATAATCTGAGCAATAGAATCAGCATTAAGATCTTTTTTGATTTCTTCTAAAACATTCTTTATTCTTTGTGCTTTTTCACTTTTCGCTTTAAAAATCTTACCTCCTGTTAGCGGAGACCAAGCCATTGGGGAAACATCCTTTTCTTGACATTTCTCAATAGTACCATTATCAAAGTTCTCAAAATTCATAACTGAAATTTCAACTTGATTCGTTACTAACGGAAAGTCCAATTTTGAACTTAACATTTCAAATTGTGAAGGCAGAAAATTAGAAACACCAAAATTACGCACCTTGCCCTCTTCCTTTAACTGCTTAAAAGTTTCAGCAACTTCATCAGGATCCATTAAAGGGTCAGGACGATGAATCAATAATAAATCTAAGTATTCAGTCCGCAAATTATTTAAAGAATTGTTGACTGAATTAATAATGTGTTCCTTACTAGTATCATAATACTTAATCTCATGTTCCGGTCTATTTTCAGAGATTAACTTAATTCCGCATTTACTTACTAGTTCCATCTCTTCTCTTAACTCTGCTTTCAACTCTAAAGCTTCACCAAATAAATTTTCACAAGTATAATCTCCATAAATGTCAGCATGATCAAAAGTAGTAATTCCTAAATCTAACAAACTCTCAATAAACTCTAATCGTTCTTGAGGACTTAAATCCCAATCTGCTAAGCGCCAAAATCCCTGGGCCAAGCGCGAGATACTAAAATCTTCAGTTAATTGTACTCTATCTAGCATATACACCCCTCCATTTGATAGTAACCATTACTAATTTAATTGCTTTAATGATATTTTTCTACACAAAAGATAAATCACCTTTATATTTTAAAAGGCTGTGGTGAATTCACCACAGCCTAACCTTCATTGATTTTTATCTTTTCTCTTATTACTGTTCTTAAATTTTATTTTTATTCTTATTTTTTATATTTTCTCTTGTTACTCATTACTCATCACTGTTCTTCACTATTTATTGTTTTGGTTTTCTCTTGTTTCTTGTTACTACTTTACTTTTTTCTTGTTACTCATTACTGTTCTTACTGCTTCACTCTTTACTTGTTACTCATCACTGTTCTTACTGTTCCACTGCTTTTGATTTTTCTTTTTACGCTTTTACTCATTACTCATTACTCATTACTCATCACTGTTTCACTGTCTTACTGCTTTATTGTTTTCTCTTGTTACTCTTCACTCTTTACTCGTCACTATTCTCGTCACTATTCTTTACATCATCGGCATCCCCATTGTCTGCAATAAATACAACTCTCGCTGGGCATGTTGGGATTCATCAACCATAGCATTAAAGAAAATATCTCTTAAATACGGATTATGCGTCATCAGATAATAACTTTTATATTCTTGATAAGCTTTTGTTTCATCTAAGACTCTTTTTTCTAAATACTCTTCATAATCAGCTGGATTTAATTCAAACTCATATTCATATTCAGACCTGAAGGTTTTTCCAGTTAAATGTTCATAAGCCTGTTGCAATTGATAGGCATGTTCACGCTCATCTTGAGCAAAATCACTAATCATCTCTGCTGCAAACTGATTAGGAGCAATATCTGCTAATGCCAAATAATAAGCTGCATCTCTCAACTCTGCCTCAATAGCTAAATAGATTCGTTCTAGTAAAAAATCTATTTCTCCCCCCTCTAAGTCATGCGACCTATTCCTCCTCTTTTCTAATTCTAACATTCTACTGCGAATATTCATCCGCTCTTGATTATTCATTCTTTCACTCCTTTTTTAGCATTATATTCCATCAGGAGAAAAAGAGTGAATTAAAACTTTTTTTGATTACTGTAGCAAAAAATACTCCCAAATATAATCCTCTTCCTGCAGTAGTTTATCTTGGTGAAAATTAATGAAATGCAATCTATCTGATTTTTTAATTTCTTCAGTGACTCCATCATTGCGCTGCAGAGAAAATTTCATTTGCGGAACATAAGCGTTAATATCATAATATTTATTTGTTTTAGAATAAAGAAGTTTAGTTTTATCACTATAGTTAAATTCAGTAGCTGACTTAATGAAGTACAAATTATTATTTCTTTCTAAAATAATTCGCCCTGCTAAAGAGACTGCTACTTGATAATTTCGCTGCCTATAATACTCTCTTAAATCTTCAATACGGTGAGTTGCTAAATTTAAATGGAGTTGTCCATTTTTTAGATAATATCCTCCATCTCCTGGATAGAGCATAGTAATAATATTATCTAAATACTTTAACATCTCAGTTTCATTATATCCTCTCCGTTTATTTTCAGTCGGATTGTCAATGATAGAAGCAAAAGCATAGAGCTCTTTGTCAGCAAATTTTTTATCTAAATAACTTAAAATTTCAAGATATTTTTGATTATTAGCCTCAGTTCCAAGATTAATCCATTCTAAATCAATTACAAGTCCCTCGTAATCTAAATTTAGTTCTTGTAGCACTTCATAATTAGCATCTATTATAGTTTGATAATCTTCATAAATTTCTAGAAAAGAGGCTCCACCAAAACTATCCAAAAACCATAAATATAGCTGCTGTTCATTGGCTTGCAATTGCTCTGCCAGTAATTTGAGATTATCTTGACTAGTCCGATAAAAGAAGGCGTTGCCTCTAATGAATACCCTCTTAGCTCCTAAATGTAAAATAACTTGCTCATAGTCTTGCAAATTTTTTATCAATTCTCTTGTTGCTTGAGGTTCATAGTCTCTAAAAATATTAATTAACTTTTTATGATCAGCAATAATTATCCCTTGAGAAGAAGTTTTATTCTGATTAAATATAGCATTTAGACTTAGTAAAGTTATAACTATAAGCAGCACAATAGTAATTTTTCTCAATTTTATCACCTTCTCTAGTCTCTCTACCTTTAAATCAAAGTTCTACATCTGAATTATCATTATCAAATTTTCCTTTATCAATTGTTCCCCATTCATTAGAACCAGGAGTATAACCAATTAATGAAAAGGCTCTAATAATAGTATTCAACTGACGATAACCAAAGTTCTCTAAAACCCCATACAAGAATAATCTGATATAATCCAAAATACTATCATATCTTTGTTCAGCATAAGCTTCAACACCTATAGCACTAGTTGAAATAAAAACTCCATACAGTACAGCTAATAAGAAAAAGATTAACACAAAACTAGGATTTAATATACCTAAAAAATAAGCAGCACCTATACTGCAATAACCTAAAAATTCTAATAGCGGACCAAACATTTCAAATATCACATAATACGGAAAAGCAAACATTCCTACAGTACCATAATTAGGATTAAATAATAACTTCCAATGATTAATAATAGAATCCATTAATCCTCGCTGCCATCTTTTACGCTGACCCACAAAGGATTTAAAATCACTTGGCCCTTGAGTCCAACAAGTGGCATCAGATACTAAAGGAATCTGATAATCCTGCTCTTCTTCTCTCAAATAACGATGGATCTTGATTATCAATTCCATATCTTCCCCTATAGTTTTAGCAGTATAACCACCTACTTGAGCTACAATATCTTTTTTAAAAACTCCAAATGCTCCCGATACAATTAATAAACTATTAATTTCTCCCCAACCAACTCTACTGGTTAAAAAAGCTCGCAGATATTCTACCACTTGAAATCTAGGTAAATCTGCCTTAGGTAATTTAGGCTCTTCCATAAATCCTCTATCTACTTTTGAATTATTAGCAATTCTCACTATTCCTCCTGTAGCAACTACTTCTTTTGGGTTCTCAATAAAAGGAATCACAACTTTTAGTAAAGAATCTGTCTCCAAAATAGAATCAGCATCAATTGCTGTTACTAAATCATATTCTGCAATATTAACTCCTGCATTTAGGGCATCTGCTTTACCACCATTTTCTTTATCAATCACTACTAAATTAGGAATTGTAGCTGAGAGATAAATATCATTTATTGCTTGCGTCTCTATTTGCTTTTTATAAACTCGATCTATTTCATGTAAATTAAATTCCTCTTTTAAATGCTCTAAAGATTGGTCTGTAGAACCATCATTAATAACTATAATTTCTGTATCATTATATTCGAGATGGAGTAGAGATTTAACATTGTCTACAATAGTATTTTCCTCATTATAACAAGGAACTAAAATAGAAATCCCCGGCAAAAAACTAGAAGACAAAAGATCAGAATAGCCCTCATATTGACTTCGTTTTAAATAATAATAAAGCCCTTTGATAGACAATAATAATACAATGACATAAATAATATTTAGCACTAAAAAATAAAATATGATAAAGTAATTATAACCATTAATAAAATTAATTAAGATAGTCTTCCAATTCACATTTAACACCTTCTTTATTAGTCATTTCAAGATATTGGCTAATATTATCTATTAATTGTTGATAGTTATCTAATTCTTCATTATTAAGCAAACTATCAAAAGTTATTTCTTGATGTAATATCTGCCACGCCATATCTTGAGCAAATTGGTCTGAACTATGAAGCTGTTGCGACAAAGCAAGTACTCCTTTTTCTCCATGCTTTAATAAACTTTCGGCAGCAGTATATCTTACTTTCCAATGAGAGTCAGTCATCAATTCTTGTAATTCTAATCTGCTCTGTTCTGTTCTGAATTTTTCCAAAACTTGAGCTAAATTAGCTCTAACTTGAAAAGAAGAATTATTTTTAGTAGTAAGTAATAACTGAAAATAACTATCGTCACCTATATCTCCTAATTGATAGGCCGCTTGTAAACAGGCTTTAACTAAATCTTCATCTTCTGACTTAAGATACTCTTTAATCCACTGCAGAAGGCGAAAATCCTGTTTTAACCCTAGACTCCGCAAGGCAATTATACGCTTCTCAATTTCTTCTGCTCTAAGTAGCGGTTGCATCTTTTCGTAAATTTCTTCGTCTACTTCTTCTATTAATCTCAAAATTGTATCCCGCGGATAAACATCTAACTCTAATAGCTTAGTAATAGCTAATTCTAAGTATTCACTACCTGATATTTTAACTATAGCTAGAGCTGATTGATAACGTATATCACTATTTTCTGCCTCTAAAAAATCTAGTAAAGCATCAATTGCTCTATCAGAACCTAATTCTCCCAACATATAAGCAGCTTCAGATTTCTTCCACCATTGATTACTATTAACAAGGTGCTGAACTTTAAAATCTATAACGCCAGTCTTTTCTGCTAGTTCCTGCAGTTGTTTCTTTGTCTCTCCCCGCACTTGTTTTGAATAATTAATCAATATTCCTTCCAATAATCTTTTTTTCTTCGCTGAAATTTGCGGACTTATATCAACTTTTCCCCCAGATAAATAATGGTTAATTTTATTCTTTAATTCTGCTATTAATTTTTCATTTCTATAGTCTTCTACTTTATCATAGATAATCTTAGCCAATAAAATAAAAAAAATCATTGCACTAATAATAGCTAATATATAAACTCCATTAATAACTAATTCTATCATTGGCTTTACTCCTCACTTTAAATAATTCTTTTAACCCGATTCTCTAATTCAGCCAAGGAAAATGGTTTAGATAAATAATCATCTGCTCCTAATTCAAAGGCCCGATTAATATCTTGGTCACTCTTCTTAGAAGATAAAATAATAATCTTTATTTTATGGGTTTGATTATTATTTTTTAACTGCCGAATCACCTCAAAACCATTGATTTTAGGCATCATTAAATCTAAAATTATTAAATCTGGTTTCTTTTCTGCAGCTAATTCAATTCCTGCGCGCCCATCATTACTATAATTAATTTTATATCCTAAAGAATTTAATCTAGTGCGGATTAAATCTACAATAATATCTTCATCATCCACAATCAATATTTCCTTGTCTTGTCTAACTTCAGCAACTTGTGAATAGATTTTAACTCTCCCTTTATCTTCTTGTTTAACATCATATAAAGCCTGATCAGCCTTATCTAATAAATCTTCAATTTTATTATCAGTGTCCTTAATTTCTGCTATACCACTACTAAAATTAATCCTGATATCTTCCTCCAATTTCACGCTTTTGAAATCATCATTATTAAAATTATTCTTCAAACGCAATAACACATGATAGGCTTCTTTAGCTGTAGTCTCTGGGAATAAAACTAAAAATTCATCTCCGCCAAACCTATAAACTTGGTCAATCTTGCGTAAATTATCATATAAAAATTGAGCAAAGTTTTTTAAAACTTCATCTCCTACTAAATGACCATAGTTATCATTAATCTCTTTAAAATCATCTAAATCTAAAAAGGCAATAGAAAATCTTTTGTCACCTCTACTAAACCTTTCCTTTTCTTCTTCGGCGCGTTCATGAAAATAATTTTTCGTATAAGCATCAGTTAATTGATCCTTAATTATTCTGTTTTTAAAATTATTATGTTTTTCCAAGACCCTCTCCACTCTAGCTTTCAATTCTTTCATATCAAAAGGTTTAGTAATATAATCATCGGCTCCTAATTCTAGTCCTTTCACTTTATCATCTACATCATTTCTACCAGATAAGAATATAATTGGTTCATTAAAATCAAATTCTCGTATCTTTTTAAATAAAGTAAAACCATTAGTTTCTGGTAGTATTACATCTAATAAAATCAAATCTATCTTTTCTTCTTCTAATATTTTTAGCCCTTCTTCTGCCTCTGAAGTGATTAAAATTTCATAACCATACTCTCTTAATACTCTTTCTAACATCTCTAATAGCAACACATCATCATCAATAATTAAGATTGTCCCACTAGTTGTGAAATTAGTATATTCTGAATCTGATAATACTTTCTCTTCTTCTGTAAAATTAGTTTTAGCTGGTTCATCTTTAGTTAATAGTTTTTGATAATTTTTATAGATTGAAGAAAAACCTTCTACTGCCTGCAAAATAACCTGGTCACTATCTTGAAAATCTTGGTCTAAAATTTCTTCATATTCTTCTCCTACAGCAGCTATACTAGCAAATCCTAAAGTAGCAGCAGTCCCTTTTACTGAATGAAAAAATTTAACTAACTCTTCTTTTCGATCAGTTGGGGCATGACTGTAATTATACCGTAGTAAATTTATTAATGCATTATGTATTTTATCTTCCATATTATTTAGAAAATTAGACCTACTCTTCTGCATAATCTCTTCTATTTTTTCTTCATCCATCTTCTCCACCCCCAATTTGTTTAGGAATAGTAAAGTAGAATATACTTCCCTCATTTAATTCTGATTCAACTCCAATTTCTCCTCCATGAGCTGCAACTATTTTTTTAGAAATAGCTAATCCCAAACCTGTCCCTTCAATTTGGTTTTTAGTAGAACTTCGACTCCTATAAAAGCGTTCAAATAAATTTTTCTGTTCTTCTTTAGCAATACCAATTCCTTGGTCTTTAACTTCTATTTTAAATCTTTCCTGATTACTATTAATACTAATCAGGATTTTGCTTCCTTTATTAGAATATTTAACAGAATTAGAAACTAAATTGGTCACTACCTGTTTTATTTTATTATAATCAGCTATTACTCTATTTTCTTCAGTCTCAAATTCAACCTCAAATTGATGGTCATCATGTATTTCATATAATTCTATTACTTCATTGACTATAGAATCTAAATTTATCTCTGCTAAATCAAGTTTTTGACCCCCAGTTTCTATGCGTTGAATATCTAAAAAATCATTAATTAAATTTTTCAAACGATTGGACTCCCGATGAATTAATTCTAAATATTGATTTCTCTTCTCTTCTGGCAAATCTCTTTCAATTAATAACTCTGTAAAGCCTAATACACTAGATAATGGAGTCCGGATTTCATGGCTAACAGTACTAATCAGTTCTGACTTCATATTATCTAGTTCTTTCTTATCGCTAATATCAACGTGAACCCCTACCACTCGTAATGGATTTTTATCTACATCTCTGGTTACTACCCGTCCTCGGCCTAAAACCCACTTCCAGTTACCACTTTTAGTGCGCATACGGTGTTCACTTTCAAAATGATCTGTTTTTCCATCTAAATGTTGATTCAACTTCTTAATTGCCTCTTGTTTATCTTCTGGATGAATCATATCTTTCCAAGTACTTAAATCATTTTTGATATTATCAGTATCATAACCAAACATGTTGGCCCACTGTTTATTAAAATCAACCTCATCTTCTTCAACATTCCAATCCCACAAACCAATATTAGCGCCCCACAAAGAAAGTTGTAATCTCTCTTGATTGCGTTTTAATTTAGCTTCATATTCACTCTGTTTTAAAGCATTACCAAATATCTCTCCAATAATCTGTAATAAATTAATTATATTATTATTCCAAGCTTTTTTTTCATCTACAGCATCAATCCCCCAAAAACCTGCTATTGATTCTTTACCAGGGATCGGTATCAAAATAGCCGATTTAATATCTTGTTCTTTTAAAGTCTGTTTTAAGTTTTCGGCTTGTTGCGGCAAATCATCAACATCAGATATCACTATATTCTCTAAATTATATAACTTATTCATAACCCACGGAAAAGTATCTAAAGGTAAATTTTGTAAATTATTAATTTGAGGACTTATTTCATCTTCACACCACTCCCAGGCATTATTCATTTCACCATTTGCTTGGTCAATTAAAAATATATAACTGCGGTCAGCTTTTAAAAGTTGTGCAATTGACTGCAGAGATTTATTTATTTGTTTATTTAATTTCTCATGATCTAAACTAATAAACTGAGTTGATAAATGGGCTATTAATCTCTCTAAACTAATTTGAAATTCTAATATATTATTGCTTTCTCTTAATTCATCTTCAGCTTGGCTTCTTTTAGTAATATTGCGCAGCAAAATAATTGTAATCAGGATCAATACTAAAGCCCCTAACACTACAATCCAAAATAACTTCTTATGTACTTCATAATAAGATTTTTTTTGATTAACTACTATACTACCATCTGGTAAAGCATCAGTTGCAATTTTAAATTTCTCCATCACTTGAGCATCAAACATGAATTTAGTTGCTTCTTCATTAGTGATTTTAATTTCTGCTGGCTTTTGTCCTCTTAATATTTTAATTGATTTTTGGGCTGCTTGAGTCCCGTGGTAGTAGCCGCTAACCAATTTACCACCTACAATTCCATGCCGCAAATAAAAGTCCCATACACTATAGATTGGTTGTTCAGTCTGATTAGATAAAAATTGTGCTGTCCTATCTGTTGGAATCACATCATTATTATCATCTTTAAATACTCCAGCTAATAAAATTATACTCTCTGCTTTCAAATTTTGAACGGTCTGATTAACCCGATTAATATTATTAAAGCGATAAATATTATAGTCGATTTCACTAAAAAATCCAGCCAATGCTTCATCAACTAACTCTACATTTTTAGAACCACTCATGCTTTTATCGGTAATTGCTACTATCTTATTAGTATTAGGATGTAATTTTAGAGCTGCCTCTATAGTATCTTCAAAATTGATTTTTTCTACTATACCAGTATAATCCTGATTTAATCTTTCATCTACAATATTAAAATTATTGACACCACAAAAGACAACTGGCGTATTGGAAAATAGTTCTTCTTTATAGTCTAATAAAAAATTTAGTGCATAATCATCTGAAGCAATTATTAAATCAAATTTTTTATCAGCATATTTTTTTCGATATATTTGATATAAATCCCTAAAATAATCTTCTGTATTATAATTTTTAGTATCTAAATATTCTGTTTTAAAACTAACTTCAAGATTTGCTTCTTTAAATTCATCTCTAATCCCTTGGTCAATTCTTGCCGTCCATTTATAATCTTTATGATAAGAATGCAATAATAAAATTTCTTTATCATTTAAGGGAGTATAATCAGCAGTGACTAAAGTTGAAAGGAATAACATCATAATTAATAATCCTAATATCAACTTAAGTTTTGTACCCTTCATCATTTAACCTCCCTTATTTAAAGGATCTCTTCTACCAAGTCTAATAACTGCATCGGGCTAAATGGCTTACTCAAAAAATGATCTGCCCCTTGTTCTAAAGCTGCTTCTTTCTCTTCTTGCTGTCCCTTAGCAGTCAAAATCACAATCTTAAAATCATCAACGATTCCCTGTTCTTTTAATTTACTAATCACCTGATATCCATCCATTTCTGGCATCATTAAATCAAGCAAAATCACATCTGGTTTATCCTTTTTGATCAATTCTAGAGCTAATTTACCATTAGTCGCCTCTGAAACTTCATAATCTTCTAATGCGAGGGTCTCTGTAATCAACATTCTCATAGTATCTTCATCATCCACTACTAATATTTTAGCCATCTTATCCCCCCCTGAAATTATTAATAAATATAAATTTGTCATTTATAATAAAATAAGTTCCTGCTTTAAAGCAGGAACTTATTTTATTAAATTTACTCTTTTAGCTGCTGGGCTACATTTTTAGCTAATTCAGCACAATCTGCAAAATCTTCTTCTGTAGCTGAACATTTTATCTCTACTGTAGGATTCACAGGCTCATAATTTAGATTATCAGCAAACTCTTCTAGTCGGGATACTGCTCCCCCACTCCAACTATAAGAACCAAAAATACCTAAAGTATGATTTCTAATATTCTTATTTTCAAGAATCCTTAATAAATAATCCATCTTTGGGAAAATGCCCATATTATAAGTACAACTACCCAAAATTAAGCCCTCATATTTCCAAATATCATTAATGATATGCGAGACATGAGTTTTAGATATATTATAAACTTTAATATTCTTAATTCCTTCAGTAGCAAGATTCCTAGCTATTTCTTCAACTATTTTTTGAGTGTTGCCGTACATGGAACCATAAACCATTACCACACCTTTTTCTTTTTCTTGTTTACTCCAACGGTCATAATCAGAAATAATTCTTTCGGGATTATCCCGCCAGACTGGTCCATGAGTAGAAGCAATAATTTCAATTTCTAAATCGGATAATTTAGAAATTGCCTTTTGCACCATCGGACTATACTTTCCTACTATATTAGAATAATAACGTCTAATTTCACTTTCATAATGTTTAATATTAACCTCATCATCAAAAATTCCACCATCTAAAGTACCGAACCCACCGAAGGCATCACCAGAGAATAAAGTCCCTGTCTTTTCTTCATAGGTCATCATTGTTTCTGGCCAATGAACCATTGGCGTTAAATGAAAATTAAGCTGATGCTCTCCTAAATCAATAGTATCTCTATCACTCACTACTACATGATTATCTTCAATTTCATAAAAATCTTCTAATAAATTCATTGTCTTTTGGTTCCCTACAATTTGAATCTCAGGGAAAGCTTCTTTAAAAGCTTTAATTGCTCCAGAATGGTCTGGTTCAATATGATTTATAATTAAATAATCAGGATGGCGACCACCAAGAGTATCTTTGATATTCTGCAAATAAGAATCAATATGAGTCTCTTTAACTGTGTCAATTACTGCTACTTCATCATCATCGATTAAATAAGAATTATAAGAAACACCATCTGGAAGAGGCCAAATCGCTTCAAATAATTCCGTAGTCCGATCATTTACTCCAATCCAATAAACATCATCTACTATTGGTACAACATTACTCACCAAAAATCAACCTCCTTAAATTAGCTTATATTAAATATTTGGTTTCATTGAGCTATACTTCTATTAAAATAACATAAGTCCTGCATCAGTGACTAAATTTATTATTTTTTTACAGAATATTTGTTTTTTAGTCTTGTTTTGTCAACATACATCCGCTGATCAGCTAAATTAATTAATTTTTCAATGGTATTAACTTCATTATCAGTTTCTTGATACTGTGCTAATCCATGACTCACAATAATATTATATAAGAAATCATCTCCATCATTAATTTCTTTAAATTTTTCTAATATTCTATTCCAAATATTTTCTGCTTGTTCTTTTCCACAACCAGGAAAAGAGATTAAAAATTCATCACCACCTAAACGCACTAAAGTATCTACACCTCTTATTTCAGATTTAATCACTTCTGCTACAGTTTTTATCATTCTGTCACCTTCATCATGTCCATAATTATCATTAACAAATTTCAAATTATTAATATCTACAAAACAAACTGTTAAATCAACACCTTGTCTAATCACTGTTTGCTTATCTCTTTCTAAAACTACCAATCCCATTCTACGATTATACACTCCAGTTAAAACATCATAGTTCGCATAAGTTATTAATTCTTTTTCGACTTGCTTACGTTCAGTAATATCAAGTACTATACTATCTATTCTATTTAATTCACCACTAAAGTCTCGAAATAAAATTCGATGTTCTTTGACCCACCGCTGTGTCCCATCTTTTTTATTAATCCTATATTCCAAATTAATTGCATCTAACTCTGGATTATTATTTATCTCGGCTTCTTTTCTTTTTATTTTATCTCTATCTTTATTAGTAATTACCTTAGTTAATAAATTAGGATTAGCATAAAAATCATCTTGAGAATAACCGTAGACCTGATAACAAGAGTTAGAAATATCTAATAATTCATCTTTTTTTAAATCAAGCGACCAAAAGACTAAATTAGTCTTAGTAAATATATCGTCTAATTTAGTAATCGCTGCTCTATACTTCTTAATGGAAAAAATCAAGGTGATTATTAAAGCACATAAAATCAAAAGTACAATTACTGCACTCCAAATCAAATTTTGATATTGATAATAAAAAGTATTGGGGCGATTAATAATTTGACTATTGTCAGGTAACTGTTCTTCTTTAATCTCTAGACGTTTTAATTCTTGATAATCAAAACTATATTCACTAAAAGTTTCTTTAATAATTGTTTTATCCTCTATAGTTCCTTCTAGTACCTTCCATGCTAAATCAGCTGTAGCCTTGCCTTTAGTAGAAGCAGATAATAAATGACCACCTACAATCCCACTTCCTAAATAAAACTGCCAAAAACTATAAATAGCTTGATTAGTAGAACTACTAATCTTATTCATTGCATCTTTAACTGCTAATAAATTACCTTCTTTATCATTGAGAATTAAACCTAGAAAAACAATACTTGCTTTTGGTAGGCTTTTCAATTCTTTTTTAACTTCTTCTATTGTATCTACTTTATAAATAGAAGTATCAATATCATAATTAGAGCTAGCTTCTTTAAAAATTTGATAAAACTTATCCCCTGTAATACTCTTAGAAAAAAATGCCACTATCTTCTCAGCTTCAGAATGTAGACTCAGAGCTAAACTGAAAGTGCGTTCTATATTTATATCTTCTGCAACTCCATAATAATTATGATAGCCCCTTAAAACTTCTTTATTAAAATTATTGACACCAGTAAAGACTACTGGGACACTAGCAAATAATTGCTGGCGATAATCAAGTAAAAAATCAAAAGCAAAATCATCTGTAGCAATAATTAAATCTATATCAATATTTTTATATTTGTGGGCATATAAATTATATAAATTTTGGGCATGAATAGAATCAGAAATTTTTTTAGCTCCCATAAATTCTTGGTGAATGACTACCTCTTTTTCTTCTAAACTACTAATAATTCCTTGCTGTAATTTTGCTGCCCATTCATAACTTGGATTATATGAATTTAAAATTAAAATATTTTTCTTAGTATCTGATTGAGATTTCACGCTTGGGGTCAAAATAACTATCATCAAAAACGTGATTATCAATACTCTACTCTTCATTTTCTTCTCACCCCCGCATGAGCCTTTAATAATACTATATTTCTACACCAAGTTATATTTTTCCTTTATTATCGACATTTTTAATAGAAAAAACATCAGAGAATGTTTTCTGTTTTGCCTAATCTAAACATAAATATAAAACTCCCTTAGATTTTAAAGTCTAAGGGAGTAATACTAATTATGTTCTGGTTTAGAAAAAGAAGTAGCAATTTTTTTAAATTTATCTTTTAACTTTATAAACGCATCTAGTACATCAGGGTCAAAATGTTCAGGAATTGTTCTGCCATCTCCTTCAGTAATTATTTGAACAGCTCTTTTGTGGCTATAAGCTGGTTTATATACCCTCCTATTAACTAAAGCATCATAAACATCAGCGATGGCCATTAATCTACCTCCAATTGGAATTTCTTCTCCCTCTAATCCTTGCGGATAGCCTGAACCATCCCACTTTTCATGATGAGTAGCAACTATCTCTCGAGCAAATTTAAGAAATGAATTACTGCCTAAATTTTCTTCTGCCTCTTCAATCGCATTCTTCCCATAGGTCGGATGTCTCTTAATTATTTCAAATTCCTCTGCAGTTAATTTCCCTTCTTTATATAAAATTTTATCAGGAACACCTACTTTCCCAATATCATGTAAAGGAGCTGTTTTATAAACCCATTCAATATTTTTATCAGTTAAGTAATCAGAAAAACGAGGGTTATCCTGTAAGTACGTTGCTAATAATTTAACATACTGTTTAGTCCGCATAATATGCTGACCTGTTTCATCATCTCTAGTTTCAGCTAAAGCAGCTAGACTTTGAATCGCAACCTCTTGGGTTTGAGATAACTTCTCTGTTCTTGCCTGAACTTTTTGTTCTAAAATATGATTTTGATTTTTCAAACGTTCTTTAGCCTGCTTTAGCTCTAAGTGATTTTCCACTCTAGCTTTTACAATTGGAATATTAAAGGGCTTCGTAATATAATCAATAGCTCCTAATTCTAAACCCTTTTGTTCATTGTTATTTTCACTCATAGCTGTTGCAAAAATAATCGGTATATCAGCAGTATGGGGGTTGTTCTTTAATTCCTTACAAACTTGATAACCATTCATCTGAGGAAGCATAATATCTAATAAAATTAAATCAGGTTGATTAGATTGAATTGCTTTTAAAGCAGTCTCCCCATCTAAAGCTACCATTACTTGATAATCGTCTTTGAAAGCTTCTAATAGAATATCAACATTGCTTTTTTCATCTTCGATGATCATAATAGTCTCTTCATTTTCTTTCATTATTATTCACTCCTTCAATACTCTCCAACAAACTATTCAATAATGTACTAGCTTCTTCAAATCTATAGTCATCAATTGCTGCTATTAAATCTTTTACTATATCTTCTTGCTGTTCTTCCCAATCATATCCTTTTATTTCATTAGCAATAGACTTAGCCTGATTAGCTTTATAATTTTTTAAATCACTTTGCAAATCACTAATTAAATTCTTTACTTCAGCCAATTCTATTTTTTTTGCATCCTCAGAAGTTCTAGTATGAAGCTCTTCATTATCTGCTAATTGCTCTAAAACTATTTCTAATTCTTGATAAAATTGCTCTAGTTCTGATTCAAAACCCTGCCCCTCTTTCAAAGCAGAATCAAATTTAATTAAAACTTCATGTAAATCAACTGCTCCTATATTACCTGCCAGCCCCTTCAGAGTATGAATTAATCCTTTTAATTCTTCTAACTCATTTTGCTGCACTAATTTTCTAATCTTAGCAGCTATATTTTGATAGTCCTGATAAAAATCTATTAAAATATTTTTATAAAGCTGATAATTGCCATCTACTCTTTTTAAAGCAGATTCTACATCAAAAGCTGTTAAATCTTTTAATCCCTCTACAGAAATAGATTCTTGAGAACTATTATCATCTTTAATAATCTTAGTATTAGTCGGCAGCCAGTTCTTAAGCACAGCAAAAAAGCTATCTAAATTTATCGGCTTAGTAATATAGTCATTCATGCCCATTGCTAATGCTTTTTCTCTATCTTTTTTTACTGCATTAGCAGTCATAGCTATAATTGGCAATTCAGATAAACCTAACTCTTGCCTGATCTTAACTGTAGCTTTATAACCATCCATTTTAGGCATTTGAATATCCATTAAAACTAAATCGAAATCTTCTTGTTGGATATACTCTAAAACTTCTTCTCCATTATCGGCTACTTTAACTTCAGTATTAACTTTATTCAAAATTTCTAATGCTACTTGTTGATTCATCTGATTATCTTCTGCTAATAATACCTTTGTCCCTGATAAATCTTCAAATTTGAAATTACTAACTGCTAAATTAGATCTATCTGATGAAGAAGAACTTAAAACATCAATAACTGTATCAAATAGATCAGACTGCGTTACAGGTTTAAATAAAACTTTATCTATATTATTTTTTTGGTCTTCTTTTAAATCTTCCCCAAACGCAGTAACTAAAATTATTTGAGGAACATTAGTTAAGTTTAACTCATTTTTAATGATTTCAGCTGCTCTTAATCCATCTAACTCAGGCATTTTCCAATCCATAAATATTAAATCATATTTTTCATCTTCTTTTAGCTCCTCTATTGCTTCTTGAGCTGTAGAAACTGCTGTTACCTCTAAATCAAAACTAGCAATTGATTCTTTTAACACTTTACGGTTAGTCTGCTTATCCTCTACAATTAAAATTTTCTTATCAGCTAATCCATAGTTTTGCAGTCTGTTCTTTAGTTGCGGCTGTTCTCCTAAGCCAAATTGAGCTGTAAAAATAAACGCAGTTCCTTTATTTACTTCACTATCTACTGTCATTTTTCCAGACATTTTTTCCACTAATTCTTTACTAATACTTAATCCCAGACCTGTTCCGCCATGTTTTCTAGTTGTAGAACTATCTGCTTGAGTAAACTTATTAAATAATTTCTGCTGTTCTTCTTCCGTCATTCCAATCCCTGTATCCTTAACAATAAACTTCAACTTTATTTTATCCTGGGTCCGATTGATAATTCTAACAATCAATCTGACTTCTCCTTCTTCAGTAAATTTAATAGCATTATTACAAAGATTTAATAATACCTGTCCTAAACGTAGGGGATCTCCAATCAATTTCTGGGGCACATGGTCTGTATCATAAAAGAAATCTAATCCCTTATCATATGCTTTCATAGCTACTTTATTAGATAAGTCATGCAACACTTCATCAAGCAAGAAATCTTTTTCTTCTAATTCTAATTTACCTGCTTCTATTTTAGAAAAATCTAATACATCATTAATGATCTCTAACAAAGAATTAGTTGAACTCTCAATCTTTTCTAAATAATTACGCTGTTTAGCTGACAAAGGAGTATCTAAAACTAAATAGATCATTCCTTTTATAGCATTGATTGGCGTTCGAATTTCATGACTCATATTAGCTAAAAACTCACTTTTAGCTTGATTAGCTATTTCTGCTTCTTTTTTAGCTGCCTCTTTTTCTTTCACTGATTTGATAGTCATAAACAATAATGCAGCTAAAACTAAAGAAATTAAAAGAGCACTTAATCCTCCATATATCAAGATTTCATCTTTATACTTATAATAAAAAGAATTTGGCTTGTTAACAATAATACTATCTTTAGGTAATTCACTTTGAGAAATATTAAATTCCTGTAATTTTTGATAATCAAACATATATTGATTAGTGCTATAGCGAGTAGAAGCAGTGATTTTGCGACCATACCCCTGCAGTATGTCCTCAGTAATTTCAGCAGCAATTTGCCCTTGACGCTCCCCACTAATCAATTTTCCACCTACTATCCCTTGACCTAAATAGAAATCCCATACACTATAAATTGGCACATGGGTATAGGGGGCTAATTTATTAATTGTTTCTTGGTAAGTATAAGTTTGATTTAAACGGTCACGATTAAAAGATAATAATAATACAGCCGTTCCCTCTTCTAAATCTCTTATTTTATTTTGTAATTCTTTCATACTAAATTCTTGCCAACGTTCAAAACTTAGCTTTTCTTTAAAATTAGGTAGGATTTGATCTAATTTCTCTCTATTAGCCTGCCCAGTAGGCGTATCATCATTAATCACAACAATTTTATTTAATTCATTATGAATATTTAGCATTAATTCTATTGTTTCTTTAATACTAGCTTCTTCAGTAATTCCTGTTATATTCTTTTGAACATCTAATTCATTTTTATTTAAATTATTAACACCACAAAATATTACAGGAGCATAAGGAAAAATGTTAGCCCCATAGTCTAACATGAAATTGAGAGCATTATCATCCGAAGTGATTATTAAATCAGGAGGTGATTTTTTATATTTCTGTTGATAAATCTTTTCTAGTTCTTGAGCCATTACTTGGTAGTCAAATCTTTTAGTATCCATATATTCAATATATAATTCATAATCAGACAGTTTTTGGTCTAAAGTATTTTTAATGCCTGTTTCAATATCTTGAGTCCACTGCATTCCTTGATGATAGGAATGTAATAATAAAATCCTGTTATTATTAAGATAATAATCATACTTTGCCGCAGAAAAATTACTTAATATTATTATCATAACTACTAACAAAAATACAATTTTATATAATTTAGACATTTTGCTTCACCTCCAAAAATACTTCTTATATCTTATTTTTCTATGTAATTATACAATATCCTTCGCAGTTAACTGAAAAATATAAAAATATGTCAAAATAACAGAAAAAACTCCAGGTCTAAATCCTGGAGTAAAACTAATAATTTTATTTTATTTGATTGATCTTACTCATAGCTAAGTGCTTCCACTGGTTCTAAATTTGCCGCTTTTAAAGCCGGATAAATACCAAAAAAGAGACCAATCACTAATGAAAAACTAAATGCAACTACTATTGACATTGGCACTATAATCATCGGCCAACCAGCTATTTGAGCAATGACTTACCTGAAGGGCAAGCCCGTTCAGGTTTCTTCATTCATTAAAACGAGCCTAATCTGAACCTACCGTAAATGGCAAGACAAATCAGGTCTTACAGTTTCTAGACCAGCCAAAAGACTGGTTGAGGCAACTTACAACGCCTCCAGAAGCTTTAATTCCCGTCAGCCCGACGGTAATGTATTATATTTTTTTACCCTTTGTGAATTTATAGAGCAGCTTGGTTGTCGCTTGCTCTTTATCGTAGGGGTTCATTTTTTTGACTTATATTTAGTATATCTTATTTTAGAAATAATATTCAATTATTTTTAAAATGTTGTCATTCAGCCCAAAGGCAAGCCCATTAGGGTTTTCTGACAACTAATATAATAACACTGCTGTATAATTATTTAAAGTTTCCTGCAGTAGCTGACTTTGCTGATTATAGTATTGTTCCTGCGCCTCTAAATAATTAATTTTTGCTTCAAGTTTTGCTCGTTTTGAATTTGTTGTCAAATTATCAGCTCGGCTCTTTTGATAATCAAATTTAGCATTTTCTAACTTCAATCCAGCAATTTCTAACTCACTATTTTCTGCTAATACTTTCTCAATCGCTGTTATAATTTCTAATTCTTCAGCAGCAGAAATAGTTGTGGGAGATAACAAAATACTACCTACTAAAAAAAGCACTATAAATTTATTCTTAATTGATAATCGCAAGTTGGCATCCCCTCCATCTCAATTTACTATAATTATACTATACTCTAATTAAATATACATTAACACTAGATTAAAATTTGATTAGAAATTTTAACTTCGCTTTTGTAATAATTATACAAGCAAGCAGCAAAACCTTGCAAAAAAAATAAAAAAGCTACTGGAAAAAGAAACTATTTTCCAGTAGCTTTTTTATCAACTTACGAAGATAAATCATTTTTTATTAACAGCAAATTCATATTCAGTTTTGGCCTTATATTTTTTATCTTGATTATAAACTTTAGTGGGAAAATTAGGCTCATTAACTGCATTAGGATAATCTTGAGTCTCCAAACAAAGACCTAATCTCGGCTTAGATTCCCTTCCTACATTTAATTTCCCTTCGGTGCCAAGCTTATTCCCAGAATAAAAAACCACAACTGCTTGGTCAGTGGAAATCTTTAAGATCCTTCCCGATTTTTCATCCTTTAATGCTATATTCTCTTCAGCCTCTTCTAAAATTAAGGGATGGTCATATCCATCTGTAAACTCAAGTTGTCGATAATCGCTATCTATCTCTTGACCTACAGACTTAAAATTTCTGAAATCAAAAGGAGTTCCGTTGACCCTCCTTATTTCTCCTGTGGGAATAGAATTTTGATCTAAGCAGAGAAACTGTTCTGCTTTGATTTTTAATTTATGCTCTAGAATATCTCTTTTAAATCCTCCTGATAAATTAAAATAACTGTGATTAGTTAAATTTATAATCGTTTCTCTATCTGCTTGGCCCTCATATTCTATGATTAATTTATTACCCTCTAATAAATATCTTACTGTAAAATCTATTGTCCCTGGAAACCCTCCTTCTAAATGGGGACTGCAATATTCTAATTCTATCCCACTTTCTATCTCTGTTACTTCCCAAACTCTCTTATCTAAACCGTGGGGACCACTATGCAGATTATTTTCTCCATCATTAGCTGTTAAATTATAGGCTTGTCCATTTAATTTAAATTCTGCCCCCTCAATTCTGCCTGCATTCCTACCAATAATAGCTCCAAAGTAAGGAGACTTTTGTTCATAATTAGCTAAATTATCAAAACCTAATACAACATTTTCTTTTTTTCCTTCTTTATCGGGGGCATAGATTTCTGTAATAATCCCACCATAATCCAGCACATTAACTTGTATTTTAGGAGTAATTAATTTATATTTACTTATTTTCTCACCTGTTTCTAAAGTTCCAAACTCTTCTTTTTTTATTTCCATCTTATCCTCTCCTAAACTATCAGGTGATTAAAGCTTACTTTTTATATCAGAAGCAATCCTCTCGGCAGTAAAACCAAATTGTTGAGCTACTTTCTCCCCGGCACCGCTTGCACCAAATTCTTCTACACTTACAATATGATACTTATCATTTAGTAATTGATGCCAACCGCTGCTGACACCAGCTTCAAGTACAACACGGAAAGTATCCTCGCCTAATACTTCATTAATATACTTTTCATTCTGTGCTAAGAATTTATCACGCTCCGGTACTGATACAACTTTAGTTGCTGTTTCTAATTGCTCTGCTACTTCTACTGCTAATGAAACTTCACTTCCACTAGCTAACAATACAACCTCTGCATCTTCTTGGCCCTGTACCACATAAGCACCTTTATCAAATCCAGCTAATCCATTATCTTTTTCTACATGAGGTAAATTTTGTCGTGTTAAAACTAAGGCAGTTGGCCCAGCAGTACGCTCCATTGCTTCTAACCAAGCGGCTTTAGTTTCTTCTTCATCAGCTGGTCTTAGCACCTCTAAATTAGGAATTGTCCGCAGTGCTTCTACGTGTTCTACCGGCTGATGTGTCGGACCATCTCCTCCAATATAAACTGAATCATGGGTGAAGACATAAACTATTGGCTGTTTCATCAAAGCTGCTAATCTAATAGCAGGGCGCATATAATCACTAAAGACCAAGAAAGTTGCTGCGAATGGTCTTAAACCACTGTGCAGAGAAATGCCATTGACAATTCCACCCATCGCATGTTCACGTACTCCAAAGCGGAAGTTGCGGCCCCCAAACTGTTCTGCTTGAATCTCATCATACTTATCAAGATAAGTTTTATTAGAAGGGGCTAAATCAGCTGAACCTCCTACTAAATATGGTACTTCATCAGCTATAGCCCGCAAAGTTGGTCCCGATGCTTTTCGCGTTGCTCGCGGAGTATCTAATTCTATTGCTCCTACTATTTTTTCTAAATGATCAGGTAATTCTAAATTATGAGCTTGGTCCCACTGCTCTTTCAACTCAGGATTTGCCTTGGCCCATTCTTCAAATTCTGATTCCCATTCTTTTCTCTGTTCTAATAATTCTTCTTTTCTTTCAGCAAAGAAATCTCTTACAGCATTAGACACATAAAATTCTTTATCTGTTGGCAAATCAAATTTATTTTTTAATCCTTGAATATCTTCTGTACCTAAAGGTGCACCATGTGCAGCACTAGTTCCTTCTTTATTTGGAGCACCATAAGCAATTTTGGTATTAGCATCAATTAAAGTTGGCTTATCACTTACCTTAGCTTCTGCAATTGCTTCTTTAACTGCATTAATATCATGACCATCAACATCTTCAATTACATGCCATCCATAGGCTTTAAAGCGATCTACAACTGATTCAGTAAATGTTATATCTGTAGAACCTTCAATCGAAATGTTGTTATCATCATAAATAGCAATTAATTTATCTAATTCTAAATGCCCGGCATAAGATGCTGCTTCAGAAGTAATACCTTCCATCATACATCCATCACCTAAAATAGTATAAGTATAATGATCTATAATTGTATGCTCTTCTGTATTATATCTATCAGCTAACATTCTCTCACTAATAGCCATTCCTACTGCATTAGTAAAGCCTTGTCCTAAAGGACCAGTAGTAGTTTCTACTCCTTCTGTATCATTATACTCAGGATGCCCTGGCGTCTTAGAACCTAACTGTCTAAAATTCTTTAAATCTTCTAAACTTAAATTATAACCTGTTAAATGTAAAAATGAATATAACCAAGCAGAACCATGTCCTGCTGAAAGAACAAATCGATCTCGATCAGGCCAATCAGGCGTTGTTGGATCAAAATCCATCACTTCTCCATATAATACTGCTCCAATATCAGCACAGCCCACAGGCATCCCCGGGTGTCCTGAACCTGCTTTTTCTACTGCATCTACTGCTAAACCTCGTACAGTATTAGCCACTTCTTCTAGCATTTTTTAGCCTCCCTATTCTTGTGCTTCTTCCCAATCATTTAAAAATCTTTCAATCCCAATATCAGTTAGTGGATGTTGAGACATCTTTTCAATAACTTCAAATGGAATCGTAGCAATATCTGCGCCAATTAAAGCTGCTTCTTTGACATGACGTGGACTCCTAATGCTAGCTGTAATAATTTCACTATCTAAATCATAATTAGTCAAAATAGTATTAATCTCTTCAATTAACTGCATCCCTTCATGAGCTCGATCATCTAATCTCCCAACAAAAGGACTAATAAATGTTGCTCCTGCTTTAGCAGCTAATAAAGCTTGATTAGCTGAAAATACCAATGTAACATTAGTCTTAATTCCGTCTTCTTCTAAAACTTTTACTGCTTTTAGCCCTTCTTCAGTCATAGGAATTTTTACTGCTACATTAGGAGCTAATTCTGCTAGTTCTCTTGCCTCTGTAATCATTTCTTCTGCTTCAAGACTAATTACTTCTGCACTCACTGGACCAACAACTAATTCACAAATTTCTTGAATTCGAGTATGAAAATCGACATCACCTTCTTGAGCTACTAAACTAGGGTTCGTTGTTACTCCATCAATCACACCTAAACTTGCTGCTTCTTTAATCTGTTCTAAATTTGCTGTATCAAGAAAAAATTTCATTTTAACCACTCCTATAAGTGAATTTTAGTTGTTTACATCAAATTTTTTGATTAATTCATTCAGCTCTTTTACCATCTCGTTTAACTCTCTACTTGAATCAGATACTTGTTGAATAGATTGACTTTGTTCCTTAGTAGCTTCTGATATTTCTTGACTTCCATTCAAAATGTCTGAACTACTATCAGACACTTTATTAACCCAGTTGTTAATATTATTAATCTGTTCAACTATTTGCTTAAATAGTTCTTCTGTCTGATTAATATTCTGTACTCTATTCTTGATTTGGGTATTATTTTGAGCAATAATTTCTACTGCTTGATCAGTTTGATTAGTTAATTGACTTATAGTGGCTTCAATATTATTAATAGAGTTTTGAGTTCTTTCTGCCAATTCCCTTATTTCATGTGCCACAACTGCAAAACCTTGTCCTGAACTTTTATCTTGATTATCCCCTCCAACTCTTGCTGCTTCTATTGCCGCATTTAAAGCCAATAAATTAGTTTCTTCAGCTATATCTGCAATTACTGTAGTTATATTTTCTATCTCAGAAGAAGTCTTTTCTAAGTCTTTTATTAATTCTGTAGCCTTTTCTGATTTAGCTAAAGTTTCTTTGATTTCTCTTTGTGTATAATTCATCTTATCCAATCCATCTCCAGCTAAATCTATTACTTCTTCCGTTTTATCAACCATTTTTTCAGTAACTCGATCAGTCTCTTTGACTTTCGTTGTAAAATCCTGACTAGTTGCAGAAATTTCTTCAATAGAAGCTTCAGCTTGCTGACTAGTTTCATTTAATTTATCACTAGTACTTATCATCTCTGACCCTACATTGTTAATTCCATCTATTATCTGATGCAATATTTCTGTCATTTCATTAACTGCTTGTTCTAAATCACCAATTTCATCACTACGATGCAATTCCAATCTAGCATTTAAATTACCATCTGCTATATTTTTAGTGTGAGAAATAATCTTATTTAATGGTTCTAATAATAATCTCTTCATACTATAAGAAAGAACAAAATTAATGATTACTAAACTAACTATTAAAACAATCGCTATCCGAAAGAAAATATCTCCCATAATACCGTTAACTAAGTTTTCTGGTACTCCTACAGACCAAATTCCAATAATTTTCCCTTTTTTATTTTTAATAGGTCTATAGGAAACATGATAATTATTTTTATCTATCTCTCTCTCATCATAAAACCTATTACCTTGATTTAATACTTGCTCTTTCATTTCTTGAGATAAAGATTTGTTGTTCTCAATATTAGTATTTGCTAATTGATCGTTTTGAAAAATATTAACATACATTTGTTGACTTGAATTTTCATTCATTAATGAACCAGCTATATTTTGAGCAATTAAAAAACTACTTTTAATTGGAATATCACCTTTATAAAGTTGCTCATTTTTTATTTTCCAACTGCCTGGATATTGAATATCCAATATTTTATACCCAGTTTCTAGGTTCCGTTGAGCAGTTTGTAATGATATTTGACTTACTAATACTTCATTAACTATAAATAATGATATGAGAATTACCACCATTAAAGTCAAAATAAAAAATAAATTTATTTTTTTCTTTAATGAAGTATTGAATCCTATCAAATAATTTACCCCCTCTTTACTACTACAAACATGATTCTTATTTAACTTGGATTCTGGACATAGATATATTCATTTGAGCATATTATCTCTATGTCCAGAAATAATCATTTTACTCTCCTTTATTTCGAGTAGCTACATCAAACCAAACTGCTAATACTAAGACTAAGCCTTTTACAATTTGCTGCCAATACATAGGTGCCCCCATTAAACTCATTCCATTATCTAAACTAGCCATTACTACAGCACCAACAACTGCTCCTAATACATTTCCAATACCTCCTGCTAAACTTGCTCCTCCAATCACACAAGCTGCAATAGCATCAAGTTCTGCTCCATCACCTGCAGATACAGAAGCAGCATTCAACCTAGAACTTAATAAAATACCTGCAATGGCAGCCATTAATCCATTTAACATAAAAATAATTAGTTTGCTTTTTTTAAGTTCAATTCCTGATAACTCAGCCGCTTCTTCATTACCACCAATTGCATAAATATGACGACCAAATACAGTATTTTTAGTTATATAAGTGAAAATAGCCATTGCTACAAGTAAAACAATAACTAATACTGGAATCCCTTGATAGCTATTTAAAATCATAACAAACATTGCTACAAGTAAACTAGTCAACACAATTTTAATAATTTCTAAAGTTAAGGATGAAACTTCAAAGCCATGTTCTTTTTTCTTCTTTCTTTTATGCAAACGATAATAAATTATATAAGCAATTAAGCCTAAACCTAAAACATTACTTACCATTTCCGGTAAATAGCCACTTCCTAAATAATTAAAAGCTTTACTTAAAGGAGAAATAGTTGTACCGCCAGTAACACCTAACAAAACTCCTCTAAATCCTAATAAACCTCCCAAAGTAACAATTAAAGAAGGAACACCACGGTAAGCTATCCACCAACCATTCCATAATCCTATCAACATACCAATAACTAGAGTAGAAACAATAGTTAAAAATGGATTTAAACCAACCCACACATCTAAGATACCAACTATACCACCACATAATCCTAATACTGAACCAACTGATAGGTCAACTTCTCCTAAGATGATTACTAAAACCATACCTACTGCTAATACAGAAGTAATTACAGATTGTCTAAATAAATTAGATAAATTTCTAGAAGTTAAAAAAGTTCCTTTAGTTAAAAAAGTAAATACGACCCAAATCCCTACTAAAGCAATTACCATCATGTAAGTTTTAATATCAAAATTGAAATTAGATTTTTTCAAGCCTAAAAAACCTTCTTCTTTTTTTGCTTCTTTCATATTTAATTCCCTCCCGTAGCAGCCATCATTATTTTTTCTTGCGACACTCTAGTCTCACTATTATCAAATTCACCAGCAATTTCCCCTTGACTTAAAACTAATATTCTATCACTAACTCCTATTACTTCCGGCAATTCAGAAGAAATCATAATTATTGCTACTCCTTGCTTAGATAATTCTTGAATCAGTTTATAGATTTCATATTTTGCTCCTACATCAATTCCTCTAGTTGGTTCATCTAAAATTAGTACTTCCGGCTGAGTCATTAAGTTTTTACTTAGCACAACTTTCTGTTGATTTCCTCCACTTAATTTAGAAACTTTTTCTCTAATAGAAGGGGTTTTAACATTTAATTTATCTATATAATCTCTCACTTTAGATATTTCTTGATTATGATTCAATGATAATGACTCTTTGAAATCTTGTAAGGCTGCCAAAGAAGTATTTTCTTTAACATCCATAGTTGGAATCAAGCCAAATCTTTTTCTATCTTCTGATACAAGTGCTATCCCCTGATTTATAGCATCTTTAGGTGAAGTTATTTCAATTTTATTTCCCTCCAAATAAATTTCGCCTGATTTTTCACCAGGAAAAGCTCCAAAGATACTATTAACTAATTCAGTTCTTCCTGCACCTACTAAGCCAGAAAATCCTAAGACTTCTCCAGCCTTTAATTCAAAATTAACATCTTTAACTACAAATTGATCTGGATTTTCAGGATCGACAACACTATAATCTTTAACTTCAAGTACAGTTTCTCCAATATCAGTTTTTCGCTCAGGAAATCTTTGATTAATTTCTCGTCCTACCATCATTTGAACTATATCTCTTTTTTCTAAATTATTAACTTTATCACTCCCTACTGATTCCCCATCTCTTAATACTGTTACAGAATCACAAAGTTCAAATACTTCATCTAATTTATGAGTAATATAAATACACGTTACTCCTTCATCACGCAAATCATTTAATATATCAAACAAAATTTCTGTCTCACTATCAGTTAATGAATCTGTTGGTTCATCCAAAATTAAAATTTCAGCATCTTTAACTAGTGCTTTTGCAATTTCAATTAATTGCTGTTTTCCCATACCTAAACTTTTAACTTTGGTACGGGGATTGACATTTTCTAATTTTAATTTATTAATCCATTTTTCAGCTTTTTTATACATTAGATCCCAGTCTATAATGCCATTAGTTTCTATTTCGTTCCCCATAAAGATATTTTCAGTTACATTTAGATCTTCAAACACAGTTAATTCTTGATGAATAACAGCTATTCTCTGCTCTTCTGCTTCATTTATATTGCTAAACTTTTGTTCTGTACCTTTTAGTAACACTTGTCCTTCATAACTTTTATAGGGATGTACTCCACTTAACACTTTAATCAAAGTTGATTTCCCTGCACCATTTTCTCCACACAAAGAATGAATTTCCCCTTCTTCTACTTGAAATGAAACATGGTCTAAAGCTCTGACCCCAGGAAAATCTTTGATTATATCTTTAGTTTCTAATATATATTCCACGCTGACCTCTCCTTTCTTAAATTATAGTACTAAGAGGGTTTGACCCTCTTAGTACTATGGCTTTTTAATTATTCCTGTTCAGGCCATTTACTCTTAGGCACACCCTTATAAACTTCTTCCATTGTATGATATCCACTATCAATAATAGTTTCTTTCATATTATCCTTATTAACTAAAATTGGTTCTAATAGTAAAGACGGCACTTTTATTTGCCCATTATCAACTTTAGCATTAGTATTTACTTCTTTACCTTTAGCTAATTTAACGGCCATTTTAGCACCCTGCTTTGCTAACTTATTAATCGGCTTATAAATAGTCATTGCCTGTGTGTCTTTAACAATTCTATTACATCCTGCAACAGTAGCATCTTGTCCAGAAATCACTACATCTCCAGCTAAACCTTGAGCTGATAGAGCTTCAATTGCTCCGCCAGCAGTACTATCATTAGAAGCAACTACAGCATCAATATCATTTCCGATTCTAGTTAAAGCATTTTCCATAATACTCATTGCTTCTTGAGGAGACCAATTTTTAACCCACTGGTCACCAATAACTTCTATATCTCCATTCTCTATATGCGGTTCCAAAACATTCATTTGCCCTTCTCTAAACATTTTAGCATTTGGATCTGTAGGAGATCCACCTAACAAAAAGTATTTCCCTGTAGGTTGTCTTTCTAATACAGCTTTAGCCTGCATCTCTCCTACTTTTACATTGTCATAAGAAATATAAGCATCAGTTTTAGCATTCTGCACCATGCGGTCATAAGCTAAAACTTTAACACCTGAAGCATGAGCTTCTTCTACTACACTACCCATTACTTTACCATTATGAGGAATTATAACTAACACATCTACACCTTGAGTTAATAAATTCTGAGCTTGAGAAACTTGTTTTTGGTCATTACTATTAGCAGATAAAACTTTCACTTTAGCCCCTAATTTTTCTGCTTGCTTAACAAAAGCTTTCTTATCTTTTTGCCATCTTTCAAGTCTTAAATTATCCATGGAAAAACCAATTACTAATTCATCATCACTTCCGCCACCAAGCCAATCAAACATCCCAGCATTAGTAACTGTAGTAACTCCAAATAACATTGTCAAAACCAAAGCAAATGTTAGAATTTTCTTAATATTCATAAATAGTTCCCCCTTTAGGTTTAAATTAATCAATTATTAATTCAAGCAAACAAATTTAATCTTCTAAATAGATTAATAAAAACTACCACCTCCATTAAACTTGAGCTAAGTCCTTGAAATCATCCTTCAAACTAGTATACAACTGCTTATATAGATTATAGTATTTTTCATAATTATCAGAATTTTCAGAAATTGGTGCTACAGTTTTTTCAATTTTCAGAATATTACTAGTTGCTTCTGCAAAATCATCATAGATTCCTACTCCTACTCCTGCTATTAATGCAGCCCCAAAAGCAGGTCCTTCTTCTATATTTAATAAACTAATTTCTTCTCCTAAAATATCTGCTAAAATTTGCTGCCACAGATCACTTTTAGCCCCTCCACCAATTACTCTTACTTCATCAATTTCTACTCCTTGTTCCTTAATCAGTTCTAATGAATCTTTTAAACCAAAACTAACTCCTTCCAATAAGCTACGGACAAAATGCCCCTGTGAATGTTTGCCTGAAATTCCAAAGTAAACTCCACGGGCATTAGCATCAGCATGAGGAGTTCTTTCTCCGTATAGGTAAGGAAGAAAGATTAATCCCTCGCTACCTGGGTCTACATCAGCAGCTAATTGATTTAATTTATCATATTCAAATTGGTCATTATATAAATCTTCCTTTAACCAACGATAAGACATTCCAGCAGATAACATGACTCCCATCAGATACCAACTATTAGGCTGAGCATGATTAAATAAATGCATTCGTCCTTCTTCGTCAGCACTAGGATTATTAGTTTGAGCTACTACAGTACCAGAAGAACCTATACTAACCATCACTCTTCCTTCTTCAACAATCCCACTACCCACTGCACCACAAGCGTTATCAGCTCCCCCAGCTACTACCGAAGTCTGACTACTAAGCCCTATTTCTTGGGCTACATCTTCTTGTACTTGTCCTACTATATCTATTGAATTAATCACTGGCGGAAGTATATCCGGATCAATTTCTAATTTATCTACTAACTCTAAGTCCCAGTCTTTTGCTCCCACATCAAGTAGTAAAGTACCTGCTGCATCTGAAACTTCTGTATGAATTTCTCCTGTTAGTTTATAACGAATATAATCTTTAGGCATCAAAACATAATTAACTTCTTCATAGTTAGATGGTTCATTTTCCTTTAACCATAATATTTTGGGAGCAGTAAATCCTTCTAAAGCAGGATTAGATACATGTCCAATTAATTCTTCTAATCCACCAGCTTTTTCTTCGATTTCTCGACACTGTTTAGTTGTTCTTGTATCACTCCACAAGATTGCTGGTCTAATAACTTCCATTTCATCATTTAAAAAGACTGAACTATGCATCTGTCCTGAAAAACTAATCCCCTTTATTTGCTTGGCATCAATATCACTATCATTTATCAATTGTTTAATTACTTTCTTAGTAGCCTCCCACCAATCTTTGGGGTTCTGTTCTGCCCAACCTGATTGGGGAGTCGCTAAAGGATACGATTCTGTACCTTCAGCTATAATTTCTCCTGTTTGAGAGGTGAGTAAAGCTTTAACTCCACTAGTACCTACATCTAGTCCCAACAAATATTCCATTTTAACACCTCCAGAATTTCATTAACTTTCTATTAAATACTGATTAAGAATACTCTCTAACATTTCTTGTCGACCTGAAGAATTAACAATTTGATTTTCTTTCGTGTATTCTGCTAACTCTTCAAAGCTAGTTTCTCCAGCAACAATTTTCTTTCCAATTCCGCTTTGATAACTGCTATATCTTTCTTCTACAAAATCTTCGAGAGCTTTATCTTCTAATAATTTATGTGCTACCTCTAATCCTCTAGCAAATGTGTCCATACCTGCAATATGACCATGGAATAAATCTTCTGGTTTAAAGGAAGGTCTTCTTACTTTAGCATCAAAATTAAGTCCTCCTGGTTCTAAACCACCACTTTTTAATATTTCATACATTGCTAAGGTAGTTGCATAAATATCAGTAGGGAATTGATCAGTATCCCAACCTATCAATTTATCTCCTTGATTAGCGTCAACACTCCCAATTACATTATTCGCTCTAGCATAATGTAATTCATGCTGAAAATCATGTCCTGCTAAAGTAGCATGGTTAGCTTCAATATTCATCTTGAATTTATCCTCTAATCCATATTTTCTTAAAAATGCTAATACATTTGCTACATCAAAATCATATTGATGTTTAGTTGGCTCTTTAGGCTTCGGCTCAATTAAGAACTGACCGTCAAATCCTATTTTTTCAGCATAATCAACTGCCATTTCAAAGAATCTAGCCATATTATCTTGTTCTAATCCCATTTTTGTATTTAATAGGGTTTGATATCCTTCACGTCCTCCCCAAAAGACATAATTTTCGCCACCTAATTCTTTAGTTATTTCCATTGCTTTTTTGACTTGAGCTGCTGCTCTAGCAAATACATCAGCATTAGGAGAAGTTGCCGCCCCATGCATATATTTAGGTTCTACAAACAACTGAGATGTTCCCCATAATAAATCAATTCCTGTTTGATCCATCATTTCTTTAATTAATTCTACTATTTCATCTAAATTTTGATTAGTTTCTTTTAAACTATCTCCTGTTGGAGCAATATCGCGATCATGAAAACAGAAATATTCTACTCCTAATTTATCCATAAATTCAAAAGCTGCTTTGACTCTTGTTTTGGCTAATTGCATCGGATCATTAATATCATCCCAAGAACGCTGCATTGTCCCTACTCCAAAAGGATCACTACCATCTTCAGTTAAGGTATGCCAATAAGCTACTGAAAATCTTAGATGCTCAGCCATTGTCTTATTCCCAATCTTTTTTTCTGGATTATAATATTTAAATGATAACGGATTATCAGAATCTACTCCTTCATACTTTATTTTTGAAATCTTTGAAAAAAACTTATCCATCTTATCTCCTCCTTATTATTTTTGCCTCTAGTTAATTTAAGGCTTAAATTAAGTTACTAAAAATTTTTCCTCATAATAGCAGTTTAAACTGCTATTATGATTATTATTTAGAAAATACTAATTTTTCATTAAAGATCAAACTAGCTAAACCATATACTGTAGCTAAATTTTCTAATTCACTAAATTTGATTTCTGATTTATCATATGATACTTCTAACGCTTCTTCTTCCACCATCATCATTATATCACTAAAAATATAATCTTTGATTGCTGTAATACCACCTCCTATAATTACTAGCTCTGGACTTAGACTATTAATTATATTGCTAATTCCAACTCCTATATTCTGGCCTGTTCTATTGAGCACATTAATAACTTCTTCATTTCCTGCTTGCGCCTGATGATAAATTTCTTTCTTAGTTAAATTATTATTTTCAGAAACTTGTTCAACTATATAATTTTCGGAAGCTAAAGACTCCCAACAGCCATTATTACCACAATGACATTTAGGACCACTACGGTCAATAATTATATGACCAAATTCACCAGCATTTCCACTTGCTCCTTTATATAGTTCGTTATTAAAAATAACGCCACATCCTATCCCTTCATTGATAGACACATAAACTAAATTATTACTATCTGGATAAACAAAATCTTTTTCTCCAATTGCTGCTGCATTAGCTTCATTTTCTAAAATGATTGGCAAATTGTATTTATTCTTAAACAATTCACAAATTTTCAAATCAGACCAAGTCAAATTAGGAGCAAACTTCAAAACCCCTTCTTCCTTATCAATCAAGCCTGGAACTGCTATGCCAATACCTAAAATTTCTTGCACATTTAAATCACGTTCAGCAATTATACTATCAATTTCCTTAAATATATTATCAATTACTTCTTCAGAATTACTCTTATTAGTAATTGGAATTATATTTTTCATTACTATTTTTAAATCTAAATTAAATAACACTATTTTTACTTGATTGACCTCAATATCAATACTAAACATATATCCCTTTTCAGGATTTGTTTTTAAATAAACTGGTCTCCTGCCTCCAGTTGAGGTCCCTTTTTTAGTTTCTAATACAAAATCTTGTTTGATTAAAGTTTTAACATGATTAGAGATAGTAGCAGAACTATAATCTGTTTTATCAGCTAAATCTTTTCTCGATATTGGACCTAATTTATGAATTAATTTATAAATATTAGCCAAATTTAAATCTCTAATCAAAAATGAATTTTTTACTTCCACAATTATCACTCCCTATAAAATTATAAACTTAATTTTAGTCTTAATTTAAGGTTTGAATTAAGTAAAGAAATAAAAAGAATCCACGTAGTCTTGTCCCCAGACTGTGGATTCTTATATTAGTTATAAAGGTTATATCCTTAGTATTTAATTGTAATTATTAATTTAAAAAGTTATATGTTAAAAAATTATATAAAACTTATTTTAAACCTTGAATTAAGTTGTTAACTAATAAAATTATATCTAACTTACTTTGATTATAAATAATATATTTACTAATGTCAAGTCTTTTCAAGATTAATTTTTATTTAATTTTCTAATGCAATTTTTCTTTATGTCTTCTACCTCATCTTCTGTGAAATATTCTATAGTTTCTTTTATATTCTTTTCATCAGTAGCACTTTCGAAAAATCTCAACCATTCCAAAAGAAAGAGTCTACTAACAACTCAATTTTAACTGGTCATCATTCAATTGAATTATACTACCTCTTTTAATTAGTTTAGGAGAGACAGCCCCCCCCGTATTTTTGACATAATTAGTCAAATTTAACAGGAGGGGGGCTGTCTCTAAAAAATTAAGATACACTTTCAACTACATTAATATAATATCCTCTTAAAGTTCCATCAACAGCTTTTACTAATAAAAGATCATCCTCAGCTAGATTATCAGTATCATTTTTAGCAGTAATACTATCAAAATCCCAGTTTGCAAATTCACCAGTAATAGTTGAAGAATTAGCTATTTTATAGGAAGAAGCAATAGGAAAATTAATATTTCCCATAAATTCAGCAACTGTTACCTGATCTGTAATTGAAGTTGTATTCCCAGAAATCGGGTTATTTGCTGGAATCATTGAGGTAGAATCTACTGTTATATTATAATGAGTTTCCTTAGATGTTATTTCAGTTGTAATTAAACCAAGTCCATTCATAAAAGCTGCTATATCGCTTTCCTCTAAGCCAACTTCAAAAGTCATACTCCACGGAAAACCAGTATAATTACCTACCGTATCAATAATAACCTTATTAGGAGGTAAAGACCAGCTCAAAAAATCTTCACTAAATACTGTATCTATTGCAGCGAGATTCTCGTAAGTTACTAACCCCCCAATAACTCCAGCTTCATCAAAATCAATTGAGGCAGTTGTCTCACCACTCTCGGTGTTAGTTAGGGTAATAGTCGAAGCTGCAGTACTCATTCCATAAGTTGAAACTGCTTCAGTATAAGAAATCTCTGAGCTTTTATCATAATCTTCATAAAAACTATAGCTAAAAACAGCACTACCTTCTGTAATACTTACATCAACTTCGGAAATCCCCGCCGCAGCTACAGGTCCAAAAACTATTTCCTCTTCTACAGAAGCAGCCGTATAACCGCTTCCATCACCTTCAGTTCTATCATCTTTTGGAGTAATAGTTAAGAAAATATATTTACCAATATCCTCTGGCTGCAGAACATAACTTATATTAGACGAATCGGCTGTAGTAAAACCAAAAGCAGAATCAATAATAGTTCCCAAGTAATCTGACGAATTTGAATGATACCATGCATATTGACTTTCGTCTTCTGGATAACCATAATCACTTGGCACATAGGTATAGCTTCCAGTTATTGTTTCTCCTACTACAGCTGTTCCAGTAATATTTAAATCAACCGCTTCAGGTAGCTCTTTAAAATTATTTATAGGCCCAAATGGATCACTAAACATTTCTGAACCAGTATTACCGGCTGTATCTTGAACAATTATACCTACTTTAAGATACTGATCAATATCAGCTTCAGTTAAAGTGTAAGCTCCTTCAACTATATTGTCCCCTGTCATTTCTGTATAACTACCATCAACCAAATCCGATTTGTACCATTTAATGATTGGACTTGTTTCCGCTTCTGGATGACCAGCATCACTACTGTTGTAAATATAGCCTGCAGTTAAAGTTTGACGCTCTTTTGCTGTTCCATTAATTATCACAGCAGTAGCATATGGATCTTCAACTGTTACTTCTATTGTATTAGTAAAATCGACACTTGCACTTCCTAATCCATCTCGGCTAAAGTTTAAAGTATAATTTCCTTCGGGTACTCTTACATCATAACCTAAAATAGGACTATAGGACCAAGTCGGATAAACAGTATAATAATCTGGATGTCCTAGTATATTTTCATATTCCATATTTTCAATTAGATATTCTTCCCCATTTTTATAGAGAGTAAACTCTGATTTGCTTAAATCCAGCAGAGCTTCTCCAGTCGACCGATCAGTTACTTTGACCATAAAATGATATTCAAAAACATCAATAACACTTAGCTCTAATCCTGTTGGGTCTTCTGTATCTCCATTATCACCTAAGTCAGGCTCATCTGCAGTTTCATCCGGATTCTGATTAACCTGGTCTGCTGCATTTCCATTTACACTGCCAACACCATCTACTGCATTATCTCCTATTATATCTGCCTGCTGGTTAGCTTCTACATTATTTGCACTACTCCCTCTTGACATTCCTACTCTTGTATTAAGAGCATCTATCCTTACATTGTTAACAGCACTACCAAAAAAATTAACAGAAGCATTCTGAGCTGTGGAATTAACATTTACATTATTAGCACTGCTGTCAATCATATTGAAACTTTCAGAACCAACTGAGTTGATCTCTACATCATTTAAAGTAGATCTAGAAATATTAAGATCTCCCTGACTAACATCAACTGTTAAGGTTCCTGTTATTTCGAGTTTTTTAACAGTAACAATAATACTTGTTTCACCATCACCTATGCTTAGATTGCCATCAAGACTATTATTCTGACCATAAATAGTCAAATCTCTAACATTTTGATCAAATTCAAAAGAACTGATCATTTGTGCTGTAATAGTAATCTCATCTGCTGCAGGATTTTTTAATGCTTGCTCAAATTCTTCTTCAGTATTTACTTCAGCATTAAAATCAATTGCTGAAAATACTACTTTAGCTGCTTTGCTCTGGCTTATCTCTCCTACAGTATATTCTCCTTCATCTACAGTTGTTGGATAACTGACCAATTCAATAGTATTCTGATTTTTAGAAACCGTTACTGTAGCCTCCAGTTTAGCATCAGCAGCTGAATAATCTGCTGCAGCAAATGTGTAAGTTCCTTCATCGCCTAAGGCTACTGTAAAATCTTCAGCATGATCAGCCGAATATACTCCTTCTAATGTTACTGTTGTCTTCTCTACATTACTACTCTTATTTCCACCACTACTACATGCAGTTAAAGTAAAAAGCACTGTCAAAGCTAAAATTAAAATTCCTAAAATCTTAAATTTATTATTATTCATTATTTTACCTGCTTATAAAAACCTATGCAAAACTATACATAGACCACAATTATAGAGGATTAGATCGTGTTAGGTATAATCGCTTGATTATAATCTTCCTTACTGCCCTTAATATTTACAATCTCAAAGTACTAGAAAGATACAGTTATTACCCGTCTCTAAATTTTACATTCTAGGCAAAGTCCTTTCTCTACGTGGTGTTTTGCCCTATATAAGCTATTTGAAAATTGATTCTTTTTATCAGGTTATAATTATTAAGCGATTTCCAACAACCTTTTCCTGTATCTGGAATATACATAGTCTTTGCTATAAGCAGGATTTTCACCACCTTCTTTTTTAATATTTGGATTAATTTTTTATAGTTTTTAAAATGTTTCATTCTATCACCTCCTAAACATAAGGTCCCCTATATTTAGGCAACAAATTAAAAGGTTTTTACCTTGATTTGAATACTTTTACATTATTATTTTGCAAATGTTTAACCCTCCTTTCGTCAAAATTAAGCCTGCTTTAAAATATACTTATATTATACTATTTAATTCTCTATTCCATTTCTTATAAATCTCGTTTTTTTCTCGTTTATCTCATTTTAGACTCTTTTCGCTAAAAAAATAAAAACTCCACTATATAGTGGAGTAAGAATCAAACTAGATATCAAAATTATCATCTTCTGTATGATTTTTGCTAAAAATCTCTTTCCATTCTAACTGCTGATTTTCTCCTACCTCAGTTTAAAATCCGATGCGAAATTTTACGCTTTTCTAATTTATAGATTCAATATATTTAATTGCCTGCTCTTTTTTATCTAGCTGTAACATAAGCCACAAAGTTAGAAGTCCACTCAAATAAATTAATTATTACCTTAGAATTTATATGCAATTAACTATAAAATGACTGACTCTTCAATTGGGCTATTCTGATCTCCAATTTTTTCTATCTTATCCTGGCACTTTTTACACAAAAAATAGAATCTAATATTATCCTCTGTAATATCTATTTTTTTCTTTAGCCTATATCTTAATTGTAAGTATTCTTTTTCCTTTAATTCACACTCAAAAACACTATACTGAATCCAAGTTCCAAAATCTTTTAAAGTCTTATGTATTTTAGTTCTTCTTTTATCATCAGAAATATCATATGAAATTAATACAAACATTTATTTCACCACCAAAGGAGGATACTCTGAAATTTCTTCATTAATAAATTTACTAATTAATCGAGCCTGTAATTCAATACATCGCCGCCAATTAATTTCATATTCAAATATAGGATGAGTAAATTTAGTTCTTAATCTTTTTTCATACTGTTCTAAAAAATCATTTCTTAAATTGTCTTTCATTTTAACTGTACCGCATACTTCCTTAAAATCATTCTGGCTTACTATTTTCTTATTAATCATAGTTTTAACAACTGAATCAATAATTACAGGTCTGAATTCTTCCATCAAATCTAAGGCTAAAGACGGTTTACCATATTGATTAGAGTGAAAAAATCCTATATATGGATCAAACCCAACTAAATATAATCCAGTTAATACATCATTTAAAAGCAAAGAATATCCAAAGCTCAATAAACAATTAACTGGATCTCGAGGTGGTCTCCTGTTACGACCACTAAATTCAAATTCATTATTTAATACACTATCAAACTGACTAAAATAATGTCTAGACCCTAATCCCTCAAAACCTCGCAGTTTTTCTATATCATTAACTTCACTTAATTTATCAATAATATTTTTTAGTTTATCACAAGCTTTCTTAGCCTCTTTTGATCTATTACCTCGTGTATCCCTCATTAATAAAGTTCTCATATTACTTAATTTCCCTTTGACAATTTGCCTAGCAAATTCTAATTTAGACTTTTCATTTCTAGAATTTTCAAACTGTTTTATACGCAACAAAGAGTTTTTAGAATATTCAGGAACTAACCTTCCTTTATACTTGCCATAATACGATAAATAAGTAATTGGCACTTCTGCTTTAGATAATAAGCTAATTAATGACCCAGAGATAGATGCTTCTCCAAAAACTACTACCTGGTCTACTTTAATCAGGGGAATATCAGCTATTTTTTCTTTCCCTTTTTTTACAATCAATCTTTCTCCTTTCTTTCGCAAAGCAGTATCCTCTTGAGTAATATATATCGTCGGCATATTTTCACTCTCCCTTACATATCTTTATTTAGTTTAGATATTTCTTGTGGCAAACAAATATCTTGCAAACTACAACCTTTACAACGAGAAGTATATTCTTTGGGAGGAATTAAATTATTCTTCATTATATTTAATACTTTCTTTGCTGTCCAAATAGTTTCATCTCTTAACTCTTGATCAAAATAAACTTCTTCCCGACTTCTGCTATTAAAGTACCATAAATACCCTTTTTCTATTTCTAATTCTAATTGTTCTTCTAAGCAAATCGCTTGAGCACACAGTTGTAGATGGTCATTAGTCCATTGACCCGCCTTACCCTTTTTATATTCAACAGGATATATTTCATCTTCTTTTTCTTCTACAATATCTACCTTCCCTACTAACTGATAACGATCTGATTTAATATAAACTTGAGTAGTCTGAATCCTATTCCCATCATATCTTTTTTCACCTGAATGTGCACGCTCATGATTCAAAATTCCTTTTATCGTATGATCATTATCTTTCCATTGACCACAAACAAATTCTAAATATACTCGATGCGGACAATAATTATAAGCATTCAAAGCTGATAAAGGGGCATAAACTCTTTGCTGCATATTATCACTTTCCTTAAAAATAATATAACATAACCTCGTGACAAGTGTTTGTCAATAAAAATACAAAAAACTCAAAGATTCTCCCATATGGGAGAATCTTTGAAATATAAATAATAATTTTATATTCCTTAAGCGGAATTATAAGTATTTAAACTATGAAAAATGATTTTGAAGATGATGATGGCAACGGTTTCAATTCCTTAAGCGGAATTATAAGTATTTAAACTCATGTTGATAAATATTCCGCCAAATTCAGAAATTGTTTCAATTCCTTAAGCGGAATTATAAGTATTTAAACAGTCTATGAATTAAGATTATTAGGTTATAAATCTTTGTTTCAATTCCTTAAGCGGAATTATAAGTATTTAAACGTGATGATTATAAAGAATGTCCTTATAAAGTACTTTGTTTCAATTCCTTAAGCGGAATTATAAGTATTTAAACTGTACCCATTCTGATCCCTTGCCTAGACTGACTTAAAATAAACATTTCCGAACACCTATCAATTTTGATCTTATCACCTCCAAATCCATTTCCAAAACCAAAATCATTAAATTGATTTATCTCTATTATACTCCATCATTCTCTGTTATACTTCTCTTCCGAGCAACCCTAGGGGTTTTAAGGCATACAACGACTCTCGGAAATAATATTTTCATTTTTAACCTATAATATTATTTCAATATTTATACTCTTTTTCCTGTATTAAATCTAAATTATTTATTAAGTCTAGCTACTTGTCCTAAGCCCATAGTAGTTTTATATCCTACTCCACTATAAAAAGCAAAATCAGCTAATAAATTTATATCCTTAATTTTATCTTCACTCAAATTAGCATCTAATTCATATTCACAATCCCCTCTAAATCCTTTAATTGGACAATCACTAAATTGTTCCATAGCAGATTCTAATTCATATCGTGATACATAGATATGATTAAAATCCTCTCTCTCTACAATTAATTCTTCTGAGCTAAATTCTTCCCACTTACTATATAAACTATTAAACAAATAATTAGGTATAGGAAAAACAATATGTTTATCTCCATCTCTAAAAGTAGTTGTTGAATGAATTTTAAACTTGATTTTCTGTCGCGCTTGACTATTTTCTCTTAGTTTTTTAGTAGTAATAGAATTACATTTCTTATCTTCATTAGAATTAGTTAAAACTTCGATTATCTCAATTTGACTTCCCCTTAATTTTAGTCTATCTTGATAATATAAAAAATATTCCATAAATAATTTATACCAATTATCTTCTAAAAAAGTTATTCGAAAAAAATGTTTATCTCCTTTTTTTAAATATCTTTTTCCATGTTTCCAGCTCGGATAAGGAATGATTGGAGAGATAGTAAATGGTTTACTATCATATCCATCATGCAAAACTTCTACCTCTTCTTCATCTCTTTCTTTAATCATATGAAATAGCATACCATGCAAACTTTCACTAGGATGATACTTAAAATAAATATCTTTTCTTGGTCTAAAACGAACTATTACACTATAAAACATTATCTGCCCCCTTTTTAAATAATAACTGGTGATTCATCTTCTTGATTTTTCGCAGCATAAATTGCTCTTTCCATTTCGGGATAAACTAAAAAAGCAGCTGTTCCTAAAATCATTCTATATTCTTGACTAGTATAGTTAGGAAATACTACTTCTAATTTCACTGGATAAACAGCACTATTTTTTACTGAACTATAAAGTTTAGAATTTAAATTATTACTAACAATAAACATTGAAATGAACTCTTCTTTAAAAAATTCAATAATTTCTGGATCTAATGAAGTATTACTTACTAATTCAAGCCCTGGTAATGCAACTGGGCGATTACAAAATTTACTTTCAAAGAATTCTTGGTATCTTATTTCTTCTACTTGATTAAATAAGCCTGGATAAGGTACTTTAAGTCTATAAGACAAATCTATTTTTTCCTCTCTAAAATCTTCGACCTCGATATAAAAATCTCCCTCTTTTTTAGTAAATACTTGTTCTTTAAACTTTTTAGCTGATGAATATAGCGTATACTTATAATTTCTAATTATATGTAATAAATTATAAGTAACTACTTGATCAGTAGCAAAAATATCCCGTGGGTCATAAATTACTGCTTGCGGACCAGTGAATGAATCACGAAAATTAAACAAACTTTTTTTAGTAGCATACTCTTGCTTAACAAATTGCTTTACTTTTTCTGTGATACCTGGATTTTGGGTATATTCTTTAATTACTTCTTCAGAATAAGTTCTGTTTTCAAACCAATAGCAAAAATCTTGATAATCATTTAAGCTTAATTCTTCTCCCTGCTCTGCTACTTGTTGCTGATGGCGAAATTTGCTAGTAATTCCTAATAGTTGACGAAAACTCTTATTCCCATTAAATACTTCTCTTAAACTTTCAAATAATTTTTCTATATACTCTTTAATATGATCAGGCATAGTACAGTACATCTTATATAAAGGATAAAAAGATTCCAATAGAGCATAAGATTTTATATACTGCACAAACTCCTTTTTTTGCGGTGGTGCATTCAATTCTACTAATAAATCAGCAAATTCTTTTCTTTGATACTCCCTATTTTCTAGTTCATCCACTAATAAATTATAACTATTACCATCAATTAATATTAAAATTTTACTTGCCCAATCTTTTATTTCTTTACCTAATACTCGCCCTGCTCTCCCTAATCGTTGTAACAATTCATCAACTGAATTAGCCTCTAATATCACAAAATCTATATTCTGACGCTGCTTATTATCCTTAGCAAAATTATAACCAATATCAACTGTAGGAGTAGCTAAAATCAAATCTTTTTTGCTTGCTATTTCTCTAGCTTGTCTGCTCTGAGGGCCAGTAATTCTTTCTTTGTTTTCATAGTCTAAATCAGAAAATAATTTGTTAATTCTCGCTAAAGAATTAGAAATCACTACTCCTTCTAATCCTTTTTCTAAATAATTCAAAGTCTTTTTCTCTACTAATTCCTGTTCTTCAATTAAATTACCAGCAATCATTTCCACCTTAGCTGTAGTTAAAGTTTGAATTTTCTCTTCACTTTCCTCTTCTAAATCAATTATTTTTTGATTCAAATTTAATCTATCTAAATAATCAATCACATATTGAGCTGGGGTAGCAGATAACAAACAGATTTTTCTATTTTGCTCAAAATAGCCGAACTCCTGTGAAAGAGCAAAAAAGAAAAGGAAATTAGCAAATTGTTTAGAGTTATAATAGTGAAACTCATCAATCACAATATAAGAAAACAAAGTAGCAAAATCTTGACATAAATTTCTTTGATCAATATGATGATATTGAAAATAAAGAGCATAATAGAAAATATCTGGATTTGTTACAAACACAAAAGGATAATCTTTATTATTAAATTCTAAATCTAATTCTTCTGCAAACTCTAAAGGATTTTTTAATAACCGATGTAACTTATCGCCATTCCTTTTCGCCTGCGAAGTCAACTTTTTTAATCTACTAGCATCAATATTAATCACATTATATTTTAAATCATTTTCACTAATAAAATCTTTTATATCTTGAGTATGTTGATAAATCAATTCATTAGTAGGAGCAATAAACAAAACATTATCCATCTTAGACTCCAAATCAAATAAATATAATAAAGAAGCTAATGTCTTTCCGGTCCCTGTATTATGCAAATTAATTACTATTTGATTATCTTGTAGCGCTTGATAAGTTTTTAGTTGATGCTTTAAAGGAGTATATTTTAAATCAAAAGGATTATTTTGGGCTACAACTTCATAATCTTCTTTTAAATTTAACTCAATCATATTTTACACCTCATAATTCATATTTAGGGGTAGATAATCTTGATTATCAGAAATATACAACATTGGCCCACTAAGAATACTATTCTTAATTAATGGAGTGGGACGAATATTAATTGTATCATAACTATGAAGTTCAGTTTCTTCATCTAAATCCAATGGGCTTAAAACTCTATTAATCTTTTTTTCTTCTACTTCTTTAATCTGATAATCTACTTCTGTTATCTCTAATCTAGCTTTACTCATAAATTTACCTAACCTCATATAACGAGGTAAACTTATAGTTTCTTTACTTAACAAATAAAAACTAAACTTATTACCTACCGCTAACATTTTAGCTCTACCCTGTTGAGGAAAATTCGAGGCATAAGTTCTACCCTTATTTCTATCTGTTTCTACTGCATTACTTTTAAATTGATACCAATAGCTATCACTTAAAGTATTAAAAGTTTGAATCACAAATTCAACGTCTCCCATTACAGTAGCTGGAGTTATATAAATCCCTTTTTCATTTAGCTCAGTAAAATGTTCTTGATATAAGGGCTTTTTAGTAGGAGTATAAGGGCTTTGACAAAGACCTAAAGCATAGGCTAAAGCAAAATGACCAATTACCGCTTCTGTTTCATAGTAATTGTATATCTCTCGACTAGCAAAAAAAGTGTTCTCTAATAATTCAAATTCAATATAATATAATTTATCTTCTGCTACCATATTTAAGTCACCTCCACGCTCTTAATGCATTTTAAATATTTTTTTGCTTAAGTGGGCCAACTACAAAGAGCAAAGTTGACCCACTTAAATTTAATATTTTTCTGTAGCAGTCTCTAACAAATCTTTAACTTGCTCAGAAGACTGATAAATATTCTGAGTTTCTGCTAATAACTCAGTTAATTCATCATCAGACATCATCTGCACTCTCCCAAATACATCAGAAGTTAATTCCTTCATTTTTTCTTTAGCTAATTCTTTTATTTCTGCAGTTGCCAAAGGAAATTCTGTACTATCTATTTCTTGACTCATCTCTTGAGTTAATTCTAAATTACTAGCCAATTCACAATCACTAAAATAAATACCTAATAAGTAATTTTTCATCTTTCCAATTTTAGAAGAAATAGCCCCATAACGAAAACTTCTTAAAATATTACCTAAAACATAGATAAACTCTTCTTTGGTCACATCCTTAAGCGTTTGGACGTCAATAAAATGAGTTTCAGGTTTTATATATTCAACTTCTCCTAAACTAGCTGAAGCTTCTCCTGTTTCAGGATCCCGCATTGTCCCATCATCATATAAAGCATTAAATGTCCTTTTATCTGTAATCTTTTTAGCGGCTAATAAAGAGTAAGCATCATTAGTGATTACTCTTGCTTTTTGAGCTCCCCCGCCACCAGCAGCAAAACCATATAACATGCAGTCAATACACTCACCACAAGGAGTATTTCTATTCAAAGCACAAATTCCCTTATCTCCTTCAAATAGCTGGTCATGCTTACGCAGTAGTTCTCTACCTGTTCTTCTTTCAACTGCTACTTGTTTACGTTTAGTCATAACTACTCTCTGCGTTGTTTCTTCACTATCTCCAATACGGATAAATTCTTTTGTTAATCCACCTTCATTTTCTGTTCTAAAAATAGTTTCTGACTCTGTCTTTCTCAACAATAAAATATTAACATAATTACTCTGCGGAAAATTTTGATATTCATCGACTAAAAAGTCATCATATTGCTCTAATAAATCCATTCTTTTCTCCTCCCTTTTCTCTTTAAATATTAAAATTAATTATTTTTAGTTGCCTTGCGATAATAAAATAGATAAGCAGATTTAATAATCTTTTGATCAGAAATTAGCTGATTAACCTTATTTTCATAAACTTCATCTAATAATTCTTCTGCAAATACATCAACAAAGTTTTCAATCTTTTGGTATTTAGTATCCCCTGGCTTTCTATCATCAGGAGAAACTCTACTAATGTGATCAAATATTTGCTGCACAGCAGTAGCAAATACAGTTTCTAAATCCAAGTATTCACTCCGTCGTTCTAATAGATCAAAGATAATATCAAGTGGTTTAAGTAAAGAATTCCTCTTGTAAGTACTCCCCTTAATATAAGACTCGCCAGCTAACTTACCTAATTTTTCTATCACTTCTGCTGATTGCATATAGTTCCCTCCTCGCTTAATAATATTTTCTAATCTAGTTAATACATCTCTTGAAATACTAAGTTCTTCTCTTGCATTATCTGCTTTTTTAATAATCAATCTATCTAAAACAAAGAATAATTCTCGTAAATCATCATTAGCAGTTCGTAGCAATTGAGCATAAACTTTTGAACGGTCAGTTCCCTCATCTACTCTGCTAGAAATAGCATAAAAATCTTTTACATTAGCCCATAATTTTTCTACTTCTTGGCTAGTTAAATTCTGCCCCCCAACGATTCCGGCTAAACTAAAAGGCAAGTTATCTAAATATAAAGCATCAAATTCATTTGCAGCCAGTGGTGGCACCGGAGATTCAGAAAGTACAGCCCGGAAATTAAAGTATCTCATCCAAATTAGGATTTGCTGTAAAGCAAAAATAAACCTCTCGGTATTATTATCTCTAGGACAATTTAACGGTAAAGTAATAATATTACCTACTACTTTTGAATGTTGCGGCAAAGGATTACCATTTGATTTAGTTTGACTAAATTTTAAATCTAATTCCCAATCTACTTTCTTATTTAACTGGTCAATAATAATTTGATCATTTTTAAGCATAATTGCTCTATTATCTTGCTCTCGTAATTTATTCAATGTATGTCTAAATGAATTAAGAAAAAGATCAGAATAATAACCTTGAGGATAAAAATGAAGATAAAAAGTATCTGTCTGAGAATAAGCTGTGAAATTTAATTTTTCTAATATGAATTGTTTATTACAAATTTTACAGATGTTCCTCTTCGGTTCACCACTTCCCCCAACTAAACGATTAGAAAAAAACTGTACTTTAATATTATTGGGGACGTCAGCCGACATCCAGTCATCAACATCATAATCTAAACCACAAGTTGAACATTGCTGCTGCGGTTTATCTAAATAATACTCAAAATTCTGCTTAAACTCTTCTCGAGAAGAAAAATTCTGACCGTCAATACTCAAAACCCGATAAATATATCGCTTGAATAGTGATTCTTTATCTTCATCATGCAGTTCAGTTACCAATTTACTGCCAGCCTCTTTAATTAACTGATATAGTTTTTCATAAGTTAAATCTTTTTCTAATATTAAATATCGCGCCAAGACATAAGGACGATAATAAACGGCATCTAATCCATTCAATAATTCAAAAGAAGATTCTGTCTGTTCTTCAACATCTAATAAACTATAAATTCTAGACCATGCTTGAGAAGAATTCAATTTAAATTGATCCAATCTTAAAAAGTTATAATAAGCTCTAATCAATTCTGCAGTATAGAGTTCTTCTTCATTAAATTCTTTATCAGTTAAAGGAGTGAAAAAATCTTTATATTCATCAGTTGTCTTTTCATCTAAATCTTCAGTATTCTTAACTACCTTATCCCAAGTTTTAGTATGCTGATTATCTTTGCTACTATAATCTCTGCTGTGAATTCGATTATCAACTATTTCTAATATTTTAGGAAAAGGAACTTCTAATTCTAAGCATTTTGTATCAACTTTAATTCCAGTCCGAGTAGAATTAATAAAATCAGCAAACTTACCCCTGACCAACTGATTTACTTCTGTTTCTACTCTATCTGCTAGTTTCTCAAATTCTTCTTTATCAAATTGAACTGGATGAGCAGTTAAATAATAAATACCTTCTGGATAAATAAAAAGAGGGTGATAATCATATTCTTGCTGCAAATATTGGCTAACAGCATTATGAATTATATTAGTTAATATCCCTCTATGTTCTGAAATTCTATGATTAACCAGTTGATACTGATTATCAGTGATTAAATTGATTTGAGATAAGAACTTGTCTTTTTGGTATTCTTCACTAAATTCTTTTGATAAATCAGCTACATCAACCCCTCTAATCAGCTCTAATAATTCTTCTACTCGAGACTTTTCTAATTTGAATTCTTGTTTATTACCTGCTATCATACCTTCCATAGTATGATATTTCTGCGAATGATTTCTCACTAGAAACCCAATCTCTTTAATATACTTTTCTGCATCTGGAAAAATATCTAAGAAGTTTACTCTTGCTAACTCATCTAAAATATCTTGGTCACTAGCTTTTTTGATAGGCAGATTTTTTTGAGAAAACTTTTCTGTTTTGTTCATATCATGTACAGTATAAGCTGCCAAGCAAATCTTTTCTTCTAATGGAGTTAAATCACAAATATCTTTGAGTTCTTCGATTAGCATATCACCAGCTAAAACATGCTCCCCTAGACTAGTTCCTTCTCTAATCCCTGTTTGTTGAATTTTATAATAGGGCGTCAAACCATCAAAAGCTATTTCTTTTAAAAACTTGTCCCAAAAGCTATTTTCATTACTTGCAGCTAATTGAAAAATTTCTGGTTGCTCCGCCATTTAATCACCTCCACTTAATTATATTTTTCCAACATTCTTTCTACCTCACCTTTAGCTTTATCTCGCAACCAATCGGGGCTAATAATTTCTGCATCACCTCCAAATGATAAAATCCAGAAAAACACCTCTTTCCAACCTTTTACTTGCACCCGATATAAAACTGAACCATCTGCTAATTTTTCTTTTTCTTCCTGCTTATTAAATTCAGTTTCTAAAATCAATTGTGCTACATCAGAAGAAAATTTAACTTCAATTTCAGCTGGATCATTTCTCATTAACTCCCAACATTCTGTTACATAAGTATCTAAATCAAAATCATTAGGTAATTCAAAATATTGATCTAAATGTTCCCATTCTAAAATCCTACTAAAACGAAACATTCTCAATTGATTACGCAAATGACAAAACCCTACTAAATACCAATCTCTCCTGCGGAAAAAAACAGCATAGGGATCAATCTTACGCTGAGTAGTTTCATCAGAACTAAAAGAGTAATAATTTATTTTAATTCTTCTATTATTAATCAAACTAGAGATAATCGGCATCATCTTATCTGAAATTTCTGTTGCTATTTCAGGTCTGCTAGGATAAATCCCAATTCTCTTTTCTATTTCTTCAACCATAGCAACTAATTTATCAGGAAGAGTTTCTTTTAATTTCTTTTTAACCTCAGTCAATTCTCCACCAAATTGGGTATACCTCTTTAATTCAGATAAAGCAATCATTAAAGTAAAAGCTTGATTATAATTAAAATCAATTTCAGGTAACTGAATATCATTGATAAATCTAATTCCTGCACTTGTTTCAACAGGTAGCCCCGCCTCAGATAAAGCATCAATATCTCTTCTAATAGTCCTAGGGTGAACTCCAAATTCATCAGCATAAAATTGATACGTTTTTCCAGGTGCTGAAGATATGTAATCTATTAAAGAGGTCAAACGCAATAATCTATCGTATTTCATAATTCCTATCTCCTTCTTCTGTAAATATAGTATAGCATAACCCTATGACAACTGTTTGTCATAAAAAATAATTGATTTTAACAAAATATTGTTGATATATAGATAAAATTATATAATAAACTATAATTTCCTTTTTTTATGGCTTGTTTTTCATTAGTATATTTTTTCTAAAATTGATTGGATCTATTAAAATTTCACTTTCATATTTTATTTTTCTCCACATACTATATATTAATTACTGAATAAATGAGGAGGAAAATAATTGAATCTTGAATTAACTCCGCAACTAGTTAGTCAAACTGTTAAAACTGTAGAACAAAATATTTTCACCACTGATAAAATAATTCAAATCATATTATTAATAGCACTAGCATTACTAACTTTAGTAATTCACAAAAAAATCAAATTAAAGCTTACAACACTTTTAAATAATGTTACTTCTGATAAAAAATCTAAGATTTATCAAAAGTCCAAGCTATTAATAAAATCATTAATCTTACCCTTAACTTATAATCTACTACTAATATTATACATATTCTTAGCACTAAACTTTTTTTGGCCTTATAAAATAATGACTATAATTAGTGAAATTCTCACTGCTTGGTTAATCATTCGCCTGATGTCTTCTTTATTTAAAAACACATTCATCATTAGATTAGTTTCAGCCTTTATTTTAACAATTGTTACTCTTAATATTATGAATATTTATGATCGGACAATCAAATTATTAGACAATATTGACTTCACTACCGGAGAAATTAGAATTTCACTCTTATTACTTATTCAAGGGCTGTTTGTCTTATCTCTATTTATGTGGGCAGCTAGCCAAACTACTTCTTTTGTCGAAACAAAAATCAAAAACAATTCTAGTCTGACTCCATCTCTAAAAGTATTACTTAATAAAGTTATTAGATTTACTGTATTTGGCTTTGCTATCATCATTTCTTTAAGCAGTATCGGGATTGATTTAACCGCCTTTACAGTTTTAAGTGGTGGTATTGGTGTGGGAATTGGTTTTGGCTTACAAAAAATAGTTTCTAATTTTATTAGTGGCATTATTATTTTAATTGATAAATCCGTAAAGCCTGGGGATGTGATTGAAATAGATAATACATATGGCTTAATCTCTAGCTTGAATTCTAGATTTGTGTCTATTGTAACTCTTAATGGTGAAGAATATCTAATCCCCAATGAAGACCTAATCACTAAAAAAGTTGTTAACCTATCTTATAGCGATAAACTAATTCGCTTAGAAATTCCAGTCGGAATTTCTTATAATAGTGACGTTGAACAAGCAATTGCACTAATTGAGCAGGTTGCTAAAGAGCATCAGAGGGTGACTAGTCACAAAGAACCTTCTTGTTTGCTGACTGGTTTTGGCGCTAGTTCCGTTGAATTAAAATTAAAATTTTGGATCGTTGACCCTGAAAATGGACTAGACAATATTAAAAGTGAACTCTTTTTAAAAATATGGCAAGCTTTTCAATCCCATGATATTGAAATTCCTTATCCGCAACATGATTTACATCTACAGTCATTACCTACTGAACTAAAAGAATTTAGGGCCAATTAGCTCTGCGTCATGAGGTCTAAGCTATTAGCAATTAGCAAAAAGATAAAGACACCTTAAAATTTCTAAGGTGTCTAGTAAATGTTTTATTTTGTTCTGAAAATTTTAATTTGTCCAACTAAAGACTTTAGACAAGAAATCATCTAATTGATCCGTCTTAGGTTCTTCAACAATTTCTACTGGCCCGTGTTCAACAATTTCCCCTTCATGAATAAAGACAATATAATCAGCTACTTCTTTGACGAAACCAATCTCATGAGTTACAATCACGAAATCTTTCTTCTCTTTTTTTAATTCTAAAATAGTCTCTAATACATCATAAGTCAACACTGGATCAAGGGAACTAGTCGGTTCATCAAATAAAAGTACATCAGGATCAATTGCTAAAGCTCTAATAATCGCCACTCGCTGTGATTGTCCTCCACTTAACTGCTGAGGTTTTTTATTGACATGCTGTTTTAAGCCAAACTGATCGAGTAGCCTAATTGCCTTCTCTTCAGCATCTTGAGAGCTATAACCATGTACTTTTTCTAAAATAAGCGTTATATTCTCTAAGACTGTTAAATGTAAAAACAAATGATGGGATTGAAAGACAAACCCACATCTTTTATGCAATTTTTCTTTTTCTTGGCCCACATTAATATCATTTAAATGAATTTGACCGCTGCTAATACTTTCAAATCCAGCAATCATCCGCAATAAAGTGGATTTCCCACCACCGCTCGGGCCAATAACTCCGATAATATGATGGTCTTCTATATCCACATCTAATCCGTTTAAAACCTTCTTATCGCCAAATTCCTTCTCAAGTTGATTTAATTCTAATCTCATTCTATCACCTGCAGTTTCTGTTCCATATATTTAATTGACAATGAAATTGGTATAGTAATAATTAAGTATCCTAGCGCCAAGACAAGATAACCTTCAATATAAGCAAAAGTATTAGCATTAACGCCCATCATCGTATTGAAGAATTCATTGACTGCCATATAAGATAATAAAGCCGTACTCTTGACTAATAATGCTAACTGCCCTGTTAACGGCGGCAAAATATTCTTCAAGACCTGGGGCAGAACAATATATCTATAAGTTTGAAATTCACTAAATCCAAATACTTCAGCAGCTTTCCACTGCCCATCAGGAATACTTTCAATTCCCCCTCGATAAATTTCAGAAATATAGGCTGAATTATATAGAGTTAAAATAATTACCGCTGCTATAAATTTATCATTAACATAAAAGGCTCGTCCCACAATATAATATAAAATCACTACTAATACCAATAGTGGCGAGCCAAACATAACTTCATTAAATACTTTACTAATATAGCGTAAAGTTGTTATTTTAGATTCTTTCATAAAAAATAATATCAGACCAAAAATTAAACTAAAAAATAAAGACACAACACTTAATATAACAGTAGTAATCCAACCTTCTGCTATAGACCCAAAATAACCACTCAAGCTAAACCATTCATAAGTATAATTAAATCTCATCCCAATAAATGTGAATAGTGCTGTATAAAATAGTAGTGATAATAGTGCACTCCCTGGTTTGAATTCTTTAGACATTAATTAATTGCCTCCTTAAAGCCAACAAAATTACACGATTGCTTAAAACAATATCTATATAAAGCTTAACTTTATAAATTAAAAATGAAATAGTAAAAGAGAAAAATTTAAAACAAAACCTACAGGTACAGTCAAAAAATAAGCAACCCCAAAATGGTACGATCCCTGCCCCCCACTATTAAAGCAAGACTATTATTGGATTGCCCAGTAAGTTTTTCTGAGTGATATTAAATTTAGGTTATTAATGAGTCTTAATGAAGTGCAAGTAAAATCAATTTTAGACGAATTAACCTAAATTTTCAAACAAAGAAATGCTTACTGGGCAATCTTGAAGCTACACTTTAAAAGAAAAATTCTAACCCATACTTTTCAAATTTCTCTATCTTATTCTGTAAATGCTTTTCTCTAATCCGATCATAAGTTCCATCTTTTTTAGCAGTTCTAATAAACTCATTAATTTTTTTACGTAATTCATCATTCCCTTTACGCATTGCCACACCCCAACCTTTAGTATTAGGTAATGGCTCTAGAATAGCTCGAGTACTATCAGGATAATTTTGATGATGCCGGATAATAGACAATGGATCATAGATGAAGACATCACCTTTACCCTGAGATACTTCTAGTACAGCTGTGGACTCTTCTTCTACATTTTTAATATTAGCTTTAGGGGCGTTAGACTTGGCCCATAACGCTCCAATTGTGCCTGTTTTAGATACAATTGTCACCTCAGGATCATTTAAATCTTTATGAGACTGCACTTTAGAATCCTCGTGCACTAACATCATTAATTGACTATTAGTATAGGGAATAGAGAAATCTACCTTTTCAGCTCTAGCTGGTGTAATCGTCATTGAAGAAATAATCAAATCAATCTCTCTACTCATTAAAGACGGAATCAAGCTTGGATAAGGAGTATCTACTATTTCAATTTCTTTCCCTAAATAGTCTCCTAATGCTCTTGCTAAGTCAACACTAGCTCCTTTAGGATCTCCATTTTTATCTTTAGTTTCAAAAGGTGGATATTTCAATTCCATCCCTACTCTAATCACATCTTTGTCTAATATATTTTGTTCAGGCTGTGAACAACCACTAATGACCATAATTAACACTAACATTGATAAAATTATTGTCTTTTTCATTTTTATACCTCCAACAGTATCAAATATCTTAGTTTTATATTTTTCAAACTACACTGGAACTATTATTAAAACTAATTACAATTAGCATAAGTTACTATTAAGTTAATTAGATTATACTTTTCTGTTAAGATATTGTCAAGCTAGGGCCATCTACATCAATCTGTGTAATTATAATTATTTAGCAAATAAATCTTGAACTAACTCATAGCTTTTCTTCTTTCTCTCTTGATACTGCACTTGATTCCAAGTATCCCAACTATACTTTTTAACATCAGCATTATCTGCCGGCCATAAAGGAGTCAAGCTACCATTCTTTTCCCCAACTAAGCGGATACTAATACCATCTATAAACTCTGAAGAATCAAAACCAGATTGATTGAAATCACCCATTACTTCACGTTGGCTGGGATCTTTAAAGTTTAATAACCCCCAGGGAATTCTTAACTCCAAGACATTATCATTCACTGCTACATCTGTTAGCGAATTATAATTATTATCATCTGGATTACCATTTCCAAACATTAACTTTCCTGTTTCGTAATAGTCAAAAGGTAAATCTCCACCTTTCTTAAGAATCATCCGCATTGGATTAAATCCATCAATAGTATAAGGATAACTAGCAGTCACTTGATCTCCATATTCATAAGCAAAGAGATCATAATCTTCTGATACTAACACTCTTGATTGTTCTGTCCCAGCAAGTTTAACTACAAAATCTATCCCCTGCTCTAAGTTTTGACCTAACAAATTATTCTGCCCTAAATCAGGTGCAGTATCCAATAAAATATAACTTTCTTCAGTACTAAAATCTATCTGATTCTGATAATGAATCCGTAGATAAAGACCTTCGGGATTATGATTAACATACATCTTTTCAAATACACTATGATTCTCACTTTGATAAAATGATTGATCTAGATTCCAACCTTCATCAGAGCCATCAATATAAATATTCTTTTCTGCTCTCACATCAAAGTTCAGCAACCCAAAAAATTGTTCATTAGTCTGAATATCAGGCCAATATGGTCGGCGAGAAGGATTATCATAATCAGCAGTGTTCCAGGTTCGTTTAAAGTATTCATCCTGCCAACTAAAGATTAAGCCGCCCATCAAATTTTGATTTTTAATATCATTAAATAATTTTACAACTCCTTCTCCCTGCTCTGTTTCCGATAAAAAACCTTGGTTCAAATTATTTTGAGCACTATTATGAGCTTTTCCTCTCGAACTAGGAACTCCAAATTCTGCTACTAAAATAGGCACTTGATGCACATTTTTTAATTCAGCTAAATATTGAGCATAATTATTACTATCATATTTTAAATTTATATACTCCGGATAATAAGGATAAACATGATAAGAGGCAAAATATCCAGCATTAAAGCTCGACTTAGGCTCTATATGATCCGCATTAATCGAAGCTAAGCGCTGACTTAATTCTGGTTCATTAGCCTTAGATTTATTTTCAATAGCATCTGTTGTAACCCAGTTAGTAAAACTAATAGAACGCTGTTTATTATATTTATTATCTTCATATTGCACTGCAGTTTCCATTCGTTGGGCCAACCATATTTCAAACGGGTCAGCATTAGTGGTTTTAAAATAATCCCCATTAAAATCTGATACATTCTCTTGATTAGTATTATGGACTAAATCCGGATTCCATTCAATTCCTAGAATGTAGCCCAAAACATATTGCGATACATCATGCTTATAAACACCACTAGCATGACCAGGTCTAGGTTCAATGATCGACTGACCATGAACAACATCAATCACATCTTTGATTTCTGCTTCAAACTCATCTATCACTTGCTCACTAAATACATCACTCTCTGGAGCTAGCCCTTCTTCCTTGGCCCAAACCCCATGTAGTATATAAATAGGCTGGCTATGATTTTGATTATATTCCCATAATGCTTCATAAAAACCAGGAGGATGGATAGTATAAACTCTAATTGCATTAGCATTCATCTCTCCAATCATCTCTAACCACCGCGAATATTCTGCTTTAGTAATTGCAGTATCACCTGGAAAATGATTAGGCTTTCCTAACCCTAAATTGACTCCTTCTACTATAAAATCATTACTCCACTGCCCCTCATGAAAAGATTGAAACTTGCCATCATTATTAATTCTAGAGATTACTTGTCTATCTTTTGAAAACTGAGTTAAATCAGGATCTAATTTAGTTATTTGGTCCTCGCTAACTTCAATAACCTGTCCATAATTAAAATAATCTTCGTGTTCAACACGTACTATATATGTTCCTTCTTCTAATTTACGCAGTCCCCAATTATTATCTTGAGTTTTAGTTTCTCCATCACTAATAATAATTTGAGAATTATCAATTGTTGCCTGATCCCAAGTTTCAGGAGGCAGTAAATTTAATTTTCCATAATCAATACTCTTCTCTAAACTATCACTACTGCTACAACCTGCTAATAACAAAATTAATAATAAACTACAAAACAACTTTTTTATCATTTAGACTACCCCCTCAGTTAAAATTTAGTGGTCAGACTCAGGTTAATCTCATGAGTATTAAAATCATGGTCATAGTAGCGATATATTTCTCCTTCTCCACTTAAATCATAATCAAGTAAATCATAAATACGGTAATTATAGCTTAAATTCAAACTACTCTGTTCACTTAGTTGATAATTAAAATTGAAGTCTACATCATGCAACAACCCTTCAGTCCAAGCTGCTTGATTATTCCCCACTTCAAAATCTATATCATGATACTCTATATTATACTGCCCGTTAAAATCCCAGCGCGAATTAACCTTATAAGCACCATCAAATCCTAAAATATAAATATTTTCTGTGATTTGATTACTTAGATTAGGATTGTGATTATGATATTTATTATTTTCTTGTTCCCAAACATAACGTCCACTAATATTAAAATTATAATCTCTAGCAATTAAAATTTTATATTTGCTATACAGATGAATCGTATCTAAGGTCTTATCTTTATACCCCGGGCTATAATTACTATCTCGATCTTCATTCTCTGTTGCCTCTTCTGTTGGATCAACTACAATAGAAGGATCAGTATCATTAGTAGTTACTTCATGAGTGTAAAACAGACGAGAATAAACACGAGCTCTTTCACTAATAAGTCCCAATTCATATGTTTTAATCTGATTATCTTCTAACTGTTCCGCCACCCCTAAATTTTGTACATAAGGGTCTGCCTGAATATAAGAATTAGTCCGCATAAAATCACTATATTTAAACTTTAAAGTAGATTTCCATCGAGGGGGTAATCTATAATTTCCTGTAATCTTATAGCCTTGATTATAATCATTTTCTCTAAACCTATATTCTTCTTCATACTTTGTTGTTCTAATAGGTGCATATAATTCATGCACATCTTGATAACTAAATTCTGTGTTTAACTTAGAATTAAGCTCAGTAGAAAAATTTAATACAGTTAAATTACCATAAACTTCTTCACTATACCTCTCATCTTCTTGGGCTGAACGAGCTAAATCTGCATCTATACCTAACCACTTTCGCGGTTGATAATCCACAGTCAAACTATAATTATTTTGTGACTGAATATCATTAATTTCCTCTTCTTGAGGAACAGTTTTCAAGGCTGTTGTCCCAATAGTTAAATTCTCTTTAGCTAAGAAATTAGTATCTAAACCATAAACATTTATATCTGAAGTAAAATCTTCTATATCTTCTTCAACCTGCAAATAAAGAGGTAGCACTTTTAAATTATTATAATTAATTTCAGCTATTGCTCCTGCAGTTGCCTCTTCATTATTACATTCTTTTTTCTCACTATTACTAAATATATATTTACTAAGTTCAGGTCTAACTCTTGTTCCTATTCTAAATTTAACACTATCCTGCCAAGCTAAATCAAATAAAAAATCATCTAAAGTTAAATCATCACTATCACCTTCTAATAACCCTAATCTTATTTTACTCTCTCCCCAGGAAAACTGATGATTAAAGCGAGTTATTAGACACTGTTCAAATTCTGAATCATAAATTTCACTATTATATTTAGAAAAAACATCTTCAATATATTGTCCATTATCACTATTAACACTTATGTTATTAAGTTTATATTCAATTTCCCCCGAAAAATCAACTTTAGCTTCAGAACTAAAGTTGATCAGAAATAATACTACTATTACAATCAACAAAGTCTTTTTTTTCATATTGTAATCGGCAGTGTAATCCCTATATAGGGATAAACTTGCCTGACTACCTCCTTTCTGCTTTAATACAAATTACTTAAATTATTATAATTTATACATTAAGTTAAAATCGCAAAATAAAATTTACTACTGCTAAAATGTGAAAATACAACATCATATTACATTATTCTTCATTTATCTTTAATTACCTTGCGTTTTTATAAATCTTTTAAAATTTGTTCTAAAGTCAATTCAGCAATATTTTAAGCAAAACAAAAAAATAAAAAAGCTATTTAGTTCAAGATCAATCTTGAACTAAATAGCTTAATCTAATCATTATGATTTTCTAATTAAAAAACTTTAGTTAAGGATATATTTATATCAGTAGTAGCATCATCACCTAGCTGAACATAAGGTAAATAAGCAATATCTATTTGAGTCTGCTGATTATAATTGTAAGTCAAACCTACATTCACATGATTTAATCTTGGTGTAGATAGCTTTTCATCATCATTATTTTTAGCAAACAATCTATGTTTACTACCCACTCGCAGCGTAACTTTTTCAGTAATAATACTTTCTGCACCCCAATTGAAATCAATTTTAGTGTAATCATCCTGATTATAAAAATCAAGTCCATAAGCTAAAAAAGAATCCTTATATCTAGAGTTTTTACCAATAGCAATTTTTTGACTTTCCTCAGACTCATCATCATAAAACTCAAGATCAATTAGAGCAACTATACTTTCATCTTTATTAATTTCTTTAGTTCTTCTTAAAAATAAATTAGTATTATCTTCATAAATATTATCATATAATTGAAAACCATGATTAATACCTAGAGATCCATCAATTGTAATTGTAGCAGAAGGTTGATAGACAAACCCGCCCTCTAATACAACCTCATTCTCATCTTTCCAATCGACCATTCCTACTCGACCACCAATTGCTAATTTATCATCAATCTGTATTGCATCTGCAATGCGAAAACTTAGTACATCATCTCTATCTTCATGTGAATTAATATCAGCATAAATTCCTAAAGTATTATTAGACTGTAATTGATAAGCTACCTTGGGAGCCAAGAAAAAATAATTTTCATCATCTTCTAATCTCAGGTGCATATCCATAAATAATTTATTATCATTAATTCGAGATAATTGAGCTGAATTTAATTCTAAATCAATTGCTTCATCACTGACAATTCCTACTAACCCCCCATTCCCTAGCACTCTCATTCGATTTGTAGTAGCATTAGCTACTGTAGTACTAGCTAATATAATTACTAATCCCAACATAATCATTAAACCTTTTCTCTTCATAATTTCTAGAATCCTCCTCATATAAATTTTAATTTACTCTCTAAATAACTTATTATAGACCTATAATCAATTTCCTGCAATAAATGTAAAAAAATACTATATAGATAATTGATTAAAATAATAATTATCATATGTTATAATTTATCTTAAGATAATAAAAATTATTTAAAATGGAGGTGTGAGACCTGATTATAAATCCTATTTTTATATCTATGCTTTATAATCAGGGATAATTATGGATTTAAAAACTAAATTAAGTATTTTATCAGATGCAGCTAAATATGATGCCTCCTGTTCTTCTAGCGGCAGTAGTCGCTCTAACAAATCTGGAGGAGTAGGCAATGCTGCCCGGAATGGTATTTGTCATAGTTGGTCTGAAGATGGACGTTGTATTTCACTATTAAAAATTCTTTTTACTAATAACTGTATTTATGATTGTGCTTACTGTATTAATCGAGCTTCAAATGATAAGCAGAGAGCTTCATTTACGCCTGAAGAAGTAATTAAATTAACTATTAACTTCTATCGCCGCAATTATATTGAAGGCTTATTTTTAAGTTCAGCAGTAGAAAAAAATCCTGATTACACTATGGAACAAATGCTTGAAGTTGTTAAAAAGTTAAGAGAAGAACATAAATTTAATGGTTATATCCACTTAAAAGCAATCCCAGGGGCTGATTCACAACTGATTCAAGAAGCTGGTACTTATGCTGATAGAATGAGTGTCAACATTGAACTACCATCTAATGATGGTTTGCAAAAACTAGCCCCTGGTAAGAAGAAAGAAGATATTTTAAAGCCTATGAATATGATTGGCTCTAAAATTGTAGAAAGTAAAGCTAACAGAAAAAAATATAACAATGCTCCTCAATTTGTCCCAGCAGGTCAAAGCCCCCAGTTAATAGTTGGAGCTACACCTGAGCCTGATTATCAAATTTTAAGACTATCAGAGAGTCTTTATCAAAAAATGAATTTAAAACGGGTTTATTATTCGGCTTATGTGCCTGTAAATCAAGATTCTAATTTACCTGCTATTCCTAAACCGCCTTTATTAAGAGAACATCGTCTTTATCAGGCAGACTGGTTACTGAGATTTTATGGTTTTTCAGCGGATGAATTATTAAATGAAGGCAATCCTGAACTAGATTTAGATTTTGACCCGAAAATGGATTGGGCTTTAAGAAACTTAGATATATTTCCGATAGAAATTAATAAGGCAGGCTATGATACATTACTTAGAATTCCAGGAATTGGAGTGCGATCAGCTAAAAAAATAATTTCAGCACGGCAGGAAAAAGCACTCAATTACCAAGACCTCAAAAAAATTGGTCCTGCTCTTAATAGGGCCAAGTACTTTATTACTTGCCGCGGAAAATATTATGGTGACTTTGCTTTTAACCCTGATTCTCTACGGCAAAAACTCAAACATAAGGTGGGCAAACAGGATAAATACACACAATTATCGCTCTTTTAAGGATTATTATTAACGATTTCGAGGTGACAATATGCTTTATTTTATTTATGATGGTAGTTTTCAAGGCTTTCTAACCGCTATTTATGAAGCTTTTTACAGTGACAACCCCCCTGAACAAATAGTCAGTGAAGAAAATTTCACTACTAATTTATTTAGTACTACTAAAAAAATAGAAACGGACGAAGAAAAATCTGATAAAGTATATGCGGCTATTAAAGATAAAATTTCTAGTTATACTCTTAGAACTGTTTATTATTGTTTTTTATCTGAATTAGAAGAAATTGAAATCAACTTATTTCATTACCTGAAATTAGCTTTTAAAGAAGGAGGACAAGTCAATAAATTTCACTCTAATGATATAGTCAAAAAAATAAAATCAGCCCGCAGAAAAGTTAGTCGTGAAGCACACCGGATGAAAGGTCTACTGCGCTTTAGAACTTTGAAAAATGGAGTTTATTACGGGCCAATGGAACCAGATTACAATATTATCGAAATTTTAGCTCGTCATTTTGCCAAAAGACTGAGTGATCAAGACTGGATCATCCATGACCTATCTCGAGAGTGGGCAGCAATTTATAACCAACAAGAATGGGCTTTAACTCCTTTAACTGAAACAGAAATTGAATTATCAGCTATGGAAGAAGAATATCAAGATCTCTGGCAAGAATTTTTTGACAGCATTGCTATTGAAAATCGTCAAAACAAGAAATTGCAACAGCAAAACATGCCTAAAAAATATTGGAAACACTTAGTAGAAAAAAATAACTAAGGCAATATCTCAGTTGGTATACAAATTTTCTGTCCAATCAATAAACCACTAGAATCAACACCTGGATTAGCTGCCTGCAAATCTTCAACTGACACTCTAAATTTACGAGCAATTGAATAAAAAGTATCTCCTTCTTGCACCAAATAAGCCGTTGACCCTTCCGGACATTCTACTGGCGGTGTAGCCACAGGAATGCATATCACCTCTCCAATCTGTAAATTATCAGGATCTAATCTAGGATTAGCCTCTTGTAAATCATCAGCAGAAATATTAAATCTCTGGGCAATTTTGTATAGACTATCTCCAGCCTGAATCCGATAATAATTTTCTTCCGGACAAGAGGGGAACCTTTTTTGCAATGGTACACATAAAGCATCTCCTACTTTTAAATTATTGGGATTAATTCCTGGATTAGCACCAATCAAAGCTGAGATAGTAGTATCAAAATTTTGAGCTATTTTATATAAAGTATCCCCTTCTTTAATTATATATTCTTCAGTATCGGGAGGACAATCTCTACCATTAGGCATCAAATCACTCCTTTCTTTAGTTGTTATAATATTATATTCCTGATTCTAGTAAATGTTAATCTATATAAAGTGGCACTATCGTGCCACTAGCTAGTAGATAAAAGCTAGTGGCTAGTAGTAAATTCAAAACCAAAAAACAGTTCATAGCTTTGAATTATTGAATACTAGGTTAATGTTTTAGGTTTTGAATTTGATTTTATGTTTTTAACTACTAGCTCCTAGCTACTTACTTCTAGCTATAAAGCTTCACTGCAAAGTGAAGCTTTATATAGAAAAAGAGCAACTACGCTTTAAAACGCAATTGCTCTTAAAATATATCTTTCATTCTATTTTAATGCTCACTCGTTACTATCATTCTGTTCTTCTTCTATTTCTTCATAATCTGTAATATCAATTACTTCCTCATCATTATCCACAGTATAATCATCATGATAACTTTCTTGCTGATTTGTGTGGTCATTTCTATTGAGATTATGAGACACAACAAAATTACTCAAGATTTTATCTCGCACAATTTTTCTCATGATTGGTCTAGTAAATGGTACAATCAATAAAAACCCTAAAGTATCTGTAATCAATCCTGGGGTTAATAGCATTGCTGAGCCAACTAAGACTAGCCCTCCATCTAGCAATTCATCTTTGGGCATTTGGCCCTGGTTAAATTTCATTTTAATATCAGAAATAATTGCTAAGCCCTGCTGGCGCGCAATTGAAATACCTACTACACCAGTCCCTGCTACTAATAAAATAGTAGCACCTAAACCTATGACACCACCTAATTTAATCAATAACATAAATTCTAACAAAGGAACTATACTAAATATCAAAATTAATTTAAGCAACATACTATCACTTCCTTAATAGTAAAAATGCGCAGCTAAATAGCTGCGCACTTAATATCTTAACCATTTTAAAACTTTTATAGTACTTTAGCTTCACCTTTATAAATTAAACCACGAATACTATCTACTGTAACAGTATCACCAGTTGATAAATCTCTAACTGCTCCTGATACTCCTACAATTACTGGAATATCTAATTCCATTCCTTTAGTAGCAGCATGAGATGTAACTCCTGGTTCTTCTGTAATTAATGCTACTGCTTTTTCTAATGCTGGAGCATAAGCTTTAGTAGTTTCTGGTGCTACCAAAATATCTCCATCTTCAATATTTTCAATTGCATCATCAGCATTTTCAGCTACGCAAATTTTCCCACTTGCTGCTTTATTTCCTACTCCAACTCCACGTAAAGCAGCTTCTCCAACAATTTCTACTTTTAATAGATTAGTTGTACTTGGTACTCCTGGTGCTCCAGCAGTAATTACTGCTAAATCACCATTCTCAATATAACCAGCTTCTTTAGTAGCTTCTACTGATTTATCAATCATTTCATCAGTATTTTGAGTGATATCTGCTAATACTGGCTTAACTCCCCAAGATAGAATTAATTTATTAAATACTTTCTTGTTTGGTGTTACTGCAATAATTGGAGCATATGGTCTATACTTAGAAACCATACGAGCCGTATATCCAGAACGAGTAGAAGTAATAATAGCCGATGCATCTAATTCATAAGCTGTCTTACAAGTATCATGACAGATAGAATTAGTAATTGTTTTAGCTGGTGTTAAATCTGGTCGATCAATTAATTGCTCATATTGTAATGCCTTTTCTGTTTCTCTTGCAATTCTATTCATTGTATCAACAGAAGCGACTGGATAATCCCCCATAGCAGTTTCTCCAGATAACATTGTAGCATCGGTACCATCATAGATTGCATTAGCTACGTCACTTGCTTCTGCTCTTGTAGGTCGTGGATTTTCAATCATAGAGTCAAGCATTTGAGTAGCAGTAATAACTGGCTTACCTGCTCTATTACACTTCTTAATCATCATTTTCTGAGCAGCAGGAACTTCTTCTGGTGGAATTTCTACACCTAAGTCACCTCGAGCAACCATTAAACCATCAGCTACTTCTAGAATTTCATCAACATTTTCTACTCCTTCTTGGTTCTCTATCTTAGCAATAATATTAATATCTGCATCATGTTCTTCTAAAATTTCTCTAATTGATAATACATCATCAGCTTTTCTAATAAATGAAGCAGCAATAAAGTCAACTTCATTTTCAATCCCAAATTTAATATCATTAACATCTTTCTCAGTAATTGCTGGTAATCTAACTGGTACTCCTGGTAAATTAACTCCTTTTGTAGATCCTAATTTACCTCCGTTAATTACTTCACAAGTTATCTCTGGGTCTTGGATTTCTTTAACCTCTAAACCAATTAACCCATCATCAACTAAAATAGTGTCTCCTGTTTCTAAATCATCACAAATTCCTTTGTAAGAAATAGAAACTTTATCACTATTTCCAGCAATGTCTTCAGTAGTCACTATAAATTCTTGCCCTTTTTCTAAGTACACTTTTTCATCAGTTTCTAATTTTCCAGTTCTAATTTCAGGACCTTTAGTATCTAACAAGATAGCAGCCTTACGATCACCCTCATTGTTATTAGTAATTTCTCTAATTCTTTCTAACTTTGCTTTTTGCTCTGCATGGTCTCCATGAGAAAAGTTTAACCGCGCTACATTCATTCCAGCATCAATCAATTCAGTTAAAGTCTCTTTATCATCACTTGCAGGTCCTATTGTACAAACTATTTTTGTTCTTCTCATTTAATTTCTCCCCCTTAATTTATGTTCATCCTTAAGATAAAATAGTTGATAACTCGTATAAGTCCATATCTAGTTCTTTTTCTTGCTCAATTGCATCTTTAATTGGTGATGCCTGAACTTGACTATTAACTAATCCCACCATTACATTAGATTCTCCTGCCAATAGTCTATCTACAGCAGCAGCTCCTAATCTACTAGCCAATAATCTATCTCTGCCTGTTGGAGCCCCTCCTCTTTGAATATGACCTAAAATAGTAACTCGGGCTTCAAATTCAGTACGATCACTAATCTCTTTACTTAAAGCAAAAGCAGGACTTTCATTCATTTCACGATTAGTTTCAAATCTTTGACCTTCTAGTTCTACACCTTCAGCAACTAGAATAATGCTATGTATCTTTCCTTCTTCATAATCTTTCTGAATTGTCTGACATACTTCGTCAACATCAGTTTTCCGCTCAGGCACTAAAATAGATTCTGCGCCTCCTGCTAATCCAGCTGCTAAAGCTAAGAAACCAGCATGTCTACCCATTGTTTCAATTACAAATGCTCTTTCGTGAGAACTAGCTGTATCACGAATTTTACTAATCGCATCAATAATAGTATTTAAAGCTGTATCATAGCCAATAGAATCATGAGTACAAGCAATATCATTATCAATAGTAGCAGGTACTCCAATAGTATTAATGCCAGTTTCTTCTGATAGTAGTTTAGCTCCAGTAAAAGAACCATCTCCACCAATTACTACTAAATTTTCTATACCTTTAGACCGCAATTTCTCAGCAGCTTTTTTACGCCCTGCTGGAGTTCTAAACTCATCACAACGAGCTGAACGCAAAAAGGTTCCACCTTGACCAATAACATCACTTACTGAACTACTATTTAATTTTATAAAATCTCCATCTATAACACCTGCATAACCTCTTTGAACTCCAAATACTTCAAGGCCTTCACTAAGTGCTTTCCTAACAACAGCTCTAACTGCTGCATTCATGCCTGGTGCATCTCCACCACTAGTAAGAACAGCTAAATTACTCATTTTTTTATTAATCCCCTCCCTAAAATTAATACTTACTATTCTTTAATCTGACCCATCTTTCTGAATTTATTATATCTAAGCTCTAATAATTCATCCTGAGATAGTTGTTGTAATTGCTTAATTTCTTTAAGAATTTCCTCTTTTAATAATTTAGCACTACGTTCATAATCTCTATGAGCACCACCAGGAGGTTCAGCAATAATATCATCTATAATATCTAGTTCAAGTAAATCCTTAGCAGTTAATTTCAAGGCTTCAGCAGCAGTCTCAGCTTGATCAGAATCTTCCCATAAAATAGCAGCACAAGCTTCAGGAGAACAAACAGAATAATAGCTATATTCTAACATTAAAATTTTATCTCCAACACCTATACCTAAGGCACCTCCACTGCCTCCTTCACCAATTACCACTATAATAATAGGAACTGTTAAATCTATCATTTCTCGCATATTGCGAGCAATTGCTTCTGCTTGACCTCTTTCTTCAGCTCCAATACCAGGATAAGCTCCAGGAGTATTAATTAAAGATATAATTGGCCGATCAAATTTTTCAGCCTGTTTCATTAAACGCAGAGCTTTACGATAACCTTCTGGATGAGCCATACCAAAGTTTCTCTTTATATTTTCTTTGGTAGTCTTACCTTTTTGGTGACCAATAATGGTTACTGCTTCATCACCCAGTTTACCAATCCCACCAACTAAAGCTTTATCATCACTAAAATTGCGATCACCATGTAATTCTATGAATTCATCACACATCATCTGAGTATATTCTAAAACTGTCGGCCGTTCAGGATGACGGGCTATCTCTAAAATTTGCCACGGCTCTAAATTAGCAAATATTTCTTCCCGCACAGTATCTGCTCTATTTTTCAATCTATCAACCTCATCAGTTAAATCTATATCTTTCGTCTCCATAAATTCAGTTAATTCATTAATCTTTTCTTCTAACTCAATCAGAGGTTGCTCAAAATCTAATTTATTGTCCCCCATTATCGTCACCTCTAACATTATGAATATCTAATAATTTTCCTAACAAATCTTTTAGTTCTTTTCTTTCAACCACTTTATCGATCATTCCATTCTTTTGTAAAAATTCAGAAGTTTGAAAATTATCAGGTAATTCTTTATTAATAGTTTGTTTAATTACTCTAGGACCAGCAAAACCTACTTTAGCCCCGGCTTCACCAATATTAATATCACCTAAAGAAGCAAAACTAGCTGAAATACCACCAAAAGTCGGGTCAGTTACTATAGAAATAAATAATTGACCAGCATCATCTAATTTTTTCAAAGCAGCGCTAGTCTTAGCCATTTGCATTAAGGATAACATTCCTTCATACATTCTAGCACCACCGCCACCTCCAGCAACAATAATCAAAGGCAATTCTAATTCGATGGCTCTTTCAATAGCTCTAGTTATTTTCTCTCCTACAACTGAATTCATACTACCCATCAAGAATCTGTAGTCTAAAGCAACTAAAGAAACTTCATAACCATTAACTTTACCTACTCCAGTCAATACAGCTTCTTTCAAATCAGTTTTTTCTTGATATTTCTTAATTTTATCTTCATAATTAGGAAAATCTAGCGGATTTCCAGCTTCTAAATCACCATCATATTCCTCAAAGTCATCTTCATTATCAACTAATAGTGAAATTCTTTCTGTAGCTGTTAAGCGGAAATGATAGTCGCATTCTGGACAAACCTTTAAATTTTCTGCCAATTTTTTGTTAAAGATAATTTCTTCACATTCGTCACACTTAGTCCATAAATCATCCGGCATTTCTTTCTTTCGTTTCTGTTCATTTGTCTCTTCATCTCTGTTTTTAGTTCTTTTCTTTGTTTCAACAGTCACATATTTTGATTTACTACTAAAAAAGTCCTTTAACAAGACTTCCACCTCACCCTAAACATATCATTTTATTCTTTACATATTTAAACTTTTTAATTACATCTCCTTTGATTTTAAAAAGATGCTTTTTTAAGACTCTATCAATATTATACACAAAAACAAAATTGATAAAACATAATACTTAGTATTTTACTCCACAATATACTGCTCATATTATACCATATAATCAATAAAATGCAACTATTCTACTATTAAATTATCTTAGAGCAGAGAAACTAGTCTATGAAAATAAATTACTAAAAAAAGATTTAAGAATTTTCTTACTTTTTATTTTAAGATACTCAAGCCTTAAATTCAATCTAAATTCTGCAATACTTTGGTCTCTATATTTAGATTCCAAAGATAAATTCCTAATTATAAAATCATTTAACCCCTGAGAAACCCAGGGGTTAAATTCAGAAACAGGCAATAAACTATCCTCAATAATTCTTTCTTTAACAGCTAAAGGTGGTTGAAAAGTAAAATAATAATATAAAATAGCTGCTAAACTATAAACATCTGAACTAGGACCTTGTTTACTTTCTTCTGAATGAAATTCCAAGGGGGAATAACCAGGGGTTAAAACTCTTCTTTTATTTTCCGTAGTTGTATATTGAACTGCCGAACCAAAATCTATTAATATCGGTTTATCGGTGTATATTATATTAGTAGGTTTTAAATCACGGTGAATGTAGTTTTGTTCATGAATGCTAGCAACTGTCTTTAATAACGGATAAAAAACTTGCAGTAGAAACTTTCTTAAGTCTAACTGCTGTTGCTTAAAATAATCTTTTAAATTTGCTCCTTGATAATACTTTAATACTATATATCCAGTATTATTAGCTTTAAAGTAATCATAGCAGCAAGCAACACCAGGACTTTTAATCTGTTTCATGATTTTAGCTTCTTGTAAAAAGAAACTCACTTCTTTTTTTAATGATTTTTGATTAGAGTATTTTGGGACAACTTTTATTCCATCAAGGTCTCTAAGTACTAATTCCTGTGGAAAAAATTCCTTGACTATTACCTTTTCTCCAGTGATAGAATTAACAGCCAAGTAGACAATAGACAAATTACTTTTAGGCACTAATTTATCTTTAACTAGATATTTATCATTTAGAATTGTTCCTTTTGGTAGATATAAATAATCAACTTTTTGATTATGAATAACCATCGTTAATTACTCCTTTAAAGAAAATAGACGTTCAAAAAAACCTTTCTGTTCATTTTTAGCTTTATCAATTTTTTCTTGAATTCGGTTAAAATCTTTTAATTTATTTACCTTACTATAAATCCCTTGAGCTTGTTTGTAATTGATAACTGCTTTTTTATAATTTTCTTCCCCTGCTAACTGATCTCCTAACTTTTCATATTCTTTAGCTTTGTTAAATGTTTTAGCTACTTCTACACTAATAATTTTTTCTCCTAATTTATTAGCTTTAGTCTCTAATTGAGCATTTTTATAAATTTCTTGAGCTTGTTGATAACTACTTATAGCCTGTTCATATTTTTGATTATCAAACTGTCTGTCTCCTAGTTCTTCTTTATTTTCAGCTTCAGTTAATAATTTAATCTCTTTAACACTTTTTACCTTTTCTCTAACTTTAGAAATTCTATCTGATAATCCATATTCTGAATATATCTTTTCGGCCTGTTTATAATTGAATAATGCCTCAGAGAAGTTCTGCTTATTTAATTGAATTGCGGCAGTATCCTCATATTCCTCAGCCTTTTTTATAATTGAACGATTATTAATTTGTTTGATCTTATTATTGATCTCACTGACTTCTTTAGTTAAACCTAAATTAGAAGAAATAACTTTGGCTTCAATATATTTATTAATCGCACTTTTATAATCCCCAATCTGTAAATACTCATTCGCTTCAGCTCTAATCTCTTTAATTTTCTTGTTCTGGTCATCATTACTCAGCTTTTCATCTATCTTTTTTAACTGCTGATCAATTTTTTTCACTTCATCTTGCAAGCTAAATTCACGATAGATTTCTAAGGCTAAATTATATTTCTGCTTTGCTTCACTATAGGCAGCAGAATTATAAGATTCTGTTCCTTCTCGCTCATAGTCTTTTCCCTTTAAAATTCTGGTCAAACGGAAAATTTTATTTTCAATCTCTTTAAGATTATACTCTCCTACTTTTAAATAAATCAGTTTTGATTCTTTATAATCAGAGCCCCTACATAATCTTTAGCAGTAACCTTCTTATCTCCCTCTGCTTCTAATTCTTGAGCATTAACAAGCTCTAATTGTTTATTAATTTTAGCTACTTCCTCATCTTTGCCTAATTTTTTAAAACTCTCTTTAGCTTTTTGTAATTCTGGTCTAGCTTTTCGCCCCTGCCCTTTTTTAATCAGACGGTTAGCTCGATTAAATTTACTTTTAGCAGCCATCACTTTAGCTCTAATTTTACTAACTCGTTTATTATAAAGAAAGACTCCTCCAGATAAAAACAAAATAGGGATTAAGATCATAGCAATTTTCTTAATAGAAAACTTCTTTTTTCCTACTTTTTCCTGCAGTACCTTATTAGCAAATACTGAAACAACCGAATAATTATCTAAACTATTGCTAGCCTGACTCAGCATTTTCAATTCTAACTTTTCAACTAATTCTTGAGGACTTTTTACTTCTTCTAAATCAGATTCTAAATCATAATCACTGATATGCTCCCAAAATCCAGAAGTACAAAGAATTAAAATATCATCATCTTTCAGTTCAGTTTTCTTAGCAATTGTAGGGCTAATACTCTTTTCTTGACCTAAATACTGCTCTAAATTATTTCTTTCTTGATGCTGATTCAACTGTTGTTCCCCTATATCTCCTACCTCTACCATCATCTGAGCAATACTATGGTCTTTAGTTTTAGCTTTAATCTTTTCTTTCCGTAAATGATATAATCTAGTATTACCTATATAACCCCAACGTAGGGAATGGTAATCACTAACTACAACTAATACTGTCGACTGCAAACTCATAGTTCTACTTTCTTCTTTTAATCGCTGGTGAGAATTTTTAATATATTTCTTAATCTTTCTTTTTTTTAAAGATGGTTTCTCTCTAAAATCATTTAAAATACTATTAACTACTATTTCTGCACTTAAGATATCTGTAGCTGAATCTAAACTATCAGCTAAGACCCAACAAGCATAGTCATCTAATTCTAAATAAGCAAAATAATCTTTATTGATTTTAAAATCTCCGGGGGAAGTAATAAATTTAGTCCCGAAATCACTATTTTCTCGCCTCATTGCCGTCCCTCCATCTAATTTAATTTTTTGCTAATACAACCACAGTTGCATTATCTTGTTTAGGTTGCCCTTTGGACATAACTTTTGCTATAATTTCTTCTGCTACTATTTGGTCTTCCTTTTGCTGCTTTAATAATTGACTCAACTCTAATTCTGAAATACTATCATAAACTCCATCAGTACAGAGAACCAGCCTATCTCCTCTCTGCAATTCAATTGGATCTATACTATAATCTATTTCTGCTAAATTTTCTTGTCCTAAATAACTAGTTAATCGTTCACGCTGGGGATGATTTAACATTTTATAGCGACTGATTTCTCCCGCCTGATAAGAATTTTGTAGTTTTTTAGCAAATATATGATCTGTATTTAACTGCTTTAACTGTTGATTACGATATAAATATAAATGACTATCCCCTACCGCAATCCAATATAATAAATCTTTTTTTAACAGAACTGCTATTAAAGTAGTACCAATTTTTTCAATCTCCATTCTTTGTTGTAACTTTTGATTACTATCTTCTACAGTATTAACTAAAAATTGACTGACTGAATTAATATCATAAGTTCTACAAAATTGTTCCATAAAGTTTTTAGTAACTAATTCACTCGCCTCTTTGCCAGAATGAAAACCACCCATTCCATCAGCTACAACAGCCAGCACTTGATCTTCATCTTTAATAGTAGCAAAAGAATCTTCCTGCCTTTTTCTAGTCCCTATATTTTGAGCATTAGCAATACTTAGTGCAGGAAGCTCTCTGTTATCTTTACTATAATACTCCAAAGCAAATTTAAGAGCAATTAATAGAGTTATCGTTACTAACAAAAGTTGCGGTAAACCCAATATCATTTTCTCCTCTCCAACTTCCTGATTGTTTTTTTAAACTTCATTTTCCCACTCAAAGTGTTGCCCACATAACGGAATAAATATAAATTTACTCTCTCCCATATCTATTACATCATAGGGTGTTAAATCTGTTGGAGAATAGACAGCTTCTCCATTAATATAAACTATTCCAGTTGTATCAGCACCAGGAATCATCACAAAATTACGCTCTTTAGGATTGTAACTGATAATTGCATGATTACGACGCGAAATTTTCTGGTCTCCTTTAATACTAATATGCATATCTTCTGAACGGCCAATGAAGTTTCTTTCACTCCTGATTTGATAATCTTGACCTCTTTCTACTCCTTCAATGCAAACTACCCAACCCACTACGGGATTAGATCCGTCCTGACCATCCCAATAGGCTAATGTTTTTTCACCAGTTTGGGGCTGATTTTGTTCTTGTTGCTGCGGACGACTTTGCTGTGAATTTTGGTTTTCTTCTAACACATCTGCATCACAATAAGGACACTTATCATACTTTTTTGGATTATATAAATGTCCGTTTTGACATCTACTCATATTCATAATTTACCCTCCTAAGTTCTACTGAATCATTAGTTTAGTATTAGCAATATACAGAGTATCTCCAGCATTTATTTTATATGGTTGTCCAGGATTTACTTTGGATTTTTTACTATCATATTTGCGGCGAATCCCACTACCATTTAAAGAATCTAAATCTTCAAAATACCACTTGTTCTCTGCATTATTTAAAACAGCATGTTCTCGGCTGATCAAAGATGAATAAGTTGCCCGCGACAAATCTACATCAACATTATTAACTTCGGCTTTTTTTCCTACTAATAGGGCAGTTTTATCATTTAAAGTCCACTGTTCAATTATCTTCCCTGTATCATCCTTTAAAATCAGCTTGTTAATATTTTGATATTCGACTTCATTATCTTTAAATTGTCTAATCTTTTTAACTAAAAAAAAGATAGAAATTACTGCAACTATGCCTAGACTACTAAAAAATAAATATGGATTTTTATATTTCAAATTCAGATAAGTTAATTCACCTATAACTCCCACAATAATCAAAAAATTAATAACTTTCAGCCACATTCCTTTATTACTTCTCGTTTTAGCAGGGTTTTTATTCTGCTTGATTTTTCGTCGCAATAAATAATTTCTAATATGACGAGGAATATTAATCAGCCGCAAGAACTTCTTCATAACTCAAATCCTCCCTTTGTTTATTTCTTACCTACCCCAAAAAAACTGTTGAATAAATCATCTGTGTTTAAACCTTCACCTTCATCTTCCTCCTCCTTGATCTTTTCTTTAGTTTCAGGATCAAAACCAAAATAGTCTTTAAATCGCTCCTCAAATTTATCAAAATCACCTTGACTAAAATTGCTCTGTGATTTACTTTTCTTTTGACTTTGCTTAGCACTCTTTCTATGCTGCCGAGAATGCTGCTTTAGTTTTTGATCATATTTTGCTCTACTTTCCTCTGAACTCAGTATTTCATAGGCTTTAGTAATCTCTTTAAACTTCTGCTCAGCATTTTTTTCCTTACTAATATCCGGATGATACTTTTTGGATAATTTACGATAGGCTTTCTTTATTTCTGCATATTCTGCATCAAAACTAACCCCTAAAATCTTATAATAATTTTTCATTAAATTATTTTGCTCCTTTCTTTTTTATCCATATAAAGTAGCACTTTTGTGCCACTTTATATTAAGACAGTTTAGGTCAAAAGCTAAAAACATAAAGTCAAAACCAAAGTGCACAATCAAAAAATAAGTAATCTCAAAATAGTCTATTCCTGCTCCCACCATTAAAGTAAGACTGCCTTGGATTAAGATAAAATTGTTTCACAACGACTTTAAATCTAGTTTGTAGACAAGTCTTAATGAAGTAAAAAATAATTAAATTTTGTATTGTTTAATTTCTTTTAATTAAGTTAAATTTAATTATTTTTACAAGTTTAGACGAATCAAACTAGATTCAGGAGTGAAGAAATCATTTTATCTTAATCCCGCCGCTACACTTTATATAAGATTAATCTATTAATATTTTATTCTCTCGCTTCATTTGGGTGTTTTTAAATTGATACCGCGATAACTGCCTAATTATTTGAGTTAAATAATTATATATTTCTAAATTGCTATAACTCTTTTGCGTTAATTCTAATTTTCTTGTTAAATAACTTTTTATTAACTCCCTACTAACTGTTCTTGCTTGGAGAGTTTGCATGGCAAAAGAAATATCAAATTGATTATCCGTATCGCTATTTAAAATTTTATGTGCGAAAAAATCCATAATTAAGGGATGCATAGTAAATTTCCCTAAATTAGAATACTTAACATGAATAATATTAACTGTGTTGTATTCAGTAGCAAAATCAGAAAACTCATTGTAATCTGTCCTTAATTTTGCTCCTTCCCTCAGCTTAAATCTCCCTAATTCGAATTCATTTTCTGCTAATTCCGTTCCCGAACTCAATAATAGTTCGCTATCCCAAGTTTTAAATTCATTACTTTCTTCAGCTGTAGGAAATTTAATTTTGATTATCATATCTTCATTAGTCGGTTGATAGGCTATTCTTTCAGCTTCAGTTAGCAAATATATCCGACCATTAAACTTAATAAGACCTGCTTGGATGACAATTTCTTCTCCTACAATTTCAAGAGCACTTCCGGCTAAAACCCCTTCTGAGTAATCAGCAAAATAAAGGTCCACTACATCACGGGGGAAATCACGTAAATTCTTCAATAGCTCTTTTTTTAAAATAGCACCTCTATTGAAAAATGGGAATTGATTATTATACAAAATATCATCCTTTCTCAATTACTAAATTTAATATTTATTTTAGACCATCAAAGAAATCTAAAGTTGATAAATCATCTTCAAAGGTGAAAAATCTTTTGGGACCTACATATAGCTGATCTTTTCTTCTACATAACGGTAATACAAAAAATCCCCAACTTCCAGTTTCGGTAAACAAAAAGAATTTAACCTCATTATTCCTAATTGTATCTGTATCATGTTGAATTATTTTACCTTGATACTTTTCTGCAATCTGTTCTACTTTTGTCTTTTCATATTGCTCCCAATTATTTTCATAAATATATTCTTTTTTGAGTACCCCTTCATCAGTCTTTAAATAAAATTTTATTTCTTCTGTACTTAAAGGCTTAGAAATATTTCCTGTCGCTTGATTAATTCGCTGTTGACTTTCAATTAGAGTAACCTCTTCTCTAGTAACTGTAGTATAAGAATGAGCACTTATTGCATAAGGAATAATTGGAGCTGACTGCTCTATATCAACTTCAATATCCCCTAACTTTTTAGCCTTCATATATTTAATAACTCCTTTAAGACAAGAGAGTTTTAATTCAATACTGCTTTTACTTGTTTTTTCTCTTTTATATTCAATACTTCTCCCTGGAACAAACTCTTTTAAAGCTTCTTTGAAAATATCTATTTTACAAGATTGTCCTGTCAGTTTTAAAATAGAATAATCCATTAACTCTCTATTTTCATAAAATCTCTCTAAAAATTTGCGAACAATATTATAAATATCAGCTTTGATCAACTTACTAATTTCTTTAATATTAAATACAACATCAGGAAAGCGATTAATCTGTTCTAATAACCCCTCTTTAACAATTGATAAATTCCATTTATTTAAAGAGGTAACATGTAAGTCATTGCCTCCTTGAGAAAATTCCGCTGAATCAAACTTATTGCGTAAAATATTAGTCCGCTTGTAGAATTCTTTTTTCATATTTTCAGCTATTTCCCATAAAAAATAAAAATTGTTCTTTACCTTTTGATAATCATCGCTACTTTTATTTTCATACTTCTTATACTTAGTAGGAATTATAGTTTCTACTTCTTCATATTTCTTTTCTAAATCAGCATAAATCTCACTGATTCCAAATTCATCTACATACCTAAACATATTACCTTGGGGAACAGTTATTAACTCATCAATATCTATCATTTGGCCCTCATTCTGATAATAATGAGCAAATACAATCTTCATAAATTGCATAATTCGATAAGTTAAATTATTACCACCAAAGTTTGTATCTCCATTTTCAAAACTAGTTTCTATTTTAACTTTATAAGAAATATCATCCTCTTCTATTTTAAACAAACAAGATGATAAATCTGTAGTTCCCCCTCCAAAGTCAATCACTAATGCTTTATGTTCTTGACCATTATAAAATTTGCGCTTATCGATCTGATTAATAATTGTATTATAAAGAACAGAAACACCTTCATCGAGCATATCTTTAGTTTCAATTTCATAATCCTCAATAATATTTTCAAACATTGTACCAAACTGTGATTTCAATTTTACAGGACTAGAAATGTGAACACGCTTAAACTTACATTTAAATTGATGTTCAGCTTTTTGAATTATATATTCTAAATAGGCTTTTATAATTTCCCCACGAGTAATCTTCATGGTATTCCCATCTTCATCATGAATTTCTTCCACTACTTGATAAGTATTAACCCATCTTTTGATTCCTTGGAATACACTAGCCTTAGTAGAATAATCTTTCTTTTTCATCTGCTGTTTTGCTTGATATCCAAATAAAAATTTAATATTGTCTTGGTCTTTACAATCTAAAACATAAACTATAGTCGGACTCATCGCAATCCATTCTTTTTGTCGTGAAGTTTCATAAGAGAACCTAACAAAATTAGTCTGGTCAATTTGAATCCGGTTATTTAAAATATCATTCGTCGATAAATAAGAAACATAGTTATTATCTAAATATGCCCCCGCTGTAGTATTAGAAGTACCAAAATCAATACAAAGTATTGCTTTAGTTTTTTCTAACTCCCTAGTTTCAAAATCATTTAGCGGCACTTTATAACAACTTAAACTACGAGGCGGTAGTCGTTCTTCTTGATAATACGCTTTGTGTAAGTACTCAGAATCATTTTTATCGAAAAATAAAAAACTATAATTCTTATTCTTTAAACCATCTAATCTCAAATTCTTTTTAGCAGCAGTTAAGTAATATTTGTTTTTTTGCTGTTTATATTTTTTTAAGTTAAAAATACCACACAAATAATTTCTATCATTGACTAATAATACATTCGATTCACTTAATAAATCTTTAGTAATTACTTCATACATATCCTCTTTTTTGACTCCGATATTAGGATAGACTATCATTTTAGCTGGTACCTTTATTCGCTGCTTGGCATCTTTTTCAGTTGCTAACTGTTGATTTAAAATACTTTGTAAACGATTAAAACCTCCTGTTTGAGAATGATCAATCAAATGAGATATTTTCTTTCCTCTATATTTTAAAATTAATTCTATTAAACGCTTACGATTAGAAGAGTTTTGATAACCTTTGATTATTTTATACTCTCGACAAATTTTATGAAGAGTATAAGTAGACATTTCTTCTAATTCACTTCTAGTAAAATATCTATTACGATAATTTGTTTGACCTGGGTTTAAGCGATAAGACATGATAATTACTCCTTTCTTTAATATAAAGCAGTAGCACCTATTTTCATTGCTTCTTCTAAAGCAATAATGCCAAAATGATACTGCCAATAGGTGATAGTCACAAAATTAATCGGTAAAAATAATGTTTCAATTACTTCTAATTTCTGCTTATTATTTTGATTAGGAACTACACCGATATATAATAAAATTTCGTTTTTATTATCCCTTGTCTCTTCTCCATTAACATAGACAATAGAATTTTTAAACATTTGTTTAATTGTCTTTTTGAAATAATAAATTTGGTCTCCAGTGTAATAAAACTTATAAATGTTATTTATTAAAATATTTTTTTCCTTACGGGAAAACTTTCTAATGCCCTTCCTTACTTCAGAACCAAAACAGCCCTGCAGCAATTCGCGATAGATAAATAATTTATGATATTCAGTTTTATTCATACCTTGATATAAATCAATTTCGCCTAAAAAATGAATTAAAACATCCAATAATACTTCACGTAGTTCTTGGTTCTCAACATAATTAGGGTCAAATAAATCTTTGAAAATTAAAAAAAATCTATAATAAGGGTTAACCTCTATCTCTGATTCTACCTCATTAAAATTAAGCATTTCAGTACTCAATTCCAAATAAGAAGAATATATTTCAGGTAATTTAAATCTTAAATCTTCTAAAGATTTTTCCTCATTTTTAGCCTTAATAATTAGCTCCCAAATATAATTCATTCTTTAAAAACTCCTTTACATAAATACTCGGGAAAATACATTTGAATTTCTGAGACAACAAAACTCAATAGGTCATATTTTAAATAATCTAATTGTGACCCCACAAATTTCAATAACATTGTCTCTTTTAAACTATTTAGCCTAATTTCATCTTCAATAAAATAATTAAAATCATAACTATAATCATGCTCAGGAGTTTCAGCCAAAATTTCTATCTCTTCTAGCTTAATACGGTCACTAATTTGAAATGATTTTGCTAATCTATTTATTTCAGCAAAAGTTTTAATACTTTTATAATTTTTCTGCATTAATTTATTCATAAATTCATCTTTTTTCTGATTAGTTAACACTTCAAACTCGAAATCTTCATTCCACGGTTCTGCTTTCTGAATCACCTGCAGTATTTTCCATTCTACTGACTGCTCATTATCACTAGTAATCACTAATTTATCTCCAGTTTGATCTTTAATCTTTTTAACTGATATTAATTCATTATCCTCATCTGGGATAACTAAATAACCATGTTCAAAACCTAAATTCTCTAAAACCACCTCATGGTCATAGTGAATTTTATCTATTGCCGGCATTGGAAACCCTTCTCCATCTTGATAAATTTCTTTGATGTTCCAAACTGGAATATACTTTGTATACATACTAGACTCAAGTTCCTCTAAATTGAAATTAAGCTCTTCAAACTCGGTCAATTCCTCCACTCCATCCTCATAACTACTAATCACTACATTAAAAAACTTGCGAATATAAGGATTATTAATGCTTCGCCATTTCACTCTATTTTCTAAAAATATATTATATAATTCCTTTTCTTTCTCTAAATAATCAGTATTATAATTTAATTTCAATTTAATATGATAATCCCTTTCATCAGTTACAATTATCCCGTTAAAGACCCGATCTCCATCTATTAATGATTGAATCTGGGCTTGATCCAATTTTAAAAAAATTTAGAAACAATTACATCTTCACCTTCCCGCAATTGCTCCAACATTTCTTTCGGGTCATATTCACTTTCTTCTTCATCCTCTTCTAAAATTGGAAACAATAAATCATCTAATAGTTTTAACTTGTTGCGCGGTATTAAAGTAGCATAAATATTATAATCCCCTGTTTCGTCTTCTACCTCATCAAACACTCTTTTCTCTAATCTGGCCTGCATCATATCTTGATGCTCTACTAAAGGCATAAATACTTCCTTTAAAACTTTTTTCAATTTACCGCGTTGCTCTAAATCTTCCATATTACTAAGTTTCTCACGTATGATATCTTTAATTGTGATCACCTGCTTATAAATATTTACTTTACTTTTTCTAAGATCTTTTGATTTCCATTTAATCTCCTAAAATCCATTTTCATCTCCACTTTAATTTTTTAGTAGCTTAAGCAGTTTCTCCATTATTATTAACAAGATTAATATCTGCTCCTGATTTAACTAATAATTTTACTACTTCTAAATGCTTATTATATACTGCATCCATCAAAGCGGTATAACCTAAGTCATCTTTAGTATTAATATTAACTCCTACTTCAACTAATGATTTTATCACTTCTAAATTTCCTTGTTGGGCTGCTATAATTAAAGGGTTCTCTCCAAAATCATTTACTGTATTAACTTCAGCTCCAGATTCTATTAACTGCTTAACTAACTTTTGTTCTTCAAATTTCGCCACTTTCATTAAAGTTGACCAACCTTGATCATCTTTAATCTTTACATTAGCTCCTGCCTTAATTATAACTACTCAATTATCTTTATTTGAATACTATCTGTTTTTTAATAATTTGATTATATTTCTATTTTCTTTTTCTCTTGCTAGATCTAAAGCTGTTTCCTCTTTATTATTTGTTTGCTTTATATTAGCTCCTGCTTCTATTAATAATCTTGTTATTTTTTTATTCCCATTATTGACAGCGGTTAGCAATGGCAGATTATTATTTTGATTTACATCTACTCCAGAATTAATTATTTTTTTTACTTGCTTTTCATTTTCATTTTTAACTGCTTCAATTAAATTGAGTTCATGACTAATAAAGTTAAATATAATTACTGAAATAGCAATTATAACTATACCTATAATAATTATTTTTTTCATTTTTCTATATCTCCTCAATATATTATTTGAGAATAACATTACTTTTCTTCAACAATAAATTTATCAATATTATTTATAATTTCTTTTACATCTCCCAACTTTACATTTTTATATAACTTAGTAATTCTACTTTCTGAATTAGCAATTATAAGTAACGAGTTTTTTAAATAATATTCTTCACTCGTATAAACAATTTCTATACCAAATCCAGTCTTTGCAAGCTTAAGTTCACAAATACTTGTCAAATGTCCCTCTTTGTCTAAAATAGGTTGTGCCAATTCTCCATGTTCTTCATCAACTATAACTTGAGAGCCAAATTCATCTGCCACTTGATTACTAATTAAAATAATAATAAAATCTCCTGTGAAATCTTTCAAATCAAGATTTCCGCCATTTTTTAAACTAATAGCAAAACCAGGCAACTTTTCTCCAACAGCAACTTTTTTAAATTCATCTACTTCAACTCTTTCACTTTTAAATTCTTTTTTCCGCAACCAATAAATAAAATTAAGATTACCAAAGCAACTAATAATAGATACCATTCTTTTCTAGATAAAAAGATCATATTACTTTCACAACTCCTATACTTCTACTATCTCGTTTTCTACTTATAATCATGGAAAGTAGTCGTTTTTTATTTGTAACTTTCTAAAACTTCACCATTTCTATTAACATATACCTTTTTCCCATTATAAACCACTACTGCTTTTCCCTCTTCATTGAAAGGAAATATTACGTTATCAAATTTATATTGGACTATTAATTTTCCGGATTTATTTATAAATCCCCATTTGCCTCCAACAGGTAATCGTAATTCTCCATCTTTTTTTATTTCTAAATCTTTAGCTACAGCAGCTATACCTCTAATGAATTTAGTTGCATATTCAAATTTATCAGGAATAATAACTTCTCCCTTCTTATTAAAAAAACCTATTTTATCTTCTTTTTTAAATCTTGCTAAACCATCACTAAATTCATCATAACCATTATTAACTTCATAGGGTTTTATAACTACTTGTTGAGATTTATTTATATAAATCCAACCTTTTTCTACATCTAAAACAGGGGCTATCCCATGTTCAGAAAATTCATGAGCCAAAATATATTTAGCTGGAATTACAGTTTCTCCATCAGTTGTTTTATATCCATATAATCCTTCCTTCTCAAAAAGATTCAAATTTTGATTTTCTGGATTTTCTATAGAATTGCACCCTCCCATCATTAAAACTATAGTTATAATTATAATTGTTCTTATTTTACTAACCATAATTTCACCTAATTTACCTTTTAAAATATTTAGAATTCCTCACTTGTGAGCCATTCCATAAATCATGAAACAAATTATTCCGCTTCAACAATAAATGTATCAATATTATTTATAATTTCTTTTAAATCTCCCAACTTTACATTTTTATATAACTTAGTAATTCTACTATCTGAATCAGCAATTACAATTAGAGAATCTTTCAAACGAACTCCTTTATTAGTATTAATAGTTTCTATTCCAAAATCATATTTCGCAAGCTTAAAATCACAAACGCTTAACAAATGACCATTATTATCTAAAATTGCTTGAACGAATTTACCATGTTCTTTATCAAATACAACAGGATATTCAAATTCATCAAAAACTTGACTACTAATAAAAACAATAACAAAATCTCCAACATAACTTGTTGAATCAAAACTCTCTTCTTTTTTTAAAACAATAGTAAAACTAGGTAATTTTTCTCCAACAGCAACTTTTTTGAATTTTTCTAACTCAACTCTTTCACTTTTAAATTCTTCTTTTTGACACCCTACAAATAAAATTAAAACTATTAAAATAAAAATTAAAAAATGTTGTTTTCTGGGGGATAAATTTTTCATATTACTTTCACAATTCCCACACTTCTACTATCTCGTTTTCTACTTATAATCAAATATCGATAAATTTCTGTCCACCTTTTAGTATCTTTTACTGTAATACAGCCTGCAGATCTTTCTCCAGGATGTAAAGAATGACCAATTCTAAACCACGTTTTAGCATATCTAGAATCACCTAAATAATAGTTTCCTCCTGTATGAGGTGCATCAGGAATTTCGATATTATAACTCCCTTTGCTGATAGGATTACCTTCATCAGTTTTAGCATGATATGTGCCTAACCCTTCTATACTTAATTTTTCTGCTCCCCGGTCAAAAGTTAAAACTGCTGGTGGTCTGCGAAGACAACTAGTCGTAAAATAAGACCCAGAAACTACTCCTAAAAAATGTTTTTGCTGTTTCACACTAGCTTTTTTACCTCGATAAGCTCCTTCTAGAATCTTGAAATATTCTCTTCCATCTTTTATTTCTTCTAATTTAACTTTTAAATAACTAGGCAAAGCAACAGTCCTTCCATCATTTAAACGTACTCTTAACCAATCGTCAGGATTAATTTTTTCTATATAGCAAATTTTATTTATATTTGATATAAAATCATCCTTGTTTAGACTCAACTTATATTCACCTCAATTTTAAAATTAGTTCCTCTGCCTGACAATTTAACTATTCCACCAAGCAGAGAAGCATTATTAAACTAATGAAATTTAATCAATCATTTTACTTAGCATAGTTTCCATCAATAATCACGGAAAGTAGTCGTTTTTTATTTGTAACTTTCTAAAACTTCACCATTTCTATTAACATATACCTTTTTCCCATTATAAACCACTACTGCTCTTCCCTCTTCATTGAAAGGAAATATTACGTTATCAAATTTATATTGGACTATTAATTTTCCGGATTTATTTATAAATCCCCATTTGCCTCCAACAGGTAATCGTAATTCTCCATCTTTTTTTATTTCTAAATCTTTAGCTACAGCAGCTATACCTCTAATGAATTTAGTTGCATATTCAAATTTTGATTTTCTGGATTTTCTATAGAATTGCAACCTACCATCATTAAACCCATAACTATAATTATAATTGGTCTTATTTTACTAGCCATAATTTCACCTGATTTACCTTTTTAAAATATTCAGAATTCCTCACTTGTGAGCCATTCCATAAATCATGAAACAAATTATTCCTCTTCAACAATAAATTTATCAATATTATTTATAATTTCTTTTAAATCTTCCAACTTTACATTTTTATATAACTTAGTAATTCTACTTTCTGAATCTGCAATTACAATTAAAGAATCCTTCAAGCGAAATCCCTTATTGGTATTAATAGTTTCTATTCCAAAACCACCCTCCGCAAGTTTAAAATCACAATTACTTATTAAATGACCACCTCTATCCAAAACCGGTTGAGCAAGTTTACCATGTTCTTCATCAACTAGAGTAACTGCCTCAAGTTTTTCTTTAACTTGGTCACTATTAAAAATAATAATAAAATTTCCTGGATAATTTCTTGAACTAATAGTTCCACCTTCTTTTAAACCAATACCAAATCCAGGCAACTTATCTCCTACAGCAACTTTTTTAAATTTATTCACTTCAATTCTTTCGCTTTTAAATTCTTTTCTTTCACAGCCTACAAATAAAATTAAAATTATTACAGATAATATTAAAAAAAATAATTTTCGGTGAGCTAAATTTTTCATAGTACTTTAACAACCCCTATACTTCTACTATCTCGTTTTTTACTTATAATCAAATGTCGATAAATTTTTGTCCATTTTTTCTTATCTTTTTTTACCTCTTCCATAAACTTGGAATCTTCAGTTTTTAAAGTTAAATTATATATTAATTCTTTATTTTGATAATCATCTTTAGGAATTAAAATTTCTCCTTTGCTTCCTTCTTTCCAATCTTTATAATAATAATCTAACAATAATTTTATCTTTTCTTTGTGGAATTGAGTATTTAATTCTTGCTTTTCTTTGAAAATTATTTCTCCTACCTTTTCTATTTTAATCAAAGGGGTATATTTGATATAATTATTATTATCGCAACTAATAAAAAGCAAACTGATTAAAAAAACAATATTAATTAATATTAAATTTTTTATCATTAGATACTTCTCTCCATTTTTAATTTTAAATTTTCTTGCTTAGAAAGCTTGAAGCTTTCTAAGCAAGAAAATTACAGTAGTAATAATTAAAATTATTACTACTGATTTCTTTAATTAATCATAAACTTACTTTGCATAATTACCGTCAATAGCAACCATTGCTAACTTATCTTTCTTTTGTTTAAGTACTAAAACAAATGTTCCTACACCTTCTGTATGCCCAAAATCTTCTGTATAGTCAACTACAAAAGAATTCGGAAAAGTTACTTTTCTTACTACTTGATCTCCTGCAATAACTTCTAATACTGCATTGCGATAAGCATCTGCTTTTTCAGCATTAACTAATGACCATAATGCTAATTTTTTAGTTTGATCTGGTTCTCCATCTACTGCTGCTAAAATCTTTCCACTTATTGTTAATATCGTTGATAAATCTGTTGCTCGTGCATTTGAATCATTTGGAGTATCAGATCGATAACTTACATAATTGATATTCTCCATTCCTAACTTAATTGTTTCACTTTCTCCTTCAATCGTTAATCTAAATCCCATTTCCAACAACTCCTTTACTTTTATAAATTTTTAATTGGCGTTTTCTAACATTTTCTGATTCCCATTTAAATAAATTATATCTCTACGACTCTCAAAAATCTGACGTCCAAGTTCATATAAACATAAATCCCGTATTTGGTCAGGAACATTTTCTACCTCTTTAAGTGCACCATATCTCTTTTCTAATTCTATTACCCTCTTCTCAACCTTATCTACATATTTAGGACCTAAATTACCTACTAAAGAGCTTAAACCTGAAGCAGTTACTATCTGAAAATTGTTTTTTACTGCATATAAAAATTCTTGTGGATGATTTGAAATTATAGAACCTAATACAATTGATAATCTTTCCGTATAAGCTCCATCAGTTAAATAAATCATTTTAAATAAGATATCAATAGCATTAGAGTCCCCTCTTTTCGCTAAACCTTCTAGTCTTGATAAGTTAGCAAAAATATAATCTAAAACTTCATCATTTATTTTTCTAATTTTCTCATGGGGTAATACTTTTAACAAGTTTTGTTTTTGAATACAATTAGGGGTATCAATAAATTTCTTATACGTAGTCTTTAATTTTTGCCAATTATACTCTTCAGCATCTACATTACTACTCATTGTCCCTACTATCATCACTGCAACGATGAATAAAATAACATACTTTGTCTTATTAAAATTCATAATTACCTTCCCCCTTAATTATTCTCAAGCAAATCATAATTTGTTTCTAATAACTACTTTAATTCCTCCATCTTGAGCCTGATTCAACAATTTATTTAAAGCTTTTTCACTCGACCATACTCGATTCAATCCCTTTCCTAAACCAGGTAAAATACATCCTACAGTATGGTCAGGTCTATTGCCACGATGTATTTGAATTGCCGTTCGATTAGGAACATTTTTTAGCTGAATAACATCATAATTCCAGCTTGATGAAGTGTCTGCTTCTCTAATAAAAGCATTATAATTACCTGCCGGAATTCGACTTTCATTTTGTTTATTTTCATTCCATGGCAATTCTAAAGTATAACCAATTTTCTTACCATTTAAATATAAATTTCCCATGGTAGAGTCTTTTGTCTCTTTATATCTAACAATTTTTATCATACAGGCCATATATCTTCTCCTCCAAACTTTTTATTTATTTCTTCTGTACTGTAATCTCAAATCCGGAGAAACCAAATAATTATAATTTCTAGTTCCTCCGAATTCAATTAATAAAATAACTGCAATTTAAATAATTATATCTCTACTTTGCATAATTCCCATCAATAGCCACAGAAGGTAATTTATCTTTTTTCTGCTTAAGTACCAATACAAATGTTCCTACACCTTCTGTATGTCCAAAATCTTCTGTATAATCAACTACAAAAGAATTCGGAAAAGTTACTTTTCTTACCACTTGATCTCCTGCAATAACTTCTAATACTGCATTGCGATAAGCATCTGCTTTTTCAGCATTAACTAATGACCATAACGCTAATTTTTTAGTTTGATCTGGTTCTCCATCTACTGCTGCTAAAATCTTTCCACTTATTGTTAATATCGTTGATAAATCTGTTGCTCGTGCATTTGAATCATTTGGTGTATCAGATTGATAGCTTACATCATTGATATTCTCCATTCCTAACTTAATTGTTTCGCTTTGTCCTTCAATTGTTAATCTAAATCCCATTAACAAACAACTCCTTTTATTTTATATAATCCTCATTGCTATTAATTATTAGCTGTGAGGCGTCAGCCAAATCAAAAGTTAATAAAATTATAATTTGATTCTTGATTTCTGCTCACGTCTCACAGCTAACGACTAATAGCATATCTTACTTTATTTCTTCTTTAACTAACTTGCATTTGCTGCACTAGTACTCTTAGTAATATTAACTTCAAGATTTTTAACATTACCATTAAAGACAATATCAAGCTGACAAGTATTACTGTCTAAATCAATTGTGTGATTGATATCGTCTCCCTGCTGCAGAATAGAGTTAACATAATCTTTTTCATTATTCCACTGACTCTTCTGACTTTTTGGATTGTTACTGAAAAATCTTTCAATTTTATCTTATTTAAAGTCACTAGTTTTGAATCTTAAAATCCTTTCGATATAAGTACTAACTAAAGTTTTATAAATAGAATCATAGCCATCTTCAGTTAAAGCCATACTACGAGCTTTATAGACGGTAATTCGATCAACTGTCTTATCATCTATTAATGCATTCTCGGAAAAAAATACAAAACCAAAATCACGGCGATTAATTTGATCTTTAATCTTATTGGTAAAACCAGAAATTTCATGTGCTAAAGTTGTAGGTACTTTAAGCGCATTATCGCCACTTTCAATATCAAATCTAACCCCCGGATATTGTCTAGAAACTAAATTGAAGTGATCTTTTAAAAAGTCAGGACACTGATAAGCAGAGACAATTCCTGCTGCTACATAAGAAGCATCAATATAAACTCCTTCCAGCCATAGCTTAAGTAAGTCTTCTTCTTCTGGTGATAGCTGAGCTCCTTTTTCAGTTGCAATCATTTTCTTATCCAATTCTACTCCTGATTTCTTCTTTGGAATTACTGTAAAATTAGGCAAACAAGGTACTGCATATTCACTATACTCCTTACGAGTCAAGATTTCTGTCTTTTCCATATACTTATCTACACCTTTAGTAGCTAAATCATTAAAGGTTGTTCCATCACTAGCCTGAAAGTTAAAGAAAATTTGCATTTTATAATCTTTAGCAACATTTAAAATAGAAGCCAAAGATTCCATCGTATTCCTCACCTTTTTCTCTTCTTTTTCAGTCCCTTTAAAACGCTGCCTTCTAATTTTTCGTTTACCGTCCTCTGACATTTCTATCGCTGGTAAAATTCCAAACCAAATAGTTTCAGCAAAATTATTTTTAGCATTAACTGTATTTAAAAAGGTAGTTAAGCGGGGCTTATTGTTTGATTTAACCATCATGTCTACTTTACAATTAGTAACTAATAATTCAGGTTGCATCCCTAAGCTATCTGTATCATATTGCTCAAAAAACATTTTAACTCCCAACAATTTTTCTACTAATGGTTTAGCTACCTTTACAAAATCTTCTTTAGATTGCTTATAAAAATCTAAATAATGATTATAATTTTCTACCTCTTGCTCTACATTAATATCTGTTTCCCCAATTCCAGTTATTGGAGCAAAAGTCCTGACTACCAAGTCTTTAACATATGGAGTAGGATTTTCACTGATCTCATTATAATCTTCTTCAAACACTTCTACTAAAGCTTCCGTATTTTCTGTAGCTTCAGCTGGTAATGTTTCTTTTTCTTCAGTAGAGGCTTCTAAAATCTTAAGTTCTCCTTCTTCTCCCATAGTAAGCATACCAATCTCTACTTCCTCTGCTTCAGAACCTTCTTCTCCTTCACCTAGCAATAATCTAGTCTTAATATCTTCAATAGCTAAAGGTAACATACCTAAGACATTATTATAATTCTGGCTAGCTTCTTCAAACTTTTGATTTAACTTATCTCCTAATTCTAACTTAGTTGGGTCTTCATCATCTAACTTTTCATACTTTCCGTATAGATAATCAACTTCTTTTCGCACCTGTTTAATATCTTCCATTACCTTTTTCGGAGATAACATATCTAAAATATTTTCGAACTTAAAATCTACATTTTCTTGGCCCTGGTCTTTTTTAGTATCAATTAAAGTAAATAACATCTTTAAAAAATCATTATTTTGATCTAAACTAATTTCACTAATATTATTTCCTGGAATTCCTTCAGGCTTTTTAGCAGTATACATCACCTTTTGATTTGCTGCATTGTAATAAGAATAAATAGTAGGGCTGAATTTTTCTAAAAATTCTTCAAAACTATCTACTAATAAATGCTCATTAATCTCCTTAATCTTCTCGTCTTCCAAACTTTCAATCCCCTTAACATCACCTACTAAAGTAAGTAAATCTAGTTTCTCGGGATTTACTTCTTCAAATAAAATTGTCTTATTAGTCTGGTCAATAACCTCGATTACAATCTCCCCCTTACTTAAATCATTAAGATTTAAATTTAATTAGAATATATTATTTTTATAAGAAATATTTTACATTAATAGATAAAAAAATATAGTCTCCTCCTTTTCTAAATTAAAAGTAGTACCCTTTATTTTTGACCTAAACTTATAAAAATATTAAATTCCACTTAATATTTTACCATATTATGTTATTTATTTCAAATGTTTTTAGGGTGTGTGGGCGTTCTTATTATTAGTTAATCGTCACTTGACTGCCTTGAATATCAATTTTACCATCTAATTTGATTTTACTACCTTTGCACTTCATTTCAATCGCTTTTTTAGCATCCATTTTAATCTTTTTCTTACTACTTACTTTAATGTTATGCTTACTCAATAGTTCAATTCCATTTTCTTCATTAATTTTAATTAATACTTGCTCCTCTTTACCTGTAATAACTATTTCTTTCTCTTTAAAAGCTATTTCTTTGCCATATTTAGTTCTAAAATATTTAATCTTAGGGTCTCCTACTTTATCACTACCCTTAATCTCTTTACGCAGCGCAGTACTAATTATTGCATTTTTTTCATGTTCATCAGGCAAATACAAAAGAACATGATCTTTTTTTTCAGGCATAGTATAAAAACCTGTATCTCCCTCAGAAGTATAATCAGTACAATATTTAAATAAAATCGCCTTAGACTTGTCTTGTTTTTCGTCAATCTCAAGGTGTACTTTGATTTGGTCTTGTTTCACTTCTAAAACCTTACCCAAAATACTTAAACCAATTAGCTTAGAATTAATTATTTCTTTAATAGCTAATCCTTTTTTTCTTACCATATTATAATCACCAATTAAATTACCACCTTTAATTGATAAATGAATCGTTTTAACGTACAACTCTTGATTACTAAATTTAACCTTCGTACCTACAGCTAAATTTTGAATTTTATTTATATCTCTAATCTGTAATGTATAATTAACAAAATCTTTATCCTTAACATCTTCTTGATAATTTTCTTTGATTTCTTGAGAAGTCTTTAATTTTTTACTAACTTGATAGTCTATATCTTCTATCTTGACTGTTTTTTACCTTTTGGTACACCAAAGTAGAATCTGATTCCGTCACCTGAACTATCAGGCACAAGGCCAGTACTAAAGCGAGACGCTATACGCTGCAAAAACTCCCAATCTGTCTCCTGATACTGCAAAAATAAATTTTCTTTAGTCTCTCCCTGCGAAGCTTTCTCTTTAAAATCAACTTTAGAATAGGATTTAACAACTTTATTGATCCACTTTTTATAGGGAATACCGGTTTCTTGAAAAGAAAAACTTTTCTTCTTAATATCCAAGTTATAAGTAGCTGAAATACCATTTACCTGGATAAAATAATTATTCTTTCTAGTTTTTAATTGAATTTCCTCTACTAGCCCCTTGAAAATAACAACACCTGTTTCTTTGATTTTAACTGTAATCGGCTTACCCACAGTAGTAGACTTGATATATTTCTCTCTCTGCTTATCAGAGATTAACCCACTAATTTGTAATTGGTCATGTCTATTTACTTCTTTTTGAATATCTAATTCATATAATTGCTCAAATTCAAATTCCTCTACTATAACTCCACCTTGATTTGCTATTTTTTCATTTTTCAAATCTTCCCCTCCTTAACTAATTATTTCCATTAAGCACAATTATATTTTAGTACAACTTAAAGTTTTTTTCAATAGTTAAAATTAAATAATTTACTCTTTCTTTATCTTTTTATGATTATCAGTCATCTTATTATCCCCTCCAAAAAATAATAAATGAGACAGCAGAATTTCTCCCACTGGCTCAGTCTGATATTCTTTCTTCTCTAGCATCTTCATCATGGCTCAATACTTCTAGAGATTCGGTAGCTTCTTTCAGCTCTGCAACTCTTTCCTCAATCATTTCTACCACCTCACTATCAGAACTCTTGAGAAATAATAACCAGGGTATTAAATCATCTTGAATCTCATCTACACTCTTTATTTCTTGATACTGAGTTTCATCAAATTCAGTCAATTCGCTGTTTGTTTCTTATCTATTCTAGCCTTAACAATATTTAATCAACAATAAATTTCAATCCAGAAAAATATTCTTCTATCCCCTTATAAATAGCTTCGACTAGTTGATTTTGATAATTATCATTTTGCAGTCTTGTTCTATCTTGGTGATTACTGAAAAAACCAACTTCTACAATTACCCCCGGGGTTTTTTTTGCCTTCAAAACATAAAGATCAGGTCTCTTTTTGGGTTTATGAATAGGAAAGGAGGTCTGCAATTTATTCAAATGTTGTTGTAAGGTAGTAGCAATTACTCTGTTCTGAGGATGCCTATCAGAATATAGTACCATTGGCCCTTGAGCCTCTCTCTGTTGTGCTCTATAATCTACATGCAAACTAATGAATAGATCAGCTTTAGATTGATTTATAATATCTACTCTTGCTTTCAAATCTCGGGTATGACGGCTAGAAGACCATTGGTTCAAGTGATCTAAGGCAGTATCTTTAGTACGCGTCATAATTACTTGCACTTTATTATGCTGTTCTAAATGTTCTTTTAATAGTAAAGCAATCTCTAAATTTATATCTTTTTCTAATAGTTCTCCTACATTTGTCCCGCCATCTATTCCTCCATGACCAGGGTCAATTACTATTATTCTTTTATGGGCCAAAGGTTTAGTAGTCTCTATTACAAAATTTAGAGTGGCTGCTTGAAAAAAGAACATAATAAAACAAATGATAAATAATAAAATATAAAATAACTTTTTAGACATTATCACCAACATAAGTTTCACTCCTAAATAAAATAATTTAATCTATTTTATTCAAGACCAGATTAATTTATAAATAATTTAAAATTAAAAAGATCCCTAGACTATAAAATGACCTAGGGATCAACTTCTAATTATTTATCATCTACACTCTACTGTTCATCTTGATTATATTTTTCTTTATCCTCAACAGCAAGTTCAGCAAATTCTTCAGCTATCTCGTCATCATCTTCTCCAGGAAATACATCTTCATTATCTGATTCAGGCAATCCTAAGTCCCCTTCATTCAAGTCATCATCTTTTTCAATATCACCTGCTACTAACTCATCTGCTAGCTCTTCTTCAACTTCCGATGGTGTAAATAAATTATTAACATTCATCTCTGAAGAATCCATATTTTCTTCCGCACTTTCATTTTGTTCAATATCATCATTTATCAATTCTTCTGCTATTTCTTGATCAGTCACTTTATATTCTTCATTTACATCTCGTTTTGGATCATGCTTTCTACTTCTTTTTTTAGTTCTCCGATTTTTTTCTTTGTCATCTGCCATTTTATCATCCCCCTCTCACACTTTATTTTGAAATTATTAATAAGAAATAATTCATGGTAATTAGTGGAGAAAATAATTTTTTGCAAAAAAATAAAAAAAGCCACCCCTTGATTTGGAGTAGCTCCTCGTAATCTAAGTTTATTTTTTTATACTACTAGTTAAATATTCAATAAAATCTCCTACTTCATCTACTATTTTTTCTGGTTGCTCTAAATTTTCTTCAATCTGTCTAATAATCGCACTACCGACTATCGCTCCATCAGCAAAATCAGTTACTGCTTCTACATGTTCAGGTTTTGAAATACCAAATCCAACAGCTATTGGCGTATCAGTGAATTCTCTTAATTGTTCAACTTTTTCCTCAATTTCGTTAGAAATCTCTGCTCTAGCTCCTGTAGTTCCAGGCGTTGAAACTGCATAAATAAACCCTTGCGACTTTTGGGCTACAGTTCTAACGCGACTTGGTTTACTAGTTGTAGTTACCAAGGAAATAATATCTAAATTTTGTGCTAAACTTCTCAATTCCTCATCTTCTCCAATCGGCAGGTCAGGAATGATCGTCCCATCAACACCTACTTTTTCACACTGCTGCACAAACTTCTCTACTCCATATTTAAAAACAAGATTATAGTAACCCATCAATACTAGTGGTACTTCACTTTCTTCTCTAATTTCTGCAACTAACTCAAATATATCATCTAAATTAGTATTATGTTCTAGACTTCTTTTCCCTGCTTTCTTAATTGTCGGTCCATCTGCTAACGGCGTAGAATAAGGTAACCCTATTTCTATAATATCTGCTCCTCTTTGTTCAGCTTCTAATACTAATTCTTTAGTGGTTTTTAAATCAGGGTCTCCTGCCATTAAGAATGGGATAAAAGCTTTTTTTCCTTTCTCTTGTAATTGATTAAACACTTTAGAAATTCTACTCATTTTCTCACCTCGCGAAATATTATTATAGTTAAGCAGTAAGACAGTTAAAGTCAAAAAGCACAATCAAAAAATAAACAATCTCAAAATAGTACAGTTCCTGCCCCCGCTATTAATCTTCTAAATCAATATCCATCTTTTCTCTACAAGCCCTAGCGGGCTTTCCGTGATTAGATAGTTTATCTTAATACCAAAATTGCATTTTATGATCGCTATTAATTCTCTAGATCTATATCCATCTTTTCCCTACAAGTCCTAGCGGACTTTCCGTGATTAGACAATTTATCTTTGTTTCATAGTTTTATTCTGGGAACATTATTAATCTTCTAACTCGATATCCATCTTTTCCGCGACGGTATAAACATCTTTGTCTCCGCGGCCGGATAAATTCATAATAATCACTTGGTCTTTATCCAATTCCGGGGCCAATTTCATGACCTGCGCTACTGCATGAGAACTCTCTAAAGCCGGAATAATCCCTTCGGTTTCTGATAATAGTTGAAAAGCTTCAATTGCTTCTTCATCAGTTACTCCTACATATTCTGCTCGCCCTAATTCTTTCAAATGACTGTGTTCGGGGCCAACACCTGGGTAATCTAATCCAGCTGAAATAGAATAAACCGGCATAATCTGTCCCGCTTCATCTTGCAAGACATAAGTTTTAAATCCGTGGATAACACCAGGTTCTCCTTTAGTCATTGTCGCAGCATGCTCTTCAGTATCAACGCCCTTACCTGCAGCTTCTGCCCCAATCATTTTAACATCTTCATCATCAATAAATTCATGGAATAAACCAATTGCATTACTACCGCCACCAATACAAGCTACTAAATAATCAGGTAGTTTACCTTCTGCTTCTAAAATCTGTTCTCTAGCTTCTTTACCAATTACTGATTGGAAGTCACGTACCATAGTTGGATAGGGGTGAGGGCCAACTGCAGAACCTAACAAATAGAAAGTATCCTCTACGTTTTCTGCCCAATGCTGAATAGCAGCATCTACAGCATCACTCAAAGTAGCTGTTCCTTCAGTTACCGGATTAACTTTAGCTCCTAACAGTTTCATTCGGAATACATTTAGAGCTTGTCTCTCTACATCCTCTTGGCCCATGAAAATTTCACAGTCCATACCAAACATAGCTGCTGCTGTAGCAGTTGCCACACCATGCTGACCTGCTCCTGTTTCAGCAATAATCTTTTCTTTACCCATCTTATCAGCCAATAATATCTGACCTAAGGTATTATTTATTTTATGAGCTCCCATGTGATTCAAGTCTTCACGCTTTAAATAAATTTTAGCTCCACCTAGTTTTTTAGTTAGTCTTTCTGCATAATACAACGGATTAGGACGACCGACATATTCCTTTAAATAGTATTCAAACTCTTCTCTAAATTCAGGTGTATCTTTATATTTTAAGTAAGCCTCCTCTAACTCTTCTAATGCTGGAACCAATAGTTCTGGAACATACTGTCCACCAAACTCACCAAATTGACCATTATTATTTTCTTTTCCCATTTGCAACCCCCCCGTTTTATTTAGTTAAGCAGTTTATCAGTCTGACAGTTAAACAGTTGAAATCAAAACATAAATTCAAAACCAGGTAATACCGCATAAAATACAAACCCTAGACTTGGCAATGCCAAGTCTCTACATACAATATCTATATTCATTGTTATTGTTTTACTGTCTCCTCATCACTCATCACTGATTACTATTTACTATTCTTACTGTCTTTCATTGTGTAAACGTCTTTATCACCGCGACCTGATAAATTAACAATTATTACTTGCTCTTCATCCAATTCCGGGGCCAACTTCACAGCCTGCGCTATAGCATGAGAACTCTCTAAAGCTGGAATAATCCCCTCAACCTCTGATAATAATTTAAATGATTCAACAGCTTCTTGGTCGGTAATACTTACATATTCAGCCCGACCTAACTCTTTAAAATAGCTGTGTTCAGGGCCCACACCTGGATAATCTAAGCCGGCCGAAATAGAATGAGCATGTTCAATCTGACCATAATCATCCTGTAAAACATAACTCTTCGAACCATGTAAAATCCCAGGACTTCCTTCTGATAGGGTAGCTGCATGTTTACCTGTTTCCACACCTTTACCTGCAGCTTCAGCGCCAATCATCTTTACCTCTTCATCATCTCTAAATTCATGGAATAACCCCATCGCATTACTACCACCACCAACACAGGCTACTAAATAATCAGGCAGTTTACCTTCTGCTTCTAGAATCTGTTCTTTAGCTTCTTTACCAATTACTGATTGAAAATCTCGCACAATAGTCGGATAAGGATGCGGTCCTGCTACTGTACCAAATAGATACATTGTATCATCTAATCTTTCTAGCCAACTCTTGAACGCAACATTAATAGCATCACTTAAAGTAGCAGTTCCTTCATCAACAGGCGTTACTGTAGCACCTAATAATCTCATTCTAAATACATTTAAGGACTGCCGCTCGACATCTTCACGCCCCATAAAAATTTCACAATCCATACCAAACATTGCTGCTGCCGTAGCAGTTGCCACGCCGTGCTGACCGGCTCCTGTTTCAGCTATAATTCTATCTTTACCCATTTTATCAGCCAATAAGATCTGACCTAAGGTATTATTTATTTTATGAGCTCCCATATGATTTAAATCTTCTCGTTTTAAATAAATTTTAGCTCCATCTAGTTTTTTAGTTAATCTTTCAGCATAATATAAGGGATTAGGACGACCTACATATTCTTTTAAATAATATTCAAACTCTTCTTTGAATTCTGGATCATCTTTATACTTTTCATAAGCTTCCTCTAATTCTTCTAAAGCCGGAATTAATAACTCCGGTACATACTGCCCACCAAAATCACCAAATTTATCTGCAAAACTCATCTCAGCTCAACTCCTCTTGTTTTTTGCTATTTATTAATTGTTTTTTCTTTTCTATCTTTATTTCTCTTTTCTTTGATTTTAATGTTTGTTTTTAATAAATATGAATGCAACTACATCATAATAAACCTAGACTTGGCGATGCCAAGTCTCTACATATTATCTTAAATTGCTAATGCTATACTAATTGTTATTATTTTAATATCCTTCACTCTTTTTAGCATTATGAATAAATCTTTTGACCTTACGATAATTTTTCTTACCGGCTCTTAATTCTACTCCACTACTAACATCAACTCCTGCCGGATTAACTTTTTCAATTGCCTGATTCACATTATCAGGTTTCAATCCGCCGGCCAAAAAGATTGGCCCATATTTTTTAGCTTCTATAGCTAAATCCCAGTTAAAAGTTTCTCCCGTACCACCTATTTTATCAGGGTCATAAGTATCAAGCAGATATTTATCTACATCATATTTTTTTAAATCTTCTAAACTTTCTTGGTCCTTAATCGAAAAAGCTTTGAGTATCGGTCTCTCTATCTTTTGACAATAACTTGGGGATTCAGAACCATGTAACTGAATATAATCCAAATCACAGTCTGCTGCTATTTGCTGCACATTAGATAGATCATGGTCAGCAAATACTCCTACTGTAGCAGCATCCCCTTTTAAATTATCTGTAATATCCCGCACTTCCTTTAAAGTTACTTGCCTGGGACTAGAAGCAAATATAAAACCTATTAAGTCTGCACCAAAGTCAACTGCTGTCTGAGCATCAGCAAGATTAGTTAATCCACAAATTTTAACCTGCACAGTATCAGCCATTTTATTTTACTCCCTTTTAAATAAATAGTCATTTCCTCAACCAATTAATTCTTTAACTTTATCACTAATATTATTACTCCGCATCAAAGCTTCTCCTACCAAAACACCATCAATCTCATGTTCAGCTAATAAATTAATATCAGAACGATCCTTAATCCCACTTTCACTAATCACTACTTTGTCATCAGAAATTAAACGTTTAAGTCCTAGAGTTGTAGCTAAATCAACTTCAAAAACTTTTAAATCTCGATTATTAATTCCAATAATATCTGCATCAACATCTAATGCCATTTCTAATTCCTTCCGGTTATGAACTTCTAACAATACATCTAAATCTAATTCCTGGGCAATATCTAAATATTCTTTTAATTCTTCTCCCTCTAAAATAGCAGCAATTAATAATATTGCATCAGCACCATAAGCCCGAGCTTGATATATTTGATAGGGGTCAATAATAAAATCTTTTCTTAATAATGGCAATTCTACTTCCTCTTTTACCCCTGCTAAATAACTTAATTCCCCCTGAAAAAAATCTTGGTCTGTTAAAACAGATAAAGCACTTGCTCCTGCCTGCTGATACTCTGCAGCAATTTGCAGTGGATTAAAGTCTTCTTTAATTACTCCTTTAGAAGGAGATGCTTTCTTTATTTCCGCTATTAAACTTATTCCACCCTGCTTTAATGACTGCTTAAAATCTCTAGTCTCTCCTGCCTGATTAATTTTATTTTTTAATTGCTCTAAACTTTCAGTTTTCTTATCCTGTTCTACTACTTGCTTCTTCTGTTCCACTATCTCATCTAAAATCACTTTCTTCTCTCCTCCTCGATAATACAATGTAAAATTGATAACTTATAATTGACAATTCAAATTCAAAACACTAGACTTGGCGATGCCAAGTCTCTACATAATATTGATTAACCGGCATTCATTAATTAATGTCTGAATATATTTTTCTTTTCTAATTAATGGTTTTATATTGATTACTAACTTTGATCAATTGATTTAACTTCTTAAATGCTGCTCCTTGGTCAATCACTTCAGCCGCCAATTGAACTCCAGCTTCTAAATCTTCTACTTTTCCTGCTGCCGCTAAAGCTGCTGCTGCATTTAATAATACAATATCTCGTTTTGGCCCTTCTTTACCGCTTAATATATCTCGAGTAATTTGAGCATTTTCTTCTGGACCGCCCCCACTGATATCTTCTTGCTTAGCTTCTGTTAAGCCTATATCACTAGGATTAAGATAATAAGTTTCAACTCCACCATCTTTTAAACGACTAATCTTAGTTTTTCCTACTGTTGATAATTCATCTAACCCAACTAAACCATGGACCACAAAAGCTGATTCTACATTTAAATTGTTTAATGCATGAGCAATAGGCTCTGTTAAATCTGGGTCATAGACTCCTAGCAATTGAATTGGAGCCTTCGCAGGATTAGTTAAAGGTCCTAATAGATTAAAAATAGTCCGAATTCCTATTTCTTTTCTCGGGCCAATAGCATGTTTCATTGCTTTATGAAAAGTAGGTGCATATAAAAAACCAATTCCGATTTCATCAATACACTCTCCTACTTGGTCAGGGGTTAAATCCAAATTAACTCCTAATGTTTCTAATACATCGGCACTGCCGCTCTTACTGGAAACTGAACGATTACCATGCTTAGCTATCGGCATTCCCGCTCCCGCTACTACAAAAGTAGTCGTTGTAGAAATATTAAAAGTATCCAATTTATCTCCACCAGTCCCTACAATGTCTACTAGTCTATCTTGATTAGTCTTAATTGGAGCTGCCTTTTCTCTCATCACACGTGCTGCTCCAGTTATTTCTGAGATTGTTTCTCCTTTCATTCTTAAAGCTGTAATATATCCAGCAATTTGAGCGTCTGTAGCTTCGCCACTCATAATCATATTCATCATTTTTTGACTCTCTTCAACTGACAAGTTCTGACCAGCAATTACCTTTTCGATTTCTCTTCTCATCTCATCTCAACTCCCCGTTAGTATTAGTAATTAGTAACAAGTGATCAGTAAAGAGTTAAAAATAAAAAACACTACCTCTTAAATTAATCGCTTCCTTTAATAGTTTATTTTTTCTTACTTTTATTTTTCTCTAATCACTGACCTTTTCTCTTTACTCTCTTCTCTTTTACTTATTACTAATTTCTCATCACTCTTTTCTTTTTACTAGTTACTTATTTTAAATAATTTTTTAAAGCTTTAAAAAATTATTTAAAATTTCTTTACCGTGTTCTGTCATAATTGATTCTGGATGAAATTGCACTCCATATAAATCCTGTTCTTCATCTGCTATACTCATCATTAAGCCCTCATCTGTTCTGGATGTAATTGCAAAATTAGGGGCTAAACTCTTCTCAGCTAAAACTAAAGAATGGTACCGAGTTGCTTTAAAATTATCAATCCCTTTTAAAATATTCTCATCTTCAGTTACAATATTAGCCGTCTTACCATGAACTAATTCTGGAGCCTTAACAACTTTTCCTCCATAAGCTGCCCCAATTGTTTGATGACCTAAACAAACACCCAAAATTGGAATTTCTCCAGCTAATTCTTTAACTACAGCTAATGAGATCCCAGCATCTTCAGGTCTCCCAGGCCCCGGAGAAATTACTATTTTATCAGGATTCAGCTCTTTTATTTCTTCAATAGTTACCTCATTATTACGCTTTACTTTAATCTCATAACCTAACTCTCCAATATATTGCACTAAATTATAAGTGAAAGAATCATAGTTATCAATTACTAATATCAAGTTCTCCACCACCTTCAGCCAATCTAACAGCTTCTAATAAAGCACTAGCCTTATTTAAAGTTTCTTCATACTCTGACTCAGGATCTGAATCAGCCACAATTCCTGCTCCCGCCTGCACATAAGCCTTATCATCTTTAGTTAAAATAGTTCTAATGGTAATACAGCTATCTAAATTACCAGAATAACTAAAGTAACCAATGCTACCAGCATAAGGTCCACGTCGTGTCGGCTCTAATTCATCAATAATCTCCATGGCTCTAATTTTAGGAGCACCTGAAACTGTTCCCGCCGGAAAACAGGCTTCTAAAGCAGAATAAATATCGTCATCACTGCTTAATTCTCCTGTCACATTAGAAACTAAATGCATCACATGAGAATAATATTCAACTTCCATTAATTCAGTTACATCTACTGTCCCATATTCACTCACGCGACCGATATCATTGCGACCTAAATCAACTAACATTGTATGCTCTGCTCTCTCTTTTTCATCAGTTAATAAATCCTGGGCTAATTCTTGGTCTTCAGCTTGGTTGCTACCTCTTTTTCTAGTTCCAGCAATTGGTCTCGTTTCTACTTTTTCTTCTTCAGCTCTGACTAATAATTCTGGAGAAGAACCTACTAATTCAAAATCTCCAAAATTAAGATAATACATATAAGGAGAGGGATTCAATCTTCTTAACTCCCGATAAATTGAAAAGGGTTCACTCTCAATTTCTACCTCTAAGCGTTGCGAGAAAACTGTTTGAAAAGTATCCCCTGCCTCAATATAGTCTTTAATAGTTTCAATACTGTTCATGAATTTTGCTTTACTCATATTAGATTGAGCTACTAAATCTTTAGGTTGCTGTCCATTATTCTGTTTTGGTACTGGCTGCTCTAGTTTTTCAATTACTTCTTCAATCTTTTTAATTCCCTCTTGATAGTCTTGTTCAGGATTATCTCCTACTTTAACATTAGTCACAACTTTCATATTATGATGTAGGTGATCGAAGATTAATACTGTATCACTGAGTACAAATAACATCTCCGGCACTTCTAAATCATCTTCATTAGTTTGAGGAATCTTTTCAAAGTATTGAATAGCATCATAACCTAAATATCCTACAGCCCCACCATAAAATAAAGGTAAATCTTCTATTTCTATTGCTTGGTACTGTTCTAATATTTCTTCTAAATCATCCACTGGATTTTCAGTACTCTTATTCTTAGTGATATTCCCCTCTTCATCTTCTACTTGCAATTGATTGTCTTTGCAGCGAACTACACCATGATAATCAATTCCAATAAACGAATAACGTCCCACTTGCTGTCCTTGCTCCACACTTTCTAATAAATAGGAGTAATCACCATCTCCTAATTTCATAAAGGCTGAAACAGGAGTTTCTAAATCGGCTGATAACTCTTTATAAATAGGAACTAAATCTCCTTGTGTACTTAGCTCTCTAAATTCTGCTTGACTTGGCTTATACATAATAACTCACTCTTTTCTCGGCTAAACTCATCTCAACTCAACCTGCTTATAAAAACCTATGCAAAACTATACATAGACCACAATCATACAGGATTAGATCGTGTTAGGTATAATCGCTTGATTATAATCTTCCTTACTGCCCTTAATATTTACAATATCAAGGTACTAGAAAGATACAGGTGTTACCCGTCCCTAAATTTTACATTCTAGGCAAAATCCTTTCTCTATGTGGTGCTTTGCCCTATCTAAACTATTGGAAAATTAATTCTTTTAATCAGGTTATAATTATTAAGCGATCCCCAACAACTTCTTCCTGTATTTGGAATATGCATAGTCTTTGCTATAAGCAGGATTTTCACCACCTTCCTTTTTGATATTTTTAATCAAAGTTTTAATTATATAATCAATTTTGCCCCATTTAGACCATTGAGAACTAGAAATAAAATTCATGAATTTAACTCTGTTTAAATAACTACTCATAACTTGGATTAATTGTTTTGGGATCCGTTCATTAAAACCTAAAGCCCTTCTGCCAATTACTAATGCAGCAGAATTATGAACACTTATCCCAAACTGATGCTGGTATTTATATTTGCCAATGATGCTAGTAAAGGCAGGGTTAACTTTAATAACTTCTATACCTTCACGCTTACATCCCCTCTCTAAAAAAGTCAACAATTTTCTATATACAAATTGATGCGAAATCCTCTCAAATTTCTTATTTCCATACCTGTTGCGTTTAAATTCCAAATCTTCAATTGCTATTGAATATCCTTTATTTTTAATAAATTCAACTACTTCTTTTGCTAATTCACCACAAAGATTAGCCCGCCTATTACCTTTAGCAGAAGTTAATTCAGGATTGGTTATACATTTATGCCATTTATAATTACCTTCTTGGTCAAGACAAGTTAAAGCAAAACCATCTGGGTTAGTGTCTATTCCTATAATTCCTACTTGTTCAGGATTAGCAGATTTAATTTCTGGCGTTTTCTCTTCAATAGTAATATGGACATAATATTGATTATCCTTACGGATAACTTCTACATAATAAGGTTTCTCTTTGCTAACGACATCTAAGACCATACTTTTATAATCTCTACCGTTAACCTTTCCCTCTAAATTCTCTTTTTGCGGTAAATAAAGAGGAATTTTAATATACTCATATCTACTGTTATTTTTCTTGATACTAGTATTAATCCTTAAAAAAATGTTATCCTCTTTATCTAAAACAATGCGCGTATTGAGATTACCTTTTTTAGTTTTATCTCCGCGAGAACAGAATTTATTGTTACGAAGTTCTTTCCATTCTTGATTGGAGATCTTCCCTTCACACCTAGCCTTATAATTTTCTTTCCCTCCAAAAATAACTTTAGGAATAGTACCTTCATTTAAATGTTTTTGATATTCTTCTAACTTACGCTGATATTTATCCAACTTTGTTTTTAAAGCATGGATTTTTTGTTTGGATTTTGCTCTTTTTAATTCTTGTTTAACCTGTTTAACCTTAGATTTATAATTACGGTGATATTCTTTTACTAATTCTTTTTGCGAAGATATAATGCTATCTGCTTTCATAACTGCATCTTTAGCATATCTAGAGTTAAGTTTATATTTACTCTGCAGTAATTTCTCCAAATCACCTTTATTCATTGGATCATAAGCATCAGGCTTTCTACGATTAAAAGCAAATCTGATTGCTGAAGAAAATCTAAGCATAAGGTTATCAAGTTTTTCGCTTTCCTCTGAAGGCATCTCTAGTAATTTAGCTTTAATTGTTGTCTTCATTACTAGCACCTTCTTTATTTATCCCAATCATCTGAGTTCTTTCATATCTTTTCAAATATTTCATTCTATCACCTCTAGATATAGTATATACTACATCTAGATACGGAATTAAAAATTATTTTACCTTAATTTTAATAATTTTACATCAATATTTTGCAACTGCTTAAACCTCCTTTTATTGATTAACAAATCAAAAAAGAGCCAACAGACGTGAGTCCATTGGCCCTTAAAGTACAAAAATTAGGTACACTTCTCCCCTCATCTCGTCTCTAGGCCTTCCCTCATCTCGTCTAATCTCATCTCGTCTCAAATATTAAATTTTCTAAACTATTAACCCTAATCTAAAATGCTATCTAATCTAAACTCTCTATTTCTAATATATCTATATATTTATACTATTCTGATTCCACTTTTCCGTGCTCAGTAATTAACTCTGCCTTTCCTCTAATCTTAATCGCAGAAGTATTCTCTGTGAACTGGGCGACCATAACTTCACCCTTATCTAACTTTTCTGTATGATGAAATTTAGTTTCTTCTCCTCTAGTCAAACCAATAATTGTTACTCCATTTTCTAAAGCTTTTACAACTACATAATCTTCATTAGCCATCATCTCTTCTCACCTCAACTCATCTCGAATTAGTTATCTTTATCATAACGTACAATCCAATTAATGTCAAGATAAAATAGTGAATCTTAGCATAATTATAATTTTTATTTTTTAAACTCCTGTTAGCAAAGGACTATTTTAATTTTTATTGAATTGAATTAATTAGTAAGCTTTTATTATAAATTAAAGATCAATATTACAAGTAGCAAAGGAGTGATCTGATGAAGAAAAATAACAAATTATTACTTTTGTTTTTGTTCATATATCTATTCACCTTCAGTAATAGTATTTTAGCTGCACCAATTGGATGGCGCTTTTGTTCATATGAGCAAGCTAAAAACTCTATTAAAAGGATTAGAGATATTAATATTCAAGATCAAAATGGCAAAACACCATTAATGTGGGCAGCAGGTTATAATAAAGACTATAAAGTTACTGCTTTGTTAATTCAGCAAGGTGCAGAAGTTAACTTAAAGGATGATAATGGATTAACTGCTTTACTTTATGCTGTTAAAAATGGAAACAAGCCATCTGTAGTAAAAGAATTATTAGATGCTGGAGCAAATATTAACTATCAATCACCTAGCGGTAATACTGCTTTAATTTGGGCAGCTAAGAATAATAATTTAGAACTAGCTAAAATTCTAATTGAAGCTAAAGCAGAAACTGATATACACAACAATCAGAATAAAACTGCTGTAGATATAAGTAAAGCAAATAATAATTCTGAATTAAAAAAAGTTTTATTAGATGTTAATAAAACTAAAAATGATAAAGCAAAAGAAAATAATCCCCAATCAAATAAGCAATTAGAGATTATAAAAGATAAACCTAAGCAATCTAAACAACCTAAACCTCAAGAACCTAAAAAGAATAAACAAAAAAATAAAACAACACCATTTAAAAAACGTTCTACTTTTTACGATGGTGTTAGTTATAATAGTTATAGTTTTAATAATAACGAATTAAACCTTCAATCTTCTAGTCAAGGATTAGGAGGATTTGTAGGTTACAAATATTATTTAAAAAGAAATATGGCTTTAGGAGTAGAATTAGAATACCTACAAGATGCTTTACAAAATAATTATTCTTCAATTTCATTTACTAATCTATTTTTAATCTTTGATTATCATTTCTTCTTTGCAGGAGCAGGAATTAATTATACTTTGAGCACTAATTCTAAAAATGCCGGATTAGGTTTCAAAACTGGTCTTAGATTAGAAAAAGAGATTAATAATAGATTAAATTTGAGTACTAGTTTAATCTATAGACAAATACAAAATGAAATCTATGCTACTGAAATTAATTTTAGTAGTTATGGATTACAAGGTGGATTTAATATCAAATTTTAAAAACAAACTCACGGCAAATGCCGTGAGTTTGTTTGTTCTATGTTATTATTTCTCTAATTTTACTTTTGGTGGATTCCAATCAAATTTTTCATACAACTTTTTATTATATTCAACAGCTTCTTCTGCCATATCTTTTCCAAAGAAATGATTATGCATATATGCTACTAAGAATCCACTAGCAACATATACTCCACCATTGCCATCTTCATCTTCCTCAGCAGCTATACCCAATACTAGTCCAGCTAGTATTTCTGATAAATTAAACATAGTCTGAGCATTAGCCTTATGAATTAAATTTTTATTACCCTGCCACTCAATTGGCTTATGAGAAACATAATTAGCTGCAACTTCTGGGCCAAAAACAGGAGTTAATGATAATTCATAAGCAGTTTGGGGATCTTTTTCTTGTACAATCAAATTAATATTACGGTTAATATCAATCCCTTCTTCTTCCTTCTTATCCTCGGCTAAACAACTTCCTGAGACAACAAGCAGTAAAGCTAAACAGATTAAAATAGCTTTTTTCTTCACGTTTTCTCCTCCTTATGTAAATAATAGCATTCGAAATTGATTATACTATAATTTCTATTTATAATCAATGACATTAATATTATTTATTCGTTATTTTTGTTCAAACTTCTTCTTTTTTAAATGAAATAGCACCTAGACCTGCAGGCCTAGGTGCTATTTCTAAATGTATTAATTAAAGACATTTTTTTATAATTCTTCATCAGTGTTTTCAAGTATCTCTGCTAACTGCTCTATCTTTTCTTCAGAAAAGTTAAAGGATCTTAAAATTCCAGTTGCCACAGTTAAAGGCATTCCCAATAAAATAGAGTAAAAATTATTATCTTGGTCTATATCTATTTCATCCAAAATAGCTTTGATTTCTGCTCCTGTTCTTTCATCTTCTAATAATTTTTCAATACTGTGATTTACAGTTAAAGGTTCTCGCAAATCATCATTAGAATCAAACTCCATTGTTTCTACTGCTCTAATATCTCTAGAAGATGAACCTAGCATAATATCAAATTGACCAGACTCAACAGCAAATTCACCTAATTTTTCAGAATAAAAAGAAAAGTCTCGTTCATCTAATTTGATATTAATTCTTTTACTTTCTCCTGGTTCTAAATGAACTTTAGTAAATCCTTTTAATTCCTTTTCAGGTCTTCTAACTACAGCTTCATGATCCTTGACATAAAGCTGTACTACTTCTTGTCCAGCATAATCACCAGTGTTTTTAATATCAGCAGATACTACTAATCCTTCTCCATTTTTAAGTTTTCTTTTAGATAACTCCAAATTAGAATATTCAAATTCAGTATAAGACAATCCAAAACCAAATGGATATTTTACATCTAATTTTTTCGCATCATAATAGCGATAGCCTACAAAAACTTCTTCTTTATATTCTACCTGTTTAATATCCCCCGGAAAACTTAAATGAGTAGGATTATGCTCATAAGCTATAGGGAAAGTTTCACTTAGTTTACCAGATGGATTTGTTTTAGCAAATAAAATATTAGCTAGAGCACTGCCCCCCGCTTGGCCAGGTAACCAGGCATGAACTATTCCTCGAGCCTGCGCTTCAAATTCTTCAATATCAATTGCAGCTCCACTATTAGTAACTACTACAATATTTTGATTAACTTTAGCTACTTCTTTAATTAATTGGATATGACTTTCAGGAATACTGATATCTTTTCTATCATATCCTTCACATTCTATTTTTTCTGTCGTTCCCGCAAAGATAATCACCTTATCTTTATCTTGAGCTATCTCACAAGCTTCTGCTATTAAGTCCTCGTTTATTTCTTCATCTTCATAACCTGGAGCATAATCTACTGTACCGTGCTTCTTAATTTCAGCTAGAGGAGTTTCTAAATTATAAGGATTAAGTTGTGAACTTCCGCCTCCTTGAAAACGAGGTTCTTGAGCAAATTTACCAAGCACAGCTAAATCACTATCTTCTGCTAGTGGTAAAATATCTGCTTCATTCTTTAATAACACCATAGATTCTTCAGCTACTTTACGAGCCACCTTATGATTTTGCTCAAAATCACACTCATCTACATCCTTCTGCTCAGTTAAAACTTTTTCCACTAGTTCTAAAACTACTTTTACCCGAGCATTGATCTCTTCTATAGTCAGTTCTCCTGCTTCAAAAGCCTGCAGTGCCTTTTCATCTTCTTTACCAGGTCCCGGCATTTCTAAATCCAAACCTGCTTTGATTGAAGCTACTTTATCACTTACAGCGCCCCAATCAGACATTATCAATCCTTCATAACCCCATTCATCTTTTAATACATCTACTAAATACTTCTTATTTTGCGACATATGTGTTCCATTCACTTTATTATAAGCACACATCATAGTCCACGGATTTGCTTCCTTAACGATCATCTCAAAAGGAAGTAAATAAATTTCTCTTAATGTTCGTTCATCAACTTCACTACTGACAACCATCCGATTAGTTTCTTGTTCATTAGCAACATAATGCTTAACAGAAGTTCCTACTCCTTCTGATTGCACGCCCTTTACAAAAGATGCTCCTATCTTCCCTGAGAGATAAGGGTCTTCAGAAAAGTATTCAAAATTTCTACCTGCTAAAGGAGAACGCTTACCATTAACTCCCGGTCCTAATAAAACTCCAACATCATAGTATTGACACTCTTCACCCATTTTTTGGCCCATCTCTTCAATTAGATCTTGATTCCAACTAGCAGCCATAGCAGCTTCTATTGGAAAAGAAGTAGCCGGCTTTGATTGAAAAAACTCTCCTGCTTCTTTGTCTTCTAACCTAACTCCATGTGGCCCATCAGTTAATGTAATATTAGGAATATCCACAGATTCTATTTCTTGAGTATGCCAAGCATCTCCACCAGAAAGAAGTTTAATTTTCTCTTCTACAGTCAATTTTGCAATCAATTTTTCGATATCTATCTCCACAATTATCGACCTCCTATGTTATATAAGTCTACAAACCATAATATTTTCTCGATATCTATCTTCACTTTAATGCCCCCCTATATTATCTGAGTACATTAAAATTTTATAGTTATTTCTACATTATTGCATTTAAATATTTGCTTTATCTTTATGTTCTTTTTTGCGGTCGCATTTATTTTAACTTCTATAACTGAATAATTTTTCAAATGCTAAATTTTGATCAAAGTCTAAACAACTATCTTCTTTAAACTTATCATTACTATCTGCTTCTAGGTCTTCTCTATAAGCCCCTGGGGTAGAATCAAATTTATTCTTAAAGACTCTATAGAAAGATTTAGGATTAGCAAAACCAACTTGATAAGATATGTCTGTAATTGTTTTTTCTTTATTTCTCAATAGTGGTTCAGCTTTTTTGATTCTAACTTCATTTAAGTACTTTTGAAAAGAGATGCCCATCTTATCTTTAAAAAAATGTGACAAATAATAATAACTCAAATTTTCTCTTTCTGCTATAGTCCGTAGTGATATCTCCTGTGCATAATTATTATCAATATAATTGATAATTCTCTGCAGCCGTTCTAAACTTTCTTCTTGTAATTTAACATTTTCCTGATCAACAGTCTCATAATTTAAATTTCTGAGCAAATAAACAACTAAAGAATTTATAATGCCTTTTATTTTAAGTTGATAAGCTTCATCTTTTTCATTTAATTCCCACATTATTTCTGCTAAAAAGCTTCTAATCTGATGAAATTTTTGTTGTGCTGCTCCTTTTTCTAAAAAAGGCTTAAATTCAAAAAAGACATTGCTTAATTGGGGTTGAAATTCATTATAGTAACTAGGATCAATCTGCATCACTAATAAAATAATATCTTCAGCTTGGTCAGTAGTACTATGAACTTGATTACTGTTAATTACAATCAAATCATCTTCCTCTAATAAATAATCATCACTACCGATCTTGATATTTAATTGTCCCTTTAAAACAAGAATAATTTCAATTTCTTTATGCCAATGATAATCTGCTTCAAAAAAACCCTGCATAAATATTTTCATTGGTAAACCTTCTTGATAATCAATCAACTCATATTCATAATTATTACGTTTAAGCAGATCATTTTCCATATTTATCACCTCTTAGCTTAAAATCACTAACTATATTCTATCATTCTTTATCAAAACTTCCCAAAGAGATTCCAATTGATTTTTTATTCAGATAGAAAAATTTACAATTAAACTTTAAATAAATAAGACATCCTCGCTATATAAAAATTCGATTTGGATTCCAACCAAAATTGAATACGAGAATGCCTAAGAGAATATTATTATTTTTTTATCCACTCTTCTTTTAATTTATCTTTTAACTGCTGTACTTTTCTTTGATCAGCTATTTCTTCTGCTAATAAGTCAAAATTAACATAAACCTGCTTTTTATTATCAGGTTGTTTATGAGACCGACTAATAATCTCTGATACATTTCTAAAGTCATCTAAGGAACCATCTTTATTTAAAATTCTAATCTTTCCTTCTTCCTCTTGGTATAACTCATTATAGAAACTATCTTCAACTTGATTTTCTAACCAAAAGTATCCCTGTTCTACACTTTCTAATTCCGACCCACTTAAAATTTGCTTTAATTCTTTCTTTAATTTTTCAATTTCTTCTCTATCTGCCTCCATTAACTTTTGGAATTTCTTCCGCTCAGTAAAAGCTGCAGCTAGTTCAGATAGGACTGGATCAGTACTTTGTCTCCAATCTTTAATCAATTTAAGAATATCAATATCATCTAAGTTCAAATAACTTTCTATAGTTATTTGCTGCTGATTAAATAAAGAAATTAAAGCTTGGGGTAAATTACAGTTATTAAGCTTATCTTTTTGATACAACTTCTTAGCCCGACTAAATAATTTAACTAAAATAGTTTCTATTTCTCGTTTAAAGGGATGAGTATAAATATCTTTATACATATGATAGCGGGATAATAAATACTCCTCAATCGATGATAAATACTTACGCGGTACACACAAATAATAATTAGCTCCTTTGACTGTTAATCTCAATGATTCAATTAATCTTGCTAAATCAAACTCTCCATATTCTACTCCTGTAAAAAAGGAATCGCGAAGTAGATAATCCATTCTATCAGCATCTAGTTGACTACTAATTAGTGAAGAAATCAAATTTAAAATATTAACTCTTTTAAATCCAGCACTCAACAATTCCGGCTTTTCTAATCTATAGCCTGTACTAATTATCTTAGCAACCTTATTAGGAAAATCAGGGCCAAAATTATCCTCTAATACCCTTCGTAATTCACTCTCTGGAGCAGTAATAATCATTTTACTCCATTCTTCATGCTCTAGATAATCCTTATCTCCAGCTATATTCCTAACTAATGTTTCAAAAGTATGTGATAAAGGTCCATGACCAATATCATGCAATAAGGCAGCAGCTAAGGCTAAATTCTTTTCTTCCTGCCCTAACTCGTCCTCTAAATCAAGTTCTGCAAATACTTCCTCAAAATGATTAATAATCAATTTCATCACATGAAAAGTACCTAATGAATGAGAAAAACGCGTATATTCTGCTGCCGGAAATAAAAGATTGCCCGTTCCTAAATGATTAATCCGCCTCAATCTTTGAAATTCAGGAGTATCAATTACATCTACAAATTTTTTCTTAATCTTTATATCACCATGAATCGGATCTCTAATAATCTTAGCACCCTTGTTCATTATTTTATCCTCCTGAAATAAGTAAGATTATTGTTTATCTAAGACATAAATAATTAAAATTCCCACTGAAAAACCAATTACTTCTTTAACTCCAAATTGATTAGGAATTACACTACGCATTGAACCTAAAATCAATCCTGTTAAAGACGCCATTAATAATGACCTGAAATCATTCAATAAATAAGACAAAAGCCAAGAGAAGAGCAATAATCCTCCACCAATACCTACAGCAAAAGCAAATAAGACTTTTACTTCAGATAGAGGAATTGCGCTTAATTCCAGGGCCAAAACGGGATCTAAGACTGCACTAATAGCTGATAATATTCTTTCATATAAGCCCAACATAATTAGTACAGTACCACCACTAATCCCCGGTAGAATCATAGCTGTACTACCAATTGCACCACCTAATAAGACCACAATTGGCGAAACTACTACTGTTCCTGCCCCTGAACTAATATCAACAGAATAAGTTAAAGCAATAACTAATCCAAGGATAAATAAGGTTCCCGTCTTCCAATTGAAATCTTTTACCTGTACAAAAGTTACTTTACTAGAAGCTAAAATCAATCCTAATAAAAAAGCAGTAATTAATCCCGGTTGACTCTCAAATAAAGTAGTTACAACCTTAGCTCCGACTCCAACGCCAAATACTGCTCCTAATACTATCGGAATTAATATTTTTAGATTGATTTTTTTAATTCCGTTTACTAAACGGTCATACATTTTTAAGACTAAAGCCATTGTACCTCCGCTAATCCCCGGTAAAGTATTAGACATTCCGATAGGAATTGACTTTAGAAATAGTTCTACAAACTCTTCTAAATAATTATTATCTTGTGACATAACCATACCTCTCCTTCATACAAACCATCAATTAAAACTATTTTCTAATTAATTAGAAGACTTGGCGATGCCAAGTCTCTACACTTCTTTTTTCCTATTTTTTCTTTATTCTCTTTACTGTTTTACTGTTTCACTGTCTCCTCCGTGTTTTTAAAATTCAAAAAACACTCCGTGCAGCCCCATTATCCCTACTTTTCGCTTTACTAACTGCCCAATCTATATACAGCAATTTTCCCAAATTTCACTACCAGCTACTATTTTTATTATGATACATCTTCTTCTTCTAATTTTTCTTTTTTTAAATTCAATTCAGTTCTTTTCTGGTGAGCAATTTTAGCTGAAGCTGCAGATGCTAGCCCTGCTACTAAATCATCCAAAAAAGTATTCACATTGTTTTCACTAGTATCTAACTCTTTCATAATTCCCATTTTATGCTTATCTAAATAACCAAAACTAGTAAATCCAATCGTACCATAAATACTAGAAATAGCAAAAGCTAAACTTTCATCCACACCATACAATGGTTCATCTTCTTTTATTATTCCAGCTAATGGTTCATCTAACTCACCTTTTTCTGTTAATTCATCAAGGGTAATTCCTGTTAACAAAGTATATTGCACTTCTCTTTTTTCTAGAACATGTTCTAAAGCATCTTGACATTCCTCAACAGTTAGATTTTCACTATATGGTTTTTGTAGTTTATAGACTACTGCAGAAATCGCTTCCAATTTTACTCCTCTATCCTTTAACTTTTTTATGATCAATTCTTTCATCATTACCACCCCTATATTAATTATGTGTGCTTTCGGCTAAATTAGTTACTAAATTGAAAACATTAAAGTTCTAATAATTTTAGTTTAAAACTATAATGAAAGCAATTTGAAATGATTTATTTTAACCGAGAAGCCTTTTTTGAAAGAAACAAGTTTATTATATTGTATTTATTCCAAGCAATAAATGCTACAATGGTTAAAAAATACTTGATTTAAAATGCGTACTTCACTCCTAATTCATCTAGTTTTTCTCTAAGCTCTTTGTTGTTAGAATGAAGACTATATTTCTCACTCAATCTAATACTAATTCTATGTCCTTTAATCACTAAATGCAAATACACAAGATTTGGCCCTGGATACTCTGCTAAAATACTTTCTAAGTTTTGTAATTTTTCCAAAGTTACATCTTCTACTTGCAAATGAACTTTTTCGGACTGACTCTGTTTTTCTTTCTTATCTTGTTTAGATTTTGATTTAGACTCACTCTTATTATCTACTTTGGTTTTAGAACTAGTTGTGTCTTGTATATCTGTTACTTGACTAGCAATTAATTTTCCTTCTTCATCAGTACGCCCTTTAATTAGTATTACATTATCTTCAGCAATTAATTCTTTAGCTTCAGCATAAGTATCAGGAAAAACTATAATTTCAACTTCTCCTGATTCATCTTCTAAACTTAAAAAGGCCATTTCTCTGTGGTTCTTAGTTGTTATTTCTCTACAACTAATAATTATGCCCCCTACTACAACTTGATTAATATTTTCTGCTAAATCTTCAATAGCTGCAGTACGGTTACTTTTGATTTTATCTAGTGAATTATCAAGAGGATGACCTGAAAAATAGAGCCCCAACATTTCTTTTTCTAAACTTAACAACTTCTGTTCTTTAAACTCATCTATATCTGGCAGTTTAATCTCTTGCGCACCAAATTGCTCATCATCTTCCACTAAATCAGCAAAACTAGTTTGTCCTTTCCCTCGCTTACGCTGACTGCTCTGAGCTTGAGAAAAAACTTGTGGTACTATCTCTAGTAACTGCGAGCGATGAGCAGAAAATGAAGCAAAAGCACCTGCTTTAATTAGGCTCTCTACTACCCGCTGATTAACTTTAGCTACATCAACGCGGTCACAAAAATCTCTTAAATCAGTGAATGATTCTTCAGTTCTAGCATTAATTATCTCTTCAATTGCTTTAGCCCCTACATTCTTAACTGCTTCTAAACCAAATCGTATTTTTCCATCTTCTACTGTGAACTGCACTCGACTATAATTAACATCCGGGCCAAGCACCTCAATGCCCATCCGTCGTGCTTCATTGATATAATCTGCTACTTTATCACTATTCCCCATCTGAGAACTCAATAAAGCAGCCATGAATTCCACAGGATAATAAGTCTTTAAATAAGCAGTGTAGTAACTCACATAAGCATAGGCGGCTGAATGGGCTTTATTAAATCCATATCCACCAAAATATTCAATTAATTCAAATAGTTCTTCCGCTAGTTCGCGAGTATAACCATTCTCTATGGTTCCTTCAATGAAACTCTTCTTCTGCTTTTCCATAATTTTTTCTTTTTTCTTCAGATTTGTTAACCTAGAGACTTTTTATTCTCTAGTTCTTACACTTATTATCGTGTAAGCTCGGCATACATTTTTACTAATTAGATTTAGCAGTGCAGGACTCTCATGGTGATATTATATTCTATTTCCCACTAGTTTCAATCACTATGCTCTACAGTACTTAATCTGTTTTAAAGATTAAGTTACCAAGGTATTGGCTATTAACTATGTCTTTAGCTTCTACCGTTTTAGTCCCGTTTTATATCGGCAAGCTAATTACCGATAGCTCTTCTTAAAATATCTGCCTGCCCCAGAGAATAACCAGCAATCTCCTGTACAAGCTGCATTATCTGCTCCTGATATAAAATCACTCCATAAGTTGGCTCCAAGATTTCTTTTAAATCAGGATGCGGATATTCAATTTCTTGTTCTCCATGACGGCGGGCAATATAATCATCCACCATTCCACTGCCTAATGGCCCTGGTCGATAAAGCGCTAATAACGCAATTACATCTTCTAATTCTTCCGGCTGTAATTTAGTAATCAGCCGGCGAATTCCATCACTTTCAAGTTGAAAAACACCTAAAGTATGACCAGAACTTAATAACTCAAATACCTCTTCATCTTGAAATTCTATCTCATTTACTCCTAAATCAACCTGTTGGGTATCTGCAATTAAGTCTAAAGTCTTATCAATTACTGTCAGATTTCTTAGTCCCAAAAAGTCCATCTTTAATAGACCTAAATTTTCTAAATCATCCATAGCATACTGAGTAGTAACTTCTCCTCCATTTTGATAGAGGGGAGTATATTCAGTCAACTCTTCTTTAGTAATTACTACTCCTGCTGCATGAGTTGAAGCATGACGCGGTAAACCTTCTAACCGAGCTGAATAGTCTAATACTTCCTGCACTTCGTCATCTTGCTGATACATTTCTTTTAACTCATCAGATTCTTCTAATGCTTCAGCAATCGTACCACCAGGAATTGATTTAGCTATTTTATCAGTCTTATCATAATCAACATCTAAGACACGCCCTACATCACGCACAGCTGCCCGAGCAGCCATCGTTCCAAAGGTAATAATTTGGGCTACTCTATCTTGTCCATATTTTCTTGTTACGTACTCAATCACTTCATCCCGACGCTCATAACAAAAATCAATATCGATCTTTTCTACCCCTGATTTCTCAGTATTTAATAGGGAATAGACCATATCTTCACCTTGTTTTGAATTTGATTAAGGTGTCTCCCTCTTCGCCTTAGCCATTAAGCTTAACCTTATTCTTAGACTCAGGCTACGCTCCTTTGAGCTGGTCGTTGAACTTTCTCCTATTCGGAGCTTAGCTGCTGGTATCCCAATCTTTACAATTTTTAACCATCACATTTAAGCATATTTCAGCTTTATGTTGTGGTTTGTAAAGCTCTAAGGAAGTTCCAGCAATTCAAGAGACTTATCATCAACTGTTTCCAATTAATTCGACATCTCACTGCAAAGGTAGTGATTTATCTGGCATTGACACACGCTCGGGATTTAAAAATCTTTCAAATAACAAATCATACTCTAACGGATCAATTGTAGTAATATCCAAGAGATAAGATACTATACTTGAAGCCGCACTACCACGACCCGGGCCAACAATAATATCATTCTCCTTAGCATAACGCACAAAGTCCATCACAATCAAAAAATAAGCCGGATATCCCATTTGATTGATTATCTTTAGTTCATAATCAATTCTTTCTTCAATTTCCTGCGTAACCTCTTCATATTTTTCTTCGGCTCCTTGATAGACTAACTTCCGCAAATAAGATTCTAAAGTTTCACCCTCAGGCACTTCATAATGCGGCAATAACGTCTGATCAAAGTCAAATTCCACATTACAGCGCTCGGCAATCTTAGCTGTATTCTCAATAGCCTCAGGATAATCACTAAATAATTCTTTCATTTCCTGCTGTGATTTGAAATAAAACTGATCATTAGGAAACTTCATTCTATCTTCATCACTTACTTTTTTACCTGTTTGAATGCACAACAAAATATCATGGGCTTGGGCATCATCTTCTTCTAAATAATGAGCATCATTAGTAGCCACTAAAGGCACATTGCATTCGCGGCCTAATCTCACTAATTCATTATTTACTTCTTTTTCTTCCTTCAAGCCGTGATCTTGCAGTTCTAAGAAGAAATTCTCAGCTCCAAATATATCACGGTACTTTTCTACTTCTGCTTTAGCCTTATCAAATTGTCTATTTTGAATTAGTTTTTCTATTCTTCCTGCTAAGCAACTACTTAAAGCAATTAAACCTTGGCTGTGTTCTTTTAACAATTCTTTATCAATACGGGGTTTATAATAAAAACCATCTAAATATGCTGTTGATACTAACTTTAATAAATTACGATACCCTTGCTTATTCTCAGCTAATAAAACTAAATGATAATTTTCTTTATTCCGGGCATCTTTTTGTTGATGGTCGTCTGCTATATATAATTCACAACCGATAATCGGTTTAACCCCCTGTTTCTTTGCCTCTTGATAAAATTTAATTGCTCCAAACATAACACCATGGTCAGTAAGTGCTACAGCAGGCATATCATCTTCTTTAGCTTTTTGAACTAAATTTTCAATTCTTACTGTTCCATCTAATAAACTATATTCACTATGATTGTGCAAATGAACAAAATCAGACATCTATTCACCTCCCCATAAAAAACTTCTCATTATTTAATTATTTAGTCATTTAAGCTCTTTATCCTTCTTTGAATTCATCTTGCAATAATTTTATGTAAATTTTTTTAGAAAATTGCAGGAAAATATTATATTATGTTGAAATATATAAAATTAGATAATATATCTTGCAAAGGAGGTAGCCTTAAATGTTTAACTGTCCCTTCTTTTCCCGCTGTTCCCTCTCTAATGAAGTATTGTTGGCTCAAGACATCGATTTAATTAAGGAATACTTAAATACTCCCGGGGTTTTAACTACAGATGATTTTTCTAAATCCTATGTTAAACGTTACTGTCAATCTAACTATAATCAATGCGCCCGCTTTCAAGTTGTCAACAATTTAGGAATGGACTATTTACCAGCAAATTTATTACCAAATCAATTAGGAAGAGCTGATGAAATATTAAATAATCATTTGTAATATTCAATTTTCACGGGGCAACCCCGTGATTTTTTATTTAAGATCAGCTCTATTTTAGTTATAATCTCTCCTACCTAGAAATAAATATTAATATATTTTAAAAGTAGTAGGTGGTCTACTTGGAAAGAATGATTATTGTTTTCTTTATTTCATTAGGCGTTGTCTTAGGAGGAGCTATTATCGGTAGTTTAGGTGCTACTTTAACTACTAATCCTCCTTTCAAAGAAATGCTTAAAATTAGTCGTGACATAAAATTATGGGCTATAGTAACTGCTATTGGTGGCACTTTTTCTAATCTTAGAACCTTTGAAGGAAGTCTACTAGAAGGTAGATTTATGACCATTATTAAACAATTCATTATCCTCACAACTGCCTTTTTGGGAGCCCAATTAGGAGTTTGGCTTATTTCTAATCTAACTGGAGGCAGTTGAGATGTCTTTTAACTTTTTAACTCTGACCAAATCTCAAATTTTAATTATTTGTACTGCATTTATATTAGGAATTATCCTTGGCAGCAGTATTATCAATCTAATCATTGGATTACAATTAGACCAATTATTATACGAAAAGAAAAAATTAATAGCTCAAGTTAATAACCAGCAAACTAAATTAAATAAATTAGAAAAAAGTTTAGCTCAACGCAAGAAACCAGTTATCCAAAATATAAAGATAGAGATCGAAACTAAATTAGATAAACATACACAGCAAAATTTAGAAGAAGAAATATTTAATCTTTTAAATAGCTTAATTGGTCGTGAAATATCAAAAGTAGATACCCAATTATTAGGCACTACTTTAGAGAATAGAATTATTAAAACAGAAAATGAAAATTTTAAATTGAATTTACAATGGATAATTATTCATCCTACAGCTAGATTTAGATTTACAACTCAAGAAGAAAAAAATTAGACAGCCAAAATGGCTGTCTAAAAACTATCCTACTAAGTCTTTTATTTTTTCTGCCGCTCTTTTTAAATCTTCTTCTCCAATAGCATAAGAAATTCTTAAGTAACCATCTTTACCGAAAAAAGAACCTGGAATAGTTGCTACTCCTGCTTCATGAAGCAATACATCGGCTAACTCTTGATCATCTTTAATTACTGTCCCATTTATTTCAGATCCTATTAATTCTTTTACATTCACAAATAGATAGAAAGCACCACTTGGTTTAATTGTTTCAAATCCAGGAATAGAATTGATTAAATCAACTAATAAATCTCTTCTCCGCTGAAATGCTTTAACCATCTTTTTAGTCGGTTCTTGAGATCCTGTTAAAGCCGCTGTACTAGCCTTTTGAGCAATGGAATTAGGATTAGAAGTACTGTGACTTTGTAAACAACCCATTGCTGTAATTACATCTTTAGGCGCAACAGCATAACCTATCCGCCAACCAGTCATTGCATAAGCTTTAGATACACCATCAATAATAATAGTTCTATCCTTAATTTCAGAACCTAACTCAGCAATACTCACTGCTGAAGTATCATAAGTAATCTTTTGATAAATTTCATCTGAAATAACTAAAATATCATTATCAACTGCTACTTCTGCAATTTCTTGTAGTTCTTCTTTAGTATAAACAGCACCAGTTGGATTACTAGGACTATTAATCACTACTGCTTTAGTATCTTCAGTAATCGCAGCAGCAAACTCTTCAGCTGTCATCTTAAAGCGATTTTCTTCTTTAGTTTCAACCGCAACTACTTTTCCTTCTGCAAATTTAATCTGCTCAGGATAGCTAACCCAATAAGGGGCTGGTAAAATAACCTCATCTCCTGCTTCAATAATAGACTGCAGAGCAGTAAATAATGCATATTTAGCTCCCGTAGTCACGATCACCTGATTATTATCATATTCCAAACCTCGTTTTGCTAAATCTTTGGTCACAGCTTCCCTTAATTCCTTAATACCTATTGTTTCAGTATAACCGGTAAAGCCATTGTTCACAGCATCAATAGCAGCTTGATTGATATGTTGGGGAGTATTAAAATCTGGTTCCCCAGCCCCCAAACTTATTACTTCTTTACCACTATCTTTTAATTTCTTAGCCTCAGTACTAATCGCCAAAGTAGGAGACGCCTCTAATTGCCTTACTTTTGCTGACAACTCCATGTTTTCCATTCCCCTTCCTACAGTAGATTATTTTTCTTTAATCTTAAAAATATATCACTAATCCCTTTTATTAGCTTTGACTCGCTTCTTTTTATCTAAAATTTCTTTACGCAATCTAATATTTTCTGGAGTTATTTCTACTAATTCATCATTAGAAATATATTCTAGAGCATCTTCTAAACTCAATTCAGTCACTGGAGTTAAAACCATTGCTTCATCCGAACCGGATGCTCTCATATTATCTAATTTCTTCTGCTTGCAAATATTGATATCCAAATCTTGGTCACGAGAATTAGATCCGACAATCATTCCCTCATAAGCTTTAGCACCTGGCTTTACAAAAATATCGCCCCGCTCTTGAGCAGTGAAAATACCATAACGCGTTACTTCTCCTGCTCTATCTGCAACAATTGAACCAGTACTTGTCTTCTCAAACTCACCTTGATAAGGGCCAAAGTGAGAGAATGTATGAGTTAAAATACCTTCCCCTTTTGTCTTCGTTAAAAATTGTGATCTAAATCCAATCAAACCACGCGCTGGTACTTCAAAGAATAACCGCATTCTAGTTTGACTTAATGACTCCATGCTCTGCATTTCACCTTTTCGTTTCCCTAATTCTTCAATTACTGTGCCCATAAAATCTTTTGGTACATCAACCACAGCTTCTTTAATCGGTTCTAACTTTTGTCCATCTTCCTCTTTAATAATTACCTCTGGTTTAGAAACTTGAAATTCATAGCCCTCACGACGCATAGTTTCCATTAAAATAGCTAAGTGTAGTTCGCCTCGTCCTGATACTTTAAATGTATCTGCATCTATTTCTTCTACTTTTAGAGCTACATTTTTCTCTAGTTCTGTTAATAATCTATCTTTTAACTGCCTAGAAGTAACATAATCTCCTTCTTGACCGGCAAAGGGACTATCAGTTGCTCTAAAATTAACACTAACAGTCGGCTCTTCAATGTTAATAAACGATAACGGTTCAGGATTTTCTTTATCAGCTATTGTTTCGCCAATATTGATATCTTCCATACCTGCAATTGCTACAATATCTCCTACTTCTGCCTCTTCAACTTCTGCTCTATCTAAACCTTGATAAGTATACAATTTACTAACCTTTTTATATTCAATACTATCATCATTTTTACAGATAGCTACTTCTTCACCTTCAGAAATTTGACCACGATTAACTTTTCCTAACGCCATTCTTCCTACATAATCATTATATTCAATCGTAGTTACAACTGTTTGTAAAGGTGCATCTTTTTCTCCTCGCGGTGCCGGAATATGTTCCACAATTGATTCAAATAAAGGAGTTAAATCATCACTACTTTCATCTAATTCTGATTGAGCATAACCCTCTAAAGCTGAAGCATAGACAACTGGGAATTCAATTTGGTCATCATCTGCTCCTAGTTCAATAAATAAATCTAAAATTTCATCTACTACTTCTTCCGACCTTGCTTCTGGTCGGTCAATTTTATTAACTACTACCACTGGTTTCAAATCCAATTCCAATGCTTTAGTTAATACAAATTTAGTCTGCGGCATTGGCCCTTCAAATGCATCAACTACTAATAAAATTCCATCTACCATCTTTAAAATTCTTTCTACTTCGCCACCAAAATCAGCGTGACCAGGTGTGTCAACAATATTTATCTTAGTATCATTAAAATTAACTGCTGTATTCTTAGATAAAATTGTAATCCCTTTTTCTCGTTCTAAATCATTATTATCCATTACTCTCTCTTGTACTTGTTGATTAGAGTGAAAAATCCCACTCTGGTCTAGTAAAGAGTCTACTAAAGTCGTTTTTCCATGGTCAACGTGAGCTACTATTGCTATATTTCTAATATCACTTCTAGTTATCATTATTTTCCCCCTTGAAACAAACTAATATCAAATTTAGATTATAATATGTAACCGTAATTGTCAACTTTATTTTGAGATTATAAAAAGCACCTTCAATAGGTGCTTTTTAATAACCACTTATTATAATTTAACCATTTTTCGTTGTCTATTCTTAAAAGTAGCTATTTTTTCATAACCAATATCAAGTAACATCTCTCTTACTTCAGCTAAATTTTCCCCTACCCGCTCTGCATAATGAGCATCAGAACTCATTGTAACTTTAATCCCTAACTCATAAGCCTTTTCTAAAATATCACGGCTAGGATAAAATTCATTAGCCGGTTTATTACGACCATTAGTATTAATTTCAATTACAATGTCTTCTTCTGCTATTACTTCTAAAGTGGGAGTTACTAATTCTACTACATCAGTCGCTGGTCTGAAATCAAATACTTTAATCAAATCTAAATGTCCTAAGAAATCAAATAATCCAGACTTAGCTGCACCTTGTACTCTCTCGAAATATGTCTTATATAATTCATCTATTTCCCATTCATCATATTCATCTTTATAATCAGGATGGTCAAACATCCAATCCCCAAGAAAATGAATCGAACCAATCGCATAATCTAAATCAAACTCAGATAAAAACTCAGCAATTTCCTCTTCTTCACCAGGAGTATAATCCATTTCAATCCCCGTTCTAACCTCTAACTCAGGAAAGTCCTCTGCTACTTCTTTGATTAATTCAAAATCAAATTGTTCATAATAACGATTATGATCCGTAAAACCTATCTCCTTGACATCCATTACTACTGCTTGCTCTAAAAATTCGCGAATATCTTCAGCAGTTCCTTCTCTATACTCATGACCTAATAAATGTGTATGATAATCTACTAACATAAGTTTTCCTCCTCAATATTTATCAAGCTTAAACCTTTTCATCTGCTGTTAATTTGACCTTTACTTTACGAGTTCGCGGACCATCAAATTCAGCTAAGAAGATTCCTTGCCAAGTTCCTAACACAAGTTCTTTATTTTTAATAATTATTTCCTCAGAACACCCAATCAGACTGGATTTCAGATGAGCTGCTGAATTCCCTTCTAAATGTTCATAATTATCATCCCAGGGGATAATATCACTTAATTTGCTTAACATATCTCTTTTAACAGCAGAATCCGCACTTTCATTAATTGTAACTGCTGCTGTAGTATGTGGTATAAAGACCAAACAATTACCATTTTTTACATGCCACTGCTCAACTATTTTAGCAATCTTATCAGTAATATCAATTAATTGATCATGTTCTTTAGTTTCCACTGTAAATTGAGTGAACATCATAGATATCTCACCCCTAATAAAATATGAAAAATTTATGTTTTTAGCTTTATATTTTCACTAGCAACTATACCTCATATAAATTATATCAGTTAAAGCTGCTAATTTTAAGTAATTATCAAAAAAATAATCAACTTTTAATGATAATTATTATAGTTATTACTAATGCTGCAGCTATTAATATTAAAGGAACCTGCATCAGCACACCTCTTTTCTAGTAGATACTAATTAATCATCGAGCCTGCTTTAGGCTTCTTCTCCTTTTCTAGCATCAGAAATTTCTGAAGAAGCCTCTTTCTTTCCTACTAATCGGCTATCTGTATATAATTGTCTTGTTACATATCCTGTATGTAATAACTTTTGTGACTTTTCACCATGCGGTTTTTCTAAAAATTCATTATATAATTTTTCTACAAAGGGATTCTCATGAGCTTTACGGTGCTCTTTACCACGATCTGCCTCTACTAATCCTTCTGCTCTCTGCACAAATTTATCCCCCATTTCACGCCAACTATCATAGCCAGAATAGTTAGGCTGTCCTCCTCCACCAACACATCCTCCATTTGGGCAAGCCATCACTTCTACAAAATCATAATCTGCCTCTCCTGACTGCAGTTTTTCAATTAGTTTTCTAGCATTACCTGTCCCTCTTGCAACTGCTGCTTTAATAATTCTCCCATCACCTAAATCAATTATTCCTTCTTTAAAATCTTTCCCTCTCACTTCTTTTAATTCAACTCTATTTAACTCAGTCCCAGTTATTTTTTCATAAACTGTTCGCAAAGTAGCCTCGCATACTCCACCAGTTGAACCAAAAATAACTCCTGCTCCTGAAGCATAACCCATCGGCTCATCGTATTCTGTCTCTGGTAGTTTACTCAAATCCAAACCGGCTTCTTTAATCATTTCTCCTAATTCTTGCGTAGTTAAATTACAGTCAACATCTCTATCTTGCCCACTATCATTCATCTCTTCTCGTGCTGCTTCATATTTTTTAGCTACACAGGGCATTACAGAAACAGAAAAAATACTACTTGCGTCAATTTCTGCTTGTTGAGCATAATAAGTTTTAACAAGAGCCCCGAAAACTTGTTGTGGAGATTTACAAGAAGACAGATTAGGAATCAATTCAGGATAAAAGCTTTCACAAAATTTCACCCAAGCTGGACAACAAGAGGTAAATTGCGGTAAGTCTTGACCGCTCTCTAATCGTTCCATTAATTCATGTCCTTCTTCCATAACTACTACATCAGCCCCAAAACAGTCATCAAAAACTTTATCAAATCCTAATCTCTTTAAAGCAGTCACTAATTGTCCTGTTGCTAAACTACCTGGCTCTAACCCAAACATTTCCCCAATTGTAACTCTAATAGCTGGAGCTGTTTGAATTACAGCATGTTTCTCAGAATCACGCAAGGCATCCCAAACTTTTTGTTTATCATCTTTAGCATGTAAAGCACCAGTCGGACAGACTAAAATACACTGCCCACAAGTGATACAGGGAGTATCCATTAAACTGTCGTTAAATGCTGGTCCTGCTACTGCCCCAAATCCTCGCTCTAAAATATCATAAATATGTACTTCTTGTACTCCAGCGCAAACTTCAATACATCTTCTACACATAATACACTTACTCGGTTCCCTAACTAATGAAGGAGATAAATCATCAATCGGATACTCATTCTTTGCCCCCTGTAAATCTATTTCTCTAATCCCAAATTGTTTTGCTAAAGCTTGTAACTCACAATTCATATTTGCTGCACACGTCAAACAATCAAACGGATGATCGGATAATAGTAATTCAATCACTTCTTTTCTAGCATTCAAAACTTCCGGAGTATTTGTTTTAACCTCTAATCCTTCACGTACATTATACTTACAAGCAGGCTGTAAATCTTTTTCTCCTATAATCTCTACCACACAAACCCTACATGCTCCAGGTTCATTCACTCCTTCTAAATAACATAAAGTTGGTATATCAATATCTAGTTTTTCTGCTGCATCCAAAACTTTTGCCCCTGCCTTAATTTCTACCTGCTGTCCATCTATTGTTAAATTTATCATTTTATCCCCCCTTTTTTTAGCATAAATTTTAAATTTCTGCTATGGCATCAACTGGACAAGCTTCTGCACATTGTCCACACACAATACATAATTCAGGGTCAATCTCATATTTCTGCTCTGTATCTCCTCTAATAGCATCAACTGGGCAGATATCTTCACACTTACTACAGGCAATACAAATTTCTTTGTCAATTTCATAGCCTTTATCCTTAAAACAGACACCTGCTGGGCAAACCCCATCATTAATATGGGCCAAATACTCATCGCAAAAGTGCTCTAATGTACTCAACACTGGATTAGGTGCTGATTTACACAATCCACATAGGGCAGTTTTTTTTATGTTCTCCGCTAAAGTTTCTAGTTTATCTAAATCTTCTTCTTCACCTTGGCCTTCAGTTATTTTAGTTAATATCTCTAACATCCGTTTAGTACCAATTCTTCCTGGAGCACATTTACCACAGGCTTCATCTTGGGTGAAGTCTAAATAAAATCTTGCCACATCAACCATACAGTTGCTCTCATCTAGAACAATCAATCCTCCTGACCCCATCATGGAACCCATTTCTAAAAGACTATCATAATCTAATGAGACATCTAGATCTTCTTTAGGAATACATCCTCCAGATGGTCCACCAGTTTGAGCTGCTTTGAATTCTTTAGCATCTGGAATTCCTCCTCCTAGTTCAAAAATTACTTTTCTTAAGCTAGTGCCCATTGGTACTTCAATTAAACCAGTATTATTAATATCACCTGCTAAAGCAAATACCTTTGTTCCTGTACTTTCTTCTGTTCCAATAGAACTATACCAGTCCCCACCTTTGCGTAAGATAATAGGAATATTAGCTAAAGTTTCTACATTATTGATTAAAGTCGGCTGTCCATATAAACCTTGCTGGGCTGGATAAGGTGGTTTGGACTGCGGATCACCACGATACCCCTGTACTGACTGAATTAAAGCAGTCTCTTCTCCACAAACAAAGGCTCCTGCTCCAATTTTTATTTCTACATCAAAGTTAAAAGCACTTTCAAATATATTTTCTCCTAATAATCCTTCTTTACGAGCATTATTAATCGCTGCTTCCAATCTTTCTACAGCCAAAGGATATTCGGCTCTAATATAAACAAATCCTTGCTGAGCACCAATAGCATAACCACCAATTGCTAATCCTTCAATTATACTATGAGGATCTCCTTCTAAAATACTACGATCCATAAAAGCTCCAGGGTCTCCTTCATCAGCATTACAGATAATATATTTAGGTGTTTCAGGATTATCATAAGTAATATCCCACTTAACCCCTGTGGGAAATCCACCACCTCCCCGGCCACGCAATCTAGAGGTTCTTACTTCTTCTATCACCTCTTTAGGCTCTAATTCATTAACTACTTTTTTTAAGGCCTCATAACCACCATTAGCTCGATAATCCTCAACATTAGCCGGTTCTATCTCCCCGCAGTTACTTAAAGCAATGCGGTGTTGATACTTATAAAAATCTATTTCCCCCACCTCACCTATTTTTTGACCACTATTAGGATCAGTATAAACTAAGTCATCCACTATCTTGCCTCCTACTAAATCTTGACTAATGATTTTATCTATATCTTCCAACTCCAATTGGCAGTAAAATGTTCCACCTTCACGCTGCTTATTATACACAACTACAATTGGCCCTTGTTCACAAAAACCAAAACAGCCGGTTTCAATAATTCTATACTTTGAAATCAAATCATGTTCTGTTAATCCTAAATTTAATCTCTCATAGATATTTTCTGCTCCCGAAGAATGACAACTTGTCCCTCCGCAAACTAAAATTTTATTTTGCTCCACCTACTATCACTCCTTGCCATAACTATCTAAAATCTCCGCTACATTTTCTTTGTCCACTTGTCCATGAGCTTCCCCATTAACTAACAGCACTGGTGCCATCCCGCAAGCCCCCACACAACGAGTTGTTTCTAAACTAAATTTACCGTCATCTGTAACCTGGCCAGGTTCAATTTTTAATTCTTCTTTCAACTCATTTAACACTTCATCACTACCTTTAACATAACAAGCCGTGCCCATACAAACTTCTATATTATAATCTCCCTTTGGCTCAGTAGAAAATAATGAATAAAAACTAATTACACTATAAATCTCACTTAAGGGAATTCCCAAATCCTGTGCTACTTTAATCTGTACTTCCCGTGGTAAATACCCCACTACTTTTTGTACTTTATGTAAAATATCAATTAGACTTTCTTCTTTATCTTTAGCTTCTTTGAGTATTTCATCTATCTTTTCGTATTTATCTTCTAAAACTTTATCATCTGTATCCATTTGAATTGCTTTACGATCTTGCAAAGCACTCATCCCTTCCTAAAATAATATCTATATAAAGTGTAGCTTTCGGATTGAGATAAAAATAGTTTCTTCGCTCCTAAATCTAGTTTGATTCGTCTAAATTCGTATAATAAGCTGCAATTTAGTTTAATTAAATTAGAAATTAAACTTTCAAAATTACAGCTTATTATACTTCATTAAGACTCATCTACAAACTAGATTTAAAGACGCTGCGAAATAATTTTATCTCAATCCAAGGCAGTCTTACTTTAAATGTGGGAGCAGGGATATACCATTTTGGGATTGCTTATTTTTTGATTGTGCCTTTTGGTTTTAATTTTAATTTGGCTAATAATTAGTCAAAATCAAAAACTTACAATTAAAACATAACTATCTTGATAAGACAATCCCTGCTCCCGCTATTAAAGTAAAACTATCATTAGATGTCTGAGCAAGTTTTTCGTAGTGGCATTAAATTTAGGATGTTAATGAGTCTTAATGAAGTAAACTTAAAATAAATTTTGTATTGTTTAATCTCCAATTTTGATTAAACTAAATTTATTTTAAGTTTACGAGTTTTAGACGAATCATCCTAAATTTCTAAACGAAGAAATGCTTGCTCAGACATCTCGAAGTTACACTTTATATAGATTATTATTAGATTACTTAATTATTTTTATTCTTAAATTTCAAAAAATAAAAAAGTCACCCTGCAAAGGTGACAAGTAAACTAGTATAATATTTTAATAATCAAGTTCATATCTTAATTTCCGTAATGCTTTATCCTTCTTCTTACATTCTAGCATTACATTAAAATCTCTATCTGTCCATTCCTTAGCCTGAGACATAAACTGATTAAAATCAGCACTATCTATATAATCAGCATGACTCAAGAATTTTTCCTCATTTCGCGGAGATGAAAAATGAATTTTAGGAGTCTCCTCTTGGGGCCAAGTCTCTAAAATTTGCGGGAATAATTCTGCCATTACTTCATCTTCTTGATGATTACAGTTGAAATGATGCACATCAAAAACCATCGGGATATCTAAATCCTGAGCTATTGCCAAGACTTCACTGCTAGTATATGATTTATCATCATTTTCAATAATCAACCGCTCTTGAATATCTTTCGATAACTTCTTGAAATTTTCTTTAAATCTTTTTATAGCGGATTCTTTATCACCATAAACTCCACCAATATGCAATACAATCCTATGTTTAGTAGACAAGCCCATTGCTTCTAAAATTTTTGAATGATATTCTAAATCTTCAATTGCTCTTTCTACTACATCTTCACTATTACTATTTAATACTGTATATTGTCCAGGATGCATACTGACTAATAAATTATTATCCTTTACAAAATCGCCGATTTCTTCTAACAATTCTCTTTCTTGCTCAATATAATCCCAATCGCTAGTAATTGGATGCGTAGATAAAGGCACAATATCTGATGAAATACGGTATAACTTTATGTTATGCTCTACATTAAATTTTAATATTTTTAATGTATTAGTTAAATTTTCTTTTAATAATCCATTCAATTTATCTAATTGTTCTTGCGGAGTTAATTTTTTTAAATATTTAGCCGTAGTACGTCGATTAGGTTTATTGTCATCTAAAGTTAAATTAATACAAGCATATCCTAAATTCATATTATCTCTCCTTTACAATTTAATTACCTTCTTTAGGAAATAAAATAGTAAATGTTGTACCTTCACCTAGCTTACTATCACATTCAATTTTTCCATTTAAAGTACTAGTAACTAAATTGTAGACTAAATTCAAACCTAAACCTGTTCCCCCTTGACCACGTTTAGTAGTATAAAAGGGATCAAATATTTTTTCTTTCTCCTCTTCAGCCATCCCCCGACCATTGTCACTATATCTTAGTTCTACTACTTTATCTTTTTCTAAAATATCAATTTTTATTACTCCTTGTTCTTGCTTTTCAAAAGCATGACGAAGAGAGTTAACCGTTAAATTAGTAATAATTTGAGAAATAGCTCCTGGATAAGTATCCACTTCTAAATCATCTGCACCATTAATTTTGACTTTATGCTTTGTATTTTTTAGTTTAGGTTTTAAACTTACTAATACATCTTTTAAATATTCTTTTAACTTGAACTTTCTCTTTTTATTATCAGTTCTATCTACTGCTACCTGCTTAAAATTACTTATTAATTCTGAAGCATTATCTAAATTTTTTAAAATCATATCTGAAGTATCCAAGATTGTTTTTAAATAATTTTCTAAATCTTCTCTTTTCATGTTATTATCATTATATAAATCAATAATAGATTTAGTCTCATCTGCGATATGAGAAGCAGCAGTAATACCTACACCTATCGGAGTATTTATTTCATGAGCTATTCCTGCTACTAATCGACCTAATGCTGCCATCTTTTCAGACTGAACTAATTGTTTTTGAGTTCTCTGCAAAGCTTTTTCTTTTTTCTTTCGTTCACTAATATCACGCGCAAAAACTTCAAAAATAGGTTCATCTAAAGTTTCAACATAAGTCACACTTATTTCTAAGTCTTTCATGTTACCATTTTTACACTTATACTTAGTTTCAAATCTATCCTTACCCTCATATCTTATTCCTTGTAGTTTTTCCAAAATTGATACTTTATCTCTCGTTACATCTAAATCGTTAATATTTATATTTAGATTCATAATTTCCATTAAAGAATAACCAAACATATTTCTAAAAGCCTCATTAGTTTCTAAAATATAACCCTCTATATCCATAATCCAAAAGGCATCCATCGAAGTTTGTAAAATAGTATTAATCCTATTTTTTTGTTTTCTTAATTCATCTACAAAATCTTTATTCTCTCTACAAGTTTGCTTTAACTCAATTTCTTTTTCCTTATATTGTGTAATATTATGAGCAAATATTAAAAACACTTCTTCTTCTAGTTTATCCACTTCAGTAACCGTAATTTCAAAATGCTTAATCTGACCTGTAGCAGTCTTTAATTTGCATTCAACTGAATAACTTTCTTCAGTTGCTGGAATATCGAAATCTTTCAACACTTGATGTTCTACTTCTAACTCTTCTAGTTTCATTTTTAAAAGCTCTTTTTTAGAATACTTTAAAATATCAACTGCATTCTGATTGACTTTTAAAATTTGACCTTGATGATTAACAATAAAAAAAGCATCAACAATGAAGTCTAAAATTTCATCTAAACATTTTGGATTATCAACTATTTGGTGCAAAAATTTGTTTTTATCATCCATAATGACTGGTTATAAAATAATGAAATGTTTATAACCAAATTACACCCCGCTTACTAAAGTTTTATTAAATAAAATAATCATCCTCACCATTTTAGGTAAGGATGATTCCGATAACTAATCAATTTACTTACATTCATCACAATAGCCAAAAAACTCAGTCCTATGATAATCTATTTCTCCATCAATCTCATTTTCTGCCTTTTTCTCTAGCTCATCTTGGACATCAATATCAAGATCCATTACTTTACCACATTCTATACATCTGAAGTGATAATGATTTTCAGGAACCCCATCAAATCTACTATGATCACTACCATAGTTCAATTCCATTATTTTACCCATCTCTTTTAATACATTCAAATTACGATAAACAGTTCCTAAACTAATATTAGGAATCTCTTCTTTAACCTCTTCATAAATCCAATCTGCAGTCGGGTGACAGTCTGTACTTTTCAACACTTCCAAAATTTTCTTACGTTGTTTAGTCATACGTCTCTTTTTGGCATTCATAATTTCTACCTCTTTCTTAATAATAATTCTTAATAGTACTTTCTGTAAAAATTATAGCAAATAATTTTACAAAAGTCAATATTGATTAATTAGTAACAATAATCATTATATAAAAAAAGGAGAATTATATTTATTATTGAAGGTATAATAATAAAGATTATCATTTGCAATGAAATTGACTTTATTATTAAATATACTATAAGAGGTGATTATAATGGCAGAAAAAAATGATAGACATAAAGTAGCAATTATTGGGGCCGGAGGAGTAGGAGCTACTACTGGTTATGCCCTCATGGTTCAGGGAATTGCTTCTGAAATAGTTTTAATAGATATTAATCAAGAAAAAGCTGAAGGAGAAGCAATGGATTTAATGCATGGTGCTTCTTTTGTACCACCGGTAGAGGTTTCTGCGGGAGATTATTCAGAATGTGAAGATGCTGATGTAGTCATTATTACTGCAGGAGCTAAACAAGCAGCTGATGAAACAAGATTAGATTTAGTAAAGAAAAATACTGAAGTATTTAAACAAATTGTCCCTAGCATAACTGAATATACTAAGGATGCAATTTTATTAGTTGTTACAAATCCAGTCGATATATTAACTTATGTCACATTAAAATTATCTGGTTTCCCAAAAAATCAAGTTATTGGTTCAGGAACAGTCTTAGATAGTTCTAGATTTAGATCATTAATTAGTAATCATTGTGAAGTTGCTGCTAATAATGTTCACGGATATATAATTGGAGAACATGGCGATAGTGAAGTGCCAGTATGGAGCTTAACTAATATTGCTGGAACACCACTTGATAACTACTGCCCAATTTGCGACTATAACTGTGAAGGTGAATTAGAAGGAATAGGTGAAGAAGTTAAAAATTCAGCTTATGAAATAATTGAGAAAAAAGGCGCAACTTTTTATGCTGTATCTTTAGCAGTAGCTAGAATCGTACGCAGTATCTTAAGAGATGAAAATTCTATTTTGACTATTTCTAGTTATATGAATGGTCAATATGGGATAGAAGATATTTGCCTCAGTTTACCGACAATAGTTGACTCTCAAGGAGTAGAACAAGTATTAAATTTACCACTAAATGATAATGAAGAAGAAGCATTTGTTGAATCTGCTGAAAAATTAAAAGAAATAGCAGATACTTTAGAATTATAAATTCAATGGCCCTGTGGAATATTTCTCCAGGGCTTTTTATTTTAACTTGTTACTCTTTTTTTATATTTATTTCTTGACAAATAAAAAATCTAATGGTATATTAGTAAATGCTGCGACAAGAGAGGCGACAAAACTTCAGTTAGTTAATTTTAAAAAATTCTTGACAGAGTTTTAAAAATCACTTATAATAGCAATTGTCGCATGAATTTGAGACAGGAAAAATATTTTCGGAGCATGGCTCAGTTTGGCAGAGCACCTGGTTTGGGACCAGGGGGTCGCAGGTTCAAATCCTGCTGCTCCGACCAATTTAATTTTGTGCGCCCGTAGCTCAACTGGATAGAGTAGCAGACTTCGAATCTGAAGGTTGGAGGTTCGAGTCCTCCCGGGCGTGCCATTAAACAGAATAAATTATTGTGGGCCATTAGCTCAGTTGGTAGAGCATCGGACTTTTAATCCGGGTGTCGGAGGTTCAAATCCTCCATGGCTCACCATTGTTAGGCCCCCATCGTCTAGCGGCCTAGGATACTGGGTTTTCATCTCAGCGGCAGGGGTTCGAATCCCCTTGGGGGTACCAATGCGGGGACGTGGTGTAGCTGGTTAACACGCCGGCCTGTCACGCCGGAGATCGCGAGTTCAACTCTCGTCGTCCCCGCCATATTAAGCTGGCGTAGCTCAATTGGCAGAGCAGCTGACTTGTAATCAGCAGGTTATCGGTTCAAGTCCGATCGCCAGCTCCATTTAAAAAAATAATATTGAGGAGGGGTTCCCGAGTCTGGTCAAAGGGAGCAGACTGTAAATCTGCCGGCGCTGCCTTCAGAGGTTCGAATCCTCTCCCCTCCACCACTTAAAAACTAACCCAATCGGGTTGGTTTTTTACTTTTTTGCTAATTTAATAAAGAATACAACTGATAATATAAATTATTAGCAGTAACTACTCCATAGTCTGTATATACTACTTCTCCATTTTTGATTAATTTAAACATAGGTACACTAGTTATAGAATATTTTTCTTTTAATTCTGGATTATTATTCACAATACATTCTCCCACAGTTAAATCAGAAAATTTATCTATAATTTCCTCTAAACTTTTCTTTGCCAATCCGCAGTATCCACACTCGGGATTAGAAAATATAATTAACAAATTATCATTTTTATTTATCATTTGCTCTATATTCTCGGAATTGATTTCTTTTAAATCCTTCATTTTTATACCTCCATTCTAAATATTATCACTATAAAGTAATCAGTAATGAGTAAAAGCCTTAAAGTCAAAACCTCAAAACCCATTTAAATTCCTTTGAAATGAAAGGTTTTGAACTTGATTTTGACTTTGTTTTTGATTTTCTACTCATCACTCTTTTCTCTTTACTTGTTACTATAAAGCTTCACTTATAAAGTGAAGCTTTATATAGAAAAACTAGAGCTAAAAGTTAAGCCCTAGTTTTAAATTCTTCTATATAGTTTTGGTATAACTTATGGATTTCTTTAGTTATTGGCCCAACTTCTCCTTGAGCTATTTGCTTATCATCAACTTCTATTACTCCAAGCACTTCTTTGGGCGTGCTTGTAATAAATACTTCATCAGCCTGGTATAATTCTTTTAAGCTAAATTTCTTTTCTTGTACATTAAATTTATCAGCCGCTAATTCTAATACTAGCTCTCTAGTAATCCCAGGTAATATTTCTCCATCAGCCGGATGAGTCAAAATTTTATCATTATTAACAATAAAGACATTACTACTTGTCCCTTCAGTCACCATACCTTCTTCAGTTACAAATATACCTTCATCTGCCCCTTCCTTTTTGGCCCGGTGGCTAGTTAAAATATTAGGTAATAAATTATTTGTTTTAATATTACAATGCTGCCACCTTTGCTCAGGCATAGTAATAGCAGTTACTCCTTCTTCTCTAATTTCAGACTCTATTTTTTTAGCCGGAAGTAAATACATAATTACAGTTGGCTCTAAATCACTAGAAAAGCTGTGGCTACGCGGAGCAGCTCCGCGAGTAATTTGAATATATAAGCCACCTGCTTCTTTTCGTTCACTATTCTTATTTTTTTCTAAAACCTGCTGCGTTAATTCTTTTAATTCTTCTTTACTATAATCTAAATCTAATCTTATTTGGTGAGCACTATTAAATAATCTCTGAATATGGTCCTCTAATTTAAATAACTTACCATTATATAATTTTATTATTTCATAGATACTATCACCAAACTGAAAGCCTCTATCTTCTATCGAAACTGTTGCTTCTTCTAATGCTACAAATTCTCCATTGACATAAGCTATATTACTCATCAAACTCCCCCTCTTAATCTTTCAATTGCAAACTAATATCAAACTAAATTTGACCAATTGTTCTGTCTTAAAGCTTCATATAGCACAATAGATACAGAATTAGCTAAATTCAAAGAACGAATATTTTTTCGCATCGGAATTCTAATACACTGTTCAGGCTGATTTTCTAATATGTAATCAGGTAATCCTGCTGTTTCCCGACCGAAAACTAAAAAATCATCTTCATTATAATCCATTTTATCATAATAATTATCAGCAAATTTAGTAGCAAAGTAAAAATTACTATCTGCATATTCAGCAAATAATTCTTCTAGATTATCATAATAATGAATATCTAATTTATCCCAATAATCTAGACCAGCTCGGCGAAGAGATTTTTCATCAGTTGAAAAACCTAATGGTCTAATCAAATGTAAACTAGCACCCGTACAAGCACAAGTACGAGCAATATTACCTGTATTAGGAGGTATTTCCGGTTGATATAAGACTACATTCATTACAATTCCTCCCTAGCTTCCTTAGCTTTCATTAAATTCTCCTCATTAAAGACTCTAATCCCTGCTCTCTTTAATAAAGCCGTAGTTACTCCTACTCCTTCTTTAGTCTCTCCACTAAATTCTCCATCATAAATTTCTTCACTACCACAAGATGGACTTCTAGCTTTAAATATAGCCAGTTTACAATCATTAGCTGAAGATTTTTCTAATGTTTTCCGAGCTCCTGCTAAAAATTCTTCTGTTAAATCTACTCCATCTTGATTAACTACTTTAGCTTTATTCATTAATACTTCTTCTCCGGTTCCATTTTGAATCTCTGCTGGTGGACGCGGGATTTCTAACCCACCTAACTTTTCCGGACAGACTGGGACTAACTCTTCTTCATCAAAAATTGCTCTTATTTCTTCAGTTTCATTATTTCCTCCATCATATTTACAATTTTCTCCTAATAGACAAGCACTAACTAAAATCATATTTTAACTCCCTTCCTTAATCCATTGTTTAGCTTCATTTAGATTGTTAAATTGCTTTAACTCAAGATAATTATTATACTTTCTTTTCCACAATTTAAATTTTAACGAGGAAATTAATTTAGGTAAAACTAATGCCACACAATTTAAATTCATCCTAGATAAATAATTAATGAAGATATCAAATTTGCTCTTATCTAAATCTAAGGACTGTACATCTAAAATCAAATTAGTAATGTGACCATTAGCTAATTCAATCATTAATTCTTCACAAATTAATTTAGCCTCATTATTTCTAATTATATTACTTCCTGTTATAATAATAAAGTCCTCTTTGGATTTTATTTTATGCATTCTATCCCCTCCTCTTCTAAACATCATATTCTAAACAGGAGAGAAAAGTGTGTTAATATAAGCTAAAATCGGTTTTAGGTTTAGCTATCAACTCTCATCTTCCAGGTCACAGATTAAAATAAAAATCTAATAATTAAATAAGACAGCTCAACTGAGCTGTCTTATTGCTTTTATTTCTGTTTTGCTTTTAAATGCAGCGGTAAAATTCCTTCTTTATCTAATATAATCTCATGATTATAAGCTATTTGACTAAACTTTTTTTCAGCTTGGTCAAGAGGCAGTCCTAATAGATTTACTTTCTGCAAGTCACCTTCTCCTATTTCAGCCCGAATTAAATTATGTAAATACTGAATTGCCTGCTGCCTAAATCCTAACAATCTTGCTCCAACTACATCAGTTGCTAACGGGTCAGTACCTGCTGCTACTAAGTCAACATCCACTGCTTTACCTTTAGAAGGTCCAGTACCGACCATTGCCTGGTCTGCACTTAAAATAGTTAAATCAATCGGCATCAATTTCCCCATCTCTGCTATGAATTGATGTAAATATTCATGAATACCCTGCCCTGCTTTTGGAAAACCATGGATCTCTGCTGGCGGCCAAGCTAAAGCAATATTCTTAATTCCTAAAGAAACTGTCGCTTCTTCATGATGCTTTATTTGGGTATAAGAGATTAAAAAATCTGTTTCAGTAATTAATTTGTTCAATTTTATTGTTTTCAATTTAGGATGATCTATCTCAAATTCTTGATACGGGCCATAATTCAAATCTACAAATTCTACTTCTTCATCATCAATTATTTGTTGATATCCAGTTTGCTGCATAACTTGTGGAGTTTCTGCTCCAGCTGAACCTGTAGCAATTACTATTCTTGCTGGTTTTTGGCTCTTAATATATTGAATTAATTTCCGCAAAGATTCCGGGCCAACTACAGTCCCTGTTTGAGGTGCATTAGTATTAACCCAATTAGGAGTAATTGTCACTACATCTTGATTATTAATTGCATCCTTAACTGCTAATTGATCTAATAAATTAGCAATTACGTCTCCTTCTAATCCCTCTCCAATAGCAACTTTACTTTCTTCAATCCGCCTCTTTCTCAGCATCTTATCCCTCCAAGAATTAGTTTGTTAGTTATTATATCCAGGGGGACAAAATAAATACTTTTATTATTTATTTTTTACGTCAATCCCGCCTAATAAACCCACTTTAACTATAAAAATTAATAAAAAATTTTAATTTACGGTTGACTTTTTCAATTATATTCGGTATACTAGTAGACGTCGCTTGAAAGAGACATCAGTTTTTTCAAAAAAATAATATTTACTCGTGGACCCGTAGCTCAGTTGGTTAGAGCAATCGGCTCATAACCGATTAGTCGGGGGTTCGAATCCCTCCGGGTCCACCATTTTATATTAGTAAACCCGAGACCAATTGGTCTCGGGTTTCGTTATTTATATCTCAAATCTATTCTAAAACTAATTCATCTAATACATCAATTAAATTTTCCATTTCAGGCTTACTAATCTGTTCATCTGCTCCTACTTCTTCACCTTTATGTCTTAAATTATCTGTAATTAAAGAAGAAAATATTAAGGTTGGTAAGTCTTTTAATTGCTTATCATTTCTTATTTTTCTAATTAACGCATGTCCATCTAATTGTGGCATCTCTATATCAGTTATTAGACCTTGTACTTCATCCATAACATCTTCCGTTTCTTCTTTAAGTGTCTTTAAATAATTTAATGCTCTCTGACCATCATTAAAGACCTTTAAATTTGTATACCCCGCTTTATAAAGTGTTTCTTTTAAAATTTCTCTAATTGTAGGAGAATCATCTGCCAATATCAATTTCTTCTTTTCTCTTTCTTCTTTTTTACTATGGTCAATCTTTACTTCATCTAATCCTAAGGCCAATTCTGGTTGTACATCAGATAGAATTTTTTCAAAATCTAAAAAGTTAATTAATTTATCGTCTGATTTAATAACCCCATTCACTAAATCTCCCATCAATCTATTAGGTTCTTGTATATCTTTCCAACTGATTTTATTAATTCCTATTACGCCATCAACTGCAAATAAAATCCTCGTTTGATTAAATTCAGTTAAAATCATATAATTCTTATCTTCTTTAGCTTCATTTTCTTCTCCTGAATCTAAATATTTACGCAAGTCAATAATAGTAATCACATCACCTCTTACATTAGTAACCCCTCGCACAGATTCAGGTTGAGAAGGTAATGGGTTTATCTCCTCTTCTGCAATTTGTAAAATCTCTTTTACTTTTATCACATTAATAGCATATAACAAGCCTTTAACTTTAAATTTTAAGATTTCTAAATTTCCTGTCCCACTCTCAAGCAAAATATCTGTTTGATTTCCCATTCTATCACTCCATTCAATTTAAATTTTAAATTATTGCCTTCTAAGATCAAAATTATATTACACTGTTAGTAACAAATTTCGATAAATTATTTATTATTCCTTTTAATTAACATAAAATTAATGATAAAAATTAAAAACCCTGCCAATAGCAGAGGAATTATTTTATCCGTTATTCAAACCCAAATCATCTATCATCTGTAAGTCATCCTGTACCGATCGACCATCAGTAGTTAAATAATTACCGACTAGTAACCCATTAACCCCAGATAAAAGACTTAAAGATTGTAAATCACGCAAATTTTTCTCCCGGCCACCACATAACTTGATATTCTTTCTGGGATTAATAAATCTAAATATAGCTGCTGTCTGTAATGCTTCTAAAGGTGTCACAGGATCATTATCTTCTAGTGGCGTTCCTGCTACTGCATTTAAAATATTTAGAGGTATTGAATCAACATCTAATTCTCTTAAGGTACAGGCTAAATCTATCCTATCAGCAAAACTTTCACCTAATCCCATAATTCCACCACAACAGACCTCAATCTCTTGTTCTTTCAAAAATTTAACTGTCTGCACTCGCTCTTGGTAGTCATGAGTAGAACAAATCTCTGCAAAATAATTGCGAGAAGTTTCGAGATTATGATTGTATCTTTTCAATCCAACTTCAGATAACTTCTGTACTTGTTCAGCTTCTAGAGTTCCTAAAGAAGCACACACTTCTAAGTCTGTCTCGTCTTTAATTCTTTTTACTGCATCTAATATTTGTTGAAACTCAGTCTCTGTTTCTATACCGCGACCGCTAGTTACAATCCCAAAGTGCTTGGCCCCTGCTTGATCCATTTCTTTTGCTTTATCTAATATTTTTTCTTCTGACAATAATGCATATGTATCCACTTCTGTATCATGATGAGCTGATTGAGCACAAAAACTACAATCTTCAGAACAACTCCCTGATTTGGCATTAATTATTGAACACATGTTAACTTCATCAGACATAAATTCATTTTTTATCTCATTTGCTGCAGATAATAATTTAAGAATTCTATCCTGTGATAAAGAAGCTAATTCTAAAGCCTCTTCTTTATTTATTTCTTTACCAGCTAAAACTTTTTCTTTTAATTTATTTATCATTACAAATCTCCTTTCTCTTACTCTAACATTATTTTTAAATTCTACAGTCATATATCTATTTTTTACTATTAGCTATAAAAAAATATTCTATGTTAATTTTAATAAACTAACCTTTGTTTGTCAACTTGTTTTAAAATTAGTTGACATTATTAAAAAAACAAAGCCTCTCTAATAATAAAATCACTAGAGAGGCTTTGTAATTACTAATTGCTTATTATTTTTTAATTTTTCTTTTCAGGCTGCTTTAATAAGACAAAGGCAACTATTATCCCTATTACTGCCAAAGCAATTGTAGGATAAAAGGCATATCTATAACTTCCTAAAATATCTTTTATTCTACCAGATAGCATATTACCTACAAATGCCCCTACACCATAAGCTGTAAATAAAAAGCCATAGTTTTTACTATAATTTTTTGAACCAAAGAATCTACCTGTAGCAGCTGGAGCAATAGCCAACCAACCACCTAAGTTCAACCAAAACAAACTAAAAGCCAAAGCATAAAGAATCGTATTTCCTTCTCCAACAATTAGCATAATAACTGAAGCTAAAATTATTAAACTATATGATATCAAAGTAGCCTTTTTAGGATTCAGTTTATCGCTAAGTCCACCAAAAATAGGTCGCCCAATCCCATTAAATATAGCGAAAAAGGAAACTAGAAAAGCTGCAGTACTAGCATCTAAATTAACAATTTCTTCTGCTACTGGACTTGAAATTCCAATAGCCATTAAGCCAGCCGTTGTACCAATAACAAAACAGATCCATAACCCATAAAAAGTAGGGTTTTTCAACATCTCCTTAGTAGAAAAATTCACTTCTTGCTCTGCTTCATCATTATTTGATTCATCAGCTATTTTCTCTTCTGGGAATTTTAATGGTAATGCTAAAACTGTAATAATAATTGCAAAAGCTGCTCCCAAAATTTTAAATGCTGCAAATACTCCATAAGCACTTACTAGCCAATTTGCTACTGGAGCCGTTATAAAAGGTGACAAACCAAAACCTGCTAAAGTTAAACCTACTGCAAATCCTTTTTTATCAGGAAACCACTTAGCAGCTACAGCCATCGGTGCACCATAAGCTATACCTACCCCACTTCCTGCAATCACTCCATAAGTAACAATTAACCACGTAATATTAGAAACAAATCCTGATAAAATCCAACCAGCAGCAACTACTAATCCTCCTACTATAGTTACTATTTTAGGACCATATTTATCTATATAGCCTCCAGCTACTGGCATTGTGATTGCATAAAAAATCAAAAAGAAAGTATACGGCATGGCACTTTGAGTAGCACTTATTTTAAATAATTCTTCAATGGGCTTTTTAAATACACTCCAAGAATAAACAGTTCCCATACACATAAAAATTATTAACCCCAACGGTATATAAAGCCATCTTTTGTCTTTTGTAATAAAACTTGAACTCTTTTCCATTTTTATTTATCACTCCTTAATAAATATAAAAGATGATAAAATTTTATTTTATCAATTATAAACAATTCAATCTATCAAATAACCAATCCTACTGCTAAATTATCCCCCCTCTCAACCTTGATTTTAGCTAGGATATTAACCTACTAACATCAATTACTAATATCAAATTTAGTACATATTTAAAACATATAATAACAGATAATCGTTTTTTGTGCAAGAAAATATTCATAATTATTCATTTGAATGAATTAATATTAAAATTAAGCAAAAAAAAGGCCCCCAGTTACAGCTAGAGACCTTAAATAATTAATTTAATTTTCTAAAATATAATTTAATACTTTCTCGACTGATTCTTCAACTGACAGTTCTGCTGTATCAATCACTAACTCTGGATCTTCTGGTTCTTCATAAGGAGCAGAAACTCCAGTGAAGTTTTTAATTTCACCTTTTTTAGCCTTTTCATACAATCCTTTCGGATCTCTACTCGCACAAGTTTCTACATCAGCTTTAACATGAATTTCTATAAAGTCTCCTTCAGCTCGCTCACGAGCAAAATCACGCATTTCTTGATAAGGAGAAATAAAAGAAGCTAAAACAATCATACCAGCCTCTCTAAATAAAGCAGCTACCTCAGCTATTCTTCTAATATTTTCATCTCTGTCTTCAGCACTAAAACCCAAATCAGAATTTAGACCGTGACGAATATTATCACCATCTAATCTATAAACTGCTTTACCTCTTTTTAAAAGTTCTTTTTCTACTTCCACAGCAATAGTTGATTTACCAGAACCTGATAATCCAGTTAACCACACTACCTTACCTTGTTGATCTAAATTTTTACATCTATCTTCGTAAGTAATATCCCCTTCATGCCAGACTATATTTTTATCTTCTGCATTCTCTTCTGTTTTTTGCAATTTTTTATTCCCTCCATTTATAAATTACTTGACTTACCGTAAAAGTCCTCTTCTTTTAAACATCTAGAAATTAGCTGCTCACGATAAAAATCAATTGTCTTAACTGTATCTTCCGATAAATAATCTCCTTCTTTAATTTTATCCGCTAAATGTTCAACTCTATTAGCAACCTTTTCCCTCATATCTTTATCAGCTAATTCAATTTCATCTAAATTATGATCCTTAACGCTAGGTAATTCATCTAACTTATCAATATTATTTAAGCGGGCTATTTCATCTCTTAAATCTTCAATTAATTGTTGCTGCTTATTTAGTTGTTCTTTTATTTTATTAACTCTATCTTCTCTACTATGTTCTACAAAAAAGTTATTTGTACCACACTTAGTAGCAATTACTTTTTCTAATTCTTCTCGTTTAGAATCTTCTAATTCTAACAAAATTTCTGATACTTTTTCATCAATCACTTCATCATCATCCATAAAATCACCCCTTAGATAAATTAATCTTATTTTATTAATTTATCTATAAACCATTAAATCCCTCCTTTTAAATTTATTTTATTGTTAACAAAGTTTTTTAAACTATTTTTTGACAAAAAAATAAATTTCAGATAAAATAATAATTAGTAATTATTATGATTATCGGAGGTGGTTTCATGAAAATTTTAATCCCGTTCTATTCAACTTATGGGCATACATATCAAATGGCCCAAGCAGTAGCTGAAGGTGCTAAAAAAGTAGACGGTGCTGATGTTGAATTACGTAGAATACCAGAAACTATGCCTGAAGATACATTAGAAGAAATAGGTGCTTTAGAGGCACAAGAAGCATTTGCTGATGTACCCGAATGTACTATTGATGACTTAGAAAACGCAGATGCTATTATTTTTGGTACTCCAACTCGCTTTGGTAATATGGCCGGGCAGATGAGACAGTTCTTAGATACTACTGGAGCTTTATGGCAAGAAGGTAAATTAGTTGGTACAGTAGGTAGTGTTTTTGCCAGTACTGCTACTCAACATGGGGGCCAAGAGACTACATTAAGAAACTTCCATACTACATTATTACATCATGGTATGATTGTTGTTGGTCTGCCTTATAGTTTCTCTGGATTAACTGAAATGGATGAAATCTCTGGGGGTACTCCATATGGAGCTACTACCTTAGCTGATGCCGATGGTAGCAGAATGCCTAGCGAAAATGAATTAAATGCTGCTCGATTCCAAGGGGAACATGTAGCAAAAATCACTGCTAAACAAGTGCAATCTTAAAACTATAATCTACACACAAATTAATATCTCAAATTAATAAAAATAGTAGACCCCCTCGGGTCTACTATTTTGCATTTTATTCAAATGTAGCTACAATTCCACCTTTATACTGTTCCTTAATATATTGCTTTACTTCCTCAGAAGTAAGAGCATCTGTTAACTTTTTAATTAATTCATTCTCTTTATTATCGTTTCTCACAGCTAATACATTAGCATATGGAGAATCTTCACCTTCAATCACAATTGCATCCTTAGTTGGTACTAAATCTGCTTCTAAAGCATAATTAGTATTAATTACAGCAGCCGTAACATCTTTTAATACTCGTGGCAATTGAGCTGCTTCTAATTCTTTAAACTTTAGATTCTTAGGATTCTCTACTATATCTTCAGGAGTTGCCTCTAACCCTGCTTCCTGGGCTAACTTGATCAATCCATTATTCTCTAATAACAATAATGATCGCCCTTCATTAGTAGCATCATTTGGTACTGCTATTGTAGAACCTGATTCTAATTGATCTAAACTATCAATTTTATTAGAATATAATCCCATTGGTTCTAAATGAATCTTAGCAGTATATGTTAAATCTAAATCTCTTTCTTTTTTGAAGTTATTCAAGTACGGCACATGCTGAAAGTAATTAGCATCAATACTCCCATCACTTAAGGCTAAATTAGGAGTTACATAATCAGTAAACTCTTTCACCTTTAAAGTAATTCCTTCTTCAGCTAATTTAGGCTTAACTACCTCTTTCAAAATCTTAGCATGTGGTACAGGCGTAGCCCCTACTGTAATTTCTTTCTTCTCTTGAGCTTGTTGCCCACAACCTGCTACAACTCCAACAACTAACAATAATAGCAAAACTAAACTTAAATTTTTCATTTTCTCTCCTCCTCATATATTTAATTGATAATTAAGAATGATCTAATGTATTTGCCAACCAATTACCAAAAGTTTGTACTCCTTGCACTAAAATAATCAATAAAATAACTGTCTTAACCATAATTACAGTCTCAAAACGATGGTAACCATAACGAACTGCAATATCACCTAAGCCTCCTGCCCCTATTGCTCCTGCAATAGCAGAAAAACCAATCAAAGTAATTGCAGTAATAGTTAATCCTAAGATTAAAGAAGGTAGTGACTCTGGTAATAAAACTTTAGTAATTATCTCCCAAGGAGTAGCCCCCATTGCCTGAGCAGCTTCTATCACTCCATTATCTACTTCCTTTAATGAATTCTCTACGATTCGACCAATAAATGGTATAGCAGCAATAGTCAAAGGTACTACAGCCGCAGTAGTTCCAATCGAAGTATTAATTAAAAATCTAGTAAATGGAATCAAAGCTACCATTAATACTATAAAAGGAATAGAACGAACAACATTAATAATAGCACTTAATATAAAGTTTATATATTTATTCTCTAAAATATTCCCCTCTTCTGTAACTACTACACCTACTCCTAATGGAATCCCAAATAAAGTAGAAATAGCCATTGAAATCCCTACCATATAAAATGTTTGCTGGATTCCAGTCCACAATAAGCCTAAATCTTTAATAATGAATGCTAACAGATTCTTCATCAGTAATCACCTCAATTCGAACATTATCACTTTCATGTAAACAATCAATTGCTGATTCAATTTGGTCTAAATCTCCTGTTAATTCAATAATTAAAGTACCAAAAGGAATCCCTTGGATCTTATCTATATTACCATACAAAATATTGGCATCAATTTGAAAGTTATGTACCAGGTCAGATACTAAAGGTTCACTAGCTGAATCACCAACAAAACAAATCTTAATCAAACGACCGTGTTCAGGATTTTCTACTGTTACTCTTGATAGCAATTCTTCTGGTACATTAGCATTTATAATCCGCTGAACAAATTTCTTAGTTACATTTTTTTCTGGTTTAGTAAAGATATCAATTACATCTCCTACCTCTACTACTTTACCAGCTTCTAACACTGCTACTTTAGTACAAATTTCCTTAATTACTTCCATCTCATGAGTGATCAGTACAATTGTAATCCCTAATTTTTCATTAATATCACGTAGCAAATCTAAGATAGAATGTGTAGTTTCAGGATCTAATGATGAAGTCGCCTCATCACATAATAAAACTTTTGGGTCATTAGCTAATGCTCTAGCTATACCTACTCTCTGTTGTTGTCCTCCACTAAGTTGACTAGGATAACTATCCGCTTTATCCGCTAATCCTACTAACTCTAATAATTCACTCACTTTATCATTGATTTCTTCCTTATTTGCATCAGCAATTTCAAGCGGGAAAGCAACATTATCTGCTACGGTACGAGAATTCAATAAGTTGAAATTCTGAAAGATCATTCCCAATTCTTTTCGCGCCTCGCGCAATTCTTTTGTATTTAAAGCTGTTAAATCTTGGCCATCAACAATGATTTGTCCAGCAGTGGGTTCTTCTAATAAATTCAAACATCTAATAAAACTACTTTTGCCCGCACCACTAGGGCCAATCAAACCAAAAATTTCACCATGCTCTACTTTTAAATCAATTCCTTTTAATGCTTCAACATCTTTTTCTTCTCCTGAATAAACCTTTTTAAGATTTTTTATTTCAATCATTGCATCAAACCCCTTCTTATATAATGCTAGTTCTTATATAATAAAGACCCCTTCCCACCAAGAGAAGAGGTCTTATATTTCTACCCTCTTATCTCTCAGCTAAAAAATAACTGCAGGAGTTGGCACCGGGTGTTTTTTGATTCAACACTGGTTGCCGGGCTTCACAGGGCCAGTCCCTCCACCTCTCTGGATAAGAATTATATATATTTTTTGCCGCTACATCTTTTTAATTATACTAACACTTGCAAATGTTTTTGTCAAGACAGCAAATTAAAAATTAATACTTCAAGAAAAATTTATAGTAATTTCTCATCAGTCACTATAAAAATAGTGTAGAATTTGCAGGTGTTTTAAATTAATCATAGAATAATATATATTATAAGTATAAATTTTACTTATTTATTATTTTTTATAATATATAAACAATAAATGATTTAATTATAAATTATTTTATATAGATTCAGCTAAGAAAATTCTAATCTTTTTTCCTATTATCTTTAGATTAAGGAAGTGATGCATCTTGGCCTTAGTATTATCGTCTCTAATTATATTGTTTCTGCTACTTATTATTTATTTTATTATTAGACCCAAAAATAATTCTTCATTCTACAATGGTCGCTATCAGAGTAAAGATTTCAATCATTTCATAAATACGCTAAAAAAAATAGAAAAAAATAATGATAATTAAAAAAGCTGCCTATAGGCAGCTTTTTTATCTATAGTTTATTCTAAATTAAATAGAGGAGTACTTAAATATCTTTCTCCCGTATCAGGAGCAATAACAACTACTCGTTGATCAGCCTCTAGTCTTTCAGCCACTTTTATTGCTGCTGCAACTGCTGCCCCAGCAGAAATACCAACTAAAATCCCTTCTTCTGCAGCCAAGTCTCGTGCTACTTCCATAGCTCGGTTATTCTCAATTTGAATTACTTCATCTAATAACTCTACTTCTAATACTTCAGGAATAAATCCAGCCCCAATCCCTTGGATCTTATGTGGTCCTGGTTCATCTCCACTAATTACTGCTGAGTCAGTAGGTTCTACAGCTACAATTTCTACATCTTCTACTTCATCTTTTAATACCTCTCCTGTTCCAGTAATTGTACCTCCAGTACCTACTCCTGCTACAAAAGCATCTAAGTGCCCTTCAGTTGCTTGCAAAATTTCTTGGGCTGTTGTTTTACGGTGCACATCTGGATTAGCCCCATTATTAAACTGCTGTGGCATAAAGTAATTATCATTTTCAGCAGCTAATTGCTTTGCTTTATCAATAGCACCCGGCATTCCACCATCTCCAGGAGTTAAAATCAACTCTGCCCCATAAGCTTTCAATATTTTTCTACGCTCTATACTCATACTTTCTGGCATAGTCAAAATTACATTATACCCTTTTGCTCTACCTACTAACGCTAATCCAATTCCTGTGTTACCACTAGTAGGTTCAATAATCGTTCCACCTTCTTCTAGGCGACCCTCTTTTTCTGCTTCTTCAATCATATTCAAAGCAATTCTATCTTTAATACTGCCCCCAGGATTAAAAGATTCTAATTTAACTAATACATCAGCTTTATCATCTTCAAGCAAATTATTAAGTTTAACTAATGGCGTATCTCCAATTAATTCGGTAATATTATTAGCAATCATCTTAATTCCCCCTTTAATTTTTAAAACCAAGTAAATCACTATGTTTAATTGGTATTTTAAAATTACCACAAAAAAATGTGTTTGTCAAGCTATACTGTGAAAAAACTTTAATTTTTAAGAATATACAAATCGTTTAATTCTATTAATTAAGCTTTCTAAATTATACAAAAAACAAAAAACCTACTGTTCAATACTGACAGTAGGTCGAATAATTTTCGTCGGAATCACCTCGAATATTACATTATAATCTGTTCCCAATTTATTTTTAATTTCATTAGTTAAAAATTTAAAATAAGTAGAGCTTGTTTCCTGAGAAGAATATAAAACTAATAATATTTCTTTACTTTTCGGCTTAATCTCAATTGATACTAACCTATTTTCTAATTGATCACTAAATTGTTGGCGATATACTTTCCGTACGATATCTTCTGGTTTTTCTTTGATCATCTGTTGATAAGTAATTGCTGATAAGGGTAAAGTTAAAATAATTACAGAAACTGTTAAGATAATTAAGCTTCTTTTGATTAACTTTTTAGCAGTAGACGCATACCACCACTGTGGTTTTAACCCTTGATAATAAAAAACAAGAATGATTGCTAATAGTAAAGCAAAAAAGTTCCCTAATAATAGCAATGTAGCCCCTACAATTAAATTAAGATTTCCTAAAGAAATCCCAATTCCAATTGTAGCCATAACTGGAATCAAAGCTGCAGCAATTACTACTCCTACCAATTGCTGTGACTTTACATTTTTGATTAAAGAGTAAGCACCAGCACCTCCAGCAGCTAAAGCAATTAGTAAATCAGGTAAAGTAGGTAACATCCTTACTTTAAGAGCATGATTAACTGCTACATTAGGAATGATCAATCCAAAAATAGCCCCTACTGAAACTGCTATTCCCACTACTGTCATTTCAGCTAAAAAACCTCGCCCCAATAATTTTAAGTCTCCTAAAACAATTCCAATAGCCATAGCAGCAATCGGGCCAAAAACTGGAGCAATAATCATTGAACCTACTATTACTGGAGTATTATTAATTATCAATCCTAAAGATGTAATAATAGCAGCAACTAAAGCTAAAAATATAAGTTGTAGACTCACTTCACTATTATCCCGAGCATAATTAATAATTGTTTCCCTAGCCGATCGATAACTTTCTTGGTCAACTTTTTCTTTATTTCTAGGAATGATAGTGTCAGGAGTAAAGATCATTAAACTACGATGTACATTATTGGTGAAATCAAATTTCCCCTTTAATTTATCGATTATTATATCAACTTTATCATATAATAAATTTATAATTAATAAATCCCCACTATCAGACTCAATCAGTTTATAATCTTCAACCTCCATTCCTAAGTTTTCGATTAATTCTACAGCTTCTTCCCCTTCACCACTGGCAAAGGTTGCATGAATAATTTGCAAATTCAACCCCCCCCAAAATCAATCATAAGATTATATTTAAATACTTAAGTCTGAGATAATTTCTTCACTACAGTTCTTCATTCCTTGTCTAATCTTAACTTTATTTTCTCCAGCAGATAAATAAATTATCCGGCTTGACCTCATACCAGTCTCACGACATATAGGACTAAAAACCTTGAATTTTAAATCCTGCTTATTAAGCTGATATTGACCTTTATAATCTCCAATAGCAAAATCTAAATCAAGGAGGTCAACCCCAATCAGACTGCGGGGCTAACCAAATTTTATAACCTTCAGCGGGGACATAATATAAATCTTTTCTATAAGTTTCAATATCTATAATCCCTTCTAGACTATATCTTCTCCCTTTTAACACTTCATCACCGCTAAAACTAATCATTCAATCTTTCTAAAATTAATTGATATCCTTCAGCACCATAATTCAAATAACGTTTCACACGACTAATGGTAGCACTACTGGCACCAGTTTCATCAGCAATTTGCTCATAAGTAGCTCCTTCATTTAACAATCTAGCTACTTCTAAGCGCTGTCCTAAAGCTTTAATTTCTTTGATTGTACATACATCCTCAAAAAACTTATAACATTCCTCTTTATTTTCTAATTGCAATATGGCTTCAAATAATTGCTCAGTAAATTCATCGCCGAAATTTTCACTCACGTTATTTCACCCCCATAAGTTCTATATAATTATTGTACATTTTTTCAACAGTAATTTAAAGTGTTAAATTACTTTCAGTATATTTCAAGTTTTCTAAACTTATACTTTTTTCTACTAATAAATATTAAAGCAAAAAAATAAAAGAGCCCTGGTATTAAAACACCAGAGCTCAAATATATTACTGAAAATGATCTATCCTCCCAAAAACATATATTTAAGTATAAATAACATTCCTAAGATATAAATAACCCAGTGAACCTCATCACCTTCACCATGGAAAAACTTCATAATTGGATACAAAATAAAACCTAAAGAAATACCTGTTGCAATTGAATAAGTAAAGGGCATAGAAACAATTGTTACAAAACCAGGTACTACTTCAGCCACATTATTCCAATCAATCTCAGTTACATTCTCTAACATAATTGAACCAACAATGATTAATGCTGGTGCTGTAGCTGCTGCAGGTACAATAGAAATAATTGGACTAAAGAAGATTGAAGCAAGAAAACATAAAGCTACAACTACTCCAGTCAGACCTGTTCTACCACCTTGAGCAACTCCAGAAGCTGATTCAACATAAGTAGTAACAGTTGGAGTCCCCATCATTGAACCACCAATTGTTCCAATTGAGTCAGCTAATAATGCTCTATCTGCCTTAGGTAAGTTGCCATCTTCATCTAAAAATCCAGCCTGATGACTCACACCAACTAAAGTTCCTGCTGTATCAAACAAATCAACAAATAAGAAAGCAAATACAATCGTTAAAATACCTGCGTTTAATGCTCCACTAATATCAGCTTTTAATACTACAGGTGCCCAAGTAGAAAAACTTGGCATTTCAACAATTGCTGAAGGCATTTTGGTAATTCCAAATGGCATCCCCAAAACTGTTGTGACAATAATTCCAATTAAAATACTTCCTTTAACATCTTTAGCCATCAACAAACCAGTAATAATAATTCCTACAATTGCTAAGATCGCACTTGGGTCTGTTAAATTTCCCAAAGTTACTAGTGTAGCATCACTATTAACTACTACTCCAGCATTTTGTAGACCAATAAATGCAATAAATAATCCAATCCCAGCACTAACAGCAGACTTTAAGGTCAAAGGCATTGCATTAATAATTGTTTGTCTGACCTTAGTCAAAGTTAAAATCAAGAAAATAACCCCGGAAATAAATACTGCACCTAAAGCCTCCTGCCAACTCAGTCCCATTCCTAAAACAACAGTATAAGTGAAATAAGCATTCAAGCCCATTCCTGGTGCCAAAGCAAATGGATAATTAGCTAAAAGAGCCATACACAATGTAGCAAATGCTGCAGACATTGCTGTAGCAATCATTACTGCTTGAAACGGCATTCCAGTTTCAGAAACAATCCCTGGATTAACAAAAATAATATAAGCCATTGTCATAAATGTTGTAATTCCTGCTACTACCTCAGTTTTAATATCAGTATTATGTTCTTCTAAATTAAAAAATGAATTTAACAGCTTTGTCATATTAATTCCCCTTTCTTAAAATAAAAAACCCCTAAGTTATAATCCCGCTGAGGAATATACTTAGGAGTTAGGATAGAATATAGATAGTCATATCTTTCTTTATACTATCCCGTAGTCGACTAGTTTACGGCTAGTCGGTAGAAACTTCCAGGCCCTATCCCTGGGGTTATACGGAATTATGGTCATTTATTTAATTTTATCTTTTACACATATGATATTAGCATATATATATTTATTTTTCAAGTTCAAGGCTAACTTTTTTTAGACTTGGAAATATTTTGTTCGTGTTTTGTTAATTAAATCCATTTTCGTAATTAATTTTTCTTAATTACTTAGCTTACGCACCTATTGGCCCCTCCGAGTTTTCAAAAAACAGAAAACTCTCCGTGTAGCCCTAGTCGCTCTACTTAGAGCTAAGTAAGTGCCTACGAGTCTAAAAACCAAGACTCTCCGTGTAGCCCACAGCACTTAGCTTTGCAACTAAGTGCTTTACGCATTAAAAATACAATATATTTTGCAAATTGCTGTGATTCCGCAATCTATATGCTGTGCTTTTTGCTTGGTTGCTTTATTCCCACTCAATAGTCGCTGGGGGTTTAGAAGTAATATCATAAACCACACGATTAACTTGTGGTACTTCATTAGTAATAGCAGTCGATATTTTTTCCAATACATCATGAGGGATTCTTGCCCAATCAGCTGTCATAGCATCTTTACTTTTCACTGCTCTTAAGCCAATTGTATAAGAATAAGTCCTCTCATCCCCCATAACTCCTACACTACGCATCGGCGGAAGAACAGCAAAATACTGCCAAATTTCTCGACTCATGCCTGCTTTTTTAACTTCTTCTCTAAAGATAGCATCTGCTTCTTTTAAAATCTCCACTTTTTCAGGTGTGATTTCTCTCAACACTCTAATTCCTAAACCAGGACCTGGGAACGGCTGACGCCAGACAATTTCTTCTGGCAGACCTAATTCTTCTCCTACTTCTCTAACTTCATCTTTGAACAACTCCCGCAGTGGTTCAATTAATTTAAATTCCATATCCTCTGGTAAGCCGCCTACATTATGATGACTTTTAATTGTAGAAGCAGAATCACTACCACCACTTTCAATTACATCAGAATAGATAGTACCCTGTACTAAATATTTAGTATTTCCCACTTTTAAAGCTTCTTCTTCAAAGACTCTAATAAATTCATTACCAATTACTTTCCTCTTTTCTTCAGGATCAGCTACACCTTCTAGCTTAGACAAAAATCTATCCTGTGCTTCTACTGCTACTAAATTCATATCAAATTCTTGCCCAAATGTTTCTTTAACTTCTGCTGCTTCATTTTTTCTCAATAAACCATGGTCTACAAAAATGCAAGTTAACTGCTTACCAATCGCTTTATTTACTAAAGCAGCTGCTACAGAAGAATCTACTCCACCTGATAAACCACAAATTACTTTCTTATCGCCAACTTTTTCTTTGATTTCTGCTACAGTTTCTTCAATAAAGTTAGCTGTAGTCCAATCTCCACTACAGTCACAAACTTGATATAAGAAATTATCTATGATCTCTTCGCCACGTGGTGTATGTACTACTTCCGGATGGAACTGTACTCCATAAAAACCTCGGTCACTATTTCCTACAGCCGCAGCTGGAGAATTATCAGTCGCACCAATAATCTCAAAACCAGTTGGTACTTCTTCTACTCGATCAGCATGACTCATCCAACATTCTAATTCATCATCTAAACCAGCCAAAATACCTTCAGCTTTTTTAATCTCTAACATAGCTCGTCCATATTCTTTATTCTCTGCTCGCTTAACTACTCCATCTAATTCATGACACATTAATTGCATCCCATAACAAATACCCAAAATTGGAACACCTAATTCAAATATTTCATCATCAATTTCTGGAGCACCTTCATCATAAACACTATTAGGCCCGCCAGAAAATACAATCCCTACTGGATCTATCTCTTTTACTCTATCTACATCAATATCATACGGTACTACTTCTGAATAAACATTTCCTTCTCTAATCCTGCGGGCAATTAATTTACTATACTGCCCCCCAAAATCTAAGACTAAGACTACTTCATGATTCACGAAAAATCCCCCTTATAAATTCAGTAATTAGTAATAAGAAAAGAGTGATGAGTAAAAAGTCAAAAGAAAAGTCAAAACCAAAAAGCTATTCAAAATCAAAAAACAACTACCTCTATAAGGCTATTCCTGCTCCCACCATTAAAGTAAGTCTATCATTAGATTATCCAGTAAGTTTTTCTGAGTGGTCTTAAATTTAGGTTATTAATGAGTCTTAACGAAGAACAAATGATTTAAATTTTGGGAGTTTAATTTCCCATTTAATTAAACTGAATTTAAATTATTTGTTCAAGTTTAGACAAATTAACCTAAATTTTTAAACGAAGAAAGACTTGTTGGATAATCTCGAAGCTACACTTTAATAGAAAATACCCAAGTGCAGTTGCAAATTAAGTACACTTGGGCCAAAAAACAGAAAATTGCCCTTCGTAGTCAGTTAGTTTGCGGCTAACTGGTAGAAACTTTTGACCCTTATTGCCAAAGGTATACGAAGATACGAATATATTATTGATTTTTAATTTCCTATTGCTAGTATAATTTAAAAAACGATTAATGTCAAGAGTCAACTAGGCTGCTGTTGATTAATGATATCAGCTATCTTTAAAATAAGCTTTGATCTGTTCCTAACTTATAATGACTCATCTGCAATTTATCCATAATCGGTAAATCATAAGGACAAAAATCTTCACATTTGCCACATTCTATACACTGATCAGCCTGTACTTCTAAAGCAGCATATTCTCTTTTGGCCCGCTCTTGATTTTCAAACCAAAAACGCAGTCTATCTCTAAGAGCAAACTTTTCTGGATTACGCGGTTTACCATCTCTCATCTGGCGGTCATAATACCCTTCTAGTTTGAATATTTCTTTAATATCAATCCCTTCTGGGCAATCATAACATTCATCACACTGACGACAGATATAATCGCCTAGTTCATCTGCTTCAGCAAACAATTCTTCTTTTTCTTCTTCAGACATCGGAGTAAAGTCTTTAGCATAGCTAATATCTTCCTGCACCATATTCATAGTATTCATACCTGTAACTACGATAGATACCGGCAGTGAAAACGCATAGCGGAAAGCTTGTTGGGCAGAACGCCACAAGAAACCATCAGCAAGTGGCTTCATCAGCACTAAGCCAATATCGTTCTCATTAGCTAAAGGCATTAACTCTCCCTCTAATTTAGGAAAATTAAAGCGGTCAAAGTAATTAAAAGTAGCCATTACTACATCAAATTCATCTGTCTTTACTGCTTCAATCAACACATCAGGCTGACCGTGCATAGAAATACCAATATGTCCAATTTTACCTTCTTCCTGTAGTTCTTTAGCTGCTTCTAAAGCACCACCGGGAGCTAATATTTTTTCTAACTCTTCTTGAGTTTCAACATGATGCATAAATAAGACATCTAAATAATCAGTCTGCAGGCGCTCTAAACTCTCTTCTACTTCTTCTTTTGCTTCTTGTTTATTTCGTTTAGGCGTCTTACTGGCTAAAACTATTTCCTCTCTTCTGTCTGCTATTATCGGGCCAATCTTTCTTTCTGATTCACCATGCCCATATTCTGCGGCAGTTTCTATGTAATTGCCACCGTGGTCTAAATAATAATTTAATAAATCTTGAGCCTCTTTTGTAGGAATCTCTAGTAAATGAAATCCACCAAAGCCTAATAAGCTAACTTCTAAATCTGTTCTTCCTAATCTTCTCTTTTCCATTTTATCCCTCCATAAAAAGCTAAAATTAATTACAATAATGACTTCTCATATCAATATTATTCTAATTAGTTATTTTTTCTCCTGGGTTAGAATATTATTATTTCAACTTAAATGTTCGTGAATATCATTTATCTTCTCTTTTAAATTTAATTCTTCTCTTTCAAAGCTATAGCGTTTACGCTCAATATAATCTAATACTAAAATTACATCTTGAATCACTTGCTCATCAGAAATATTTTCTTTGATTATCTGCCGTGAATCAGCCTTTAAACTAACCCCATATTTAGTCTTAATCAATTGGTTCAAACAGTTATATAACTCATTATCCGAATCTGCCTTTTGTATTTGCTCGTAAATCTGTTTTAATCTATCATCTTTCTGACTCAAATATTTCTTAACTATCAACACCATAATCATCAGTAAAATAAAGAAGGTTAAAATTACTAAACTCCACTTCACATAGCTCTTCTTAATCTTTAAAGTATAATAATCATCCGTCTTTTCTTCCTGTACATTAATTTGCCTGACTTCTACCGTTTCTAATTCTTCTTTATTATTGCTCTTAGTACTATCATCCGCAGCAGACTGTTCTGTACTACTATCTTTCTGCGGTCCTCCTGTCACTTCAATCTCTTGTCCTTTTAAAGTAGCATATTCATAACTTTCTGTTTGGGGATTGAAATAAGGAATTTTAATTTCAGGAAATTTAAGCGTGCCTCCTTTTTGCGGCACTATAATTATCTCAAAATCTTTTTTACTATAGTATTGACCATTTTGGAGTTGATTATCACTATCTTTTGCTGTTTCATATATTTCATAATTTTCTTTATTTGCTTTAATTAACTGATTTAAATTATCTAAATTACAAGTTCCTTCTGCCGTAACCTGCCAACTCACAGAATCTCCATATTTCACTTTCTCAGCAGATGATTTAGCTTTTAGCTCTAATTGGCCTACTAAACCAGAAAAATCAGTTGGTTGTCCTTTTTCCGGTAAAGAAATAACTTTAATCTTTTGCTGTTGTGTCTGTAAGTATTTAGCCTGGACTGAATTAAAAAAATCATCACTACTAATATTTACTTGAAAATTAAAGCTCGGAACCTTGAGTTCTCCTGTTTTAGTCGGAGTTAAAATAACTTTAGCTACCTCATATTTTATATATTTTTTTCCAGCAATCCGAGCATAATCTGCTTTTAACTCTTCTTTAATTTTCTTAGCAATAAAATTATCAAAATTAGGATTTTCTCTAAAACCATAATCTTGCACCCGATAACGAGAAAATAAATTATAATGTAAGACTACTTGTTCTCCAAAATAAACTTTCTCCTTTTCTAATTTAGTCTCAATAAATAAAGATCCGCGGTCTTGTTTATCCTCCATATTTCTTTCTTTAACCTCAACTGTTAATTGATTAGTCTTGTATTCTCGACCTTGATATTCAACTATACCTTGCAGCGAAAAAGTTCCTGTTTTCTCGAGCATGATTTGATAATGATATTTTTTTAAATGAGTAGTCTTGAAATTTACAATTTGAGTTTGAGTTGTAGAACCCTGTGATAAAACTTCAAAGTTATCGAGTCCTTTGATTTTAGGTTTTCCAGCTCCTTTAGCATTTTTTACTGTTAGTAACAACTGCGTACTAACTCCAGGCTGCAGCTTAGTATTGCCAATATCTAACTTAAACTGCGGTTCTTCAGCCAGCACTGTTCCCGCAGCTAGATAGCAAATCATTAAAGTTAATATTAAAATGTTTAAGCTTTTCCTCATTTCTCCACCCTCCTTCAAACTTCGCCGCTATTAACTCTACCAATCTTGACTGTTATCATCTTTTTGCTGCTGTTCATCTTTTACTTTTTGGTTATTCTTAAGACTATCTTCCTCTTCCTGCTCGAGCATTCTAAGAATTTTTAAGGCTTCTTTTAATTTTTTTTCGTCAATTTTCTGTTTCTTCTGCTCTCCTGGTTTAGCTTGCTGCTGAGAAGACTTTTTCTGCTTCTGATTCTCTTTATCAGCAGACTGACTTTTATTATTCTGCTGCTTACTTTTTTGCTGTTCTTTATTTTGCGAATTTTTACTTTCATCTTGCTGCTGTTGATCTTGATTGTTATTTTGTTGTGACTCTTGTTTTTCCTTATCTTGTTTATTCTTTTCCTGCTCTTGATTTTGTTTATTGTTTTGCTTAGACTTATCCTTAGACTTAGACTCAGACTTAGACTTATCCTTTTTCTGCGACTGTTCTTTTTGCTCTTGGTCTTGCTTAGACTCAGGCTTAGACTTATCCTTATTTTTCTTCTGCTCTTGCTGTAATTTTTCTAATAACTGCTTAGTAAATTCATAATTAAACTTCAATTTTTCTGCTTGAGGATACTCTTTAATCCCCTGCTGATAAGTATCAACTGCCTGTTGATAGAACTTCATCTTTTTCTGCAGTGATTTTTGTTGATCTCCACTCTTTTTATAGGCATTACCCAAGTTTAAATAACGATTTAAGCTAGCAGCTGATTTTTGATAATGTTTAGCTGCTGACTCATATTCTTCTAATTGATAGAAACTATTAGCCGCATTATAATGCAGCTTAGGATTGGCAGAATCAGACTTTAAAGCCTGCTGATATTTTTTAACTGCTTCTTTATACTTCCCGCTTTGATATAATTGATTACCTGCTTTAAAAAACTGTCTTGCTTGCTCTTCACTTTGACAACCAATCATAGTAATTATTAAGAACAACATCAGACCCACAATCAAAATTCTTTTCATCATTTCTCACCTCGCTCAGGCAAGAAATAACCAATCAACAATAATCCTGCTCCTAAAAAGTATTGATATAATTGCCTAAACTTCTTAATTCTATCTGTACCTAATTTTCTTTTTTGCAGCTGTTCAATTTGCTCAATCAATTTATCAATCGCTCGATTTTGCAAATCCAGTCGATAAAATTTTCCGCTGCCCTGCCCGGCAATCTTCTCTAACGTGGCTTGCTTTAATTTAGAATTAACATACTGCCCTGTATTATCTTTTTTATAGCCAACTTTCTCTCCTTGAGCATTATATTGAGGAATCAAACCGCCTTGCTTAGTTCCAACACCAACTGTATAAATTTTGGTATTCTTAATCTTACGAGCAGCTTTAATTCCTTCCGGATTATGTACTTCCCCATCACTAAAAATTACAATCACTTTTTCCCCTTGAGCTGAGCGGTCAAAAGAATTCTTAGCTAAATTAATAGCTGCAGCTATATCTGTCCCACCGCCTGCTATCATATTAGTATCAATAACTTCTAAAAACATTTTAGCTAAATGATAATCACTGGTCAGCGGCATTTGAATATAGGCATCAGAGGAAAAAGGAATGAATCCGACTCTATCTCCATCTAAAGAATCAATTAACTGTTCGATTCCTTTCTTGGCCCGCTGTAGTCGACTCGGTTTTACATCTTGGGCCAACATACTTTTAGAAGTGTCGACTACTAGATAAATATCAAGTCCTTTCTGTTCAACTTCCTGATAACCTTCTAACATCTGCGGTCCTAATAAAGAAAAAACTATTAATCCCAACCCTAGAACAATCAAGGCCGGCTTTAAAATCTTAAATTTATATTTTAAACCCCACTGCAATTGCTCGATAATTCTATCCCGTTTACGGTAGGCAAAAACTAAGGTTATTAAAACTAACAGCGGGATTAGACAATACACAGCATTGCTTAGTTCACTAAATTCAACTTGACTCCAGTCCATATTTTGATGCCTCCTCACTCTCTCCTACTCACTAAATTACGGTATTTTCAGGAATAAATAGCGGTCTAAGAAGATTCCCACTAAGATAAATAATAATGCTGCCTTAATAAAGCCATAAGCTAATTCATGATACTGAAAATAATTATTATCCTTAAACTCTGTTTTTTCTAACTTATTTATTTTATTAAATATCTCTTGTAATGCATCTTTATCTTTAGCTCTAAAATACTTACCACCAGTCTGCTGGGCAATATCAGTTAATAATTCTTCATCCAGACCACCTTCGTACTTCCGATAGCGCGTTTGGCCCATTACTTCTACAGGCAAAATAGTTTCATTACTACCCACACCAATCGTATACACCTTAATATCCATTTCTTGAGCTAAGCCGGCAGCAGTAGTAGGATTTATCTGCCCGGCATTATTTTCTCCATCAGTTAATAAGATAATTACTTTCGACTCAGCATCACTCTTTTTTAAGCGGTTAACTGCAATCGAAATCCCCATCCCAATCGCGGTCCCTTCTTGATTAACATCACTAGTAGTTATTTTCTCTAAAGATCTTTCTAAAATATTATGATCTAAAGTAAGGGGAATCCTGGTATAAGCCGTACCAGAAAAGATAACTAATCCTAAACGATCAGTAGGTCGTTTAGTAATAAAATTATTGGCTACTTTTTTAGCCACCTCTAAGCGATTAGGGTCAAAATCTACTGAACGCATACTTTCAGACACATCTAAAGTCAAAACAATATCTAGCCCTTCTTTCTTGATATTTTTTAATCTTTCGCCTGATTGCGGTCGAGCTAACGCTACAACTAATAATATCAACCCGATTAAGATTAAATATTTACCGATTTTATGTTTGTAAGTCTTTTTTATTCCCGTATCTTCAAATAACTGCAGACTCGAAAATTTAAGTTGGCCCTGCCCTTGAGTTTTAAAAAATATATAAATGATAACTGGAATTAGTAATAGCCAGTACCAGTGTAAAAATCTAAACATCATTTCACCACCTGTTCCTGCTTTTCGATTTCGTCTACTATTTTCTTTAATTCAGCTGCTAATTTCTCTTGCTCTTCTCCATCAGCTTCTGCTGTAGTATATTTATAATAATCAACCTGCTGCAGCCAATCTTCTAATGCTGCTAAGTGCTCTTCTAAAGCAGAAATTTCTTCTACCTCTGCTATAATCTCAGTCGAAGTCTTACCGATAATCCGGCAGTTAAAAGTCTGTTCTAAATAACGTTTTAAGGCATAAGTTAATGCCACAAAATAATCCTCAGCTTCAGCTGCTGCAGTTAATCGCTGCTGGAAGGATTGATAAGGTGTTACTTCTTCTTGCGCCCTATTCTTCCACCACTGCCAGATGTAATAACTAGCAATGATAATAACGAGAGCTCCCAGCACATACAACAAATAGCTCCACTGCCATTTGAAGTCGGGTTCTTGAACCTTTAAATCTCCTGCAAATACTTTCTGCCGCTCTTTATATTTATCAAGAGTCGACTTAACATCAATTCTAATCTTTTTATCTCCTAACTGCACAACTTTTTGGCCCAGTGCAAAAGTTCTAACAGTTAATTGATAACCACTTTCCTGCTGCTCTAAATCAACTATTTCAAACTCACTAAACTTCTCTTTAATCTCCTCTGGTGCTACATTACCTGCAATTTGTAGTTTGATTAAATCACCAATATAAATATCACGCTGTTCTGCTTGACTTAGCCCACTCATAGTTCCCAACAACAACAAACATAATAGACCAATTAGTAGGATTTTATTTACTCTCATTTGCCCATTCTCCTTTTGAAGAATTGCTGTAAGGGAATCACAAAATCTTGATCAGTATAAATATCAATTAAATTTCTTTGGGGAAGATTGGCATTAGATTTTAATTCTTGAGCCTCTCTTAAATTATCTACCACAATAGTCTCCCCTGTTTCTAAATCCTCAAACTCAAAAATAGCCCCCTGCGGTAGTTTCTCTTCTCCTTTATCTAATACTCTAATCAACACTAAGTCATGTTTTTGATCAGTGATTTGTAACTCCTTTTGATAATCTTTAGTTAAAAAATCAGAAATTAAAAAGACAATACTCCGTTTCTTTTCAACCTTATTAAAATACTCTAAAGCTTGAGCAATATCTGTCCCCTGATGCTCGGGAGTAAAATCTAATATTTCTTCAATAATTGCTAAGACATGCTTCTTTCCCTTACCTGAAGGAATCATTTCTTCAACTTGGTCAGTAAATAAAATACTGCCCACACGGTCATTATTTTGAATCGCTGAAAAAGCCAAAGTCGCTCCTATTTCAGCAATTAATTCTTTCTTCTGCCCAAAATTAGTTGAGTTAGACATATCAATCAATAAAAACATATTGAGTTCCCGTTCTTCTTGAAACTGTTTAACATAAGGTTTATTCTGCCGCGCGGTAACATTCCAATCAATCGTCCGCACATCATCACCAGGATAATATTCTCTAATTTCTTTGAATTCTAACCCTTTGCCCTTAAACGTTGATTTATATTCACCCGAAAAAATCTCTTCGACTAATTTATTGGACTTAATCTCTATTTTACGAATCTTATCAATCAGATCTTGAGAAATCATACTCACACCTCCAGAACCTCATTTTAGCTGTCTGACTTTCACTCATTACTGATTACTAGTTACTATTTACTGTAGTTTACGGCAGATTAACGCTCTCCAAAATATCATAAATAATATCTTCCTGCGTCACCCCTTCTGCTTCGGCTTCATAACTCAGTAAAATCCGGTGTCTTAAGACATCATAAACTACTTCTTTGATATCTTCAGGCACTACATAACCCCGCCCTTCTAAAAATGCTTTTCCTTTAGCTGCTAAAATTAGATTAATTGAAGCTCGCGGTGAAGCTCCACAAGAAATATATTCTGAATCTTCTCTAGTCTTGAAGATAATATCTAAGACATAATCTTTTAAATTCTCATCAACATAAATATCTTTTACTAACTCCTGTAGTTCTAAAATCTCTTCTTTAGTAACTATTTTCTTTAAAGTAAATTTATCTAAATTATTTTTTCCTGTTGTCGTAAAGCGATTAATAATCTCTTTCTCTTCCTGCTTAGCTGGATAATCAATCGTTAGTTTCAACATGAAACGATCCTGCTGTGCTTCTGGTAGTGGATATGTACCCTGCTGTTCTAAAGGATTTTGCGTTGCTAATACGAAAAATGGTTTGTCCAAAGTATATGTCTCATCGCCAATCGTAACCTGCTTTTCCTGCATCGCTTCTAATAATGCTGACTGTACCTTCGCCGGAGCTCGATTAATCTCATCTGCTAGAATCAGATTACTGAAAATTGGCCCTTTTTCTGTGGTGAATTCTCCTGCGTTATGGTTATAAATTTCTGTTCCTACCACATCTGCCGGTAATAAATCAGGCGTAAACTGAATCCGTTTATAGTCTATTCCCAATATCCGAGCCGTAATATTAGCCGTTAAAGATTTAGCTAAATCTGGTACTCCTTCTAAGAGAATATGTCCCCCTGTAAAAATAGCAATTAAAATGCGGTCCACCATATACTCTTGGCCAATAATTACTTTACCAATCTCTGCTTTGATTTCCTCTACTACTGCTGCTTTGTCCTGCACTTTTTCATTTATTTGATTCTTCTCCATTTAAAATGCCTCCTTTAAAAAATAATTAATACCCCTTTAAATTATTCTATTTATCCCTTGATTTTCCTTTTTTAAGATATAGAAATTAATCTAATCTCTGACTCAATAATTATTTTAAAGTTAATTTGTGAAAATTTTGTGAGCAAAATTGGAAATTTGATTAAAAAGAAAAAATCGCCTTGCGGCGACCAATATAATTTCTAGTTTTTGTCCTTTACTATTCCTTGAGAATACTCTGTCCAGGATCCACAATTTCAATTTGTCCTCCGTTAGAACAAGTTAAGGTAGAACCTTCTAATAAAGCAGGATGCTGACCAACCTTGACGTCTTTTTTTACTTTAGTCCATGGTGAAGGCAAATTAGGCACACAAGAATTTTTAGGATCTTTGCAATACCCAAAAGAGGGCACATTAGTCATTGGCTGATGGTCCATAATATTTGCAATTAAATTACCGCAAACTTTGGCATTATGACCAGATACCACTTGTAAATTACTTGTTCGACCACCACAACTGCATTTTAACACTGCTCCAGAACAAACATACAGTTGGGCACCTCCATTAGAACTGTCATTAGCTTTTTCTTGATTATTATTTTTATCCTGTTTCTCTTTAGTCCCCTTATTACTACTACTTGCAACTTTTCCACTAGCTCCACTTGCTTTTGCTGGACTGCCCACTGCTTCACTTTGCTGCTTAGTTTTAGCTTGGCCCTGTTCTTTATCATGAGGAAAAACTATTACCTCTTGATCATGAATCCATAGAAAATCATTCTTAATTCTATTCTCTTCTTTTAAAAATTTATTTTCCTTTAATGCTAAGACCTCACTAATACCAGCTCTTGTACCTGTGTCAGTACTAACAATTTGCCCATTTTCTATAAAATAAAGAGGCTTTTTTTCTATCCATAATCCATAATCTCCTTCTTTAAACCCTTCAATACATACTGCTTTAGATTTTTCCTCTCCATTATAATAAGTAATAATTAAATTTCCCTCAGTATCTTTCCTAAATTCATATTTACTTGTCTTCTGAATATATGATGCTTTCGTTTTTTTCATTTTTTCTCACCTCTTTAAATTAATCATCAACACTATAAGACAAATACCAATTTCCTTCTAAATGCCGTAGTTTATAAAAAGCTAGCGGTTTATCTTTAGCCCGTTCTTTCTGATAGGCTTGATCCAAATTTTTTACTACATCCAAATGAGAAGGTACTGGTTCTTCCCAATACTTATAACCTTTAGCTGCTCCTGTAATACTAAGACCAACAGAATAAGCAGTCATGGAAATACTTTGCTGTTTGTTATAAGATTTCATTTGTTTTACATTAAGTTTTTCAAATAAACGTTGATACTCTTTTTTTCTCTTTTCCGCTGATTTATATCTGCTCAAAGCTAATCAAAATTAACAAATGAGTAGATTACAGCGTTAACACCAAAGTTACAGTGTTCTTATCCACGAACCCTATCTTAAAGAAGACTCGGGTGTGCTTTTTAAACTACTTTTCTCTTAATTTCATAGTCCCAGCTATCTTTAAGCAGTTTAACAAATTCATAATCACTATTTATTTTAATTGGATTACAGAGTTTAGAAAGATTAGTACATTTCTGCTCTTGATAATTGGGACTTAATCTTAAAATATTTCTAGCTCCATTAATATCGGAATTTATTGCTAAATCATTGCTGTTATCAACATATAACCCCCGTTTAACTCGCTTACCTGAATAATTGTAGTTTTTCAACAATTTCTTGTAAGCATCAATTAAACGCTGATATTCTTGATACTCAATATCAGATTCAGTCTTATCTTGTTGATGTTTTAAATCTTTAATCTGTTTTTGTAATGATTTAGCTTTATAAACTTCTTTAGTAAATGAATTAGATTTTGATGTACACCCTTCATCAACAACTGTCACTTCAATTCCAAAATCTTGTGCTTTGTACTCTAGATATTCTAATAATTTAATGAATGGAATTTGGATAAAATTTTGCTTTGTTTTTTTCTGCATATTGCAATTACCATTGTTTTTCAGTTCATTAAGAGTATATGATATAACCAGCTCAGTTACATTATGGTTATCTAGGTATTCCAACATTCTTTTACTGACTTTATGAAATTGGTCATAGAAAAACCTATTTCTCTTTTCGAAGAGAAAATTTATATATTTTCTTAAATATTTCTTTTTAGCTTTAGATTCTAGAGTATCAATAGTGTTAGACAATTTAGCTATTTGTCGATTGAATTGACTATTATAGTTCTTGAACTTCTTACCATCTACTATCAGACTCGGACTATCTTTATCCTCTATATAAACTGCTGCTAGATTATTAACCCCTATATCTAAACCTGCAATCTTATGCGGTTTATTATTTTGTACCTTTTTATTATGATGATAAGTAACTAATAAGTACAATTCACCATTAGAATACTGTAAATTAATAGATTGAATGTTATTTAGGTCACCATACACTAACTGTTTTAGCTTTTGCTGATTAACTCTTATATATTGTCTGCCTCTATCATGATCTAGAGTGATACCTAATTTGTCTTTACCTTTCTTTAAATAAGAAAGTCCTAGACCTTTATCATTATCAATTAAAAGAGTATAGTGATTTAGTGAAGATAAGCTTTTAGGTTTGGGCGGTTTTGCTTTTCTATCACTATTTTTATTTTTGGTATAAAAAGATTGGAAATTACCTTTTACTTTTCTGATAGTCATCACAAGATTATCTTTTTTAAGTTGTTTTCCAACTTTAATTAAATCCTGCATTAGATCATGATCCTTATATTTTTCTTTCATATAAGCTACTTTTTCAGCATATTTCCCACCTTTGGTATCTCTAATTACTGCTCTCATTACATAGGGATTAGAAATCAAATTTTTATCTCCAATCTCTTGTTTATAGTCTTGCTCTAGTAAAATAAGCAGCATATTTTCAAAATGTCGGGTTAGATATACCTTCTCAATTGCAAATTCTTTAAAATCTTGATCTTTGATTAATATTTTGCTTGTGCGCAGCATCTATTCTTCTCCTTTAACTTTAATATGTTTAATCAATAGTAAATAACTCTTTATTACTTGTCTTTATCTTTTTCAATTTATGACTGCGACTTCCATATAATTTAGCTGAAAATACTGTAATAATTGACAATACATCCTCTACTAATTCTTCTTGATAACTTTTATCTTCAGTATGATTTATTATTTCAATTTTGACATCATTTAGTTCGCACATCTGTTCAAACATTTCATAACCAAATCTGATAAGTCTATCTTTATAATTAACTACAATTCTTCCAATTTCCCTACTTTCAATTAATTTAATAAGTTCTTTAAGTCCTTTTTTCTT
>NZ_JAFBDQ010000001.1 GCF_016908315.1 Halanaerobacter jeridensis | reverse complement strand
TGTGAGTTTGATTGGCTATAAATATACAACCAAAAAAATTTCCGGTTGGTCGAAACGCGACATTGTTTAGTTTTCAAAGACCAAATAAATCTTAAATTTTTTGTCGGCTCTCTTTCAAGCGACAATAACTATTCTAACAGATAACTGATTATTTGTCAAGAACTTTCTTTATTTTTCTGCAACTGACAAGAAATCATTTATCAGTTATATTCGCTTTGAATGCGGACCAAGAAGCGGCCTCTCTTTCAAGCGACATTTAACAATTTATCATAGAAACTTTGGCTTGTCAAGAGAAGTTTAAAATCAAATTTGCCAGTCGCAAATGAAGCTTAAAACTGGCCCCTCTCTTTCAAGCGACATCTACTAGATTATCATAAGAATCAGTAGTTGTCAAGAGATGATTTGAATCTGTTTTTCTTGCCGCCCCTCTCTTTTTCAGCGACATTAACTAATATAACATCTATCTATTCATCTGTCAATAGTTAATGATGATTAAACTTCTTTTCCTTCAGCTTTCAACTTTAAATATTTATTATAAGCCTTTTTAATGGTTAAAAAATCTTTCCAAACAGGGGCTTTTTTTCTTTCATCACGCAGTAAAGCTGCTGGATGAAAAGTAGGTAAAAAGTATCTACCTTCTCTTTCGACCCAATTCCCTCTTACATGAGTAATTTTTCCTCCAGGATCGAGTAATCCCTTTAAAGCTGTAGATCCTAACGGAACAATAATTTTAGGATCTATAATCTTAATCTCTTGAGCTAGAATCCAAAGGCAAGTTTTCATTTCTTGAGTACTGGGCTTTCTATTTCCAGGCGGACGACACTTAACAATATTACTAATATATACTTCCGATTTATCAATTTCTGCTGCCGACAAAATTTTATCTAGTAATTTCCCAGCTCGTCCTACAAACGGAGTTCCCTGCCTATCTTCATCTTTTCCTGGACCTTCTCCTACAAACATCAAATCAGCATCTTTATCTCCAGCTCCAAAAACTACTTGAGTACAATTATCTCGCAAACCACATCTACTACAATCTAATGCTATGTTTCTTAATTCATCTAAAGAGTTATATCTTTTCTCTGGTTGATTCCCGAACAAATCTAATTGTTCCCGTTTATCAAACAGCATCCATACCAACCCCTATGTTATATTAACACATTTCTCATCTAAATTGTCAATTATCCAACTTTCACTACTATTTGGCCAGTCTTCTTCCGAAATTAAAAAGTCGAGTCTTGTATATAATCGTTGAAATTCTTCTTTTTCCTCTAATATTTTTTCTGTATAAAACCATTTGCCAATCTTTAACAAAGCAGTAATATTCTCTTGGTTTAATTGTCCTAGTCTTTTCTTTTTAAGCAATAATGAATCTTTAAATCTTTTTTTCTTTTTCTTTAATTTTTCTTCTGCACTTTGAGAAAGTTCCATTTCATTATTCAATTTATCAATTGCCTCATCATACCCTTCTTTCAAACCAGCAATTCTAGTCTTTAACTGCCCACAAGTTTGCAAGTTATTAATCACTAAAGTTAAATATTTCTTAATTTTAGCTGTTAATCTTTCATCATGCTCCAAAATAATTTGTGGGTATTTATTAACTACTAAACATCCTAAAGAAAGGAATAAATTTTTTATATCACAATCACTAATCTTAATTTTTCTGTATTTATCAACATTTTTCATAAAATATATCATCCCCTAATCTAAGGTGTAAAAACATAATTCAATATTAAAATATAAATACCTGCAAGCTAAAAAATTTAAAGTCAAAGCAGGTTTAACCGCTTAAAACAAGAACTTATGATATAGAATAGATTATATGTTTAATTATATAGGAGTGATAAATATGAATAATAAAATTAATTTACCTGTAACATTAAAACAGTATAACCTAGATACTAATAAAATGTCAACCTCTATTCCCAAAAAAGAAGTGAAAAATTTAAGCAAAAATTTATCGATAACAGCTCTATTACAGAACTTATCACTCTCAGCCACTAAAACTAATCAAACTATTGTTTCCGAATTATTAAATCATGACTTAGCATTAAATAAACAACTAATTTCTGAATTGAATGACTTTGTTTCTAACTTAGCAACTAACGATAATTTAGAAACTAAAGTTAAAGTCGCTTTACTATTAAAAAAAATAAATATACCTCTTAATAAAAAGTTTTATAATTTTTTTAAAAACTATATTTTTTCAAAAACAGATTTACAAAAGAATATCAAAGAACTAATGCAACAGCTTAACTTATCTCAGAATAATTCTTCAGTTGACCAAAATAAAACAACTTTAGAACAACAAAGTAATTCTCTAAATTCTCAACAAAGCATTGAAACTAATCAATCTCAAAATAATACATTAAAATCACTTTTAGATATCAACTTTTCTAAAAATGATTTGAATCTATCTCAAACTAAATTAAATACAATACTTAAACAACTAGATTTAGCCCCCACTAAAGAAAACAGGGCTATTATTAAAAAATTAATTGATTATAAATTAAATATAAATAAAGACAATTGGCAAAAGTTAAAAAGTGCTTCTGAGAACAATCAATCACTATCAAAAGTAGCCTTCACAGAAAAATTGAATATTAATCAACCACACTTATTGAATCAAATTAATTTTCAATCTGATTCCAAATTAGATAGCAGTTTATTGAAACTAAGTAAAGTAATTATCAATCAAAATTTTGATTCATCACAACTTAATCAACTCACTGCTAAAATCAAAGACTTAGTAACTAAAGAACCACAATTATTATTAAAATTGAAAGAAAATTTTTCAGCACCTGAATTCAAGAACTTAAGCAATCAACTTAACCTGAGCAAAGTTGAACAAAACAATGCTTTACAGCAAGGCTTAAAAGATGAAATTTTAAATACTATTATTACTGCTAATGATTTAGAACCAAGTACTATTCAACAAAGCATTAATAAACTAAATTCAGGCCAAGATAATCAATTAGTGAAATTTTTATTTCAACTATCACAAGAAACGTCTTCAGAACAATTACAAGAAAAAACAGAAGATCTAACTAAACAATTATTAAATCTTAAAGCAGTTAATTATGAAGCAGAAAATACTCTTTTATTCCTTCCAATACTATTTCAGGAAGGATTAGAATTAGCTCAAATCAAGTTTGATCAACAAGAGAAAGAACAAACTTCAAAAGAGCAATCTTTCAAATTTGCTTTTAAAGTAAATACAGAAAAATTAGGTTCATTAGAAGTTAAAGTTAAAATCAAAGATAAACAATTAAACATCCTCTTTTTAGTCGAAAATCCTGACAGTAAAGAATTACTTACTGACAACTTAGCATCATTAAAAACAGCCTTTCAAACCCATGAATATAATCTTAATTATTTACAATGTAAATTACAAAACAATAAAAATAATAATGAAGAAAAAGAAACTTCGCTAACTACTATTGATTATACCATTTAAGGAGGCAAAAATTATGAGTTCAAAAAACAATAAAGAGAATAAAATACCAGAAGCTGCTGCTTTAAAATATAATATTGAAGAAGATAATGCTCCTAATCTAGTCGCTAAAGGAACAGGCGAATTAGCTAAAAAAATTATTGCTCAGGCTGAAGAAAACAATATCCCCATCAAAGAAGATGAAGATATTGTTCAAGTTTTATTAAAACTAGAATTAGGAGCTGATATACCTGAAGAATTATATCAAGCAGTTGCTGAAATACTAAGCTTTATTTTTGAAATGGAAGACCTCGCTTAACATTATTGCTGATAATAGTTACAATACTGATGTAATTCACAATCTTCACAGCGAGGACTACGAGCCTTACATGTTTCCCGCCCATGAAAGATTAACCAATGATGGGCCAAAGACCATTTGTCTTGAGGAATAACTTCCATTAACTGCTGTTCAACTTCTTTGACTTTATCACTATCAGCTAATCCTAAACGATTAGAAACTCTAAATACATGAGTATCCACAGCAATAGCATCTTCACCAAAGGCACAACTACTGACAACATTAGCAGTTTTACGTCCCACACCTGATAATTTCATTAATTCTTTGCGGTCTCGTGGGACCTGCCCCTCATATTCTTCAACTAATTTGCGACATGTTTGTACTATATACTTACTCTTATTTCTATATAAACCTAAACCTTGAATATGTGGTTCCAATTCCTCAGGAGATAAGTCAGCAATATCAGCTGGCTTTTTAAATTCATTAAATAACTCATTAGTAATTTTATTAACCTGTTTATCTGTTGTTTGCGCTGACAAAATGACTGCTATTAATAATTGAAAAGTATTCTCATATTCCAAAGCAGTTTCAGGATTAGGATATAATTCCTCTAAAGCACTTAAAATCGCTTCCACTTCTGCTTCAGTTTTCTGCTCCATTTCTAAAATTCCTCCATTAAGTTAGCCATCTCTAATGCACTCATTGCTGCATCCCATCCTTTATTACCTGCTTTAGTTCCAGAACGTTCAATTGCCTGCTCAATTGTATCAGTAGTAATAATACCAAACATTACTGGCAGTTCTGTATCTAATCCAATTTTAGCTACACCCTTAGAAGCTTCAGCACATACATAATCAAAATGAGGTGTATCACCACGAATTACTGCCCCTAAACAAATTACTGCATCATATTTATCACTCTTAGCCATCTTCTTAGCAGCTAATGGAATTTCAAATGCTCCAGGCACCCACGCTACTTCTATATCTTCTTCTGCTACTCCATGACGTTTTAAAGCATCTAAAGCACCAGTTAATAATTTATTAGAAACAAATTCATTGAATCTCCCTACTACAATTCCAAAATTTAATCCTTCTCCTACTAACTCACCTTCATAAACCTGATTAATTTTTTCCACTTTTTCTCCCCCTCTTATTTATTATTCACTATTTAAAATGAATTAAAGATTAATTATTTAAAATATTTTCATCTAATAAATGTCCTAATTTTTCCTTTTTAGTTTCTAAATAATCCTTATTTACTTCGTTAGCTTCTATTTGATGAGGTACTCGTTCAGTTATTTCTAACCCATATCCTTCTAAACCAACAATCTTTTTAGGATTATTAGTCATTAATTTAATAGTGCTTAATCCTAAATCTGCTAAAATTTGAGCTCCAACTCCATAATCACGCATATCCTCTTCAAAACCTAGTTCTAAATTAGCTTCAACAGTATCTTTACCTTCATCTTGTAGCTGATAAGCTTTTAACTTATTAGCCAAACCAATTCCTCGCCCTTCTTGTCTCATATATAGAACGACTCCTTGACCTTCTTTTTCAATCTTTTGTAAAGCAGCTATTAGTTGCTCACGACAATCACAACGCAAAGAACCTAAAGCATCACCAGTTAAACATTCTGAATGAACTCTAACTAACACTTCATCTTTATTTTCAACTTCTCCTTTAATTACTGCTACATGAGTTTTACCATCTAGTTTATTTTTAAATCCAATTGCTTTAAAATCACCAAATTTTGTTGGTAAATCTACCTCAGCTTCTCGAGAAATCAATCTATTTTCCCGCATTCTATATTCAATCAAATCAGCAATAGTAATCAATTTTAAATTATGTTTTTCAGCAAATTCTGCTAACTCTTCTCCTCGGGCCATCGTTCCATCATCAGACATGATTTCACAGATAACACCAGCAGGATATAATCCAGCTAATCTAGCTAAATCAACTGCTGCTTCAGTATGACCAGCTCTTCTTAATACTCCTCCTTCTTTAGCAGCTAACGGGAAAATATGCCCCGGACGATTCAAATCTTGCGGGCTGGTCTCTTCATCTATTAAAGATTGAATAGTTTGTGCTCTTTCATAAGCTGAAATACCTGTTTCAGTATCTTTATAATCTACCGAAACAGTAAAAGCAGTCTCATGATGGTCAGTATTATCATCAACCATTTGATCAATCTTTAACTCCTCTAAGCGGTCATTAGTCATCGGAGTACAAATTAAACCACGCCCATAAGTAGCCATAAAATTAATATCTTCTGCTGTAGCTTTTTCAGCAGCCATCAACAAATCTCCCTCATTTTCCCTATCTTCATCATCAACTACAACTACTATTTTACCTTCTTTAATATCCTCAATTGCCTCTTCAATACTATTAAACTCCACTCTTTTCACCTCTTAATTTCCTTATATTATTAATTATTTAGTTTATTAAAAAACTATTAGCTTCAGCTCATTAATCTAGGATTAATCTTGGTTTCAAATTTGCTAGCAACTAATAGTTCATCGCTAATTAAGCTAATAAAAAACCATTATCTCTTAATTTTTTCATATCTATATCTGTATTCTCTTGTTCTTCTTCAAATTCCATCATTCTTTCTACATATTTGCCAATCATATCAGTTTCTAAATTAACTATATTCCCCACTTTTTTAGATGATAAAGTAGTTACTTCATTAGTATGAGGAATGATTGAAACAGTAAAAGAATCCTGTGTTAGTTTTGCTACTGTTAAGCTAATTCCATCTATAGCTATAGAACCTTCAGCAATAATATATTTTAACAGCTTAGGCTCTGGTCTAATAGTAATTAAAATAGCATTGTCTTCACGTTTTTTCTCAGCAATTTTTCCTGTTCCATCGATATGACCCGAAACTAAATGACCACCTAATCTATCTTTTAATCTTAAAGCTCGTTCTAAATTAACCTTATCTCTAATACTTAATTCACCTAGACTAGATTTACGCATTGTTTCTGGAGTTACATCAACCTCAAACTCGTTTTCACTAAAATCAGTTACTGTTAAACAGACTCCATTAGTAGCAATACTATCACCAATTTTAATATCTTCTAAAACCTTCTCAGCTTTAATAGTTAAGATGATAGATTGACTACTGCGTTTAATATTTTTGACTTCCCCTAATTCTTCTACAATCCCAGTAAACATTAATTCACCCCCAACTTTATAGCTAGAAGTAAGTAGCTAGGAGCTAGTAGTTAAAAACATAAAATCAAATTCAAAACTTAAAACATTAACCTAGTATTCAACAATTCCAAGCTATGAACTGTTTTTTTGATTTTGAATTTACTACTAGCTACTAGCTTTTATCTACTAGCTAGTGCTACGATAATGCCACTTTATATAGATTATCATTCACTATTATACTCAGGATACCCTACAATCAATAAATCTTCCCCAACTTGCTTAATCTCTTTATCTATAATCTTTACTCCATTTTTAACTTTTTCAACACCTGAACCTCCTACCACTGGAACAGATTCCGTTCCTCCAATGATTTTAGGTGCTATAAAGTAGTATATCTTATCTACTAATTTTTCTTCCCAAAAAGAAGAATTAACTTCACTTCCTCCTTCAACTAATAAGCTCGTTATTTCTTCATGAGCTAATTCTTTGAGTAAAGCATTTAAATCAATTTTTTCCTTAGTTCCTAATTCTAAAATTTTAACCCCAAGATTAATCAATTTTTCTTTTTTACTCTGCTCTGAATGATTAGTCGTTACTATTATCGTAACAGCATCAGAATCTTGAGTAATTAAATTAGCTTCAAGGGGTATCTCTAATTGACTATCTAAGATAATTCGAGTCGGATCACTACCGCCTTCAGGTAATCTAGTAGTTAAGCGCGGGTTATCTGACAATACTGTTCCAATTCCCACTAAAATGCCATCTACTTGATCTCTTAAGCGATGCACAATTTCTCTAGATTCAGAACCACTAATCCATCTTGAATCACCAGTTTTAGTAGCTATTTTACCATCTAAAGTCATTGCATTTTTTAAAATGACAAAGGGTAAATCAGTAGTAATATATTTAATAAAAACTTCATTTAGCTTTTTAGCCTCTGCTTCTAAGATACCAACTTCAACTTCTATCCCTGCTTGACGCAACTTCTCTACCCCTGCTCCAGAGATTTTAGGGTTAGGGTCTTTCATAGCAATAACTACTCTACTCAAACCAGCCTCAATAATTGCATTAGAACAAGGAGGGGTTTTACCAAAGTGCGTACATGGTTCTAAATTGACATACATAGTTGCTCCTGCAACCTCTTCTTCTGCATCTTGCAGAGCATTAATTTCAGCATGATTGCCTCCTGCCTGATGATGATATCCTTCTGCAATAATTTGACCTTCTTTAACTATTACTGCTCCTACTAACGGATTAGGACTAGTATCTCCTTTAGCCTGTTGAGCTAAATCTAACGCTCTTTGCATATACTTTTTATCAGACATTGAATCACTCTCCTACAAAAATTAAAAAAGTTCCTTTTTTGATTTCAGGAACTTTAATAGATGACAATATTTTCTCTTCTCCCATCCAGACTATACTGTCGGTACTGGAATTACACCAGTTCAGCCATTAAGGCTCACGGACTCTAACCGTCGGTTAGGAATTACACCTGTTCCCGAAGATATATTTTCTTTTGTTTATTATACTAATTTTGAATTATAAATTCAACAACTTTACTTAACTTTTAACATTCTGAAACTCTTTAATTACTTTTTCTCTATCTTCTGCACCAAATATTGCTGAACCTGCTACTAATATATCCGCTCCTGCTTCAACTGCCTCCACTGCTGTTGTAGTAGGTTTAATACCACCATCTACTTGAATATCTACATCTAAATTTTGCTCTTCTATCATCTGATTTAGCTCTTTGATTTTATCTACCATTTCTGGAATAAAGCTCTGACCACCAAAACCTGGGTTGACAGTCATAATTAAGACCATCTCTAATTCAGGCAACACATGTTTAATTGTTTCTAAAGGAGTAGCTGGATTTAAAGCTACCGCTGCTCCTACAGATTGTTCCTGAATATTTTGAATTGTTCGATGTAAATGGGGACAAGCCTCAACATGAACACTAATGATATCTGCGCCTGCTTCTGCAAATTGAGCTATGTAATTATCAGGATTTTCAATCATTAAGTGCACATCTAAAATTTGCTCAGTTCTTTTAGCAACATCAGCTAAAACACCTGGGCCAAGAGTAATATTAGGCACAAAATGACCATCCATCACATCGATATGCAGATATCCTGCTTCTTTTACTGTTTCAACTTCCGCTGCTAATTTACTAAAATCAGCTCCTAATATAGAAGGTGCAACTTTAATCATCTTATCTCCTCCAGTCTTCTTTAGCATTCTCTTTTAGTTCTTCTAATAACTGCAAATAACTTTGATAACGTTGTTCATTAATTACCCCATCTTCTACTGCTGTTTTAACTTTACACTGTGGTTCATGACTATGAGAACAAGAATTAAATTTACAACCATCAAGATGTTCTTTAAACTCAGCAAAGAAGTACTGTAAATTCCGAGGCTTAATAAAACTAATATCCAATCTACTAAAGCCCGGAGTATCTGCTACCCAACCCCCATGCTCCAATTCTAATAATTTCACATAACGGGTCGTATGCTTACCACGTTTAATTTTATCACTTACATTGTCTGTCTGCAACTCTAAATCAGGTTGAATAGCATTTAAAAGACTCGACTTCCCTGCTCCAGAAGGACCAGCAAAAACCGAAATTTTGTCCTTTAAAGCATCTTTTAGCTCTGTAATTCCTTCCCCTTCTGTAGCACTAGTATAAATCACTTGATAGCCAATATCTTCATAAAACCCAACCTCATCTTTAGTTACTTTTAAACCAGGAATGTCAACCTTATTGATACAAAGTACTACCTCCAAGTCAGCTGCATGAGCCAAAACTAATAACTTATCTAACAACTTAAAGTGGAGGTCAGGTTCTCTGATAGCAGTTGTCACTACTACCTGATCAACATTAGATATTAATGGTCTAAATAAGCGATTCTTTCTTTCCAGCCTATCTTCAATAATACCTTCACCTTCATCTAATTCTTGAAATTCAACTTTATCTCCAACTATTACTTCAATATCATTTTGTTTTAATCTACCTCTAATTTTACAGCGGTATACCTCTTCAGTCTCAAAATCATAAACAAAGAAGTAACCTCCATAAGTTCTAACTACTCTGCCTTGTTTCATAATCTCCCCCTTTTATATAAGTACAGTAACTAATGATGAGAAAGAAGTAATGAGTAAAAATCAAAAAACAACACCCTATATTTCTTTCTTTTCTTCCTTTGGTTTCTTTACTCGTTTCATCTTGCTTTTTACTGTTTATCTTCTTGTCACTCTTTACTCTTCTCTCTTTACTCATCTCTCTTTACTTGTTACTGTTTTTTCTTGTCACTCGTTACTGATCACTGCTTTTTCTTTTTACTGATCACTGTTTTTCTTTATTACTTTTTCCTGCTTGTCATCTTTTTAATGCTTTTACTGTCTTACTGTTCTTACTGCCCCCTCCGAGTCTTACAGTACAAAGACTCTTCGTGTAGCCCCATTCTCTCTACTTTCAAGCTTATTAACTGCCCAATCTATATGCAGTAATGTTTACTTAGCTCACTACCAGCTACTGATTTATCTTATCGTTTTTTCACTAACTAGTTTATCATTAAAATAAACTCTAAGAATTGCTGGGCCAACTGTAATTATTTCTTCATATACCGTTGCTCCCGATTGATGTACCTTCTGATAGACAATCCGCTGCCCATTATCATCTTGAACTACAATCTTAACTTCTTTATCCTGTCCTGGTGTAACTTCTATATTAATATTAGACTTTCTTACTTCAGAATCATAAGGATTTCTAATTCCACTACTAATAATTAATTTCATAGTTGAACCTTCTACCACTTCTGCACCCGAAGCTGGCTGTTGAGCAATGACTCGCCCTGCATAATAATTCAAACTCTTACGTTGCGTTACTTGACCTAAAATCAAATTTTCTGCTCTTAATTTTTCTACAGCCTCTTCTTTTTTCAAACCTACTAAATTAGGAACTCCTATCTTCTGCGGCTCAGGTCCTTTACTGACAACTAAATCTACCTTGGTTTTAGATTTAACCTTTTTATCAACAGCTGGAGTTTGAGAAATGACTCTTCCTTCTTCAACCTCAGGGCTATACTCTCTCTCTACAGTCCCTAATACTAAATCCTTTTTGTCCAATTCCACCTTGACTTTACGTAATGATATCCCTTTGAAATCAGGTACAACACTCAATTCAGCCCCTTTGCTAATCACCAAACTAATAACCCGTTTTTTTCTCACAGTTTCTTTTGGTTTAGGACTTTGCGAAATAACATGATTTTTAGGGGTTTCACTACTGTAAGTCTTATAATAAACTTCTAATTTTAAACCTTCTTTTTCTAAAGTTTTCTCAGCATTAGAAAAACTTTGCCCTACTACATTAGGCACTGTAACCTTAGGAACAGTTACATAATCCAAATAAAAATAATACGCTATCCCTAATAAAGCAACCCCTAATACTACTAAAGTTAGAGCAACTGTCCAAAAACTCAAAGAATTTTTCTGCTTAGATTTTGTTTGCGGTTGCTTAGTATTTTGGGTATTATTCTTATCATTATTCTGCTCAGATTCCAAATCAGTTTTATCTAAATCTTTAATATCATTTGTTTTTCTTTGAACTTTAGTTTTTTCAGCCTCCATTTCTTCTGGAGAAATGATCATTGTTTCCTGATTAGAAATTTCTGAATGATCTAAACTCTCATCTAATTCCTTTAAATCACGCAAAAACTCATTAGCCGAATTATATCTTTCACTAGGTTTCTTAGCTAAAGATTTCATAATAATATCTACTAATTGAGGTGATAAATCTCCATTATACTTTAAGGGAGAAGGTGGTTTATCCTTCACATGTTTTAAAGCTACTGAAACCGAATTTTCCCCTTCAAACGGTAACTTTCCCGTAACTAATTCATATAATACAATTCCCAAAGAATATAAATCACTTTTAGTAGTGACTCTACTACCTCGCGCTTGTTCAGGAGATAAATAATGGGCCGAACCAATAATCGAGTCAGTCTGTTCCATTGTAGCATCAGTTACAGCTTGAGCAATACCAAAATCAGTCACCTTTACTCGCTCATCAGAAGTTAATAAAATATTATGCGGCTTAATATCACAATGAACAATATTATTGCGGTGAGCCTTAATCAAAGCTTGACAGACTTCTTCAATAATTCTAATTGCTTGGGCAGTAGGTAATTTACCTTCCTGATTAATTTTTTCTTTTAAATCTTGGCCAGTAATATATTCCATAATTATATATTCAGTTTCATCATCTTGACCTATATCAAAAATATTAATTATATTGGGGTGATTTAAACTAGCTACAGATTTGGCCTCATGCCGAAAGCGTTTAACTGCTTTATCATTATCAGCAAATTGAGGTTGCAAAATTTTAACAGCAACTTCCCGAGATAGATGCCTATCTTCAGCCCGATAGACAATTGCCATCCCACCTGTACCTATTTTTTCTACCAATTTATATCTATTATTTAATAATTTCCCAATCATTAACGTCACCTCAAAACCAAGCTTAAGTATTCTGATATAAAACAGCAGTTATATTATCATAGCCTCCTGCTGCATTTGCCTTATCAGATAAAAGTTCTGCTTGTTCTTGTAATTTTAATTCTTCACTACTCAATACCGATTGAATTTGCTCGTCACTTTTCATATTTGTTAAACCATCAGAACATAATAAAATAACATCTTCAGCTGCTAAATCATGTTCAATTATATCTACCTCAACTCCTCTTTCTAAACCTAAAGCTCGCAACAATAGATTCTTTTTAGGATGATTTTCAGCCTCTTCTTTTGTAATTGCCCCCTGTTTCAATAAATCTGCTACATAAGAATGATCATCAGTAATTTGCTCTAAAAAATCATTATGATACAAGTAAGCTCTACTATCACCTATATGTCCCAGTACTAAATGATTATTCTTAATTATTCCTAAAGTTAGAGTAGTACCCATTCCTCTATACTCAGGATGATTACTACTCTTTTCTAAAATTTTATTATTTACAATATTAATACATTCTTCAACATCACTAATTAGCTCATGTGGACTAAAATCATAGTTTTTGACTACTTTAATTGCTGTAGAACTAGCCACATCTCCTGCTTTATGGCCTCCCATACCATCTGCTACAGCAATCACATGTAGTCTTCCCTTATCTAATGCTAAATAATTATCTTCGTTTTTATCTCTCACTTTTCCTGTGATTGACACTGTACCATAATTCATTTTTTCACCTCACTTAGCCATCTAAAGAAAATTCTAAAGTAGTCTTTCCTAATTTAATCTTATCTCCATCAACTAGTTTCTGCTCTTTAATCGCTTTCCCGTTAACATAAGAGCCATTAGTACTACTTAAATCTCTAATTTTATAATAATATTTTTTGTTAATTAACTGTGCATGAACACGTGAGACACTTTTATCATTCAAGACAATTTCATTACTTTTCTGCCGCCCAATATTAGTCTCAACTGAATCAATTACAATCTCTTTTTCAATCCCATTTTGAGTTAATACTCTCAACCTAACCTCTTTTTTTCGTAGTGGTTCTCTGATAATTGTTTTATCATTTTCCGAAACATTTGCCGTTCCACTTTGATAATCACTAAAAATTTTAGTATCATTCTTAATTTCTTCTTGAGTATCAAACTCATCATTCTCATCATTAACATTATCATCAGTAAATATAAAATTCTTTAATTTTCGGGCCAAGTTAAGCACAGCTATTCCTCCTTCCCCTGTAACTGTCCACAAGCAGCATCAATATCTGCCCCTCGCTCTTTTCGCACAGTAACGGGTATATTTCTTTTTTGCAGCTCAGTTTCAAACTCTGCAATAATATCCTGTTGTGGCTGAGAATAATTTAATTCCTGCACTTGATTAATTGGAATCAAATTCACATGAACTAACTTAGCTGCCAATAAATCTGCTAACTGTTGAGCATGTTTTAATTTATCATTAACACCATCCATCAGTGCATACTCGAAAGTCACACGTCGATTGGTCTTTTCAATATAGTACTGACAAGCATCTATTAGTTCTTCAATCGGATATTTTTGGTTAACAGGAATTAATTTATTTCTCAATTGATTATTAGGCGCATGCAGAGAAACAGCTAAAGTTAATTGTAATTCTTCATCAGCTAATTTTTTTATTTGAGGAACTAGTCCACAAGTAGAAATAGTTATTTTTCTCATACCTATATTTAAAGGTCCATTAATTAATGAAATAGCTTTTAAACTAGCCTCATAATTATCTAAAGGTTCACCCATGCCCATTAGTACAACATTGGTAATTTCTATATCTCGCAAATTTTCTACTGTTAAAATCTGATTTACTATTTCTCCTGCTCTTAAGTTACGAGTTAAACCATGTAATCCTGTAGCACAAAAACTACAACCCATAGCACAACCTACTTGAGTAGAAATACAAAGCGTTTTACGCCCCTTTTCACTTGGCATATAAACTACTTCAATCTTTTCACCATCAGATAGTTCAAATAAATATTTAATAGTACCATCTTCAGATTCTTGAGCCCCTAGTTTTGTTAACGGATCTAAATCAAAATGCTGTTTTAATTCTCTTCTTAAATTTTTGCCTAGATTAGTCATCTCAGCAAAATCAAATTTATTTTTATCATAAATCCAATTCAAAATTTGTTGGGCTCGAAAACTCGGTTGCTCTAATTTCTTCATTTCATTTTCTAATTCTTCTTTATTTAATCCAATTAAATTTACTTTATCCATATTATCAAACCTCTTCTTAACTTATTTTAACTAATTTAGCTATGAAAAATCCTTCTAAAAATTTATTATCAGGTAAAATTTGTATCATCCCATCATTTAAATAATCTGTCAACTCTAAATTTTGCGCTTCAGTTTCTAAATCGACTAGAGAAAACTGCGGAAACTCTGCTAAAAACTTCTCAATCACAGCCTGATTTTCTTCCGGAGTAAAAGTACAAGTACTATATACTAATTCGCCGCCATCCTGCAAAAGTCCTGCTGCATTAGTCAATAATTCTAACTGTAATTCTTGTAATTGTTGCAAATCTTGCGGCTTTTTCTGCCATCTAATCTCTGGTTTTTTTCCTATAATCCCTAGTCCGCTGCAGGGAGCATCAACTAAAATTTTATTAGCCTGTTGCTCAAAAGTAATTTCACGACCATCCCCACAATAAGTATCTATATTTTCTATACCTAATCTATCACAATTTTCTTGAATCAAATCAAGCTTTTGCTGATGTAAATCAACAGCATTAATCTGCCCTTGATTATTCATTACCTGCGCAAAATGAGTCGATTTACCACCTGGAGCAGCACATAAATCAATAACTAAATCATGAGCAGTAGGCTCTAGTACATGAGCAACTAACATAGAACTCAATCCTTGGACAAAAAATTCTCCTCTTTGAAAAGACTTTAAACTAGCAATTGAATTATAATTGCTTAAATTAACTGCTTCTCCAACTTTAGTAATTGCCTCCGCTTCTGCTCCTTCTTGCTCTAAATTAGATATCAATTCCTCTCGCGTTAACTTTAAGGTATTAGTCCGAACTACTGTTGGTGGAATTTGATTTAAATTTTGACAAATTTCAATTGTCTCTTCCCTACCATATCTTTTAACCCACCGCTGTACTATCCATTGCGGATAAGAATAACAATGTCTAATATGTTGCACTGGATTCTCTTCTAAATCTGGATATTCTACACTATCAATATTTTGCGCAATATTTCTTAAATTACCATTAATAAACTTAACTGCTCCCCGATTACAGTATTCTTTAGCTACTTCCACTGTTTCATTAGCAGCTACTGGAGCAGGAATTTTATCTAAATAATCAATCTGATAAACACCAAGACGCAAAGCATTACGCACCCATGGTGTCATTTTTTTCACTTTACGAGTGGAAAAATGATTAATAACCCAATCTAAACTATTCCGATATCTAATACTACCATATACTAATTGAGTTGTCAGTGCTTTATCACGTTGATCCAAATTAGACTTGTTTAATAATTCATTTAACACTAAATTAGAAAAAGCACCTTCTTCATTAATTCTATAAATCGCTTTTAAAGCTAGCTCTCGTGCATTACTCATAATTTTCCCCCAATTTTAGCAAGATTATGTATGATTCAGCTAATAGCTGTAAGTTATTAGCTATGGGCTAAACCCTAAAAAACAAGACCTTAACTCCAAAAAAAGATATAAAAATTATTTGCAATTTTTTACAAAGTATAGTTCTCTTAATCATAAATAAAGAGGCTTAAATTAGCCTCTTCTTTTTTTCTTCGCAAATATACCTACTAACAAATTGCAAATACCTTTTATTTACTTAAAATTTTGTTGTTCGATTTTCCGTTAAATTCTAGGGTTTAGCTTTTATAGTTTAGGTTTAAGCCCATAGTTGATAGTTAAATACTATTTCCATACTAATTCACTAGTTCTTACAAACACTTTCTTAGGCACATTTATCCCTAACATTGTTTGTGAATCTTGGCGCAATTGCACTCCATTAATTTCCATATTATCAACTTGATAAGAAGTAGTATAATTCTTTTGGACCCAAACTCCTAATTGCGGGCCAATGAAATTAGCAATGATAATTGCTAATAACATATTTAATAAACTAAAAACACCTGTCAGCAGCAGCAACAAAATAAAAACTACAGCTGAAACTAGATTGGCTACAGTTAAACTAGTTCCACATTGTTTATGCACTACTAAATTTCTTTCACCCTGCTGTAGTCTTAATAATCCCTCTTGTGCTGCTACCTTCACATCTTTAGGATTAATAACCCCATTAATATAGAATCCATTTTCTTCTGCTAAACCAGATAAGTTGCTATAACCATATTTCTTTTCTAAAATATTAACTGTAGCATGTTCTAAAGCATGGTTTTTACGTAATGATTCATTCTTGGCTATAGCAAATAACTGCCCTGGCGCTTTAAACAAAATAATTAGTGAATCAATAGTAAACTTAAATGGTAATAATAACACCACAAAAACTATTGGCAGCAGCAAAAATATCAATAGATAAAACATATTAATCGTCCATCATCCGACTTAAAACTAATAATCTAATTAAATGACCAATAGCAACTACTGCTGAAGCGACATAGGTTAATGCTGCTGCATTTAAAACTTTTTTAGCTCCCTTAGTCTCTTGACTATTTAAATAATTATTCTGTCTTAATAACTTAAGGGCTCTACTACTAGCATTAAATTCAACCGGCAGTGTTACAATTTGAAATAAAACTGCTGCTGTAAAGACAATAATGCCTACATTAATTAAAAAACCAGCGTGAAATAAAAACCCGAGTACTGCTAAAATTGGCCCTGCTTGAGAACCAAAACTAGCCACTGGAAATAAAGAATGACGAAATCTTAGCGGCGCATAACCCACTTTATCTTGAATGGCATGCCCGGTTTCATGGGCAGCTACTCCTAAAGAAGCTAAAGAACTACCACCATAAACTTCCGGCGATAATTTAAGCACTTCATTTTTCGGATCATAATGATCTGATAACTTACCATCTGCCCGAGTAACATTAATATGAGATAAACCATTTTGATCTAATAACTCACGCGCTACTTGAGCCCCACTCTTTCCAATCTTAGCTCTAACTTCTAAATATTTATTAAAAGTTGATTTAACTTTCATCTGCGCATAACCCGCTAGAATAATAGCTGGTATTAACAAAATCATTGTTGGGTCGAAAAATAAAAAAGGCATATTTATCACCTCGCAATTATAAATTTAGTAATTAGTAACTAGTAATCAGTAATGAGCTAAAGTCAAAATCTTTTGTTCTTGACTTTCACTATTTATTCTCTTTACTCTTTACTCTTTACTCTTCACTGCTTTTTCTTGTCACTCTTCACTGCTTTTTCTTGTCACGATTTACTGTTCTTCCAACAATCTTTTAACTGCTGCTTCCAATTTATCTAATTCGACTTTAGTGTTATAACATGGACCATTAGGTCTTAAATTGACTACACCAATTACAGGTAACGGGTAAACATCTTGAATACCACTACTTAAATCTCGTTCACAGGCAACAGCCACAATTGCTTTCGGTCTTGTTTCCTTTATTATTTTACGGGCCAACGTCCCTCCTGTAGCAAAGGCTAAATGAACCCCATATTTTTCTTTAAGAGCAATAATATCATCTACCTGACAACCTCCACAACGTTGACAGTTATTTATATCACTAGTAACTCGATAGCTACAATCAGCTAATTGAATACAATGCGGCATTAAAATTAATAGATCTTCTGCTGCTACAGAAATTTCTTCGGGGTTAATTAATTGATTACTAATTTGAATAAAAGAATTTTGTACTCTTTCTTTATCCATCCCAAACCAGCTAGCAATTTGAATTACTACTGGTACAATATAAGATATAACTATTTTAGTAGGAATTATCAATAATTTAATCGGACGATTTAACCGCATCGTTAAGATAATTCCCATCGTTCCTATTAATAATATCAAAGCTAGACCTACTAAAGCTACTCCTATCACAACTAATGTTAATTGACTCCATAAATTAAATTGTAACAAATTAAGATTAAAAATACCAACTAGAAAAAAGCTAACAACTCCTAGTGTAAGCAAAAGTAGAAATATAACTGTATTGCGATGATTAAACATAGTTATTTTTCTCCTAACTTGACACCTGCTTCTAACTCATAACCTAATAGATAATCAGTTGCTGACATTCTGCTTTTATTAGCAGGTTGTAATTGAGTAATTAATAATTGTCCTTCTCCTGTTTGCACAATTATCCCTTGTTCATCATCTGTTTTCACTACTGTTCCAGGAGTAAAATCGCTACTTGCTGTTTCATCATATATCTCTGAATCCCATAACTTCAATAGTTCTTCATCTTTATAGGTATAAGCACCCGGCCAAGGATTCATACCGCGAACTAAATTCCAAATATCTCGAGCTGACTGCTCCCAATCCACTTCTCCATCTTCTTTACTTACTTTAGCTGCGTAAGTTGCTTGATCACTATTTTGTGGAATTCGAGGAGCAGTCCCAGCTTCAATTTGCTCTAAAGTCTCTAATAATAAATTAGCTCCTGTAGTAGCTAATTTATCATGTAAAGAACCAACAGTATCTTGAGGAATGATCTCCACTTCTTCCTGTAAAATTATATCTCCTGTATCCATCCCCTCATCCATCTGCATTGTTGTAACACCAGTAACATCTTCACCCTCGATTAAAGCACGATGCAAAGGAGCAGCTCCTCTATACTTAGGTAATAAAGAAGCGTGCACATTAACACATCCTAAGTCTGGTAAATCAAGTACTTCTTTACCTAAAATTTGACCATAAGCAACTACAACAATCAAATCAGGAGCCCATTCTTCTAATTTATCTAATCCTTCTTCCGAAGTAACTTTTTGTGGTTGATAAACTTCAATATCATAATCTAAGGCTACTTCCTTTACAGGTGGAGCCTGTAAATTCTGCCCTCGGCCTCGCTTACGATCAGGTTGAGTGATTACCCCTACTACATCAGTTAAATCTGCTTCACATAACTTTTCTAAACTAGGTACAGCAAAATCAGGCGTACCCATAAATACAATTCTCATCTATAATCCCTCCACTTAAGAAATCATTATCAAAGCTATTCTAAATAGTTTTGTCTGTAAACAATACTCCATTTAAGTGATCCAATTCATGCTGAATCGCTCGAGCTAATAAACCTTCTGCTTCAAGTTCAAACTCTTTTCCCTCTCTATCTAGCGCTTTGACAGTTACTCCATAAGCTCTTTCTACCTTTCCAGTCTCATTAGGAATACTCAAACATCCTTCTTCATCTATATAAGTCCTCTCAGACTCATTTATAATCTCTGGATTAATAAATTCTAATAGCTCATTACCTATATCAATCACCGTAATTGCCTTTGAAATTCCTACTTGCGGAGCAGCTAAACCAACTCCATTAGCATCATACATTGTTTCTTGCATATTATCCAATAAATCTCTTGTTTTATCAGTTACTTCTTTTACTTTATTAGTTTCCGTTCTCAGCACAGGGTCACCTATTTCTCGAATCTGCAATAGTGCCATTTTTTCACCTCCAAATGAAATTAAAACTTAATTTCAGTTCAAGCCTAAGCTAAAAGCAAATATAGAATTGATTATTGCTAATTTTTCTTTATACTTGTATCTGTATCTATCATTTTACTTATACTTATACTTAAACTCAAATTTATACTTATATTTATACTTAAACTTAAAATTTTTATTCGTTTCTATATTATTATAGCATTCGCAACGGGTCAACATCAACACTTACTTTAACATTTTCTGAAATAGACATATCTCTTAATTCTGTCACAGCATAATCACTTATTTCACGCAATAAATCTAATTCTTGCCCCTTAATAATCAATTGCCAACGAAATTTACCCTGTAACTTAGATAATGGAGCCTGCACAGGCCCTAACACTTGAATTTCGTTATTTTCTAAAATTTCTATTTTTCCTCGCACTAATTCACCTAATTTATGAGCATTCTTAATAACTTTATCTTCATCTTCTGCACTAACTAAAAAATTAATTAATTTACTAAAAGGAGGATAAGAAGTCGCTTCTCTAGAGGCAATCTCTTGTTCATAAAAACTTTTATAGTCATGTTCTTTAGCTAACTGAATACTATAATGTTCAGGAGTATAACTTTGGACTACAACTTCTCCTCCTTTATCACCACGCCCAGTTCTTCCAGCAACCTGAGTTAATAACTGAAAAGTTCGCTCACTTGACCTAAAATCAGGAAAATTAAGGGCAGTATCAGCAGTTACTACCCCTACTAAGGTAACATTGGGAAAATCATGTCCTTTAGCTACCATTTGAGTTCCCACTAAAATATCAATTTTATGTTCTTTAAAATCAGACAAAATCCTACGATAGGCTCCTTTTTTTCTAGTCGTATCTACGTCCATACGTTTGATATTTGCCTCAGGAAATAGTTCATTTAATTGTTCTTCTACTTTTTGAGTTCCGACACCAAAATACTTAATATATTTACTACCGCATTCTGGACAATTATCAGGAACCTTTTCTTTATGGTCACAGTAATGGCAATGTAACAAAGGGGGATTAGAATGATAAGTTAATGATACATCACAATCTTCACAACGCATAACATACCCGCATTTTCGACACTGCACAAAAGTAGAAAACCCGCGTCGATTCAGAAAAACTATAGCTTGTTCTTCTTCTTCTAAGCGAGTAGTGATCTCTTCTTGCAATAATTCACTAAACATTGTTCTATTACCTCGATTTAATTCTTCTCGCATATCAACTACTTCTACTTCAGGCATCGGGCGGTCATCAATTCGATTATGCAATTCTAAAAGTTGATAGTCTTCATTTTGAGTCCGATAATAAGCTTCTAAAGAGGGAGTAGCAGTACCTAAAACTGTAGCTGCTTGCTTTAATCCAGCCCGATAAATTGCTACTTCCCGAGCATGATATTTCGGGTGGTCATCTTGTTTATAAGTTGTTTCATGTTCTTCATCAATAATAATTAATCCTAAATCAGATAAGGGAGCAAAAATAGCTGATCTAGCTCCAATTACTATTTTAGCTTCTCCATTCTTTATACGTCGCCATTCATCAAAACGCTCTCCAGAAGATAATTGGCTATGCAAAACTGCTACTTGCTCTTGAAATCTTCCTTTGAAACGAGTAATAGTCTGTGGAGTCAAAGAAATCTCAGGTACTAAAACAATTGCCCCTTGGCCCTGTTCTAAAACTTGATCTATTGCCTGCAAATAGACTTCAGTTTTACCACTTCCAGTCACTCCTTTTAATAAGAAAGTTTGACTCTGGTTATTATTTACTGCTTCCATAATACTATTTAAAGCCTGTTCTTGTTCAGAAGTTAAATCTAAATTATTTGACTCATCAAAATCTAAATTTTGATAAGGATCACGCTTAACCTCTTTCTTTTCATAAATTACTAACCCTCTATCTGCTAGTCTTCTAATAGTTCCGGAAGAAGTATCAACTTTATTAGCTAGTTCTGTAGTAATTAAGTCAGCTTTATGGTCAACTAGATACCGAAGCACTTCTGCTTGTTTAGGAGCTCTATTTTTTAATTCATTAATTTTTTGCTTAGTAGCAGATTTTGATTGAGCCAATTCCACAACCCGTTTAGTTTTAATCTTTAAATCCCCACTAGGAATTACTGCTTTAATTGCTGTAATTAAATAACATTGGTAATACTCAGCCATCCACTGTGCTACTTGTAGTAACTCTTGGTTAAAATAAACTATATCATCAGCTACTTCTAAAATATCTTTAGTTTCAACCTCGGCCTTATCTTTTTTAGCAATGACATAGCCATCCTTTTTTTGATTACCAAAAGGCACAATCACCTTTCGCCCTAAATGAACTGAATCTTGCCATTCTTCGGGTACATGATACGTAAACTCTTTATTAACTTGTTTCACAGGTAAATCTACAATTACAGAAATATATTCTCCCATTTTATTCCTCCTGATGAGTTCACTACATAGTATATCTTATTTTAATATCAATTAGACATTTAAACTTTTAGAAAATTATTTGCATGACCTATATGCTCTGTTTATATGCTTTTTGCAATAGTTCTTTTACTTCTATTTTAGGTACTGCTGGGCTGAAATAATTCCCCTGTAATTTATCACATTTTTTCTGTTCTAAAAATTCAACTTGTAATTTATTTTCTACTCCTTCAGCAGTTACATTTAATTTCAAACTATCTGCCATGTTAACAATAGTTTCCGCAATAGCATTATTTTGACCTTGAGCAGTTAACTCTGTTACAAAGGACTTATCAATTTTAAGAGTATCAATAGCAAATTCTTTTAAATAACTTAAAGAAGAATAACCAGTGCCAAAATCATCAATAGAAATTTTCACCCCTAATTTTTTCAAATCATAAAGCAACTCAATAGTATGTCCTAAATTTTCCATTGTAGCTCTTTCTGTGATTTCTAATTCTAAATATTGGGGTTCTAAATCAATTTCTTTTAATATAGTTTTTATGTCATCTAGAAAATTATCACTTTGAAACTGTTGGGGCGCAATATTAACAGAAACAGATAAGTTATTATAACCTTGCTGATGCCATTTCTTCAGAGCTTGGCAAGCTTCCCTAAGTACCCAGTCTCCTATTTCTATAATCATTCCATTATCCTCAATAATCGGTATGAATTTACTTGGAGAAATCATACCTTCAATCGGATGATACCATCTTAATAATGCTTCAAAACTTTCAATCTCTTTTGTTTTAGCGTTAACCAAAGGCTGATAGTACAATAAAAATTGTTTGTTTTCCAAAGCTGATTTTAGTTTAGCTTCTAAACGCATTCTTTCTGATAACTTTTCTTCCATTCCGGAAGAGTATAGTTGAATCTCATCACTACTGTTTTCAGCCACTAAATGTTGCGCTAAACCAGCGTTTTTAATCAATCTTTGACTAGTAGTTCCCGAATCAGGATAAACAGCAATACCCAAACTAGCTGTTACATGAACTACTTGTCCATTAATTTCATATTTTCTATTAATTTCAGCTAAAATCTTTTTAGCTAATTCTTCAAATTTATCAGTACTTTCAGTAGTTTCCCAATAAAGGAAAAACTCATTACTACTACGCGCAATATAAATATCCTTACTCACTAAATGCTTAATTCTATAAGCTATCTTTTTCAAAACTTTATTCCCTACATAATGACCAAAATTATCATTAATTATTTCATAGTTATCAATTCCCATTGAAAATAAAACTACCTTTTGTCCTTTATCTTTTTCTTTGATTTCTTGTAAATCTAATTTAAGCAAGTCCTTAAAATAACTAAGAGTTAATAGTCCAGTTAATATATCATTATAAGTTAAATCACTGATTTTATCCATCATTTTATTAAAACTAGTTGCTGCTTTCCCAACTTCATCATTACGATTAAAATTGGCCCTAACAGTTAAATCTCCTTCAGCCCCTTGAGAAAATATATCACTCAACTTAATAATTGGACTAGAAATATTATTAGCTATAATCATACTAGAAATTGCTGAAATAATAATTGCTATTAATGCAATAACCCACAATTTTCTCCTGACTAACATTAAGGGCACTTTCAAATAACTGTTTGGAATTTGAGTGATTATCTTCCATCCATCACTTCCTAATATCTTATTATAAAACAAATAATAACTTTTGTCATTTTCTTGATACTTTAAATAACCAGAATTATTATTTTTTATTTCAACAAAATAGGACCTTAAACTTTCTTGACCACCAGTTGAAGCTTTTAAAATATTTTCTTCTAAAATTATATCTTTATCAGGATGAGCAATTACTAGACCATGCTTATCAATTATATAAGAATAGGAATTAAAGTGTTCAACTTTAAATTTGCTTAAATATTGAGTTAACTGATCCAATTTAATAGCGCCTCCTAATATTCCAGAAGGCTTTGTAGACTCATTTTTTAGAGGAGTTGTGACGATAATAATTGCTTCCCCAGTTAAGGGAGAACGCAATGGGCGAGATAAATAAGTTTTGCCCTGTATTGCTTCTTTAAAATAAGATTTACTTTTAATATTCCCAGCATTTTTTAACTGCGTAGTACTATAATCACCGTTCTTATCTGCCACAAAAAAATAAGCAAACTCATGCGAAGTTTTACTTAATTTATCAGTTAAAAAGTCTTTTCTCTTAATCCATTTTCTATTTTTCATTACTTCACTTTCTGAATAAATTGTAATATCTTCTTTTTTTTCTTCAAGCCAATTATGAATCAATTCTGAATATAACCTAACATTTCTAACTCCATTTTTAGTTATTAATTTACTAAAAAAATCATTAGACAATAAAAAAGATAAACTAATTAAACTAATAGTTAACAAAATAGTGACTACCAACACCAAAATTAATATTTTAAACTTAATACTGAATTCTACTTCATTTTTCACTTATTCACCCCCCTTTATCTTAGTACATCTCTTATTTAACTTCAGAAACTACTTCTTTCTTTTCCCAAGTTATTTCTTTTACATTAGCTTTGCCACTTAGATTGATCAAACGATTATACTCTTCACCTTGTTTATAAAACCAATTATTATAAGTTATATTACATTTGATTAGTACGCTAAAAAATTCATAGGCATTCAAGACTAATTCATCAGTAAACTGCTGACTAAAATATAATTTCACTGCAAATTCTTGGCCAAAACCATTTAAAATTTCTTGTTTTAAATCATTATTATTTATCCTATGAATATCATTCTCCAACGAAACTTTTTCATTTTCAGTTAATAATCCATGCTTAGGGTTCATTTCTACCATAATCTTTTTCTCCTTTCAGTTACGAAATAAATAACTCATTCATTAATAATTTTAGTAAAATTATTATTGGCAAAATGAGATAACTGCTTAGTAATTTCACTTGTGTCAGCAATATTGACATTATCTACAGCTAGTGAGTTTAAAAATAATTGACCATAACTTTTATTAATTACTCGCTTATCAAAGACTAAAATCCAGCCCTGATCTCTTTGGTTACGGATTAATCTACCACACCCTTGTCTGAATTTAATTACTGCTTTAGGGAGCATATATTCAAAAAAAGCATTTCCTCCTTGTTGATCAATAGACTCCAATTTTGCTTCAATAAATGGCTCGCTAGGAACAGAAAATGGTAGTTTAACAATAATCAAACAACTCAATTGAGTTCCCGGCAGATCAACTCCCTCCCAAAAACTATCTGTTCCCAATAAAACTGATTTTTCTGTATTTTTAAATTGTTCAATTAAATATTGGCGCGGCTTTCTACCTTGGCAAAACAAATGATTGATTTTTAAATCCTCTAATTCTTCCTCCAAACTACTATAAACCTGGTTTAGTCTATAATAAGAATTAAATAATATTAAAGTACGTCCCTCCATAACTTCCACTACCTTTTTTATATTATTTAAAATTTCTCCAATGAATTTATTATTTTTGGGTGAAACTATATCTTTAACAACTCCTACTTTTAGTTGTTGCTTATAATCAAATGGGCTCCCTAAATCTAATACTTCAACTGAACTACTAGTTAAACCTAAATTATTTTTAATAAACTCAAAAGAATTATTAACAGTCAAAGTAGCTGAAGTAAAAATAACTGTTTCTAGTTCATTTAATAACTGCTCTTGTAATTGATCAGCAATATTTAAAGGAGCAGCATGTAAACTATAACTATTAGAGTGCTGCTCTAACCAATATACCTTTTCATTTTCTTCCTCAAAATTAATAATTTCTTTTAATATTTCCTTAGCCTCTCTAATAATTTGCAGCTTTTGTTCTAACATAGTTGTTAATTGCTCATAATTATTAAATTCTTCTTCTCCCAAAGCTAGTATATCTAATAGATCTACTAATTTTTTCTGTACATCAACTAATTTAAATAATATATTTTCAAATTCTACTGCTAAACTATCTTTCCATAATTGATATTCTCTGACCTCTGCAGTTAAACGCAATTTATTTCTAACATTAAATTGCTTCATAAAATTCTCTACCTGAGGGTTAGAAGATTTAATTCGTTCCAACAAATTTTGTAATTCAGGAACTAATTCTTGATCAATCTTATGCAAAACTTGCTCTTTTAATTTCAGAGATAAAACAGTACTTTCAGCTCTGATTTGTAATAAATCTCCACTATTTTTATAAGGGTTATATAAAAATTTAATAGCATCAATCAGCTCTCTGCTACTAATCCGACTACCAATATATCTTGTCGCTATTTCTTCGATATTATGAGCTTCATCAAAAATAACCCTTTGATAATGAGGTAATACTGCCATCTGATCATCAAAATCCCCTTTATTCCTTAAAGAAATATCAGCAAATAATAAATGATGATTAGATACTATAATATCAGCATCCTCCAGTTCATTTCTAGCCTGAATAAAGAAACAATAATTATAATTAGAGCATTTTTTTCTTAAACATAACCTGCTATCTGAAGCAATACCGCCCCATAATTGTTTATTAACCTTAAAATTCAAATCAGATAAACAGCCTGTCTCAGTATTTCGAATCCAACTCTCAAGTTTAGTCAATTGTTTCATTTCTTTGTCGCTTAGTTTACTTGCAGTTTGATAATGATTAAATCTTCTTAAACATAAGTAGTTACCTCTTCCTTTAGCTAAAACTGCCTTACAATTCAAATTATATAAGTTTTGTAAGAAAGGGATATCTTGATTGATTAACTGTTCTTGTAAATTAATAGTATTTGTCGAAATCACAATTTGTTCTTCCTCAGCTAAAGCTAACAGTATACTAGGGACTAAATAAGCAAATGATTTACCAGTTCCTGTCCCCGCTTCAACCAACAAATGTTTTTTTTGCTTAAAAACTCTTGAGATTTCAAGAGCCATAGTCTCTTGTTGCTCTCTATATTCGTAATCATCTAAAAAACTATCTAATCTCCCCTGCGGCTTAAAATAATCTTTAATATTTTCTTCAGTTATCGACTGCTTCATTATATTTACTCCTTACATATTTTATATCTGATTATATTTTAGTATTATATTAAATATTTTCTAATATACCATATCATATTTATAATTTGAAAATCAAATATAATGAAGCTTCTAATCAGAAAAATGGAAGGTATCTTTGCCTTCAGCCTTAGCTTGATATAAAGCATCATCAGCTCTTTTAATAAATTCTTCTTTGCTCTCACTATTTTTATAAGTTGCTCCACCTATACTAACTGTAATCTGTAACTCTAAATCATTATAATTTACAGCTAAACTACGAATTAATTCATTTACCTCTTTTCCTTTTATTTTAAGCCCTACTTTAGTCACCTCCGGTAAAATTATGGCAAATTCTTCCCCTCCATATCGAGCTACAATTTCTGATTCATCTACAAACTCTTGCTTTAATACTCGGGCCACAGAGCGCAATACTTCATCTCCAGCTTGATGACCATAAGTATCATTAAACTGTTTGAAATCATCTATATCAAGCATCAATAATGAAAGATAATGTCTATAATCATACTCTTTCATCTTATCTATTTCTCGACTCAATCTCTTCTGAAAATAACTATGATTATACAATTCAGTTAAACCATCTCTCAGTGCTCTTTTTTCTATTTTCTTTTTTTCTGTAATATCAGTTAGGATTACCATTATTTTACTTTAGTTACTACTTACTACTTTATAATTCAATTTTATATATTTATCATTAATTTTTAACTCCTCAGGTAATAATCCAATATATTTATGTATCTCTTCTTCTTGATTAGCATTAATTAATGAAAATATTTCCTTTAAATTCTCTCTGATTCGTTCTTGCTGTTTAGATTGATTAAAAATTAATCTAGGAAAACTTTTATTCTCAATATCAGTAGCAAAAATATTTCTACATTCTACACTGTACTCTTTATCAACTTTTAAATCTTCACCAAAAGATAAAAATCCTTGCCCAGCATTATTCAATAAGTTTTTCATATTATTAACTGATCTCTCTAAATTACTTCTCATATTATTTAAGTGTTCTACTAAAGTTCCTATTTCATCATTAGAGTTAACAGTTAATCCTTTAATAGCTAAATCACCATTAGCAATTTTTTTAGCAAATTCAACTGTTTGATTAATTGGGTTAGTCATATATTTAGAAATAAGAACTGCTATAATAGTTACAATAAATATTGCTAAAGCAGTAATATAGTACATTTTACGTCTAATTTTTTTTGCTGGAGCTAAAATATCTTCCTTTTGTCCATCTACAATTAAAATCCAACCTAAAGAGGCTATTTTACTATAAGCTCCGATATATTCTTTTCCTTTTCTATTATAATTAACATAACCAGAAGTAGAAATTCTAACTAATCCATTACCACCAGTTCCTTTGTGCTTAGATTTATCTGCTTTTATTTTTTGGAAAAAAGGGGCATCACTATAATCATCTTTAAAAAAATCACTAACCTCAGTATTTTTATCTTCATCTAAACGAGTATCACTATCTAAATCATAATTATTATAAATCATTCCTCCCTGTTTATCTAATAAATATACATTTCCTTCGAAACTAATTGATTCAATCCCCTGCCAGCGAGCGTTCCAAATTTCACGGGCAATAGATTCTTGAGTCATTATTAGTACTTCAACAGTGCTTAAGCCATTGATATTTTTGGTATCTAAAGATTCATTAATTTCCCAAAAGATTTTGGAACTAGTTTGCCGAGACATTAATTTCAAATCGTTTTTAGCCATAGATAATAATGTTTTTTTAAATCTGAGGTAAAAAAACAAGTTAAAGCAATAGATAAAAAAACTGTAATTAAAATAAAACTAATCACTAATTTATTGAAAATACTATCTAATTTAAACATACTATTCAATTTGCTTAAAATAATAATACTCACCCCTTATTCCATCCTGCTAAAAAACTAATATCCAATCAATTCAATATTCCGCGTAATCATTTTGTCAGTTAAAGCCATAGCTTTTTTAGCAGAAATTCGTCCATCCAACAAAAAATCGAGAGCCTTATTAACTGGATTCCATACTACAGACATTTGCAAAACATTAGGCATTAAAATACCATTTTGAGCTTGAATTAGAAAACCTCTACTAAATTCATCATTTTTTATCTTTGGGCTATTTATCACTCGTTTATGAGGCACTATAGAACCAATCATCTCATAATGTTTCATCGACCATTTGGCATTAGTAATAAACTTAATAAAATCAGCTGCTAATTTCTTATTATCAGATTTATGGGGAATATAATAACCTTTAACTCCTACAAATGGTTTAGGGGACTTCCCATTAGATAGTTTAGGAATTGGACTTACGGCAAAATCAATCCCTGCTTCTTTAAATCTATTACGTCTCCACGGACCAACTAAAACTGCTCCTGCCTTACCCTCAGCAAATAAATGTACAACTTGCTTTTTCTGAATGTTTTGCGGCACCACACCCTCATCTTTAAATTTCTTAATCAATTTTGCTCCCGCTATACCTCCCTCATTATTAAAGCCAATATCATTAATATTATAGCTACCATCTTCATTTTTACCAAACACATATGCTCCATGCCCTAATAAAAAGGGCGCTGCATAATAAAAGTTAGTATGATAAAATAAAAATCCATACTGCTGTTGTTGGAGATCAGTTTTAGTCTTGGCTAATTCTATGAATTCTTCCATCGTATCTGGTATCTCATTATACTTATCTTTATTATAAACTAAGGCTAGAGCCTCGTAAGAATATGGCAAACCATAAATCTTATCCTGATAACTTAAGGCCCTAATTGATTTATCAGTGAAATTATCTTTAATATATTTAGTACTTATATACTCTTGAATTGGAGTCAATAGCCCTTCAGATACAGCTTTTCCAATATCATCATGAGGCCAACCTACTACATCTATATTATTTCCCGCTACCTCTTCTAAGCGAAGTTTTTCTAATTGTTCTAATTCACAAATAACATTTAAATCAATTTTAATTCCTGTTTTATTTTCATAAGCTGCTACAGCTTTTTTCATCCATATTTGTTCTTGACTATTACCTACCCAGACCTCTAATTTTCTTGCTGATACCCCTCCTGTAAATAAATAAATTAGCATCATTAAAAAAATTAAATTAACTAATATAATTTTTCTCATTATTTTGCTCCTCCTTTTTTAAATTCTAACTCAAACTTCCTATAATCAATTTCTATACATTTAAATTTCTAGAAAAAATTACATTTCCCTGCAATTTAGATGGTAAAATTTAAATATTTTTCTTTATTTTAATAATATTGTTCAAATTAACTTAAACAATAGTAATCACATCCTGGGTTATAAAATCAATTTGAAAGCAGGAGGTTATTAATTTATCTAGTATAATTTAATATAAAAGGGGGAGAATAATGAAGCATATAGTTATTATAGGAGTCGGACGTTTTGGAACTGTAATTGCAAAAGATTTATATCAAAAAGGTCATGAGGTTTTAGCAATCGATCAAGATAATGAAAGAGTTCAAAAAATAAGTTCCCAGGTCACATATGCTGTTCAATCTAATTTCACTGATACTAAAAGCTTAGAAACCTTAGGTATTAATGAGTTTGATATAGGGATTATTGGAATTGGAAAGAATTTATATGATAATTTAGCTGCTTCACATATTCTTAAAAAACATAATATTCCTTATGTGATTGCTAAAGCTAAAGACAAACTTCATGGGGAATTACTAAAAAAAATAGGAGTAGACAAAGTTGTCTACCCCGAAAAAACCGTAGGAAGTAAAGTAGCTGAAGAAATATATAGTGACGAATAATCTATTATTGTGAAAAATCTTTAAGACATTGATAAATGTCTTGTTGACCATAATTTTGAGCTAGTTCAAGTGCTGTACAACCTGCAGCACTTAAATTATCTATATCTGCATCAGCTGCTAACAATAACTTAACAATTTTATCTTCTCCTAGCATTATCGCCCACTGTAAAGCTGTATAACCAGTTTGATCCTTAATTTCTGTTTTAGCTCCTAAAGCTAATAATTCATCTACAACTTGGCAATTACCTGAAATAATAGCATAAATTAAAGGAGTACGTCCTTTTTCATCGGTATAATTTAAATTAACTCCTAATTTTATTAAATCAGAAATCAAATCAAAATTTCCAATTAAAGATGCAAACAACAAACTTCTCTGCAACTCATCATTTTCGGTAGTAGGTTTTACTGTTTCTAACAAAAAACTTTTATCTCCAACCACTGAAATAACATCTAAAGCTAAAGCCCAACTCTCTACTGCCCATAAAGAAGCATATTCTGTAAAGGCATAATTCATCTTTAATCTTTCTTTTAACTGCACAATTAAAGACTGCAGAGATAGTTTGTTCTTCTCTTTAAAGTTCAATAATTCTTGGGGCACATTTTCTTCTACAGCTGTACTCAAAACAAAAACTTCTCGCTTATACTGACCGCAAAAATCATTTAAAAAACTCCGGCAGCGACTTTTGCTCTGATATAGTTTAGCACCATATTCTTTTATTAAACTTAACAATTTATAACGTGGGAAATCTCTCATAGAACCACCTTTAATATATTATTTGCCCATAACGATTACCAAAATTAATCTCTACCCCTGAGGCTAAAACAACACTTTTACCAGGTTCTACTTCTTTAATTTGACTAGCTTTAGTAGTTACCCGCCACTTTTTATTATCTAAATTTTTCAACCCCCAAATCGATGGATCCCGCGGATGCTGAACTACTTCAGCTAATGGTTGAGAAAAATCACGTTTGCTTGTTGATTTTAAATGATGGGGATATAATTTAGCTTCATGAGTTAACATCACTGTATTTTCAATTGCATCATCTATATTAATTCTATATGGTAATTCTAATTGCTGCTTACAATTCCAACACTGACCCGGTCTTTCAACACTCATCTTAGCAGGGTCAAAAAAATTTTCTGCACCACAGTGGGCACAATAAAAAATAGAATCTCTTAACCGCAGCATTATTTTTCTCCACTGCCCCTCTCTTACTCGTTGATTAGGATTATTCAATCCTTTAGTAAAAGATTGAATAAATAGTTTCTTAACAAACTGAGGATAAAGAGGCCAACTTAACAGAGCATTTTTATGTTCACGAGGATCAGGTTGGTTTGAACTATCCTGAGGATCAAAGATAAAAACTGGCTCTTCTCCATATATCTTCTTCATAGCAGGTAAATCAAAACATCTAATTTGGCTCTCTTTTTTTCCATGTAAAGGATGATTATTAATAAATATATAAAATAGCAACACTGCTAATGAAAATAAATCTGTATTAGTACTCGGTTTTTTCTCTCCTCTTACTACTTCAGGAGCCATAAATCTCTGGGTTCCCAATACTGAAGCTTCACTCACTCCATCAATTCCTACATTATCATTATCGCAAATTAATATATCACCAGTTTGAGGGTCAAAAAATATATTATTAAAATTAATATCACGATAGCAATAACCGCGGGAATGAAGTTGGCGATAACTATCTGCTAACTGATAAGCAATCGTACATAACACCTTAAAACTAGGTTCTACTCTCCGAGCAACTAATTCTGAAATGCTTTTATAATTTTCTGCTCTTAAATCCATAATATAGCCAAAACCAGCTATTTTATCTGATACTGCTAAATCAAGCGGCCATAAAAATCTAGAACACGGTGCTCCAATTCTAATCAATTCTCTAATCATTTTCCGTTGTTTGATCGTAGCCTTATTAGGCTTATACCACTTCAAAGCTAATTTGCACCCATCTTTTTCTACTTCATAGACTTGACCTTGAGTGCCATCGCCTAATTTTTTATTTATTTTATAATATTTATTTGCTAGTTCCATTTTTACTTCATCACCTAGTTGCGGCATCTTCTTCATTCAACCACTCCCTTCCTTTTCTCAATATTTTCATTTATAATCTTCATCAAATAAATTTTGATTATAGACTAATCCTAAAGTTATATCATCTCCACTACCCTGCTGTGAAGTCTTTTCTAACCACTGGCTTAAATTTTCATTAATATATTCAATACCATGGTGTTTAGCTAAATCAATAAAATCATCTATTACTTTAAAATAATCTTTATCATTACGAAAAGAATTGATATAACCATCTGTTGATAGTAATATAAACAACGGTAACTCTTCTGAAAACGGAATTAATGATATCTTTACTTTATTACTAGCTTCTGACATACAAAGAGAATTAGTAGCCGGGCCAAACTGTTCTTCAGCAGCAAACAGCATCTTTTTTCCGTCTTCAGCCAAAATACTAATATTTCCGTCTCCTAATTGAAAGTACAAGCTAAATTTTTCAGTTATCAACACTATTAATAATGTAGCCCCGTAAGCCTTAATATAATTATCTTCTATCTTTTTTCGTTTTGCTATTCCTTTTTCTTCTTCAAGCTTCATTAATTTAGCTTGTGCTACTCGATCTAAAGAAAATAAATTATTCTGATAATGTTCTTTTACCTTATCTCGCCATTGATTCACTATTCGCTGTGGTAATTTATCTTTAACTCTAGTTTTTATTTTATTTAACATATCATCAGTTAAATTTCCTACATCTACTTCTTCTAACATTATTTCTACTGCAGCTTTTACAGCTAATTTAGAACCAATCTCACTGCGAAAGTGTTTCAAACTACCATGCCCATCAGACACAGCCATAACTAAATTACCATTCTCAGTTTCCCATTTAATAGCATCTTGATTAGGCAGTCCTCTCCGACCATGATTAGCTCCTTTAATGGAGGCTCCAGTGACAATCCAGTCTTTAATCCCCTTCACTTTATCCTCATCTTGCACAAACACTAAAACACATCCACATCTGAATCATCATCAGTATCAGAGTGAGGTTGCGGTTGAGCGGGAAGGGCCACATTGTCACTTTCTTCAACTGCTCCTTCTGAACTACCTGTAGAAGCAGATTTAACTACTTCGGTAGAAGCCCATTTAATATAAGCTGTCAATTCTTCTGAATTATTAGCTTTTAATGGTTCTAACTCTGGATTATCAATAAATTTATTTAAAACATCCATATCTGCATCATCACCAATAGCAATTGCTATTTTAACGGCCTTTTGCCCCCAAGGAAGACTTAATAACTCCTCTAATCCAGATTCAAAATCATCAGTCGGCTGTCCGTCAGACACTAAAACTATTACTGGCGGCAAGCCACGATTAGTCATCTCTGCAGAGTCTAATTTTCCAGCCAGTAAAGATAGTGCCTCACCTAAATCAGTAACTCCATCTGCTTCTAAATCTTCCCAAGAAAAATCTTCAACTGAAACCGCATCTTCAATATGCCATTCTGCTCCATCAGAAAATTTTAATGCTCGCACTAATAATTCAGCATTAGGGTTTTCTGCTGCTACTTTTTTCATTTCAGGAATTGCCTCTCTAATTGCATTATTTAAAGATTGTATTTTCCCATTAATTGACATCGAACCTGAACAATCAGTTAACCAAAAGAAATGTAATTCTCGCTTAGCAAGTTCACCACCAGGTAACGGCATTATTAATCATCCTTTCTTAATTAAGTATATTTTACAATAGTTATATTTTTTATTACTGCCTTTATATTATATTTAGACAAAAGTTATTATTTTCCTACCCAAAATATCGTTTATTAACATTTAAATTAAAATAATAATCAATTGAAAAAAATTAATCTCCCCCTATGATTTAAGTACTAACCAACAGTAATTAGCTCTTAAACTACTTATTCAACTCTACAGTCTTCTAATCATAATTAATATTTTAACAAATTAATCGAAAATTATAATAACACTATAAACACTATAAATCTTAACAATTATAAATAATCTAATTTTGATTTTTAATATAAAAAAGGAGGAGGATTATCATGGCAGACTATGATATTGAAAAAGTTAAGCGATTATCTAAAGCTCCTAAAACAGATTACTTTAAAAACCCTAATAAAAAGCAAAAACAGAAAAAACAAAAGAAAAAGACAACAACTAGTTTTTGGGATGTACCCTCCCAATATACTACTGACGATAATTCAGATTTAAATTATGATTATTTAGAATTAGAAAAGAAATTAAAAGTAGCTACTAAACAATGGGGAGTAGAAAATATTTCAAAACAGATTATAGAACTAATTAAAAACTATTATCATAAATTCAAGCAAGATAATCCCAATAATAATAATTTTACTCTATTAGAAACGTTTTATCCTTTAGCCGAAACGGCATTAAAAAAGGGATATCAACAAACTCAAAATGTCTTACCACCTCTGCCTCAAGATATAAAAAAATTAATATTAGCTACTTATAGCCAAAGTATTGAAAAATTAAAAGTTTGGCGCGAAAATAAACTTAGCCAAATACAAGAAGAAACTACAGAGAAAACAGTTGAACCACCCCCAGTTGAAAAATTAAGCAAAGACATTTCCAACTTAATGATAGAGCAAGGAATTTATTTAGAAGAACAGAAAGTTCATCATCCAATTATTAATACTAAACGATGAACTTATGCAACTATTATATATTCTTTCAACTTTTAAAATCACTCCTGAGTAAAATCATTATTCTTTATTACCAAGCTATCACTAACATTCTTTTGCTCAGGAGAATCCAATTCATTATACACTCCTACCATAGTTGAAATCCCAAAGGGCTGAGTAATGAAAACATTACCTAAAACTATACCAAAAATCATTCCCGCAACATTAATTAGCATTAAGATTACATTCAATAAAAATAACTTTCCTACTACCCCATCAGTGATTTTCCAACTACACTCTACAGCTTTAAATAATTTAATATTATTATCTATAATAAAATAAGTAGTGAAAAACAAACGCATCACAATATAAATAACTAATAATAATACTACTATAATCAAGGCCCCAACTACCACAACATTTTCATAAGCCATGCCTAGTATAGTAGCTAATAAGACTACAAAAGCTCCAATGATTAACAACCCTAACAATCCCACTATTAATATTATAAAATGAAAAAGCAATAATTTAAGTACTATCTGATAGTCTAAAAAGATATCGCTCACTTTTATTTCTTGCTTATTCCTATGGGCCTTTAAAGCAATCTTTTTAACTCCATAATAAAGTATCATAGAAATAATATTTAAGCCAAATAAAATTATAAAAGATAATACTGAAATTAAAATATTAACTTCCATTGCTAAATTAGTATCAATAGTTCCAATCAAAGAAGTACCTAGATTCAAAAGAAAAGAAATCAAAGAAACTACTAAAATAATAGCCATCGCACCAGCAAAAGTCTTGAAATGCCCCTCTAAATTATTCCATCCTGTATCAAGTGCTTCTCTGATAGAAAAGGTTTTAGTCTCCATGATACCACCCTTTTAATTTGCAATTTTATTTTTTAGTTTTTGATAACTAATATAAATAATTAATAACGAAACACCTAAAATTAAGTATGCTATTAATCTTTTTACTCCTACTAAAAAAGATAAATCATAAATGAAGAATTTAAACATAACTAATACTAAAATCCCTAATCCCAGTAACCTAGCATAAATAAATTTACGATAGAATCCATATAAAATATAGGCAAAAGCAATAGCAAAGTAAAAAATAGTTACAGCTAAACCAGCAATGGGAACATCAAATTGAATAGTTAATATTAAAGTCAAGTAAAGAACACTAATACTCCCTAATGATAAGGGATAAAATTCTAAATTATATTTATATTTTTCTAAAAAAGCGATTATTATTTTACGCATATTAATTAACATAAAAACATTGCTTAAAATTACTAATCCCCAATATGAATACATCTGAAGCAAAGAACTATTGAAAATCAAAGGAAAACTTAAAGTCGCATACATACATATAAAATCCCCAATTATATAAAAGGAAACACTAATATAATCTATTAATTTATCATTTAATAATTCTATGTTCTGCAAAGCATAAGCTAAAATAAAGTTAATAATAACAACTAAAAAAACTGCATAATCATTAAATTCAAAAGAAAAATACATTAAATAACCCCAAGCACTGACTACAGCAAAATACTTAAAATAAATTAATATTTCCCACTCTTTGCTATATTTAGTCACTTCCATTTTCTTAACCAGCAATAAATAAGCAGTTATTAATCCTCCTTCAAATAACCAAATTAACGCCCACCACTTGAGTTTTAATTGTACTACCGGAATTAAAATTAAAAAAATAACACTTAATATTTTAGAGATTTTTTTCCATTCTAAATTACTATACTTCCCTAAAGACATTCTTCTATCTATACCCCAATAAAATAATGCAAAAGCAAAAGGAATAATTCCTATATAATCATTAAAATAAGTACTCCCCACTAAATAATAGAGAATAACAAAACTGATCAAACTATTAATTCCTAATAAAATTTGATTTATAAATTGAAATAAAGAATGGTAATGACTCAAAACATAAAACAACATTAGGGAAAAAATAATAAAACTAAGTAAAGTATAAATAACATTAACTCTAATTGCTGTTGAGGTCAATTGTGCATTATTATAAACTATATTAAAAATCTGTAAAAGTATAGGACTATAACCCCCAATCAAAGCAACTATATATATAGATTGAGAATAATGACGCACTACTAAATAAAGAGCAAATAACGTCACTAATGATACTGCTAACAAATTGTTGCCCCAAAACTTAAAACTAGCAAAATAGAGAGTGAATAGACCTATAATCATTAATCCTCGGGCTATCTTTTCTTCTTTATTCTGCTGTTTATGAGGCATAAACTCTCCTATACCGACACCACTAAGTCCTAGCAAATAAATGAAAGCTATTTTTAAATGTTGATTAAAGTAATTCATATAGGCATAACTTCCTAAAGAAGCTATACTTATTACAATAACTATAAAACTCAACTTTTTAATCCAATCTAATCCTACTTTTTCTGTTAAATCATTTTCTTTTCTTCTCTTTTCAAGATCTTTATCTTCTACTTCTCGATTAGCTAATTCTTCTTGCCCCTGCTGATAATAATTTTTTATTTCTACTCTTTCTTCTTCAAATTGTTTTTTTCTATATTTAATTCTTTTATCAATCTTATCTGTTAATTGCTCAATATCGCTCATTATGTCTTCTTTATCATTTGATAAACTAGCTTCAACTTTCTTATCTAATTTAGATAATTTACCCTTTACTTCATCTTCTAATGCAGTTAAACGATCCTTATAGTCATTAGCTCGAGCTGAAAAATATAACTCTAACTTTTTTCGAGAAATTTTCAATAATTCCATTCGCTCATCTATAATCTGTTTTTTCAGCCCTAAACGCAGGCGCTCATTCCTATCTCTTAAATCATAAAGATGTTCTTCTAAATCCCTTAACTCTCTTTCATACTTTCGTAATTCCTGGTTCAAATCTTCATTTTCCTTAATTATTTCTTTAACATCATATGATTGCAGCAATAATTCATAGTCTTTAGTTAATTGATTTTGTTTTTTAATTAATTTTTCCAACTGTTCTTGGTCCATAGTAAAATCCCCTCTCTTCTAAAAATAAGAGGTGCTTTAGAATAATGATAAGTTTATTTTATGATTCTAGATTGATTTCCTCTAACTGTTTTTCAGACTTTTTTGCTTGGGCTTTAAATTCTTTCTGCAATTTTTTATTTACTTCTACAACTTGACTTATTATTCCTTTAAGATTTTGAGCATTCTCATACATTTCATCAGCTCTACTAGAAACTTCCTCACTAGCAGCAGATATTTCTTCTGTAGAAGCACTTATTTCTTCAGTTGAAGCTACTTGTTCTTCTGTAACGCTAGTTACTTTTTCCACTTTAGTCAGTAAAGCATTAGATAAATTTTGAATTTCTCTAAAAACATCTTCAATATTCTGATTAGATTCATCAGATGAAATCATAATATTGATAGCTAAATTAGTTACTTGCTTTACTTCTTGTACTATTCCTTTCACTTCTTTAGCCGATTCCATACTTTCATCAGCTAAATCTTTAATATCATCTGCTACTGAAGCAAATCCGTGACTACTATTCTCTATACTGCTATCTGCTAACTCAATTGCACCATCAAGAGATAAAAGATTTGTTTCATCAGCTATAGTCATCATTTCTTCTGATATTTTATCAACTTTGCTAACACTTCTATCTAATTCTTCCATAATATTAACCGCATCACTCACTAGTTCTGTCCCTGAGTTAATCTTATCATGAGTTTCTTTAACTAATTTAAAAGTTTCCTCCTCTAAATCTGAAATATCCTCAGCTTTAATAGATAATTTTTCAGTTCCTTTAGCTATCTCTTTAATAGACAACGAAATCTCATCTACAGCAGTAGCAGTTTCTTCATTCCCTTGTTCCACATCTTTAATAAAATCAAAAGCATTAGTCACTTTTTTATCAACTTCATTAATATCACTACGATATGAAGATAAATCTTTATTCAAATCTAAAATTCTAGTAATAGTCTTTTTTAAATTATTCTTCATCTGATTTAAACTTCTACTTAATTCTGCAATTTCTCCCCTACCTTGTACTTCTAAAGGAGATGAATTCAAATTACCATTAGCAATTTCGTCTGCAAACTCTACTGCCTTATTAATTGGAGTAGTAATTGTATTATATAATACAATGAATGTAACTACAATAACAATAGCTACTATTAAAATTAAAAAACCAGTCATTGATAAAGAAAAAGTGGCTTGACGTTGTGCAGACTCTTTAATATTTTCTGTCCTTTGCTTTAATTTAATTTGAAATTCATTTAATGTCTCCTTAAATGACTCTTTTCGTCTCGAATAATAAGAATTATATAATTTTCTTTTAGCAGCACTTATATTCCCACTATCTACAGCTGCAATAGCTCCTTTTTCATACCTAATAATTCTCTCTGATTTATTAACTGCTTCATGAATCAAATCTAATTCTTCTTGTGGAATATCTGCTGCCTTAAATTTTTTTAATATTTCTTCGCGCTTTTTAGTTTCATTAATTATCTTTAGGTATTTATTAGAATATTTTTTATCAGAAGTTTGAACATATTTATAGACTAGAGAAGATAATTCATTCACTGTTGCTAACATTTCTCGCCCTAAAGTTCTTAGCTTTTCACTTCTAGACACTGCCCTTCTTTCCTGCCTAAAACTAATATTTAAATAATAAACACTACTACCTACTAAAACAAGTAACACTAAAGTTACACTAGCTACTATTTTTAATAATTTAGAAATTTTCAATAACGTTCACCTCTTTCTTAAAAAGAATAATATGTTTTAGGCAATTTTATAAGTTAAAAAACAGAGAGCTAGGTCACAGCTCTCTGCGAAACTCACTTTCATACTTTTTATTATTTTGAGTCTTTATTTTCTGTAGACTTTTCTTCCGGTTTTTCTTTTTCATTATTTTTTTCTTGTTGTTTTGCTTTCTTTTTAGCTTGTTTAGCAGCTCTATGCTTCCTAACACTATAAACTCCTAATTTATAGTAACCACTAGTATTACTAAATTGCGCGTTCTCTAATAATTTGGCATCTACTTCAAACATATCAGGTAAATGTTCACCCAAAAACTTAGCTCCACCACCACATAATAAAATAGTTCTAATTCTAGCTAATTGCTTCTCCCACTCATTGATAATTAAATCATGGATTTTACCAGCATAATCTTTAAATTCTTCTTCTACTAATTCTTTAAACCTTCTATCTTCTCCTCGCCAAAAGACTTCTTCTTTTCCTTGAATATAATTTTCAGAAATTAAATTGTAAGGAACATCTACTTCTAATTTATTAGAGACATTTTTAAAAGCATCAGCCATCCCGAAATCAGTACCAATATCAGTTCCTATAATTGGCTCTGTCCCTTGAGAAATAAAAGCATCTATAGTTTTTCCTCCAATATCAATTAAGCCAAATCTAGAATTAGCTAGTTCATTTTGAGAAGGTCGGCCTTTCATATCTAAAATTTGGTCATAATAGGCTCCAATCCCTTGGGGAACACAGATGACATTTTTGATTGTAAGTTCATTATGTTCATCTTCACTGGGCAATTTATACTTAAAGCTTTTATTCTTGAATGCATTTACTATTTCCTGTTTGTATTCATGATATTTTTCTACATTTAATCCTAATACTAAGTTGTTAATTACAATTTCATTTTCAGTAGTAAAGAGAGACATCCCAGCTAATAATTTAGCAAGCTCCGACTTTTCTTCAAATTTTTTATCTGAAAAATTCTTTTCTCCTCCCATAGCATCTTGCTCGACTGCATATGAACCTATATAATACTTTTCTTCATCTACAGTTAGAGTCATTTTATTCTTTTTAAATTTTGAAGCCCTTGATATATTATCAATATTGAAAATAGAAAAATCATTTTCCTGTTTATAAGTTACTGAAGGAAAGCGTACCCTATGACCTTTACCCCTTCCTAATACTAATTTTACATAATCATAACCATTATCAAATCCAACAACATCAAATGCTTTCATCTATTATTCCTCCTTTGAATATAATATTCAGCAATAATTTCCCTAGTTTATTAAAATTTTAAAGTAGTTAACTTAATCACTCTACAATCATATTAATTACACATTTAGATGCTAATTACCTTTTTTTTCATCAAAAAAATGAAAATAAAATCATTTTTTCTTTTTATTGGATAATAAAATTAATATAATTCAATACCACACCTAGGGCACATTTTTTCATCTCCAGCTAACTCAAAACCACAATTTGGACATTCTTCTAATGTTTTTTGATCTTCAGATTCAATATTTAAAAAATGTTCTCCAATACCAATATCCAAATCATCTAAAACCTCTTCTTCCTCTTCGTCTGCTATTTCTTCAATATCTTCTTCCTTATCTAAAAAATCATTAGTTGCTTCAGAGTCAGTATCTAATGATAAATCATCTTCTTCATTTATTGTATATTCATCTAATTCCTGTTGTTGATTATTAATTAAATCTAGAGAAAGTTTATTTTTTTCTCCTACTTTATAGACCTCCTCTGCAGCAATTAATCTTTCTACTACTTTATAAAAAATATTTTCTTCCACAATTAAAGGATGACGCCGGTCTTTTTTACATTTTTGCAATAATTCATCAACTGTTAGAGGGGCTATCTTTATTTGCTTTAAAATATAATTTTGTAATTTTTCTTCACCACTAGCTATTTGCTTCAAATCAAATTCTTCCAAATCAAACTCTTTTAACTCTAATTCTAGATTTTTATCACTTTCATTCCACTGTAAATAAACACCTAATGCCGCAGCTAATTCTTGTTGTAAATTTTCTTCTTCTTCTAAAATTTCTAATAACTCACTATCTCGTCCTTCTAGTTCATCAATTAACTCTTCTACTGTTAAGACTTCTTTTAATTTTTTTAAATATTTTGTAGTTAAAATATTTTCTTTGGGGATTATGATTAAAACTGAATTTTCATATTCTAAACTTTCATAAATTTTATTATTTAAAAATTCTATTAAATCTTTTTTATTACTAGGCCTATCTAATATTAATACAGTTTTAAATTCAAAACTATCTTCTAATTCACGATAATCATAAAATTAAAATTTAAAATCAAATAAATTATCCTTAATATATTTGATCATTTTTTCTTTCATCTTATCTTTATCAAACTCTTTGCTAATATCTTTAATGTAAGTTATAAAGTCCTTATATATAATATCAATCCCTGTAGTAGCAAATAACTTTTTATTATCTCTTAATTCCTCTAAAAGATTATTAAATAGTTGATTGCTATAAACAAAAGGATTAGATTTATCCTTTTTCATTTCCAATAATATTTTTTTACTAGCAATTTTATTTTCTTCATTAACCCGCTTTAAAATATATTTTTTAATCTGTTCTTTATTAACCTTAATTGTCGAAGTTAAATCTTTTAATTCTACTTCTTGACGTTCTAAACTAATCCTATTCCCGTCTTGACCCCAGTGAATATATTCCCATTGTAAAGCATTTAATTTCTCCATTAGTTTTTTTTCTTTATCCTTGATTAGCCTTTCAATTTTCCCTTTTTTAACTTTACTTTTTAAATTAGTAAAAGCTAATAAATCTCTAAAATATTCAAAGGAATCATTTTTAAATATATTTTTTTTAGGACTAAGTAATAATAAAATATTTTGATATTCAAAATCACATAATAGTTTATCTTCGATAAAAGTTTCTAATTTATTAGTCTCTTTAGGAGTTGCAAAAAGTAATACAGATTGAATTAATGGCTTATCCTCTATTTTATCATAGCCATAGATTTTATAATCATCATTAAAGAACTTCTCTCTAACATATTTCACAAATTCTTCTTTTAATTCTGTTTCACTTAATGAGGAAGTATATCCTTCTAATAGTTTTGAAGAGTCAATATATATTTTATTATTCTCTTCTATTAAAAATAATTCTTTTCTTTCTTCAAGGGTTCTTAATAATTGATAATAATCATTATCATCAGCAATAAATACTTTGCTTTTATCAATTTTTAACTCCACTAAAAGTTCATCTATATCTATTACTTTCTTAGCTTCTAATAATTCTAAAATATAATTACCTAGTGCTTGTTTTTCAGTCTGAACTAAATCTTCAATTTCACTTATATCAGAAATTTCTTTTATATTTAAATCAGGGTTTCTTTTATTTTCCCAAGTTAGATAACTACCAAACTGAGATTTTAAAGTTGTAATTAATTTTTCTTTTTTTGTAGCTAATAATTCTGAAAAATCTTCTTCAGTTAAGCTTTGAGCTACTAAAATTTTCTTTACTGTCATCATTATTTCTGTCTCTAACAAATTAGTATTAGCAGCAATTCTAACTAAAGTATTGTCAAATTTTAAGTCTGCCTCTAGTTGATTAATAACATCTTTTTTAGCTTCTTTTTTGTCTGGTAAATCAATAAATATCACATATTCTAATTCTTCAGTATCAGATAATTCATCCCAACCATAAACTTTATAATAAGAAGGTAATATTTCTTCTTTTAAATAATTTACCATTTCCTCTGCAGCTTGCTGATCTTCAATTTCATCTGCTCTGAAAGATATTAATTCTTCTTTAGATTTATATAATCTAGCAGTAGAATTATCAGCAATCAATTCACCTTGAGCAGTCAACTCATCAACTATTGCAAGAAATTGCTCTTTACTTGCTATAACTGGATTACTTCTTACAACCTGTAATTGATGCAATAATTTCTCTATTTCCAACCCTGACTTACTTTTCTTTGCTTGCTTTAAAATATATTCTTTAATTTTCTTATTATTAGCAGCAACAACTTCAATATCAAAATCTTCACTATTAAATTCTTTTTTTATTAATCTATAGTCCCCTTTTTCTTCTTTCCAATCTAAATAATAGCCAAAACTACTCTTTAAATCCTGCTGTAAACGATTGTTAGCTGCTTTAATTTCTTCAGCTACTTCTGCACCATTCTCTATCTTTTTTAGTTCTGAATTCTCTAAATTTAGCTTCTGCCCAGCTATTAACTTTTTTATATCTTTTAAATTATCATCAGTTATTATATTCTTTTTCGGTATAATTACTGCAATAGTATTCTCATACTTCCGTGAGTCATATAACTCATTTTCTAAGAAAGAGCTTAAATTTTCTTTAGCTATATGATCTAATAATAAAATTGGAGTTAGCTCCTGCTTATCAATAATTTTGTCTACTCCAAAAACTTTATATTGCGTAGTAAAAAAGTTTTCTTTTATATAAGCAGCCAATTCTTCTTTGGCCGATTTTTGAGATATTTTTTTAATTTCGCTTCTCCAATCAGCAACAGCATCATGTTTAGCTTTAATTTTATAACCTGAAGCAGTGAAGATGACATTATTACTTTCATCAACAATATGATTTAAAGTCTTTTCTATTTCATCAATATTATCATTAGCTAAAGTAATAACTCCCCGTAAAATTTCACGTTTTTCAACTGGATGTTCTTGTAAAATATTATACGCTGCTAAAACAGTTAAAATTTCATCAAAATAATCCCAGTTATGCTCTCCTAAGTTTTTTTTAATTTCTTGAACTGAACTATAAATTTCACTATTTAAAGAGCTAAGGCTATCTAACTCAATATTTTCTACAAGAAGTAGTTCTTGTTGGTCATAATATTTCCCAATTATATCAGCTAATATAAATAATTTCTGAGTTTGAGACTGCTGCTTTAATAATTTCATTAAATCACAATGAAAAGGATAGGTAGAAATTAAAGTTTCAGCTAGTTCCTCTTTTCTAACTATATTAATTTTTTGCTCCTGATAAATATTTATATATTCTTCGATTATTTTATTAATCTCATTACGATGAACATTTTTATTAATTGAACTAAATAATCTATAATTAATTATTTCAGATTCTTCTTCAAATTCTGATAAATTTAATAATTGAGCATTACTACTTTCCACTAATTCTAATAATTCATATTCTTCACCTTTTATACTAGAAAAGACAAATAAATTATTATTTTCAGCTGCTACATCTAATAAATTCTTTAAAAACTCTTTACTAGATTCTACTAAATCATTATTGTTTTCTTTTAATTGCGAAAAGTAAGCTTCTAACTCATCAATAACTACTGCTGTGTATTCTCTATTAATTAACTTCTTTATAATTTTCCGCTCTGGATATTCTTTTACTCTTTTCAATAAATCTTGTGCTCCTAATTTATTAAATATCACTTCCCACAAATTTTTATCCGCTAGATCTTTAGCTTTAACCGTACAGTACTTGCTTTGATTTTTTATAATCGCTAAATTAAATTTATTAAACTTAATTTTATGTTCTATCAACCAATTTTTAATTGCATCAGGATTAGCAAACAAATTATAAGCCATCAACAGAGCATGGGTTTTACCTGCTCCCTGTGCTCCTGTTAAAACTACTGAGCCTAAATCAGAAGAACCAATAATTTTATCATTTATAATTTGAATTAACCTATTTAATGATTGAGATGGATAGGTCTTAGCACAAAAATCTTCAGGAGAAGACTCTAGCCTATCAACAGAATTAATATCTGCAAAATTTAAGTTGAATTGATAATCTGAAGTAATAATTTCTTGTCTAGGCTTTATGAAGTCATTAATTACCATTTTTATCTCCTTTCACTAATCAATTAATTTAAAAACTAAAAAATAGGTCTTTATTTATATTTTTAGCTAAAATGTTAAAAATACCTGCTTGTTTTTACAATTATTTTCCTTTTAATCTAATTTTTTATACTTTTTTTATTTGATTTATACTGTTTATCAAGATTAGATGCATCAATTAATTTTTGGTATATATAAATAGAAACTACTAAAATTAAAGGATAAGTAACTATCCAACGTCCAATTATAATTATTATAACTCCACTTAAATTAACTAATATAAAGACTACAAAAAATATTGCCATCGTGAATAAAAATCCTTTAGTAATTTCATAGCTCAAACGCAGCCCCTGCACTAAATTAACTCCATGGTCTACTATAAAAAAAGCAGAAAAATAAAATCTAATCCATAAATAAATAATTAAAATTAATAAAGCTTTATCTATCACTGCTATATTTAATGCATCATTACTAAACATGATTAATTTAAACATTAGAAAAACTAAAGTAGAATAATAAAACAAATTCAAATATTTCTCTTTACTTAAAATCATTGCATACCAATTACAATGCTTTCTTTCTGCTAAATACAATATATATTTTACAATACTATACAAGACTGCTACCCTTAAAAAATTAATAATTAAGGGTATAAAAAATATATAATTTCGGGTCACCACTTGTAGAGATTCTATAAAACCAAGAATTAAAATAGGCCATACTACCTGCCAATAAGTATCTCTTAATAAATAAATCCCATAGTCAAAAGCTTTAACAATTGAAACTTTTTTTTCCATAATTCAATCCTCCAGTAAGTAATTATAAACAAAAATAAATCAACTTGAAAAAAATCTCTCAAATCTAAAATAGCCTTTCTAATTACATATATTTATAATTTATAGACATCTAGTTAAAATCCTGCTTTTAAAATCAATTAATGTATTTTATAACCATTTATTTTCAAAAAACCCATAAAAAAAAGCCAACTTTAAATTAAAGTTGGCTTCCTTTAACATCTATAAATTTGCTGCAGCAGACAAAGCTTTTGCCTTATCTGTTCTTTCCCATGGTAAGTCTAAGTCTGCCCGACCAAAGTGACCATAGGCAGCAACTTGTTTATACTGTGGATTTCTCAAATTCAAGGTTTCAATGATTTTTCCTGGTCTTAAATCAAAATTTTCTTTAATTAATCTTTCAATTTCACTTTCTGATACTTTAGAAGTACCAAAGGTTTCTACCATAACTGATACAGGCTCTGCTACTCCAATTGCATATGACAATTGGACTTCGCATTTATCAGCTAATTCTGCCGCTACTACGTTTTTAGCTACATATCGTGCAGCATAAGTAGCAGAACGATCTACTTTTGTAGCATCTTTACCTGAAAATGCTCCTCCTCCATGACGAGCAGTCCCACCATAAGTATCAACTATAATTTTTCTCCCAGTTAAACCAGCGTCTCCTTGAGGTCCACCAATTACAAATCTTCCTGTTGGATTAATATAATATGTTGTTTCATCATCTAATAATTCAGAACCAATCACCTCATTAATCACATATTCAATTATATCTTTTCTTATTTCTTTTAACTTAACTTCTGGGTGATGTTGAGTAGAAACAACAACTGTATCAATGCGCTTAGGCTTATCTCCTTCATATTCTACTGTCACTTGAGTTTTACCATCAGGTCTTAAATAGTCTAAAGTATTATTTTTTCTAAGCTCCGCTAATTTACGTGATAATTTATGGGCCAAAGTAATTGGCAGCGGCATTAATTCTTCAGTTTCATTAGTAGCATAACCAAACATTAGTCCCTGATCTCCAGCACCTATTTCTTTTGTTGTTTCAGTTTCTTTAGCTTCTAAAGCTTCATCTACCCCTTGAGCTATATCAGAAGACTGTTCATCAATAGAAGTTAGCACTGCACAGGTCTCGCCATCAAAACCATACTTAGCTCTAGTATAACCAATTTCTTTAATAGTTTCTCGAGCTACTTTTGGGATATCAACATAACAATCAGTAGATATTTCACCAGAAATTAATACCATTCCTGTAGTAACAGACGTCTCACATGCTACTCGAGCTTGTGGATCTTCAGCTAAAATTGCATCTAATACAGCATCTGAAATCTGGTCAGCAACTTTATCAGGATGTCCTTCTGTAACGGATTCCGAAGTAAATAAATGTTTTTTTGCCATAGTTAAATCTCTCCTTTAGAATTTATCCTATTAAAAAAACTCTCCTTGCGGAGAGCATAAAAATAATCTATCTATCACATCTCTCCAGAAAACTCTGGCAGGAATTAGCACCTTTCCTTATAACTAGGCGGTTGCTGAGCTTCGTTGGGCCTGTCCCTCCACTACTCTTGATGATATATATTTGACTTTAACACCTAAAGTTTATCAAATTAAATTTACTCTGTCAATACTCTAAAATATAGTTTAAACTTCAACATTTATTTCTTCTTCCAATTCAATTCCCTCTAAATTTACCTGACAGTTCCAAGCATAAATTTCTACTCCAGCTTCTTGTGCTTCTTTTAATTTATCAGCAAATTGAAGGTCTATTCGCCGATGAGGGATAAACTTATTAGCATCATCTCGCTGAATCAAAAAAATAACTCCAGTTCTATATCCTTCTTTTTTGGCTTGAATTAATTCACTTAAATGTCTCCGCCCTCTCTCAGTAGGAGCATCAGAAAATTTAGCAACTTTATCTTCTACTAAAGTTACAGATTTAACTTCAATCAGTACCTCATCTTGGCCCTGTAAATAAAAATCTAAGCGACTATTACCATAGCTGTGTTCAGCTTTTATATTAGTATATTGCGAATAAGGCTGCAACTCTTGTTTTTCTAAAGCATTTAATATAAGTTGATTAGGTAATTGAGAATTAATCGAAACTAAACGATTATTATAATTTATCAACGATAAATTATATTTAGTTTTTCTATCTTTTTGCGGTACATGATAAACATATACTTCTGTGCCCGGTACCATTAATTCTTCCATCCGCCCAGGATTAGGAACATAAGCTTTAATTTTTTTATCATCTAATTTAACTTGAGCTACAAACCTATTTTCTCTTTCAATCAGTTCACCTTGTTCTAAATTTTCAAATTCAACTCTAGCCATTTTTATCTACTCCTTTTCTATATAAAGTTGCACTTTCAGTGCAACTTTATAGCTAGAAGTAAGTAGCTAGAAGCTAGTAGTTAAAAAATAAAATCAAATTCAAAACCTAAAACATTAACCTAGTATTCAATAATTTCTAGCTATAAACTGTTTTTTGGTTTTGAATTTACTACTAGCTACTAGCTTTTATCTACTAGCTAATGGCACGATAGTGCCACTTTATATAGATTATTAGTAATCATTATTTATAATATCATATTACTTGTCTGCACGCAAGAAATACTACAAATTTCATTTATTTTCCCAAAATTTACAGCTTGAGCGCCTTAATTATGTATGATATGCTATGTCTGTTCTATAAAAGGGGGTGAACAAATGAAATTAAAATATAAACTTAAATTAATTTTATTAATAGTTAGCATCATAGTCTTAAATACAACTTTATTGGCCCAAGCCAATATTATTTATCCTGCTCAACCAGGAGATTCGTTATTTAAAATTGCACATCGCTTTAATATTACAGTTAATAAACTGAGTAAATTAAATGAAATTAATAATCCAAATATGATTTATATTCATCAGAAAATTGTAATTCCTGAAAAGAGTATTCGTTCAACTAAAGAAAAAACTTTTTACATGCAAGGTCCCCCAACTTTAAAAGTAGCTTTAACCTTTGATGATGGACCAGACCCAATATATACTCCGCAGGTTTTAGATGTTTTAGAAGAATATAACGTTCCTGCAACTTTCTTTTTATTAGGAAAAAGAGTAGCAAAATATCCTTCTATCACTAATAGAATAATAAATGATGGCCATACAGTTGCTAATCATTCTTGGAGCCATCCTGATTTAACTACTTTAAATGATAAACAATTATCTGAAGAAATATTTGCTACCGAACAAGTAATTGAAGAACAAACTAATAAAGAAACTGCACTTTTACGTCCTCCATATGGTTTTGTTTCTAATCAATTACTTGATAAATTAAAAAAGATGGACTACAAAGTTATTCATTGGTCACTAGATTCTTTAGACTGGCAGGCTAAAAAGAAAGAAGATGTATTAAATAAAACTATTCCGTATCTTGACCAAGGAGCAATAATTTTATTTCATTCTGCTGGAGGAGTAGGACAAAGTTTGGCTCCTACAGTTAAAGTTTTACCCATAATTATTGAAAAATTACAAGCTAATAATATAGAATTAGTAACTGTAGATAACTTACTATCAATTGCTCCTTACCGTAATTAAAAAATAGTCAAGCTAACGCTTGACTATTACATAAAAAAAGGAGACAGTATAAAACTGTCTCCTAAAATCTATTGAGCTAATAAAATTCTATCATTAGTTAACTCATGTCCACTTACTTTAGCAAATTTCTCTAATAAATCATCAATAGTCATATCTCTTCTTTCTTCATCCTCTACATCTAAAACTATTCTCCCATTATCCATCATAATCGTTCTTGTTCCTAGTTCTAATGCATGATCTAAATCATGAGTGACCATTACTGTAGTTAAATTATGATGTGATACTATCTCTTTGGTGATATTAACTATTTTTTCAGCAGTTTTAGGGTCTAAAGCTGCTGTATGCTCATCCAATAATAGAATACTAGGTTCTTGAATAGTCGCCATTACTAAGGTCAATGCTTGACGTTGCCCACCTGACAATAAACCAACTTTATCATCCAATCTATCTTCTAATCCTAAATTCAAAATGCTTAGTTCATCTTTAAAAATTTCTCTTCGTTTATCAGTAACTCCTGTACTCAAATTCAGTTTACCACTTCTTCTTAATGCTAAAACTAAATTTTCTGCAATTGTCATCGAAGCAGCAGTCCCTTGCAGCGGGTCTTGAAAGACTCTACTAACTAAATGAGCTCTATCATAGTCGGGAACTCCTGTTAAGTTTTGACCATCAATTATAATCTCACCAGTAGTTAATTGATGGTTACCAGCAATTGCATTTAATAACGTCGACTTTCCTGCTCCATTACTACCAATCACAGTAATAAATTCTCCTAATTCCATTTTTAAATCAATCTCTTTAAGAGCAACTTTTTCATTGATAGTATCAGGATTGAAAACTTTTTTAGCGTTTTTTAATTTCAGCATTTTTCTTCACCTCCTGCTAATAAAGTATTATCTAATTTACTTCTAATAGCAGGAGCACCTAAAGCTCCAATAACTAATAAAGCAGTTATTAATTTTAAATCATTCGGATTCAAATTCATTCTTAATGCTACAGTAATTACTGATCTATAAACTATAGACCCTAACAAAACACCTAAAGTAGCCCATTTTATTTGATCATTTTTAATTACTGCTTCACCAATGATTACAGATGCAAGACCTATAACAATCATACCAATTCCCATCTTAACATCAGTAAATCCTTGATATTGAGCTACAAGTGAACCTGATAAAGCAACTAGACCATTAGATAAAGCTAACCCTAAAATTACAGTATTATCAGTATTAACACCTAAACTTCTAATCATCTCTTTATTATCACCAGTAGCTCTTAAAGCTAAACCAAGTTCAGTCTGTAAAAACCAATCAATAATAAACTTAGCTAATAAAGAAACAAACAAAAATGCAATCAAAATACTAATATCAGATGATAAACCTAATGGTTCAAGCAAATCAAAAATAGTACTTTCCCCTAATAAAGGGATATTAGCTCGCCCCATGATTCGTAAATTAATTGAATAAAGGGCAGTCATAGTTAAAATACCTGATAAGAGTCCGGTTATCTTTAGTTTAGTATTTAAAATCCCCGTTATAACCCCTGCTATCATACCACCAAAAATTGCTGCTATGGTAGCTAAAAGAGGAGAGACCCCAGCTACAATCAATCGGGCAGCTACTGCTGCTCCCAAAGGGAAACTCCCATCTACTGTTAAATCAGGAAAATCTAAAATACGAAATGTTAAATATACTCCTAAAGCCATTATTCCATAGACTAACCCTTGTGTTATTGGATCTACTAACATACTAAGACTCATTGTCCGCCACCTCTATTTAATAACTTTTTTTGCCTCATCAATCAACTTCTGTGGAATTTCAACATTCATTTCTTTAGCTGCTTTTTGATTAATTATTAAATCTGCATCTTGAATTCTTTGAATTGGTAATTCGCCTGGGTCAGTTCCATTTAAAACTTTAACAGCCATTTGACCTGTTTGTTGACCTAACTTATAATAATCAATTCCTAATGTAGCTAATGCTCCTTCTTTAACTGAACTATTATCAGCTACAATTAAAGGTAGATCATTTTTATTTGTTACTTTAATTACAGATTGAATAGCTGAAACTATCGTATTATCAGTCGGAACATAAATACCATCTACCCTACCTACTAACGACTGTGCTGTCTGGTAAACTTCGCTACTAGAAGTAACTGGTGCTTCCACCATTTCTAATCCTAATTCTTGTGCTTTTTCTTTAGCTAAATCTTTTAGAAAAACTGAATTAGTTTCACCTGAATTATATAAGATACCTACCTTTTTGATTTTTTGCTCTAATTTATTAAATAATTCTAACTGTTTCTTTACTGGAGTTAAATCACTAGTTCCAGTTAAATTACCTCCTGGATGTTCCATATCATCTACTAATCCAGCACTTTTAGGGTCAGTAACTGCTGTAATTAAAATTGGCGTATCCTTAATAGTATTAGCCACTGCTTGCGAAGTTGGCGTTGCAATAGCTAAGATTAAATCAAAATCTTTTTGGGAAAAAGTTTTAGCAATTGTTTGTGCTGTAGACATATCCCCTTGTGCATTTTGATAATCATAAACTATATCTTCCCCTTCTTTATATCCCTCTTCAGCTAAAAGATCTTTAAATCCTTGTCGAGCTGAATCTAAAGCTGGATGTTCTACAATTTGAATAACTCCTACCTTAATCTTTTCATCTTTAGCACTTTGCTGATTTCCACATCCTACTACTACCACCATTAATAATATCATTAAAATACTCACTACTCGAGTTCTCATTTATTCTCACCCTTTCAAAATTAATAATTTTTAGCTTTTTTAATATAATAAAAACCACTCCCAGTAGGAGTGGTTAAAATCATTTGAAAATAGTTCAGTAAATTCCCTATTACTATTCTACCACTACTACTTTTCTACATATATATACATATAAAAACAATCTCTACCTTACTACAATCTACTACCTTACTAGCTACGATTATAACTAATTTATAGAACTTTGTCAAAAGAAGTATTAACTACTTTTAAATCCAGTTAAGATTTCCTGAGCATATTCTTGCGCTCCAAATAAAGAGTGGTCACGATAATTCCCACATTCTTTAGCTGTAGTAGCTGGAACATCTTCCGTTTCTAAAATTTCTTCTAAAGAAGAAATTAAAGCATCCTCTACTTCTTCAATTTCAGTTTCACCAATTTTACTTAAATAAAATCCTGTTCTACAGCCCATAGGCGAAAGGTCTATAATAGCATCTATCTTCTCCCTCATAAAACCGGCTAATAAATGTTCAATAGTATGCATAGCAGCTGTAGGAATAACTCCTTGATTAGGCTGCATCAATCTCAAATCATACTTTTTAATAATATCACCACTTGGAGTTGTTAACTCTCCAGCTTCTCTAACATAGGGAGCATCAACTTTAGTGTGGTCTAATTTAAAACTTTCGATTTCAATTTCTTCTGTCATTTTATCACTCCTTATCTGCAGCTAGTTGCATAATTTCATTAAAGATTTGAATAGCAATTTTTAATTTATTAGCTTTTTTAATTTTCTTTTGCCCTTGTTCACTAATCAAAGTTACTTGATTATCATCACTAGCAAAGCCAATATCAGAAGCCGAAACATCATTAGCTACAATTAAGTCCGCCTGCTTTTCCTTTAATTTTTGTTGAGCATTAGCTAACAAATCTTCAGTTTCAGCAGCAAAACCAACTAATACTTGTTCATCATCTCTGACCTGACCCAATTGGGATAAAATATCAGTTGTTCTTTCTAATTCTAATCTAAGCTCGTCCGAGCTTTTCTTTATTTTCTGCACTTCCCTATTAACAGGTCTATAATCTGCAACTGCAGCAGCCATAATAATTATATCTTGCTCCTCCTGCAATTCCATTACCTGTTGATACATTTCCTCAGCACTTTTAATCTCTACTAGGTCTACACCATTTGGTTTATTTAAATTAGTAGGGGCTGAAACCAATGTTACATCAGCTCCCTCTACTTGAGCTACTCGCGCTAAATTATAGCCCATCTTACCAGTAGAATAATTCCCTAAATACCTTACGGGATCTAAATCTTCTTGAGTACCACCAGCAGTAACTAACACTTTTTTTTCTGTTAATTCTTCAGTGCTTAATATCTCTACTATAGATTGTTGTACAATTTCTTCTGGGTCAGGTAATCTACCCTTCCCAACTGTACCACAAGCTAAATAACCCGCATCTGCTTCAATGAACTTATAATTATGCTTCTTTAAATAACTTATATTATCTTGCACAATAGGGTTTTCATACATTTTATTATTCATAGCTGGAGCAATTAAAACTGGGGCTGTAGTAGCCATAACAGTAGTAGATAACATATCATCAGCAATTCCATTAGCTAATTTACCAATCATATTAGCTGTTGCTGGAGCAAGCAGCATCAAATCAGCTTTTTGAGCTAAGGAGATATGCTCCACATCCCAATTTTTCGGTGGAGTAAACATATCTTGCCGGACTGGATTATGACTTATTGATTGAAAAGTTAATGGCTTAACAAATTCTGTAGCTGATTCAGTCATAATCACTTCTACATTGGCCCCTAATTTCGTTAGACTACTAACTATTTGAACTGCTTTATAAGCAGCGATACCACCTGTAACACCTACAACAATGTTCTTATCTTCTAGCATCATTAATTACTCCTTAGGTTTTATTTTACCAGCAATAATCTCTTCATAAGCTTTAGAAACAGGTGTTACACCATTATACTCTTCTTCATCTAATAATTCATTCTTCTCTTGATGAATCTCTCTTGCTCTTTTTGCTGCAATTACAGATGCAATAAAAGTAGATCCTCCACATTTCTCAAGTACTTCATCTTTGTTTATTCCTGCTAACATAATAATTCCTCCTTGCTGTTTTAGTTTTAGTCTGAATAAAATTTTTAAATCGAGATCTAATGTGTTGTATGAACTTAAACTTAATCTTAACTTTTCACTTTACATCTTTCAGCAATAATAATTGCTTCTAATTTATTAATAGCTTCTTCAATCTCATCATTAACTACTGCATAATCATAATCTTCTACCTTATTCATCTCTTTTTTAGCATTCTTCATTCTAGTCTGAATAGCATCCTCAGTTTCTGTACCTCGATGATGAATTCTTGATTTTAATTCTTCTAGTGAAGGTGGTAATAAAAATATAAAAACCCCCTGCGGAAACTTCTCTTTAATCTGTTGGGCTCCTTGGATATCAATTTCTAAAATTACATCTTCTCCTTGATTAAGATTTTCTTCCACATATTTTTTAGGAGTACCATAATAATTATTATGAACTTGAGCCCATTCTAAAAAATCATCTTTTTCCACTAAAGATTCAAATTTATCTTCTGATATAAAATAATAGTCTTCACCATCTTCTTCACCAACTCGGGCTTCTCTAGTGGTAGCCGAAATCGAATAATGTATATCATCATAGTTATCCATTAAAGCTGATAATATAGTTCCTTTTCCCACTCCAGAAGGACCTGATAAAATTATCAAATTCCCTCTTTTATCTTGCTGCTTCAACATCCTATTTGAGCCTCCTTGCATTCTTATTCATCATCATCTAATCGCTGTGAAACAGTCTCAGGCTGTACAGCCGATAAGATAACATGATCACTATCAGTGATTACTACAGCTCTTGTACGGCGGCCATAGGTAGCATCAATTAACATGCCCCGATCTCGAGCATCTTGAATAACTCTCTTAATCGGTGCGGATTCAGGGCTAACAATAGCTATAATTCTATTTGCTGCTACAATATTACCAAAACCAATATTAATTAATTTAATCCCCATAGTTATTCCCCCTAGCTATGAATTATCTATATAAAGTTGCACTTTCAGTGAAACTTTATAGCTAGAAGTAAGTAGCTAGGAGCTAATAGTTAAAAAATAAAATCAAATTCAAAACCTAAAACATTAACCTAGTATTCAATAATTTCTAGCTATGAACTGTTTTTTGGTTTTGAATTTACTACTAGCTACTAGCTTTTATCTACTAGCTAGTGGCACGATAGTGCCACTTTATATAGATTATGTGCTTGTATTAATATATCATAAGTAGAAACAATTTTGCAAGTACTTGACCTGCAATTATACATTTTTAATTCTTATTATTATTATACTGCTCAAACATATATAATTCCTTTAAATGATTTAAAAAATCTAACACCTATCTGTTTTATTCGGGGTTTAAATTAAAAAGGTCTGCAACGGCTTGTTGCAGACCTTTTTCTAACTGTAGTTTTCAAATTTATAATTTTGCTAGAATATCAGAACAACTAGCACAAATTTCTGGATTTTCTTCATCTTCTCCTACAGTTGGGCTATAATGCCAACATCTTTCACATTTTTCTCCCGGAGCATGCTTAACTTTTACTTTAATTGCTGTTTCTTCACCCTGATATACATCTTCTTCTGCTGTAGCATCAGGCTCATGTAAATTAGCTTTAGAAACAATAAATAATTCTGCTAAGTCATCAAAGTTAGTTAAGAACTTATATACATCTTCATTTGGATATAATTCTATTTCAGCATCTAAAGAATGTCCAATTAATTCATTATTACGAGCTATCTCTAAAGATTTAGAAACATCTTTTCTGATTTCTCGCAATTTAGCCCATTTATCTTCTAATTCTTCATCAAAATAGTCTGCTTTCAATTCAGGCCATTCACTTAAGAAGACACTTTCACTTTGCTCACCAGGTAGTTCTTGCCAAATTTCTTCAGTAGTATGCACTAAAATTGGAGCCATTACTTTAGTTAATGTTACTAAAATTTCATATAATGCAGTTTGGCCAGAACGTCTAACCTCATTAGTTGGTTCTAACACATATAATCTATCTTTTATAACATCCATATAGAAAGAACTCATCTCTACTCTAAAGAAATTATGAACTGCATGATAAACACGATGATATTCATAATCTTCATATGCTTCATTTGCTACTTCAACTACTTTTTGTAGTTTCATTAATGCCCAACGGTCAAGTTCGGTTAAGTCTTCAAAATCCATACTATCTTCTGCAGGATTGAAATCAGCTAAGTTCCCTAAAATAAAGCGAGATGTATTTCTAATTCTACGATAAACCTCAGCATTTTCCTGTAAAATCTTATCAGATACTCTTACATCTTCTTTAAAGTTAGAAGAAGCAACCCACAGTCTCAAAATATCTGCTCCATATTGATCAATGATCTCATGAGGAGAAATTACATTCCCTACTGATTTAGACATTTTCTTTCCTTTTTCATCAACCGTAAAACCATTAGTTACAACAGCTTTATATGGTGCTTCATCTCTAGCAGCGATAGAAGTTAATAAAGAAGAGTTAAACCAACCACGATACTGATCTGTACCTTCTAAATATAAATCAGCTGGTCTTGTTAATTCATCATAATTTTCTAAAACTGAGGCATGACTAGCACCCGAGTCAAACCAAACATCCATAATATCCGTTTCTTTGGCAAATTTATCATGACCACAAGCTTCACATTTAATATCAGCCGGTAAAATATCATCTGCATCAAGCTCATACCAACTGCCAGATCCTTTTTTAGCAAATAATTCTTGTACACTATTTAAACTTTCTTCTGTAATTAATGGTTCACCACAATCTTCACAATAAAAGATAGGAATTGGTACACCCCATACTCTCTGACGAGAAATACACCAATCATTTCTATCTGCTACCATATTTTCAATGCGACCTTCTCCCCATTCAGGATACCAATCAACATTTTTGATTGCTTCTAAAGCATCATCTTTAATTTCATCTACCGATGCAAACCACTGTTTTGTCGCTCTAAATATAACTGGATTCTTACATCTCCAGCAGTGAGGATAAGAGTGATCAACAAAGCTTAAATCCATTAATAAATCATCTTCTTTTAATAGATCTGTTACTTTAATATTTGCTTTATCATAATGTTTTCCAGCAAAGTCTTCTCCTGCTTCTTCAGTAAAGTACCCTTTATCATCCATTGGAGCATAAACATCAAGTCCATATTCTTGACCTACAACATAGTCTTCATGACCGTGTCCTGGTGCAGTATGAACACAACCTGTACCACTTTCTAGAGTAACATGTTCTCCTAAAATAATTGGTGATTCCCGCTCGAAGAAAGGATGATTACAAACTACTCCTTCTAAATCTTCTCCTTTAAATTCTGATAACACTTGGTACTCTTCAATATCACAAGTTTTAGCTACTTCTTCTAATAATTTCTTAGCTACTACAATTTTGTCGCCATCAGCTTCTGCAATCACATATTCAAAATCCGGGTGAACAGTAATTGCTAAATTAGAAGGAATTGTCCAAGGGGTAGTAGTCCAAATAACCACATAATCTTCATCACTAAGTTCTACTCCTCCTAGTTCTGCCCCATCTTTTACTGGAAATTTAACATAAATTGAAGGTCCATTAATTTCTTCGTATTCAATCTCAGCTTCAGCCAATGCTGTTTCACAACTAGTACACCAATGAACTGGTTTTAAACCTTGATAAAATAAACCTTCTAAAGCCATCTCTCCAAATACTTCAATCTGTTTTGCTTCATATTCTGGTTCTAAAGTAATATAAGGATTATCCCAATCGCCCCAAACACCTAATCTTTTAAACTGTTCTTTTTGTCTTTCTACATATTTAAGAGCATATTCTTCACATTCTTCTCTTAACTCTTTAGTACTTAATTCTTTTCTTTCTTCTTCACTTAAATCTTTAGTTACTTTGTGTTCAATCGGTAATCCATGTGTATCCCAACCAGGAATATACGGAGACTGATAACCTTTTAAGTGATTATATCTAGTTACAATGTCCTTTAAAGTTTTATTCAAAGCATGACCAATATGAATATCTCCATTAGCGTAAGGAGGACCATCATGTAGAATAAACTTTTCTGCACCCTTTCTTTGCTCTTGTGCTTTTTCATATACTTCTTTTTCTTTCCAAAACTCTTGAAAATCAGGTTCTCGTTCAGATAAATTAGCTCTCATCGAGAAATCTGTTTCCGGTAAATTTAACGTATCTTTATAATCCATTTTTTCATGCACCCCTTTATATAATATAATAATCCTCTTAATTAAATCATTTGCTTAATCATAGTTGCCAACCCAAAATAAAAAACCTCATCCCTGATCAGGGACGAGGTCTACTCGCGGTACCACCCTAGTTAATATATGTTAAACACATACTCACTTTTAAAATTAACGATTCGCACCGATTCTAACTACTAAGAATTATACTTATGTTCATTAGAATAGCTAAGAGATGATCTTCAATAAAGTTTCCCGTTAAACAGGCTTCCACCATCCCTGTCTCGCTATCACTTTCACTTTATCTACTCTTCTCCATCATCGCATTTATTTTAGTATTCATTTTGTATATCATTATAATACAACTCTTAAATTACGTCAACTACTAATTAATTTTTTCAAAATAGCAATTACAATTTTATATGAATGTTGGGCTGCTTCTTTAGCAAATTTTTCAAAAGAAATATCTGCTTCTTCATCTGCCTTATCAGAAATAGAACGAATGATCACAAACGGTAGTTGATTAAGATAAGCTGCTTGAGCTACTGCTGCCCCTTCCATTTCTGTACAATAACCACCAAACTGCTCTTTTAATTTTTTAACTTTTACTTTATCAGAGATAAACTGATCCCCTGATAGTATTCTTCCTTTATAGACTTGATTTGATTCGGATTTAAGAATATCTTTACCAGCATTAAATGCTAAATCAACTAAATTTTCATCTGCCTCAAATGATATCTTAGCTAATTCAGGTATTTCACCTGGCTTACGATCACCAAATGCTGTCGCATCGACATCATGCTGTACTAAATCAGTAGAAACAACTATATCCTCTACTTCTAATGCAGGGTCAATAGCTCCAGCAACTCCAGTAAAAATAAGTTGATCTATATCAAATTCATCTACCAAAATTTGAGTACAGATTCCAGCATTAACTTTCCCAATACCTGATTTAACTAATACAACTTCTTGCCCAGCCAAATTTCCTGAATAAAAAGTCATACTAGCTTTTTCTAATTTACTTTTTAACTCCAAATCTTCTTTTAATAATTCGATTTCAATTTCCATTGCTCCAATAATACCTATTGTCATTTTTTATCCCTCACTCAATGATTGCTATCTAATTTTCCTTTTAATCAAATTAAGTCTTAGTCTTAATCTTAACTTATTCTGTCATCATAGTTTTGACTTTAACTCCGTTAATGTTACCTAATTTACCTGCCAAAGCACCTAGTTGGTCATTAGTACCATCCACAATTAATGAAATAATATTCATATCTCTATCTTCATATGGTAAACCCATTCTACCTACAACCAAATCTCCATAATTACTTAAAACATCATTAACTCTATCTGCAGCTTCTTCTCTATTATTAATAATAATCCCCACTACAGCTATTCTTCGTTCCATTCTTCCCCCTCCGGATTCTGAACTAATTGATTGAATTTATCTTCAATTTCTTCTAAATCACTTTCATTTTCTAAAGAATTTAATAAATAAGTAAATAAGTTTTTAAAATCACTTTTTACTTCTTTTTCTATATCTATTACTTTACTAGCTCTTTTTTTAGACTGATTGATAATTCTTTCTGCTTTTAATTCAGCTTCATCTTTGATCTTTTGAGCTTCTTGCTCAGCTTCTTTAATAATTCTTTCTGCCTCAGATTGCGCATCTTCTTTGATTTCTGCGGCTTCTCTTTTTTTAGCTTCAACCTTCTCTTTTTCTCTTTCTAAGTCTGTTTTTAAATCTTCCATTTTTTCTTCCAATTTTCTGTTTTTGACTAAGGCTTCTTCATAGCAAATAGAAACTAATTCTAAAAATTCTTTTACTTCATTATCATCATAGGACCACAAAGCAAAACTCTTCTTAAATTCTTTATCTGCAATTTCGTCTGGAGTTAAGTCCATAAAATTAATCCTCCCTTTATAAATAGCGCTTTAAGGTTAATTTAATTCGATCTTTTCTTGATTTTCCTCTGAATTCATCAATTTCTACTCTACATCGCCCTCTAATTGATAGGAGGTCATCTTCATCTAAAAAATAAGCTGGATCTTCTACTACTTGCCAATTAACTTTTACTTTACCTTGTTCAATTATTTTACTCATTTTACTCCGGGAAGTCCCAAAACCAGAACTAGCTACTGAATCTAATCTCAAAGAAGCTACAGTACTTTTAATCTTTTTAATTCTTTGTGGTTCTACTTGAAGTCGATCAAAACTAATTTCTTTAACTTCTACTCCTATTTTATGTACCTGTTCTAAATTATAGATAAGGTAGTCTTTGATTTCAGGGGCAATGATAGCTTGACATCCTTCTTTATAAAGTACTAAATCGCCTACCATTTCTCTTTTTATTCCTGTCCCCAAAATCGCTCCCAAAAAATCACGGTGGCTAACATCTTGAAATTTAAACTGACCACTAATATCTAATAAAGTTAATGGAGAATCTACCATATCTTCTATATAATAGTCAGGCATAACAGCTAGCCTTTGTCTTTCAGCCTGTTGATAAGCTCCATATAGTAAATATTTCAAATCTCTAACTTGGTCTAGCATTTCTTGAGCCAAATACAGATGATGCGGGTTCAAAAATTTAGTAAATGCTACTTTATGAGTCCGGAGAGCTTCTTCTGCTTTATCTAATACTTTATCTAGCACGATTTTTTCTTCATCTTGAAATTGTGACAATAATCTTTCTTTATCAAATAACATACTTCCACCTCAATTTAATACGCTAATCTACGTAAAATATCTGATAAACCATTAACAATAAACTGTAGCAATAACAATGCTACAATCGGAGATAAATCAATTGCTGGAATAGGTATTAACTGTCTCAATGGGGCTAACACTGGCTCAGTAGCCTCATAAACAAAACGTAAAAATCGTCTCATGAACTCATTATCTTTCGGCGGCTGCACCCATGAAGCTATTATTCTAGCTAAAATCATAAAACTGTATATATCGTATCCTATATGCAAAAGTTTAATAATTAACTCTACCACTAATTTCACTCCTTTTTTAATTCTTGTGATTTATTTGCTGCTGCTTCTACTGTATTATATAAAATACCACGCACTCCTGATTCTTCAAGCTGCTGCATACCTTTGATTGTAGTCCCTCCAGGGGAAGTAACCATATCTTTTAACTCTCCTGGATGTAAGTCTGACTCTTTTACCATTTTAGCAGCTCCAATTATGGTTTGTAAAGTTAATTCAGTAGATTTTTCGCGCGGTAGTCCCATATTTACTCCTGCATCAGATAAAGCTTCAATAATCAAATAGATATATGCAGGACCACTACCACTTAATCCCGTCACAGCATCCATCAAATTCTCTTTAACTTTAGTTACAGTTCCTGATGCACTAAACAGCTCTTCTACTACTGCTGCTGTTTCTTTTCCAGCATAACTACCCAAGGAATAAGCAATAGCTGCTTCACCAATCAAAGCAGCAGTATTGGGCATTAATCTAACTACTGGAACTTGATCTAAATTCGCTTCAATTTGATTAGTCTCTACCCCTGCGGCTATAGAAAAAACTGTCTGTTGAGCAGTGATTTTAGGGCCAACTTCTTCTAAGACTTGCCCTATAACCTGCGGTTTAACTGCTAAAATAATATAATCTGCTTTAGACACTAATGCATTATTAGTAGTTGCTTGATTAATTTCATATTTAGCAGTTAGCTCATCGAGGCGAGATTTATTAATATCGCTGATATATAAGTCATCCGGAGCAATAATTTGCTGTTCTAACAGACCTTCAATTAATGCTTCAGCCATTGAACCAGCACCAATAAATCCAACTTTTTCTTCTATCATTCTCTCCCACCTTCCTAATTTCATTTTAAACAGATAATTAAACTCATAATATTTCCTATTTTATTTTTTTCTAAGCTTAAACTTAATCTTAGTTAGATTTCTAATAACCTCTAGAACCAAATAGACTTCGCCCTAATCTAATCATAGTAGCTCCTTCTTCAATCGCTACTTCAAAATCATTACTCATTCCCATCGATAATTCATCCATTTTTACCTGGGATATATTTTCTTCTTTAATTCGGTCAAACAAATTTTTCATTTCTTTAAAATAAGGTCTTAGTTCTTCAGCATCATCAACATGAGGTAAAATAGTCATTAATCCTTTGATTTGTAAATTTTCAAAATCAGACACCTGATGCAAATAATCAATTATTTCAGAAGCATATAAACCGTATTTATTCTCATCCTCGGCAATATTAACCTGCACTAATGCTTTCATGACTCTATCTTCCATGCCGGCTCGTTTATTAATTTTTTTAGCTAAGCGCAAGCTATCCAAGGAATGAATTAGTTCACATCTTTCCATACGGGCCAAATACTTAACTTTGTTACGCTGCAAGTGTCCAATCATATGCCACTTCACTTCAGGAAATTGTTCATATCTATCTCTTAATGCTTGAACTCTGCTTTCTCCAAAATCCACTACTCCTTCTTCCTGCAGACTATCTATTTTAGCTAATTCTTGATTTTTAGATACAGCTATTAATTTTATTTCTTTTGGATCACGGTTAACTCTTCTTGCTGCAGCTACAATTTTATTCTGAATCTCTGCTAATCTTTCTTTAATACTCACTATTGATTATTCCCTCCCCTAATAGAGGCTATAACCTCTAATTTATTGATTAAATTCACTAACAACAAATTAAAGATTATAGCCTGTTTATATTTTATAACTAAACTATACTTTATTTCAAGTTTATAAGCAACTTGCACCTAGTTCACTCCGTGTCGCCCTAGTCAATGTACTTAGAGCTTATTATCTACCCAATCTATATGCTGTGGTATAAAAAAGTTGCTTTAGTTCTATAGCTAACCCTGATTGCTCCCTCCGAGTTTTCATAAACCAGAAAACTCTTCGTGTCGCCCTAGTCACTGTGCTTAGAGCTTATTATCTGCGCAATCTATATGCTGTGGTATAAAAAAGTTGCTTTAGTTCTATAGGCAACTTGCTCCTAGTTCCGCCAGTTCTGATCTTTCTCCTTTAACTAGTGTAATATGACCTGTTATTTCTTTATCTTTCATGCGTTCAACTAAATAAGTTAGACCATTGCTATCGCTATCTAGATAAGGATGATCGATCTGATAAGGATCACCAGTTAAAATCACTTTAGTATTTTCTCCTACTCGAGTTACAATTGTTTTAACTTCATGAGGTGTTAAATTTTGAGCTTCATCAACAATCATAAATTGATTAGGAATACTTCGTCCTCTAATATGAGTAATTGCTTCCATTTCTAATAAATCGCGTTCCTCTAAATCTGCTAAAGCACTAGCAGCATTTTTGTCTCTACCGCCTAATAAAAACTCCATATTGTCAAAAATTGGCTTCATCCATGGTGCTAACTTTTCTCGTTTATCTCCTGGCAAATAACCAATATCTTTACCCATTGGCATAATTGGACGAGTTACAATTAACCTTTTATATTTATTTTCTTCTAATACTTTATGCAGCCCAGAAGCTAAAGCTAATAATGTCTTTCCCGTTCCAGCTTTACCTACTAATGTAACTAATTTAATATCATCATTGAGTAGTAGTTCAAAAGCACCACGTTGTTCTCGATTTCGAGCATTAATACCCCAGACATCACGAGAACTAAAAATAAATGGTCTAATCATTTCTCTTTGCGCTTCATAAATTCCTAATGCCGACTGTGAACTTCCTAATTTATCTTCTAAATTAACTACCTCATTAGCCATTAAATCTTGAGTTATATCTAAACCATCAACTTCTAATCCTTCTTGATTATAAAATTGATCAATTTCTGATGAACTCAAATCAATATCAGCGATCCCTGAATATAGTTCATTAATATCTACTGCATCAGTTTCATAATTTTCTGCTTCAATACTATTAATAATACTAGCTTTAATTCTCATATTAATATCTTTAGAAACTAAAATAACTGGTTTATCAGTTTCTTCTTCTACTTTTAATGCTGTTTCTAAAATAAAATTATCAGCTTTAGTTTCATCAAATAATGAAGGTAACCTATTTAACTCTGGTACAGTTATTTCAGTTTTTAGTATTCCACCATTATCTAATTGAGCACCTTCAGATAAGCTATATTTTTCTCTTAAATCATCTAAATATCTAGAAAAAACTCGAGCATTACGACCCACTGAATCTTGACGCTTCTTCTGTTGATCAACCTCTTCTAAAACTATCATTGGAATAATTACTTGGTTATCTTCAAAAGAAAATATTGACTGTGGATCATGTAATATTACATTAGTATCTAACACATAAATTTTTTCCATGGTCGAGCCCCCCTTTTTAATTTAAAATAACCTTTGTTCCCGGACTAAGCCCTTTTTTAATTATCACTTTATCCTCTATTTTAGCTTTTACTTTTACTTCTTTTGTATAATCTTTGACATAGCCTCGAATACGAACTTTAGTTTTTTCATTTTCTTCAATAATTGCATCTTCAGGTACTACAATCCCATGATATCTTTCTTTAACTACTTTGACTCTTACTTTTCTTAAATCTATTAATTTCGGGAGAAATCTATCAACTTTTAAAACCATAATGTTTTGTGGAGAATCTAAGATTGTTTTATAAACTCTACCTTTCAAAATCTGGGTAGGAAATTTAGAAAAAACAATCTCTACTTTATCCTGCAGTTCATAATTCTGTAATTCTCCCTCAGGCAATAATACTGCTAAATAAAAATTGAAATTATTAATCACTTTAAACAATGGTCGCCCAGCATTAATACTCTCACCAGATTCAACTACATTAATACTACCTTTCAGTTTAGAAATTTTTTTATAACTCAAATCACTTATATCTTCTCGCTCTAAACTATTCTCTAGACCATCTACTTTGTAACTAATAATTCCTGGTTCATAATTATATAATTCATTGTCTTTCTTCCCACGTCTAATAGTAGCAATTAAATTGCCAGCACTAACCCTCTCTCCTTCAGAGACATTTAATTCAATTTGACCTGCTTGAGGCGCAAATACTACTTCTTCATCTCTAATAATTAAAGCAGTAGATTTAAATTGATTACTAATAGTATCATAATTAGTTACTATTATATTATTAGAATTATAACCTAACAAATTAATTACTACTAAAAAAATCAAAGAAATTAAAATTAGAATTAATAATAATTTTATCAATAGATTAGCTTTTTTATTAAATTTATGACCTGATTTTTTTACAGGACTATTCAACCTACTATAGTCTCTCACAAAAGATCATGTCCTTTCTAGGTTTTAGGATTAGTTTATTATATTATTCTATTTTAAAGTGCTAATACCTTCTTATTTTCTGTATTAAGTGTCACCTTCAGTGACACTTAATAGTGACAAGTAAAAAGTAAACAGTTTTGATTTTCTACTGATCACTCTTTTCTCATCACTAATTACTCATCACTCATTACTATAAATAAAAAGCCCCCGAAACCGGGGGCTAATCTTAATAGTTAATAACTAACTCTTTCTGCAGTTATGATGTAGACAATATCTTCGCAGATATTTGTGACATGGTCACCAATTCTCTCTAAGTATCTACTAACAAAAATTAAGTCATTAGATTGCTGCACAGTTTTAGGATCTTCTACCATATAAGTAAGAAGTTCTCGTAAAATCTGTTCATCTAAATCATTAATTTTACTATCTCTTTGCGCAACTTCTTTCGCCTTATCTGCATTAGAATTAACAAAAGCATCTAAAGCATCATGGATCATCTCTTGTGCTATTTCTCCCATTTTCGGAAGGTCTACTAATGGCTTTACATAATCACTAGCAGATAATTCTAAAGCAATTTCAGCTATATTTTGAGCTAAATCAGCAATCCGTTCTAAATCCGTAGCCATCTTAGAAACCATATTAATTCTTCTTAAATCTTTAGCTACCGGCTGCTGTAAAGCTGTTAAATTGATACACTCTTGTTCAATTTCCATCTGATAATCATCTATTTCATCATCGTTTTCAACTACTTGTTGAGCTAATTCATCGTTTTTATTTTTTAGAGCAGTAATAGCTTTATGAATTCTTTCCTCTACCATACTCCCTAATTTCAATAAGTCTTGATTCAAATCTTCTAATTGATGTTCAAAACTTTTTCTCATTACTATCTCCTCCCCTTAAATATAATCTATAACTATTCTCAAACTAGATTATATTTAATTATATGCTACTTGTTAAAATTTATCAAGTTTGATTTATTATCCAAATCTTCCCGTAATATAGTCCTCAGTCTTTTGGTTCTCTGGTTTTTCAAATATTTTCTGAGTTGGACCATGTTCAATAACCTCTCCCATTAAGAAGAAAGCAGTATAATCAGAAATTCGAGCTGCCTGTTGCATACTGTGAGTTACAATTACAATTGTATACTCTTCTTTTAAATCATCAATCAAATCTTCAATTTTAGCCGTTGCCACAGGGTCTAAAGCAGAAGTAGGCTCATCCATCAATAAAATATCTGGATCTACTGCTAACGCTCGGGCAATACATAATCGCTGCTGCTGTCCACCAGAAATACCAATCGCCGACTGATCTAATCTATCATCAACTTCATCCCATAAAGCAGCATGTTTTAGACTATTCTCAACTATCTCATCTAACTTTTCCGTATCAGTAATCCCATGAGCTCTTGGCCCATAAGCGATATTATCATAAATAGATTTAGGAAAAGGATTAGGTTCTTGGAATACCATTCCTACTTCTTTTCTCAATTCTACAACATCAATCTCATCTTTGTAAATATCATCGCCTTCTACTATTACATCACCATCAACTCTAGTACCATCTATTAAATCGTTCATTCGGTTTATTGTTCTTAAAAATGTTGACTTTCCACATCCCGAAGGGCCAATTAGCGCTGTAACCTTATTTTCTGGAATATCAAAAGTTACATTTTCTAACGCTTGAAAATCACCATAATAAAAATCTAAATCTTTAATTTCAATCGTTTTAGTTTCATTTTCCATCATTAAGTCCTCCTTGTATATTTCACTTTATTACTAACTTATTTTTCTTAATCTTTCAGCTTAAAGAGGCAACACCTATTTACAATAAAAGTTAATCATTTAATCTTCCATAATGATTTCTAATCAAAGTAGCTACTAAATTAATACTAATCACTAGGAACAATAATACTACTGCTGTTCCATAAGCTAAAGGGACTTGCTTTGGTGAAGTACCAGCAGTTACTAAAGCATAAATATGATAAGGTAATGCCATTGCTTCATCAAAAACTGATGTAGGTAAGTTAGCTGTATAAAAAGTAGCTGCAGTAAAGATAATTGGTGCAGTTTCACCTGCTACTCGTCCTACTCCTAAAATACATCCGGTAATAATCCCAGGAATAGAAGCAGGTAATACAACTCGTTTAATCGTTTCCCATTTGGTAATCCCTAAAGCCAGCGAAGCATGTCTATATTCATCAGGCACAGCCATTAAAGCCTCTTCAGAAGCTCTAATAATTGTCGGTAAAATAACAATTCCTAATGTTAACGATCCCGATAAAATTGATACACCAAAATTAAAAAACTTAACAAAGACTGATAAACCGAATAAACCAAATACTACAGACGGTACACCAGCTAAATTATTAACTCCAATTCTAATCATTCTAAGGGTTTTACTCTTATCGGCATATTCTGTCATATAAATTGCTGCGAAAACTCCTAAAGGAGCAGCAAACAATATAGACCCTGATACTAAGTAAAATGAGCCTAATAAAGCTGGTAAAATACCTCCCTCAGTCATACCATTAGTCGGCATCTGAGTTAAAAATTCTAAATCAACAACTCCAATTCCTTTGCTAAAAATAAAGTAAATAATTAAACCTAAAATTCCAACTGCCGCTAATAATGTTAAACCTAATATACTGAATACAAACTTTTCTTTTAAATGACGATACTGTAAGTTATTATTTTTCATTCTCCACTCACCTTCTCCTTAAATCGTTGTGATAATACATCCGCAATTATATTGAAGAATAGAGTGATCACGAACAAAATAATTGCTATACCAAATAAAGAGTGGTAATGAGGACTTCCTACAGCTGTTTCTCCCATTTCAGCTGCTATTGTAGACGTCATTGGACGTAACGGATCTAATAATGGAGCTAAAGGTTTAGCTAAACTTGGCATTTCTGGGATTATTGCAGCTCCTCCAGCTACCATTAAAACTGTCATTGTTTCACCAATTGCACGTCCCATACCTAAAATAATTCCTGTAACAATTCCTGATGATGCAGTAGGAACAATCACATTACGAATTGTTTCCCATCGTGTAGCACCTAAAGCCAAAGAGGCATCCCTAAAACTTTTAGGTACAGAAGTAATCGCATCTTCAGCAATACTAATTATAGTTGGTAAAGCCATTATTCCTAACATAATTGCTGCTGTTAAACCAGTTAACCCAGTCGGCAGACCAAATACCTTAGCAATAAACGGTCCTAAAATCTTCATACCAAATAAACCATAAACTACAGATGGTACACCAGCTAATAACTCAACTACTGGCTTTACAACTTTCTTTAAATTTTTCGGCAAGATATACGAAATGAAAATTGCAGAAGCTACTCCAAAGGGAACTGATAAAATCATTGCTCCTACACTCACTACAAATGACCCCATAATCAATGGTAAAATTCCATAGCCAGGTGGATCATAAGTTGGATACCATTCTGGGCCGAAAATAAATTCCAAAATACCTACTTTCCCAAAAATAGGTAACCCTTCTCTAAATAACACAATAACTATCCCCGTTAAAAAGATTATTGAAGAGAGGGCAAAAATAAAGAGTACATTTTCCACTACTTTCTCTTTTGTCTTCCAGTGCATTTAATATCTCTCCTCCTATTTTAAAATCCCTGTAGTAAATGAATCATTTATATATTTGAATATTAATTATTAACAAATTAAATATAATAATATAATTTCTTAGACACATACATTTATAAAATAACATAACTTTGTTAATAGAATATTAACAAAATGTTAAAATTAAGTTAACAAGATTTTTTATATCAATTTATTCTTTTTATAAAATAAATTTCCAGGGAGATATTCCCCCTGGAAAAGTAGTATCCAATCTAAATTAGATTAGTGTAATGGAACATAGCCTTGTTGCTCAGCAATTTCTTGACCGCGAGCACTTAATACAAAGTTAATGAACTTTGCAGTTAAGCCTTCTGGCCAACCGTCAGTAAACATGAATAATGGACGAGCAATTGGGAACTCACCACTTGCTACTGTAGCATTTGTCGGATTTACACCATTAACTTTTATTGCCTTAATGCCTGCATTGTCTAAGTAACCTAAACCAACATAGCCAATAGCCCCTTCAGTTTCTGCAACTGTACTTGCAACTGTACCGTTAGAAGACTGCATTAAAGCTGTTTGAGCAACTCTTGCCCCTTCTAAAGCTATTTCTCCAAACACTTCGAATGTACCTGAACTTGAGTCTCTTGATACTACAACGATCTCTTTATTAGGTCCACCTAACTCTTTCCAGTTAGTGATTTGTCCTGTATAAATCTTCTTGATTTCGTCTAATGTTAAATCACTTACAGAATTATTTTCATTTAAGATAACTGCAATTCCATCCATTGCAACTCTATGTGGTACCGGCTGAATTCCGTTATCAACTGCCTGATTTAATTCTTTATTCTTGATAAATCTAGATGCATCTGCAATATCTGTAGCATCATCAATTAATGCTGCAATACCGTTTCCAGATCCACCACCACGAACACTAATACTAACTTCTGGATTGTTTTCCATATATACCTCAGCAGCTCTCTGAGCAATTGGAAGTACTGTAGAAGAACCTTGAATATTTAAAGTCGCAGCAAAAGCCCCAGCAGAAAATGTAACTAACATCAATGCAACTAAAGTTAACACTAAACTTTTTGAATTAAACATATATTTTCCTCCTTGAAATTTAAGGGTTTTATTTTTTCGTTTTCCTTTTTAAACAAATAACATAATCTTAATTTTTATTTAGTGTAAAGGAACATATCCTTGTGCTTTAACAATTTCTTGTCCTTCAGCACTTAATACAAAGTTAATAAACTGTGCAGTTAAACCTTCTGGCCAACCGTCAGTGAACATGAATAATGGACGAGCAATTGGGAACTGCCCACTTGCTACTGTAGCATTCGTTGGAGTAACACCATTAACTTTAACTGCTTTAATTCCTGCATTGTCTAAGTAACCTAAACCAACATAACCAATAGCACCTTTAGTTTCTGCAACTGTACTTGCAACTGTACCGTTAGAAGACTGCATTAAAGCTGTTTGAGCAACTCTTTCTCCTTCTAAAGCAATTTCTCCAAACACTTCGAATGTACCTGAACTTGAGTCTCTTGATACTACAACAATTTCTTCGTTAGGTCCACCTAATTCTTTCCAGTTAGTGATTTGTCCTGTATAAATTTTCTTGATTTCGTCTAATGTTATGTTACTTACAGAATTGTTTTCATTTAAGATAACTGCAATTCCATCCATTGCAACTCTATGTGGTACAGGATAAACCTCGTTATCTCTCGCCTGCATAAACTCATCTTTTTTAATAAATCGAGATGCATCTGCAATATCTGTAGCATTATCAATTAATGCTGCAATACCGTTTCCAGATCCACCACCACGAACAGTGATTTCAACATCTTTTTTATTCATATAAACCTCTGCTGCTTTTTGAGCAATTGGTAAAACTGTAGAAGAACCTTGTACAACTAACTTATTATCTGAAGCTTCTTTTTTATTTTCCTCAGTTTTCTTAGTCTCTTGCTTAGTTTCTTCCTTCTTTTCGTCGCCTCCAAATGGCCACCATCCTGCATTAGCTTGACCTGCTACACTAAATAGCATTCCAACTGTTAAAAGTAATACTAAAGATAAAGCAACTGTTTTCCGATTGAACATCTTAAATTCCTCCCTAGAAATAGTAATGATTTTTTATAACAGGGTTTTTGCCCTGTCTCTTTCTCACTGACCATCTCAAGTATAACAAGTGTATTTTACAATCAAATTACGAAGGTGTTAATATTCTGTAAAAACTCAAAATAATCTATATAAAGTGCCACTAGCTAGTAGATAAAAGCTAGTAGCTAGTAGTAAATTCAAAACCATAAAACAGTTCACAGCTTTGAATTTGATTTTATGTTTTTAACTACTAGCTCCTAGCTACTTACTTCTAGCTATAAAGCTTCACTGTACAGTGAAGCTTTATATAGATATTATCTCTGGGTAATCCGTAACAATGCCGTCAACTCCCCAACTTTTAAGTTCAGTAATTTTGTTTTCATCATTAACTGTCCAAGTATTAACAAAACAACCTGCTTGCTGTACTTGTTCAATCAATTCTGCAGTTAATAATTTATGATTAGGATGAACACCATCAGCATTAGCACTTTCAATCATAGCAACTACATCTACTGGATGAGAGTTAATCAAAACAGCCGTTTTGAATTCAGGGCCAAACTCTTTGACATAACAATGATTAAATGAAGATATAATTACCTGCCCTATAAAATTTTCTTGGCGCAGTATTTTTTTCACTTTATCAATCAATATCTGCTCTTTTTCAGCAATCATTTTTAATTCTATATTTAACATCAATTCATTTCTAACTAACTCAATTACTTCTGTTAAAGTCATGACTCTCTGCTCTGCATAATCTGCTGCAAAATAACTAGCAACATCAATCTCTTTTAATTGATCTAAAGTCAAATCTGCTATTTTAGCGTCAACTCCGGCTACCCTCTGCAAATCATAATCATGAATCACTACTACCTCTTCATCTTTAGTCAGCTGCACATCTAATTCCACCATATCCAAATTCATATCTATCGCTTTTTTAAATCCAGCTGCAGTATTTTCAGGTGCTAAAGCTGCTGTACCTCGATGACCTATTTTCAGCATTTTTATCCCCCCACAATTCAGAATATAAAAGCTGAAGGCTTCAAATCGCCTTCAGCTTTAAACAGACTCATATATAATTATTTCACACTACCATCAGTAACTCCTTTAATAATATGTTTTTGAGCAAAGAAGTAAAAGATTATAACCGGGATAATTGCCAAAGTAAGACCTGCCATAGCTAAATGCCACTGTTTTGTATATTCACCAAAGAAGAAGAAAATACGTAGTGGAATAGTATGACTCGCTTCTTTATTAATTACAAGTGATGGTAAGAGATAATCATTCCAAATCCAAACAGCATTTAAAACAGATACTGTAATTGTAATTGGTTTTAATAACGGAAAAATAATATACCAAAAAATTTGAAATGAATTACAACCATCTATAATAGCTGCTTCATCTAATGCCTTAGGAATCCCTTTAACAAAACCATGGTATAGAAAAATCGATAAACTAGATTGAAATCCTAAATACATAAAAATCAAACCAGGCATATTCAATAAATTTAATTTACCCATTATTCTAACTAAAGGTAACATAACTGCCTGAAAAGGAATTAACATAGAAGCAACAAAGACAAAAAAGATGAAAGTACTCAACTTTGATTTAGTTCTTTGTAACATCCATGCTGCCATAGAAGAAAAAATAATTACAATCGTTAAACTACCTACAGTTATAATTAATGAGTTGAAAAATACTTTTAAAAACTCTAATCTCTCCCAGGCCACTATATAATTATTAAAATCAAAAGTTTTTGGGAAACCTAAAGTATCTAAAAACAATTGTTTTTTTGTTTTAAAGGAATTAATGAGCATAATATAAAATGGTACTAAAAATAATCCTGCAGATAAAACACTTATAATTCGTAAAATTAATTTCTTTTGTTTATTCATTACATTTCCACCTCGCCTTTTTTAGTGAAATGGACTTGAGTAAGAGTTACAATACCAACAACTATCAAAAATATAACTGCCTTAGCTTGGGCTACACCCATTTCTCTAAAAGTAAATGCAGTTTTATAAATATTCAAAGCTAACATTTCAGTAGAGCGGGCTGGTCCACCACTAGTTAAAGATAAGTTAGGATCAAATAATTTAAATGAATTAGAGAGAGTTAAAAATAGACTAGCAGTAAAAGCCGGTCTAATTAGTGGAAAGACAATATGTTTGACTCTCTCCCAAGCATTAGCACCATCTATTTTAGCTGCTTCAACTAACTCCTCTGGGATTCCTTGAATTCCTGCTACATAAATAACCATTACATAACCAGACATTTTCCAGGCTAACAAAATTGCTAAACCCCAAAATCCAGTTTCCTGATTAGATAGCCAACCTAATAACCATCCTTGCCCAGTTAACTCTCCTAATGCCGCAAATCCTTTAGTAAAAATAAACTGCCAAATAAACCCTAAAATCAAACCACCAATTAAATTGGGCATGAAAAAAATAGTCCGCAAAAAGTTACTTATTTTTAAGCCTCTTGTAACTAACAAAGCTAGAGCAAAACCAATTGCATTAACAGCTATAACAGAAACTATAGTAAATTTAGTAGTAAATATAAAAGAATCTAAAAAACTACTATCGTTAAACATTTCTATATAATTATCTAAACCTACAAAACTAACATTTGCTGCAATTCCATTCCAATTAGTAAAAGAATAATAAATCCCCATTAATAAAGGTGCTAAAACAACTAAAGTAAAAGCTAATAAAGAAGGTCCTACAAAAGCCCAAAAAATAAGCTTATTTTTTTTCATTATTTTCACTCCCTAAATCTACTAAATTTTTAACTATTAAGCAAAGAGAAGGAGGCATAATTATGCCTTCTTCTCTTTCTTTATAATTTCTACTCTTCTCTTGCCTTAGCCCATTCTTTCTGAGAGTCTTTCACAAGTTGGTCCCAAGTCATATCACCAGCTAAATAGCTTTGAATATTAGTCCCTAAAACATTCATCCCCCAACCAGATGGATAACCCATGAATACCCAAGGCATTGTCCGATCTTGATTAGAATATTTTAGAATATCTCTAGCTAATGGATCGCTTGGTTCTAACTCTGGACCTTCATATCCTCTAAGAGCGGGAATAAACCCGAAATCATTAATTACAATTTTCTTTCCCTGCTCAGAAGTATATAACCAACTCAAGAAATCTTTAGCAGCATCTTTAACTTCTTTACTTTTAGCATTGTTTACTGCCCAATACATTGGAATTCCTACAGGAATAGAATCCTCTGTAGATCCCACTACTGGCATTGGTAAAAATCCAACATTTTGAGCTACTTGCTTATCTATTCCTGCAATACTTCCATAAGCCCAATTACCTTGTTGAATAATTGCAACTTGTTCTAAAGAAAACAATTCTTCAACTTGCGTAGCATAATCAACAGCATTTAAAGAGCCCTTTGTTCCATCGGGCTTATATGCATAATCAGCTTGTAAATCTATTAATTTCTTTAAACCTTCACCATATTTAAAGTCAACCTCTTTTGACTCATATGCTTTCAATACATTTTCAAATTCATTAGATAAAGCTGCATTTGATAAATGTAATCCTGTTACCCAAGTTTCTTTAGCAGGAAAAGCAAATACAGACTTTAATCCTAATTCTTCTTTTTGACTATCTAACTTCTCTACAGCTGCTTTTAATTCAGCATAACTTTTAATAGATTCTGCCTCAATTCCAGCTTTTTTAAAAATAGATTTATTATAAATAAAACCATAGCCTTCTTGATTAAATGGCAATCCAAAAACTTTATCATCAACTGTAACTCCATCCAAAACTCCATTATATGCTAAATCAACCCAACTCTGGTCTGATAGATCTTCCAGCTTATTTTTCCAATCTGCTACATCCTGAGGACCACCTACATTAAATACTGCTGGTTCATTGCCTGAAGCAAATTTTGACCTTAAAGCAGCACCATAATCATCGCCTCCACCAACAGTCTGAATTTTAAGTTCTACATTAGGATTTTCTGCCATATATTTTTCAGCAGCATCTTCTAATGCATCCTTAACTTCAACTTTAAATTGAAAAATATTAACCTTTACTTTTGCAGCAGAATTCTCATCAGAAGAATTTTCAGTAGTAGACTTTGTATCATCAGCACCACAACCTGTTATTAATAATCCAAATACTAACACAAGTGATAAAATTACCATTAACTTTCCTTTTGATTTCATATAAATCTCTCCCATTTTTTATTGTGCAAACGGTTGCATAAAATAAAAAAACTTCTATTACTCGTTATTCAACAAAGTTGAGTCTCGTTTTATAATCTTATAATCTAAAATTTCTTTACTATTATCACTTTTAGACTTCTTATTTAAATTATTAATTAATTTTTTACTGGCTTTTTTCCCTAATTGGACAGAGTTAATATCAACCGAAGTTATAGTTGGATTAGAATATTTCGCTAATATAGTATTATTGAAACTAGCAAGCATTATATCTTCTGGGACATTATATTTCTTTGATTCTTTAATTCTTTTTAAAACCCCAACACAGATCAAATCATCAGCACATACAATTGCATCAGGCTTATCATTTAATTTTAACAATTCAGACATTAATTTATATCCGCTCTCTTCTAAAAATTCATCAGATATAAAATAATCATCATTAACTTCGATATCATGTTCTTGTAGAGCATTTAAATAGCCTTTATATCTTTTTAAAGTAACAATTGAATTTATTTCGCCACTTATAAAAGCTATTTTTCTCCTCCCCTTATTAATCAAAAGTGATGTCAAATTGTAAGCCGCCTGTTTATTATCATTATCAACGGCTGGAATATCATCGTATTCTAAGCAGCTCCCAATCAATACAAAAGGAATATTATGTTCTTTTGAGTATTTAATACCTTCATCGTCTTTTTTAGACCGAGTTAAAATTAAGCCATCTACTCTTTGAGTCTGAACAATTCTTTTCAACACATCTAAATCATCTTCTCCTTCATGATTAGTAGCAATTAAAATATCAAAAGAATTTTTAGATGTAATTGAGCTAACCCCTTTTAAAACTTCTTGGAAAAAAGGATTAATAAAGATATCTTCTTCATATGAAGGCATCACTAGTCCTATTATCTCTGTTTCTTTATTAGCTAAACTTCTAGCTGCTGAATTCGGATAATAATTTAATTTTTCCATTACTTCCAATACTTTTTCCTTGGTATCCTGGCTTATTCTATCATCATCAGATACAACCCTAGATACAGTAGATGTCGAAACCCCAGCTAACTTAGCCACATCTTTCATCGTTACCTTTTGCACTACATCACTCCCTATAATCTTATAAAGCAACTATAACTTTAAATTTTAGCTATCAATTAGGTTTAATGCAATCGCTTGCATAAATTCCTTGTTATTATTTTACCATAAAAAATTTTTTTATGCAATGTTTTAAACCAAAACAAAGAGATAGGGTAAATTCTCCCCCCCTATCTCTTTAAATAATTCACTATATTTTTTTTGCAAAATAATCTTTAGTCATCTTAAATACTACACCTGATAAACCTAAAATACCAATTAGGTTAGGAAAAATCATTAACCCATTAGCCACATCAGACAATGCCCAAACTAAATCTAATTTTAGGCTAGCGCCTAGCGGTACAATCAAGACAAAAATCCAGCGATACACTGATACATATTCAGACCCAAACAAATATTTAATTGACCGGTCTCCATAATAAGACCACGTTAAAATAGTGGAGAAAGCAAAGAAAACAATACTAAAAGTTATTAAATATCGCCCTGGGCCAGGTAAGCCTAAATTAAATGCTTTCGCAGTTAACTCAGCACCAATAAATCCTTCCCCAGTTGCTTGATTCACTAATTTCCAAGCACCAGTCGTAATAATCACTAAACCTGTCATTGTACAAATAATTAATGTATCAATCAAGGGACCTACCATTGCTACCAATCCTTCTCTAACTGCTTTATCAGTCTTAGCAGCAGCATAAACCATCGGAGCACTACCTAATCCTGCTTCATTAGAAAATACTCCCCTAGCAATTCCATAACGCAATGTCATCATCACCGCTGAACCTGCAAAACCACCTATTGCAGAAGTAGGGCTAAAGGCATGTTTAATAATCAAAGTAATAGCAGCAGGCAATTGCTGAAAATTACTTATAATAATAGTCATTGCTCCTATAATATAAACCGCTGACATCAATGGTACTATTTTACTAGCAACTTTACCAATTCTTTTAATTCCTCCAATAATCACTAAACAGACTAAAGCTCCTAAAACAACCCCCGTAATACCTTTGGGAATATTCAAATGAGCTTGCAATGGTTCAGCTACTGAATTTGCCTGCACCATATTTCCAATCCCAAATGAAGCTAAAATAGCGAATAAAGAAAATAATAAAGCTAACCATTTTTGATTTAAACCTTTTTCTAAATAATACATCGGGCCTCCACTTGCTTCTCCATTTTCATCAATTACTCTATATTTTGACCCTAGTAAGCAACTTGCATATTTAGTAGCCATACCGAAAAAAGCTGTAACCCACATCCAAAATAAGGCTCCGGGTCCTCCTAAAGCAATAGCAGTTCCTACTCCTGCTATATTTCCTGTTCCAATTGTAGCAGATAAAGCTGAAGTCAAAGCCTCAAAATTACTAATTTCTCCTTCTTTAGTTTCTTCTTCTTCATCCAGACCAAATAAAATTTGAAATCCAGATTTTAATTTTCTTATTTGAACTAATCTTAACTTAATTGATAAATAAATCCCTGTTCCTAATAATAAAATAATCGCTACTGGTCCCCAGACAAAACTACTTAGTTGATTGAAAAAATTGATTATCTGCTCCATAATCACTACTCACCCCTAGTTACTTAGTTAATTTATGTTTTGTTTTATAAACTACATCATCAAACTCTGCAAATATTTCTTCATTCTGCGCTGGATAGAATAAATTCATAATCGTAATTGTTAATACATTAGCAATAAAACCAGGAACTATTTCATACATTGTAGCCCCTAAGCCAATCTGTTTCCAAACTACTAAGACTATTGTCCCTACTAGCATACCAGTTAAGACAGACTTCCAACTTGTTTTTCGAGAGAAAAGGGCAAATAAAACTATTGGACCAAATGCTGCTCCAAATCCACCCCAAGCATAGGAAACCAATCCTAAAACTGTGCTATCAGGATCCATAGCTAAAAATAATGCGACAATTGAAATTAATAACACACAAATTCTTCCTACATGCATTAATTCTTTTTCAGAGGCATCCCGATTAATAATCTTATCATAAAAATCTTCTGTTAAAGTTGAAGAAGAAACAAGTAATTGTGAATCAATTGTCGACATAATCGCTGATAAAATAGCTGCCAGTAATATACCTCCAACCCAAGGATTAAAGATATTTCGTATCATCTCAATAAAAACCCATTCTGGATCAGGAATAGAAGCGAACATCGGAATTGAAATTAATCCTACTACGATTGCTCCTCCCAAAGAAATAAAGACCCAGACAATTGCAATTGTCATCGACTTTGGTATCTTTTTAATTGAATCAATGCTCATAAATCTAGCTAAAATATGGGGCTGACCAAAATAACCTAAACCCCAAGCCATTGTAGAAATAATAGCAATCAACGGCATACTAACTTCAGGTATTATATTAGTTGAAATATCACGAGCTAACATTGCTTCTTTAACTCCTGCAAATCCTCCCACACTATCATAAGCTAGCATAGGAACTACTGTAATAGCAAAGAACATCAATAAGCCCTGAAATAAGTCAGTCCAACAAACTGCTAAAAAACCACCTAAAAAAGTATATAAAATAATCACAAAACCACCAATTAAAACTGCTAAGCTATAATCAATACTAAACATAGCTTTAAATAATTTCCCAGCTGCTACTAAACCAGAAGAAGCATAGATAGTAAAGAAAATCAGAGTTATGATCGCACCTAAAATTCTAATTAAACCTGTTGGATCTTTAAACCTATCTTCAAAAAAAGAAGCTAAAGTCATTGAATTTAATTTACCAGTATAAACTCTTAATCTAGGTGCTACAAACTGCCAATTCAGCACAGTACCGATAAACAATCCAATAGCAATCCAAGATTCTTTAGTACCTCCAGCATAAACAGCACCAGGTAAACCCATCAATAACCAACCACTCATATCACTAGCCTGAGCAGATAAAGCAGTTACCCAACTGCCCATCCCTCTACCACCAAGTAAGTAATCTTCTACTGTTGTAGTATTCTTATAAAAATAATAACCTACAAACATTAGAAAAATAAAGTAAATAATAAATGTAATTAAAGCTTGTACATCAATCATATTAGCTACATCCCTCCACTATTTATTTTTAGATTGGGTCTTTATTATCTTAGCATAAATATAATTTTTATTCAAAAAAAGCAGCCTAGAATCAATTGATTCTAGGCTTAAATACAAATTGTATTTATATGTAAAATAAAATTTACTTATTAATCCTCTTTAAATTTATATCCTACTCCTCTAACAGTAATAATATGCTTTTGCTCACTATATTCACTTATTTTTTTACGCAACCTACGAACATGTACATCTACTGTTCTAGTATCACCATGATAATTATAATCCCAAATTTCTCCTAATAAATTATCTCGTGAAAATACTTGCCCAGGATGCTTAATCAAAATTGATAATAGTTCAAATTCTTTAGGGGTTAAATTAATTTCCTTATCGTTAATTCGAACTTGATGCTTCTTTAAATCTAATTCAACCGCACCAGTTTTTAAAACTTCTTGTTTTTCTTCATCTGCAGTATAATCAACCCTTCTTAACACTGCTTTAACCCTAGCAATTAATTCACGCGGACTAAATGGTTTAGTCACATAATCATCTGCTCCTAGTTCTAATCCTAAAATCTTATCAATTTCTTCTTCTTTAGCAGACAAAATAATAATCGGTAAATTATTAGTATTACCATCTTTACGAACTTTACGGCAAATATCGAAACCATCAACCTTAGGTAACATCAAATCAAGAATCATTAAATCTGGATTCTCTTGTTCTATCTTTGCTAAGGCCTCTTTACCTTCATTGGCAGTAATAATTTCATACCCTTCTTGTTCTAGGTTATAACTAACTAATTTTACTATATTTTCTTCATCATCAACTACTAAAATCTTATTTCCCATAGTTATCTAGCCTCCGCTATCTTATTTTAATTAAACTAGCCATACGTCCTGTTCGTCCATTATCTCTACGGTAAGAATAAAAAAGATCTTCCTCACAAGAAGTACACAAATCACTACTAATTATGTTCTTATTTTTTACTCCAATTTCTTGTAATTGCATTAGATTAGCTTTTGTTAAATCTAACTTCCATTTGTCACCTTCTTGCTTTTGCAGCAAAGAACGCCATTTTGTAAATGATTCTGCTAATTTATCTATTACATTTTCTCCTACTTGATAACAGCAAAGACCAATATGAGGTCCAATCCCTACTAATAACTCACTTATATTAATATCGAATTTTTCCTTCATTTTTAAAACAGTTTTTTGTCCTATTTTATTTACAGTACCTTTCCAACCTGCATGAGCTAAGCCTACAGCTGGAATATCTGGAGCTAAAAAAAACAAAGGAGTACAATCAGCATAATATGAACTTAATAATACACCTTTTTCAGTAGTAATTAAAGCATCAGTTTGGGAAAGGGAAGTCTTATATTCCCTCGCACCTTGACCACAATTTTTTTCTGTTACAACTTTAATATTACTACCATGTACTTGTTCCCCAGCTACTAAATCTTCTAAATCATTTCCGAAAAGATTAACCACTAACTTTCGGTTTTTAATTACATTATTACTGTTATCAGCTACATGTAAACCCAAATTCAGACTACTGTATTGATCACTACTCACCCCACCAACCCTAGTTGAGAAACAATGATCAACAATTCCGGTCCGAGAAAATTCTTCAATTTGATAATATTTAACCCCATTCTTTTCTTCTAATTTGAAAATGATTAAACCCCCTATTCAAGACAATAAAAAAATATATTAAATATCAACTTCTAATTTGAAGTATCATTAAAGCCTCTACTTATTAATTATACAAAAACTAAACTTTTCCTTTTTTATTTAAAATGTTTCAAGAGAACTCTATCTTAATTATTCAATACTTTTTAGATAATAATCTAAACCTTTAACTATTATCTAAAATTAAGCGATTATTATGCAATAGGAAATTCGATAGTAAATGTAGTCCCTTGCTCTACTTCACTATCTACTCTAATATCACCATGATGATTCTCTACAATATGTTTAACAATAGATAACCCTAGTCCCGTACCGCCTAATTTTCTACTTCGCCCCTTATCAACACGATAAAATCTCTCAAAAATACGGACCAAATCTTCTTCTGGAATCCCTATCCCGTTATCTTTAACTTCTACTACTAACTTTTGGTCTTTTGAGCTAGCTTCAACTTCAACTTTTCCCCCTTCAGGAGTATATTTAATTGCATTATCAATTAAGTTAATCATCATTCTTGATAATTGATTATAGTCTCCGTTAATTAAAGGTAAATTATCATCTAGAGCTAATTTCAAATTAATATTTTTATCTACAGCTTTAGGCTTTAATAAAGAAAGTAAGTTACTAACTACTTTATTAATATCTACTTTTTTCTCTAATTCATTAACTCCAGATTCAATTTTAGATAAATTAAGTATATCATCTATTAATAATTCTAAGCGATTAGTTTCATTTTTAATAACTTCTAAAAATGATTCATATGTCTCCTCATCAGCTTCAGTTTCAAGAAGGGTTTCTACATAACCTTTAATTGAGGTTAATGGCGTTTTGAGTTCATGAGATACATTACTCACAAATTCAGTTCTCATCTGTTGCAATTGTCTAATATCAGTAATATCTCTTAGGCTAATAACTACTCCAATTGCCTTCTCTTCTCTAATAATAGGAGCTAAACGAATTCTAAAAGTCCTTTCTTCTGGTAATAATAGTTCGATTTCTTCTGTTAAAGATTCTGATTTACTAAGCGCTTCATCTATTAATTCTTCTAATTTGTGATTTTTAGTAATATTGATTAATGATTTTCCAATCACATCTTCTTCCACATTAAAAATATCACGTGCTGCTAAATTAATTAATAAAACTTCTTTATTTAAATTGACAGCAATTACTCCATCACCTATACTACCTACTATGGCTTCAATTTTACTTTTTTCATTAGAAATTTGTTCTACTTTTTCTTTAACTCTATTCACCATTTGATTAAACATTTTTGCCAATTGACCAATCTCATCTTTAGTATCAATCTTAATTTTTTGGTCCAAAGAACCCTCACTTATTCTTTCTACTATATTAGTCATTTTTTCAATAGGCTCCGTAATATTACTAGCAAATTTTAATGATAATATTATAGAAATAAAGAATGTAATAATCCCTACTTGAAATAGAACCCACCAAATACCACGATACATCTTTTTTATTTTACTCAAATCTAATGCTACTCTCATAATGCCAATTACATTACCTTGACTTTTAATAGGAATAGCTAAATATTTCATATCTAAACCTAAAGTAGCACTATAACGGGTTTCTTTTCCTAAACCTGTCTGCAAAGCTTGCTGTATTTCGGGACGTTGTAGATGATTATCCATTTCTTTTGGTTCTTCTCTTGAATCAGCCAATACTATTCCTTGCCTATCTACAATTGTAATTCTAGCTTCTAATTTCTTTCCATATTCTTCTGCTAAATCATCTAATTTTTTTGCTTCTTTTTTCTCAATTAAAGGTTTAGTAATTCTAATTAATAAATTCATTTCACCAATTAAGCGTTTATCAAACCACTGCAAAAAATAACCCTTTAAGGAATTCTGTAAAAAGAAACCAGCAAATAATAAAGCAACCGTTAATAATACTAAATATAATACTACTATTCTTAGTCTAATACTACGTAATTTTTTCATCATTGCTAGAAACCCCTTTATTAGATATTTCTAATGAAAAGCTAAACTTGCTGCCTACTCCTACAGTGCTTTCGACATTTATTTGACCATTCATTCCTGTAATTATTTCTTTAACAATTGCTAGCCCCAACCCTGTTCCTTGTTGGTCAGGATTACGAGAACGATCCACTTGATGAAATCTTTCCCAAATATGAGCTAACTCATTTTTAGGAATCCCTACTCCATCATCAATCACATTAACTATTACTTTATCTTGCTTCTTATTCATTTGTACATCAATTTCAATTGTTCCCTCCGCAGATGTAAATTTAATAGCATTACTCAACAAATTAATTATTACTTCTTTCAATTTATCACGGTCTGCTTTAACATAGACTTCTTCGGGGATATCTAATATTAATTCTTTATCTCCTAAACTATTTTCTAAATTATTGTACACAGAGCTAATCAATGTCTTCAGATTAACAGGTCGCAATTCAAATTCAAACTGTTTAGACTGTAATTTTGCTAAATCTAATACATCTCCCACCAAATTAGACATTCTATCAGTTTCATTCAACACACGCTGTAAATACTCCTGTTCTTTTTCTTCATCTTCAACCATTCCATCTAATATAGCTTCTAAATAACCTTGAATTGAAGTCAAAGGAGTTTTTAACTCATGAGATACATTAGCTACAAATAATCGTCTCATTTCATCTAAACGTTTTATTTCAGTGATATCACTCACTAAAATAATCACACCCCATAACTCTTTATCTGATTTTTTCACCGGAGCTGCTTGAGCAGTTAGTATTTGATCATTAAGTTCAAACTCTATTTCCTGTTCTTCGTTATTATTTAAAACCTGACTAATTATCTCACTTAAATCTTGAGGCAAACAATCAGAAAAATATCTTCCTTGTAATGATTGTTTTAAGCTTAAGATTTCTTTGACCATAGTATTACTTAACATTATTTCACCAGTAGCAGTTACCCCCAATACCCCTTCTGTCATACTAGTTAACATTTCATGCATTCGATTCTTTTCTGTAGATAATTCACTTAGATTTTCTTCTAATTTAGCAGACATATAATTAAAGCTTTGCCCTAATTCCCCCAATTCATCATCAGGCAAATCCTCTAATTTAGTAGAAAAATCTCCATCAGTAATCTTATTCACCTTCTTTTTCATCTCAGCAATCGGTTCTGTAATGCTTTTAGATATAATATACCCTAGAAGCAAAGCAAAAATAATTGCTCCTATTACTACCTGTAAGGTTAACATTCTGATATTATCAATAGCATTTTCAAAATCGTGCATCGGGGAAATCAAAAATAAAGCTCGTGATGAACCATCATTAATCGGAATTCCGACAGCAATAATAGCTTGTTCTAGATGTTTGTTTTCCCCCTTGAAAGAAATAATCTCTCCATTTAAAACTTTTTTTAGTTCTTCTTTTAGGCCCATTAAATTTTGAAATTGATTATTCGGCATAGACTCATTCTGCATTGATTGATGCATATGTGAAGAATTAGGCATCATCATTCCCCGATGCCCATTAGAATTTCTCATCATTGGTCCTGTAGGAATTTGATTCATCATCCTCATAACTCCTCGACTACGGTTAACAATCTGCCCTGATTCATTGATTAAAACTAAATTGGTATCTAAAGATTGAGCAAAAGAAGATAATATTTTATTAATATCAATTCTATCTTCAGAGGCAATAATCTCACTAATTTCTTTACCGTTTTTTACTAACTCTTCTTTCTTTTGTTGAGCTAAGTAACTCTCTAAATTATAAGGTAGAAACACAAATAAGGCTATTAAAATCAAGGTAGGAATCAAAATATAACTACTCATTATCTTACTAAATAAACTTTTAAACATCTGAATCACTCACAAATTTATAACCTACCCCCCACACAGTTTTTATATAATCTAAATCTAGCTTATCCCTCAACCAATTAATATGAACATCCACTGTCCTCATATCACCATAATGATCTAGCCCCCAAATCCGTTCATACAAATGGTCCCGCTCAAAAACTTGTCTTGGATTACGGGCTAATAAAATTAATAACTCAAACTCCTTAGGAGACAAATCAATAACCTCTCCCTTAACCTTAACCTCCCTATCTGATAAATCAATTTTTAAATTAGGATACTCAATGATTTCTCGCTCCGTTACATTATTATTAGATTGATTGCTATCAATCCGTTTAAGCACAGTCTTGATTCGAACAACCATTTCCCGCGGACTAAATGGTTTAGTAACATAATCATCTGCTCCTAATTCTAAACCCAGGACACGATCAAATTCTTCACTCTTAGCAGATAGAAAAATGATTGCTACTTCATTATCTTTTCTTATTTCTTTGACTACTTCTTTTCCATCCATTTTAGGCATCATAATATCTAATACAATTAAATCAATTTTATTGTTATTTAATTTTTCTAATGCTTCTTCTCCATTATAAGCACTTATCATTTTATAATTTTCTTCCTTTAAGTACATTTCTAAAATTTCATGAACATTATAATCATCATCAACTACTAAAATATTTTTATCCGCCATATTATCCCCTCCGTTAACAAAGCATAATCTATATAAAGTGGCACTATCGTGCCACTAGCTAGTAGATAAAAGCTAGTGGCTAGTAGTAAATTCAAAACCAAAATGCACGATCAAAAAAACAAGCAATCTCAAAATAGTATATCTCTGCCCCCACATTTAAAGTAAAACTGCCTTGGATTGAGATAAAATTGTTTCGCAACGTCTTTAAATCTAGATTTATAAGCGAAGAAATTATTTTATCTCAATCCCGAAAGTTACACTTTATATTTTTCTATACAATAGGAAAAATAGATTTATCAAGTGCATAATCTTTATCTTTTAGTAATTTCTTAATTATTTGGCTCAGCTTTTTAATTCCTTTGGTAATTTCTTTTTCATCTACTGCTGCTATACTCAATCTTAATTTATTGCTGGGAGGATTACTAATATAAAACACCGTTCCGGGAGCAATATTAATCCCTTGTTCTAAAGCTAATTTTTGTAGTTTTTGGTCATTAATATCAGTTGGTAGTTCTAACCAAAAATTTAATCCCCCTTGCAGATGATTATAATTAACATTTGAAGGACAATAATCTTCTAAAGCTTGAATCATAGTTTGATAGCGTTGGTGATAAGTTTGTTTTAATTTTTCTATTTGCTCTTCCCACACTTCTTCTTTGAAATAAAGTTCTAATACTCGCTGCACTAATCCATCGGTAAAAATATCAGATAAATATTTAGACATCAAGATATCTTCATAATCAACTTTAGGCACTAATAAAAAAGCTAAACGTAAACCCGGCATAAATACTTTTGAAAAACTCTTTAAATAAATCACTTGATTGTTACTATCTAATTCTTTAAGAGTTAAACTTCGCTGTTGACTATAATTTAAATCATTTAAGCAGTCATCTTCTATAATCTTTAAATCATATTTACCTGCTAATTTTAATACCTTTTCTTTTTTAGTTTTAGAATAACTGTAACCAGTTGGGTTTTGAAAATTAGGCATTAAATATAAAAAACTAGGTTGATATTCTTGTAATTTTTCTTCCATAATCTCAACATCAATTCCTTGTGGCGTCATTGGAATTTCTACAATATTAGCTCGTCGTGATTCAAATACAGAAATTGCCCCTGGATAAGTAGGACGTTCAACAAAAACAGTATCTCCATAATCTAAAAAAGTTTTCGCTAAAATATCAATTCCCTGCTGAGCTCCAGAAACAATCTGTACTTCTTCCGCTTTAGTTTCAATCCCATATTGTGTTACATACTCTGCAATTGTTTTACGTAATGGATAATACCCTTGACTTTTTTGATAACCAAAGGCATAACCTCGATCCCTTTCAAGTACTTTATTCATCAATCTTTTGAATGGGGCAATTGGAAATAGATCAGGCGTTGGCGCTCCTGTAGCAAAATTAATTATCTCTTCTTGCTGTACAAATTTAGTATCTTCATCAATATAAACTTGTTCATCTAATTCACTTTTTCTTTGACTATTAACTTCAGTATTCACTGGAGCCACAAAAGTTCCACTACCTACTTTTTTATAAACTAAATCTTCCTCATCCAAAAGATCATAAGCATTAACTATAGTAACATTATTAACACTTAACTGCTGAGCTAACTTTCTAATTGGCGGTAATTTTGTATCTACTTCTAATTCTCCAGTTAAGATTAAATTCTTTAGTTGACTATATAATTGCTGATATAAATATTTATCACTATTTTTGTCTAATTGTATCGATTCAATCATTACAATACCTCCACTGCATTTATATTTTTTTAATTTTTCTCTGATTCTAACAATGAAAATTAACCCTTAAACCCTTATCATATCAACATTAATAATAATTTTATTCTTTAAAGCTAATTGCTAATTATTAACTTTTTATTGTTCCCCTCTTGACAATACAATTAATGATTGTATATAATTAATCATGGATACAATTTATATTTTTAAACAATAGACCCATACAATTATTATATTGTATCTAAAATCAACTGTAAAGGAGCGATTAATAATGAAATCAGTAACAGATAGGTACGAACTAAATAAGAACTTAGCTCAAATGTTAAAAGGTGGCGTGATAATGGATGTCACAAATCCCCAAGAAGCCGCAATAGCTGAAGAAGCAGGGTCAGTAGCTGTAATGGCTTTAGAACGTGTCCCAGCTGATATTAGAGCAGAAGGTGGCGTTGCTAGATCTTCTGACCCAGCTATGATTAAAGAAATTATATCTGCTGTTTCAATACCAGTTATGGCTAAAGCACGAATTGGACATTTTGTTGAAGCACAAATTTTAGAAGAAATTGGAGTTGACTACATAGATGAAAGTGAAGTGTTAACTCCTGCTGATAATACAAATCATATCGATAAAAATGAATTTGAAGTCCCTTTTGTTTGTGGGGCTACAAATTTAAGTGAAGCTTTACGGAGAATTGCAGAAGGAGCAAGTATGATTAGAACTAAGGGAGAAGCAGGCACTGGTAATGTAGTAGAAGCAGTTAAACATATGCGTAAACTAAATTCCCAAATTAGAACCCTAACTACTAAGGATAACGAAGAATTAATGACTACTGCTAAAGAAATGAGAGCTCCTTTTGAGCTAATAAAATATGTAGCCAAAGAAGGAGCGCTTCCTGTCATTAATTTTGCTGCTGGCGGAATTGCTACTCCTGCTGATGCTGCAATGATGATGCAGTTAGGATGTGACGGAGTTTTTGTTGGTTCAGGAATATTTAAATCTGGCAATCCGAAAAAAAGAGCTCGAGCAATAGTTAAAGCTACTGCTCATTATGATGACCCAGCTGTAGTAGCAGAAGTTTCAGAAAACATTGGAGAAGCAATGGTGGGAATAGAGCACCCTAGCAAAAAAATGAGCATATAGATTATAAAAGGATGATGGAAATGATTACAATTGGCGTGTTAGATTTACAAGGAGGAGTTAGAGAACATCTTCACTTATTAAGTCAAATATCTAATGTGAGAGCTCTCTCTGTTAAAAAGAAAGAAGATTTTAATAATTTAGATGGGTTGATTTTACCTGGGGGAGAAAGTACTACAATTAGTAAATTACTCAATATCTTTGAACTCAAAGATATTATTATTAATTTGAATAAAGAGGAAATCCCAATTTGGGGTACTTGTGCAGGAATGATCCTATTAGCTAAAGAAATAGCAGGAACTTCCACTAGTCACCTCAATTTAATGGATATTAAAGTTAAAAGAAATGCTTATGGGAATCAATTAGCTAGTTTCAAAAGTAAAAAAGTAATTCCTAAAATATCTAAAAAAGAACTCCCGTTAGTTTTTATTAGAGCACCATATATCACAAATAAAAACAAAAAAGTAAAAACTTTATTAAAACTAGATGGAAAGATAGTTGCTGCAGAACAGGATAATCTATTAGCAACAGCTTTTCATCCTGAATTAACAACTGATTTACGAGTTCATAAATATTTTGTGAATAAAGTTAAAGCGGATTAATCAAAGATCACCTTCACGCATTTCTCGTTCATATTCAATAAAATAATTAAAATTAATAATAATAGCATCAATTAATGCATCTTCATCAGCTTTTTCTAAGAATTTATCTTCATTAGGATCAGAAGTATAATTATTATCTGGTAGTTGATTACCACGTAAAAGGCGAGGAGTTGATAATTCAGCTCTGATTTCATTATAGAGATCAGGGTGTCTTTTCAACTCGGTAATTAACTTTTGCTTAAACATGATGATTAACACCTCATCTTAAAAAGTTGTTAATAATATTATGTACTTTTAGTAATTTAATTATTCATCCCACAGCCTAATTTGTGCTGTGGGATGAATAATTAATAGTGAACTCCTTTAATTTGTGGTTGATCAAAAGTACCCTTCATTTCTAATACAATAGCATCACCTTCACGTGGTAGAGAAGCTCCCATTCTATTTTCTATACTTTCAAAAATTCTCCGTAAATTACCTTTAAAATCACTTAATTTAACTTTAAAATCATTGATTTTTGATAGTTCAGGATATTGATTATTAAATTGCAAATCAGCCTTCATATCAGCATCAACTATAGAACTATTCAATTTAGCTTTTTGAATCCGAATTTGCCGATTATTTGTTTGATAAGCTAAATTAAGATTGTTAACTATAATTTCACTAATATTAATTCCTGACATCATGACTAGAGGGTTTATAGTTAATTTATTTTTTAAAGAGCCGGCAATTTGAATCTTTAATCCTTCCAAATTAACTTCATAATTAGATTCTCCTAAAATCATATTCTGATTTTTAACATAATCAGTAAAGTTGAGCTGACGGTCTATTTCAAATTCAGAATTTCCTGCAATTTTATTAATAGTATACTGTCCAGTTTTATCAGCCTGCCCCCATTTTAGATTTTCTACTTTAAATTGACCTTGACTTTCTAAATCAAGTTGCATTCCTTTTATATCACTTACATCTGTACCTAATAATTTAACATCTCCTACTAATTCACCAGAAGAATGAGAAGAATCAACTGTTTCTTTAATTTCTATAACTTTATTAGTTGCATTATAATCTAAGGCTAAATCAAGTTTATTTAAATTTAATAATTTTTCCTGTAGATTGGAATTGATTAAAATTTCCTCGAAAAATTTAGGGAAATCCATTTCAAAATCAGATATAGACAATTTTAGCTTTTGATTATGATTTAAAATCTTCTCAGGATTATTTTCTAATTCCTCTTGCAGCAAAGTACCGTTAAAGTTCAACCCTACTTGAGAAAATAAAAAAACAAAATCAAAAGGATTAGACCCTTTAATTTGTCCAGAAATCTTCAAATTATTAAAATCTGTCTTCAAAGTATGGAGTTTATTTATTGTATCAGGCTGATTGTTGACTAAATTAAATAAATCAGCATAGCTCCCTTTATAAACCGACTTATCCCATTTGAAATTACTTAAAACTTCTCCATCATTATATTTAACAGTACCGTCTTTAAAAGTTACCTGGGCCAACATTGGATTGACTGCTATCTTTTTATAATCAAAATTAAGTTTAGGAGCCTCATCTTGAAGACTTTTATCTATATTTTCTGCTAATCTCTTTTCCATAATATTACCAACTATCCAGTTAGCCATTAATAATAATACTATTAATACTACAGCTAGCCCTAGTACTAGCTTAACTTTACTAGTTGATTCTTGGGTTCCCGTTTTCATTTTTTCTCCCCCTGTCAATAATTATAAACCATTTGATTTTTAGTCTGAATCATTTTAAATTATAAATATTCAGCTATTTTTTTATCTTCTTTTGCTATGTGATTCACAAACCAATCAGTAATTTTCTCCTCTAAATTATGAAGTAAATCAATATCAATTTCTTCACTTTGCAAAAACTCATATTTGATTTCTTGAATTTCTGAAATAAATTTGCGGTGTCTTTTTTGATGCTGCTCATAATATGGATACTCTTTTTCTTCTAAAAGTTCTTCTTCATCATCAAAATGAGTTTTAAAATAATCAGTTAAAAAATAAAATAATTCATCAATTTCATCTCTTGTTGTCTTGGAATCTCCTTCTTCTTCTAATAGCTTAGTACATGCGTTAAGAAATTTATCTCGTTGTTCGAAAAAAGCTCGATGCTGACGGTCAATTTTTTCCACACCTATTTCTAAATCCTGGCTCCAATTTACTGTCATTATTACCACCTCTTTTAGTATTATTTGGAAATAAAATATTAAAGAAAACCCCCACCCAGATCAGATAATAAATGATAGCTATTATCAAAATTTGGCGTAGAGGATTCTCTATTTGTTAACAATAGTTAAATGATTATAAGGAATACCTATATCTTCTTGGTCAAATCTTTCTTTAATTCTCTGCTTCAAAATCCTAGCTAATCCCCAAGATTCCATTGCTTCTACCATTGCTATCACTCTAATATTAACACTAGAAGCCGCTAAATCTTGTACCCCTAATACTTTAGGACCTTCTGCAATAATATTTTCATACTCTTGATTAATTTCTTGACATAAATTTTCTAATACCTCAGTAGCTTCAGAAATATCTTGTTCATATTCAATCGGAGCATCTACTACCACTCTTCTTAGATCAGATGTTAAATTAGTTACTTGCTCAATTTTCCCATTAGGTATAATATGCAAATCACCATCAAAATTCTTAATTTTAGTTACTCGCAGTCCAATTTCTTCAACTATTCCATCTACTCCAACTATTTTTATGTAATCTCCAACTACAAATTGTTTTTCAAATAATATAAAGAAACCTGTAATTACATCTTTTACTAAACTTTGAGCACCAAAACCGACAGCTAACCCTACTACTCCAGCACTAGCTAAAATCGGAGCAGGGGAAATACCAAAAACAGCTAAAATCATGGTTACAGCAATAAAATAAATCAAATAACGAACTGCACTTTTTAAAACTGATTTTAATGTACTATTCCGTTGTTTAGTATAACGATCATCATCTTCTTTGCTTTTAAATATTCGCTCAATCATAGTCTGGCTAAATTTTAATCCAAATTTAGTAGCAATTAAAATTCCAATAATTTTTAGTAAAGCAATAATTACTTTACTCCACAGTTGGGGTTCAGTTATTCTTTGACTTAACTGTGTTACCACTTCCATTATTGACTCCATTTAATTCCCCCTTTACATATCAAAATAATTCTTTTGCTCTTTATTTTCTTCTATTCTATCTTGCTCTTCCAAATCCTCTTCTTGCTCCGGAGTTATCTGTAATTCCTGCTTTAAGTTTTTCTTTTCTTGCTCAAGATCTTTAAGCTCTTTTTTCTTTTCTTTTAGCTGTCTTTTTAATTTTATCTCTTTAACTAAACCAAATAATAGTGCAATAATAGCTCCAACAGCTACGGAAATAAAAATTACTAAAGCCTGAGAAACAGAAACTTTACTAAATAACAAGTTAATTGTCACTATTTTAGAATTTACAATAGCAAAAGATGCTACAATAATCGATAAAATTAATGCTGCGATGAAATTCAATCTCATTTCATTTGCCCCCCTATACATCTACTACTTTCCAAGGTTCATTAGTTAAAAATTTAACTATTTCCTTTTTAGACATTGGCTTACCAAAATAATAACCCTGAATTCGATCGCAATCATTTTGTTCTAAAAATTGTAGATGTTCTGGATTCTCTACTCCTTCTGCAATCACATTTAAATTTAGATTATGGGCCAAATCAATAATTGCTTTCACAATTGCTGTATCATTTTCATCACTCGGCAATTGATCTACAAAAGAACGATCAATTTTTAATGTACCAATCGGGAACTCTTTTAAATAACTCAAAGATGAATAACCTGTTCCAAAGTCATCAATAGAAAATTTAACTCCTAATTTTTTTAATTTTATTAATTTTTTTACACTTTCTTTTACATCTTTCATAATGATACTTTCTGTAATTTCTAACTCTAATTTAGCAGGGTTCAATTCTGTTTCAGATAAAATATTACTAATTTTTTCTACTAAATTATTATCAGCAAATTGTCGAGCAGATAAATTAATCCCCATTTTTAAATTAGGAAAACCTGCTTCATGAAATTCTTTAGCCTCGCGGCATGCTTGTTCTAAAACCCAATCACCAATTGGAATTATCAAACCGGTTCTTTCAGCTAAAGGAATAAATTTCCCAGGAGAGACTAAACCTAATTCCTCATCTTCCCAACGAATTAAGGCCTCTACTCCAAAAACTCGATCATTATTCAAATCAATTTGGGGTTGATAATGAAGTACAAATTCATTATTGTCGATAGCATGTCTTAATTTAGCTTCTAACTCTAAATCTTGTAACATCTCTTCATTCATCTCATCTGAATAAAAGCGATAATGATTTTTTCCATTTTCTTTGACCTTATTCTTAGCAGTTTCAGAATCTTTTATTAGCTGCTCTAAATTTTCGCTATCGTTAGGATAAACTGCTGCTCCTACACTCAATGTCATAAAAATTTCACTTTCATGACCATCAGCGCTAGTAATCTTAAAGGGCTCAGAAAAATGATTAATTAAATTTTCTAATAACTCACTCAGCTCTTGAATATCCTGACAATGATTAATAATAGCCCCAAATTCATCACCACTTAATCGAGCTAAAAAATTATCCTCACCTAAAAAATCACGTAGTTTCTGAGCTACATTAGCCAACAAACGATCTCCCATAGCATGTCCTAAAGAATCGTTAACTTTTTTAAAGTTATCTAAATCAATGAATAAAACTCCAAGTAATTCATTATTTTCTTGAGCTGAATCTAAACTCTTTTCTAATTGTTCAGGAAACAAACTGCGGGTAGGTAGCCCAGTTAGAAAATCATAATTTAATAAATTTTCTATATCTTCGGATGTAGCCTGAAATTCGCTAACATCTCTACCATATAAATGAACGGCATCATCATGACGGAGAGGAACACTTTGAAATAAAAAAGTTTTATGCTTAATTGTTACTTTTTCAGTCTGTTGTTGCTCAATAAATTTTTCTACAAATTCAGGCCAAGCAGGAGTTCCAGCAGGTGTTACCTTCTTTTGTAACTCCTGTACAATATTATTCCCAACCGGATTACTATATAATAATTCCCCTGAATTTGAAATTTTTAATACCGGGTTAGGATTTTTTTCAGGAAATTGAGCTAATAAATTTAATTTTTCTTTAAAATTAGCATTATTAGAAGTGATAAAATTAAATTCATATACTTCCTGTTCTTTATAGTAAAATGAATTAATACAACTATTAACCTTAATTTTATTATTTTTAGCAGTAGTAAGCTCTAAATTAATTATATTTTGATGATTTAAATCCTTAAGATCAACTTCCATTTGACCTTTTATAAAATAGTCAAGATTGTAATTTAAAATTTCTGATGGCTCAGTTTGCAAACTTTTAGCTGCATATTTATTAACACCCAATATATTACCTGTTCCATCAACAATCAAAATTCCTCTTTCTAATTCATTATTGATTAGTCTATTTTTTAATTTATTATTCATATTTTTAATCCCTCACCAATTTAGTTGAAGTATTAGCTATATACTTATCTATTATATAAAGTATATCATAAAGATTCAATTTCTTCAATTGCTGATAATCACTCTCAACCATTCCTTATTTATAATTATTCATTATAAATTTCATCAAATAAACCACAATAATCTATTTCTAACTGCCAATTATAATAGCTCCACTCTTGTGGGGCAAAGACTTTAAAATTCGGTATAATACCTGAAGTTGATTCAGGATTTTCTTTATTCCAAGCAGAAAAATAATACTTGAAATCAGTATGCTTATCATTATTCCAAACAATTATTTTTTCTTCTTCATCAGTTTTGACTTTAGTAGTCCCAATCCCATAAAACACCTCTGCTATTGCCCTTAATTGCTCATCAGTTAACACAGTTAAAAAATCTTTCAATAAATCTATATTTTCTCGCGTTTCATCAGCTAAAATTCTTTTTTCTATTTGTGTTTTAGCTCTAGTTTTCATTTTAAAAGATTTTAATAATTGATAACATTTTTCTTTTTTTCTATCTCGACAGGATAACAAATTACTACTTTCAGTAAACAAATTAACTGTCACCTGATTTGATGGATGAACCCGTGGAATGTAAACAATCACTGTTTCTTTTTCTTCATCATAACTAAAATCAATTTCTTGTAGCTGCCCATCAACAGTAACATCAACTCGACTTGGGCTTTTAACCCCGCGAAAAAACAATTCATAATCTCTATTTTGGGGCACTACACTCTTATCCCCAGTTACAGAACTAATTTCAAATTGTAATTGATCAGTAGACCAATTTTGAATAAATTTAGTAGTAGCAAATTTTTCTTCTTGATAGTTCAGACCTTCGCCCTCATCTTCATATAACTCAAATTCTTGATCAGCTCCAGCAAAAATATAAATATCTAATTCTTTTGGATTATCGATTCCGCCCCATTGTAATTTAGGACCTAAAGGTACAATAGATCCTGCTTGAGCAAACATAGGAATATCTTTTAATTCACCATATTCAACATAACAGTTATCTCCCTGATAATACTCACCAGTAAAAAAGTTCATCCAATCTCCTTCAGGCAGCCAAAAAACCTTACGGCTTAAATTAGTACTTTCTTGACGGGGATTCAAATGGGGAGCGACTAATAGTTGACTACCAAAATAATATTGGCCAGAAAAATGATAAGCTTCTTCACGTTCAGGATGATGATAGTACATTGGCTGAACTAAAGGCTCTCCTTGAATATGATTTTTCCAAGCCATTGTATAGAGATAGGGAATTAAAGCATGGCGAAAACGCATTGCATCTTTAACCACAGAATAAAAGGCTTGACTCTTACTCCAGGGACGGCGATCTAAATACTTTTCATTAGTAGAATGAAGGCGCATAATTGGACTCAAAACCCCAAACTGAACCCAACGCGTATACAACTCTGCTTCATCTTGACCTTCACAGTGACCACCAATATCATGACTCCACCAACTATAAGATACATTAGATGCTGTAGCAGTGAAATAAGGTTGAAATTGTAGTGAATCCCAACTAATAATTGTATCCCCAGAAAAACCAATTGGATATCTATGACTACCTAATCCACTCCAGCGAGAAAAAATAAATGGTCTTTTATTATTCCTGCTGCGATCATAAAAATGAAGATGATTCAAAGCCCACAGTGGATCTAACCCAGGTATCTTTGTTTCTTGGCCCTGTTGCCAATCTATCCACCAAAAATCAATGCCATCTTCCTCTAAAGGATGATGAAGTAAATCAAAATAATTTTTAATAAAATTCAAATCAGTAATTTCAAATTCAATCGGTGTTTCACTAGCAGGGTCGATACCCATTTGTTGCGCAAATTCTTGATATTTTTCTTCATGAGGATGAACTCCATCCGCTGGATGAAGATTTAGCGCTGTTTTTAGCTGCTGTTCATGAAGCCAATTAATAAATCCCTCTGGATTAGGAAATAAATCTTGATCCCATGTATATCCAGTCCATCCATCAGTATAGGGATTATCAACAATATGCCAATCCATATCAATAATACAGACTGATAACGGAATTTCTCTCCTTTTAAATTCTTTAACTAAGTTCTTTAATTCTTGTTGAGTATAACTCCAATAACGACTCCACCAATTACCTAATGACCATCTTGGTAATAATGGTACTCTTCCTGCTACATCATTGAAATCTTTTATACATTGTACATAATTATGTCCATAGCCGAAAAAATATAAATCTTGTTTTTCTTGAGGCTTTGCTCTCTCTTCTAACCAACCTGTTCCTTCATTAAAGACTAAATTAGATGTGTCATCTATTACTGCCCATCCATCTCTAGATAATAACCCTTTATCTAATTCTGTCCACCCATCAATAGTATCTAAAGTTCTAATCGTCCCCTTTAAATTCTCATTATTTTCTTTGCTGGGATACCATATTTCTTCTAAATCTTTAACTTCTATTGTTAAGTTATCTTGATTAAAACTTTCTCCAGTTAGCTGATAGTCAAGAATTAACTTTTCAGTCTCAATTATTATATTCTTATCTGTTTTTTCAACTTCAAAATCAGGCACTTTTTGATTACGGTACCAAAAAGTTTGGCTCGGTCGATCTTCAAACCGCCCCTCTGTTGAATATTCTAATCTAATTAATTGCTCAGTCAAAACAGTAAAGCGATAGTTATCTCCCTCAATTACAGCCTCATCTTTAGCTACAGGGTCAAAAGAAGGATGCAAATGCTCTGGTAGCTTTTCCATAAATAAACCTCCTATAAAAATAATTAGCCCAAGTCAATCTACTCAAACTGAGCTACTAATTCAGTGATTAACTCCGCGGTAATTCCCCAAATCACACCATCTTGAGTAGAATAAACAAATAATTTATGCCTTTTACCATGCCAGGGAGTAGAATATTTTTTTGGTAAATCTAAATCTTCAGCGGGTAATAAAGTAACTTTTTCACCATTCTCATCAACTTCATAAGGATGCATTTTTATCCGTACATAATATTCTTGCGGCTCATTATCTCTAAAATACTCCAGCGGAATCGTAAAAACTTCTACAACTTCTTCATAATTTAACTCTAATTGTTCTAAATCAGAAATATTAATTTCCCCTACAAAAGCATCAATTGTAGCACCTAAAGGAGCCACAATTGTCCCCAACTTGCCTAAAAAATTAATATTTTCTTTTGCAATCCCTAATTCTTCTTTTGTTTCTCTGGTGGCAGTTTCTTGATAATTACTATCTAAATCAGGTTCATATCTACCTCCAGGAAAGCAAATTTCATGAGGTTGAGTAATATCTGCTGCACGCCGTTGAAACAACAGATGATAATTACCATCTATATTAATAAGGGGGATTAAAACAGCTGAATTAAAATACTTTCTTTCTTTAGCAATTATCTGTTCTTTATTGACTAATTTATCTTTTAATTGCTTTAATTTTTCTTCTAACATTCTTTCACCTCTTATTATATTGTAACTTTTAAATTTTGTGACTACAACTATAAATTTATTCTCCAAATAATAATTTTCCTAATAGTGGTCGATGAATATCTACTGCATCTTCAGGGCATAACTCTTGACAGCAAAAACAGCGAATACAGCCTTCTAAATCAGCCTCCACTCCTTCTTCAGTTTTAGAGATCACTTGTGGGGGACAGCCAGTAATACAGGCCCCACACTGAATACATCTCTGATCATTAAAAACAGGCTTAGGTTTAACTAACTTTCTAATCCACCGCGCCAAAAAACTAGGCATTCTTCTATCTAATAATTGCGCTGAGGAATCAATGGTAGGAGTTTTGAATTCGGTTAATTTAGTTTCAATTCCTAAATACTCAATTTGATCTATATTATGTGTTAATCCTCTTCTCTCTGCAGCTGCAATCGTCGCTACAGCTTGCGGTTTAATCCCTACTATATCTGCCATTGCTACATCTACAGCTAACGGATTAACCCCTATCACTAAACGGTTAAGTTGAAATTTATCACCACTAGAAGGACCTTCGCCTTCCATAGCTGTAATCCCATCAACAATAGTTAAACTAGTTTTAGTGGCTAAAGCAACATCTAATAGGGCATCAGAAAAATTATCAATTTGTGGCATTTTCATATGATATTCTGCTTTTAACAGACCAGGCACAGCGCCAAACATATTTTTTACGCCACCAGTCATTTTAGTTAGACCATGTGTTTTAAATTTAGGCAAATTAATTATTACATCAGCTTCGGCAATAAATTGACCTACTGTTAATTTATTTAATATTTTAGCATCAGACGAATCTTTAGTTTGACTGGCAAAATTCCAATTCAAATTAGCTGTAGTTACTTGAGCAACTTGGGACATGCCAGTCTTTTGATATACTCTTTTCATAACAGTTTTATTAAAAGGTCCCCCTGGACTATCAGCAATTATTACTTCTGCACCTAACTCCCCCACTAATTCAGCAATAGCTTGTACAACAGCTGGATGAGTTGTAATCCCTGCTTCAGGTTTCTTAGCCATTAATAAATTAGGCTTTAATAATACTGTTTGATTTTCTTGGACAAAGCTTTCTATACCACCTAAGGGTTTTAAAGCAGCACTTATTTTTTCTTTAATCAATTCGATATTATAATCTTTACATTCAACAACTAGTACTTGATTATTTTCTCCTGACATATTATCCCTCTCTATTCTTTCTCCTCAGCCCACTGTAAAGCTTTTTCTACTCGCTTATCAATTGGAGGATGAGAAGCTTTAAATAATAATTTATATAAACTTGGTTTTAATTCTACCAAACTTTCATCAGCTAATTTAGCTAAAGCAGTACCTAATTTGCTAGGCTCTTCAATTAAATGCAAAGCAAAATCATCTGCCGCTTCTTCTGTCTTACGCTGCAAATATAATTCTACAGGACTCAATAACCAACTTAAAAAACCTAAAGTTATCATAAATAAAGGTAGCACAACAATTCCATAAGGATTACTATATCCTAAATAATCAACTAATGATTGCCAAAAAGTAGATAAAATAAATGTAGTAATTAATAAACTACCTAGTTGTAAAAACAACAATTTAAAAATATCGTTATAGGCATGATGAGCAATTTCATGGGCCAAGACAGCTTCTATCTCATCATTGCTATATTTTTCAGTTAAATTATCTCCTAAAATTATTTTTCGCGTTTGTCCCATCCCCATCACAGCTGCATTAGCAGAATTGCGTTTCGAACTAAGATCAAATTCATAAATATCTGCTACTTCAACATCAGCTGTAGCAAATAAATTCATTAATCTATCACGTAACGGAGTATCAGGGTAAGGAGTCAACTCAAAAAACATAGGAAAAATAACTACAGGAAATAAGAAATTTAAAACTACAGTAAATAGCACACCTGCTAAAGCAAAGCCTATCCACCATAAATCACTATAGTAACTACTAAAAATCAAAAATGCCCGGGCAGCTATATATAAGAATAAAATACTTAAAACGCTCATTTTCAATTTATCTATCAACCACTCACTACCAGATTGATTAGACAAATTATATTCCTGCTCTAATTGATAAAATAAAAAATAATTCAAAGTCCAATCTAAACTAGAATAAATAGCATAAATAATAATTATAAAAGTAAGTAATTTCAAATCTAAGAAAGGTAATTTAGTTATTAATTCTTGATATATTTTTTGCTCAAGAGCAAAAAATATAAATCCAAAGCAAAATAAAAAGTTGAAAATTAATTTATAAGTCCGATAACGATCCTTAGATTGATTATATTCTTGAGCTAATTTTCGCCTTTTTTGCTCATAAACATCTTTCATTAAAACACCACCTTCTTTCTAAGATATAATCTCAATAATTTAAGTATATCATATTCTTGCTATCTATCCCAAATATATGATTTAACAACTGCAAAATATTCCCTTAGAGCTGTATTAGGTAGAAGGTACCTAAAATTCCTATACTACCTAATAAAAATAGTGATTTCAATTTCCAATTCATTATTGTTTATCCCTTCTCTACTAATGTTTTATTCTTTCAACTTAAAACTTTGCACTTTTAGTGCAAAGTTTAAGTTCCTACAAACACTTTTAAGTGCTTAGGAATGAGTGAAATATCTAAAGGAAAAGCAGGACCCTTTTCTCCATCTAAATCCGAATGATAATCATCTAATTTATCATCTGTGGTCTCTATTTGAAAACTATCATCTCGCAGATGAATTAAATTTTGATCATCTAAATGTTTTCCCTGCAGCATCTTAACAAACAAAGTTGCTATTTGAGGCAAAGGACAGGCCTTAATCCCTAAAAAATCAAAAACCCCATCATCAACTTGCGCCTGAGGAGCTAATTGTTCAAAACCGCCTGCACTTTTACCGTTTAAAATCAAAAACAAGTAAAATTCCTCTTCAATAACTTTCTGTGATGTCTCAATTTTTAAAGGAATATTTTTGAATTTAGGCAGCTGTTCTATTCCTTTTATATAATACCCTAATTTCCCTAAAGTATTTTTTAAGTTAATATCAATTTGATGTGATACATTAGCTAATAATCCCGCTGCACAGACGTTAACAAAATATTGCCCATTAACTTGCCCTATATCTACTCTTTGAATCTTATTGTCTAAGATTACATCTACAGCACTTTCTATCTGTTGAGGAATATTTAACTGTCGAGCAAAGTCATTAGCAGTTCCCGCTGGTATTATACCTAAAGGAATATTTAACTCTTCTTCCAGCAAAGCATTAATGATTTCATTAATAGACCCATCTCCACCAGCGACAACTACTGCATCATATTCAGAAGTTACATCCTTTAATCCCATTTTTAAATCACCTGGTTTAGCACTTCTAAAAATACTAACTTGATAGTTAGCTGTCTGCAACTTTTCAATACACTGATCAAGCTTTTTGGGGAATTCTTTATTCCCTGCCATCGGATTATATATTAATTTTAATTTTTTCATTTTCGTCACCTCTATATATATCATACCTTGTTAATTCAGAAAATTCAAACCTTAAACTCTTCTGTTTCAAACCATTTTTTTATTTCTGACAGGGGCTTAGGTTTACTAATATAATAACCTTGAACTATATCACAGTCCATTCCTCGCAAAAGGTCGATACTTTGCTGATTCTCTACTCCTTCAGCAACTACGGTTTTATCAAGTGAATGCGCCATTTTAATTGCAGCTTCAGTAATTGCTTTATCTTTATCATCTATCAAAATATCTTTAATAAATGCTCTATCAATCTTAATACTTTTAGTAGGTAAATATTTTAAATAAGCTAATGAAGAATGACCCGTTCCAAAATCATCTAAAGAAATATCAATCCCTAATTTAACAATCTGATTTAATACTTCTTTAGTTTGAGAAAATCTATTCATAATATCTCGTTCAGTAATTTCAAATTCTAAAAATGAAGGGTTAATATCATACTTCTTTAAAATTTCTTTTATATTACCTACAAAATCTGGGTCCTGTAAATCACGAGCAGAAATATTAATTGAAATTTTTACTTCATAACTATCTTTTTTCATTTTTCTCCAATCTTTAATCGCCTGCTCTAAAACCCAAATAGTTAAGTGATTAATCAATCCTGTCTGCTCAACTTGAGGGATAAATTGATTAGGAGGAATATAACCCCGCCCTGGATAATCCCAACGAATTAAAGCTTTTAATCCTATAACCTCATTTTCTACACTATTAATTTTAGGCTGATAATGTAATTCAAATTCATCTTCCCGTAGAGCTTTTTTAACATCACCTAAAAGTAAAAAATTATGTTTGCTTTTTTTGTCTAAATTCTTATGATACCATCTATAATCTAAACTATTAGAACGAGCTTTATCCATTGCTATATAAGCTTTATTAATAATTTCTTCTCCTGTTTGACTATGCTCAGGATATGCTGCTAAACCAATACTTGTTTTTAAATAAATTGGAATCCCATTAAACAACACTGGCTCTTGTAGAAAACTAGAGTACTCTTTAGCCCGTTTAAGAGCGGTAGATTTATCATGGTTTAACAATAAAATGTTAAATTTATTATTATGTGCATGATATAATTCCCCATTTTCATTTAAATGTTTCAGTAAATATTGTTTCACTTTTCGTAAAAAACTATCAGATTGCTGATAACCTATCATATTAAAAATATCAGCAAAATTTTCAATACTAATTACTAAGAGAACAAATCTCTTATTATTCCCTTTTTTCAAATTAATAATTCTATCTAATTTCATATGTAAATTCTGGCGATTAGGTAATTCAGTAATCTGATTATAATACCCCTGCTGCGCTAATTGATTAATTTTTTCACTTAAAATATCTAAAATAATTCCTGAAAAAAATCCAACAATAATTGCTAAAAAAGCTCTACCCAACCAATTATTTAGATTATAAATACTACCAGTCATTTGCCAACTCATAAGTGGACCTAAAATAAGCCCCCCAATACTACCAGCTACTACCCCTCCCGGCAACTTAAATATCAAAGCTGCAATAATTATTGTCAGATATAACAAATGAAGATGTAAATAACTTTGGGAACCAGCAAAATTAATAATTAAATAACTTAATACAAATAATATACAGATAGAAATACAACTAATTATTTTAGTTTTTGGCCCTGGATTAACCCATTTCTTAACTATTGGTTCTAAATAATAACTTATTCCTCCCAATTTAATTCCTCCTTATTTTGATGATAGAATCCTACATATATCTACATATTTCTATCTTTTTAGTAGTAATCCTTCTTAATTGTTGTTTTTTTTACTATAAAAACCAACCTGATATTCTCAGGTTGGTTTTTATGAGCAATTATTTATTAAATTTAATTAGTATGCTGTTACATCATTTTCTAAAATTTGATTAATAAATATGTCAACAATTTGGGGGTCAAATTGAGTTCCTGCACAATTAATCAATTCTTCCTTTGCTTCTGCTTCATCCATCGCTGGACGATAAACTCGGTCATTTGTCATTGCATCATAAGCATCTACTACACTAGCTATTCGAGATAGTAATGGAATTTCTTCTCCAGCTAAACCATTAGGATAACCTGTTCCATCCCAGCGCTCATGATGAGATAATATCTTATCGGCTATTGCTGCTAAATCTTTAGAGGCAGCAGCAATTCTATAACCTATCTCAGGATGTTCTTTCATTTTAGACCATTCTTCTTCATTTAAAGCACCTGGTTTTTTTAAGATACTATCCGGAATAGCAATTTTTCCTATATCATGTAGTCTAGCTAATATCTCTAATTCATCCAATTTATCACTTTCTAAATTTAGCTTCTGTCCAATCTGTAGTGAATATTTCTTTAAACGATGATTATGATTTTCAGTTTCCTCACTTTTTTCTAATAAAGATTTTTCTAATGAAGAGATAATACAGTTACGAAAACTATTACTCTCTACTAACTTATGCTTATACATTCGATCTTCAGCTAAAGTTAATATCTTATTGACTTTCTGTTCTTTCTCAGTTTTAACTGCTGTTCCCAAAGCAATACTAGGAATAATTGGATCTGCTTTATGATTTCTACACTGCCATTCTATTCTTTCTTGAATTCTCTCTACATCTTTTCGTCCCGTGCGGGGAAATAACAAAGCAAACTCATCTCCACCTACTCGAGCAATTATATCTTCTTCTCGACACACTTTTTTTAATATATCAGCTATTCTTTTTAACAACTGGTTCCCCGCTTGATAACCAAAAGCATCATTAACCATCTTTAGCCCATTTACATCTCCCACTAAAATACTTAATGGCAATTGCCGTTCTACATCTAATCTTTTTAATTCTTCTTGAAAATATTCTCGATTATATAAGCCAGTTAACTTATCATGAAAATTAAGATATTTAATTTTATTTTTTCTTTGTTGTCGTTTAGTAATATTTTTAATGAATGATATTACTTGTAATGTCTGATTACTATTAATTAAAATATTGTCCCAGGTAGTTATTATTTCTTCTCCTGTCTTATTTTCTAAACTGATATAATCAATTTGATGTTCATGGCTAGTAATTGTTTTTTTGAGCTTAGTAATATTTATACTTTGCTCTTTATCCGCTATAATCATCTTGAATAAATTTTTATTAAGAGCTTCTTCTTTATTCCAACCTAATAATTTGCTAGCTTCTTCATTCCAATCTTTAATTATAAAATTTTGATCCCAAGCTATAACTGGCATATCAATTTGCTGCATTAAATTAGTATAAAAACTTTCATCATTAATTAAATTTAAATCAAATATTTCTTCCTGTTTCTCACTCATTTCCTCTCCCCCTACTTAATAAAAAATTACCCCCAAATTTTCAGCAATCAATCCAATTTAAATACTATATAAAGTACTATATTTCTTTAATTGATTATAATTGCTATTATTTTCTTATAATTTTCAACTTATAACAATTAATGCTAATATATTATATTCTAAACAAAACTTATTTTTCCTTTTTTTCCTTTAACTTTTTTTCTTTTTTCTTTAAAAACTGTCGATTTTGAATATCTCCGACAATTTTCTTTATTTTCCATTTGTCTTTTTTCTTAATTAATATTATTCTATCGCTCATTTCAATTTTTGCTTTTTCTTCCTGTTTTGTAAAAACAAAATAATAATTACTTCTATATTCAGGGGTTGGCCCAGCTTCAATCTGCTGAATATTTAAATCTTTAATTTTAAATATTCTTCTTTCTTGTTGTTGAACTTCTTCTTTTTTCTGAGCATTACTTTCTTTCGCTGGTGGTGGGGGACTGGAAAAGAAATTTTTAGTTGTTTCTATTATATAACCATTTGTAATCATACTCTCAATATGAGATAGTTGCTTAGAATTAATAGTTTCTTTAAACAAATTAATATGCTTATCATTAATAGATTTATAGAAATATTTTACTACTTTTTTAGAAGGGGTTTTCTTATTAATTACTGGTTCATAACCACCAGAAAAAGCAAATGAAGCTAATATTGTTAAAACTACTACTAAAACAGCGGTAAATTTCCCATATCTATAAACGAACCAAAAGCTCAATTCCTTAAACTTATACATTTTTTTCTTTTTGGTTTGTTCTTCTTTAATTTTTTCTTCTTCCTTAGAAGAAGAAAACAATTGTTTATTCTGAACTAAGCGATTTAATTCTTTAGCTACTACTGCAAAACTTTCTGGTCTATCTGCCGCATCTTTAGCTAAACAATCTAATAATAAAGCACTTAACTCAGTTGATAACTTAGGATTTATTATTTGGGGACTTAAGGGTTTAATTTTTCTTATCTTAGCCATTAATTTACCACTATCTTCTTCTCCTTCAAATAATGGTTTAGAAGATAATAAATAATAAAAGAAAGATGCAATAGAATAAATTTGAGCTTGGACTGACCAGTCTGCACCTTCTCCAATTTCTGGAGGTAGTAATACCTTTTCTTCAAAATCAAATTTTAATTGTTCCCGATATTGAGTTATCCTTTGAGTAACAATAGGATCCACTATACATAGCTCATTATTTTCATTGACCCATAAGCTTTCTGGTATAATCCCAGGCAAATTCAAATTAAGAGCTTCTGCTTCAGCAAATAAATCTAATATTGTCTGCATCCAAGTAACAATTCTTTTTATTCCTACTTCATTAGAATTCAAATACTCTTTTAAAGGTGTTAAATTTTCATCTTCACGCAGTAAATAATAATCTCCATCAATATTCTCTACTGCTTGATAACTAAAATATTGTTCTGACGATAGTTCTTTTTTATTTTGCTTAATTAATTTCTTAATCTCTTTAATTATATCTCGAGCTACTCGGCCTTTAGAATCTCTACTTTGAAACACTTTCTCTGCTACCTTATCATCATCTAATTTTTTCATTTTTATGACCTCCAACTCTCAATTTTGACTTTATCTAGCATTAATTTTAACAAAAATAAAACAAAATAAAAACCCTAGCTTAAAAGCTAAGGTCTTTATTTGAGCAAAATCTATATATTAAATTTTTCTATCATTTATTTTAACTTTATTTTTCTTTTACCTCACCTAATAACTTCTTAGCAATTTCATAAGAAGGGACTTGAGGATTAGCTAATAAAGCTCTTAAAATATCTTTATCAGCACCACTTATAGCAGCTTTAGTAGCTAAATTACGAAAATTAGCTTCTTGAGCAATTATTCCTTTTACTTGCTCAGGTATTGCTGGAGCTTCTAACGGTTTAATTCGACTTGAATTAACTACAGCCGGCACCTCAACAATTACCTCATCGTTTAACTCAGGAATTAATCCCTTATTAGCTACATTTAAAATAAACTTCTGAGGTTGGTCATTTTGCAAAGCAGATATTAAAGGTACAATCACATCCGAATACCAAATAGCTCCTCGTTGATAGATAGTCTCAGGAATTTGATTAGGATTTGCAGCTAATTCTTCTTTTATCTTTTCACCTGTAGACAATAATTCTTTGGCTCTTAATTCATCCTTTTCTTTAGCTGCTGCAACTTGCTGTTGATGATGATGATAATATTTCATATATGGAACTGGTACCGCTCCTAAAGTTCTAATCAAATCACCATTAACTCCTAATTCTAATTTTTCAACTTCAGCTAATATTTCTTCTAATTTATCTTGTCCTTGATAATAAAATCCAGTGTACCAGCCTAAATGATTTAAACCAGCATAATCAACTTCTAAAGCAGAACTATCTATATCTAATAAATTTGCTATCTTATTTATAACTCCTACTGGTAAATCACAAACACTAATAATATCAAGTTCAGTTTTAGCTTGAATAGCCTGCTGTACTATACTAGCTGGATTAGTTAAATTAATTACTAAGCTATCTGGAGCATACTCCTCAATTTCTTGGGCAATATCTAACATTACGGGTACAGTACGTAAAGCATTAGCAAAACCACCTGGGCCAACTGTTTCTTCACCGATAATATCATATTTTAGTGGGAATTTTTCATCATGTGCTCTCGCTTTCATACCTCCCACTCTAATCTGAGTTAATACAAAATCTGAACCTGTTAAAGCCTCTTGACGATCAGTAGTATAAGTAACTTTAAAATTCAAATCAGAATTTTGGACTAGATTTTGACATACTTCTGCGATCAATTTCAATTTTGATTCAGTTCTACCATTCAAACAGATCTCATCAAACTCAATTTCTGTTTGATTATTAATTACAGCATCAAATAACAGCGGTGTATATAATCCACTCCCGCCAATTACACTTAATTTAGCTCCCATTATATTTACCCCCTAATTTAATTACAACAATTAAATTTATCTTTCGGCAACTGATTCTCTAAGTACTAATTCTGTCGCTAATAATTTGGCGTCTGATGTTTTTTTACCCTCTAAACTATCTAAAATAAACTTAGTTGCTTCCTTACCTAAGCCTATTCCATTTTGAGCTACTGTAGTTAATGCCGGATCAGAATAACGAGCAGCAGGAATATCATCAAAACCAATAATTGATATATCTTCAGGAATTGCTACCCCAGCCTTTTTTAGTGTCTTCATAATTTCTAAAGCCATTAAATCACTAACTGCAATCAAAGCTGTGGGTTTATCAGGAGTAGACAATATTTCTTCCGCTACTTGCTGGCCACTTTCTTTACTAAAATCTCCGCGCCAAATATAATCTTCATCATAAAATCCAGCTTGCTGCATATAATCTTGATAAGCTTGCAATCTAATTTGGGAGACTTCTGCCCCTTCACACGAACCTATAAAACCAATCTTACGATGACCCATCTCAAATAAATAATCCAAAGCTTGTTCTATACCTGAGTAATTATTTGAAGTAATATAACCTAAATTTTTCCCTTCTAACTTTATATCAATTACTGCTACAGGCATTTCTGCTTCTTTTATTTCTTCAATATGTGGATCATCAAGACATAAACTAATAAATATAGCGCCTTCTACTTTTCTTTCACGGCATAATTCAAGATACGAGCGTTGACTGTAAGTGTCTTTAGTAATTGTAAATAATAAAATATCATACTGAGCTTGATTAGCTTGTTCAGTAATCCCATCCACAATTTCTATCCCAAAACTCTCTTTTAATCTAATATGATCGCGATTAAGCATAAAAACCCCAATAGTATTACTTCTATTAGTTGATAATCGCTGGGCAATAGGATTTGGTCTATATCCCATTTCTTTTGCTGCCTTCTTTATTTTTTTTCGTAAATCATGCCCCACACCTTCTTTATCATTTAATGCCTTAGATACAGTTCCTGATGATACGCCTAACTTTTCTGCAATATCTTTTAATTTAACTCCCATCTTCTCACCTCATAGCTACTAAAATACATTTCAACTTAATTATAAGTATAGATTAAAAGATTAGCAAATTTTTATTAATTCATATTCATCATTTCCTAAACCTATCTCTGCTCCATACTTAATTTGAATATAACCTTCAGTATGTTCTCTCAAGCCTTTAAATTTATCTTCCCCTGCTGCAAAATTAGATTCTAATAAGGAATTTTCAAATCCCTGTTGTTGATTAACCAAATCATAACTTGCCTTATCAATAGCTACTGGATCAGTAGAAGCTAAAATACCAATATCACGAACTATTGGCGCATCACTCCAAGGTACACAATCACAATCAGGAGTAATATTTAAAACAAAATTAATATAGCCTACTTTTTCCTTTTTATTCTTTATAGCTCCAAAAGCATACTCAGTCATTCGCTCCATAAATGGCTCAATTTCTGAGCTCCAATCAGTTGCAATAGCATCAGTAGGACAAACAGTCATACATTCTCCACAGCCAATACACTTTTCTTCATCAATCTCTGCTGTTTCATTGATTGTAATTGCATCTTCAGGACAGACTTCAGCACATTTTCCACAAGCCACACATTTCTCATCATCTGCAAAGAACTGCACATTATGCTGTTCTTTTTTACCTGCTGCCGGAGCACAACCCATAGCCAAATTCTTAATTGCCCCACCAAAACCAGCTAACTCATGAGCCTTAAAATGAGACATAGCAATCATTGCATCAGCAGAAACAAAATCAGAAGCTATCTTAACTTCATCAAATTGTTTTTGATTGATTTCTACATCTACAATATCTTGGCTCATTAAACCATCAGTGATAATCACTGGTGCATTTAAAACTGCATAAGTAAAACCATGTTGATTAGCTACATTCAGATGATCTACAGAATTATGTCTAGCCCCAGAATATAAAGTATTTGTATCACCAACAAAAGGCTTAGCAGAATTTTCTTTGAGCTTATCAACTATTTGACGCACAAACACAGGACTAATATGCGAATCATTACCAGCTTCACCAAAATGTACTTTAATAGCCGTTAAATCATTTTCATTAATTAACTCTTCAAAACCTGCTTTATCAAATAATCTTTTCACTTTTTCCGCTTTACTTTCTTCATTACTACGAGCCCTAACATCAGCAAAATAAACTTTACTTGCCATTATAATTCCCCCTATTGTGATATTTTATTAACTTCCTACATAACTTATATTATCATTTTTCCTTATCGCTATAAAATAAATTGTTCCAGCTCCTAAAGCAATTAAACTAAAATATAAATAGAGTGTACTACCACCTAATTCTTGATAAATAATCCCGCCAATAAAGCTTCCTACAATACTGCTAATTCCTTTAGCAGTAGCATAAAGATTTTGCCCAGTAGCCTTAAATCTATCACCACAAATTTCATTAATATAATTAACTGCAGTCACATGAAATAATCCAAAGGTCAGACTATGCAATAATTGCGAAGCTAAGAAAACTGCTGGAATAGGAAATTGAGCTAATAAAAACCAGCGTAAAGCAAAAGCCAAAGATGACACCAAAAAAATATATTTCAGCCTGAAATGTTCCATGATTTCTTCTGAAAAATAAAAAACAGCCATTTCACTAGTTGCAGCAATCGTCAAAGCTATTCCCACTAAAAACTCTTTCCCACCATGATCAATCACATAAATAGGAAAATAAATATTATTAGTTTTCAAAGTTAAAATAATAAAAAAGGTAAAAAGAATAAAAGTAAGTAAGTTCTTCTTATGTAGTAAACTTTTAAATTTTTTCAAACTCCCCACTTCTATACTCACATCCTGTTCTGGTAACTTAGGGATAATTAATAAAGTAACTATATAAACTATTCCACTCAGATAAAAAATATTTCCTGGAGCAGTCTTTTCAATAAAATATCCTACTCCTGCTACTACTGCAGTATAGCCAATTGAACCCCAAATTCTATATTTACCATACTGCTTACTATCTTCTCCTAAATACCCTAATAGTTGTGCATCTGCTAAAGGTACTGCTGCTAATAAAAATGTTAAAAACAATGTCATAATTAATGTTATAAACCAAAAACTTTGCCCGGCTAAAAACATTAAACTACTAACTAAAGCTCCAAATACTGTAATCATTAATAATTTCTTATTAGCCTTATAATAATCTGATAAAATCCCCCATAATGGTAAACACAACAAAGCAACTGCTTTGGCTATAGAATTAATAGTTCCAATCTGGGAAGAAGTTAAACCTACACTTTTAAAATATAAATTAAAGAAAGTTAATACTGACATCCCCATATAAAATATAAAATTAAATGTTTTAAAGTACAATTTAATTAGCCTCCAACTTCTTTTGTTTTATTAATTATTTTAAATAGAAATGCATCTTTTGCTTCTAATTCTAAATTCATAATTCCAGCTTCAATTTCTAATGGCGGCTGCTGACCAAAAACCTCACTTACTTCAGCTTCTTCAAAAACTCCTAAAGTTCCAATAGGAATAGCAACTTGACTCCTACTTTTTTCTTGCGAAACTACAGTCAAATAAATTTCATCAGCAGTAAATCTAGCATAAGCAATTACATAATCATTATCATATAAAATTTTAAATCCACCTGTTTGCAAACTTTCTTTTTCCTGTTTTAAATGAGACAATTTTTTATATAACTGATAATAATCTTGGTTCTGTTCTTCCTGCTCCCATTCCATAGGGTAGCGACAACCTTCAACACTTTCTCTATGTCCTTCTATTTCTACTTCATCCCCATAATAAATATTAGGTGTTCCCGGGAACGTAAACATCATAATTACTGCCCCTCGATAATCTTGCCAAGATACCTGGGGATTATTATGCAGGCGACTAATATCATGACTATCAAGCAAATTAAATTGTACATAAGCAATCTGATGCGGCAATCTAGCGATTTTTTGTTTAAACTGCTCCGCTAATTCACTAGCTTTTCTTTTCTGAGATGAAAAGTCAAATTGCTCTAAACGACGTTCTAACATATGATCTATTTCCCCTACAAACTGACGGACCGGACGTCCAAACCCAAAATAATTCATTGATGAATCCCATTCATCACCACGAAGAAACTCTTGATCATCACGCCAATGTTCTCCTAAAATATAAGCTTCTGAATTTTCCTCACGAATATTCTCTCGAATTTCAGGCCACACTTGATGATGCATTTGTTTATCATCCATTCTAGCCATTACATCTGCAACATCAAGACGCCAAGCATCAATATTAAAAGGGTCTTGTAACCAATATTTCAAAACTGAATCATCATCGCGATAAATAGCATCACGCAAAGCTTCCGATTCATAATTTAAAGTTGGTAGTGTTTCTACACCTTCCCAACCATGATAATTTCCCTCTTCATCAAAATAATAATATTCTCTTTCTTTAGCTTCGGGATTATTATAAGCCCCTACATCTTCTGCAAAGAAATTAGCTTCTTTGTTAAACCACTTATGAGCTATTCCTGTATGATTGACTGAAACATCAAGCATTACTTTCATATTATTACTATGTAACTCTTGATTTAAATCAATTAATGCTCCATCTCCTCCAAAATGCGGGTCAACTGCAAAATAATCTAAACAATCATACTTATGATGAGTAGCAGCAGTAAAAATTGGATTTAGATAAAGAGCATTAACACCTAATTCTTTTAAATAAGGTATTTTTTCTTTGATACCTTCTAAATCGCCACCAAAAAAATCTAAACAGTGCGCTTCTTCATATTCTCCTGGCTCTTCATTCCAATCCTTTGCAATAGTAGAATAGCCATTAAAAGTATATTGATTATCTTGCACATCATTATCTGGATTAGCATTGTAAAATCTATCAGGAAATATTTGATAGAAAACTGTACTCTTAACCCATTCTGGAGGTTGATAATCAGCTACAATTCTGAAATCATAATCTTCAACTGGTGGATAATTACTAATTTCAAACTGATTATAATAATATGTTTCATCATCTGTAGTAATTATAAAATGATAATGGAACAAAGGCTGATTAATTTCTAATTGATATTTATAATATACAAATTGCTCAGTTTTTTTCTCTTCAGTCATAGCAAAAAAGTGAGCTTGACCATTAATTTTCCCTCTTAAAATCACATCTTCTACTGGTGCATTCTTTAAAATTCTTAATCTGATTGTAACTTTTTCTCCCAGTTCAGGAGTAGGATTTGTAACATAATGTTTAGAACCATCTGAATAGATACTATCTTTCCAATCAAATTTCAAAATTGTTACCTCCCTTTTTCGAAATCGCTTTCGTTAAGTCCATTATAACTTAGATTTAAATCTAACTCAAGGATAATCATAATTTAATTCAAAAAATAATTGTAGTGCTAATTTCACTTTAACACTACAATTAAAATATTTAATTAAAACTAATTTCTAAACAATTCATTCACTATTTGATGTTGATAACTTACTACCTTATTTTGCTCTACTTCATCTGTAATATCCTCTGGAAAAGATAGTAAACGATCTAAATTAACTTCTTTTTTTTCGATATGCTCTGCTAAATAGTCATTTATTCTTTGCAATAACACTTTCGACCCTTTTTTATCAGTTAAAGGCAGAAACAATAATAGTTCTGTTTCGGAAATTTTATAAATCCTATCAATACCACGCATCAAACTTAATAATAAGTTTTTAGTAATTGAATTTTTTTCATCTTGGGCTACTTCAAATTTTACAATAGTAAAAATTGAATCACCTCGTAATGACCGACTCAATTCCTGTAGCAAATCAAAAGCAAAATAGTCAACAATACTATTTTTATCACTATTAACATTCCACTTATCACCTTTATTATCTAAATAATAGTTAACTTTAGCCTTTAAAACATGTTCTTCAAATGGTTTTAACAAATAATCTTGTGCTCCTAGGCGATAAGCTTTGAGAACTGTTTCTCTTCTATCATTAGAACTTAAAATTAATACCGGCACTTTTAAATTTGTTTTCTGCAAATAATCTAATAAACTAAAATCTTGCTTTTCACCAAATTGAATGTCAAAAATTAATAAATCAATATCATGTAGTGAATAATCAGCAGCAAAAGAATTATTTTTAACTTCTTCTACTTTAGCAGTTTCTAAAACATTAATTTTTGGGGAACTAATAATACTCCGGACTTGTAATCTTAAAATTTCAGATTGATCAACGATTAATACATTATTCACTTTAATCACCCCATTTTAAAAATTATAAGTGATATTCAACTCATGATTTATCTTATCACTTTCTAAACTATAAGCAGAATAAGCTCTTAAATCAATTGGTTTCAAGCCTAAAAGATTAAAATCTGCTTTTATTCCTAAACCGCTCGCCCAATTAGATTGGCCCTGAGACTGATAATCAACAAAAGAATATAACCCTATATTTGCTAATTGAAATATTTGGGCTAATTCTACAGAAGGCATAAATTGATGAGTATAAGCAAAATCAATTGCCCCTTGTAAATTAGCAGAATTATTTTGCTCTTTTCCCCGGTAAATTATTGGTGAAACTATTATATCAGAACTATTATAAACAATTTTAGGAACTATTGTCCAAATACTGCTTAACTGAAATTTTAACTTCTGTGAAGTTAATACTTCTAATTCAGAAAAAGAAGGAGCCACTAAATCACTCTCACTCTTCCAGCTTAGACTATCAGACTGCCAAGCAAAACTATTATCTAAATAAATACATTCTTCATCATCTAAACTACCTCGCCCTAATTCCAAAGTATAATTGTCATCATAATATTTCAATCCTAATTTCCAATCAATAATTTCAGTATCTTGTAACTTAGTTTTAGCAATTAAATCAAAATCCTCACTTAGTTTTTTCCAGCGAGTTTGAACCTCCCACTGCTTTTTTAAATTTCGTTGGGCTAAAGAAATTACTTCTAATTTCCCCCTTTCCATTTCAAATCCATATTGTACTTCATTTAAAGCGCTACGCAATAAATCAGGATTAAAAATAGAGTAATCTTGGCCATAATAAAGTAACGGATTGATTCGCATCCCTGGCAGTAGTTGTCGATTATATTTTAAATCATTTAAGGCATCAGAATAATCAATTTCAGTACTTAAATCAGGATGATTAAGTTTAATGTTTCTGCTTTTTAATTTTTCTTTAATCAGCCCTATCTTCTTTTGGGTCTGTTGATAACCAAGGTCAATTAATTGTTGAGCAGCATCAAAATCCATAAAAGAAAAATGCCCAACCTGATTATTAATTACTACATCAGAATATTCATTGATTATTTCTAAGGAATTTCTCTTTTGCACTAAAGTTAAAAATCTAATAGCTGAACGAAGAGAAGTATTATATTTCTGGTAAGGCAATTCATCAAAAGCAGTAGTAGTAATGATGAAGTCTCCCCCTAATGCTTTAGCAGCTTTAGCAGGACTCATCTCTAAAATTCCTGGGTCCATTAAATACCTTTCACTATTCTTTTTAACTGGAAAATAAAACGGAATAGCATAAGAACTCTGTAACACACGAGAAATTTGGCCCTCAGTATTCAAATATTTATAGCCACTATTGAGATCAAAACTTAATAAGGCTGTAGGAATTGGAAATTCTTCTAAACTTTTATGCGGAGCAATATCTTCTATAAACTTATTCACTTTTTCTGTCTTAAGTAATGACTTATTTAGTTGAGAACTTAGATCAAATAAATTACTAAAAGGAACTTGGTTTAATACTTCTTCCATCTTTTCTACTGACATTCCACTACCATACATTGTACCAATAATAGAACCCATACTCGTCCCTACAATCATATCAACAGGGATATTTTCTTCCTTCAAGGCTTTAATCACTCCAATATTAACAAAAGCTCTAGCCCCACCCCCTCCTAATGCTAAAGCTACCCGCGGCTGTTTTAATTGCAAAAATCGCTGTGGATTCTCAATCAAATAAGTTTCATCATCAATTTCTTTTGCAAAAAAATTTTTTTCAGCTCTTATAGTTGGTGAAACAGTAATAAAAACTATTAAAAAAATGATAGTCACTAACTTCAGGAAAGAATTATTCATCCTAAACTCCTTTCTAAAATTTTTAACTTTCTAGAAGCAATTATTATATTCTTTATATCAAAATAAGACAATTACTCTCTACATATTGCAAATTAATTACTTGTTTATAGTATGTATTCTAGAAATAAGGGGCATCTCCTGCTACAAAAACAAAAACCCGGATACATTAAGTGATATAATTCCTTTAAAGTATCCGGTGCTAAAACATATTATTATTTAATTTTATTTAATCGATATGGGGTTACTTGGTAAACATAATAATTAAGCCAATTTGAAAATAATAAATAACTACAAGAACGCCAATTAACTAACGGATCTTGTTCAGGGTCATCATCTGGAAAATAATTTTTAGGTTTATTAATATCAATCCCTTTTTCTAAATCTCTTTGATATTCTTGATTCAACATATCCCTATCATATTCAGGATGACCAGTAATAAAAATATGTTTTCCATTCTTAGTAGCTACCATATTAACTCCAGCTTCTTCAGATTCAGATAAAATCTCTAAAGAATCAATTTGCTCAATATCTTCCCTTCTGACTTCGGTATACCTTGAATGCGGCATAAAATGCTGATCATTCAAGCCGCGCATTAATTTCCGTTTTTCTTTATTAACTTGATGAGCAAAAACGCCAAACATCTTTTGCTCTAAATCATATTTTGGAACTCCAAAATGGTGATATAATCCTGCTTGAGCAGCCCAACACAAATGTAAGGTTGAAGTTACATTATTTTCTGCCCAATCCATAATCCGCTGTAATTCTTCCCAATATTTAACTTCTTCAAAGGGAAGATGTTCGACAGGAGCTCCTGTAATAATCATTCCATCAAACTTCTGATTTTGCACTTCATCAATTGTCTTATAGAAAGCACTTAGGTGCTCTTCGGAAATATTTTGGGGAGTATAACTATCAGGTTGTAATAATACTACATCAACCTGTAGTGGTGTATTCCCTAGTAAACGCAACAACTGAGTTTCAGTTATCTCTTTTAACGGCATCAAATTCAAAATAACAATTTTAAGTGCTCTAATATCCTGATGATAAGCCCTACTTTCTTTCATTACAAATATATTCTCATCTTCTAAAGTTTCTACAGCAGGGAGATTATCAGGTACCTTAATTGGCATTCTACTCACTCCTCACTACACATTCTAATTTTCTCCCATTATAACATTTTTCAAATTAAAATCAAAGCATTATTTATGAACTACAACTGTTGAAATAGGAGGAGCAGTTATTTCTCCTGAAGCAATGATTGTATCACTACTAGCTAATTTATCAGTACCAGCTTTAGATCCATCAACTACTACTTCCCAATCTTCTGTTACTGATTCTACTTTAATTGTTTTCTCTTTTCGATTAGCATTATGAACTACTATAATTTCTTCCCAATCATCTTTAGGACAATCCAATTTAAAGGCAATTACAAAATCTATTCCTTCGGCAATAAAATTAAGCCCATATTGGATTTCTTCCATTGTTTCTAATCTCAATGCAGGATGAGTTTTTCGTAATTCAATTAATCCCTTATAATACTCTACTACTTCCGAATATTTTTCTTTACGCTGCCAATCAATTTGATTTGTATAATCTCCTGAGCTATAACTGTTATGATCTAATTCTTTATACTTATTAGGGTTAGGTTTAGTACGGAGCATTTCTTCTCCACCATGAATAAATGCTCGGCCTTGAGAAGTAAGAATAATACTAGCACCTAATTTCGCCATCTTAATTCTTTGCTCTTTATCAGCATTAGGAGTAGACCCCACTACTTTATCCCATAAAGTATAACCATCATGACAAGTAACATAATTGATTACTTCTTCTGGCTCATCAGCAAAGCGATGATAAGGATCTAATTCAATATCTACATTACTATCGTAATTAACCATCCCTGCTATAATCCCAGCTCTAATTAATGATTTGCTATTTACAAATCCTTGGATGAATCCACCGTCTTCTAAATTACCTCCAAAGTGATTTTGTTTAAGAGCATCTCTTATTCCATCATTAAATACTGCTGGACCACTTTCAACTCTTAATAAACTTCTTTTTTCTCCTGCTGCCTTAACATACTTTTCTTCGGCAGGTAAAGTTCCTAAATTCCATCCTTCACCTAATAAAACAGTATTAGGATTAATATCTCTGACCTGATCAGCCATCTTCTTAATTGTCTCTTCATCATGTAATCCCATTAAATCAAAACGAAATCCATCTACATGATATTCATCAGTCCAATAAGTTGTAGAATCAATAATTAATTTCCTCATCATTTCCCGTTCTGAAGCAGTATCATTGCCACAACCAGAACCATTAGTTAAACTATTATCAGCATGACGTCGATAATAATATGCGGGCACTATGGGCTCAAAAATCTCTGTAACTGCAGTATGATTATAAACCACATCAAGAATAACTCCAATTCCTGCATCATGCAAAGCTTGGATTAATTGTTTTAATTCTTTAATTCTTACTTTTGGATCTCCTGGATCAGAAGAATACCAACCTTCAGGTGTGAAATAATTATGAGGATCATAACCCCAATTATAATTCACTTTACCTTCTTCTTTAATTTTTCTGATATCTTCAAATTCCTTTTGATATTCATTAATAAAATAGAAATTCAACACAGGCATCAATTGCACATGTGTTATACCTAGTTCTTTTAAATAAGGTATCTTTTCAATAAATCCTAAATAAGTACCTCGTTTTTCTTTAGCAACTTCAGAGCTAGGAGAAATAGTAAAATCTCTAACTGACATTTCATAAATTACTATATTGCAATCATCTTCTAACTCTATATAATCATCTTCCTGCCATTTTTTAGGATTAGTACTATCTAAATCCACTACTGCTCCTTTGCCTAAATCATCTTCTTCAATATCAAACCCAGACATTGATTTAGCATATGGATCTAATGTTTTTTGTTTAGTACCAGAATTATTAACAATATAATGATAATAAAAATCTGCTAAATCTTCTTCTATCTCAATATACCAAACTCCATTTTCATCTTTGCGCAGAGGATAAACAGCATTAGGCTCTACCTGATTTTGTTCTGCAAATAACTCTAGTTCTACTCTTTGAGCTGACGGAGCCCATAATTTAAAGCTGCTTTTTTGGGGACTATAATCCACTCCTAATGAACCATGATAAGTATAATTTTCATCAATTATTTCTGGACTCAAAATTGTTTTAGCAGTTAAACGTCCTGCTTTAACTGTATAAGGATGATCATAGTCTAAATTTTGATCTAATGTTAAATAATATTCTGGTGCTTTAGAATCATCAATTTTTTGAATAGGAATTACTTTAGAGCCATACTTAACCCAAATTCTATCTTCAACAGCATATTTAAATCTAAGCACAATTTTATTTTCAGCAAAAATCATTGCTTCTTCAATTTCATTTCTTTCAAATAATTTTAATCCATTCTTGTATTGAGTACTATCTCCTGCCTTCATCCATATTTCATTTATACCTTCAGAATATGGATATTCTTGGACTCCATTAAATTCTTCTTCTTCTCCCTTAAAAATAACAAATTTTAGTTTGCCATACTCTTCTTTACACGGAATATCCCAATAAGCTCCACAAGTATCAACATCATTGGTTTTAATTTCTCCACTTATCATTTCTTCTCCTGTTTCTTCATCTTCTTGCCAAAATCTTAACTGCCACCCATCATAATTTGCATCACAACGACAATAATGCAAACGGACATAATTTTCTGATGGAGCAGGGATTTTAGTAATATTTCCATCCTCTAAAGCTTTTTCTAAACTATTATGAATCTGATTAGTTTCTTTAACTGCCCATAATTCTTTTCCCTCTTCAAATTTATAATCAGCAGCAATATTGGATACTCTTGTGTAATCATTATGCACTATAAAATTTATTTCTTGCCCCTCCACACCAGGGATATCCCAATAAACCCCATATTCATCAATCCCACTTACCTCTAGGCCAAAACCCCACTTTAGTTTTTTTCCATTATAACCAGGGCCCCAAATATATAAATCCCATTCAAGATAATTATAACTACTATCTTGAATATAATGTAACCTCATATACCCTTCAGGAATTTGGGGTGGATGATATTCATCTCTATTCATTACTTATTCCCCCTTTTTTATTTAAAATATCTCAATATTATCTTCACTATAAAACTTAATCTTATTTAGTATAATTTATAGATAATTAAAATAATTCCTGCTTAATATTATTCAGAATATGACTTAATCATACTTCTAATAAAAAAATCTCGGCTTTAACACCGAGTAATTTTACTTTATTCAAATATTATTTTTTACAGTTTTATTATCTTCATACATTCTTTTTTCTTTTTAAAAAATTGCTAAAAGAGAATTTTTTAGCTTCTTTCTTTATTTCTGCCGCTATATCACTTACTTCAATTGGGCTTTCAATCTTTGTAGTTCTGTCACTGACAATTGCTATAGATAAAGTGGTCAAAGGGGTTTTATAATTTTTCCCCTATTTATCTTCTATTAACATATGACCACGTTTTTGGTCTGTAGAATTAAAAAATTTATTAATCCCATTATTAAATTTATCAATAACTGCTTGACTTAATATTTCATCACGACTGTAATGAGTTATAATTACAAAATCATCTCCACCAATATGACCAATAAAGTCACTACTATCTCCAACATCTGATACTGACTACTTAAGTACTTTAGCTGTGAAATTTATAATTTGGTCTCCTTTTTGATAGCCATAACAATCATTATAATCTTTAAAATTATCTAAATCAATATATAAAAAAGAGAAACTTTGCGAGGCAGAAATCCTTTTTTCAATCTCTTCTTTAATGATTCTATTACCTGGTAAATTAGTTAAAGGATTGAGATTTTTAGCCTCTTCTACCTTGAATTTAGTCAATTTTTCTACCAAATCTTTAACCGATACTGTTCCAAAAAATTCATTATCTTTAGTAATAATTATAGCATCATATACATCGCTTTTTTCTCTATCCATAGCTAATTGCGACACCTCAGTAATTGGAGCCTCAACATCTATAATCAAGGGATCAGTTTTCATAATTGAAGTTACATCTTTATTAATAAAAATTGCATATCCATATCTACTTCCTAATCTAAAGTAAAATTGATCTCTCATAATTAATCCTACTGCTTGATTATTTTGCAATACTACTATACTATTTAAATTTGGGTTTGTTTTAAAATAATTTGCCACTTTTTTATTTTGAGCAGTATAATCTACTGTTTTATTTTTTTCTTGCTTTACTAAATCACCAATTGATTTCTGCATAATCCACCCCCAAAATAGCGCCACTACTTATAAATTAGATTCTTTTAAATTCCTCTTCACACCTTGCTTTAAAATTGCTTATATTTTATTATCACAGATCAATATTAAAATTCCTTTTCTATGAGATTAAATTATTGTTAAAATTATTTGAAACTTTTTATACTTTTTACTTATCTTTACAAAAAAGCCTCTAATCCTCATGAATTAGACCATGAGGATTAGATATTAAGGATATATTCAAATTTTACCGGACTAACTAATTTAAGAAATAAAAGAAATTAAAATAGTAATTAAAGACAACTGAGCAATAAAAATTAACATTCCTAACAATAAAGCTTTAGGACCTTGATCAGTTAAATCTGATACATTTATTTTTAGACCTATCCCTGCCATAGCAATTGTTAATAATATTTTACTTAAAGTTTTTAAATTTTCTACTAGACTAGTTGGTAATAAATTTAAACTACCCAACAAACTAAAAATAAAGAAGCCAACAATAAATGGAGGAATACTTACTTTCTTCTGCTGAGAGGATTCATCATTTTGAAAGAAGAAACCAAGCACTAAGACTATTGGCCCGAGCATCAATACACGACCCATCTTAACTACAGTTGCTAAGCGACCTACTTTTTCACTAACAGAGAAACCTGCTGCTACTACTTGACCTACTGCCTGCAAAGTACCACCTATCATTAAAGCACTTTTAGGAGCAGTTAATTTCAATAATCCTGTTAATAATGGTAATAAGAAAATACCAATTGTTCCTAATAAATTGACAACTCCAATCGAAAGACCAATTTCTTCTTCCTTTTCTGCTACTAAAGGAGCAGTAGCTCCAATAGCTGAAGAACCACAAATTCCATTACCAATTCCTAATAATAGACTAAAGCTTTTTGAAACACCTAATAAGCGACCTAATAAATAACTTAAAGTAATAGAACTACAAACCATAATAATTACAATTGCTATAAATTCTAATCCTAATTCTCCTAAAACTGCTAACTCTAATTTTAACCCCATTAATATAATTGCTAAAGCTAATATTTTTTTACTAGCAAACTGAATTCCTGGAGAATGTTTTTCATCTAAATTTAATGTATTCCGAATAATTAATCCTAATATAATAGCTAAGGTGACACCGCTTAAATTAGGAACCCAAGTTGCTAAATACTTACTGCCAAGACCTATTAAACAAGCTATGAAAACCCCCGGCAGATAATAAAAAAATGTCTTTCTCAATTTTCCCACTTTTCCCCCCCCCTATTTTTCTATAATCAAGAATATCTATGACTAATTATGAATAAGTGAATTATAACTACCGCTGTAGCTTTTCAACTACAACGGCAGCCACAGTCAACAGGGCAAAACATAAAACCACTCTCTAGGCATGTAATGGAAATTTTAGGGGTTTGAGATTTTGGTTTTATGTTCCTAAATAATTATTCCCTAATAACTATTACTAATTATAAACTTTAGCTTGATATTAGTAAAATAATAATTTATTATTAAATACATAAGCTATTACTTATAGGAGATGATGAAATTGAATTTACGACAATTAAGAATATTTCATTCTGTCAGTCAAGAAAAAAGTATGTCAGCAACTGCAGAAAAATTACATATAACCCAACCGGCTATCAGTCAAACAATTGCCAACCTAGAACAAGAACTTGAGGTGAAATTATTTGAAAGATTAAATCGCCGTCTTGTTCTAACTAATACGGGCCAAGTTCTATTAGATTACAGCACACGGATCCTCAATTTAGTTGAAGAAGCAGAACAAACAATTGAAGATATAAACAATTTAGAACAAGGAACACTAAGAATTGGAGCGAGTATGACTATCGGTACTTACTTATTACCTGCTATAATCAATAAATTTCATAAGCAATATCCAAAATTGAAAATAAAATTTGTCATTGATAATACAGCAGTAATTGAAAAGATGGTCTTAGAAAATGAAATTGATTTAGGCTTAGTGGAAGGTCCAACACCTAATAACAATATTATTAGAGAAGCATTTTTCGATGATCATTTACTATTAATATGCGCTGCTAATCATCACTGGGCCAAGCAAGAAATAATTAAACCATCAGCTTTAAAAGATGAAAGATTTATCATGAGAGAAAAAGGCAGTGGTACAAGAGAAGTAATTGCTAATACATTAGCTCAGTATCAATTAGATTATACTATCTATCATACCTTAAATAATATTGACGCTATTAAAAAGGCAGTTATCTCTAATATGGGAATTTCAATTTTACCGAAAATATCTATTCAACAAGAGTTAGAAAATAAAGAACTAGCAGTGGTTGAAATGGAAGGAATTCAATTTCAGCGTAAATTCAATTTTATATATCACCGTGATAAATATAAATCACAACTGTTCACAAAATTTATGAATTATGTTAAAGAAAAAAGCAAGTGAGGAAATTTAATAAATTTCTACTATCTTTTAATCATTATCATTTGGGAGCAAATTCTCATTAATTTCATCTATTACTTGCTGCGGAGACAATTCTTTTTCCCAAAAGTTTTGATATTCTTGCCCCAACATCTCTTTCAACTGAACAGTTACTGATGAATTCCTCTTAGATAATGACTCACTATCATTAGTACTTTGTGAATAATTTAATAATGTTTTTTTGATATTATCACTAACTGCAACCTCTTCTTCCCACTTTGCATAACATGGCATATAAGCTGGTAATACTTTTAACTTTTTAGCAAGATATAAACTCTGTTGATGATTGATAAATTCAGCAAATTTATAAACTGCCTTACTATGGTCATCCCCCTGATAATCCTGATGACGAAATAGAATTAACCCTGTTGTTTTAATTAAGAATTTCTTATCTAAAGCCTCATTTACTGGAACTGGTAGCAAAGTTAAACTAACTTTGCTATACCTTTTATCTTGTTGATAAAGACTATTTAATAACCAGGGAGTAACTGGAGCAATAACTCCTGCTTTACCTTGCCAAAAATGAGATAATAATTTCTGGCCCATTTTTTCTTTTGGGGCTGGGAAAACATTACTTTCTCTTAATTCGGCTAATAATTGCAAAGTATTAACTAATCTTTCACTATTAAACTGTCCATCTTCTGAAATCATTCTTGGCCCAGAAGCAGCAGCCAATAACTGAAATAATAACTCTTCATTGTCAGGAATAAAAATGATATAATGCTGAGGATTTGAGTTAGATAATTGATGAGCAACTTTAATAAATTGTTTCCAACTCCAACCTTGCTCATAAACAACATCTAAATCTAAGCTACTCTTTTCTAAAATTTCTTTATTAACTACCCAAAGTTGAGGAAAAATCAATTGTGGTAGTCCCCATAACTTTCCTTCAACATAAAAAGATTTACTTGCTGACACATGATATTTTTTTACTTCTTCTTCGGAGGTCAAGAGATTTATTGGAATCTGTAATTTAGAATTAAATAATTTTTTACCCCAGATAGAATTATAAATATCTGGCGGCTGACCATTCTCTAAACTAGTTTGTAATGCAGAACTTCCTTCTATCGGGGATAATAACTTATAACTTATATTGATATTAGGATATTTTTGTTGAAACTCAACAATTTTATCCTCTAAAAAAGATTTATAATCTCCTTCTATCCCCCATAACAATGGATAATCCCAGTAAGCAATATTATACTGTTTATTGGGATCAATTTTAGCCTCTTTATCAATTATAAATTCATCTTTTTGGTAATAGTTAAAATAATAATTCAGGCCTGCACTACTAATTGCTATGATAATTAATAGAACTAAAAAAATTAAATATTTTTTAATTCCGTTTATCCCCAATGTTCTTCACCCGTCCTTTTTAGTTAAATTTAAAATATAAAATACATTTTCATTAGCAACTAAATCATCCTTTAAACCATATATATACTTAAATTCACGCATAGCTTCTTGAGTACTACCACCATACATCCCATCCGTATAACCTGGATTAAAACCATTTTCTCTTAATTTTTCTTGTAACAATAATACATCCTGACCACTTTGTTTTGGCTTTAAAAAACGAGAAATTTTAATAGGATCTCTTGGACCAATTATTTTGACCCTAGTTCCTACCTCTACCCACTGATAAAGTTTTTTTACATCACGATTAAACATTCTAATACAGCCATGACTAGCAGCAGTACCGATTGAATGTGGTTTATTAGTGCCATGGATCCCATACTTCCCCCATGGTACATTCAGTCCCATCCATCTTTCTCCAAATCCTCCTCCCCAATGAGCATCTTTATGAACTATAGCCCATTCTCCGACAGGTGATTTAGTACTGGTCTTTCCTACAGCCACTGGAAAAGTATGAACTAATTTATTATTTTTAAAAACCTTTAACTGCTTTTGATATGCATTCACCACTAAAGAAACATTCTCTGAATCTAAATTTTTTAGATTAATTACAACTGCATTTTCTACTACTACTACACTCAATAAAATTAAAAAAATTACAACCACTATATCATCTTTCATATTCCACTCTCCTTTTTATTTAATCTATGCAAAGGTATAGTAATTTTATGTATTTTTATTATCCAAAAAATAAAACAGTGGCTTTAATGAAAGCATTAAAGCCACTGTTAAATAATAATTACAAATTTTGATTTTCACATCTAAGTTAAAGAATTAAAGCTCCTAACCAAGCAAATAAGATTAAAGGAATATTATAGTGCAAAAATGTAGGTACACAAGTATCCCAAATATGGTCATGCTGCCCATCAGCATTCAATCCTGCTGTCGGTCCTAAAGTACTATCTGAAGCTGGAGAACCAGCATCACCTAAGGCACCAGCTGTCCCAATTAAAATAATTGTAGCTAAAGGACTAAATCCTAATGCTTGCGCTAAAGGAACATAAATTGCTGCAATAATTGGAATTGTACCAAAAGAAGTCCCAATCCCCATTGTAACTAATAAACCTACAATTAACATTAAAATACCACCAATTAATTGACTACCACCAATTAAAGCATCAACAGATTGAACAATCGACTGTACTCCACCTGTAGCTCTAATTACATCACCATATCCAGCCGCAATTAACATTACAAAAGCAATTACCCCCATCATCTTAACTCCATCATCAATCAAATCATGTAGTTTATGCCAATCTACACTTCCTGTTACAACCATAATACCTAAACCTACTAAAGCACCTAATGGTAAAGAATCAATAGTTAGTTGGATTGCTAAAGCTGCTAATAAAGCTAACAAAGAAAAAATGTGTTCTATATTCCATTCTACATCATGATTAACTGAATCTACTTCTCCCTCTAAAGCCTCTGCATCATACTCACGGTCTTGATTATAAGTGATAAAGATAGCTACTAAGAGGCCTAATAACATTCCTAATACTGGAATCCAAATTACACTAGAAATCTGGCCCAAGCTAACATCCATCCCGTTAGCACTCATTTCATCACGAATGATTTTATGAAAAATAAGTCCAAATCCTGCTGGAATAGCCATATATGGAGCCTGTAGCCCAAAAGTCAAGGCTGAAGCTACTGCTCTCCGGTCTATTTTTAACTTATTAAATAGTTCTAATAACGGCGGAATTAAAATTGGAATAAAGGCAATATGAACTGGTATTAAATTTTGCGATAAACAAGCAAAAGCCCCAATTAGCAACACAAATAATTTCTTTTTATCTTTAATTAATTTACTTAGTTTACTACTTAGTAAATGGACTATACCTGTTTTTTGTACTGCTACCGCTAAAGCTCCTAATAAAATATAACTTAAAGCTGTTTCAGCATTGCCCCCCATACCATTAATTAAAGTATTCATCGTCTTAGTTAAAGTTAAACCACCTGTTAAACCACCTGCAATAGCTGCTACTAACAAAGCTAAAATTACATTTAAATTTGCTAAACTGAGTATAATCATAGTTGATACTGATACAAGTACTGGATTCATTAAAAAATTCACCTTCCCTTTTTTAATTATTTAATGTATTAAAGTAATATAAGAATAAAACAATATTATCCGGAAGCATTAGCTAAAACTGCTCCCGGATAATTAACTACAAATTTTAATTAATAAGAAGCAATTACATCATCTAATAAATCAATAGCATCTCCTACTACTTTAGGGTTATTACTTTTAGCTCCTTTAAAGTTACGTTTCTTTTCATCTTCATAAAGACCAAAACCATCTAAATCATAAGCCACCATCATTGATTTAGCTAAAGGCTGATCTACTACTAAAAACCATTCTCTAATTAACTCATGTTTTTCTGGTAAATAAATAAACTCAATATCTGGATGAGATTCAAGATCAGCATCATTCTCACCAAAGAGATACACCTTGCCTACAGTATCTGCTAAGTCTAAATAACGATCCCAAATCGCTTCTGCCCGTGATACTTTCTGAAAACCAGCATAAACAGTAGTATCAGATGCATCATCTTTATTCAATAAAACTTTCTCCATAATATAGCACATCTGCTCTAATTTAGGTATTTTAGTTTCATACTTCAAACTACTTGACTTCAATTTACTATCACTAACATCACCAGTTAAATTTTCTACTTCACCTTCTACTTCACTAAATATTTCTTCATACAGTGATACTTCTTTCATTAGTTGACACCTCCATAAAAATTTAAATATACATTTGATATTTATTAATCTTTCATTATCAACGGCATTAATATTTCAACACTATATTAAATCATAACAAGTTTTCCGTTGTCGGGGCTGATAACCCATATCGGAAATTAAAGTAACAATTCTTTCTGGAGCTAAATACTCTCCTGTATCTTTTCCTGCTGCTTGAGAAATGTTTTCATTAAATAAAGTACCGCCTAAATCATTAGCTCCCGCGCTAAGCATCAATTGAGCCAACTTTGGTCCATACTTCACCCACGAAGCTTGAATATTAGGAATATTATCTAAAAATAATCGTGCTACTGCTATCATTAACAGATCCTCTCTCCCGGTTGTTTCATTTTTCACTTGACCACTTTGCCCTAAAGACGTATTATACGGAATAAAAGATAGCGGAATAAATTCTGTAAATCCATTAGTTTCATCTTGAATATCACGAATTATTTTTAGATGTTCTATACGTTGAGGAATTGTTTCTAAATGACCATACAATATAGTAGCAGTCGACCTCAAACCTACCTGATGAGCTGCTTTAATAGCCTTAATCCAATTCTGTGTCGAAATTTTATTAGGACAAATTTTAGTTCTCACTTCTGGAACTAAAATTTCAGCTGCTGTCCCCGGCACTGAATCCAAACCAGCTTCTTTTAAAAGACGATACCCCTCTTTGAAACTTAAACTTTGCTCACGTAGAGCATGTTCTAATTCAGCAGGAGTAATACCATGTAAATGTACTTCTGGCAACTGTTCTTTAATCTTTTCAATAATTTTTAAATATGTGCTTAAATCAAATTCTGGATGCAAACCACTAACTAGACAAATTTCACTCACATTAGCTTCTTCTGCTTTATCCAAATGCTGATTTATTTCTTGAGCAGTCAATTGATAAGCATCAGAACTATTCACATCTTGATGAAAACCACAAAAAGCACAGTTATTGACACAAACATTAGTTAAATTCAAATTGTAATTAATTACATAAGTAACTCTATCTCCTACTAGCTGCTGCTTAACTTCTTCAGCAGCAGCTATAACTTGATAAATATCAGTACCTTTAACTTCTAAAAGTTCTACTGCTTCTGTAGTTGTTAATCTTCCTCCAGCTTTAACTTTTGCTAAAATCTCTTTTTGCTCTATATTCATCAAGCCAACCCTCACTTTGCAGGCAATCCCAAACTGATTTTCGAATCCATTTCTGATTTAAGTACTGCGAATAAATCGGCAATCTCTCCTGAAATTCTACTTCTGGAAATAGATTTTTTAATTCTTTTATTTTTGGCCACTGATGATCAGGATTAATATAATCTGGTGTTAAAGTTGAAACTCCTCCTAAATCATCTATAAGCTCAACTGGAATTTCTTCTAGGTCTACTAAATTAGGTGGCACTTGTACTGCAATATCTTCAGCTAAAATTTCATTAGCTAATTGCAAAGTATCAATTAAAACCTCTACTTTCGGAGTAAATAAGTGACTATTTGAAGGCGGGTCAACTGGCTGTAAAATCACTTCTTGTAGATGCCCGTACTGTTGAAATAATTTTTTAAGTTCTTCTAAACTAGCTATTCTATCTTGCCTACTCTCTCCAATCCCTAATAACAGACCTGAAGTAAAAGGGATTTTTAATTCTCCAGCGGCAGCAATAAAATCACGCCTGACTTCAAATGTTTTCGTAGGAGAATGAGTATGAGCTTTTAGATCAGCAGTTGTCTCTAACATCAATCCTAAACTCGCATTATAATTAGCCAATTCTTTCAATTCATCTTTCTCTACAACTCCAATATTTGAATGAGGTAACAGTCCCTGCTTTAAAGCTTCTTGACAGGCAGCAATCACAAAAGAAATCCAAGAATCAAATCCTGTCTTCTGCTGTAATTTTTTCTTGAAATCTGATACTTGTTCCGGTTTAGTACCACAAGTAAATAAAACTTCTTTGCAACCCGCTTCTTTAGCTTTTTGCAAAATATCTTGGATTTCATCCATAGACATAATTTTAGCTTCAGATACCGCTTCTTTAAAATGACAATAAGTACAATTATTAGCACAGACAGTTGTTAGCGGAATAAATACATTTTTAGAATATGTTACAGTCTTCATCTTATCTCCTTTTAAAAGTATTATTTATAAGCAATTTTCTACATTTTTTTATCAACGCTAATTTTTATTTTCTATATAAAACTATATATTCCTGTTTTAAATTAGAAAATAAAAAACACTAAAGATTAGAAAAATCAGTCTCTAAGCTTTAGTGCTATTGTATATATATAATATAAAATTCAATAATAATTTTCAACTCATTTCTCTAGAAGAACTTATATCTGTAATAATCTCTTCTTAAAGCTAGTATTATAATCTTCCCTTATCTTTTTTTATTTTCAGTTTTATTGGCATACATTTTTTGATCAGCTTTTTTAAAAGTCTCTTCTAATGATACTTCTTTTCTATCTTTAACAGCATAACCAATTGAAATAGAAAATATTTCAATTGAATCATTTCTCTTTAAATAATTATTTTCTTTTTCCTTAATCCGCTGAAAAATTTTGTGAGCTCCATTACCACCTGTTTGTGGTAATATTAAAGCAAACTCATCTCCTCCAATTCTTGCAGCAATATCTTCTTTTCTAATAGAATCTTTAATTATTTGAGCTGCTGTTTTAATATAATCATCACCCTTTTGATGTCCATAATTATCATTAATATATTTTAAATTATCTAAATCAGCAATTATTATAGTAATCGGCAATCTCCGACTAGAATCCAATCTTTGGATTTCATTTTCAAAATATCTCCTGTTATATAAGTCAGTCATCTTATCATGAAAAGAAAGATATTCTATTTCTTTTTCTCTTTGTTTATTTTCTGTAATATCTAGTGACGTCCCTACAATTTTTTCTACTTCTCCATCATTGATTACAGGTGTTAATTTAGTTAACCACACCCTTCTACCGGCTGGAAGATCAAGCTCTTCCTCATAACTAATACTTACTTTTTTCTTTAGACATTGTTTATAATTTTCTTCTAATTCTAAACCTAATTCTTCTCCAAAAATTTCAACTGGCGTTTTACCTTTAATATTTTCAGTTTTTAAACCAGTAGATTTTTCATGAAAAGTGTTTAAACGCTGGAATTTTAATGTTTCATTTTCAACGTTAATTAAAAATATAGCATTTTCTACGTTAGAGAAAATAGTTTCATATTCTCTAGATATTTTCCCCAATTTCAAATTACTTTTTTTCCGCTTAGAAATATCTCGTACACTAACAACTATTCTTTGGCTTTGATTGTAACTATTGATATTTAACATTCTAGCTTCATAGTATTTCTTTTCTTCATTAATTTTCAAGCTATATTCAAAAGTGACAGGTTTTTCTTCGTTAAAAAGTTCATTAATTTTAGTTTGATAGATATTATATGTCTTTCTAGATAAAAATTCTTTTATATTCTTGCTAATTGCTTCTTTTTTAGAGTAAAGAAGTTGGGATTCATCTTCTGTCCAAACATCTAGAATATCGCCTGCTTTATTTATCAAAAATATCATGTCTGGAATAGTTTCTATTACTCGCTGTAAGTTATCTCGATTACGGCGCAGTTCATTTTCTAAAATATTCTGTTCAGTAATATCTTTCGCCTGACAAAAAAGATGTTTTACATTACCTCTATTATTAAAAATAGGAGTTTTTTTAATTTTAAATAATCTACTTTCTCCTTTAAAATTTCTAACCCACTTTTCTTTTCTAAAAGTTTTCTTATCCCAAAATATATCTATATTCTCTGCAATTATTTCTTCTGCATCCTTAGCAGCGAGTATATTAAAAATATATTCATTATTGAAATTTTCCTTATTTTTTCCAAAAAATCTGGCATAACTCTCATTAACCATTTTATATGTATACGGATCCTTATAATACCATATCTGATTATCTAAATACTTAACTAGATTTTCATTAATATCGTTTTTACTAGTCTTAACTGATCTTGTTTTTTCCATTATAATTTTTACATTATTTTTTAGTTCACTTTGGTCTATAGGTTTATTTAAAAACAAATCACCATTTAGAAGCTGTTTGTTATCTTGCACTTTATCATCTGAAGCACCTGTTAAGAAAATAACAGGAATGTTATAATTGCTTTTTATTTTTTGAGCTAGTTGATAACCAGATATTTGACCAGCAAGAATTATATCGATAATTATTAATTTCGGTAAACTGGCTGAATCAATTTTTTTCATAAAATTGATTACTGTTTCAGCTTTAAAAAAACATTTTACTTTATACCCCATTTCATTCAATACATCTTTTATTATAGCTTTATCTAATTTTGCATCTTCAACCACAAATATTTCACTCATAATTCTCACTCCTTACTTAAATCAAGATCAAATATAATACAAATACTAGACTAGTAATTATATTTAAATAACAAAATAGCCAGTTAATAAATCACTGGCTATTTAATGCTGAGGCAGACCTGACAATCTTAGAGTTTATCCTTAAATTCAGGTTTTTGCGTCACAACCTTTCGATTGTTTTGCTATTAAATTAAATATATTTATTTTTTAATTATTATCTATTTTATATAATTTATAATACAAATTATATCATCAAAAATCATATTAGTAAATAAAAATAGTAAAATCATAATCTGGTGGGACTAGCAGGATTTGAACCTGCGACCTGCAGATTAGGAGTCTGCTGCTCTATCCAGCTGAGCTATAGTCCCAAATAAAATAAGGATATTAATAATTTTCCGCTTTCTCTTCTTTCATTTTTTGTTTTTCTGCATACATTTTTTCATCAGCAATAGTGATTAATTCTTCTACCGAAATCTCTTGCTGTCCTTTATATTCTGCAATACCATGACTAGCAGATATTTGATAAGGTTTATTAGTTTTTTGATTAATTAGTCTAAACTTATTCCTAATTCTCTGCCAAATTTTATCAGCAAGTTCAACATCACATTGAGGAAAACAAATTAAAAACTCATCCCCTCCTAATCTAATTAATTTATCACTAGTTCTAATCTCACGACTAACGGTCATAGCAACTAATTTAATCAATCTATCTCCTTCTTTATGACCATAATTATCATTAACTGTCTTTAGATTGTTAACATCAACAAAACAGACTGATAATTTCTCTCCACTTGCTAATTTTCTTTTTTCTTCCTCTAATATTTGCAGACCTATATGTCGATTATAAACTCCCGTTAAAGCATCATAATAAGCTCGGTCTTTTAATCGTTCTTTAGCCTCCTTACGTTCAGTAATATCAGTCACTATTCCATCTAATCTGATAACTTCTTTAGAATAATTTCTAACTGGAATCGTATACTCTTCTACCCAACGCACTTCTCCATTTTTCTTAACAATTCTATATTCAAACTGCAAATGTTCTTCTCCGGTTTCTTTTTTCTTTAGCAACTCTTCTTTTTTCTCAATAATTTCTTCATCCTCAGGATAAATAACTTCTGATAACAAATTAGAATCATCATAAAATTCTTGGGTTTGATATCCATATACTTTAGTACAAGAACCTGAAATTTCAATTATATCTCCATCTTCTACATTTAAAGAGAAAAAAACAATATTGTTATGGGCAAATATATTTTCTAGCTTTTCTTTAGTTCGTTTTAGTTCAGTTTCAATCTCTTTTTGGAAACTAATATCTTGATAAGTACCAGTTACCCGCAACATTTCACCTTCATTATCTCTTTGAATAACTTCTCCTCGGTCTAAAATCCATTTCCAACCTTCATTAACTTTCCATCTATATTCAGCTTGATAAAAATCAGTCTTATTCAATTCTTCAGTTAATTTTTTTATTACTTCATCTCTATCTTGAGGGTGAATTCGTTTTTTTAAAGTAGTTAAATAATTGCTAATTATATTTGAATTAAAACCCAATTTCTCCATAAAATCAGAACTGCAGCGCACTTTATCTTTCTTTACATTCCAGTCCCAAATTCCGATGCGAGATCCTTGTACAGCACACCGCAGACGTTCTTCTTCAATTTCTAATTCTTCTTTTATTTCCCTATATTTGACAACATAAATCAATAATAAAACTATTATTATAACTAACAAAATAATAGTAACAGTGATAAACCAAAATGTTTTTTGATTTTTTTGATAAAAGTATTGGGGCGAATTAATAATTTTATTTTTAGACGGCAATTTATTAAAACTCACATTATACTCTTTTAATTTATTATAATCAAACATATACTTTGTAGAATTTATCATATTTAAAGCCGCAGTATTTTCTCCCTTTAATAACTTCAAAGCCAAATGAGCTGCATTTTCTCCTTCTTGATAATTATTAATTAACTTTCCACCTATTATCCCATAGTCCAAATAAAAACTCCAACTACTATAAATAGGACTATTACTATAATCGACTAAATCTTGAGCTACAGCACGCAAAGTAATGTATTGATTATCATCTCCTCGCGAAATTTTACCTAAATATATAATATTATTAGTTCCTAGCTGATCTATTTTTTTCTTGATTTCTTGAGTATTATTTACTTGATAAACTTGATATTTGTTAGCTGCAATACTATCATTAGTTGCTACTTGTTCTTCAAAAAATTTACGATTGCTTGTCCCACTAGAATTATTAGCAAAAAAAGCAACTAACTGCTCGCGCTTAGGATGTAATTTTAAAGCTAATTCCACAGTACTGTTAATATCAAGTTTTTCATTATTACCATAATAATGACTATTAGCATCAATAAGAGCTCCAATATTTTTATTGATACTACAAAATACAATTGGGGTTTGTTTAAACAATTGCTCTTGATAATCCTTCACAAAGTTAAATGCATTGCTATTGACCGCAATAACTAAATCTATATTTTTAGTACTATATTTATGCTTATATAATTGGTATAAACTTTGGAAATGTTTTTTCTCAAATCCTCTCTTACTATCCATATATTCTAGATGAAGATTAATCTTTTGCTCAGCAAAACTATCTTTAATACCTTGCTGTACTTTTTTAGTTTCTATATAATCTTGATGAAATGAATGTAAAACCAGTACATTATCTTTGGCAAAAGCAGAAACAGTAAAGAAAAAACAAACCCCAATTAATATAGTGGTGATTAATCCATAATTTAATTTTTTTATTTTAGATTGCACCTAAATCACCCAACTTTATAATAGAATAAATTAATCATTTATTTCTATACTGCTCTAAATCTATAATCTTTTTTTCTTCTGAGCCTCCTATTTTATCTTGCTCAGTTTTATCATCTTCTCCTAATTCATCTAAAGTATTAAATATTTCATCAAAAAACTTTTCAAGGTCTTGTTCATCAATATCCTCAGGCAAGTCTTCTGACATTAAAATCTCTGCTTCAGGCTCTAAAAAATTATATAAGTCGCGTTCTTCCTGAGATAATTTTTGCTTTAAATTTTGTTTAGATCTTTTCTTCTTTTGTTGTATATTTTCAAAAACTAATTTATCTTTTGGCGATAAACGTTCTTTTATTTTCTCATTATACATTTGCTGTAAAAAGAATTTAGTTTCAATTAATTCATTTAATTCCCAATTTCCCACTAATATTTGTTCAAACTCTTCTACCAAATCATCCATTTGTAATAACGCAATTAAATTATCACATTCAATCTTCTCTCCATTTGGAAAAGTTATCTCTATTTTATTACTATTAGGTCTTGTCATAAATATCCCCTCTATTAAAATAAATTTTAAATATCATATATCTATTTCTTTATAATATCTATTTTACCTTTTTTTAAACAAAATATTTTATCAATCGAAATTTAATTTAATCTTTAAAATTTTTAAGAAATAATAATTAAACCCAAAATAATTTAAATTATTTAACTATTTTTAATAATAATCCAATATTTTCGGAGTTGAATTCAGAATTGCTTTCAATTATAATATAATTGAAGTTGATAGTGAAGAAATAAAAAAATAAGTATTGGAGGTGATTTTGTATGTTCGATTTAATGACTTCCAATAATAAGAAAGGTCAAGTATCTAAGCAAAATCGTCAACCTAGGGACTTATTTTCCAGTGTTTTAGAAGATTTCATGGACTTAAATGATATCACCGGTTTCAAAACTGATATTAAGGAAACAGACGATGCTTATACGATCGAAGCTGAATTACCTGGTATGGATAAAGAAAATATTGACCTAGAATTAAACAATAACTATCTCACTATCACTGCAGACAATGAAGAAGTAATTGAAGAAGAAAAAGATAATTATATCCGTAAGGAACGCAGAACTGGAAAATATCAACGCAGTTTCCGATTAAGTAACGTTAAGCAAGATGAAATAGAAGCAGAATACAATGATGGAATTTTGGAAGTCAATCTACCTAAACTTGAAGATGATAAAGAAAAACGAAAAACTATCGATATTAAATAAAAACAATCTTGGTAACAAATCCGTCTCCATAAAATGGAGACGGATTTTTTAATTATAAGTGCTCATCTAATAACTGGTACAGTTAAACCACCTTGTGGTAATACAATTGAAGTATAGTCATCATATTTTTGATTAATTTCTTTTAGCACTTGCTCAAGATTATCCATTTTAGTAGCAAACATCATTTCAGTATTTTCCTGAGAAAAATCAGATAATAATATAAAATCTTTCTCTAATACAACTTTACTAATCGCAAATGCTTTATGACCACCAAGAATGAATTTTTCTCTAATTCGTTCAACGTTATCTTTAGGTTCTTCAGCTTCAGTCAGCCACTCTTCAAAGGTCTCCTCACCTAATCCATTTCTACATTCCGCTAACAAAACAATCGTTCCGCCTTCTTTAACTACTCCATCTGCATTATCTAAAGCCTTCTGAGCTTGATAAATATTAATATCTTTTGGATATCCTCCTGCGCTCACTATAGCTACATCAACCTTATCTTCTAATTCAACATGATACATTTCAGCTGAAGTTCTAACCCCTTTTAGCCATGCATTTTCTAAATCTCCAGCTACTACTTCTACTATCTCTTGTTGACTATTTGTCACTACATTTAATATAAAATCTACTCCAGCTAATTTAGCCCCTTCAATCATTTCTTGACTAATCGGATTTTCTTCAATTGCTGGTAAATCACCAATTAAATTTACCATCCGTGAATGATTAAATTGAATAGTATCTCTCCCTGCTACCCCAGGCAAAATTGATTTTCTCCCCCCAGAAAATCCAGCAAAATAATGGGGAGTGATCACACCTGTTGTAATTAATAAATCAGCATCTAAAACTTCTTGATTTAAATATAATTGATTACCAGAACTCAGTTCCCCTAAATCAGCTAAATTTTGATCAGGATCATGAGAAACCAAACGATAGTTATCTACTATTTCATCTCCAAAAATCCTGCGATTTTGTTCTTCTGTATTTGGGTCATGAATTCCTGTAGCAATAATTAAAGAAATCTCATCTTTTGTTACTCCCTGTTGATGTAACTCCTCTAATAATGGAGGCAACATAACCTTATAAGGAGTTGCCCGGCTGACATCATTAACAATAATCACTACACTATCAGGATTTTTTTCTGTTACTAATTCCTTTAGTGGAGCAGAATCAATAGGATTCTTTAACTTCTTTTCAATCTTTTGTTGTGGCGTCTTTACCCCCTCTTTTTCATTAGGACGAAGCACTTGCGGTTGCGATAATCTATCTAAGTCAAGCTCTACTTTTTCAGAACCATATTTTAATTTCATAATTAACTTCTCACTCCTCTACTTTTAGAATTAAATTAAAGATTAATAACTTTATTATAAACTTCAACTGCTTCTTTTGCCATCTCTTCAATTGAATTATCTTGGGCATACTGATAAGCATTTTGCGACATCTCTTCTAGTAATTCCTGACTTCTAATTAACTTAGTTACTTTCTCTGACCACTGATTAATATCTTCAGGTACTTTATATCCATTATAACCATTCTTAATTACATCATCTATACCACTGGACCTAACTGCTACTACAGGTGTAGCCCCAGCCATTGCTTCTAATAATACCATACCTTGAGTTTCTGATTTAGAAGCAAATACAAAGAGATCTGCCATATTATAATACTTACTAATCTCTTGATGGTCTATTGTTCCAATCAACTGAACATAGTCTGTCAACTGATTATCAATAATATATTGTTCTAAGTTTTCTTTTTCTGAACCATCTCCTGCAATCAAGCATTTAAAATTTAATGTGGTTGTTTCTTTAATATGTTGCAAAGCTTCAATTAAAAAATAGAGATTCTTTTCTTTAGACAATCTAGATACAGATAGCAATAATACTTCATTATCACTTTTATATTTGTTCTGGAGTTGATCTATTTCATTTTGAGATACCTGATAGTCATCAAAATCAACTCCAGTAGGCAATACTTCAATATGCCTACTAACTCCAATATTACGGAGATACTCTTTAGCAGTCCCTGTTGGAGCGAACACTGCATCTGAACGATTAGCAGCTTTCTTAATAATATAATGAGCAATTCTATTTTCAAATAACTTTTTAAAAATCATAAAATCGGGCAAATAATGAGAATATTTTTCTAATCTTGTATGATAAGTTAATACCCGCGGAAGATCATATTCTTCAGCTAAAGATAAACCTTTAGAGCCTAGCCAAATTGGGTGATGCGAATGTACTAAATCAAAATCTAATTCAGCAAATTTTTCTTCTATATCATTAGAAAAAATATTAACAATTGGTAATTCCATTCCATTTTGTTCTTTATGCATTAAAGTCTTACATCTAATTACCTTATCTTCATCCTGCTTATCATTCTGAGGATATTCAGGAGCAAAAATATAAACCTCATGACCTAATTTTCGCAGTCCTTTGCTTAATCTTTCAATTGAAATAGGAACTCCGCCAATAAAAGGAAAATAATTGTTAGTAAAAATAGCTATTTTTAACTTCTCTTTATGCAGTTTATTATCAGCTGAATTAAATTCACGATAATAATCCACTTCACGTCTTAATTCTAAATAGAACATGAAAGCAACCATAAAGATAATTACTAATATTAACAATACTGTAGTATAATTAGTATACATAAAAGACTGCAAGAAAATCCAAACATTTTCTAGAAATTTAGCAACTTCAGGATTTAAAAACCCAAATTCTTTAGTCACTTCTTTTATCTGATAATTAATTCCTTGGGGGGTTACATTAACTTTTAAATAGTGGTAAAAGCTTTTTGGGTTATCTAAAATCATAGTTCCCCCCGCACCACCTGTAATAAAATAAGGTACTTTCTTAAAAATTTCTTTTTCGTAAATCTCTAAGTTAGAAGAAAATACACTAGTTACATTATATTTAGCAAATATTTCTTTATAATATTCTCTTTCTTGCTCTTTTTGAACATATTTAGTTTCTTCATCTAATAGATAGTCAACATTAACCTTAAAAGGTGGTCGATTCATAATTACAAATCGTTTATCATAGAGTAAAGAAGTCTCTAGTTCTCCCTTTAACCATGTCTTTTGCCATGGTTTAGGACTATGTCCCGTTGTATCAATAAAAATAAAATAAGAATCATCCACCTGAAAAGAAAAATAAAAAGGCCCAAAGTATTTATAATAATTTTTATACCCTTCTTCTTTAACTTCATTTTCACCTACTCCCGTAATAAACGGGACTTTCATGTCAGATAGAGTACGATATAAAACTCGATATTTCCCCTCACCACTATCTACTACATTATTTCCAGTAGAAATTATAAAATCAACTTCATCTTTATGAATTTTAGGCAAAATCTTTTTATCAAAAATTGTAATAGAGTTTTTAATATTCCCCAGTACTATAAAGGAAAAAGACTCTTTATCATCTACTGTTTTTTTGACCTTCTCTATATTTTTTAAATTAACTGCATTAAAATTTTGAATAGAACGAGGTGCATAAACTCTATAAGAAATAATAATTATTAAAATTAAAATACTACTTGCTAATATCACCTTCGCTTTATTACTCACTTACTTTATCCCCCTTGATGAAACCAGTAAAAAATAATATCATACCGATTAACATCCCAATATATTTTGTTAAAAATCTCCAAGCAAATATCAAAGGGACTATATCACTAGATTGTACAAATCGAGCAAACAATAGTGAATAGCTACCTTCAGCTACTCCAGTAGCACCTGGAGTAGGGGCAAAATACATAGAAAAAACAACTATTACCTGCATTAAAATTATAGATAAAGGTGCAACTTCATAACCTAATCCTTGAATTAGAATTACCGAAAAAGAAAATTCAGCTAATAGAAACAATAAAGTAGCTAAAATAGTAGCAATAATATCTTTTCTTCTACCTCTTAAAAAATAATTTAAATTATCACTAAAAATATCAATTTCCTCAAATAAGTTCTGACATAATTCACGGAATTTTTCTTTAGAGATAATATTTTTATGCTTAATAAAACGCAAAAAATTATATACAATCTTTTTTAATAGTCTATTTTTAAATATAACTATATAGAAAAAAGTAAAATAAAGTACTGAAAACAAAGATATATAAAATAGAACTGTCTGCTTAGGAAAAACTTGTGTGAATTCTTGCTCAGTTAAAATGATTAAGGGGGTCGTAATAAAAAAGAACATGGTAGCTAAAACAGTCCTGATAGTAGTTGCAGCAGTAGCATTACCTAAAGAAATCCCTCTTTTATTTAAAAAATAAATCTGAACAAAACCCCCGCCTGTAGCAAAAGGAGTCACATTAGAAATAAACAAATTAATAAATACCAATTTTACTATATGCTTAAAATCAATATCAGTATTTAAAGTTTTTAATACATAATAAAGTCTTAAACCATCAAAAGTAAAGTAAAATAGTAATAACAACAATAGACCTGAAAAAACAGATAAAGAATAAGACTTAAAAATAGCAAAATTAGAATTAGCCCCAAATATTTTATAAACAATATATAAAGATAATCCTGATAGAGCAATAAAGACCAATAAATATATAGAATAACTGAGTAAATTTTTATTATTTGTTCTTTCAGATTGCAATTTATCCTGTTCGTTATTTGAATAACTCATTTTTAGCTCCTTCTAATATAAAATTTAATTTCCTAATTATGCTAAACCATATTATATCAAAAAACAATGCAGATGCCAACATAGATTTCTTATCCAATTTTTTATAATAAAAAACTCAAAGAAGTCATTTTTATGACCTCTTTGAGTAACAACAATCTAAACTGCTAATTTTTTATTAGAAATTTCGGCTACTGCTGATAACTCTTTCATCAATTGATCATAGCCATCAAGGGTTAAAGATTGTTGTCCATCACATAATGCTTCTTCTGGATTAGGATGAACTTCCATCATTACACCATCTGCACCTACACTAATACCTGCTTTAGCCAAAGGGCCAACTAAACTTCTCTTACCAGTACCATGACTAGGATCCACAATAACTGGTAAATTAGTCTTTTCTTTAATTAACGCAATAGCATTCAAATCCATGGTATATCTAGTAGCAGTTTCAAAAGTTCTAATTCCCCTCTCACATAAAATCACATTTGGATTACCATGACTAATTACATATTCAGCTGCCAACAACCATTCTTTAATAGTTGCAGCATATCCTCTCTTTAACATAACAGGTGTATCTAATTCTCCTAATTTTTTTAATAGACCATAATTCTGCATATTTCTAGAACCGATTTGTAATATATCTGTATATTGATTAACCAATTCAATATCTGTCGAGTCAAGTAATTCTGTAACTATTTTTAAACCTGTTTCTTCTCTAGCTTCAGCCAAATATTTTAAACCTTGTTCCTTCAATCCTTGGAAACTATGCGGTGAAGTACGTGGTTTAAATGCTCCCCCTCGTAAAATTTGTCCCCCAGATTTTTTAACTTGTCTTGCTGCCTTCATTAACTGCTCTCTACTTTCAACTGCACAAGGTCCTGCCATAACAGTCAATTCATCTCCACCTACTGCAACATCACCTACTTTAACAACTGATTTCTGTTCTTCTAAACTTAAATCTTCTAACATAATATCTACTCCCTTCGCAAATTATTTTAATTAAAATTGTTTTTTAAATATAAAAAACCTACTCCAATTTCGTCTTAGGACGAAATGAAGTAGGTAAATTTCGTGGTACCACCCTAAGTTGACTATTTATTAAAAATAGTCCACTAGTTCTGTTAACGACATCCGTGCCGGTATAACTTACTAATAAGTTCAGTTATACAACTCCAGAGGGAAACTTCAATTAAAAATCCTTTTAAAGATGCTTACAGCCGATGACATCTTCTCTCTTACAAAAGGATACTTTAATCTACTTTACTCCTTCTTCGTTGTTAAGCAATATTTATATGTTGTAATTAATGTTAACAGACAGAATATTAATTGTCAATAGTATAATCTGATTTATCTCTTCAAATTATAATTAAAGCTAATTTTGCATCTTATTGAGAAGTAACACGCTCTAAATTAACCTTAGCATTAGTATAATTAGAATTTATTTCTATCGCTTTCTTATAGGCCTGCTTCGCTTTGTCTAACTGTCCCGTGTTTTCATAGCATAAGCCTAAGTTATTGAATATATATGCTGCTTCGGGATTAATTTTTCCTGCTTTCTTCAAATGAGGGATCCCCTTTTCATATTCACCCTTTTTCAAATATAAATATCCTAAATAGTTCAAATAATAATAATTTTCTCCATCAATCTTAACAGCTTGCTTAAAATTTCTAATTGCAACTTTAAGTTTACCACGGGCATTATGTACCCGCCCTAATAATGCATAAGCATCCGGCTTACCATAATCATTTTTCATTGCTTCATTGGCCATATCCATAGCTGCTTGATATTTATCAAGTTGATAATAAGTTCGTCCTAAATTAACTAACACCTTGTAATCATCTGGAGCAATTTGATGAGCTTTTTCTAGCTGTGTTTGAGCAAAATCATAATTCCCCAAACGATAATAACTTAATCCTAATAAATAATGAGCTTGCTTAGAGTCAGGATTATTTGCAACAGATTCTACTAGGTGTTCAACAGCTTGTTGATATTGTTCGTTGTTAAATGCCTCTAAACCTGATTTTAAAGCATTTTCTTGTTGAGCAGTAGCTACTCCAGTAACTAACAACATAATAATCATTACCATACTTAATAATATTTTTTTATTTATCATCTTTTACCACCCTCTTTAATTATTTTAAATAAATATTTTCCGTTAACACAGCTTCTAACTTCTTCATTGAGCTATACTGCCGCCACTGATTACGAGACGGATGGGGGATATCAGTAATGATTTGGGCTGAAGTGCTAACTTTTTTGCTTGTAATAGTTAACTCTAAATAACTTTGCGCTAATTTTCCACAAGGAATTAAATAATTTACTGCGCATTCAGATAAAATATTATTGAGTCTTATAGCAAAATCATTTACTAAAACTTTTTTAATTTCATTCCAGCTTTGGTCACGATGACTTTTAGCTTGATAATTAACTCGTAATTTTTCTAAAATATGTATTATTTTTTTCTCTACTGCAGATAATTTATAATTCTCCAAAGCACTAGCTTGCATTGGAGCAGGTGCTACATTAATTATTCCAAATTGCTTTAATCCCTTATAGTGTTGTTGATAGTCTTCCACATTGCTGACTAATTTACCAAAAGCTTGTTTAGACTCTTGGTCATAAATAAATTTAGTCATCTCAACACCAGAATTACCTGCTACTGGATAACCATGTTTTATCTCAGCTTTATGTGGGGATTCTAAAATAAATAAATAATTCATCTCTCGATTAATTACATCTTCAACATTATACTTTTTAAAATAATTTTTACTTTCTGTTATTAAATCCAAGATTCAATTCCTCCATTTAATTACCTAATAGTTTATCTAGCTCTTGACGAAAAGTTTCAATATCTTTAAATTCTCGATAAACTGAAGCAAATCGGACATAGGCTACTTCATCTATATTTCTCAAATGATCCATTACTAGTTCTCCAATAATTGTACTATCAACTTCATTCTCCATTTGGTTCTTAACCTTTTGTTCTATTGAATTAACTATACTTTCTAATTGTTCACGAGACACAGGTCTTTTTTCACAAGCTTTTAGCAACCCATTTAAAATTTTATTACGATTAAATCTTTCACGATTACCACCACTTTTAATTACCATTACAGGCAAATCATCTATACGCTCATAAGTAGTAAATCTCTTACCACAATTTAAACATTCTCTTCTTCGTCTGATTGTTGTATTATCTTCTGTTGCTCTAGAGTCAATTACTTTACTTTCTAAATTAGTACAGTATGGACATTTCATAAATTGATTACCTCGATTGAGGTAAACCCCCCTTCTAAAAAATCATTATTAGTTATAAATTACTTTCTAGATATTTTTTTAAAATCCTGCAAATTAATATAAAAACTCTTGATTCTTATTAATCTAATAGTTGTTTTTCATCTTTTATTAGTTTAACCAAGATAACATCTTCTCCTATTTTATGTATATCATCCCATGATATATAGATGTTTTCTTGTTGTGATAAAAAATTAAAGATACCACTTTGTTGAGGAATCATAATCCCTTTAATCATTCCTTCATTCAAATTAATATCAACATCCACAACTTCACCTAATCTTTGCCCATTACTAATATTAACAACATCTTTAGCACTTAATTCTGAAGTCTTCACTAGCCTTCCACCCCTTTTTATATATTATATGAAAAATCTAACTAATAAAAACATTAATCTATAATAATTATATGTATAAGACATAAGTTCGTTACTTAGGTAATAATTTTATTAATGCTTTTAACCTAATTAAAATAACAAATTTAGAAAAATTTAATTATATAGTAGCGCTACTTTTATAATTATGATACTTATATGTTCATTATTTTTTAACTTTCTTTAACATATTTTTTTAAGTCCTGCAATGCAGCTTTCTCTAAACGAGAAACTTGAGCTTGAGAAATACCTATATTATCAGCTACTTCCATTTGGGTTTTTCCTTCATAAAAGCGAAGTGCTAAAATTAATTTTTCTCGTTGCTCTAATTTTCTTAATGCTTCTCGAACAGCTATACCTTCTAACCAACTTTCATTTTCTTCATTATTATCACTAATTTGATCTAAAACATAAATCGGATCCCCCCCATCATTATAAATTGGTTCAAACAAAGAAATTGGATCTTGAATTGCATCTAATGCATGAATAATTTCTTCTCTAGGAATTCCAATTTCTTTAGCTACTTCAGTTAAATTAACTTCTTCAGAATTTTTACTTTCAATCTCTTCTTTCATTTGTAAAGCTTTATAAGCAGTATCACGGAGGGAGCGACTAACTCTAATTGGATTATTATCTCTTAAATGTCTTTTTATTTCACCAATAATCATTGGTACTGCATAAGTAGAAAACTTGACATTTTTACTTAAATCAAAGTTATCAATTGCTTTCATCAATCCAATGCAACCTACTTGAAATAAGTCATCGATTGGTTCACCTCGATTATTAAACCTCTGTAATACACTTAAAACAAGTCTTAAATTACCTCCAACTATTTTGTTCCTAGCTTTTAGATCTCCTTGCTGCATTTTTCTAAATAATTTTCTCATCTCTTGATTTGATAAAACCGGTAATTCTGAGGTGTTAACTCCTGATAACTCAACTTTTTTTCTCATCTATTCCCCCCCTACTAAAAAATTCTTTTCTTTATCATTATGTGTATTAACGACAATATATATACATTAAATGATTTGAATTTAAAAGAATTATTATTTATGTTTGAGCAAATAGCTTTAATGTTGTATACTAGAAACGAGCAAATGATTATATCCGATATTTTTTCAATTAATTTAGGAGGTAAACTATGAAGAAATTAAACAATCACAAACTATTAGTTATTTTAGCTTTTAGTATGATTTTATCTTTTGGACTAATTATGAATGTTCGAGGACTGACTAATCCTCTCTTACAAGATGATTATGGAATTAATTACTCTCAGCTAGGTACAGTTTTAATGTTCTTTTCTATTGGAGCTAGTTTAGCAAGCTTTTTCAGTGGTTTCTTAATTGAAACTTTTAGCTTAAAACATGTATTTCGAGCAGGATTAGTGGTAGGAATAATTGGCTTAATCTCTATTTACTTTACTACTAATTATTATCTATTAATGCTAGTTATATTTATCATTGGCTTAGGGATGGGGACTACAAATGTATCAGCAAATTCATTAGCTTCAAGAATTTTTACTAAAAACAAAGGGAAAATGATGAATTTATTTCATTTTTTCTTTGGAATGGGCTCGGCTTCATCTCAACTATATGCTCCTTTTGTCATTAGCCTTGGCTTTCGCTGGGAAGCAGCTTATTCTTTTGGGGTTATATTATTAATAGGACTGTTTGGATTTACTTTTATTCCTACTTTTCCTCAACAGTCTGATGATGATTCCTCTAAAAACGCTAAAGTAACAACCATTTTAAAGGATATACGTGTTTGGTTATTTATCCTAATGTTTTCTTTTTATGTAGGGGCTGAAATAGGAATGAGTAGTTGGTTAGGGGTCTATTTAGATAACATACAACAGCGAACACCTGAAGAAATTGGTGCTTATATGTTTGGATTTTTTGTATTATTTACTATAGGCCGCTTAATAGCAAGCTTTATTGTAGAGAGAGTAGGATACATAAAAACTATTATAATATCTGCTGCTGCTGCAATGATTACTATTGCTATTGGATTACTTGGGCCAAAAAGTTTTGCTTTCTTTTTCTCTCTAACTGGTTTATTTCTTGCTCCTCATTTTGCAACTATCCAAGCAGTTATGTTTGAAGTTTTTGACGAAAACGTTTCAGCTATTGTAGGGCTGACATTAACTGCTGGTAGTGTAGGTAATATCTTATTTGCTAATAAATTAGCAGGAGCAGTTAATCAATGGCTAGGTATTCAATTAGGTTTTGGCATTTTTATTGTTTACTTAACTATTCTAATTGGAATTACAATTTATCTTCGTCAACATTATGTTCAATCTAAAAGTTAAACATAGAACTTAATAAGTCCACATCAAAGAAAGCCGCCTTTTTCATTGTAGAAAAAGGCGGCTTTCTTTTAATCAGTTAGATCTTTTTTATTTTTTTCAAAAAATTCTTCCTCTTTTTTAAATATCCAACGCGTTAATTGCTGAGTGATCTTATCTGGTAATTCTAAAAATTCTACTCCCACAATCATGCTATCCTCTTCAATTCTTACTATTTTCCCCTTTAAGGCTCCCCCGTTTAAAAATGATAAATTTAATTTTAATTCTAAAATTTCTCCCACTTCTAATTCTTGGCAAAATTCAACTTTCATTTTAAGTCCAACACTACTAATATCAATCAATTCTGCTATTTTAGGAGTTCCATCTAAGCCGGTAGTTTTAAATTGGAAATCACTATCTTCAGCTAGACAATAATCTATACTTTGCTGAGCCTGAACTCGAAATGATTTACGCCTTTGTATTCGCTGCACTTTACCTTTCTGCACTAAAATCAATTTACTAACTTCCTTTATCTGTTCAACTTCTACTACTACTTTATAAAGAGCATCTTCTCCCACAAAACACATATTTAATAAAATTCCAATCCGAATAAATTCAATCTCAGCAAAATTTTTATCTAAATTAAGTAATGATACTTCTAAACAATCTTCTTCGATAGTTACTACTTCACCTTCTACCTTAGTCAAAAGTTCTTGATAGGGAACGTCACCACTAGTTAATTTACTTAACTTTACTTTTTTCCCCACTTCTAAATATGAATTCAAAAAAACTGCACCTCCAGTTTAAATTTTGATTAAAGCAAAATCCATTATACATAATTCTACAAATCAATTTTAGTTCCTTTAAAAATTGTCACTTCTTAAATGATAAATAGAATTAAAACTTTCAAGAATTATCTCTGATTGATAAATATTAATTATATTAACCGCAGTATTAGCTTGATTAAGACGCCAGCACTTCTCTAATGGCATTTCTAAGAAATTACTAATAATAACCCGATTAACTCCTCCATGAGCAGTTACTAATATAGTTTGCCCTTGATGTTCATCTAATATTTCTTCAATTGTTTCAAACACTCGGCGCTCTATATCTTTTAAACTTTCTCCCTGCTCAGGACCATTCTCCTTTGGATTTTGGTCCCATAATTCAAATTGTTTTGGATAATGTTCTTTTATTTCTTCATAAGTCAACCCTTCCCAGACACCAAAATCTATTTCTTGCAAATTTGACCGCTGCTGTATCGGGAGTTTATGCAAAGCAGCTATGATTTTTGCTGTTTTATAAGCCCTGTCTAAATCACTACTATAAATAACATCAATTTTCTCATTTGCTAATCTTTTAGCTAATTTATGAGCTTGTTTCTCTCCGTTTTGATTTAAGGCAACATTTTTATTACCTTGGAATCTAGCCTCTTTATTCCAATCAGTCTCTCCATGTCGGACTAAGATTAATTTTGTGACCATTATAATCCTCCTCTTATGATTTAATATTAGATTACTCTTCTACTAGATATTTACTGTTCAAAAGGAAGCTTGACCTTATTCATTTCTGTTACTCAATCATCCCTGATTTTATCTTTATCTTTTAATTTTTACTACTAACTAGTGCTAAGATAATGAAACTTTATATAGATTTTATCAAAGAAACGATTCATTATCCACTAAAAAAAGAAAAACAAGAAGCCAAAAATGGCTTCTTGTTTAACTTAACTAGCAAAATAATGTCTTCCTATTCTAGTTACAACCTGTCTCGTATAAATCCAATGAGAAGTTACCTTAGCTGGATTATAATAAAAAGTAGCTCCAAATGTAGGATCCCAACCTTTTAAAGCAAGTTTAACTGCTCGTTGAGCATCAGTATTTGGAGTTAACCAAAACTGACCATCATGAACTGCTGTAAAAGCCCACGGTTGAAAAACAACTCCTTTGACTGTATTAGGAAATCTGTTATCTTCTATCCGATTCAAAATTACTGATGCAACAGCAACTTGTCCTTCTAAAGACTCTCCTCGTGCTTCAGAATAAACAGCTCTAGTTAGTAAATTAAAATCCTCTTTACTTAAACTATGAATAGCAACTTTAGAAGTAGACTTTTTTATTTCAATTTTTTGTCCTACATATATATAATTAGAATTTATATTATTCCAAAGTTTCAATTCATTAATACTAACATTAAATTTATGAGCAATTTTTGATAAAGTATCTCCCCGCTGCACATAATATAAATTATCATTACTTTTATTTGTTATATTTTTTAATTTATCAATAGTATCATATCCAGCCAGACCATCAATCCTTAAATTATTAGCTTGTTGAAAGTGAATCACTGCTCTTTCAGTCATTTTCCCATAAATCCCATCTACTGAATAATAATAATAACCTGAATGCTGTAATTTACTTTGTAACTGTACAACATCAGAACCCACATGACCAAATTTTAATGTTCTCTGTCCTAAATCTAAAGCCTGAACAGTAGTAACAGAACTAACTACTAAGATAGTTGTGATAATTATTAAAATAGCTATAAAATTTGTCTTCTGCTGCATTTAATCGAGCCACCTCCTTCTATTTAAATTAACCATTCATAATTATACTTGATTATTAGCTAATTAGCAAAGGAAGTTAATGTTAAGAAATAAACAAAAAACTAAATAATCAAGCCTGGACCACGGCTTGATTATTTAGCAAAAACATGATTGCCAATTTCAACTACTACTTCTCTTGTCTTAAACCACCATCTATTTTTAGCCGTCCGAGGATTATAAAAATAACAAGCTCCTCGAGTTGGGTCTTGACCTTTTAAAGCTGCTCTTGCAGCACGATAAGACGTCCGATTAGGTCTTAAATTTATCTGGCCATTAGCAACAGGGCTAAACTGTCCTGGCTGATAAACCACACTTCTGATATCATTTGGAAAATACGAACTAAGCACCCTATTTAAAATCACTGCTCCTACTGCTACTTGCCCAATATATCTTTCTCCACGAGCTTCACCGTGAATTAGACGAGCTAATAATTCAAATTCTCTATCACTAATTGTATGATAAATTACTTCTTTTTGGCTTAAATTATTAATTGGTAGTTCTATTTTATCTCCTTTACGAATTACATTTGATTTATCTAACTTATTCAACTTCTTTATTGCTGCTATACTTGTTTTGAATTCACGTGCTAAGTCATATAAATTATCTCCTGCTCGCACATAATATTCTAAAGTTCGCAAATTACTAATATCAACGCTTTCAGAAGATGAAGAATTCTTTATTTGTACATTATACTTTTGATTACAATTCAATTGATATTCGCCTGATTCTTTTTCATACAAAGAAATATTTTTATCCTGCTGTTGATTATGATTAAAGTCTAGACTATTAACGTTAGGAATTACTAGTTCATCTCCTACTTTAATCACTTCATCATCTGATAAATCATTTGCTGACCGTAATTTTTTAACGCCTAACTCAAATTGGCGAGATAAGTCATATAAAGTATCTCCTTGTTGTACTTCATAAATCAAATCAACTTGAAAAGTTGGTGCAGCAAAAACTAAATTGCTCAAGCCAAATAAAAGAATTAAGGCTAAAGATATAATTAAAAATCTTTTCATTTTATTCTCCCTTCTTTCATTACTGAATTCACTTACAGATAATACTATTATATAGTAAACTTATTTAATCAAATCTCTAATAGCAGCTAAATTCTGTTCATCATCTCCAGCTTCATCAATTGGTGTCTCTAAGATAAAAGGTTTATCTTTAAGTTGGGGATGATTGACTAATTTTTCAAAGCCTAAATTACCAATTTTACCTTGACCAATATGATGATGTCTGTCTTTATTACTTCCTAAGTCCCCTTTGCAGTCATTAGCATGAATTACCCCCAATTTATCTAAACCAAAAACATCATCAATGACCGTTAGTAGTTCTTCTATTTCTTGCTCACTTCTTAAATCATATCCTCCTGCAAAACCATGACAAGTATCAAAACAAAGTCCTACTTGAGATCTATCTACTAAATTATTATAAATTTGGGATAATTCTTCCATTGTAGTTCCAATTGCAGTTCCTGCCCCAGCAACATTTTCTAATAATATTTGAAAGGATAGCTGTTTATTACTCAAAACTTCATTTAAGGCAGCAATAATTCTTTTTCGCCCCTTTTCAACGCCTCCTCCAGTATGACTACCTGGATGTAAAACTAAATACTGCGCTCCAATTTTATTAGCTCTATCTACTTGTTCTTTAAGAGCAGTTATTGATTTCTGATATAAGTCTTCTTTAGGAGAAGCTAAATTAATCAAATAAGGAGCATGAATAACTACTGGACTTATATTATATTTTGTTAAATTATCTTTAAATTTCGCAATTTCTTTCTCATTTAACTCTCTTGCTTTCCAACCACGAGGATTAGAAGAAAAAATTTGGACTGTATCACACCCTAATTCTTCTGCTCTAACTACTGCTTTATCAATACCACCGGCAATTGAAGTATGTACACCAAACTTGATAATATCACCTTCCCAAATTACAACTTGATAACTTAAAATAACAAAATTAAAACTAAAATTCGCAGCAATAAGAAATAAAAAACTCTATCTCTGTTATTGAGATAGAGCCACCATTTAAATATATTCAACATTATTTTTTATTTTCCTGCAAGTTGTTGCAAATATATTGATAATTTAAAGAAAATAGCGAAAACATAAACCAGAATAAATCTAGTTTATGTTTTTTTAGATTAATTAATTACTATCTTCTTCATCAGATATAGCTTCTTTTCTAGATAAGCTAATACCACGATCATTAATATCAATTACTTTAACTAAAACTTCTTCGCCTTCTTTTAAGATATCTTCAGTATTCTTAACATGATGATCAGCTAATTCAGAAATATGAACTAAACCTTCTTTACCAGGTAAAATTTCTACAAATGCTCCAAAGTCAACAGTTTTCTTAACTTCACCCATATACATATTTCCTACTTCAACTTCCTCAGTTAATTTCTCGATGATCCGTTTAGCTTCTTGACCACTTTCTTGGTCTTCAGCAGCAACAAAGACTGTTCCATCATCTTCAATATCAACTTTAACTCCCGTTTCATCTACAATGCTTTTAATAGTCTCGCCGCCTTTACCAATTACATCTCTAATTTTTTCCGGATCAATCTTCAATGTAATCATACTTGGAGCGTATTCAGATAGTTCTTCTCGAGGTTCAGAAATTGTCTCCATCATTTTATCTAGAATATGCAGACGCCCATTACGAGCTTGCTCTAAAGCCTCAGATAGAATATCAGAAGAAATACCTTGTACTTTAATATCCATTTGTAAAGCAGTAATTCCATCTTCAGTTCCTGCAACTTTGAAATCCATATCTCCATTATGATCTTCAATACCTTGAATATCAGTTAAAATAGAATAGTCATCTTCTTTTTTCATTAGTCCCATTGCAATACCAGCTACTGGTTTTTTAATTGGTACTCCCGCATCCATTAATGATAAAGTACTACCACAAATACTTGCTTGAGAAGTAGAACCATTAGAAGATAGAACTTCAGATACTACTCGAATAGTATATGGAAAGTCACCTTCTCCAGGAATCATTGGTTTTAAAGCTCTTTCACCTAAAGCACCATGTCCAATTTCTCTACGTCCTGGGGAACGTAATGGATTCGTTTCTCCAACACTATAAGGTGGGAAATTATAATGATGCATATAACGCTTAGATTCTTGTTCTTCTATACCATCTAATACCTGCTCATCTCCAACCGCACCTAATGTAACTACTGACATTGCTTGCGTTTGGCCTCGAGTAAATACTCCTGATCCATGAGCTCTTGGTAATAACCCTATATCACTAGAAATTTGACGAACTTCATCTAGGCTACGACCATCAATTCTTTTCCCTTCCTCTAAAACTAAAGTTTTAATAGACTTTTTAGCAATTTTATCTAAAGTATCTTTAACTACTTTAATTTTTTCATCTAAATCTTCATCTTCTGCAAATTGCTCTTTAAAATAATCAACTACTTCTTCTCGTACTTGATTAACTTGTTCACCACGCTCTGCCTTATCTTTTGTCTGCAGTGCCTGACTTAATCGATCACCTACATGTTCTTCTACTTCTTCCTCTAATTCAGGATCTTCTACTATTTCTAAATCTAAATCAGCTTTTTCTTTACCAATTTCAGCAACTACCTCTTTTTGCAATTGAACAACATCTCTAATAGCATCTTGTCCAAAATCAATCCCTGAAATTATTTCTTCTTCTGAAACTTCATTTGCTCCAGCTTCTACCATCATTACTGCTTCTTCAGTTCCTGCAACAGTTAAATCTAATAAACTTTCTTCCATCTCTTCACTAGTTGGATTAATAATGTATTCATCATCAACTAACCCTACTCTAGCACCAGCGATTGGACCGTCAAATGGAATATCAGAAATTGCTAATGCAGCTGAAGATCCTACCATAGCAGCAATATCAGGGGCATTATCATTATCAACCGATAATACTGTTGCTACTATCTGTACATCATGTCTCATTCCTTCTGGGAATAAAGGGCGAAGTGGACGATCAATTAATCGAGCAGCTAATGTAGCAGCATCACTCGGTTTCCCTTCTCGTTTAATAAACCCACCAGGAATCTTTCCCACAGAATATAATCTCTCCTCATAATTAATCATTAAAGGAAAATAACTCATTCCTGGTCTAGGATCAGACATAGTAGCTGTTACTAAAACTACAGTATCCCCATATCTAACAAGGACTGAACCATTAGCTTGTTGAGCTAAATCTCCAGTCTCAATAGTTAATTCTCTTCCTCCAAATTCAGTTGACCAACTATTTCCCATACTTTTAACTCCTTTCTCTTTAATATTTATTATATTTCCTCAGTAATTTCAAATCTATTCTCTACTAAAAAACAGGCTACTTTTTAATTAAAATATAAGAGCGGGGAACCCCGCTCTTATTTTTATAATTAGCCTCTAATATTCAACTTATCGATTAATTCTCTATATGCTTCAATATCATTATTTTCTAAATAATTTAGTAGACTTTTTCTCTTACCTACCATTTTTTCTAGGCCTCGGCGAGAATTAAAATCTTGCTTATGATCCTTTAAGTGTTCAGTAAGTTGCTTAATCTTTTCAGTTAATAAAGCAATCTGAACTTGTGGAGAACCAGTGTCATTTTCATGAACAGCATATTCTTCAATAATTTCTTGCTTTTTTGTTTGTGATAACATTTACTTCACCTCCTTAATTAATTACAGCCCCATTTTCCAAGTTAAATGTCGGAGTTAACAATTTAACCTAGAAAATGGTTACACAACTATATATAATTTTAGCATAAAATTGGCCAAAAGTAAATAAATATCTATATAAAGTGCCACTAGCTAGTAGATAAAAGCTAGTGGCTAGTAGTTAAAAACATAAAATCAAAACCAAGAGGCACAATCAAAAAATAAGTAACCTCACTTTAAGACAATCCCTGACCCCACTATTAAAGTAAAACTATCATTAGATGGCTGAGCAAGTTTTTCGTAGTGGCATTAAATTTAGGATGTTAATGAGTCTTAATGAAGTAAACTTAAAATAAATTTTGTATTGTTTAATCTCCAATTTTGATTAAACTAAATTTATTTTAAGTTTACGAGTTTTAGACGAATCATCCTAAATTTCTGAACGAAGAAATGCTTACTCAGCCATCTCGAAGTTACACTTTATATAGATAATATTTCTTTGGCTTCCTGCACATCTTGCTCAATATATTCTATCAATTCTTCTTCAGTAGAAAAATCTAATTCGCCCCTAATTCTTTCTACAAATTCTAATTCTACTGTCTGCTCATAAATCATATCAGAGAAATCAAAAATATTAACTTCAATTGAAAACTCACCTTTATTAAAAGTAGGTCGATAACCTAAATTCACAACTCCATCATAAAGTTCATCTTCAACTTTGATTCGACAAGCATAAACTCCCGCTGAGGGGATAACATAATCAGTGACCGGTTTTAAATTAGCCGTAGGATAACCTAATTCACGACCACGACCATCTCCTGAAACTACTTTTGCTTCGATTTTAAAGTTTCTTCCTAGTTGTCGCTTGACTTTAGAAACTGCTCCTTCTTTAATCAATTCTCTAATATATGTACTGCTTATATCTTGGTCGTCAATCTTAATTGCCGGAATTATTTCAACTTCAAAACCATACTTGTTTCCTAGTTCTTTAATCTTCTCTGGAGTCCCTTTACTTTGATGCCCACATCTAAAGTCTGCCCCAACTATAATTTTATTAACTGAAAAACGATCTACTAAATATTTTTTTATAAATTCTTGATAAGGTAATTGAGCAAATTCTTCAGTAAATCTTTTAAAAATTATACGATTAATACCGAACTTTTCAATTAATTCTAGTTTTTGATGATAGCTAGTTAAAGATTTTGGAGCAACTGCAGGGGCTACAACTTCTAAAGGATGAGGATTGAATGTTAATAAAGCACTATCACTATTATAACGCTCAGCTTCCTGAATTGTTTTTTTCATAATTTCTCGGTGCCCTAAATGAATTCCATCAAAGGATCCAATTGTTAAAACTAATTCTGAATTATGAGGGCGATTATAAATAATTTCCATCTAACCTCTCCCTTCAAGCCCAACAATAATAATTTTACTTAATATTTTCTTATTTCTTCCTTTACAGCTTCAATCACTTTCTCTTCTGCTTCTTCTAATCCACATTCCAACAAACATCCTGCAGCTTTAGCATGCCCCCCACCATCAAATTGATGAGCAACTTTATCTACTGCAAAGTACTCATTAGATCTTAAACTCACTTTTATTTCTTGAGGGCGATACTCCTTAAATAAGACTGCAACTTCAACCCCCTGTAAACTACGGGGATAACCTACAATTCCTTCTGCATCTTCCCACGTAGCACCAACTTCTTCTAAAAAGTGTTCAGGAATTTTAACCCAAGCAATTTTAGCTGTTTCATCAACTTCTAAAGTTTCTAACACTTTGGCTTTAAGCATTAAACTTTGATAAGTATTATTTTCAAATATCTGTCGTGTAATATAATTAACATCTACATCAAAATCAAGCAAATCAGCCATGATTTGATGAGTTTCAGGTCTAGTATTAGAATAGCGGAAAGATCCTGTATCTGTAATTAATGCTGTAGCTATAGCAGTCGCTAAGTCTTGATTCAACTTGGATTTATCTAATTCTATTATTAATTGATAAATCAATTCTGCCGTAGCTGCTGCATCAGTTACTAAATTATAATCACCATATAAAGTATTATCTGCATGATGATCAATATTAACAATCACTTGCTTATCTACCAAATCAGCTACATCACTAATCCGCTCCCAATCTCCTGAGTCTAAAGTAAATAAAACATCAAAATCTATTTCTAATTCTGGATTATACTCTTTAATATCCTGGCTATAAGATAAAAAAGAGAAGCAGTCAGGAACTTCATCATCAAGCACTACTTCTACTTTTTTTCCTAACTGCTCTAAAAATATTTTCAAGGCCAAAATAGACCCAATATTATCTCCATCTGGATTAACATGACTAGTAACTAAAAAACGATCATTATTTTCGATAATATTTATAATGGAATCGAGATCATTATTCTTGTTCATTTTCTTCATCCTCATTCAAATCTTCAATAATTTCAAAAATACGTGCTCCTCGTTCAATAGAATCATCATAACGAAAAATTATTTCTGGTGTATGATATAATCTGATTCTATTTCCGATCTCTTTTCTAATGAAACCACGAGTGGACTTCAAACCTTCCATTAATTCTTCTTCATTATCATTAATAGTACTAACAAACACTTTAGCATGTCGTAAGTCACCTGAAACTTCTACATCAGTCACTGAAACAAAATTACCAATTCGGGGATCTTTAACTTCTCTACGTAATAATTGGCTTACTTCTTCTCTAATTAATTCAGCAACTCGTTCTGGACGATGATTAACCATTGTACTCCCTCCCCAAATCTATTCTATAAAGTTCTCTTGATTTCTTCATATTCATAAACTTCCATTACATCTCCAACTTTTAAATCATTATAATCTTCAATTCCAATTCCGCATTCATATCCTTCTCTAACTTCTTTAACATCGTCTTTAAAACGCTTCAAGGATGAAATTTTACCTTCGTGAATAATTTTTCCATCTCTTAATAATCTCAATTCTGCATCTCTTTTTATTATTCCATCTGTTACATAAGCACCAGCAATCATCCCAACATCTGGAACCTTAAATGTATCTCTTACTTCTACCTCACCAATAACTACTTCTTTATAATCAGGCTCTAATAAACCTTCCATCGCTTTACGAACATCTTCAATAGCTCGATAAATAACTCGATAAGTTCTAATATCAATATTTTCTTTTTCAGCAGTTTTTCGAGCATTAGTCCCTGGGCGAACATTAAATCCAATAATGATAGCATTAGAAGCAGAAGCTAACATTACATCAGTTTCTGTGATTCCTCCTACACCACCATGCACAACATTAACTTGAACTTCATCAGTACTTAAATCCAGTAAAGACTCTTTTAGAGCTTCAATAGAACCCTGTACATCTGCCTTAATAACAATATTTAGATCTTTAATTTCTCCTTGCTGGATCTGTTCAAATAAATCATCTAAATTAACAGCAGTTTTATGATCTACTAGTTCTCTAGCTCGCTTTTCTTCTTCCCGTTCTTCAGCTATATCTCGAGCATTAGTACCACTAGGCATTACTTCTAAAATATCACCTGCACTCGGTACATCAGATAAACCTAATACTTCAACCGGAGTTGCTGGACCCGCTTTTTCAACTCGTTGTCCATGATCATCTATCATAGCTCGCACTCGACCATGAGCTGAACCAGCTACAATATAATCTCCAATATTTAAGGTACCATTTTTAACTAATGCTGTAGCTACAGGGCCTCTTCCTCTATCTAATTCGGCCTCTACAATAACTCCATTAGCAGGTCGATTAGGGTTAGCTTTTAATTCTTCCATCTCTGCTGTTAGTAGCACCATTTCCAATAATTCATCTAAATTTTGCTGTTTCAAAGCAGAGATTGGTACTGTAACTGTATCGCCACCCCATTCTTCAACTACTAAACCATGTTCAGTTAATTCCTGTTTAACTTTTTCAGGCTGTGCATTTGGCTTATCTATTTTATTAACTGCTACTATAATCGGCACTTCAGCAGCTTGAGCATGGTTAATTGCTTCAACAGTTTGTGGCATTACTCCATCATCAGCAGCTACAATTATAATCGCAACATCTGTAGCTTGAGCTCCTCTAGCTCTCATGGAAGTAAATGCTTCATGACCAGGTGTATCAAGAAAAGTAACCTTTTGATCATTTACTTCTACCTGATAGGCACCAATGTGCTGAGTAATTCCTCCAGCTTCACCTTCAGTAACATTTGTTTTTCTAATTGCATCTAATAAAGTAGTTTTCCCGTGGTCAACATGACCCATTACTGTTACAACTGGTGGACGTAATTCAAGGTCTTCTTCTTTATCTTCATAATCATTTACTAAACCATAAATATCTTCTTCTTCATCTTCTCCTTCTACTTCTTTAATCTGATAACCATATTCTGCTGCTAATTCTTCCATTGTTTCCATGTCAAGATCTTGATTAATCGTAGCCATTGTGCCCATATTAATCAATTCAGTAATTAATTTATTCGGTTTAACATCTAATTCTTCACCTAATTCTTTAACTGTTAATACATCTTCTACTTCAATCACATTTTCTAATGATTCTTCTTCAGTCTCTTCTTCCTCAAACATATCTCTAACTATATCTGCTGTATCTTCCTCTATTGTACTCATATGACTATTGATATCGATATCTAGCTCTTGTAATATATCGATTAATTCTTTATTCTCTAAATCTAACTCATCTGCTAATTGATAAATCCTAATACCCATAATATCCCTCCCGATATTACATTTTAAATGAACACTATCCTACATTATTCATCTTCAATCTCTGATTTACTTTTAATATCTATTTTCCAACCTGTTAACTTAGCAGCTAATCTAGCATTTTGTCCTTCTTTACCAATTGCTAAAGAAAGCTGATAATCTGGAACTATTACTTGCGCTACTTCTTCATTTTCATTAACCTTAACTTCAACTACTTCCGCTGGACTTAAAGCGTTAGAAATGAAAACTTCAATATCTTCACTCCACTCTACAATATCTATTTTTTCACCATTTAATTCATTCACAATTGATCTAACTCGCTGTCCATTAGGACCAACACAAGCTCCAACAGCATCAACATCATCATCTTCAGAATTAACAGCAATTTTAGATCTGAATCCTGCTTCACGAGCTACAGATTTTATTTCTACAGTATCATCGCCAATTTCTGGAACTTCTAATTTAAATAATTCCTTCAATAATCCCGGATGAGTTCTAGAAACTAAAATATTGGGCCCTTTAGTAGTCTGTTCAACTTCAACAATATAGACTTTAATTCTCTCATTTGATTCATAATTTTCATTAGGAATTTGTTCCCTAGGAATTAATATTGCCTCTGTACGACCTAAATCAATTATTACATTATCATCATGATAGCGTTGTATAATTCCAGTTAAAATTTCTCCTTCACGGGTTACGAACTCTTGATATAAAATATCTCGCTCTGCTTCTCTAATTCTTTGGATTACAACTTGCCGCGCCGTCTGAGCCGCAATTCTACCAAAGTTAGCCGGAGTAACCTCTATTTTTAATTTCTGACCAATTTCGCAATCAAAACCTTTATTTTTAGCTTTTTCAAGAGAAATTTCACTTTCTTCATCTTCAACTTCTTCTACTACTTCTTTCTTAGAATAAACATGTACCTCACCATTCTCTTCATCAATTTCAATCTCAGCATTACCTTTAGAACCAAGTCCACTCTTACCATAAGCAGATTTTAGAGCAGCTTTAATTGCTTCTAATAACATATCTTTTGGTATGCCTTTATCTTTTTCAATTTCCTCCAATGCCTGAATCAACTCAATATTCATTTATAATCCTCCTTTGTGAAGCTTAAAACTCAACTGCTAATTTAGTCTTAGCAACCTTATTTTGAGGTATAAGAAGTTCTTCTCCTTCAACTTCTATCCTAATTTCGCCTTCTTCTAATCCCAATAGTGTACCTGTAAACTCTTTAGCACCATCAACCGGAGCATAAGTAGAAATATTAATTAATCTGCCTGTGAAACGTTCAAAATCTTCATCATCTTTTAATGGGCGATCTAATCCTGGGGAAGAAACTTCTAATAAATAAGATTTTTCAATCGGGTCAACTACGTCAAGCTGTCCTTCTAAATCTCGACTCACTTCTTGGCAATCTTCAAGCGAAATTCCACCTTCTTTATCAATAAAAACTCTTAAAATCCAATCTTCTCCTTCTTTATTATACTCTACATCAACTAATTCCAATCCTCTTGATTCCGCAATTGGATTAGCCAATTCTAAAACTTCTTCTGCTACACTTTTACTCATTTTGTTCCTCCCTCCCAAATCTTTTGTTAATAGTATTAATGCCCGAATTCCATTTATCTTATCCTTATATCGCTTTGACTTCCTCTCGTATATAGTTAAAGAGTGGGCTAAAACCCACTCTGACTAGTCAAAACTATTAATTCTCCCTTGCACATCAACATATATCGCAGGAATATTATAGCACATTACTAATCAATTTGCAAGCCATACTCTAGTTTAACAACTATCACTTTTAACCTAACTAAGCAAATAAAGATAATTGATTCGTTTCCGGTAATCCCTCTAAACAACCATGTTCTTTCATTACTTCAATAACTGTTTTACTCAAACTAGCGCGATTACTTAAATCTTCAATAGAAGTAAATTCTCCTTCTTTTCTTACTTGAACTAAGTTCTCTGCAGCTTTAGTACCTAATCCATCTAAACTAATCAAAGGCGGTCTTAATCCATTATCTGTAATTTGAAATTCATTAATTTTAGACTTATAAATATCAACAGGACAAAACGAGATTCCTCGGGCTAATGCTTCAACAACTATTCTCAACACACGTAAAGTCCTTTTATCCTTAGCAGTTGCATCATTACCCTTATTATTAATTTCAGCAATTTTCTTTTCAATAAATTCTCGCCCCTGCAGTACTATCTGAGCATCAAAGTCATCAGCTTTAATACTAAAGTAGGTATTATAAAAAGCTTGAGGATAATGTACTTTGAAATAGGCAATTCGATAAGCCATCATTACATATGCGGCAGCATGAGCTTTAGGAAACATATAATTAATTTTTTTACAAGATTTAATATACCAATCTGGAACATTATTTTCCCGCATTGCTTTTTCTTCTTCATCACTCAAACCTTTACCCTTTCTCACATGCTCCATAATCCAAAATGCTTTAGAAGGTTCGACACCTTTTTGTAATAAATAATTCATAATATCATCACGTACTGAAATAACTTCTGCTAATTCAGCTGTACCCGAGCGAATTAAATCTTGGGCATTATTCAACCATACATCAGCTCCGTGAGATAAACCACTAATTCTAACTAATTCAGCAAAAGTATTCGGTAATGTTTCTCGCAGCATCCCTCGCACAAAACTAGTTCCAAATTCTGGGATACCTAAAGTACCAAGCTTAACTCCTACTTCATCTTCAGTTACATCGAGGGGTTCAATACTAGAAAATATCTTCATTGTTTTTGGATCATCAAGCGGAATTTCCTGCGGGTCAACCCCTGTAATATCCTGCAGCATCCTAATACTTGTCGGATCATCATGCCCTAAAATATCTAACTTCAAAATCCGACCACTAATCGAATGATAGTCAAAATGCGTTGTTAAAGTATCTGTATCCATATCATTCGCTGGTTTTTGAATTGGAGTAAAGTCATAAACATCTTTTTCCTGAGGAATAACCATTAATCCTCCTGGATGCTGTCCAGTTGTCTTTCTAGCGCCTGTGCATCCATCTACTAAACGGTCAACTTCAGCACCACGCAAAGTTAAATCATTATCCTCCATATGTCCTTTCACAAAACCATAAGCAGTTCTATCAGCAATAGTAGAGATTGTACCAGCCCGATAAACATATTCTTCACCAAATAACTTTTCTGTATAACGATGTACTTTTGGTTGATATTCACCTGAAAAGTTTAAATCAATATCAGGAACTTTGTCACCTTCAAAACCTAAAAACACTTCAAAAGGTATATCAAAACCATCTTTAATTAAATCAGCTCCACATTCAGGACAAGCTTTATCCTCCAAGTCAATTCCTACTCCTATAGAGCCATCAGTAAAGAACTTAGAATATTGACATTCTGGACATCTATAATGTGGTGGAAGAGGATTAACCTCAGTAATATCGGTCATTGTAGCAGCAAATGAAGATCCAACTGAACCTCGCGAGCCTACTAAATAACCATCTTCTAATGATTTTTTAACTAACTTTTGCGAAATTAAATAAATCACAGCATAACCATTACCAATAATTGATTCTAATTCACTTTCTAATCTAGATTCTACTATCTCTGGTAATGGGTCCCCATACCAACTTTTCGCTTTTTCATAAGCCATATTCCTAACATCTTCTTCAGCACCTTCAATAGTTGGAGTAAATAATCCATCCGGAACAGGCTTGATTTCTTCTATTCCGTCTACTATTTGTTTAGGATTTTCAATTACTAGTTCTCGCGCTACTTCTTCCTCAAAGTAATCAAATTCTTCTAACATTTCTCCTGTTGTTCTATAATAAAGTGGAGCCTGTTGATCAGCATCATCAAAGCCCTGCCCTTCCATTAAAATTTGTCTATAAATACTATCTTCTGGATCTATAAAATGTACATCACCAGCTGCTATTACCGGTTTACCTAATTTTTCTCCTAATTGATAAATAGTCTGATTAATTTCTTCTAAATCAGCAGTAGACTCAACTTCACCATTTTCTAATAAAAATTTAGCATTGCCAATCGGTTGCACTTCTAGGTAATCATAAAATTTAGCAATCTCTAATAATTTATCTTCTGATTTACCCTGTAGTACAGCTTTATAAAGTTGACCTGCTTCACAAGCTGAACCAACAATTAAACCTTCGCGTTTTTCTAATAACTCACTCTTCAAAATTCTCGGCACCCGATGAAAATTATTAATATGTGCTTGAGAAACTAATTTATATAAATTCTTAAGTCCTGTTTGATTTTTGACTAAAATCGTAGCATGATAGGGATGCATTCTCTTATAATCTATTTCACTAGTCAAACTATTAATTTCTGATAAAGATTCAACTTCTTGCTCTAACATTAAATCAACTAATTCTAAAAAGATTTCTGCTGTTGCTTGGGCATCATCATCAGCTCGGTGATGATTATCAAGATCAATTTTAAAATGTTTTGCTAATTTATTTAATTTATAAGTTTTTAACTCAGGTAATAATGCTCGCGATAAATTTAAAGTATCAAGAGCTGGATTACTAATTTCATCTTTATCTAAACGATTTAATTTGTCTTCAATAAAACCTAAGTCAAAAGACAAGTTATGAGCTGCTATGGTAGCATCACCTACAAAAGATAAAAATTCTTCCATAGCCTCCTCTATTTCTGGTGCATCAGCAACCATTGCAGTAGTAATACCAGTCAATTCGGTAATTCGCTCAGGCACTTCCCCTTCAGGGTTGACAAAAGTTTGATAACTATCAGTTATCTCGCCTGCTTCAATTTTAGTAGCACCAATTTCAATAATCTGATTATGATGAGGATTAAAGCCAGTTGTTTCTAAATCAAAAACAACATATGTTTCTTTAGTTACTTCTTTTTCAATCGGATTTAAAATAATTGGTTCACCATCATCAACTAAATAGGCTTCTACCCCATAAATCATTTTTACATCTGTACCTTGAGCTGCTTGATAAGCCTCAGGAAAGGCCTGTACTACTCCATGATCTGTTACTGCAATAGCTTGATGTCCCCATTCATCAGCCCGTTCAACTATTTCTTCAATATCTACTACTGAATCCATAGCACTCATCTGAGTATGCATATGCAATTCTACTCTTTTTGCTTCAGCAGTATCTTTTTTACTTTCTTTAAAAATAGGTACTACAGCATTAGCCATCAAAGATAATTCTTGATCATATTTATCATACTGGACATTACCTTTGATCTTAACCCATTTCTCTTCAGCAATATTTTCCGCTAAAGTTCCACCTTGTTCTTCAAAAACTTTAGCCTTAATTGAATCACTTTGATCAGTGATAGAAAAAATAATTAAATTTCTTCCACTCTGTAACTCTCTAATATTAATATCAAAAATCTTACCTTCAACTATAATATTTCTCCGTTCACTTGTTATTTCTTCTAAAGCTTCAGCCTCACCATTAAATTTCTTTCCATGCCATACTTGTGGTTGAGAACTTGAACTCGAGGAATCAGAAGCATTACCACCTTGCTGCGGTGGAGGCATAGAATTAACTAAGTCATCCATATAATCTTTCTTTTCTTGCTCTTGCTCATCCTCTATTTCTTTCGATTCAGCAGCAAAATCTCCCACTTCAAATTTAACTTTAACTTGTTTATGATATTCATTAGACATGATTTCTTTAAAAACCCGATCACAATTTTTATTTTCTAGAGCCTCACAAGCTACTTCACTTTTCACTTTAACAATTATCGTGTCTTCTTCTAATTCCCATTTAGTTGAAGATAACCAACCATTAGTTTTAGAAGATGCCCCTTTAACTTCAGCTATAATTTCTGACCATTGTTCTTCTAATATAACCTGCAAGGGCAATTCAGGGTCATAATATTCAAAGTTTATTTCTAACTTGCCATTAGCTAATAAATCTTCTTTTTTATCTTTAAATTTATTTTCAATTCCAAAGTTTTCAGGTGCTTTTAACTGTACTTGACAAGTCTCGGTTTCCGTATCAACAGCTACTGACTTAATTTTAATTTTAGTTGCAACAGTATCAGCAACACCTAAAAAACTTTTAAGCTTTTCTTGAAAGGCATTATTATTTTGCGGTTTAATAACCACTTTTGCCATATTTATCTCTCCTTTAATCAATTGCTTCAATTTCTAATTCTGAGACTTCTTCTAATTGAGCTAAATGTGTAATCAATTCATTTCTTTCCACATCTTTAAATGTCTTTACTTCCAACTCAATAATCACTTCCGCCTCTTCATAACAAGGTTTAATTCCTACATTCTTAATTGAAATTCTATTTTCATTAAACTTTTCTCCGATCTTACTTAAAAATCCTGGTTGGTCAAAAACCTTGATATTTATTTTCCAATTCAAATTCTTTTTATAAAAATTATCTTCTAATCTATTCAAAATAGTTAAAGTTATAATTACCATTGCCGTAACTAAAATACCACTTACATAAAATCCAGCTCCTAATGCCAGACCAATTCCAGCTAACGCCCACATGCTGGCAGCAGTAGTTAATCCTTTAACAGAAAACTGTTCTCTAATAATTGTCCCCGCACCTAAAAAACCAATGCCGCTCACTACCTGAGCAGCTATCCGGCCCGGATCAATCTGCCCTGCCGAATCAGGAAAACTTAAAAATAATTTAATAGAAACAATCATAATTAAAGCCGAACCAACAGATACCAGAATATTAGTTCTGAAACCTGCTGGTCGTGAATTTCTTTCTCGTTCTAAACCAATTAATCCGCCCATTAAAAAAGCTAAGATTAATCTAATAGCTATTTGTTGATAAGTCATTCCCCCACCTCAATTTCAAATTACAGTAAACAACATATCAGTTATTTAATTTAGTATTTTTTGCCTTTTATTGTTTTATTTTTTACTGTCTCACTATCTTACTGTTTTACTTCTTTACTTTTTACTCTTTACTGATCACTTCTTATTTTATTTCATTTGCAATTAATTCTTTGATCTCTGCTATAGAATTATCTGCATCAATGTTCATTTCTTCATCTGATTGTCTTAATTTCACTTCTAACTCTCCATCTGATAAAGAACGAGAACCAATTGTGATTCTAATTGGACTACCTATTAAATCAGCATCATTGAACTTTACTCCTGCTCGTTCATTACGATCATCTAATAAAACTTCAACTCCAGCCTCATTTAGAGTTTGATATAATTCTTGAGCTTTATTCTCTACATCATCGCCTCCACCTAAAGGTAATAGATGAACAGTAAATGGAGCTAAAGCAGTCGGCCATTTAATTCCATAGTCATCATGATTCTGTTCAATAGCAGCAGCAATAGTTCTTGTAATACCAATCCCATAACAACCCATAACTAAAGGCTGTGGTTTACCATTTTCGTCTAAAAATGTAGCATCTAAAGCTTCGCTATACTTAGTACCTAATTTAAAGACCTGTCCTACTTCAATACCTGGAGTTTGTTCTAAAGTTCCTCCACATTCAGGACATGTCTCCCCTTCTTTAACAGTTCTAATATCTGCTACTTGATCAACTTCAAAATCGCGCCCTGGATTTACATTTAAATAATGCTTTTCTCTTTGATTAGCTCCTGTGACACCATTAACTACTTTCATTACTAATTCATCTGCAATCACTTCTACATCATCTAGGTTTACTGGTCCAGTATATCCTTTAACTGTATCTAATTCTTCATATTTATCTTCAGCCGCTAATTCTATATTAACTACATCAAATAAATTTGATAATTTGATTTCATTTACTTCATAATCTCCTCGTACTAGGGCCAATACTACTTGTTCATCATTTTCATATAATACAGCTTTAATCATTTTTTCCGCTGCTAAATCTAATTCAGACATCAACTCAGCAATTGTACTACTATTTGGAGTATCTACTAATTCTAATTCTTCTAGTTCTTCATCTGCTTTTTCTGCTTCTACTTTAGCAGTAGCTAATTCTAAGTTAGCAGCATAATCACAACTATCACAATAAACTACTGTATCTTCTCCTGCATCAGCTAAAACCATAAATTCATGCGAATCATCTCCACCGATAGTCCCTGTATCAGCTTTAACTGCTCTATACTCTAATCCACAGCGGTCAAAAATACGCTCATATGCATCATACATATCGTTATAACTTTCTTCTAAACCTGCTTCATCGATATCAAAACTATAAGCATCTTTCATAATAAATTCTCGACTTCTTAAAACTCCAAAACGAGGTCTGATTTCATCACGATACTTAGTCTGAATTTGATATAAATTAATCGGTAAATCTTTATAAGACCTAACTTCATCTCTAACTAAATCTGTAATAACTTCTTCATGCGTTGGCCCTAAACAAAATTCTCGCTCATGGCGATCATTTAATCTCATTAACTCTGGGCCATAATTTTCTAATCTTCCTGACTCCGACCATAACTCTGCTGGCTGCAGAGCTGGTAATAAAACTTCCTGCGCTCCTGAGTTGTTCATCTCTTCTTTAACAATTGCTTGAAATTTATTAATTACACGCTGCCCTAAAGGTAAGAAAGTATAAATTCCTGAACCTAGTTTTCTCATCATTCCCGATCTTAACATTAATTTATGACTTACTACATCTGCATTAGCTGGATCTTCTTTTAAAGTTGGTATATACATTTGTGATAATTTCATTTTTATATTCCTCCTATGTAGATTTAGCTTTTTAAATTAAATTTTATAAAAACTATGTTTACTCTATATATAGTAACGAGTAAAAAGTAATCAGTAATGAGTCAAAACCATAAAACCCACAAAATACACACTTTGCAACGATAACTTTTGAACTTGGTTTTGACTTTGTTTTTGATTTTCTACTCATCACTCTTCTCTCATCACTGATTACTATAAATGATTCTTTACAATTCCTTAATTTCATCAACCAATTCAGCTACTAACTCATCACTAGCAACCTTTCTTAATGATTCACCATCTTTGAAAATAAGCCCTTCATTTTTACCGCCAGCAATACCTATATCCGCTTCTCTGGCTTCACCGGGGCCATTGACTACACAGCCCATAATCGCTACTTCAATTGATTTATTAATATCAGAAATTTCCTCTTCTACCTGATTAGCAATCTCTACTAAATCAATCTCACATCGTCCACAAGTAGGGCATGAAATTATTTTAACGCCTTTATCACGTAAATTTAAAGACTTTAAAATTTCATAAACCACTCTAATTTCTTCAACCGGATTCCCAGTTAAGGAAACACGAATAGTATCCCCTAATCCCTGGGCCAAGATACTACCGATTCCGACAGCTGACTTTATCGTTCCTGACTTAACAGTCCCTGCTTCAGTAATTCCCACGTGAAAAGGATAATCTACTTCTTCAGCCATCAATTGATAAGCCTTTAAGGTCATCGGTACCTCAGAAGCTTTAAGTGAAATAACTATATCATCAAAATTATATTTCTCTAATAATTTAATATTATTCAGGGCGCTTTCTACCATTGCTTCAGCAGTGGGGTGTCCATACTTTTCGAGCAGTTCTTTTTCTAGTGAACCACCATTGACCCCTACTCTAATTGGTACATCTTTGGCCAAAGCCTTTTCAGCAACCTCTTTCACATTTTTTTCTCCGCCGATATTGCCAGGATTAATTCTTAAACCATCTATCCCGCGCTCTAAAACCTCTAGAGCTAAGTGATGGTCAAAATGGATATCAGCAATTAAAGGAATATCAATTTGAGCTTTAATTTGATCAACTTTAGTAGCTGCTTCATGATCAGGGATAGCAACCCTGATCAATTCACAACCAGCATCTTCTAATTCTTTAATTTGGGCTACAGTTTCTGTCACATTTCTAGTATCAGTATTAGTCATTGACTGCACTGATACAGGCGCTTGGCCCCCAATTTTTACATCACCCATTGTTACTGATTTAGTAGATCTTCTTTGCATTTTATTCACCTACTTAAATTACATTCTTGTTTAAATTTACATTCTACACAAGATTGTTGTGTTTTTATATGACGATAAACTAACATATCTAATCTTCTAACCCGCTGTAATGCTTCATTAAATTCTATCTCTTGATTATGATGTGCTCCTTGTTCTTCTTTATTCATATTATCTGCATCAGCTACTAAACGCTGCAAAGGAGTTAAATCTACATGAGCACTCACTTGACTTGAATCACTATGAAATAAAATAGCTAAAGCTATTTCACGTGCCTTACCTAAGTCTTCACCTTTTAAAGTCAAAAGTTCATGAGATCTTTCGGCTCCTTTGATAGTATGAATATCGTACTCACTATATGATTCATAATCCCATTCACCTTGATGTTCCCAAATAGTATGACCTATATCATGTAACAAAGCAGCTTTAGTAGCTAAATCAGCACAGACATCTCTTTCTACTGCTAATTCATAAGCACTTTCAGCTACTGATATACAGTGAGCATAACCTGCTTTCGGTAGATGTTTTTTAGCTACACTATCAGACATCAATGTTTCTAAGGTAACATACTGTTCCATTACAATCCCTCCTTACAACAAACAACATGACGAATAAAAAATATAAAATTTAAACCCCTACGTAACAGCTAAGTGCGCTGAGCACTTAGCTGTTTGCGCAGTCATCACATAACCCATCATTGAGCTGCACTTGAGCCCGGGCTTCTTTACCGCATTTACGGCAATTAGTACCCATCAACTCAAAACAATCTTCACAAAACCCATGTTTATGAACAAATTTAGGATCAGGTTCTCCGCAAATCTTGCAAATACAATCTTTACAGTAACCATCGTTTTCTTTAACTTGCTGCGGAGCAACTTTACCGCAACCCTTACAAGCATAATCTCCTTCTTTCTTTTGTCGCAATTCTTCTACACAATCTTCGCATAAATTTTCATGTTTCAAAATTCTAACCTGAGTAGCTGTTTTACCACAACGATGACAATATCTATCTTCATGTCTACCATCCACTTTATTTGGATCTAACCACTTACTTCCTCGTCTCTTTTGCTGTTTTGCCATTTGAATTCACCTCTTAATACAAATTATACTAATCATCTGTTTAAATAAGAACATTAGCAATTTTTATGCCATTTAGCTTCGCTCTTATTGACCCCTCCGGGTCTCAAAAAATCATGAGACCCTTCGTGTAGTCCTAGTCACTCTGCTTAGAGCTAATAAAGTGCGCAATCTATATGCAGTGTTTTTTTGCTATTAGAGTTTTTTAATTCATTTAGCTTGCGCTCTCATTGACCCCTCCGGGTCTCAAAAAATCATGAGACCCTTCGTGTAGTCCTAGTCACTCTGCTTAGAGCTAATAAAGTGCGCAATCTATATGCAGTGTTTTTTTGCTAGGTTACACTATCCCATGAAAAGGTCTTTAAATGTTACTACCAATAATAACAAAATCAATAATACAAAACCAACCATGTGGGCTCGCCCTTCTGTTTCTGGGTCCACTGATTTACCCCGCACAACTTCTACACCTAAAAATATTAGGCGACCTCCATCTAACGCTGGAATTGGGAGCAAATTCATAAAACCTAAATTAACACTAATCAAAGCTGCTAATTCTAAAACTCTTAATAGACCAGTTTTACTAGCCCGACCGACCATCTTAGCTATAGCTACAGGACCAGAAACATCCGCTGACATCTGACCAGTAATCATCTGCCATAACCCTACTGCAATAGCATAGATATACATTCCTGTCTGTTTTATTCCTAACCATACACTTTTTAAAAATCCAACTTTCTGTCGTTCTATTATTGGAGTGATTCCAATTAAACCGCGACCAGATTGTTTATCTATTTTCGGCTTCACAGAGATATTAATAACCTCATCACCGCGTTTAATTCGTAAATTAATTTCTTCACCAGGATGTTCATTAATTTTTGTTGCTAACTGATTCCAAGAATTGACCGACTGTCCATTAACTGCTAAAACTTGATCTCCTTCTTCTATTCCAGCTTGATAAGCAGGTTGTTGCGGTAACACTCGACCAATAACTGCTTGATCTTGAGTATCAACTGGCTGACCATAAAGACCAAAAATTAACGCAAATAATAAAGCAGCTAATAAAAAGTTCATAATTGGTCCCATAATCACTACTGCTATTCTCTTCCAAACTGATTTTTGGAAGAAACATTTATTATTTCGTTTAGCTTCTAAATATATTTCTTTTTCTTCCTCATCCATTTCGTCATCCATCGGCATTTCCCCAGTTAATTTACAGAAACCACCTAAAGGAAAAGCTCTAATAGAATAAACAGTTTCTCCATACTCTGTCCCCAATACTTGAGGGCCCATACCAATAGCGAATTCTTCAACTCTAACTCCAGACCACTTTGCTACCATGAAGTGGCCAAACTCATGAAAAAATACTAATACACCTAAAACTACTATAAAAGAAACAACTGTTGTTAACAACACTGATCCCCCACTTTCTCTGCAATCTCTCTTGCCCATTTATCCGCTTGCAAAATATCTTCCAATTCCGGTTTATTAATAACTTGATGTTCTTCTATTACTTCAGCAATTATTTCTGGTATCTGTACAAACTTTAAATCTCCTTGCAAAAACTTTGCTACTGCAACTTCATTAGCCGCATTTAACACAGCAGGCATAGTTCCCCCAGCTTTTCCTGCTTGATAAGCATATTCTAAACAAGGAAATGAATTAGTTCGCGGCTCTTCAAAAGTTAATTCACCAATTTGAGCCAAATCCAAAGCTTCTAACTCATTACTTTTCCGTTCAGGATAAGTTAATACATATTGAATTGGCACCTTCATATCCGGCATTCCCAATTCTGCCAAAGTAGAATGATCTTCATACTCTACTAAAGAATGAACTATACTCTGGGAATGAACTACTACATCTATATCGTCAAATTTTAAATCAAATAACCATTTTGCCTCAATAACTTCTAATCCTTTATTCATCAAAGTTGCTGAATCAATAGTAATTTTACCACCCATATCCCAATTAGGGTGATCTAAAGCTTCATCAACTGTTACTTCTTCTAATTTTTCAGCACTTGTCTCTCTAAATGGTCCTCCTGAAGCAGTTAATATAATCCGCTCTACATCTTTTCTTTGATTACCCTCTAAAGCTTGAAAAATAGCATTATGCTCACTATCCACAGGTAAAATAGAAACATCATGAGCATCTGCTTCAGACATCACTAACTGCCCTGCTGTAACTAAGGTTTCTTTATTAGCTAAACCAACATCATTACCTGCCCTAATTGCAGCTAAAGTCGGTCGTACTCCAATTGAACCAACTAAAGAATTAATTACTAAATCTATATTCGTTAAGGTAGCAACTTTTAAAATACCTTCTAATCCACTTAATACTTTAGTTTGAGTTCCTGCTAATAATGACTCTAATTTTTCCTGATGGTCTTGATTCATAATTACAGCATAATCAACATCAAATTCTTGTGCCTGCTGAGCTAATAAATCAACACTATTATTAGCAGTAACTGCTGTTACAGAAATTTCTTCTTCCAAATAATCAATTACTTCTAAAGTCTGGGTTCCAATTGAACCAGTCGCACCTAAAATTGAAATCTTTTTCATGATTTATCCCCGCTTCCTATTAACGATTAATTAAATTTCTATGAAGTAACAAATGAAACTATATCTGCTTTAAAGACCGCTCTTAAAACTACTACTACTGCAGGGCCAATAAAGACACCGCTAATCCCAAATAATTGAATCCCTAAATACATAGCAACCAACGTAGCTAAAGGATGAACTCCAATACTTTCTCCCACTATCTTAGCTTCAGATAACTGCCTTACAGTTGTTATAATAATATATAATAAAAGCAAACTCAATGCAAAAGAAGAATTACCTGCTATAAAATTATAAATAATCCAAGGCATAAACACCATTCCTGGTCCAATCACAGGAATCAAATCTAATATTCCAGCAGTTAATCCTGCTACTAAAGCATAATTACTGCCTAAAATCAATAAACCTACAATTGAAAGCAAAGTTGTAATCGAAATTAAAATCATCTGGGCTCTAATAAAACCAACAGCAGCACTAATGATTTCTTCTTGTAACTTAGTAATTTTTTTCTCCCACTCTTCAGGAAAAGGGGCTAAACAGGTTTCTAAAATCATACTTTTATCGCGACTAATAAAGAAAGTAGCAATCAAGCTAATCAATAATATTGTTATCAATTTAGGCAATCTTTTAATTAATTTCAACAACATTGTTACTAATTGTTGAATCCAACTTCTGAATTGATCATAAATCTGCTGAAAATTATTATTAATAGTTTCCTGCATCGGCTGCGGTATTTCCCAATTTTTAGCTAAAGAACTAAATTCCCGGTGACGCTGATGAAACCAGTTACTAAAGTTATTACCAATCGTTTGGTAAGATGGGAACTCATGCACTAATTTATCTAATTCAATAAATAGTCTCGAAACAGTAAAAGTAAGAAACAGACTAATTATAACAATCATAATTAACAATACTACAGCAATTGATACACCTCGTGAAAAATTGGCTTTTTTCTGTAGTACATTAACTAAAGGTTCGATTAAACTAGCAATTAAAATTCCAATCACAAACGGGAGCAAATAGGCTACAGCATACTTTAAAATAAAAATACTACCTATAATTAATCCTATCACACTTAAACCTATTTTATAAATATCTTTCATTTTTTCCTCCCTACCCAGGGTTAACTAACAAACCACTGTAAATAATAATAAACTACTGGAAATACAAATAACAGACTATCAATCCGATCTAAAATTCCACCATGCCCCGGGATTATATCTCCTGAATCTTTAATCTCAGAATCTCGTTTAAAGACCGAAGCAGACAAATCACCTAATTGAGCTATAACACCAATTAAAATACCTAAAATAACTCCATGATATAAAGTAATATTAAAGTATAAAGCTAACAATACTGTCACTAAAATACAACTAACTAATCCTCCAACTGCACCTTCAATAGTCTTTTTAGGGCTGATTTCAGGCGCTAAAGCCTTGTTACCTAAACTAAGTCCCACAAAATAAGCTCCTGTATCTGTAAACCAAGTAGCCAAAATTGGAATCCATACTATTAACCTTCCACTTTGCAGACTAATTTCGGAATTATATAATAAAATTAAATGTGAAAACAAACCAGCTATATAGCAAACTCCAAAGTAAGTCACAGCTGTAGAAAAAATAGCTGATTCATTAATTTTAACTAAAATCTGTTTTAATAATATAATTATCAATCCTAAAATTAATGTTCCATATAAAAATTCTGCTTTTCCTGTTAGATAGGTCACGGTAATTAAAACTATAGCAAATATAATCCCTAAAAATTTATTAACCTTAACTCCTTTATTCTCTGCTAATTTAAAATATTCAACTAATCCTAAAGTTACTACAATTAAATTTAAAGCTAAAAATAACCAACCACCCATTTGAAAAATTAAAACTAATATAGGAACTCCAATTAATGCACTTAAAATCCTATATTTTAACATACTATCACCTACTTTCCTTTAATTCCCCCAAAGCGACGATTTCGTTTTTGGTACTCTTTAATTGCTGCTTTAAATTCTTCTTCCTTAAAATCAGGCCAATATGTAGCTGTAAAATACAACTCTGAATAAGCAATTTGCCACAGCAAAAAATTACTAATTCTTTTTTCTCCTCCTGGTCTAATCAGCAAATCAACATCTTTTTGCCCCGCAGTATACAGGTAATCAGAAAATTTTTCCTCTGTTAATTCAGCAGTACTTAAATTACCTGCCTGTACATCTTCAATTATCTTTTTAGTACTTTCAACTATTTCAGCTTGCCCCCCGTAATCCAAAGCAATATTAAGCTCTAATCCTGTATTATCTTTTGTCTCAGCAACTAATCTATTGGCTTTTTTACTAACTGATTGCGGAAGCCTATCTTTATATCCAATAATATTAACCTTTATATTTTCTTTTTTAAAAGTCTCGAGTTCTTGGGCAAAAACTTCTTTAAATAAATCCATTAAAAACTCTACTTCTTCTTGGGGACGCTTCCAATTTTCTGTAGAAAAAGCATAAGCAGTGAAATATTCAACCCCTAATTGATTAGCTAATTTAACTATTTTCTTTAATGTGCTAACACCTTTTTTATGCCCTTGAGTCCGTACTAAATCTTTTTTTTCAGCCCAACGACCATTCCCATCCATAATCACTGCTATATGTTTAGGTACTTCTTCTTTATTAATTTCTATATCAACTTCTTCTTGACCTTCTTCATTGTTTTGCAATATCTTTTTTATCCATTTCAACATAAAATCATCTCCCCATTTACAAGCTTACCCCCTCAATCATAGAGGGGGTAAGCAGGGTATATTTTATAATTAACCCCAAACTAATTCTTTTCAGCTATTAGTTAAACTTCCATAATTGCTTCTTTTTTGTTTTCTAGTAAAGTATCAATTTTTTCAATATACTTATCCGTTAATTCTTGGATATTCTCTAACCCACGGTGATAATTATCTTCAGAGATTTCCCCTGCTGCTTCTAATTGTTCTAATTCATCATTAGCTTCTCGTCTGATTTCTCGAATTACTACTCGACCATCCTCAGCTTTATCATTAGCTTTTTTAGCTAATTCTTTTCTTCTCTCTTCAGTTAACTGAGGGATATTGATTCTAATTACATCACCATCACTATTAGGAGTTAAGTCTAAATCAGACTTTTGAATAGCTTTTTCTATGTCTTCTAGTACATTATTATCATAAGGGCTAATTACTAATTGTCTTGCTTCAGGCGCAGAAATTTTAGCCATCTGATTAATAGGAGTATACTGCCCATAATATTCAGCTTTAATCCCATCTAATAAAGCAGGTCTAGCTCGACCAGTTCGCAACTTGTTAAATTCCTTTTTCACATCATCAAATGCCTCTTCCATATCTTGCCTAGCTTCTTTTTCTACTTGTTTAATCATTAAATAACCCTCCCTTTATCTAACAAAAGTTCCTATTTCTTCACCAGTCACAACTTTTTTAATGTTGCCTAACTCTTTTAAACCAAATACAACTAATGGAATTTTATTATCCATACATAATGAAACAGCTGTTGAATCCATAACTCCTAAACCTCTATTCAAAACATCAATATAATTAAGTTCCTTATATTTAACTGCATCAGGGTTTTGGTCAGGATCACAATCATAAACTCCATCAACATTTTTAGCCATTAAAATAGCATCAGCATTAATTTCTGCAGCACGCAAAGCTGCTGTAGTATCAGTTGAAAAATATGGGTTTCCAGTTCCCGCAGCAAAAATAACTACTCTACCTTTTTCTAAATGCCTCATAGCTCTTCTACGGATATAAGGTTCTGCTACTTCTTTCATAGTAATTGCTGTTTGGACTCTAGTTTCAACATCCAATTTCTCTATTGCGTCCTGTAAAGCTAAAGCATTAATCACAGTAGCTAACATTCCCATGTAATCAGCAGTACCACGGTCCATACCTTTAGCACTACCAGCAACTCCTCTGAAAATATTTCCGCCGCCTACTACAATAGCTAATTCTAAACCTGTTTCTACAACACTTTTAAGTTCTTCGGCAATTGAGTTAATAAATTGAGGGTCAATGCCGTATTCTTTTTCTCCTGACAAAGCATCCCCACTTAATTTCACAATCACTCGCGAATATTCAATTTCAGACATTAATGCAACCCCCAGTTCATTTTTAGATATAGTCAAAGCTTATTCTTCTCTAAAAAAATTATGCTTCTTCTTAAAAAAAAGAGAACACCCCCGTGTTCTCTTTTTTACTGCTTAGTTTCTTTACTTGTTAACCTCATTCATTACTTCTTCAGCAAAGTCTTCCTCTTCAACTTCAATACCTTCTCCTACTTCATAACGAACAAACTTCACAATTTCAGCATCTTGTTCTGCAATTAATTCCTTAATAGTTAAATCAGTATCACGAATATATTCTTGCTCTAATAGACAATTATTCTGATAGAATTTATCAAGACGGCCATTAACAATTTTATCAATAATATGCTCTGGCTTATCTTCTTTTTCAGCTTGTTTTCTTAAAATCTTCTTCTCTTTTTCTACTTCTTCTTCTGATACTGAATCTCTATCTAAGTAATCTGGATTAGCAGCAGCAATATGCATAGCTACATTCTTAGCTAACTCTTCATCAGCATCTTCTAATAATACAGCTACTCCAATTTGGCCACCCATATGTAAATAAGTAGCAAGTGTTTGCTCTGCATTCTTATCTAAAATCTCAAATCTTCTTAGAGTGATTTTCTCTCCAATTTGAGTAATAGCTTCTTTTAGATATTGATCTACCTTTTCTCCGTCTCCTTTTAGTGCTTGTTCTAACGCTGCATCAACGGAATCAGGCTGCTCCATCAAAATATGATCAGTTACATCATTAACTACTTCTTTAAACTCATCATTTTTAGCAACAAAATCAGTTTCTGAATTAATCTCAACAATTACAGCAGTATCATCTTCTTTCTCTACAGATACTAGTCCTTCAGCAGCAACTCTATCTGATTTATCAGCAGAAGACATACCCTTCTCTCTTAGATAATCAACTGCTGCTTCAAGATCACCATCTGTTTCTGTTAATGCTTCTTTACAATCTAACATTCCTGCACTCGTTCTTTCTCTTAATTTTTTAATATCAGCTGTAGAAATTCCCATTTTTTTCAAACCTCCCTGTAGTTGAAAAAAAGGCGCTGCATAAGAGATAGAATCTCCCCCCTTAATTCACGCCTCTAATTTTTTTAATTACTCTTCGTCTTCCTCAGTTACATCTTCTTCAGTTTCTGCTTCTTGTTCTTGTTGAATTTGTTCACCTTGTTTTCCTTCTAAAACAGCATCAGCCATAAGTCCAGTTAATAATTTAACTGCTCTAATAGCATCATCATTACCTGGAATCACATGATCAATCACATCAGGATCACAATTAGTATCGATAATTCCTACAACAGGAATACCTAACTTATTAGCTTCTGCAACTGCAATTTCTTCTTTCTTAGGATCTACTACAAAGATAGCATCAGGTAAACCATTCATATCTCTAATGCCACCTAAGAATCTCTGTAATTTTTCATGTTCTCTTTCTAATTCTAATGCTTCTTTATTTGGTAGAACTTCTAAAACACCGTCTTCTTCCATCTGCTCAATTTCATCTAGACGGTCAATTCTTTTCTTGATTGTTTGATAGTTAGTTAACATTCCACCTAACCATCTTTCATTAACATACGGCATACCGCATCTTTGTGCTTCTTCTTCAATTGTTTCTTGAGCTTGTCTCTTAGTTCCAACAAATAAAATATTTTGACCTTCACTTGCTAGGTCACGAACAAAATTATAAGCTTCTTCTGCTAGTGACATAGTCTGCTGCAAGTCAACAATATAAATCCCATTTCTTTCCGTGAAGATATAATCTTCCATCTTCGGATTCCATCTTCTTGTCCTGTGTCCAAAATGAACTCCTGTTTCTAACAACTCTTTCATAGTTACTACACCCATTAACAAAACCTCCTCTTGGTTTTAAACCTCCATTCCCTTCATCCCTTGATAAGACCAGTATTAGGCACCTTTATCAAGGTCCAGAAATGTGCGTGCTAATAATTTTTTCCACACATCAATATGTAGTATACCACAAGCAAAAAACAATATCAAGATTTGTAACTATTTTTTTAACTTATTTTCCTGTTAAAGATAATAGCACCGTCAAGGGAGAAACATCGGCTGTAAATTTATATCTCCCAGCCATTATTTTATTTTCTAAATCAAACTTTGTCAACAGTTGAATAAAGCTTTTTTTGTTTTTAATTAATTTCTTCTTTAATAATAGATCAGCCACTTCACGACTTGAAATCCCAGAAGGAATATTAATACTTATCGATGTAGGAGTAGACAATGAAGACGAAGTGGCTTCAGGAAGGCTTAAAGTAGTTGTCTGATTTAAAGATAAATCCTGCTGATGTTTATTATAATATTCTTGACCAGCAAAAGACATACCAAACTTTCTAGCTTCTGTTATAATTTCTTGGCGAGATAATTTATTACTTTTAATAGAAGTTTGTTCATTACCAATCGTTAAATCAGTCACCATTAAAATAGAAGAGATAATAATTAAAGTAATTCCAATTCCTAATAAAACATTTCTAAGCATTACCCTTCACCTCGCGAATTAAACTTCCAAATCAGTCTTACCTCTCTAGTTCCCATATCTAGTTTTTGGGCTACTTCAGCTAAAGATAAACCTTGCTCTACTAATTCTTTAATTTTCTGATAAGCTTGATGTTCTTGAACTTCAGCCTGTTCTTCTTTATTTTGAGTCTCATTTGCTGCTGAACTAACTGCATTGGATAAAGAATAATTCATTTTACTTTCTAAACGATCGATCTTTTCTTCTAATTCAATAATTCTATCTTCAATATTATCTAGGGTAGAATTCAAGTTTTGATTAGCATTATTTTGTTCCCGTTGCTGATCAAAAACCTGTTGGAAATTTTCCCCTTCTATATTATCTAATTTATCTTCTAACTCGTCTTTAACAGCCCTTATTTCTGATAATAACTCTGACTGCAAATAATAATCATCTTGGCTATTATTATTCTGTTTATAAGATATAAATAATGAGATTACAACTATTAGTATTCCTAGACTAAATAATCCATATTCCACTATTATCAACTCCAATCAAACCTTTATATCAATATGCTGGCCAACTGTCTTTTGATCATTGTTACTATTAGATTCAGAGTCTTCTGCTTCTTCTTGGTCCTTCTTTTCTTTGAATTGTTGTTTTTGTTTTTTTTCTTGTTCTTTTTCTTCACTAATTCTTTTGTGTTCGCTCTCTTCAGTTTCATTAACCTGTTTTTGTTGTTGGTCATATCTTTCTTCTTGATCCGCTGCAATTTGTTGTTGCTGAATTTCGGGGTGCATTTTTTTATTTTGTTCAAGGCTACTGAGATCCATTGACCGTGACATAATTGTTTTAGGATTAATAGGATCTACCATTATCATCCCCCCCTATCAATTACAGGATGTAGCTTTAATCTCTCCTTCTTGTAAATAATACTTAACATTACTATTCTTTTTACCAATTTTTCGTTTATAAGTACCAATCATAACTACAACTCCAGGATTTATTTCTTGCTCTATTTTAATTGTTCCCTCTTTACGTTTATCTAATTTTTCACTTAATTCATTTTTCTTCTCTTTAATAGATTCTAGTTCATTAGCCAAAGAATATCTCTTTCTAATTAATTGATTTAGCAACATTTCTTTACGTTCTTCTAATCCATCTTGTTGTTTTTTTACTTTCTTTAACAAATTAATGTTTTTAACAGTTTCATTAAGATCATCTTGCATATCTTCTAATTTTTCATTTACTTCGTGATACTCATCTCTTAATTCAGGAGTAATACCAACTGCAACTGTAGTAGAAGTTGCTAAATTAGAGCCAATAACTTTAGCCATAATTTCTTCTCCAGCTCTTACTGTCCCTCCAGAAATCAATCCTTTGCCGTGTTCAACGGTAATAGCTTTTCCTACATCTATATCACTATGAATTATAGCATCTTTAACTACTAGATTTTTTTGGGTCTTAACTGTTCCATTTTCAATGAATTTTACTTCAATATTTCCTTCTGCCTCTAATAGTCCTTTATTAGGAGAGCCAATAAATCCTTTTCTAATACTTATTTGCCCTCCAGATTCTATATCTGCTTCATAAACACTACCCTTAACTTCCACACTTCCTTTAGCTTTAATTTCCATTCCTTCTTTGACATCACCATGAACTATTACATTACCATTAAAATCTATATTCCCCGTTGATAAATCAACATTCCCATTAACTTCATGAGTGTCATCTACATTAACTTTAGAACCATCATAAGAGGCCTGTCCTTCCATTGTTGAAATTAACTTAAGCTCATCTTCATCTTCAATAACTTTGACATTCTTACCAGCTGGCAATGCTATATCTTCGCCAGGCTGAGGAGGGATTTCTTCTTCTTTAATGCTTTTACCAGGTGTACCCTCAGTTGCTGGTTTTTTAATGACCAACACTTCTTCCTCTTCAACATTGACAATCCGACCTAAATTATAAAAATCTGCTTTGCCGTCTTCATCTATATTAACTTTATTAGTATCCGATTCAGTATCAAATTTAAACTCTAATTCTGCATTATCACCAGTAATTGGCTCTTTTCCTTGAGCAATCTTAAATTCTTCTAAGGCGGTTTCTGGGTCAAATACATCTAGAAACTCTTCTTCTTTAACACCATAAGTAATTCCTTCTGATTTTACTTCCTCTAATATTTCAGAAGAGCTATAATTACTTCCACCTAAAGCTGGTTGATAGCTTAAATAAGCTGTTAATTGATCATCACTTATTTCTATATTTAGTTTAGCGTCTCTATCTAATTCAGGCTTTCGCTCAGCAATTTTAACTTCTTCCCCATCTAAAGTAAGAGCTTCACTGACAGCTCCATAATCTACATCTTCTATTTCTTTAGCACCCAAAACTTCTTCAACATCTGATAATTCCACTTCATCTCCTGCACCTTCTGGCTGCTGAACTTCTAAGAAAATACCATCTTCTTTAAATTTTAATTTAAATTCACCATCTTCTCCTTCTTCCTCTTCAATTTCAATCACTGCTTGATAAGTTTTTTCTCCTCCAAACAGCCCTAAAAATCCACTCTTCTCTTCGAACAACTCTACATCAATGTCTGTTTTTTTTATTTCCTGTTCTACTTTATTTTGAAAATGCTGTTGTGCTTTATTTAATGCTTCATCTTTATCTTTAGTTTTAACCTTAAATTCCAGCTTTTCAGCCATAATCATACCTACCCCCAATAGAATATTATTTAGCTAAACTTAACTAATACATCTTTCTTTTGCCCTAAATAACCACGTAATCTAAAAATTGATTTAGTATGCAATTGAGATATTCTAGCAGTAGTTAATTCCATTATCTCGCCTATTTCTTGTAAAGTTAGATCTTCATAATAATATAAGCTAACTACTAATTTCTCTTTTTGAGGTAATTTATCAATAGCAGTTCCTAAAACTTCTTTCATTTTATTATAATCAAAAACTTGATCAGGCTGTTCTTCTTTAGAACCTTTCACTAAGTCTTTAATAGTTATTTTATCATTATCTTTAAAAGAAATTATCTTTTCTAAAGAAATATTCTCTGGAATATTTATTTGAGAAAGCATCTTCTGATATTGTTTAGAATTCAAATCAAGTTCTTCTTTAATCTCTTCATCAGTTGGTTTTCTACCCAACTCTTTCTCTAATTTTATTAAAGCAGTACTAAACTGCTTGGACTTCTTTCTTACTGATTGTGGTACCCAATCATCTTTTCTAACTTCATCATAAATTGATCCTTTAATCCGCGGTACAGCATAAGTAGAAAATTTAATCCCTCGTTGAGGATCAAATCTTTCTAAAGCATCCATCAATCCTAAAATTCCATAATTAACTAAATCATCAAAACTATATTTATCAGGAATACTAATCATTACTTTTCCTACAATATGCTTGACTAATGGTACATAATCTAAAATCAATTTTTCCCGAGCGGATTGGGAACCATCTTCTTTATACTTGGCCCATAATTCTTCTTCAGTCAATTCATTATCAGTTCCCATATATTTAGGCCTCCTTAATTATCTTGACTCATTTCTCTTACTATTTCTGCACCTTCTTCTCCATCTATATTATTAACTACATTATTAGCTTCATCATCTAATTCTTCAAATTCTAATGGCTCAATATTTTCACTATCTTCTTCATCATTTTGATTATTATTATCCATCTGATTATTCTCGGCTTCTGGATTAGAACTTTGCTGGGAGTTATAATTTCTATCAGTTTGCGAAATCGCAGAATTTATATTTTGATAGATTACTTCTCCTAAAATACCACCGATTATAGAAAAGATTAAGCTGCCAGCAAGAACTCTAATTAAAACAGTTTGTAAACTAAAATCTAACACTATACTTATAATAATAATTAAAATAATAGCTATAATTGCAAAACTTATCATTAGCTTCTTTGCTAGCCAACTCACTAATATTAACACTCCTAACTATGATTAATTAAAAATATACAATTTATAATTGCAATATAATATGAACTTCAAACCTAGACTTGGCTTCACTCTCATTAATCCTCCGTGTATAAATTCAAAACATTACTACGCTACTCAACAATCTTTCTGGTGCAATATTACTCTTAGCCCTATTCTCTATATTTAAAACTGATTAAGTGCCTACGAGTTTTAAAAAACAAAACTCTCCGTGTAGCCCACAGTACTTAGCTTTCGCTCTTGGTGGCCCTCCGTGTTTTCAAAAATCGGAAAACACTCCGTGTAGCCCTAGTCACTCTACTTCTTGCTATATGCTCTGCGCAATCTATATGCAGTCTTTTATTGCTGGGTTGCCTACTTGCTATAATATAATATCATCTTTTTTAACAGTTTTAATTGTGGCTTTTCCTGTTCCCACATCAAATTCCATAGTACGTCCATAATCTTTTCCTACTTCAGATCCTTTAATTGGGATATTAGATTTTTTCAAATATTTTTTTACTGCTTCAATATTACGAGCACCTATACGCATTTTATCACTAGAATTAGAAAATTTAAACATTTGCGCTCCACCTGCCATTTTAGCCTCAAATCTACGCTTACTTGCTCCTGCTTTCTTCAATTTATCAATTAACATATCTAAAGCAGTATCAGCATACTTAGCTGGATTTCCATCATCTTTATTCTCAGGGAATTCAGGCAACATCACATGGGCCATTCCCCCTATTTGGCTTTTAGAATCATATAACGTAACTCCTACACAAGAGCCGAGACCAGAGGTGATTAATATATCACCATCTTTCCCAATATTTAAATCAGCCATTTTAATTCTGATCTTATTCCCCATCTAAAACACCCAGCTTTTTAAGCATAATTTCTAAAGAATCTGGATCTGGAATCAAGAAAAAGTTACCATTAATCCCCTGGGCTGTATCACTCTTAAATTCAGTTTCAACCACTAAACCATAATCACCTACTTGACCTAATTCAATAAAGCAAACCTCTAAAATTGCTCCTGCCATATCATAAGCTAGAGAAGGTACATCTGGTTTAATAGTCATATCAAGCATCTGAGCAAAAGCATTTAAATTAGAACCAGTTAAAATATTTGCTATTTCTTTTAAAGCCGAAGCCTCTATTTCACCTAAATCATCTTCAATATTAGCTGATTGACCAGTTAATAACTCGATTAATCTATTAGCTGCTTTAGTATCTAAAGCAAATAAAACTCCACCTTCCATATCTCCTTCTGTCTCTACTAACATAGCTATAATTAAATTCTCCGCCCCACCCATTATTTCAGGGATTTGATTAACTGGCATAATATTAACTTCTGGTACAGTCATCTCAATTTTACCATTTAACATATTTGATAAAGAAGTAGCAGCATTACCTGCCCCTATACTTGCCACTTCTTTTAAAGCATCTAATTGTATTGGCCCTAGTTCTGACAATTTCTGATCCAAATTCACATTTATCACCTCTATTGAATATTCTTCTTGATAAATTAAATAAGTCCTTTTTTTCTCAACTCACGCTGTTTAGAAAATAACCAACTCATTAACTCATCTCGTTCCGACCTTCCAAAACCTAAAAATTCAACTCCTACTTCATATCTTTTATCATTCTCTTTAACTACTTTATCCACCCGCACTACTTCCCCTAATACTGAAGTGAATTTAGAACCTACAAAGCTCAAATCCAAATCTAATAATTGCTCTAATTCTAACTTGTGTTGCGTGATCAACTTTACTCCTCCAGCACTAATATCATCTATTATCCCTGGGATTTCTCTCGTTTCTAGTTCATCAAAATCTATATTCTGACTTTCTATAAAATCTTCTGGATTAATATTTTCAAATTTCTCTAAATCCTTTTCTTCCCCAATTAGTTTAAACATAGTTGATTTATAAAGGTCTAATCTAAAATATCTTCTCTCTTGAATTTTACGTGCTTGCCCCGCTTGCTCTACAATGAATAAATGAGTAGAATCAAAGTCTTTAGCAACTAAAGTAACAGGTATAGAATAAAGAGCAGTCTTCCCTCTGATAGAAACTTGACCTCTAGTATTAGTAGAAGCTCTAATAACTCTACCTTTAGAAAAGGGAGCATTAATCACAAATCTATTATCATTAATTATATCAACTACTTGAGTAGGATAACTTCCTTCATATTCTCCATTCTTAATCTCAAATTCTACTCTTTGATTTATTTCCAAATTTTCTTTTAGATTAAAATCATCAACCTTTTGTCCCTGTCTCAACTGTTGCAACCTCCTTTTTTACTTACTGAATCCAAATACATCTTTTAAGAAACCAGTAAATCCTTTTGATTCTTCTTGTTCTTTGCCAATTAATTCTGCTCCTAAAGTTCTTATTTTTTTAGCTACTTTTGATTTTGGATATTCTATTAAAAATGGTTTCCTTTTTTTAACTGCTTTAATCACAGACCTATCTTCAGGTAACACACCTAATAAATCAACATTTAAATCTAAAAATTCTTGAGCGGTTTTTGTTAGACGATTAGCAATTTTAGTTCCTTCTTTATCACTAGCTTGATTAATAACTAATTTTATATCAAGGTTTTGATTATGGTTAGATAATACTTTAACCACACCATAAGCATCCGTTATAGAAGTAGGCTCAGAAGTTGAAATAACAAGAGTTTCATCAGCTGCTAAAATAAAATTAATCACTATATTTGATAAGCCAGCTCCAGTATCAATTAAAATAATATCATACTCTTCTTCTAATTCACTCCAACTATCAATTAAATTATTTAATTGATATCTAGATAAGTTAGCCAATTCTTCTACTCCCGAACCACCTGGAATTAGTGAAATACCATTTGGCCCTTCTAAAATAATCTCCGGCAACGTTTTTTTTCCAGAAATAACATGATTTAAATTATAATTTGGAGTTACACCTAAAATCACATCTAAATTAGCCATTCCTAAATCAGCATCAAAAAGAATTACTTTCTCTCCTTGTTCTTGCAAGGCTAAAGCTAAATTAGCTGTGAAATTAGATTTGCCCACGCCCCCTTTACCACTAGTCACAGTATAAATTCGAGCAGAATCAACCTTATTTTGAGCAGATTCTACTCTACTACTAGAATCTGAGTTATTCTTTTTTTGCTGGATCATTTTTCTCAGGTTTTCAGCTTGATCTTTCATAATTTTACTCCCTCAATAATATTATCAATTAATTTTTTATTATCTGCTATTTCAATATCTTCTGGTACATCTTGGCCTACTGTTACATAAGAAATAGGTTTTTGAGCTAAAGATAATGCTTCAAAAATAACACCTAAAGAATTAGTCTCATCAATTTTACTAACAATAAATTTATCAAAATTTAATTGACTATAAACCTCAATTATTTCCTTCATATCCTCTGTTTTGGTTGTAGCACTAATCACTAAGAAAACTTGATCGATAACATCCTTCTTAACAAATCCTTTTAATTCAGAAATATGAATATCATTATTTTGACTTCGACCTGCAGTATCAACAAAAATCAAATCATAATTTTCATTATACTCTTCAATTGTATTCTCCAATTCTTGAGGGCTAAATGCTACTTGTAATGGAATATCAATTATTTCGCTGTAAGTTTTCAACTGATCTACTGCTGCAATTCGATAAGTATCTGCAGTCACTAAACCTACTCTTTTATTTTGCTGTAAAGCAAAATCAGCTGCTAATTTAGCTAAAGTAGTTGTCTTACCTACTCCTGTAGGACCTACTAATGCTACAACTTTAGTTTGCTCAGCTAAATCAATTTTATTTTCACTTTCAAGCTGCATCAACTCAGCAAGCTCTTCACGTAGATTTTCTTTTATTTCTTCTTCATCTAAATTATAAGAATTATTCTTTTCAAATACATTCTGAGTCAATTGACATGCAGTCTCATAACTAAAACCCAAATTTAGTAGACTTTCAATCAAACTTTGGGCTGTTGAATTACCTACTACATTAAAACTATTATTCTTCTTATCTTTTATTTCATCTATTTCACCCACTAATTGATCCATCTGACCTTTTAAAGCTTCCAAATTATTTTTTACATCTTCATCAGCAGTTGAATTTTTTGTTTTATTCCCTGAATTAGAATTAGCTGTTTTCCCTTCTACAGTAGCCATTACTTCTACTACCTGATCAGTAAAAAAACCTAAAAATCCTCCTTCTTCAAACTTACGTGTATCTAAAATAATAGCATCTGAGCCTAAATCAGATTTAACTTTTAAGACTGCTTCTTGCATAGTAGGTGCTTTGTATTTCTTTACTTTCATTTATACATTCACCATCCCCACTGTCTGCACATTTATATAAGATTCTAATTCATTATACGATAAGACAACTAAATCAGGAGCTACTTGTTCAGTTAATTCTTTAAAATGATAACGCAAGATAGGTGAAGTAATTACAATTGGCTCATAACCCTGATTATTAATAGTTTGAATTTGCTGTGATAAACTATTATAAATTTGCTGCGCAAAATCTGGATTCAGTGCTAAATAAGAACCTTGGTCTGTATGTTCTATCGCATCAGATAATTGTTCTTCTAATTGTGGATTTAAAGTAATTACATTTATATTATCATTATCATCTTTATATTTCTTAGAAATTTGACGTGACAATGCATCTTGGCGTACATATTCTGTTAAAACTGCTACGTCTTGAGTATTATGTGCTTGATCAGCTAATACTTCTAAAATAGAACTTAAATCTCTAATAGAAACCCGCTCTTTTAATAAATTCTGTAGTACTTTCTGCACCTGTCCAATTGTTAATAGATCAGGAATTAATTCATCTACTACAGCTGGATTATCTTCTTTCACATTATCAATTAGTTCTTGCACATCCTGTCTTCTTAACAATTCATGAGCATGATTTTTAACAAGCTCAGTTAAGTGAGTAGCAATTACAGATGGTGGGTCTACAACTGTATATCCTGCCATTTCAGCTTTTTCCTTTTCATCTTCACTAATCCATAAAGCTGGTAAATCAAAAGCTGGTTCTGTCGTTTCTTGACCTTGAATCTCTTCTGTTGCCATTCCTGAATCCATTGCCATGTATTTATCAACTAAAATTTCATGGTCAGCAATTTCTACTCCTCTTAAATTAACTCGATAATGATTAGGTTCTAACTGCATATTATCTCTAATCCTAATCGGGGGGACTACGATTCCCAATTCTAAAGCGCATTGACGGCGAATCATTGATACCCGATCCAATAGGTCTCCTCCTTGTTCTGGCACTACCAGAGGAATTAAATTATATCCTACTTCCACCTCCATTGGATCTACTTGTAATAAATCAGTCATACTTTCTTCTTCTCGATATTCTTCTGCTTCTTCTTCTTGCACCTCTTCTTCCTCTTCTATCATTTCTTCTTGCTCAGCTTGATATAAAGTATAGCCAATTGCTCCTGCTGAAAGTGCTAAAAAGAAGAAAGGAATAAAGGGTAAAGGTGTTAATCCCCCTAATAAGAAAATTACAACACTAACGATCAACAACGTACGCGGTTGAGAAAAAATCTGATTAGTAAAGTCTTGTCCTAAATTACCTTCAGAAGCGGCTCTCGTAACTACAATACCTGTAGCAGTAGAAATTAATAAAGCAGGGATTTGACTTACTAATCCATCACCTACAGTCAATAATGTATAGGTAGTCAAAGCATCAGTAAAAGACATCCCCTGTTGAATAACACCAATCACTAAACCACCGACAATATTTATTAAAGTAATTATTATTCCGGCAATCGCATCTCCTTTAACGAATTTACTGGCACCATCCATTGCACCATAGAAATCAGCTTCTTGTCTGATTTCTTCTCGTTTCTGTCTTGCTTCAGCTTCAGTTATTAAACCCGAACTTAAGTCAGCATCAATACTCATCTGTTTACCAGGCATGGCATCTAAAGTAAAACGAGCTGATACTTCTGCTACTCGTTCTGCACCTTTAGTAATTACTATATACTGAATTGCTACCAAAATAACAAATATAACAAATCCAACTATATAATTTCCTCCTACTACAAAATTACCAAAAGTTTCAATCACTTGCCCAGCATCAGCTTGTCCTAAAATCAATCGAGTCGTTGATACATTTAAACCTAATCTAAATAATGTAGCTATTAACAATAATGAAGGAAACACTGATAATTCTAGGGGATTAGTCAAATAAATGGCTGAAATCAATATTGTTAAAGAAAAGCTAATATTCAAAGTTAATAACAAATCTAATATAAAAGTTGGTAACGGAATCATGAACATAACTACTACTATAATTACAGCTGCTATAAAGAGCAAATCACTATATTCACTAATTGCCCCTAGACTAGTTCCTTCTAAAGATGAGGCCAATTTTATAACCTCCTTTCATCATCCATTTGATAAACATAAGCTAATATTTCTGCTACAGCCTGATACAATTCAGCCGGGATTTCTTCTCCAATTTCTACCATTCTATATAAAGCCCGAGCTAACGGCTTTTCTTCTACAATTTCTATCTCATTTTCTTGGGCTACTTCTTTAATCTTTTGAGCAATATCATCTTGACCTTTAGCTAATACAACCGGCGCTTCCATAGCCTCTATATCAAATTTAATAGCTATGGCGAAATGAGTCGGGTTAGTAATTACTACATCTGCATCCGGTACATCTTGCATCATTCGTTGCTGCGCCATTTCTTGCTGCTTTTGCTTACGCTGTTGCTTTACTTCTGGATTACCTTCTGTCTGTTTCCGTTCTTCTTCTACCTCTTTCTTACTCATTTTCAAATCCTGTTCATGCTGCCAGCGTTGATAAAACAAATCCATAATCCCTAATACAAGAAAAAGAAGGCTAACCCTCATCCCTAATTTAAAAGATAAACCACCTAATAAAGAGATTACTTTCTCTAAATTACTATAAATTAATAATAAAAATTCAGAAACTACAGCTCTAATAGTAACAAAAGCAATCCCTACTACCAAAACTATTTTGGCTACAGATTTAACTAATTCTACTAAAGTTTTTTTAGAGAACATTTGTTTGACACCTTGTATCGGATTCAACTTACTAAATTCAGGCTGTACAATTTGCGGAGAAAATAAAAAACCAATCTGTAAAATGGAACTTAAAACTCCAACTACCATAACCATCGTAAAAATCGGAGCGATCAACCTTAGTATAAATCTCATTATTTCTATACTTAAATTATGAATAGTTAATAAACTAAATTCCATACTAAAATATTGAGTATAAACCTTAGTAATGAAACGCATAATTTCTTTTAAAATATGAGGCATCACAAAAAACAAAATCACAAAACTAAAAAATAATGTTAAAGCAGTATTTAGTTCTTGACTTTCAGCTACTTGCCCTTCTTCACGAGCTTCTTCTCTCCGCTTGGGGGTCGGATCTTCGGTTTTTTCGGCATCATCTGGCATTATCATCCCCCCTATAGATAACTCATCATGGTCCCATTACTTGTAATACATTATATAAATTTTGGACTGTATCTGTAAAGAATCCTTCTAAAAAATTTATATAATTACCTAAAACAAAGCTTAACATCAATAATCCTACTAAACTCTTAGTAGGCATTCCCATAATAAATACATTCATCTGGGGTACTACACGAGCTACTAATCCAAATGCTAAATCAATTATAAATAAAATACTAACAATTGGTAAAGCAATCTTAAAAGCTATTGGGAATATATCTCCAATGATTTTCATTAACGACTGAGCCAATCCCGTAGAAAAAGACAATTGATTAATCGGAACCATCATAAAACTCTCATCTAATAATTTTAAAATATAATGATGTCCATTAACTGTTAAAAAGATCAAAGTTGCCACTATATTTTTAAATTGCCCTACTAATGGTACTTGGAATCCTTCACTAGGATTCATCACATTAGCTAAAGCATAACCCATCCTACGATCAATAAACTGCCCTGCCAATTGAATTGTAGTAAAAGCTAAAGAAAATATAAATCCAATAATCAGACCAACAATAAACTCCATCACAAAATATATAAACATTTTTAATAATGGTTGTGGCCATTCAATTTGTGCTACAGGAATTTGAGGGTATAAAATAAAAATAATTAGCAGAGCTAAAGCTAATTTTAAACGTTTAGGCACAGCCTGACTGCCGTAAATAGGGGCTATCAAAAACACAGCAATAATTCTGAATAAAATTAACCCTAAATGATAAATTTGGATTAACAACTCTTGTTGATTCATAAAATTCCCCTTACTTATAGCAATTTTAACACCTTTTTAAGAAGATTAATTTAATAATATTTATGATGACAAAATAGATAGCTCTGTTTTCTATCACAAGCACTTATCACCCCACATACTGGGGGATACTAGTAAATAAATTAGTGATAAATTCCATCAATGTACTCAACATCCAAGGGCCAAAAACAATAATTGAAGCTAAAACAGCTAAAATCTTAGGTACAAAAGTTAAAGTCTGTTCCTGAATTTGAGTAGTCGCCTGAAAAATACTAATTGTCAAACCAGCCGCCATTCCTAAACCTAACATCGGAGCAGTCACTTTCATTACTGTTAATAAGGCTTCACGACCTATATCAAGAACTTGAACTTGATTCATCTATATCGCTCCTTTACTAAAAAGTTTCAATTAACGACTTAATTACTAAATACCATCCATCTACTAAAACAAATAATAATATTTTAAAAGGTAGTGAAATCATAACAGGAGGAAGCATCATCATCCCCATTGACATTAGAGTACTTGCTACAATCATATCAATCACTACGAAAGGCAAATAAATCATAAACCCAATTTGAAATGCTGTTTTTAGTTCACTAATCACAAAAGCCGGGACTAAAACATACAGCGGAATATCTCGATGATTATCAGGCCGCGGCATTTCCGACAAATTAACAAACAGAGCAATATCTTTTTCTCGAGTATATTCAAACATAAATTCTCTCACTGGTTTTGTAGTTCGCTCAAATGCTGTAGCTTCATTGATTTCTTCTTCCAAATAAGGCTGTAAAGCTTCTTGATTTACTTGACTCCACACTGGAGCCATAATATAAACTGTCAAAATCAAAGCTAAACCAATCAACACCTGATTAGGAGGCATTCTCTGTGTTGCCAAAGCACGTCTCAATAAAGACAATACAACAATAATCCGGGTAAAAGAAGTTACTAAAATAAGTATTGCCGGTGCTAAAGTTAATACTGTTAATAATAACAGTATTCTCATTGACATAGCTAAATCTTGTGGTTGAGCCTCTCCATCACCAATTTCTAATCTCAAATTAGGGATTTCAAATTGAGGTGCAGCAAAGGCAGTACTTTGCATAAATACTAACAAAAGTACTACTAATAAACTAAGTAATAAGTGTTTATTCTTCATCTTTGCTATCAGTACCTTTCTTAAAGTAATTTAGTATATTAGGCCCCTGGGCAGTTGATTCTTCAAAATCTTCTACATCTAATTCTACCTGCTTCACAAACTCAATTTTTTGCTCAGTGGCAGTTACTAACCAAATCTCTTCTACTACTTGCACTAAATATAAAACCTGATCGGAGTTTAAATAACTCCGCTCTAAAACTTTAATTTGATTAGTTTCATTAAATACTTTTTTATTTCTAATAAATTTAGCTATAGCATAAAACAAGCTTAAAATCCCAACTAAAACTAATAATACTTTCAGCAAATCCCAGGTATATTCCATACAATCAACCCTTACTTATAATTTCTTAAGTCTTTCTTCAGAACTAATTATATCAGTCACTCTAAATCCAAAGTTCTCATCAATAACAACTACCTCACCACGAGCAATGATCTTACCATTAGCTAATAAATCAACAGCTTCTCCTGCTAACCTATCTAATTCAATTACTGAACCAGGCGCTAAGTCAAGGATATCTTTAATTGGCATCTCAGTTTTACCTAGTCTAACAGTTAATTCTAATGAAATATCATTAATCAGACTAATATCTTTTGCTGAAGCTTTTCCATTACCACCTAATTCTTCTAATTCTACATCTTGCACTTCAACATTTTCTTGCTGGACTCCTGGACTAGCAGCTTGATTTCTTTGTGCTTGCTGTTGTTGTGGCTGTTGTTGGGCCACTTGTTGCTGATTATTCTGAGCTGCTGCAGCTTGTTGTTGATTAACTTGAGCTGCTGGCTGCTGTTGCTGTTGTTGTTGCTGTTGTTGTGGCTGCTGCTGTTGTTGTTGTTGATTAGCAGCTTGTTGCTGTTGTTCTGGCTGAGAACTAGTTGTTTCTTCTGCACTACTGCTGGTTTCACTTTCACTCCCCCCAGGATTTAATAAACCACTAGCTAATTTCTTAGCAAATTCTATAGACATCACTTGCACTATTTGACTATCAACTAAATCTCCAATATGAAGGTCAAAGATTATATTAGCTACTGGTTCTTCATCTGAAACACCTTCAATATCTATAGCTGATTTGTCCATATCTAATAACTCAGCTTCTGGAGGAGAAATATTAACCTTATCCCCTTCAAAGAAATCAGACATAGAAGTAGAAGCAGAACCCATCATCTGATTCATTGCTTCTCCAACAGCACTAATATGCATCTCACTTAATTCTTCTGGTGGAGCCGTACCATCGCCTCCCATCATTAAATCAGTAATGATTGAGGCATCTTTAGATTCAAGAATTAATTGGTTACTTCCTTTTAATCCCTCAGTATATTTAACATCGACTACCACACAAGGTCGTTCATAATCATCTACTAAGTCCTTTAATTTCTTCACTTCAACTCGGGGAGTAGTAATTTCCACTTTTTTATTTAAAAGACCATACAACGCAGTAGCAGCAGAACCCATGGAAATATTTGCTACTTCTCCAATAGCATCTTTTTCCATTTCCGATAATGGATCTTCAAAATCTTCAGTATCTGCCTCTACATCAGTCTCTTCTGTAGTATCAACTTCTTCAGCCCCTTCATCATCTTCATCATCATTTAATAATGCATTAATTTCATCTTGTGATAAAACATCATCACTCATTGTCTTCCTCCTCCCAATCATCTTCTTCGGATATTTCAGAAGTAATTTCTACAGCTACTTTACTTCCTTTCTTTCCTGCTTTAGCTCTAAATTTTTCTCTTCCATCAACATTAATAACTAAATCTTGCTCAGTCTTAGAATCTAACCTCAATACATCACCTTTATTTAAATTTAATAATTGATTAATAGTTACGGTAGTACTTCCCAACATTGCTTCTACTTGCAATTTTGCTCTACCCAGTCGTTTCTTTAAATCAGATAAATTCTCTGATTTTGATTCACTCATTGAAGTAGCAAACCAATATTGAGCACTTAATTTAGAAACTAATGGTTCTAAAACAATATAAGGAATACAAATATTTATTAGTCCTTCAGTATCACCAATTTGCGTCTCAAAAGTAGCAAGTATAACCATATCATTACTAGGCACAATCTGGGTAAATTGCGGATTAGATTCTAATTCTCTTAAACGCGGCCGCAAATCAGCTACATTTTCCCAAGCTTCACCAAAACTATTTAAAATATGTTTATTAATCTTTTTCAGTACAACCTCTTCAATATCTGTAAATTCTCTACCTTCGGCATTTTGACTAGTATCTCCACCACCAAAAATACGTTCTACAATTGCTAAAGCAATTTTAGGATTGATCTCAATAATAAATTCACCATTAAAAGGATGAAAATCACAGATTCCCATTACTGTAGGCTGCGGTAGAGAACGAATAAATTCATCATATGATAATTGTTCTATAGAAGTTACATCTATTTTGACCATTGTTCGCAACTGAGTAGAAATTTCTGTACTCACTAAACGACCAAAACCTTCATAAATCATTCTGAGAGTTCTCAGCTGGTCTTTAGATAATTTATTGGGTCGCTTAAAATCATATACTTCTATTTCTTTCTCATTTTCTTCTTCTTTTAATTCTTCAGTTCCTACTTCTCCTGAAGAAACTGCATCTAATAAATTATCTATTTCATCTTGCGATAAAACCCTATCTGAGGGCATATTACTACCTCCCATCTCAACAAACTAACTGCCAATTTAAATACTTTACTGTACTACAAATTCAGTAAAGAAAACATTAGTAACTTTACCTTGAGCTAAGTGCTGATTTACTCTATTCCTAATTTCTTGTCGTAATTTCTTAGCAGATGGATTATTACTAATATCTTTCATCTCTTTAGACCTTAAAATTGAAATGATTGTATCTCTAATTTGTGGAGTCCTATTTTGAATCTCCTCAATTACATCTTTATTATCTACTTCTACAGAAATTTTGATCTTAACATAACTATTGCTACCTGATAAATTAACTAAAAATTGATCTAAATTATGAGTAGGACCTATTTTTTTAACTTCTTCTTTTTTCTTTTTAGATTCTTCAGTTCCATTTTCAGCATTTCCATTACCTAAACCACCAAATTTCATCATCATAAAGTAAGATAAACTAGTAGCTAATACTACTGATAATACTACTGCAATAATCAAACTTAAATTAAAGCCATTATCATTATTGTTTTCATTTTCCTCGTCAGCCATCCAAAGCTCCCTCCTTCTGTTGCTGATCCATTCTTAAAATTACAATATCTACTCTTCTATTCTGCATGCGGTTTTCCAAACTTTTATTAGGTACAATTGGTTTATATTTTGAATATCCGGCAGCAGAAAGGCGCGTCGGGTCAACATTATCATTTTCAATAAAATATCTAATCACATTTGTTGCTCTAGCAGTAGATAATTCCCAGTTAGACGGGAATTCAGAATTATTAATTGGTAAATCATCTGTATGTCCTTCTACCATTACATCATTAGGCACGGTTTTAATAAATTGAGCCATGTTATTCAATATTTCTTTAGCATCTTCTTTTATTTCGGCCTCTCCAAGGTCAAAAAGAACTTTTCCTGTAAATCTAACTGTCAATCCTTTATCAGTGATTTTGGTTTCGACATCCTCTTCTAGACCTTGGTCTCTAATATATTCTTCTACTTTAGTATTCAAGTCACTTAATTGGCGAGCACCACTTCTTTGGCTATTTAATCCAGCATCAATCATCGGAGCTGAAGAAATAGTTTTCCCGCCTTTTAAGACGCCTAGTTTTCCTTGTAAACCTTCAATCATCATTTTAAATTTATTAGCATCTAAAGAAGAAAAAGAATATAATAATACAAAAAAGGCTAATAAAAGGGTCATCATATCTCCATAGGTTGTCATCCAATCTGCTCCACCATCATCATCTTGTTTTTTTCTATCCCGCGGCATTGGCATTCATCTCCTCTTCTTCCATTTCAACTTCTGAACGGGTAGCTGGTGGTAAAAAGGCTTTTAACTTTTCTTCTACAATCCGAGGGTTTTCTCCAGCTTGAATTGACAAAATCCCTTCAATTATAATTTCTTTAACTAAAATTTCTTCTTCACTCTTTACTTTTAATTTTTCAGCTATTGGAATAAAGATTAAATTACCTAATAAAGCTCCATAAAAAGTTGTAATTAAAGCTGTTGCCATTCCTGAACCTAATGTACTAGGATCTTCTAACTTACTTAACATCCCAATTAAACCAATTAAAGTACCTATCATTCCAAAAGCAGGAGCTAATTCTGCTCCTTTAGCATATACACTTCGACTAATTGAATGTCGTTCAGATAGAAAATCAAGTTCCGTCTCTAATATATTCTTTACTAATTTAGGGTCTGTACCATCTACTACTAATTGAATTCCCTTCTGCAAAAACTCATCATCTAACTGATTAGCTTCTTCCTCTAATGCTAACAATCCTTCTCGTCTTGCTTTTTCAGCAAAACTAACTAAGACTGAAATAACTTCACTAGCTTCATCTTGTTGGCTAGAAAAAACAACTTTTAGAGCCATTGCAGCATTTTTTAGCTGTTCAAAGGAATAAGCTAAAATTACTGCTCCAAAAGTACCACCGATTACAATTAAAGCAGAAGTAGCACTAGCATAGATGATTAAATTCCCCTGTAGGAACATACCAAATAATACAAGAGCTGTTCCCAAAATCAATCCAACAATTGATGCAAAATCCATTCTACCACCTCTATTTATTCAGGCTTAAAATTAACTTTTCTTTGATAATTAATTACTTTGTCAATAATCAGGTCTACATCTTCTTGCACAATAATTGTATAACCAGAAGTTAACTTGACCACTGTATCAGGAGTAGCTTGTACAGATTCAATTAAATCCGCATTAATCACAACTTCAGAATCATCAAGCCGAGTAACTTTTATAATTCATAATCACTCCTTTACAATCTAATCCTGCTAAAAAAGTAGGGGGACAAGGCCCCCCCTCTATTTAAATGATTACTATCGCTTTAAATTAACTAATTCTTGTAATATCTGGTCTGAAGTCGAGATTGTTTTAGAGTTAGCTTGAAATCCACGCTGAGTAGTAATCATTTCTGTAAATTGCCGTGATAAATCAACATTAGACATCTCTAAACTACCAGATTTAATATTCCCTAATCCCCCTGAAGCTGGAGCACCAATCTTAGGCGCTCCGGAGTTATTAGATACTCTGAACATCGTTTGTCCCTCAGAAGCTAAACCACCTGGATTATTAAAACTAGCTAAAGCTACTTGTCCAATAGTTTGACGCATCCCATTATCATACTCTCCAGTGATTGTTCCTGTACTATCAAAAGTATAATCTACTAATGAACCAGCTTTATAACCATTTACTGTATCTCTATCAGCAGTCATTTCTTTATAATTCTGAGTCATATTAGAAAAATCTAGATCAATAGAAACTGGCGTTGCAGCTCCATCATCTTCATACTGAGGATTAAACTCTAAGTTACCAGGAATATTACTGTTAGCAGCATCATAACTTCCATCCCCATTAAAGGCAACTGTTCCAGTAGTATTATTAGTGTCAGCAGCATGGGTACCACTAATATCATACTCTACATCACCTTGCTTATCTTCAATATGAGTTACCTCATAATCCCAAGTATTAGCTGCATTTTTAGTAAACCTCAAATCAACTTTATGCAGTCCACCTTGCGAATCATAGGATTCAAAAGAAGTATTCCACTGCTCACCATTAGCTGCAGCTGCATCTAAATTACCACCATAAGTTACTTCCGTTGTAGATTCCGCCGGCATATTCTGTTTTAAAGTTAAACCCTCTAATTCACCATTGGTATTAATATCGCCATTAGCATCTGCTTGCCATCCTCTCACTCGATAACCTGTAGTGGAATTAACTAAATAACCATTTTCATCTTTAGAAAGTGTACCAGAACGAGTATAGCGTTGACTGATACCATTACTTACTACAAAAAATCCTTCTCCTTCAATAGCTAAATCTTGATTACGACCAGTAGATTGTAAACTACCTTGGCCCATATCTTTATCTATACTTCCTAAACTTGTTCCTAATCCAATCTGTTGCGGGTTTGTTCCACCGCGTCCTCCTTGCGGAGCAGAAGCACCTTGTATCATTTGGCTAAACATAGTTTTAAAAGTAGCTCTACTACCTTTATAACCAACAGTATTAACATTAGAAATGTTATTACTTACAACATCCATTTTATCCATATGGGCTTTCATACCCGAAACTCCAGCGTACATTGAACGTAACATAGCTAAACCTCCTATTTTTAATTTGCAGTTTGTGATTTTTGCTAGGCTCTTTAATTCTTGCTTTATTATCTGCGCAAGCTATATGCAGCAACTTTTGCTTGGCTCTCTACTGGCCGCTTCTGTCAGTTCACGGCCTCTGACTTCCCGGTTTCGGGTCCAGTCAAAATTTTATTCCATTACAACTGCACTATCAATATTAGTTACAACTTTACTATCCATGCTATTTTTATCCATAGCAGTAATTACCGTATCATTCTCTACACTTACAATATATGCATTTTCTCCTGCCATAACTAATGATTCTTTAGCACCTTTATCTTTAGCTTTAGTTACAGCTTCTTGTAATTTATGCAAGTCATCTTGAGCTAAATTAATATTTCTTGATTTTAATCGCTGTTTTGCATGTTTAGAAAATTTAAGTTTATTCGTCTTTAACTTATTCTCTAAAAGCGACTTAAAATCAGATTGCCCTTTTTTAGACTGCTTTAGATTCTGACTTTGCTTCCTTTGAGGTGCTAATGGCTGATTAGAATAAATCTTAGTCATCAGCAATCACTCCCCAGCTATAATCTGCTGAATATTAGCTAAAGGATACTTGCTACCATTAACGGTAATTGTAGTACTGTCACCAGTTACATTAGCTTTTTCAATTTTACCTGTAATAGTTTGACCAGTACTAGAATTTAATACTTCTACTTTTTTACCTACTAAACTACCAGCTTGTGATATTTTCTGGAATTTTACAAAATTACCCATGGTTGAATTTAAATTATTCATTTGTTCTAGAGAACTAAACTGGGCCATTTGACTAATAAACTGTTTATTATCCATAGGCTCTAATGGGTTCTGATTCTTAAGCTGAGTTGTTAATAATTCTAAAAATTGATCTTTACCCATGTTATTATTTAAGGCATTAGTAGCAACATCAGTATTTTCTTGACTATCACTTGTTTGTGCTGTCTGCTGAATTTGCCCTTGTGATGATTGATAAATCTGCTGTAAACTCATCATTTACAGACCCCTCCTTCTAAGCCCTATAATCAACTTGGTCATCAATAACTTGCGTTTCATCTTCTTCACTTTGTACTCCTTCAGTTGATAATTGGCCATCTTCTGATTTAAGGCTGAAATTTTTCAACCTATTCTTCTCTTGCTGCTGTTTAAATAAAAAGTCTTGCTGTGATTGATTCTGTTCTGCTAATTCTTCTTCTTGATAGCCCACAGAAACATCAAATTGATCAATTTCAATCCCTTTTTGCTCTAGAGTAGTTTTCAATTTAGTTAAATTACCATTTAATAAATCTTTTACTCCATTATTTTCAGCTAATATTTTAGCAGTTACTGAACCATTTTCTACTCCAATTTTCATTTGGATTTTACCCAAAAATTCAGGTTCTAACTGCATAGTGATTTTATTACCTTGTTTTACTGCATTGAAATTAATTTTGTTATTCATCTGATTTAAAATATTTTGAAATTTGACTGTTTTAGCAGCTCTAGATTTAGTAGCAACTGCTTGGCTAAATACTTTAGCATCAGTATTAAACTGTCCTAACTTAAAATTACTTAAATTGCTTAAATCCATATTAGCATTATTCTTATTCTTGATTGTTTTAAAATCTATAATCTGCTTATCAGAATTTATATCCTTTGCAGCTTCTTGCTTAATTAATTGCTGTCCCAACTTTTCACCTAACTTTTTCAAATCAATAGTAGGCGATTTGGACTGCTTACTTTGTTTAGTTTGTTTATCTTTTGGTTTAACAAGATTAAATTGACTTAATATCTTTTGATTAGCTAAATTCTGACTAGCTTTAGAATCAGACTTAGAGTTAATAACTTTAGCATTAGTCTCTTGTAATAATTTCTGTAACTCTTGAGTAGTATTTTGCAACTTACTCTTTAATTCAGCTTGAGCTTTTGCTTGATTACTCTGTTGTGTCTGCTCCAACAATAATTTTTCCTGGATTGTATTTAATTCTTTCAGCAATGATTTGAACTTATCACTTTGCTTAGAATTAAAGTTATTCATCAAGTTTTGTAACTGTTCTTGATTAGCAGTGATTGATTTAACTAAATTCTTCAACTGATCTTGATTAATCATATCCTGGGATAATTGTTGATTTAAAGTTTCTAAAATTTTACTCAAATTAGTTAACAAAGCTTCTAAATCCTTATCAGATAGTTTATCTGAATCTTGAACTTTAGCTAATAACTTTTTCAACTTTTTTAATTTCTTTTTAGAAATAATTTCATTATCTTGAGCTTCAGTTTTAAAATCTTTACTCTGCTCTCGATTATTATTTATCTCTTCAGATCGATTATTACTTCTTCCTCTAGTACGATTATTGTTATTTTTATTTCGACTCTTGAATTGATTTTGCACTTGATTCTGCTGATGGCTATTTTGTTGGCGACGTATTCGATTGTTATCTTGATTTTTCTGCAACGAAGATATAAAATCACTACTATTCTGATTCGTTTTGCTCTTAGATTGCTGTGGAGAATTAATTTGAGATTTCTTCATTCCTAAAAAATTCATAATATTCATCTCGGCCGGCACGCTCTATCACCTCCTTTCAATACTGCTTCACTCATCACTTCTACTCGTTGTTACTTGATTTGAGATTTCTACTGCTACTTCAGTTGGCATTTGATTCAATATTTCTGCTGCTACATCATTATCTATTTCATTTAAAATATCAACAGTTAATTCAGTCTCTAAATTCGCCAATACATCTGCTGCCCTAGCAGCTTCCATCTCATTATAGATATTTGCTAGTTTTTTGACTTTAGCTTGATATTCTTCTTCATTCTGCTCTCTAGTGGCTAACTGTGATTCCAAATTAGCTACCTGCTCTTTCAAATTAGCAATTTGTTCATCTTTGCTCTGTAATTGAGTATTCAACTGAGTATTCTTATCTTGACTAGTAGATAATTTGTTTTCTAACTCAGTGATTTGTTTTTGGAATTCTTCATTTTCTTTCTTCAATCCGATATATTCATTAACTACCGGCCACTTTTTAGCCTGAGTTAATAACTGTTCTTGCAATTGATCAAATGTATAAACACCACTTACATTTAATAAAAATAATGTAGCACCAGCAAAAAGTATTAATAATATAAGTCCGAGGAGTAATTTTTTCATCTTAGAATTCTCCTTACTAGTTAAATTATAGAACCAGATGAATTATCTTGATTATGATTATAATTATTAGTCGCAACTTCATCAGTTTGCTTTCTTTCTTCTTGTAAAAACTTCTCCCAATGTTCTTCAGCTTGTCTTTCTTTCAATTTTGACAATTTCTTTCTTTCTTTCACTTTAGCTAATAAACGATCTTGACATTCTTCTATTTTTTCTCGCCAATAATCCATTTCTAATTTTGTTTCTTTAATCTGTTCATTTAAGTATTCAATATAATTATGATACTTCACTAAAGTAGTAGAATTAATCCCTTTTTCTTGCTCTTGGGCCAACTTTTGCTGCCAATTTCCTTTATCACTTTTATATTCTTCTAACTGCTCCTGTAATTCATTATAATTTTTTCTTAATTTCATCAATTCTTTTTGAATATTCTTTTCTTCTTGTTTTCTTAAATTCAACAAGGGCTCGAGGCGAAATTCAAATTCTTTCATCTAAATCACTCTCCAGAAAAAATATCGATTAAATGTTGAACAGTTTCTTCATAACTACTCTTTTCTTTAACCCCTTGTTGCAAGAAATCATAAATTTGATCTAATTTAGATAATGCATAATCTAAATCAGGGTCACTACCTTCTTCATAAGCACCAATATTAACTAAGTCTTTTGATTCTTCATAAGTAGCTAAAGTTTCTCGCAATTTATTTGCTGCTTCTTGATGTTGCTCAGTAGTTACATCTTTCATAACTCGGCTCACACTTTCTAAAACATCAATAGCAGGATAATGGTTCTGAGCTGCTAAGTCTCTTGATAAAACGATATGACCATCTAAAATACCACGCACAGCATCAGCAATTGGCTCAGTCATATCATCTCCTTCTACTAAAACAGTGTAAAGACCTGTAATAGTTCCTTTAGAGCTAGTCCCAGCTCGTTCCATCAATTTAGGTAACTTAGCAAAAACTGAAGGAGTATAACCTCTAGTAGCTGGTGGTTCGCCAGCAGCTAATCCAACTTCTCGCTGGGCCATAGCAAATCGAGTTACTGAATCCATCATTAACATTACATCATTACCCAAATCTCTAAAATACTCAGCAATAGTGGTCGCTACAAAAGCACCTTTCGAACGCACTAAAGCAGGTTGATCAGATGTAGCTACTATAACGACAGATTTTTTTAATCCTTCTTCACCTAAACTTTCTTCAATAAACTCCCTCACTTCTCGACCACGTTCTCCAATTAACGCAATTACATTTACATCAGCACTAGTATTTCTGGCTATCATACCTAATAATGTACTTTTCCCTACACCACTACCAGCAAAAATACCCATTCTTTGCCCTTTACCACAAGTCAAGAGTCCATCTAAACTTCTAATTCCTAACGACAATGCTTCTGTTATTCTTTCACGGTGTAAAGGATTAGGGGGCGTATTATCAACTGAATATTGCTCTATATTATCAGCAGAAATTTCAAAATCAGTCATTGCTTCGCCTAAACCATTTAATACTTCTCCTAATAACTCTTCACTAACATTAACTTTCAAAGATTCTCCAGTAGAAAAGACTTTACATCCCGGGCCAATGCCACTCATTTCGCCTAAAGGCATCAATAATACACCATCTTCTTTAAATCCGACTACTTCCGCTTGTACTGTTTCAGCACTAAAACGCGGTTCCACAAAACAAATCTCTCCCACATGTACATTACTTGGCCCTGCTGATTCAATAATTAAACCAATCACTCGCTTTACTTTACCAAATTCCTGGGTTGAAGATAAAGCATCTACCTTATTTATCATCTTATCTAAATCAAAAAATGAGTTAGCCATCTTGATTCACTTCCAATAATTCACTTTTTATTTTTTCTAATTGAGTAGCAACCGTAGCATCAAGACCTCCAAAATCAGTTTCAATAATTACTCCATTATCCTTAATCTCTTCATCCCCAATGATCTTAATTTCTTCAATATAACCATTCGTCATAATCAGGTCTTCTTTTACTTTTTGCAACAATTCTAAATTATTGGGGTTAACTCTTAACTTTAAATTTTCTCCTTCTTCTAATAACTTTAATTTCTTTCTAATCATATTTTCCAAAACTGTTTCATCAAGTTTTAATTTTTGAGCTACAATCTTTTCACTAATTACAATTGCTAACTCCACTATATCATCTTTTATATTTTCTTTTCGCTCTTCAATGTTTTGATGGAAGTTATTAACTTCTTGTTCTATATTCTGCAACAAATTTGCAAACTGCTCTTCTATATCAGCTTTTCCTTTCTTTTTACCTGCTTCACGTCCTTCAGCTAATCCTGCTTGATAACCTTCTTCTTTTGCTTCAGCAAATATTTCCTCTTTCTCTGCTTCAATTTCTTGCTGGGCTTCTGTTTTGATTTCTTCTGCTTTTTCTTTAGCCTCAGCAATTATTTCATCAGCCTTATCCTCAGCTCGGTCTATAATTTGCTTTGCTTCTTCTTGCTCTTCTGACTGAGGAGATTCAACTTCTTCTTTTTGCAGTTTGAAATTAGAATTATCTAATTTAACCTTCTCGCCAGACTTAACCTGGTTTGATTTGATAACATTAGACAATTAACTCATCCTCTCCACCACGGCTAATAACAATTTCTCCAGATTCTTCTAATCTGCGAATCTCATTTACTATCTTTTGCTGTGCTTCTTCAACATCACTAATACGTACTGGACCTAAATATTCTATATTCTCTTTTAACATTTCTGCAGCTCGACCAGATTGGTTACTAAAGATTTTTTCACCAACTTCATCACTAGCAGTTTTCAATGCTAAAGCTAAATCATCAGTATCAACTTGTCTTAATACAGCTTGTACATCTCTATCAGTTAATAAAGTAATATCTTCGAATACGAACATCTTTTGTTTAATTTCTTCTGCCAATTCAGGGTCTTCAGTATCTAACTCATCTAAAATATTCTTTTCAGTACCTCGATCAGCAAGATTCAATACATCAACAATAGTATCTATACCTCCAGCTTGAGAGTATTCATTAGTAACTAAAGAAGATAATTTACGTTCTAATACTCTTTCTACCTCTTTAATTACCTCTGGCGATGTTCGATCCATTGTTGCTATTCGTTTAGCTACTTCTGTTTTTTTATTATCGGGTAAAGAGGACATAATAGTAGCAGCCTGTTCTGGATCTAGATAAGCTAAGATTAAAGCAATAGTTTGAGGATGCTCATTTTGAATAAAGTTCAAAATCTGTGCTGGATCTGCTTTTCTTAATTGATCAAAAGGTCTAACTTGTAATGACGCTGTTAATCTATCAATAATATTATTAGCTTCATTCTCTCCTAATGCTTCTTCTAGTACATCTTTAGCATAATCCATACCACCATGACTAATATAATCATAAGCCACACACATTTGGTGAAACTCATTCATGACATCTTCTTTTGTCTCAGAATCTATCTTATCTAAGTTAGCAATTTCTAAAGTTAAATCTTCAATTTCTTCTTCATCTAAATGTTTAAATATTTCTGCTGAAGTATCTTTCCCTAAAGTCACCATTAATATTGCTGCTTTTTCTTTACCAGATAGTTCTTCAGCCACAAACCATTCACCTCCTTACTTTTAATCTTCAGCCATCCAGCTTCTTACTAATTCAGCAATCTCTTCAGGTTGTTCTTCTGCCAATTGTTTTAGTTCTTGCTGCATTTCTCGCTTAGCTTGTTCTTCTTCACTTAATTCACTAGTAGCAGCTTGTTCTGATTCAGCATCATCAACTGTATAATCAATACCTTCTGCTGTTTGGGAAGCTGAACCACTTGATGAAGATTGAGATTTACGAAAAATATAAAATAATAGACCGAGGGCAACAATGATTCCAGCAATCATCAAGTACATATTTCGCCGCCTTTCGGCTTCTAATTGTTGTTGCGCTTCAGTAGTAGCCTCTGCTACTGATTGGTCAAATGGCATTCCTATCACAGAAATCTCATCACCACGTCCTTGATTATAACCTACAGCAGTAGAAATAGCTCTTCTAATCTGCTCTTGCTGTTCATCACCTAAATCTTCATTAACCATCACTGAAACAGACAAACGTTCTATATTCCCTTGTTCCTTAACAAATTCCTCAACTTTTTTATTAATCTCATAATTTACTATTTGCTCTTCACTTTCGCTTTCTTGCTGCTGTTGGCTATTTTCTTGATACTGTGGTATGTTAGATGTAGTACCAGGCACTCCTTCAGGAGTCGTAGTAGTCCCTTCTTGACTTTGCTCTTTAGTTTGCCTACTTCTGACAATGCCTTCTTCTCCTACTACTGGTTCATATTCCTCACTTTTGACATTTCGCTGATTAAAATTTAAATTAGCATTGACCTTAACTACAAAATTATTCAATCCTAAAACTTTGGTCAACATTACATTTAAATCTTCTTCCATCGTAGATTCTAACTGATTTTTCATCTCTAAATGATTACCAAAATCATTTCCTTCTTCTTCTTGTTCTAATTTAGCAGATAGCAAATTCCCACCTGTATCTACAATTGTTACATTAGCTGGGTCAAGAGTTTCTACGCTACTAGCTACCAAATTGGCAATTGAACGAACCTGCGCAGTTGACAACTGTTGATATTGATCTAATTTTAACATTACTGATGCTTTAGCTGGTTTTGCTTTATCTTTATAAATACTATCTTTACTGGGGGTCACTTGTACTTTAGCATAACTAACATTCTGCATTTGTTTAATTGTCCTGGTCAGTTCTCCCGATAAAGCTCGATAGTAATTAACCTTTTGTTCAAAATCGGTACTTCCAATTTGAGTTTGATCAAATATTTCAAAACCTGTTACTCCCCCAGACGGCAATCCTTCACTAGCCAAATCCAGTCGGAGTTGATGAACTTTACTGCGCGGCACTAAAATACTGCTACCGCCGTCTCCGATTTTATAATTTATTTGTTGTTCTTTAAGTCTATTAGTTATATTACCAGCATCTTTAGAAGATAAATTATTAAATAAAACAGTATAATCTGGCCTGCTAGCCCAGTTAACTAATATTAATAATCCTAAAAAAGCAATTATAGTAGATACAGTAATTATAATCTTAGCTCTTTTACTAAAATTATTCCATAATTGCAAAAACTGATTTTTTAATTCAGTAAAATTACCAACCATATTCACACCCCAATCTGACTAACTAAATACATCACACCTGCATCCTCATAATTTCTTGATAAGCTCCAACGACTTTATTACTTACTTTAGCTGTTAAGTCTATTGATAATTTTGCTTTTTGTGCTGCAATCATTACTTCATGCACATTATCCACTTTACCTAAAGCTAAATCTTTTCCAGCTTGATTAGCTTGGTCTTGTAACTGATTAACATTAGAAATTGATTGTTTTAAGTATGAGGAAAATGACTTTTTATTACTATTATCTTTTTGCTTAATTTGATTATTCATTTGAGCTATACTCCTATTTGAAATCCCTTGAATCTCCATTATAATATACCTCCCTTAATTAACCAATCTGTAAAGCACTTTTCACTATTTCTTTTGAGGTATTAATAGCAGTAACATTAGCTTCATAAGCTCTACTTGCAGACATCATATCTGTCATTTCAGAAACAACATTAATATTAGGCATCTGGACATATCCATTTTCATCAGCATCAGGATGATTAGGCTTATACACTAATTTAGGAGGTTGACTGCTTTCTTTTATTTTTGAAACCTCCACCCCATTACCTACATTTTGATTATTACTAGAGAGACCATTATTCATTTCCGCTTTTAATCTTGAAGCAAAAACTGGCATCTTCTTGCGATAAGGGCCTCCATCTTCAGTCCTAGTTGTATTAACATTAGCAATATTATTAGAAATAGTATCCATTCTTAACCTTTGGGCGGTTAAACCAGAAGCACTAATATCCATTCCCCTAAACAAAGACATTCTTAATTACCTCCCTTTTGAATAACTGAACTCATCCGATTAAACTGATTAGAAACTTGTTTAACAATAGCCCGATATTCTAGACTATTTTTCGCCAGCTCAGCCATTTCTTTATCTATACTTACATTATTACCATCATTACGAAAAGAAGTATTTTCATTTTTACTAACTTGTGGTTGTACTTCATTTAAACTACCTGCACCAGTAGCAATATGTCTATTATTAGTAGTAGCTAAATCATTACTTCCTTCCATAGCACTCTTTAATTGATTGCGAAAACTAACAGAGCGACGTTTATAATTTGGGGTATCAACATTAGCTAGATTATTACTAATAGCTTTGTTTCTTAAATCTAGTCCATTCAATGTCTTTTCTAAGACACCAAAGCTTTGGTTGCTAAACAAACTCATTCTACCTCCCCTATAATATATTAAATTATTTTTATTGATTCTTACGGATTACTCATTGTTTAATATTCGACATTTTGAGAGTGATGTCCTGCAAAAAGTTATAATTATAGCACTAAAGAATATTTTTTTGCAAATTCATGCCATAAAACTAGCGTGCCCCTATTTTTTAGACACGCTTAATTTTATAAATAACTAATTTCTAGTTATCTTTCTATATTTAATTCATCAAATAGCCTTTCATTTAAAACTTTAATATGGGTTCCCTTCATTCCTAGGGATTTAGATTCAATTACTCCAGCACTTTCAAACTTTCTTAAAGCATTAACAATCACTGATCGCGTAATCCCTACTCGATCTGCAATCTTACTAGCTACAACTAATCCTTCTGCACCATCTAATTCAGCAAAAATATGTTCAATAGCTTCCGTTTCTGAATAAGATAAGGTTTCTAAAGCGATATGCACAGCCGCTTTCTTTCGGGCGCTTTCTTCTACTTTTTCACTTCTTACTCTTAAAATTTCCATTCCTACAACCGTAGCTCCATATTCAGCTAAAATTAAATCACTAGCTCCAAACTCTTCATTAAACCTAGCAATCACTAATGTCCCTAATCTCTGCCCACCACCATTAATAGGTACTACAGTAGTCAATTTATGCTTGAATAAGCATTCTTCTCCTTGCTTAAATACACACTGACCGTCCTGTTGTTCATAATTAGAACGAGTTTGATTAATATCTAAAAGCCAGTCATTATAATCAGGAGGAAATTCTCCTTTATCTAAAACTTCTTGTTTCATTAAATCACATTCAAATTGATCAATCAAATGATAACTTAAAATTTCACCTTGCTCATCAACTAAGTATACATTCCCACCAATTGTTTCCCCTAATAATTTTGATATCTTATCAAAATCTACTGGATGACCGGCCGAACGCTGTAATAAACGATTTATTTTTCTGGTTTTGTTTAAGAGCTCTTTCATTGCTTATTATCCTCCTTAATAAACCATTCTTCAACAGACATCAATAAATTACATACTTCTATTTTATCTTACTTATTGCTATTTTTCAAATCAAAGAATATATTTACTTAAATCTTTATCTTGAACAACATCATCTAATTTATCCTTTACATACTCACGATCAATTTGAACCTTATCCTCTCCCATGTCTGGAGCCTCAAAAGAAACATCTTCTAACAATTTTTCTACAATAGTATGCAGTCGACGAGCACCAATGTTTTCAGTTTGTTCATTAACTTTAAAAGCAATACTAGCTATTTCATCAATTGCAGTAGTAGTAAATTCAATCTCTAGCCCTTCGGTAGCTAATAATGCTGTGTATTGTTTAGTCAAAGCATTTTCAGGTTCAGTTAAAATTTCTTTAAAGTTCTCTTTAGATAAATTATTTAGTTCTACCCGCAAAGGAAAACGACCTTGTAATTCTGGAATCAAATCAGTTGGATCAGATACATGAAAGGCTCCAGCAGCAATAAATAAAATATGATCTGTTTTAACTGAACCATATTTTGTATTAACTGTTGACCCCTCAACAATAGGTAAAATATCTCGCTGCACCCCTTCTCGCGAAACTTCTGGGTTTGAATTAGACTGCCCCCCAGAAATTTTGTCAATTTCATCTAAAAAGATAATCCCTGACTGTTCAACACGATGGATTGCTTCACGATGAACTTCATCCATATCAATTAACTTTTTAGCTTCTTGATCTTTTAAAATTTCTTCTGCTTCTTCAACTTTGACTTTCCTAGTTTTTTTGGAATTAGGCATCATCCCCCCAAACATATCTTCAAAATTTACACCTAATTCCTCAACTCCAGACCCTGAAAAGATCTCTACCATTTGTGAATTATTATCTTCTACTTCTATTTCTACAATCCTATCATCTAATTCTCCTGCTTCTAATTTCTGAGCTAATTTTTCTCTATGTTTTTTAAATCTTTGGTCACGGTCTGTTTCTTCTTCGTTAATTTCTTCTTCATCATCAGAAAACAGGCCTTCAAAAGGATTACTACTTTTTTTAGGCTGTGGCAATAAGATATCTAATAATTTTTCTTTAGCTAATTGTTCTGCTTTCTCTTCTACTTCAGCTCTTTTTTCTTGTTCAACCATTCTAATGGCTGTTTGTACTAAATCTCTAATCATTGATTCTACATCACGACCAACATAACCTGCTTCAGTAAATTTAGTAACTTCTACTTTACTAAATGGTGCTTGGGCCAATTTAGCCAAGCGTCGAGCAATTTCTGTTTTACCTACACCAGTGGGACCAATCATTAATATATTTTTAGGAATTACTTCATCACGCAAATCATCATCTAACTTTTTTCTGCGGTATCTATTTCTCATTGCAATAGCAACAGATTTCTTAGCATCTTCTTGCCCTACAATATATTTATCTAATTTTTCTACTATTCTTTGTGGAGTTAAATCTTCCATCGTTATCCCCCTTATAATTTTTCTACTGAAATATTATCATTAGTATAAATACAAATATCAGAAGCAATTTTTAAAGATTTTTCAGCAATTTCTTCTGCACTTAGATCTGAGGATTCTTGATAAGCTTTAGCAGCAGCTAAAGCATAAGAGCCCCCAGAACCAATAGCTGTCACTCCTTCATCTGGTTCAATAACATCTCCAGTTCCAGAAATAACTAATAATTGTTCTTTATCAACTACAATTAATAATGCTTCTAACTCGCGCAACATCTTATCTGTACGCCATTCTTTAGCTAATTCTACTGCCGCTCGCTTTAAATTACCATGAAACTCTTCTAACTTCCCTTCAAACTTTTCAAATAAAGCAAAAGCATCTGCTGCAGAACCAGCAAAACCTGCCAACACTTCTCCATTATGAATCCTTCTAATCTTTTTAGCTCCATGTTTCATGACTGTATGTTTCATTGTTACTTGCCCATCTCCAGCAACAGCCACATCATCTCCTTGTTTTACTGCAATTACCGTTGTAGCATCAAACACTTCAACCACTCCAATCTTCAATTAATATTTAAGGTTAAGTTTGAGTTTAAGTCTAAGTTTAAGTCTAAGACTAAATATAAGTTTAAGATTGAGCTTGAAACTAAGGTGAATTTAAAATAAAAAAATACTTTTTACGCTTATACTTGCATTTGAACTCAAATTTAAAATACTTAAGCCCATACTCATTCTTACTAACTAACTTAACTCAATAGTTTCATATTTACAGTCTTCATCAATACAGTACTTGATTGTTTTATTTTTCCTCTTCTTTTCCACTAAAAAACTCCCACATTCTGGACATTCTTCCTCAGTGGGATGATCCCAAGTCATAAACTCACATTCAGGATAATTGCTGCACCCATAAAAGCGGCGCCCTTTTTTGCTTTTGCGTTCAATCACTTCACCATCTTCACACCGAGGACACTCTACACCTGCCTTAACTAAAAAAGGTTTAGTATTTTTACACTCAGGAAAGCCAGGACAAGCTAAAAACTTTCCATAGCGACCATATTTAATTACCATATTACGGCCGCATTTTTCACAAATTTCATCAGTTTCTTCTACCATATCTACTTCTTCCATTTCATCATGAGCTTCTTCTAATTTATCCTGAAAAGGAAAATAAAATTCAGATAATATTTCTCTCCAATCTGCTGTACCTGCTTCTACTTTATCTAAATTATCTTCCATTTGAGCAGTGAATTCCACATCAGTTACATTAGGAAAATGTTTCACTAATAATCCATTAACAACTGCCCCTAATTCTGTCGGCTTAAATTTTTTTCCTTCTTTTTCAACATAGTCACGATCTTGAATAGTTCCTATAATTGTTGCATAAGTACTCGGCCGGCCAATACCTTCTTTCTTAAGAGTTTTGACTAATTTGGCTTCTGTATATCTAGCGGGAGGATTAGTAAAATGTTGAGCTAATTTTATTGTACTTAATTCTATTTTATCTCCTGGATTGAAATTTGGTAATAAAGTATCCTCTTTTTGCTCCCGACTCTGATCCACTTGCAAAACCCCAGCAAATAATTGCTGTGAACCATTCGCTCTAAGTAAGTATTTCCCGTTTTTACTTTTAATATTAACACGCAGTGTTTTATAAAGGGCAGGAGCCATTTGACTAGCTACGAACCTTTCCCAAATTAATTTATATAATTTATACTGTTCCTCATCTAAATATTCTTTCATCTTCTGTGGAGTTCTAAATACAGAAGTAGGACGAATAGCTTCATGGGCATCTTGTGCTTTAGAATCTACTTTATAATTTCTATCTTCAGCTAAATATTTCTCACCAAATTCATCCAGTACATATTGTTGTACATTAGTCTGAGCTTCTTTAGCTATTCTAGTTGAATCGGTTCTCATATAGGTGATTAAGCCTACAGTTCCTTCTGCACCAATATCTACACCTTCATACAGTCTTTGAGCTACAAACATTGTTTTTTTAGCACTAAAATAAAGACTATTAGCAGCTTGTTGCTGCAAGCTGCTAGTAGTAAATGGAGCAGCTGGATTTCTTCGCCGCTGCCCTTCTTTTATTTTACTCACCTTTAATTTTCGTTCTTGCAAATCTTCTTTGAGTTCTTTAGCCTCTTGTTCATTCTTCAACTTATATTTTTGATTGTTAATTCTATATAATTTAGCTGAAAATTTATCATTAGCTGGATTTTTTAGATTAATTTCTGCAGTCCAGTACTCTTCAGGTTCAAATTTATTTCTGGCATCTTCTCGTTCACAGATAATCCTTAAAGCAACTGATTGTACCCTTCCAGCACTCAACCCTTTTCTAACCTTTTTCCAAAGCAAAGGACTTAATTTATAACCAACAAGTCTATCTAAAACCCGCCGGGCTTGTTGAGCATCAACTCTATCTTTATCAATAGAACGTGGATTTTCTAAGGCCTGCTGAACTGCAGCTTCAGTGATTTCATTGAACTCAATCCTACATTTATTTTCTTCATCTACCTTTAGAGCATTGCTTAAATGCCAGGAGATAGCTTCTCCCTCCCGGTCAGGATCAGTTGCTAATAATACCTTTTTACTTTTCTTAGCTTTCCGCCGTAACTTCTGTAGTATCTTTCCTTTACCGCGAATTGTAATATACTTAGGCTCAAAATTTTCTTCAACGTCAACTCCTAATTGACTTTTAGGCAAATCAATTAAATGCCCCATTGAAGCTTCTACAGTATATTCTCGACCGAGAAATTTACTAATTGTTTTGGCCTTAGCAGGAGACTCTACAATCACTAATTGTTTCTTCTTTTTGGCCATAGCCTTCACTCCTCCACTAATGAAGATGCTTGATTTCGACTTGATTTAAACCCTTAAATTGAGGTATTTTTTTAGAAATCGAAAGTAATTTCAAATCATCGTCTACTACTTCTTCTACAGTCTGCCACAGATCAGACACCTGAGCACTACTACGATACCTCATTAATAGTTTAGTAATCACTTCTTCTAATTCTTCTTCTTGCAGATCATCTAAAGCACCTAACTGCAGCAAACCACCTTGAACTTCAATATTAAAGTTAACTCTTTCTTTAATATTGAATACCCGCTGACTAATTTGGTTCTCATCCCAACTATCTTTCTGAAGTTCAGCCTTATCTTCTTCTCCCTCAGTTTCTTTTTCAGAAGCAAAAATAAATTCAAAGGCTTGATTAATCTCATCTATATTATAACCATCTTCTTTTAATGAATTAATTAATTTTTCACTATCTTCAATTTCTTCTCCCTCATATAATAATCTTTTTACTAACTGACTGATTATTTCAAATATATTCTCTTTCATTGATAACAACATAGCAATTATTATTACTATGTCTTCCTCCCTTCTAAATTATTGATTTATTAGACAAATTCTTTTTCCAGGTAATTGTTTTATTAATCCCATAATTTCTAACTGGGCCAAAATAGAATTAAGTTCCTTTGCTTTCATTGTAACATTAGATAATATTTTTTCAAATTGTTGAACCTCATCAGTTAATAAATTATAGACTCTCTTTTGTTGTTGATTCAATCTTTTTGTCTTAATTTCATCTTCTGCATCTTCTTCATTTACATCCTGCAGTAAATAATTCTCTAACATTAATTCTTCTAGAATATCATCTACATTTTGCACTAATTTAGCTCCGCTTTGAATTAACTTATTAGTGCCTTGACTTTGTCTTTTTCTAATATTTCCTGGGATAGCAAATACTTCTCGACCTTGACGTAAAGAAAAATTAGCAGTGATTAAGGCACCACTTTGCTGGGGAGCTTCAATTACTATTGTACCTAAACTCAAACCACTAATAATCCTATTACGAGCTGGAAAATGTTCTCTTTGCGGTTGAGTCTGTAATTGATATGATGTAATCACAGCTCCCTGTTGAGCAATTTTCTCTGCTAAATGATTATTTTCTGGAGGATAAATGTGATCAAGCCCCGAACCCAATATAGCATAGGTCATACCAGTTTGTAGTGCTCCCTGATGAGCTTTAGTATCTATCCCTCGGGCCAAACCACTAACAACTACAAATCCCATTTCTGCTAATTTTTTAGCTAAGTTATAGGCAGTTATTTTACCATACTCAGTACAATCACGAGTTCCAACTACTGCCAAACAAGGTCTGCTTACTTTAACTAAAGCACCCCTGTAATAAATTACAGGAGGGGGAGCATATATTTCCTTTAACAATTTAGGATAACATGTATCTTCTAAAGTTACAAGTTTTACTTTAGCTTTTTTTAACTTTTCTTTTTCTTTAGCAGGCAAGAAATTCTTTTTAGCTTTGATAATTTCTTGACTTAAAACTGAACCTATTCCTATGCTATTATTAAGTTCTTCTCTACTAGCCTCCCAAATACCTTGTGCATTTTGAAATTTTTCCAATAATTTCTTTATTTTAACTGAACCTAAACCATTAATTTTACTAAGCCAGACCCAATATAATTTATTTTCCACATTATCCCCCCAAAAAGTAATAAGTTTATCTTCTATCTAAACTCCGATATTGAATCGCCTCTCCTAAATGTTCGATAGTTATAATTTCTGTTGCTGCTAAATCGGCAATAGTGCGGCTTAATTTTAAGATTCGATCATAAGCCCGAGCACTTAAATGAAGACGATTAATAGCCTCTTTAATCATTTCTTCGGCCTTCTCATCTAGAAGACAATATTTTTCTACCGCTTTAGTATTCATTTCAGCATTATAATTTATACTAGTATCCTTAAAGCGCTGAGTTTGTATTTCACGAGCAGCTAAAATTCTTTCCTTGATTTCAGCTGAGGTTTCACCTTGACGATAAGTAGTTAACTCTTCAGCTTTTAATTGCGGTATTTCCAAATGAATATCAATTCTATCTAAAATTGGCCCAGATATTTTATGTAAATATTTCTTTCGTTGGTAAGGAGTACAAAAACATTCTCTCCCCTCAGTACCATAATAACCACAGGGGCAGGGATTTAAAGCTGCTACTAATAAAAATTCACAAGGATAAGTTAAAGTAATAGCAGAACGAGTTAGAGTTATTTCCTGTTTTTCTAGTGGTTGACGTAAAATTTCTAAAACTTGCCGCTTAAATTCAGTTAATTCATCTAAAAACAAAACTCCCCGATGAGCCAAAGTAATTTCTCCTGGTTGGGGCACACGTCCTCCTCCAACTAAACCTGCTTGAGAAATACTATGATGGGGATTACGGAAAGGGCGGGTTTTAATTAATGATTGTTCACTAGGTAATTTATCAATAACACTAAAAATTTTAGTTACTTCTATAGATTCTTCTTTAGTTAGCGGTGGCAAAATAGTCGGTAATCTTCGAGCCAACATTGTCTTACCGGCACCTGGCGGACCAATCATCACTAAATTATGATTACCTGCTGCTGCAACTTCTAAAGCCCTTTTAGCCTCTTCATGTCCTTTAACATCTTGATAATCAATCTGATACTCTCCATTTAATTGCCAAGACTCAGTAACAGGCTCAATTGCTTCTAATTCTTGATTAAAAAAATCGATTACATCTTCCAAACTTTTAACTCCTATAACTTCTATTCCTTCCACAACACTTGCCTCTTGAACATTTTCATAAGGAACAATAATCCCTTTTTTACCTTCATCTTTAGTTGCTAAGGCCATGGATAAAGCTCCAGTTATTCTTTTAATTGTACCATCTAAAGATAGTTCACCAACCAAAGTATAATCAAGTAATTTATTTTCTTCTACTACATCTACTGCTGCTAAAATCCCTACAGCAATTGGCAAATCAAAAACTACCCCTTTCTTTTTAATATCTGCAGGAGCTAAATTAACTGTAACTCTTTTCACTGGAAATTGAAAAGCAGAATTTTTAATGGCTGCTTTTACTCTTTCTTTAGCTTCTCTAACTGCTACATCAGGTAAACCCACAATATTAAAACTAGGTAGTCCTTGTGATAAATCAATCTCTACTTCAACTAAATATCCATCCACTCCAGTCACAGCATTACTATAAGCCTTAGCAAGCATTAAACCCTCTCCTTTGTCCAAAAGGCATTTTGTATCAACTTAATCTCTGGCTTAGCTTCTTCTTCGTTGATTAAAACAACATCAAAGCGAAAATCAAAGGGCACGTTACGGAATTTTAAATAATACTGGGCTGTTCTTTTAATTTTTTCTTGTTTAAATTTATCTATTTTATACTCTAGCGGCATAAATGATTGATCAGAACAGAATTTGACTTCAATAAACGACAAATAATTATTCACTTGAGCAATTAAATCTATTTCACCATAACGACAGCAAAAGTTCTTCTCTAATATTATGTAATCGTGCTGTTCTAAAAAGTTTTGGGCTAGTTGTTCACCCTGCCTCCCAATTTCTCTATTATTCATACCACTTGAACACTCCCTATTTAAATTTAATCTATATAAAGTTTCACTTTCAGTGAAACTTTATAGCTAGAAGTAAGTAGCTAGGAGCTAGTAGTTAAAAACATAAAATTAAATTCAAAGCTGTGAACTGTTTTATGGTTTTGAATTTACTACTAGCTACTAGCTTTTATCTACTAGCTAGTGGCACGATAGTGCCACTTTATATAGATTATTCTTTAAGTTAGTGTATCCAGAAGTGCCATAATTATACATGAGAAAATAGGAAATCAGGTACTTATTTTTATCTAATTGCATATAATATAAGTAAAGGCAGTTAGATATCTGACTGCCTTTTAATATAGATAGTCCCCTCCAAATTTCTGGAGGGGACTCTATAGTTTAGATGAACTATTAAACTTTAATATCAATTGAGCCAGAAGAAACCTTTCCTTTACGATTTAATACTTTTAATAATAATTTTCCTTCATGCCAGCCTTGCACCTTAACTTTTACTTCTTCACCAGTTTCTAAATCAGCTAAAACCTGGGCTTCAATTGCTCGGGGACCAAATTTAATAACTGCTGTTTCTTCTTTAGCCTCCAATACTATCCCTGTTAACACATCACCCTCTTTAACCATAGGATCACCTTCTACATATGTTTTTGAACAATCTGATAAGATTTGCGGTGAATATCACACGGGCCAAATTTTTCAAGTGCTTGCCGGTGAGATTTAGTACCATATCCTTTATGCCCAGCAAAACCATATTCAGGATACTGTTCATCATATTCTACTAACATTCTATCTCGTGTTACCTTAGCAATAATAGATGCTGCAGCAATAGATACGCTTTGACTATCTCCCTTTTCAATTCCAGCTTGCGGAATATCCACTTGAGGAATAGTTTCGGAATCAATTAATAAATAATTAGGCTGTACTCCTAAATCATCAACGGCTTCTGTCATAGCCTCATAAGTAGCTTGCAAAATATTGATCTCATCAATTCTATCTTGGTCAACAATTCCTACTCCTACTGCTTCAGCCTTTTGATAAATTATATCAAATAACTCTTCCCGTTTTTTTTCACTTAATTTTTTAGAATCATCTAAACCGGGAATATAAGTATCAGTTCCCAATATTACTGCTCCCGCTACAACTGATCCTGCTAAAGGTCCACGACCTGCTTCATCTATACCGCAAATCAAATCATAACCATCAGCTAATTTCTTCTTTTCATATTTACGCATTTCTTGATATTTCTCTTTTGCTGCTTGTGCTTTAGCTTTTTTTCTTTCTATTCTTTGAGCTATTTGCTGGACTCCTTTACGAGAGTCTGCTTTAAGCTGTTGCATTAATTGTTGAGATATGTTATTTAAATTATTAATTTTATTTTTAATCTCTTTAATTGTTAATTGCTCCAAATCCATTTTATGCTAAACCTCCTATTTTTTATTTTTGCAGACTTGGCGATGCCAAGTCTCTACATAAAATATTGCTTTCCTTGAAATTAAACCCTATTTTACTCGTTACTGCTTTATTGTCCCCTCCGTGTTTTTAAAATTCAAAAAACACTCCGTGCAGCCCCATTATCTCTACTTTCCGCTTTACTAACTGCACAATCTATATACTGCAATCTCCCCAAATTTCACTACCAGCTACTGTTCTTACTGTTTCACTGCCTTACTGCCTTATTGCTTAACTCTCTACTGGCGGCTGTTCTAAAGTAATTCGTCCTAATTTCCCTTCATCAAATTCTTTAAGAATTATTTTAGAAACCCGATTACGATCTACTTTTCCACCCGACTGTAAACAGCCTCGTTTCTTGCCTATATCAGCTACTAATTGATAAGTATCAGGACTAAGATGATCTAAATCATATCTTTCCTTTAATCGTTCCGGATTACTTTCTTGTAATATTTGCACTAACTTATAAGCTAACAACTCATTATCAAATCTACCTTCTTTAATTGCTCCACATAATGCCAAACGAACTCCAGCTTCTTCATCATTAAACTTAGACCATAAAACACCTGGAGTATCCAACAGTTCAAAACCTTGCTGCAATTTAACCCATTGTTCTCCTCTTGTAACCCCCGGCCGATTACCTGTACGAGTTTTATTTTTATTACCTAATTGATTAATCAACTGTGATTTCCCTACATTAGGTACTCCTACAATCATTAATTTCACATCTCTTTTCTTACGTCCTCGCTCTAATGCTTTAGCTTGTTCTTCTTGAGTTAATTGATCAGCTAAAGAAAAAATCTGCTTCACATTATTACCTGATAATGAATTAATAGCTAAGCTCGGTGCAGTTTCAGAAAAATAATCTAACCACTGTTTAGTCACCTGTGGATCAGCTAAATCCTTTTTATTTAAAGCAATAATTCTCTTCTTATCCTTCAGTACTTCATCTATATCTGGATTTCTACTACTTAACGGAATTCTAGCATCTAATAATTCAATCACAACATCAATTAAATTTAGTCTCTTTTTTATCTTTTTCTTAGCTTTGTCCATATGTCCTGGATACCATTGAATCGACATGAATATCTCCCCCAATAATTTTTATTCTATTTAACGGCCAGAAAATAATAAACGGATGTCCTACTATATTATCTTCTGGAACAAACCCCCAATATCTACTATCTTTACTGTTATTCCGATTATCTCCCAAAACAAAATAATTATTTTCCGGCACTTTAACTTCAGCAAAATCAGTGTAACTATCTTCTACTACATATTCTTCTTTTAATTGTTCTCCATTAACAAAAACTTTGCCTTCTTTAATTTTCACTCTATCCCCAGGAGTAGCTATCACTCGTTTTACAAACTTACGATCTGGTTCAAGAGGATAATTAAAAACAATAATTTCTTGCCGCTTAGGATCTCTAAAATTATAAATAAATTTATTAACTAATATCCTGTCACCAGGTTTTAAAGTAGGTTCCATCGATTCTGATGGAATATAAAATGCTTGCACTACAAATATAATCAAAATTATGGAAACCACAATTGCAATAGCAATTGCTTCTAATAGGTCTTGCATAATTTATCCTCCATTCTGATACAAAAAAGGGACAGGCTAAAAGCCAGTCCCTTATAACATTAGTTACTTCTTAGTATTCTTTTTTTCTTTAACTTGAGCTGCTTTTCCGCGTAGTTCTCTTAAGTAATATAATTTTGCTCTACTTACATCTCCTCGTTTGATAACTCTAATCTGGTCAATCTTTGGAGAATGTAGTGGGAAGATTCTTTCTACTCCCACACCAAAAGAAGTCTTTCGGACGGTAATTGTTTCACTAGCACCGCCACCTTTACGCTTAATAACAACACCTTTAAAAACCTGAATTCTTTCTGTGCCACCTTCTTGAACCTTATAGTCAACAGCCACAGTATCTCCCGGTGCGAAATCCGGATGATCGTCTCTCATTTCATCTTTTTCAATAACATCAACTAAATTCATTTTATATATATCCTCCTTGATTAGGCGTTCTTAACCACTTATTGGTTAGCGGACCGCCTGTTTTTGTACGCAAGTAATTATAACACACAGCTATAGTTTTTACAAGAGGATAATTTTAAAATTATCCTCTTGTAAAAACAGTTAAGCAGTATACAGTTAAACAGTTAAAATCAAATTCAAAACATAAACATAATCCAGTTAATCGTTTTATCTCTTATATTTCATAATATATTATGTCTCTCTTTAAGCAAATCTATTTGAATTACTAATTAAGTTCCCTTCGTGCAGCCCTAGACTCTTTAGTACTTACTAATAAAGAGTGTCCAAGCTACATCCTACTACCTCTGAGCCGGTCTAGTATAATTGCTGCTGCAGCCCGTACTGATAAGTGATTATAATCTCCAGGGCCATGAATTGGTTCTAAGATATAATCGGCTGAATTCATCATTTCTTCAGTTAAGCCCCAGCCAGTACCTAATAATACTAAAAATGGTTGTTCTTCTGTTTCTATCTTTTCTCGTAAGTTCTGATAACTAATTGTATTAGGATAAGTTCTAGCATCAGTGGTAATTACTACTGGCTTTTGACCTTCCTCGGCTTCAATTTTCTCAATTACATCTTCTAATTTACGAGCAGGTTCAATCACACTAAATGCTTCTTTTCGATCCGGGTTATATTCTCCACCAAAATCACTAGCCCAGTAATTAGTCATCCGCTGAACTCGATTTTGCTGTGAATCTAATCTATTGACTACATAATATTTTTTCACATCATAAGTCCGACTAGAGCGGGCAATATCATGTAAATCAAGACTAGTTACAGTAGTAGTAATCTCTTTCATATTCTTATTATAAACTTGATTATGTAACAGTGCTAAATAAAAATTATCTTCTGCCATTAAAAATCCTCCCTAATTAATCAAAAATTAATCAGTTTTTTTTTCTGCTTTTATCTCAGTTAACAATTCTTTTTCCTCTGCAGACAATTCCGCATCTTCTAATAAATCAGGGCGTTTGTTTAATGTCTGTTCTAAAGACTTTTTCTTCCGCCACTTATCTATTTTAGCATGATCTCCACTTAATAATACTTTAGGAACTTCTAAACCTTGATACTCTTGAGGTCTAGTATACTGGGGGAAATCTAACAAATCATTATAAAAGGAATCTTCCTGGGCTGATTCTTGACTACCTAATACCCCTGGTATCATCCTTGTTACAGCATCTATTAAAACCATTGCTGGTAATTCTCCACCAGTTAATACATAATCACCAATGGAAATTTCATGAGTTACTAATTCTTCTCTAATTCTATGGTCAAAGCCTTCATAATGTCCGCATAATAGAACAATCCGGTCTTGATGATTAGCAAATTCTTTAGCAGTGTCTTGCTCGAATTGCTGCCCTTGAGGAGTTAATAATACTACTGGGGTATCATCCTCTAAACCCAAATCTTCAATAGCTCTAAAAATTGGTTCTGGCTTTAAAACCATTCCTGCTCCCCCGCCATAAGCATAATCATCAACTTGTTTATGTTTATCTTGAGTATAATCACGCCAATTAATTAGATTAACTTCTAATAAATCTTTTTCCTGTGCTTTAGCTAGCATACTATTATTCAAAACTGGGCCAAACATTTCCGGGAATAAAGTCAAAATATCAAATCTCACTTTATTCTAACCCCGCCGGAACTTCAACTAACATCTTTTCTTCTTCTAAATCCACTTCTAAAATAACATCTTTTAGTGCTGGTAACAACATCTTATTGTCATCATTCTCTACCACATAAACATCATTAGCCCCAGTTTCCATAATTGTAGCTAATTCTCCTAGATATTCTTGGTTTTGATAAACATCTAACCCTACAATATCTTGCATATAATAAACATCATCATCTAATTCATATCTTTGTGACTTAGGAATCTTAATTTCAAATCCTTTATGCTCAATTGCTGCTCCAATATCATCAACATCAACAAATTTTAAAATTACATAGCCTTTGTGATAACGAATATTTTCTATTTCAACTTTTTTTTCAATTCTACCTTTACTTAATTTAATTCTTTCTAAATCTTCAAAGCGTTCAGGAAAATCAGTTAATGGTTTAACCCTCACTTCACCCTTATTACCTTGATGTTTAGTAATTTCACCGATAGTAACTAACTCCATCTTATCACACCCCTTAAAAAACAGTAATGAGTAACAAGTGAAGAGTAATCTGAATTCTCATTACTATTTTTAGTTATTCTAGTTTTGAACTCAAGATTATTTTATCTTTTATCTCTTTACTTCTTGCTCTTCACTCTTTACTATTCCCTGATTAATAATTACTTATAAAAAGGCTAGAGAAGAAATCTCTAGCCCTCCAATAAGTAATTTATTGTAAAATTTCTACTATAACTCGTTTCCCTTCTTTAGTAGCTGCTGCTTTTACTACAGTTCTAATTGCTTTAGCAATTTTCCCCTGCCGGCCAATAACTTTTCCCATGTCTTCTTCAGCTACATCTATCTCTAAAATAATAGACCGCTTACCTTCAACTTTAGTAATTTCAACATTTTCCGGCTGATCAACAATATTCTTAGCAATTACTTCTACTAATTCTTTCAAGGGAGCACCTCCAATGCTACTAAAGTTATTTCATCTCATCAAACTTTTCCATAATTCCTTGGTCACTGAATAAATTTCTAACTGTATCAGATGGCTTAGCACCATTTTGTAACCATTCTAAAGCTTTCTCTTCATCAAGCTTTACAGTTTCAGGTTCAGTAGTAGGATTATAATGTCCTAACTCTTCAATAAATCTACCATCTCTAGGCTTTCTAGAATCAGCCACAACAAATCTATAAGCAGGGTTTCTATTAGACCCCATTCTTTTTAATCTAATTTTAACTGACATATATCTTCACCTCCTTCAATAATTAAGATCAAGAATAATTTTTAGTTTAAGCAAACCCAAAAAATTTTAGACTTAAACTTAGTCCTTATATCTATCCAAAGAAAGGAAAGTTTCCTCCCCCTCCCATTTTACCACCTAAACCACCTTTTTGCATGTCTCCAACTTGTTTCATCATTTTTTGTGTCTGTTTAAACTGCTTTAACAGACGATTTACATCTTGTACTTCAGTACCGCTACCATTAGCAATTCTACGGCGGCGACTGCCCTTAATCATCTCTGGGTCCCGCTTTTCTTCTTTAGTCATTGAACTAATAATAGCTTCTATTTTATCTAACTGTCCTTCATCCATATCTAAATCTTTTATTTTATTTCCTACTCCAGGAATCATATTTAAAATTTCTTTAAAAGACCCCATATTTCTAACTTGCTCTAATTGATCCATAAAATCTTCTAAAGTAAATTCATTCTTACGCAGTTTTTCTTCTAATTCCTGAGCTTTCTTCTGGTCCATCTCTTCTTCGGCTTTTTCAATTAAGCTCAATACATCTCCCATACCTAAAATTCGGGAGGCCATACGATCAGGATGGAATGGTTCTAAGTCTTCTAACTTTTCCCCTACACCGGCAAATTTAATTGGTTTACCAGTTACAGAACTAATTGATAGTGCAGCACCACCACGAGCATCACCATCTAACTTAGTTAAGACAACACCATCAATTCCTAAAGTATCATCAAATTTATCAGCTACATTAACTGCGTCCTGACCAGTCATTGAGTCAACAACTAATAATATTTCATCAGGTACTACAGCTGCTTTGATTTGGCTTAATTCATCCATTAATTCTTCATCAATATGAAGTCGACCTGCAGTATCTAAAATCACTACATCATTACCATTTGATTCAGCTCTACTAATTGCAGCTTTGGTAATATCAACCGGGTCTTGTTTATCTCCCATACTAAATACTGGCTGATCTAATCTTTCTCCTAAAACCTGCAACTGTTTAATTGCTGCTGGACGATAAACATCTGCTGCAACTAATAATGGATCCTTACCATCTTTAATGAATTTCTTAGCAAGTTTACCTGCAGTAGTAGTTTTACCTGCACCCTGCAGACCAGTTAACATAATCACAGTTGGAGGATCAGAAGCATATTCAACTTTACTTTGAGCTCCCCCCATTAAATCAGTTAATTCTTCATTAACAATCTTAATTACTTGCTGTCCAGGAGTTAAGCTATCTAATACTTCTTTACCTACTGCTCGCTCTTCAACTTTACTAATAAAATTCTTAACAACTTTAAAGTTTACATCAGCTTCTAAAAGAGCTAATTTAACTTCACGTAAAGCACTCTTTACATCTTTTTCTGACAATTTACCCTTACCTTTTAATTTATCAAAAGTGTCTTGTAATTTTTCAGCTAACCCTTCAAAAATCACTCTAATTCCCCCTCGTGATGAGCTTTTAGTTCTGCTAGCAGTCTTTTAAACTCTGCAGTTTCTTCTGGGTTCAGCTTGGCACTAACTTGCTCAAGCTTATCATGCAGCGCTTCGATTTTTTCCTGCATAGCAAAGTAATATTCTGTCATACCCAACTCATCTTCATATCTCTCTAAAGCTTCTTCAGATCTCTTTAGGTTGTCAAAAACAGCTTGCCGACTAATCTCTTTTTCTTCAGCAATCTCGCCTAGTGACAAATCATGATAATAGTATAATTTCACAAATTCCTGCTGTTTATCAGTTAATAGAGAACCATAAAAGCTAAATAGTTTCCCTACTCTTACTACTTTTTTTACATTCAAACAAGAATCACCTGCAAATCGTGTTAAGTTCTTTTCCTTTACAGGTGATGATAATAACACATCTCTGTATCTTTGTCAAGAAAATTAAAAATCAAATAAAGCATCTACAAAGGATTCCGGCTCAAAGTCCTGTAAGTCTTCTAAGTCTTCTCCGACTCCAATTAATCTAATAGGAATACCTAATTCTTCTCTAATTGCAATTACAACTCCACCCTTAGCAGTTCCATCTAATTTAGTTAAGGCAATGCCATCAACATCTACAGCTTCATCAAATAATTTAGCCTGAGAAACTGCATTTTGACCAGTAGTGGCATCAAGCACTAATAAGACTTCTACTTTCATTGGGCCAGATTCTTTTTCAATTACTCGCTTTACTTTTTCCAACTCATCCATCAAATTAGATTGAGTATGTAATCTCCCCGCTGTATCAACAATCAACAAATCAGTCTCTTTAGATTTAGCAGATTGGACAGCATCATAAGCTACAGCAGCAGAATCTGCTCCCTCTTGGTGAGAAATAACTTCTGTTCCTACTTTGTTGGCCCAAGCTTCTAACTGTTCAATTGCCGCTGCTCTAAAAGTATCACCAGCAGCTAATAAAACATCTTTATCATCTTGTTTAGCTCGCTGTGCAATTTTACCGATAGTAGTTGTTTTTCCAGCACCATTAACTCCTACAACCATCAAAATTGTTGGCTGTTCATCATCTTCTTCTGTTTGATTTAACATTTCTAAAATATCATCCTGTAAGATATTGATTAGCTTATTGGGATCTTTTATTTTTTCTTCTCTTGCCTTTTCTTTAATATCATCCACTAATTTCATAGTTGTCTGTACACCAACATCAGCTTGAATTAATATTTCTTCTAAGTCTTCATATAACTCTTCATTAATTTTATCATAACTTCTAAACAGACTCTCAAGCTGAGATACAAAACCGTCTCTAGTTTTACTTAACCCTTCTTTTAAACGTCCAAATAAACTTTTACCATCGTCATCATCTTCTTCTTGAGTCTCTTCTATTTCTTCTTCAACCTCTTCTTGCTCTTTTTCTTCTTCCTCTTCATCAGAGCCTAATCCAAAAATCTTTTTTAACATTATGTAATCCCCCTTTTTCTTTAAGTTAAACAATTGAAAAGTTTAACAGTAAGACAGTGAAAATCAAAAAAACAAGCAACTTCATAATAGTACAGTCCCTGCTCCCACTATTAAAGTAAAACTATATTGGCAGGAGGATAAAATCATTTTTTATTATACAAGTTTAGACGAATCAAACTAGATTCAGGAGCGAAGAAACAATTTTATCCTCTCACCCGTAAGTTACACTTTATATAGACTTTATTTCTATTGTTTTACATAAATCAGTATATTCCTGCGCAATCCCAAAACGACGTTTTCTAATATCTGCTTCTTCATCAGGTGTCTGTGCTTCATAAAACTCTTGACCTAATTCTTCATATTCATCTACTAAATCCATTGCTTCTTCTAATAACTCAATCACTGTAGCTCCTTTGATTTCACCATTCTTATCATGGCCAATAGCTACTACTGGTCGTCCCCAAGTAACGGGACCAGCCATTGCATCTCCCATATGCATTACTCCTGTACCACCAGGATGAGTATGAACTATTACTACATTATGGGGAATGTGCTTAGTATAAGCTTCCCGTAAAGAAATTCCTGCAATATCTGTGTAACTCGAGGCTAACAAACGCGAAGGAACATAGCCCATCCCTCCTACTACTATGTCTCCTTGCTGCACAATATGACCATCTTTTACTTCTCCAATCGCTGCCACTTCTCGCCCCTGCTCTACATTAATTGATTTTTTTATTAACTTTTCAGCAAATTCTTCTTCAATCGAGTTTACTTCTACTGGCTTTACTTGCCATTCACTTTCAGATTTTGTTTCAACATTAACCTCAGTTTCTTCTAACTCCACTTGCTCTAATTCCTCACAGATTTCTAAATACTCTAATTTGGTTTTAGAATTTTCTTGCAATACTTCTCGTTCTTCTTCCATAGTTTTAGCAGTTAATCTTTTTAATTTTATTTCTTCAGATTTAGTTGTTAATTCAAACAAGTGCTCCTGAGGATAAATAATACCTACCCCTGCTACTTGGCCCATCTTAACTCCAATACTAACCAATGGTTGATCTAAAGTATTAATTCCTCCAGTTTCTACAATTAAGCCTGTTTTACCAGGGTTAGTAGTAATTAAAACAGCATTATCAGGGAGTTGATTCATAATTTCTAATAGTGATTCACCTTTTCTAGAAGCTACTTTCGATAAAATCTCACGATAAGGTAAACCAGAAACTCCACCATCAACTATCTCTGTAATAGAATCTATATATCCATTTTGATTAACAAATCCTATTACTCCTACTGCTCTACCTTGACTCAAATGATTACTTCTTGTTACTAATTTATTTACTATTGACTTTGCTATTCCTTTAACTTTCATATATTTTCTCTCCTTAATTTATTCTTAATAGTTAACTACTTCATCTAATTTAAGAGATACAATTTGTGATACTCCACTATTTTGCATTGTAATTCCATATAAAGTATTAACTGCTCTCATAGTTCCTTTTCTATGAGTGATCACAATAAACTGTGCTCTAGCTGCTAATTCCTGCAGATAATTAGCAAAACGATTAACATTAGCATCATCTAATGGGGCATCTAATTCATCTAAAACGTAAAAAGGACTAGGGTTAACCTTTAACAAAGCAAAAATTAAAGCAGTTGCAGTTAAGGCCTTTTCTCCCCCTGACATTAATGATAGTTTCTGCAAATTTTTCCCTGGGGGTTGAGCATTAATCTCAATTCCTGTTTCTAATAAATCATTTTCATCCTCTAATTTTAACTTTGCCTGTCCACCTTCAAACAAGTCTACAAATATAGTTTCAAATTCCTCTTTAACCTCTTTGAAAGTTGTTAAAAATTCTTCTTTCATTTCATTCTCAATTTCAGAAATTACTTCTTGTAGTGAATTTCGACCTTCAATTAAATCAGTATGTTGTTCTTCTAAAAACTCTAATCTCTTACTTAAATTCTCATACTCTTCAATTGCACCTAAATTAACTGGCTCTAATTCTTTCATCTTCTTCTTTAAATCTTTAATTATTTTCTCAACTTCCTGATAATTATCAATTTCTTCTCGTTCTTCAATCAAATCATAAACTTCAATTTCATACTCCTGCTTTAATTTTTCTTCAATGTTCTCTAAATTAACTTTAATTTCTGTTAATTTAACTTCATTTTGATTAGACTTTTCTTGCAGTTTATCTCTGCGTTCTCTACTTTCTTTTGATTCTTGTTGATATTGACTAATCTTTTTCTTAACTTCTGTTCTGTTTTCTTTTAAACTATCTAATTCTTTTTTTGCCTCAACTATTTTATCTTTTAATTCTTTTTTTTCTGCTATTAGTTCTTCTTTTTTACTTTCAATTTCTTTTGTTTTTTCCTTAACTTTAGTAATATTATTCTCTTCTTTAGTTATTTTTTCTTGCTTATTTTTCAAAGCCATTTTTTTATTCTTATATTCTTGAGCTAAACTTTGTTGTTCTTGCTCTAAGGAGGCAATTTCAACTTTAGTGTCTGTAATTTTATTTCCTAGTTCTTCTTTATTGGCTTGTAATGCATTAATTTCTTTTTCCAATTTATTGATTAATCCTTCTAAATCATCTTCTCCGGTAGTTAAACTCTCGAGTTCTTGCTTAACTTGTTGTTGCTGCTCCTTTAATTCATCTTGCTTTTCTTCTAAAGTATTAATTTTATTCTGTTTTTTATTTAATTCTTTCTTTAATCTTTTAACTTCATTATCTGCTTGTTGATAATCCTTGTCCAAACTCGTCTGTTCAAGATCTAGTTGACGAACTTCTTCATCGAGTTTTTCTATTTCTTCTCGCAATTTTTCTAGCTCTTTTCTTTTAGCAAAACCTTTGTTCTTAATATTCTCTTCCTGTTCATTTAAATCTTCTACTTCTGAAGATAACTCTTCGATCTGTCTTGAACGTCCTAATAAATTACTATTTTTATTTCTACTTCCCCCAGTCATTGATCCTCCTGGTCTAACAATTTCTCCTTCTAAAGTAACTACTTTAACTCGTTTATTAGCTGCTTTAGAAATTTGGACTGCTGAATCCATATCTTGAGCTACTATAATTCGGCCTAAGATATTTTTAATAGCATCTTCATATTGGGATTCATAATCAACTAATTTTTCTGCTACATTAATAGCTCCTTCAACATTTAAAGCTTGCTGCTCATTACTTCTCAAACTTCTAGGGTCAATTAAATCTAAAGGTAAAAAAGTAGCTCGTCCAGCATTGTTTCTTTTCAAATAATCAATAGCCTTTTGTCCTACTTTATTATCCTCTACAACAATGTTTTGTAATATACTTCCTAAAGCTACTTCAATAGCTGTTTCATATTTTTTAGGTACTTCAATTAATTCCGCCACTACCCCACAAACTCCTGGCAGATTATCACTATTTTGGGCATACTTTAATACTTTTTTTACACCCCGATAATAGCCTGAATAACTTTTTTCTAAATCTTTTAAGGTCTTTAACTTAGATTTTTTACGGCTTAATTTATCTTTGAGTTCATCATACTTATCTTTCAAATCATTAAATTCAGTAGTTAATTCCTCATTTGCTTCCTTCTTTTGCTTTAAATTTTGCTGCTGTTCTTCAAACTTCTTCTGCAGTTGAGATAGTTCTGTCTCATATTCTTCTTTTTCTTCCTGCTTTGCTGTTAATTCTTTATTGAGTTCCTCTTCTTCTTCCTGCAATTCTTCTACTTCGTGCGTATAATACTCTATATTCTGCTCTAAATTACTTAATTTATTTTGATACTGATTAATTTCATTAATATTAGCCAATTTATTATTTCTAATTTCTTCTCGACGCTGATTTTTCTCCTGTAATTTTTCCTTAATCTCAGCTAATTGATCCTGCTGATTATTTAGCACCTCTTTTTTACTTTTTAAATCCTTAGTAACTTCTTTCTTCTTTTCTTCACTTTTTTTAATTTCATCTTGCAGAGTACTAACTTCTCTTTTCAAGCGTTTTACCTCAGACTTTAATCTGTCCTTTTGTTGGGCTAAATTATTTTCTCTTTGCTCAGCTAAATCTATTTTATTACCTAACTTTTGTTTTTGATTCCGCTTTTGATAAAGCTTGTCCTGTAAATCATCGATCTCTTCAATCAAATCATCTAACTTTTCTTCTTCTTTATCTATTTTTAAATCATATTCATTTACTTTAGATTTAACTTTAGTTAATTTATAAGATAAGTCCTGTTTCGTTGCAATTTTTTGATCTAAATCTGTTTCCAAATCAGCATATTTATTTAATAATAAATCAACTTCATGTTCTTCAAGTTCACTGCTATATTCTTTATATTGTTTTGCTTTCTCGGCTTCTTCCTCTAAGGGCCCTACTTGACGCTTTATCTCACTAATAATATCTTCAATCCGCTGTAGCTTTTGCTGCGTATCTGCTAACTTTTCTTCAGACTCTTCTTTACGCTGTTTATGTTTAGTGATTCCTGCTGCTTCTTCAAATAAACGCCGGCGGTCAGCACTACCTTCATTTAAAACAGCTTCTACTTTACCCTGACCAATAATTGAATAAGCTTCTTTACCAATTCCTGTATCTAACAGTAGTTCTTGAATATCCTTTAGTCTACACCGCTGACCATTAAGCAAATAATCACTTTTACCATCTTTAGTCACTTTACGTCCTATTTTAACTTGGTCATAATCAATATCAAGTTCACGATCCTTATTATCCAAAGTTAAAGTAACTTCAGCTACCTGTTTAGGGCGACGGTCATCACTACCCGCAAAAATTACATCTTTCATTTTGCTACCACGTAATGCTTTAGCACTTTGTTCACCTAAGACCCATTTAATAGCATCAGAAATGTTACTTTTACCACTGCCATTAGGGCCAATAATCCCCGTAATCGAAGGTTCAAAATCAACCGTAACTTTATCGGCAAAAGATTTAAAACCCTTCATCTTAATATTCTTTAAATAAATCAGGTCCACCCCCTATTATAGTTTAGAATTTATAGTTAGACGTTTAAAATTAAAAGAAACAATACAATATTATTTTTGATTTGAATCAATTATTGCATTTTATCTAAAATTCATAATCTGAATTTAATTTTATTTAGCAACAAAGTCAAATTATATTTTACCATAAATCCTGATAAAGTAAAAGGTCAGCCACACAAAAAACCTATCCACAAACTGTAGATAGGTTAAAAATAGTTATTCTTTTTTATTATTTATCTTGGTTCAACGATGAATTTAATAGCTGTTCTCTCTTCACCATCAATTTCAATCTCTGCAAAAGCTGGGATACTAACTAAATCCATACCGTTAGGAGCTACAAACCCCCTTACAATAGCAATAGCCTTTACTGCTTGATTAATTGCTCCTGCTCCAATACCTTGTAATTCAGCTCTACCTTCTTCTCTTAATACAGCAGCTAATGCTCCTGCAACAGATTTAGGTTTTGATGTAGATGATACTTTTAATATTTCCATATATTTTCCCCCTTTTAGTTAGTCGATATTAGTCTACTATTATATATAGTATACTAGAGGGGAAATATTCATAAAGATTCAAACTTTTTAAATAATCAAGCACAAGCTAATTACACTTCTTCTTGTTTTATCTCCTGGGCTAAATCTTTTAACTGTTGAATTTCATTTTTATTTAGATATCTATATTCTCCTGCTTTTAACTCATCATCTAAGCTAAGAGGACCAATCTTCATCCGTTTAAGTTCTTCTACCGGATTCCCAATCGCTTTAAACATTCGTTTCACTTGTCGGTTTCGACCTTCATGTATTGTTATAGATACAATTGCTTTATTATTAAAATTCATCACTAACTCTGTTTCTGCTGGAGCAGTCCAACCATCACTTAATTTAATACCACGTTCTAAACTTTCTAATTTATTATCATTAGGTACTCCTTCTACAGTAGCTAAATATTTCTTGCCAATCTTATGACTAGGATGCGTCAAAGCATAACTGACATCACCATCGTTAGTCAATAATAATAACCCTTCTGTATCTCGATCTAATCGTCCTACAGGATATACACGCTGTTTGACATTGATCAAATCCATCACAGTTCGTCTATCTTTAGGGTCATCAACAGTTGTAATAAATCCAGCCGGTTTATTAAGTAAAATATAAACCTTCTTCTCTTTTTCTATTTCTTCACCATCAACCAAAATTTTATCTTGCTCAGGATCTACTTTAGTCCCTAATTCAGTTACAATATTCCCATTGACCATAACTCTACCTGCTTCAATTATATCTTCACACTTTCTGCGCGAATCAACACCTGCTTTAGCCATTACTTTTTGTAATCTTTCCATAAAAAATCACCTCTAATTACTTTTCTTTCCTATTATATCTTATTAAATTTAGGAACAATAATCAAACTATTATTAGAAATAGATTTGAATTCCTGTTAATATTTCTTGCCAAAATCGACTTCCTGTAGCTAATTCTACTCTTCTATCAGCTACTAAATCAATCTTATCCACTAATTCATTTTTTTGATCATAAAGAATTAATTCTCCTAATTTTTCTCCTTCTAATACTGGAAGTTTAACATTATCTTTATATTTTATTTTTTTTTGCAACTTAATCTCTCTCTCATTTTTTACAATCTGAAAAGCATTTTTAGCTGCTTTCAAGTTTAATTTCTGATTAGCAATTTCAACTTGATCTAATATTGCTCCTTTTTTTACTATACATTTTTTATTAAAATTATCAAATCCATAATGCAATAAATTTAATGAATCCTGCCATAATTGATTACTTTTTAGTACTACACTTATTAATTTTCTATCTCCCTGTTCAGCTGCAGCAACTAAACAACGACCTGCTGCTCTAGTGTAACCTGTTTTAACTCCTGTCACAAAATCACAACGAGTTAATAATTTATTAGTGTTCTTTAAAATTCGATCCCAACTATGTTTAGGCCACGAAATTCTCTTTTTAGGAGTCGCTACAACCTGAGCAAAAAAATCATTTTCTAAAGCATAACGAGCAATTTGTGATAAATCATAAGCTGTAGTTAAATGTCCTTCTTGCGGTAAACCATTAGGATTTTGAAAATTAGTATTTTTTGCCCCTACTTGCTTAGCTTTAAAATTCATCATTGCAGCAAAATTTTCTACACTACCACCAATATACTGAGCAATAGCTACAGCCGCATCATTCCCAGATTTTACTAATAAACCATAAATCATTTCCTTTAAAGTTAATTTTTCTCCCGCAGTTAAATAAATAGATGAGCCACCTTCATGAGCAGCTTCTAAACTAGCTGTTACCTCATCACTTAGATTTCCTGTTTCAATTGCTAAAATTCCCGTCATTATCTTAGTAGTACTGGCTGGAGGACGAGGTTGGTGAATATTCTTTCTATAGAAAATTTCTCCCGTTTCAGCATCAATTAAGATAGCTGATTCAGCCGTAACGAATGAAGCTGCTGTTAATTTAATAGGGATTATTAAAATTAATAATCCAACTAAGATTAAAATCAAATATTTTTTCATCATCTTCACCTCAGTATTATAGACTTAAACTTGTGAAATTTGATCTCTGTACCCTAATATTTAGAAAAATAATATCACTTAGGGTACAGAGTTCATAACTCATCCCCACACTATTGTGGTGGAGGAGTATTAACATTATAATTGTTAGAACTACTTTCAGATTTATTTCTCTTTTTTAACTGGTCAATCAATTCAGGAGCTAAATTTAATAATTTGTCTAAAGTAGCATTATCATTAACCGACATCATACGTACTTGGTCCTGTTTAACTATTAAAAAAGCCATCGGTTGTAACATTACCCCTGCTCCACTACCACCACCAAAATTAGCATCTTGACTTTGCTCTTGATTATTTTCTTGTTCTTCTAAATCATACTGAGCTCCTCCAGCAGCAAAACCAAAATTAACTTTAGAAATAGGAATAATCACCGAACCATCTTTAGTTTCTACTGCATCACCCACAATTGTATTGACATCAACCATTTGCTTAATATTCTGCATAGCTTGATCCATTAACTTAGCAATTGGGTGTTCTTCCATTTTTCTTTCACTCTCCTCTTCAATTCAAAGCACATGATAGTTACTGCTATAAGTATAAGTTTCCCCAATCTAAAGGTGAATATTCCTTTAAATTCAACCATTAACGACTGTTCTTTAGTAAAGTTGGGTACAACATCAATAATTGGCAACTCTTTAAATTCTAGTTTAGTTTGTAAAATAGAAATTAAAGAACTTTTAACAGACCATAATAAACCAGTCATCATACCTGTATGAGCTGGATTTTGACAGCCAAAACTACTCCGCCAAGAAAATAAAGCACAATTATGAGTTAATAAAAATATTAATTCAAAACGAGAAATAATACGTTTTATAACTTTAATTGCATGTTTTAATTCTTTTAATTCTTCTTCTGATATTTCTTCTTTAAATTCAATATTAGTCTCAGAAAACAAACTACTAAAAGTTCCTTTTAATTCACTAGTAGGAAAAGAAAATAATCTCTTAAAATCAATAAAAGATAATTTGAAATTATATTTTAAAAAGAAAATTTTCAACTGCATAGTTAAATCGTCCTTATCATTTTTGCGCTGATAATCAAATGCTAACTGTATAGGAATAAAGTATAATAAAATAATAAATATAATTACAAATAACAAATAAATTTTCATTGCTAACTCCTTTCTTCACTAGTTTATTATTTTTGCACAATTAATAAAGAAATATACTTTTCATCTATATAAAGTGGCACTTTTTTGTGCCACTTTATAGTGACAAGTCAAGAGTAATCAGTAATGAGTTAAAACCATAAAGTCAAAACCTCAAAAGCTGTTTAACCCCCTTTGAAAATAAAGGTTTTGCATTTGATTTGGACTTTGTTTTTGATTTTCTACTCATCACTCTTTTCTCATTACTCATTACTATAAAGCTTCACCAAAAAGTGAAGCTTTATATAGAAAAAGAGCAACCACGCTGTTACGCGCAATTGCTCTCTAAATCACTCACTATCCTCTTGTTCTTCTTCCTCATCAGGTAACTCTTCTTCTGATAATTGACTCCTATCAAATTCTTTAGCTGGCGGCAATTCTTCTAAACTCTCTAAACCCATATACTCTAAAAATTTATCAGTCGTGCCATAAATAATTGGATTTCCAACTGTATCTTTACGACCTTCATCTGTAACTAAGCCTCTCTTTTGCAGAGTATTCAAAACACGTTCCACATTCACTCCGCGAATGTTTTCAATCTCAGTTCTCGTAATTGGCTGCTTATAAGCCACAATAGCCAGAGTTTCTAAAGCAGCTTGGCTCAATTTATTGTCCTGCTCTGGTTTATGATGTTCCTTAATTGTTTCCTGGTATTTAGCTTTAGTTTGAAAGATATATCCATCATTAAATTCAGCTAGTTCTATACCGCGTTCAGGTACTGCATATTCTTCTTCTAATTCAGCTAAATATTCGCGCACTTCTTTAGCCTCTGCAGCAGTTGACTCTTTAATCTCTTGAACTTTAATTGGCTCAGTAGCCATAAATAATAGTGCTTCTATCTCTGCTTTCTTTTCTTCTCGGGTCATGCTGTATCACGCTCCACATGATAAATCATTACTTCAGTGAAATTACTCTCTTGTTCTACTTTTACTTCTTCTATCTTAATTAATTCTAATAAAGCCATAAAGGTAACTATAATTTCTAATTTAGACTCTAACTTAGAAAAGATCTCCCACAAAGTAGCTTCACCATCTAGCTTAACTACTTGCTGCATGATATATCCCTTTTGCTCTTTGATAGTAATTTCTTCTGGTTCTAAATGGCTAATATTGTTGTCTTGTTCTTCATTCTCTTCTTCTTTGCGCTGTTTCTTTTTAGTCAATACTTGTTCAAAAGCAGCTACAAATTCATCTAATTTAATATCTTCTAAGGGTGATTCTTCTTCAAATTCTAACTCTGATAATAAAGGAGCTACATTACGTGTATATGACTTACGTTGTTCTTGTTCGAATTCACGTAATTCAGTAGCTAAATCTTTATATTTTTTATATTCTAATAATCTTTCTACTAGTTTTTGCCTTGGGTCTTCATTATCTTGATTATCATCTTCATCTTTACTAGGTAGCAGGGTTTGGGCCTTAATCTCCATTAACCGTGCTGCCATAATCAAAAACTCACTTGCTACGTCTAAATCAAGACGCTGCATAGTAGCAATATAATCTAAATATTGCTCTGTGATTTCAGCAATCTTAATATCATAAATTTCCAACTCATCTTTTTGTAATAAATGCCATAGTAAATCAATCGGTCCTTGAAAGGCATCAATTTTAACTTCATAGGACATAGTTCGTTCCTGCCTTTCTATCTCATATTCATTGCATTTTTCACTTCAGCTAAAGTCTGACTTGCAATTTTTCTTGCCTGTTGAGCACCTTCTTCTAAGATCTTATCTAACTGCGCTGGATCTGCTAATAATTCTTCTCTTTTAGCTCTAATATCAGCAGTTTGAGCAACTAATACTTCAGCTAATTCCTGCTTACAATCTACACAACCTAATTCAGCACTCCGACAGTCTGCAGCAATTTTCTCTACTCGTTCTTCATTGTTAAATATTTTGTGAAAATCAAAAACTGAACAAACCTCTGGATTACCAGGATCACTTAATCTAATTCGATCAGGATCTGTTACCATTTGATTCACTTTATTTTGAATTTCTTCTTCATCATCCGCTAAATAAATGGCGTTACCATAACTCTTACTCATCTTACGTCCATCTAATCCTGGCAACCGTGGCACTTCTGCTAATTTAGGTTCTGGCTCAGGAAATACATCTTCATATAAATGATTAAATCTTCTTGCAATCTCTCGTGTGATTTCAATATGCGGTAATTGATCTTCTCCTACTGGTACTACATCAGCCTTAGGAAATAGAATATCTGTAGCCTGTAGCACCGGATACTCTAGTAATCCAAAAGGAATCGCATCATTTTCTCCTAATTCTTCAATCTGCTCTTTATAGGTTGGATTTCTCTCTAATCTACCTACTGAAACAATCATTGATAATAACAGATTGAGTTCAGCTATTTCTGGAATATCAGACTGCACAAAAATAATACTCTCCTCTGGATCAATCCCTGCACTAATCCAATCTGCGACCATTTCTCTAATATGCTGCTGTATATTTTCAGTTTGATCATATTTAGTAGTTAAAGCATGCCAATCAGCCACCTCAAAAACACAATTATAATCTTTTTGTAGTTGTGACCAATTGTCTAACACTCCAATTAAATGACCTAAGTGCAACTTACCTGTAGGACGCATCCCACTTAAAATAGTCTTTTCCTTATTCGACATTTGTAATTCCTCCTGTATATAAAATTATAAATTTAAATAATTTTACTTACTAGATTATATAAAGTATTGTAACACATTAAAAATGGGAATTCGAGCTAACAAAGCAAAGATAGGGTTTATAACAAATCTAATCCACCCCATAAATACAAACAATAGTAAAAAGAAAGGTCCATAGGCCTCCAAATTTCTAATTATCTTTTCATTACCTTTAGGAATTAATCCTTCCATGATTTCTGAACCATCTAAAGGCGGTACAGGAATCAAATTAAAAATAGCTAATCCCAAATTAATTGCTACCCCTAAACCAAAGAAGATCACTACAATTTCTGGCTTAATAAGCTTAGTCAACAATCCACCAAATAAATTAAAGGTGATTCCTAAAATAACTGCTATCAATACATTAGCAGTCGGTCCTGCTAAACCAACAAGCATCATTCCTTGTTTTTGATTACTAAAATTACGCGGATTAACCTGTACGGGCTTAGCCCAACCAAATCTTCTTGTAATTAACAATACTAAAGTTCCTAACAGACTCAAATGAGCCATAGGGTTTAATGTTAATCTCCCCTGCATCTTAGGAGTAGGGTCTCCTAATAAATCAGCAGTCTTTCCATGAGCATATTCATGAAACGATAGTGAAAACAACAGTAACGGAATTAATAAAATATATTGAACTAACATCATCTTATTCACTCTCCCTTTCAGCTAACAACTGTTCTAAATATTCCTTTTCTTCTTCATAAGTTTCAACTTCACCATTTAATTTAGCTTTCCTAACTTCATCTAAGACTTCTCTAAATATGGGCCCAGGACTATAGCCTAAGGCAATAATTTCTTCACCACTTACTTCAATATCAGTCCACTGCAATTTTTCTAAATATAATTTAATTTCTTCTTCTAAAGAGAAATCTTTAATTAATAAGAACAACATATCTTCAATTGCTAACCCCTGCAGAAGATAATAAATGGCACTATTATCTTCTGCATCATGTAAAATCCGAATATATTTATCTGCTTTCAAACTAGTCATCAAACGATCAAATAGGTTTTTATTAATATTAAATTTATTAGCAAAATCTTTAATTTCTGTTTCATTTAACCCATGGACTAAGACAATCAAATATAAAACCCATTCTTCAAAACTAGTGACTATTTCTAAATCATGCAGCCAATCTAAAACTTTAGTCACATTATTCTCTAAAATTTCGGTTTCATGGTTCCACTCAATCCCTGGCGAAAAATAGCTTAAAATATTATATTCATCCAATAAAGAAATAAAGCGCACAGGATTTCTATCTTTTAGACCCAATTCTAATTTATTAAATAAACGATCACTACTTAACTTCTCAATTACATCTAATTCAATAGCATGTTTAAATAGATCTTCTGTATTTTCTTCAAAATTATAATCATAACGACTAGCAAAACGAAATCCTCTGAAGATTCTAGTCGGATCATCATATAAGCTAAAGTTATGCAGCAAACGAATTAATCCCTTTTCTAAATCTTTTTTACCTGAAAAATAATCTACTAACTGTCCAAATGAAGCTTGATTTAATTGAATAGCTAAAGCATTAATAGTAAAGTCTCGTCTAAATAGGTCTTGCTGAATAGAACCATGTTCTACTTCAGGCAAACTTGCTACTTGAGGATAGTATTCAACTCGCGTAGTGGCTATATCTAATTTCAAATCTTCTAATGAAACAACTGCCGTACCAAATTCATGATAGATATCTAAATGACCACCTAACTCTTTTGATAATTCACGAGCAAATTCAATCCCATCCCCCTCTACTACTAAGTCTAAATCATGATTGACCTGCCCCAGCACTAAATCACGGGGAAAACCGCCTACAATATATAGGTCAAAATCTAAAGAATCAGCCATCCGACCAGCTTTTTTTAATAATGCAAGTAATTGTTCATCAATTAATTCTAATTTATCTGAAATATCATATCTTTTTTCTTGCACTTGCACTAAACTACGACCGTAAAGATTTTGTCTATTCTTAAGATAATCATCAGTACCATAAAATAATTTTAATAAATCACTGCGCGTTACAATCCCAATTAATTCTCCTTCAGCGGTAACAACAGGTAATCTACCAATATCATGCTCTACTATAGCTTCTTGTACCTCTTTCAAAGAGGCATTAGGTTCAATTGTAACCACTTCCCGGCGCATATATCCTTTCACCGGCGCATGTAATAAATCATAATTACGAACTTTATCTATATCACGACGAGAAATAATACCCACAATTTCATTATCTTTTTCTACAACTAATCCTGAATGACCGTGCCGCAGCATCATTTGGTCTGCTTCTCTCATTGTAGTATCAGGAGTAATCGTCTCTACAGGAGTAGACATAATATCTTCTACCAAGATAGCTGGATTAATCTTTTCTTTGACTACTTGCAATACCTTCTCCTGCCATTCAATTAACTCCCATTCATCAGAAGTTTTAATTGTAGCCGAAGCAGCGCGGTTATGTCCACCACCACCAAAATATTTCAATGTTTCTCCTACATTAATACTATCATCATTACTACGACCTACAATTAATAATTTTTGATTATATTTAGCTAATACAAATAATGCATCAGCATCATGTAATTCATTTAATTTATGAGCTAATAATGAGACATCAGGTATGTATTCTTCCATCTCTGCTTGGAAGATATCTATTTCGTAACCCTTAATTGATATTTGATGAATAGAATCTAATAATTTGTTAAATAATTCTTGTTGTTTGCGGTTTAAAGAATACTCAATATATTCTTCTACAATCTCTAAATTAGCTCCTTGGTCTAATAGATATCCTACAGCTCGAGCATCTTCAGAGGTTGTTGATTCATAAATTAAACAACCAGTATCTTCATAAATTCCTAGAGCAAATAACGTTGCTTCAAAAGAAGTCATATCTATACCTTGACTATAAATTTTATCAACTAACATTGTAGAAGTAGCCCCAACTGGTTCAATGATTTCTTCAGCATTTTGAATTGGATTATTACGTCCTAAATGATGGTCATAGATTAAAACATCAACATCATTTTCTTCTACTAAATCAGAAAAAGGTCCAATTCTAGCTGCTACTCTAGTATCAACCATAATAATTCTATTAATCTGCTTATAATCTATATCACTTGGTTTTTTAACTGTAATTCTATCTTTATATAAAGACATATATCGCTTTACATTATTCGTAGTCTTACCTGAAAAAACCATTACAGCTTCTGGATGTAATTTTTTAGCTGCTACCATGGCAGCTAGTCCATCAAAATCTGTCCGTTGATGACTAATTATTATTTCCATTTTTTCACCTCAAAATATGGATTAATATAAATAAATTTGCTTTTAGTTTGCTGCTCATTTTCTATCTTATGTAATTGTATCATAAAACAAGATTAAAAAAAAGCACAGAACCCAGCAATTCCAAAACAAAAAGAGCTATTTTAATAATAGCTAAAATAGCCCTGAAATATATTGCTTATAATTCTTTAATGAAAATTATAATTCTTGTCCTTCTTTTAAATGGGTTGTTTTAAAAAAATATTTATAATCATAATTTTTAAGTTCTTGAGCAACTTGCTTTGCTCTATCTTTATTTACAAAAGGACCTACATATATCTTGTATAATTCTCTTTTAATCAACACAGGGTCAAATTGATTAGTTCTTAGCTCTTTTAATAATTTTTTCGCATTATCTCTATTCTTAAATGCCCCTAACTGTAATACATAATGTTTAGTTACTGGTTCTTGAGACATTAATTGAGAAATAAATAATAGCTTAGGACTTTTATAAGTTTCTTGTTCATCCTTAGCTTGTTGTTTGAGATTTGTTTTATTGCTTTCTTCTGTTCGAGTACTTTTTGAATCTGTAGAAGCATTTTCAGATGAATCTTTTGCAGCATCTTCATTCTGTTTTTCGCTTCTAACTGGCTGCTTATCATCAAGGTCTATAATTTTAGGAGTAATAAAAATTACTAATTCTCTCTTCTCATGTTCGGTTTTTTCTGTTCTGAATAATTTTCCTAAAACAGGCATATCCCCTAAGAAAGGTATTTTAGACATGTTTTCACGTTCCGTTTCTTGAATTAATCCCCCGATGGCAATAGTCTGTCCATCTTTAACTTCCACTTTAGTCTGCACCTTCTTCACACTAGTCTTAGGATAACGATTCTGTCCTACCTCTTTCCACTCTAAAAAAGTAGTAACTTCTGGCTGTAAATCAATAAATATTTTACCATTCTCCCTGATCTTAGGCAAAATATTTAAATCAATTCCTACATTACGGTATTCTACCTCAGTCGAAGTCTCAGTAGTTCCATCATCCTCTTCAGTTGTTTCTACCTTAACAATTGGAATTTCATCTCCAATATTAATATGAGCTTTTTCTCCTGCCATAGTTGTTATTTTAGGATTAGCTATTACACTTGCTGCCCCTGAATTTTCTAGCACATTTAAGGAAGCCTGATAACCAAACTCTAGGTCACCAACTTGAAAACTATCAGCATCTGAATTAGAACTACTATCTATTTCTCCTTTGCTACCTAACTTCCAATCAATGCCTAATTCCTTCAGTTTAGTATGAGAAATTTCTTCAAATCTTACTTGCAAAGAAACCTGTTGTCTAGAATAATCTAAACCTTTAATTGTCTGGTCTATTTGCTCTAAATCATCCTGATAAGTAGTAATTATTAAACTATTAGTCCGCTCATTAATTTTAATTGTGCCTTCTTCTACTAAATGGTCAATATTTTCTTTAATCTTCTCTGGATTAGCATTTTCTAATTTGAAAATTTCGGTGCGCATTTGATTATAATTATTTTTAATCTTTTCCTGGGGGGCAATATAAATTGTCCCCTTAATAAGCTGATAGTCTAAACCATGGGTTCTAGTTAAAGCATCTAAAGCATCATAAACAGTGACATCATTTAAATAAAGCGTAGCAGTACCCTGAACTGAACTATCAATTGCAATATTCATTTCTGTCATTTCTGCTAAATTTCTAAAAGCTTCGGTTAATGGCAACTTACTAAAATTAATATCTAAATTCTGTTGTTCATCCGCCTGCACTGCAAAATTTATAATAAATAACGAGATAATGACTAAAATTATAATTCTGCTTTTTTTAAGTCGTTTAATTTTGATTACCCCCTTGTGCTTAGTTTACTGCTTCTTTTTCTTCTCTTCCCCTCCTAACCAAAAGGTGAATCTTTGCTCAGCCTTTTTTAGAACCACATTATTCTCATTTATTTCCACTAATTTAAAACCCTTTATTTCTTCACCAACAGTTAATCTTTTTATTTCTTTCCCTACTGCTATACTTACTAAACTACGGTTATTGTTTTTTAAAATACCTAACAATTTAAAAAACGGGCGCGGATTTTTAGCTTGCATCTTTTCTTTATTTTTTTGACTTTCAGTTCCAGATTTTTTCTCCTCATTAGCTATATTTTCCTGTTCTTCATTCAATTTTAGTTCTGAAATAAAAGGAGAAATAACTCTAATCTTTTTCTTCTGTTTAGTAGTAGTTTCATTTAATTGAACTGTTACTTCTTCTTCTACTGTTAATGGCTGATCCATTTCTGCTTTAAATTGGGCTAACTGCTCTAATTTTTGTTGCCAATTATTATTATAATATAAGTACAGACCACTACTTAAAGCAATTATTAATAAAATAATAACCCATTTTTTCAATTATTCATCAGCCCCTTCTATAGGAAAAATTAGAGTTAAAGAAGCCTTTAACTCTTTTCCTTTATTAGTAATTGTTAACTCTTGAGTATTATGACTATATTTCAACTCTGCTAAAAAATCATAAATTTCTTCAAACTGACCCTTAAGAGCAAAAGTCAACTTTAGATTATTAGTCGGATTAGAATTGAATTTTATATCTTCTACTACTTGATAAGCATTTAAGTTAATAATAAAATCATTGATTCTATCAGAACTTAAAAAATCAGTAGTACTTTGCTCTTTTAATTTTTTCTCTAATTTTTTATTTTTAAGTTTTAATTTTTCTAGAGTTAGTAATTTTTCTTTATTATCTTCTAGTCGATTAATTTCTTGACTTAGTTTAACAACTGCTTGTCCTTTTTTACTTTCTAATTTATTATAGATTAAAAAATAATAACCAGTTGCTAATAATATAATAATTAACAGAATAATACCTAGCTTGCGATTCATAACTTACTCTCCTTTCTGCAATTGGCCCTCAATCCTAAATATAACAAATTTTTTTCGCTTATTAATCTCATCTAAGTAAAACTTCTGTAATAAGCTCGTCTCTTCTAATTGTCTGTTTAATAAATTCAAATACTGCATATCTTTAGTAATGCCACTAATATTAAAATTTTGTTCACTAAATTCAAAACTCTGCAATTGTATATCAGGAGAAGCAAGTAAACTCAATTCTTCCCAAACTTCTTTCGCTTCAGTCATTTCTTTAAGTTGCTGTTGTTTAGTCTCAATTTTTTCTTTTATATTAGCATTTTGCTCTTCAATTTTCTCAATCTGGGCTATCTTATCTTTTAATTTTTGATTCTGTTTAGCTACAACTTGCTGTTTTTCTTTTAAAAGCTTAAGCTCTAAATAACTATTTATAGTATAATAAGCAACAGCAAAAATTAATAAAATAGATAATATAATTAATATAAAATAAATAAGTCCCTGTCTTTGTTCCCAGATAAATTCTTTTGTTAGAAAGTTAACCACTCAATAACAACCTCCTCTCTAATCATTCTTTACCCTCAGGGCCAATCCTTTAGCAACTGAAAATTCACTTTCCTCTAAACGCTGCGTAGTAATTCCCACCTGATTTTCCAAATATTCTTTAAGTCCTTTAACCTTACTACTGCCACCAGTTAAGAACAACTTAGAAACTGTACCCCGATATTCAGATTGAAAATAGTCCAAAGAACTATAAATCTGGGTTCTTATCTCCTCCAGTACTAATTTTAAATCATCTGTTTCAATCTCTGTCTTTTTATATTCTTCTGCTTCCTCTATTGTCATATCATTTATTTTAGCTAGTCTTTCACTAATATGTTGTCCCGCAAAGCCAAAACTTCTAATAAAGACTGGCTGACTATTTTTAGCAATTATTAAATCAGTTTTATTCTTGCCAATATCAATTAAAGACACTGTCTGTTGTAAGTTAGGATGTTGCTGATATAAATAACGAATATTAGCATGAAATTCTGTTTCTATCACTTGCGGCTTAAAACCTAATTCTTTCATTTGATCAAATTTATCTTGAATCAATTCTTTGTCTACTGCTAAAGCAATTATATATTTATCAGCAAAAAAATCAATTATTTCATACTGCAAAATCAAATTAGGCTCTTCAAATTCTAATTCAATCATCTGCTCTATCTCATTTTCTGATAAATTTTCAGGCACATCAAGAAATTTAATTCGAATTTGATTACTATCAATCGCAGTCACTAAATCTTTAGTATTAAAATCTTCTTTTATCTGTGTACTTAAATCTTGATATTCTTTAGTCTTAAAAGTATTGTCTTTATACTGAGCTGCACGAATACTATTCCCTATATCGATACCCAATTGAGCATCAGAACCAAATATGCCAAACAAAAAATCACCTCCACAATATTACTTTAATTCTTATTTATCTCCAATTGTTCTATTTTTATATAATCAATTCTTACTGTTCCATCTCCATTAGTACTATTCACTTTAAATACAGGTCTGAAACTTTCTACTGCTGAATCTAAGATAGTAGGATTTATCCCAGTAGGTACATTATCTGCCCCAGTAAAATATCCAACAAAAGTTTGCCAACCATCACTAGCTTGCAGAGACACATCATTAGCCGCTACATAATAATTATCTATTGCTTGTTCATTAATATCTAATCCCTGTACACCAAGGAAACACTTTTGGCCCCCTGAATTAGGGTCTTGTTCTTGCTTAACTCTAGCACTTACACGATAGATTTTACTAGGATCATAATTAGAATTACTATCTTTATAATAAGTCTGTTCATTTATTAACTCTAAAGCCGAATTATTTACTGCACTATTGTCATCTACTACTTCTGTATTTTCTCCAACATTTAAAGGAGTAACTTCTAAATTACGAAAACGAGCATCTTTTAAACCATCTGCCATTGGCCCGTAGCTCCCAGATTCCAAATCACTATCATTAGCTTCTAAGACTGGAGTCGGATTATCATTAAAATAGACTTTTAAATTATTTCCTTCAGCTCGAATCTTAATATTAGTCCAACTAGCTAAACTATATTTATCATTAGGCTGAAAATCAAAAAAATAATCATTATCAGCAACTAATTCTGATAAACCTGAGCTAGAAGTTTTCTTATAGATAGCAATTTCATGATATTCAATCTTAAAAATAAAAATATAATCAACTTTCCTTTCCCAACTAAATAAATAATAATTATCCTCATCTTGATATCTAAATACAAAACCCATCTTGTCATTATCATCATTATTATTTCTCATTTCTACTTCAATTTCATAATCCTGCAAAGCAATATCATTAGAATTATACATCCCACTAATTACGGAAGGCTCCTTTTTAGTATATAAATATTGCTCACCACTATTATAACCCCAAATACTATTACCACTATTATTTCCAGGTGGTCCGCCCCCGTTTGGTGGTCCAGCATGGTCGGGGGGACCACCTCCTTCAGGGGGTCCAGCATGGTCAGGACGACCTCCACCATTATTTCCATTACCACCAGTTACTCCAAAATACTGCCACGGTCCTGTTTTATTATTTAAACTAATATTTTTGGGCTCTTGATTAGGATTAACCCAATTATTAAATTCAGCAAAATTATTATAATCGTTCATTAGAACAGGCATTTCTTTTTTTACCGCTAATTTTTTATTTCGTCCATCTACTATACCTTGACTACTTATCAAAAGTTGACCTTGATTATTAATTTCAACTGTAGTCTGATATGAGCCTGCCCCTAAATTACTAGCAGTTGAACCTAAGGTGATCTCCCCTGCTTCTAAGTTATTAAGTTCTTCTTCTAAACCAGCTCTAGCTAACTTTTTAGCTTTTTCTAACTTTTTATCACTTTCAAAACGATTAGTATCATTATAAATAATTCTATTCATCGCAGTAATAAAAATTATTGAAACTGATAACAAAATCAGCGTTAAAATTAAAACTGCTCCCTTTTCACTATTAATTTCCACTTCAATCACCACCTAAGTTAGCAGAGCTTTATAAAGTCAAGCGACTATTTAAAATCAATTTGTAGTATAATTAACAGAGCCAATATGAAAATATTTTGTTATTTGTTCTTTGAAATCTCCACTTTTTAAGCTAATATCTACTTTGATTAATCTAGCTTCAGCTTTAGTAAATTTAATATCAGTTACTACTTCACTATACTGCTCAAGATTAGATTGACTATAAGTTACAAGTTCATCACTACTAGTCGCCTCAAAAACACCGTCTTGATTTTTATCTAATTTCAGTTCTAGTTGCTGGTCATTCACTAACTCATAATCAATTGCTTGACTAATATCCTTTTCTAAATAAGAAATGAACAACTCACTATTTTCCACTACTTTAGCCTGATTAGTGTTAAACTGCCATATCTCATACTGGCTAATAATTGTTCCTCCTAAAGCAGTAGCTAGCATTCCCACTACAGCAACAACCATTACTAATTCTAGTAAAGTGAATCCTTGTTCTTCTTTATATAATTTTGCCTTCCACCTCACATCAGATCACCACACAAATACTGAATTTATATATCACTAATTGATAATCAACAAAGAATAAATTATAACGCTTCATTCTCTTTTAATTATCAATTAGTTTTTCGCTGCCACCAAAAGACTTTTTGATACTGCGCTCCAGAGATTGTACCATTATTGCCCCCAGCATAATCATAAGCAATATCACCGGTACCTTCATCTAATTTCCAATAGCCTACTAAGCCCGCTTCTCCACCTTTAGATTCTTGATACATTTTAGTTTCTATTTCTGCTTTTGATAAAGCTGTCTGCCATAACCTAATTTCTTTTAATTGAGCAGTTGTATATTCTGATAATCTATCATCACTCTTATGGCTAGCTGCTACTAATAAAGAATGGTTATTGCTTAAAATAGTATCATTGATATTAATACTATCCTGCAATTGACCATCTAAATAAAATAATTGTTTAGTTCCTGTAAAAACTCCAGCTACATGATGCCACTTGTTATCAGTTAACTCCTTATTACTTTCAAGTGGCTGATTTCCAGCATCATCATAAGTTACAGAGAATGCTAACTTTCCATCAGATAAATATTCAAAGAACCAAGAAAAATCAAATCCACTTTGATAAGTTCCTTTAGCTACAGGAACAGCAGATGACCCGCTGGCTGGTTGAGCAGTAGCTTTAAACCAAAATTCTATAGTCATGGGTCCTGTAATATCTAAACTAGCACTATCCTTAATTTCAACATAATCATCACTGCCATCAAAATCTAATGCATATTCTTGATTTCTTTTATCAGTTATCATAGTGTTTAAAGTAACTTGACTATCTGGCCAACTAACTGTTACTTTAACCTTAGGCGGATTTGAAAAAGATACTTCCCTTTCAAAATCTATTTTATAATCAGTAATTGTAGTTGATTCTGCATTAGCTATAGCAGTTAATTCAGCTTTGAAATCATCACTTAGATCTAAATTTCCTGCTTCAGCTTTCATCTTTTCGAGAGAGTTTTTAGCTAATTCAGTAGCAATATGATGAGTCTGAATATCTTCTAAAGCTCCTGTGCTAGTCTGCCAATAACCCATCACAGCAACTGCTAAAATACCTAAGACAGCAGTTCCTAATATTATTTCTAAAAGAGTAAATCCTGCTTCAGATTTAAGACCAAACATAAGATTTCACCACACAAAGTATTATAGTTTATAGTTGATAATGTACAATTGACAATTAAAAAGCTAAAGTGTGAAATGGGAGCCCGAGCCAAAAAGATTGGCCCGGGACTTATCTACCTATAAATGATTTAATAAGTTGAATAACCACCGCCAGTACTAATTTTAGAGCTACTAGATTCAATATAATAAGTAGTCCCATTTACTTCTTTGTACACAGAGTAATTTTTATTATCATCATCTACAGAATAATTATACCCTGTACTATCAATATTTAAATCAGATAAAGCATCAGGATATTTATTATTATTACTTTCATTTAACTTATACTGCTCTAAAGCAGTTTGAATACTAGATAAACTAGCTTTTGTACTATTCACCTGTGCATCTTCTTGAATATTACCAATCTGTGGTACTACAATTGCAGCTAAAATACCAATCACTGCAACTACTACAATTAATTCTAATAAAGTAAAACCTGCTTCTTTTTTTAACATCTCTTTCATATCATTTTCCTCCTTAAATTTTATTTACAATTTATTTTGGGGATGCTAAAGTAGGCGGCTGCTCGGCATCTAGCTTTTTTTCTACACCAAACTTACGACTAGATACATATAAATAGTCATCTACTCTACCATCATTATCAAAATCAAGCTTAATACTGACTACATATTCTTTTTTATTTTGAAAAGTACGATATCTAAAGTCATGTTCATTTATTTTAAATATAGATAAATCCTTAGGATATTGTAAGCTATCATTTCTAGCTCTGTATTGAGCCAACATCTTCTGTAAATTAATCAAACTAGCTATCATTTCTTTCTGTTCTGCTTCCTGTTGAAAATCAATAATATAAGGTATTACTAATCGAGCCATAATCACAATCACTAACACCAACAAGACAAGCTCTAAAACGGCAGGGTCTTTTTTCTAAACCACCACTTATTTCTTTCTTCTTGTTCAGTCTCTCTTTCCTCCTTCAGCAGCACCACCTCCTTAAAAACTAATTAACTTAAAAACTAATTAACTATTTTCACCCCATGCCTTGGGACATCTTAAAGATAGGCAATATAACTGAAGCTACTATTCCTCCAATGACTACTGTTAAGAAAATAATCATCATTGGTTCTAACATTGATACCATTTTTTCGAATTTTTCTTCTACTTCTTCTTCATAAAAATCTACAATATCCTCTAATTTTTCATCTAACTCTCCTGTGTTTTCTCCTACTTGGATCATTTGTAGAGCAATTCCTGGAAAGACCTGCTGCCGTTCTAGAGCCGTAGTAATATTAATTCCATCTTTAATCCGTAATCTAGCTGTTTCCAATTTATTTCTAATCACTGCATTATCGATATTACGATTTACTATCTCCATACTCTGTAAAAAAGCCACTCCACTTCTTTCTAGCAAGCTTAAGTTTTTTGCAAATACGATTAGTGAATTCTCTAAAATAAAAGATTTTAAAACAGGAACCTTTAACATCAATCCATCAATCATCTCTTTTCCACTTTCAGTCTGATAGTAATAATAAATCCCTACTATAGACCCTACTACAGCTGATAATACTGCCCACCAATAACTAGTCATAAAAGAACTAATCCCTAAAACTATCTTTGTTGGTAAAGGTAGTTCTACATTTAACTTTTGAAATGTCTCCATAAATTTAGGTAGTACTGTCACCATTAATAATATTAAGACAGTAATTGAAGCTAACATTGTAATCACAGGATAACTAATAGCTGAAATAACTTGCTTCTTCTGTTGATTCTGTTTTTTAAAATATTCGCCTAAATTAGTCAGAGTCTGATCTAAAAATCCACCTGTTTCTCCAACCTCTACTAACTTAATGAAATAATTAGAAAAAACTTCCGGATGCTGCTTTAATCCATCTGATAAACTTTTTCCTTTTTCTATTTCTACCGCTAAATCTTCCGTCACTTCCCGTAAAGTCTTATTTTCAATCTGCTGGGCCAAGGAATTTAGCCCTTCTACAATAGGAATTCCAGAATGCAACATAGAAGATAACTGACGACAGAATAAATATTTATCTTTTAATCCTACACTTTCAGCAGTTAATTCAATACTATTTAATTTATCAATAATCCCTTTAAAGCTAAAATTAAAATTGTTCTTTTCTTTAACTTCAAGCGGAATTAAACCTCTATTTTTTAACCTGGATAAAGCTGTCTGCTTGTCAACAGCTTCAATTGTACCTACTTCTTTATCACCATTTTTGGCCCGAGCCTGATAATTAAAATTTTTCGGCAGTATCATCACCCCCAAAAAAACAGTAATGAGTAACAAGTGAAGAGTCATCAGTTAAAAACCAAAGGAAAATTCAAAATAAAAATTGTTAGATAGTTGACTCATTACTGATCACTGTTTACTCATCACTATTCTTACTCTATATTAGCCACACGCATAACTTCTTCCACACTAGTAATTCCATCATTCACCTTTTTTAATCCGTCTTGAAATAAAGTATCCATTCCTTCTTCTTTAGCTATCTTATTTAATTGTGTAGAAGTACTCTGCTTCACAATTGCTTCTTTAATAGAATTAGATACCATTAACAACTCATGAATAGCAGTTCGTCCTTTATAGCCAATATCTTTACATTCACTACATCCATCTGCTTGATAATGAGTAAAATCTTCTTCTAGATACTCTTGTAAATGTTGGTACTCTTGCTCATCTCCCATAACTTTGCATTCATCGCATAATTTTCTTACTAGTCTCTGTGCTACTACGCCAATCACTGAATCTGCAATTAAGAACGGTTCAATCCCCATATTGATCAATCTACTAATTGCTCCTGCAGCACTGTTAGTATGCAAAGTACTTAATACTAAGTGCCCCGTTAAAGCAGACTGTATAGCTGTTTCAGCTGTCTCCTTATCTCTAATTTCACCAACCATAATAATATCAGGATCCTGACGAACAAAAGTTCTTAAAGCACTTGCAAAAGTCATATCTTTTTTAGGGTTAACTGGAGTTTGAGTAATCCCTTCGAGGTTATATTCAACCGGGTCTTCAATGGTCACAATATTTTTCGTTTCTTCATTTAAATAATTTAACCCAGTATATAAAGTAGTCGATTTACCACTGCCAGTAGGACCAGTTAATAAAATCATTCCATTTGGTTTTTGAATTAATTGTTTGAATTTTCTTAAATTTTCATCAGAAAAACCTATAAAATCAAAACTTAAATTCAAACTACTCTTATCGAAAATTCTAATTACTACTGTTTCACCCAATGAAGAAGGTAAAATAGAAATACGCAAGTCAGCTTTATAGGGGCCAAATTCAACATTAATTCGTCCATCTTGTGCTTTTCTTCTTTCAGCAATATCTAGTCCACTCATTACTTTAATTCGTGATACAATGGCCATATGTATATTTTGCTGGAAATCCATTTCTGTATGTAAAACACCATCAATTCGATAACGCACTCTAGTACCTTGCTTAGTCGGTTCAATATGAATATCACTAGCCTCAGTTTGAATTCCAGTAGCAATGATTTTATTGACTGTTTTAATAATTGGAGTCTCTTCTAACTGCTGCTCTAAAGCCCCTTGGTCAATATTTTCTTCATCCTCTTCTACTTGTTCAAAGGCCATCTGATCAATTTCTTCTAGAAATTGTTCAATTCCCATTTCTCCTAAATAATTATCAATTAATTCATCAATTTCAGTAGGAGTAGCAATTCTCGGCACTACATCTAAATCAGTTTCATCTTCTATCTCATCCATTACTACTATATTTTGAGGATTTTCCATTGCTACAATTAATACTTGTCCCTCTCTACGAATTGGAAAAATTCTTTCTTCGCGAATATAATCAGAATCAACTATATTAATAACTTCATCTTGAATGTTTTCTTTATCAATATCCTTTAATCGCAAAATTCCTAATTGACGATTTAAAGCCATAGCAATCTGCTCTTCACTGACAAACCCTAAATCTTTAAGCACTTGGCCTAGTTTTTTATCTGAATTTTTTTGTTGACTTAATGCTTCTTGCAGTTCTTCCTCAGTGATTAAATCTTCATCTATTAAAATATCTCCTAATCGTTTCTTCTTTAACCCCATTGTTTTCCTCCTCTTTCCAAATAGGAGTTATTAAATTATAATTATATCAAATTATTCCAATTGGCAACAAAAAAATATTGTATACTGAATTATTTTTGCTCTTTTATTTTATTTCGACAGACTAAGGGAAATTACCTCCTTTTGATTCAAAAAAATTATTTTTTAATCTTTCTTGAAATTAAAACTATAGATATTAAAAAAAAGCAGACCACAACTGGTCTGCTTTAAGCTAATCTAATTATTTATTTTTTTAATCTATCTGGTACAACATCATTAGAAATTAAATCTTGATTAGTTTCAGGTTTAACAATCCAATCAACATTATCTTCACTCACTAATAATACACCAGGTCGAGGCAGGCCATTATAATTACTACTCATAGAATAACCATAAGCACCTGTACAAGAGATCAATAATAAATCTCCAGTTTCAACTGTTGGTAATTCAATATCTTCAATAAATATGTCACCAGATTCACAACACTTACCTGTAATTGTAACCTCTTCTTCTGGTTTTTGATCTGCTTTATTCGGAATAATAGCTTCATAATCAGCATCATAAAGAGCTGGTCTAATATTATCTGACATTCCGCCATCAACAGCTACATATTTTCTCACATCTGGTATTTCCTTAATTGAGCCAACTTCATATAGAGTAGAGCCAGCAGTTCCTACAATCGAACGACCAGGTTCATTAATTATTTTTGGTAGTGGCAAGTCTAATTTATCACAAACAGCTTTAACTTCATCTGCTACAATCTTAGCATATTCTTCAATATCAGGTTTCTCTTCATCTTCAGTATATGGAATTCCAATACCTCCACCAAGATTCAATTGTTCTAAAACTACTCCTGCTTCTTCATGGATTTCTTCAATGAACTCGATCATCACGTCAATAGCTTTAGCAAAAGATTCTAGTTTGAAAATTTGTGAACCAATATGACAGTGAATTCCAACTAAATTTAAATTATCTAAGTCTACTGCCTTTTTAATAGCCTCTAAAGCTAACCCATTTTGAATTCCTAAACCAAATTTAGAATCAGTCTGTCCTGTTTGGATATAACTATGTGTATGCGCTTCAATTCCTGGAGTAACTCTCAATAATATTTCCGGTTTTTTATCATATTCTTCCGCCATTTGATTCAATAAGTCTAATTCATAATTATTGTCTACTACAAAATAACCAATATCAGCCTCTAAAGCCTGTTCAATTTCTTGAGGAGTCTTATTATTACCATGAAAATAAATTTCTTCTGTTGGAAAGTCTGCTTCTAAAGCAATACTTAACTCTCCTCCAGATACTACATCTAATCCTAAACCTTCTTGGTCAATAATTCTAGCCATTGCTACAGATAAAAATGCTTTACTAGCATATAAAGTCTGTGAATTAGGATACCACTTATTAAATGCCTCCCGATAAGCCCTGCAATTCTTTCTAATTTCTTTCTCATCCATAATATAAAGCGGAGTATCATATTCTTCTGCTATGTCTACTAAATTCTGATTACCAATCTCTAACTCTCCATTTTCATTAATCTCCATTGTTCCCTGTAATTTCATTTAAATTAACTCCTTTCTCCCTACTCAATTTTTTAATATACTAAAAAAAGCGATTATGACCTATCCCATAATCGCTTAGTAAACGTTTGGAGATAGCTCTTCACATAGGTGAAAGTTCTATAACTATTAATTATAGAACCAACTGCAAAGCAATAAGCTTTGCAGTTTCGGCAGTCTTCCCTTTCATTAAAAATTACTATTGAATTCTGCTCCTCTATCTTAGTCTTTATTTTAGGTTATATTAACATACTACTTATTGCTTGTCAATAAAATTTTGAGATTGATTATCAATATTTTTTTATTAATAATAATTATTTCTATTACTAGGCAGGAATCAAAAATTAACTTATAGAATTATTTATATAGAAAAGGAGGCAAACAATTAATGAAAAAATCACGCATTAAATCTCTTAATCAACAATCTCTACAAAATGGAGAGTACATATTATACTGGATGCAAGCTTCACAAAGAGTAGCTAACAATCACGCTTTAGAATTAGCTATTGAAAAGGCCAATAATTTAAAACAACCTTTAGTGGTGTTTTTTGGGTTGACTGCTAATTTTCCCGAAGCAAATGCTAGACACTATTATTTTATGCTCGAAGGATTACAGGAGGTCCAAAAAAAGTTAAAAAAACGTAATATAAAAATGATTATCAGACATATATCACCACCTGAAGGAATCAAAGAATTAGCTGAACAAGCTTCATTAGTAGTTACTGACCGCGGGTATTTAAAAGTAGAAAAGGACTGGAAAGCAAAAGCAACACAAGAAATTCCTTGTCCTCTATTACAAGTAGAAAGTGATGTTGTAGTTCCTGTCGAAGAAGCTTCAGATAAAGAAGAATATGCTGCTTATACCCTACGTAAAAAGATAAATAAGAAGTTAGATGATTATTTAAATCCTATCGAAACAAATCAAATTCAGGTCTCATCACTAGATTTTAAAATGGAAGGATTAAATTTAGATAACTTAGAGCAAATAATTAATGACTTAAATATAGACGAAACTGTAAATAAATCTCCTGGCTTTACTGGGGGGAATTCTGAAGCTCAAAAATATTTACAAGATTTTTTAAGTAACAAATTAGATAAATACGAAGAATTAAGTAATGATCCAACTACTGACTATCTATCTCACCTAGGTCCTTATTTACATTTTGGTCAAATATCACCATTACATGTGGTTTTAACAGCTAAAAAATATCAAGACAGTTCGGGCTTAGAAGACTTTCTAGATCAAATAATAGTCCGGCGGGAATTAAGTATCAACTTTGTCTATTATAATCAAAATTATGATGGCCAATTAAAAGAAATCCTTTCAGAATGGGCTTATGAAACACTTCAAGAACATAAAAATGATTTGAGAGAGTATAATTACAGCCGTGAAGAATTTGAAACTGCAAAGACACATGATCCTTACTGGAATGCTGCTCAATTGGAAATGATAGCTACTGGTAAAATGCATGGTTATATGCGGATGTACTGGGGTAAAAAAATATTAGAATGGACAGATGATCCTCAAACTGCTTATGACATAGCTCTTTATTTAAATAATAAATACAGCTTAGATGGGAGAGATCCTAATTCCTATGCTGGTATAGCTTGGTGTTTTGGCAAACATGACAGGGCTTGGCAGGAAAGAGATGTCTTCGGTAAAGTCAGATATATGAATGCTAATGGTTTAAATAGAAAGTTTGATGCTGATTTATATGTTAACCAAGTAGCTAAATTATGTAACAAACACAACTTAGAGCATAATCTACCAACTGGGTTACTTTAATTCCCAGTTGGTTTGATTATTCACTAGGTTCTAATTCATAATTTTTGCTTTGTCGACCATAATAATTAGTGCCCCAGACTCCTAAAATAATTAATAGACCGCCTAATAAATGAAACCAATAAAAAGGCTCATTCCTCAATAACACTCCTGCTAATACAGAAATAATTGTCGTTAAATTGGTAAACACTGCTGATTTATAAGCTTCTAATTTCGATAACATAAAATTAACCATTAAAAAGGCCATTACTGAAGATAAAATTCCAAGATACAAAACTGCTATTAGAACATCTTTTGTAGCTAAAGGAGCAAAATAATTAGCTAATTGACCTTTTGAATAATGACGCAGTAAGGACACTCCATTAAAAAACAAAGCACCAATACTCATCATAATATAAGTGATCTCTATTGAAGTGAATTCTAATGAAGATTTACGGGATAGAATATTATATATCCCAGCCGAGATTACTGCTCCTAACAATAAAAACAGTCCTGTTGTATCACTGCTAAAATCAGTATTGCTCTTCATAAAAATAATCAATATTACTCCTACCACAGAGGTAATAATAAATACTACCTGCTTTTTACTTGGCGGTTCTTTTAAGAAAATTGTAGCTAAGATTGCTACTACAACTGGAATTAAAGCAATCATCATGCCTGCTTCAGAAGCAGTACTTAACTTCAATCCCAAAGTTTCAAAAATAAAATAAGCCACTGGTTGAAATAAAGCCAAAAGGAATAATAAATTTAAACTTTTTCCTTTAAAGTTAATTTTAATTAGACCCATTACTTTTAATAAAGTTAAAACTATAAAAGCACAAGCGAATCTGAAACCTAATAAATGAAAAGCTTGGATATTATCTAAAGCTTCTTTAGTAAACAAAAATGAAAAACCAAAAATCACTGATACAAGTAGCCCCGCGAAAATAGGTAAATATTTTGTTTTCTTATCCATTATAATCCTCCTTCAAATAGCTCTGAAACTAAAAGACAATTGTTCTAAACTATAGCAAAAACACTTAACAAGTTAAGTGAAATCCAGCGGCTACTTTTAAATTATTTTTCTGCTGTTCATTAAAAGTCTTTACTGCTTGATTCGTCTTTTCTACAATTAGCTCTAAATCATCCGTTAAATCTTGTCTTAAATTTTGCGGCACAGTCATCACTCCTGATTTACCAGTTCCAATAATCAACAAATCGGGCTTTTGCTTCAAAACCCAAGTTAAATCATTGCGGCATAAGCTATGTCCTTCTTCGCGCCACCAATCAGCCTTTATTTCTTCATCACAAATTAATAAATCAGAACTATACTTTTGATTATCAATCACCATTTCTCCAAAGGAATAATTTTTAATCTCCATTTTATCCCCTCCACAAATTGCTGTTTACTCTGTGTTTTCTTGCTTCATAATATAATTACTTAAAGACTCATTTAACTCTAAAACTCCAGCAGCTCGAGTTAAAGCAACATAAATTATATTTATTTCTTCGCTTACTTCTTCAGCTGTTATTTTTCCCTTATCCAACAACTTCTTGATTAAAGCCACATCTAAAAAATCATCTTCTAAAACTAACTGCTGATATTCCAATCCCTTAGCCCGATGCAAAGTCGAAAGGATAATATCAGCTTGAGCTTTATTATCTAGAGCAAAACGGTTAATTCGTTTAACATAATCTGGAATTTGTCCCTTGTACTTATCTACTACCTTAATTAAATATTTTAACTCTAAATCATTGACATTTTCAGCATACTGCTTCATTTCTTCATAACTAGAAAAAGGAACTAATAAAGGGTCACTATAGGGCTCACCTTGTCTAAATTTCCAGGCTTCAATGAAAGTAGAAAAATTATAAGAATAAACTCCACCTTCAAAATATATTCTTCTCCCTTTTTTGATTTTAGCTACTGCATTATCAAAGACTTTAGCTCTAGTTCGACACAATTTAGTATAACTACTATTTCTATTAACTTCTCCTACTCGTTGATTTTCATTCTTAGCCTTAATTTTAATTGCTCTATCTCCTTTAAAATCATGGAGAAGCAAATTACAAATTTGGGCCAATTCCTCACCAATTCTGAAACTATGTGTTAAATAGTATTTTTCTCCTGATATCTTCTGCAGAGCATCAACAGCTCCATTCCAAGCATAAATCTGTTGATTGGAATCTCCTACTGCTACTTTTTTCATATCTTGTCGCTTAAAAATATCAATTATTACTTCATTTATATCCTGGGCTTCATCTAATAGCAATAAATCATATTTATAATCTAATTGCGGCTTAGTTAATTGATATAACTTAAGATAAAAGTTGTGAGTAATATCTATATCATTATTAGGGTTCTTCTTCAGTTCAAATACTTTTTTAAGTAATTCTAATATTTTATCCTTAGGATTTTTTAATTCTTGTCTCAAATCATCTAAATAATCTTCAATACTAAACGCTGACGAACGCAAATAATTTTTAAACAACCTATTTACTTCAGCAAGCAAATCAACTTGATTAGGATTACTAAAATCATAACCTAAATCTTGGGCCAACTGATAAGTCTTATACTTATAGCTTAATTTATTTTTATATTTATAACCTACTTGTCCATAAGCTAAACTATGTACCGTCCGTACCTCAGTTTTATCTAAACCATTAAACTTTTCTTCTGCCTCTTGCTGCATTGATTTATTAAAAGCCAAATACAGAATTCGCTGTTGCGGACGAGCCTGAGCAAAATTATATAAAGTAGTTGTTTTTCCACTTCCTGCACCAGCATTAACTATTATCTTGTCTGCATTTGACTCTACTACACTCTTTTGTTCTGATGTCAACAAAATTTTTACCTCCCCACAGATGACCTTAACAAAATCAATGGATAAATTAACCAACTTAATAAAATAAAGAATAATGCACCCAAATAATTAATTTCTAATACTCTTCGCTGCTGATACCAATAAACAAGAGCAAATAACAAATTAAATATTACCCCTACTAAATAAATTAATACAATTACATTCATAGTTATCAATCCTTTATTAGTAATATATATTAGTAGTCTATATATATTACTTCTAGACAAATTGATTTTTTCCTTGCTTAAAACAAATATAGGTGAAGAGGGAAGTTAGACCCACTCTTCACCTAGGTTTATAGGCTCTTTATAGCTACCTTAATTAAGCATTCCACTAAGAAAAATATCAATCACTTCTTCTCTAATTTTATCAACTGCCACCTCTCCTTTAAACATAAACCAATGTAAAGCAGTCAAATTAACCATCCCTATCAATGATACAGCAGCAACCTCAGGATCTTTTGCTTTAAATTCATTTTCCTCAATTCCTTCTTCGATAATTCCTTCGATTACTACTGTATAATCACTACGAATTTCTTTAATATTTTCTTCAAACTTATTTTTATACCCCCAAAACTCTCTAGTTAAAAATCTACAAAAATCACAATGTTTTTTGTAAAACTCTAACTGTACCTCAACTACTTTCTTTATTTTATCAGTAGCACTTTCAATACCCTCAATTTCTCTTTTAATTACTTCAGTTAATCTTTCGAACCCATAACTCATTAAAGAAGAAACCAAATCTTCTTTATCTTCAAAATAGCGGTATAAAGTACCTTTTCCCACTCCTGCTTCTTGAGAAATTTCTTTCATTGTAGTCCCCGTAGTACCTTTTTCGGAAAATTTTTTAACTGCAGCATTAAATATTTTTTCTCGTTTTGGGTTCATACTTTCAGCTCCCTATAAATTAAAAATCATATTTGAATTTAGCAGATAGATAATCATTTTCATCAAATTGACCAAAGTCTGTATGATTCTCACCTTCAAATAATTTATAGTTCAAAATCAAGCTCGTATCATCCTTTAATTTCAACTCTAATTCATTATCTAAAACATAATCTTCTCTTTCTAAATTATAAATTAATGTTACTGCTGGCAATACTGTCTGATTTTTAAACTCATCACTAACTTCTAGTGATAATAAATTTGTAAAATACTCGTTATCTTGATTCTGCTGTATATCATAAGAATTATCTTCTATCTCTTCATGATCTAAAATGTATTCACTCTTAACCTGTAAATTAACATTCACATTATGCAGGGGTAAATTTCTATCGCCGCCAATTAACCACGCGATTTTATTATTACGTACTTCAGGATCATCACCTGATGTATCATCAGTTCTATAATAAGCTAATTCTGCTCGAGAATTAATTCCTGCAATTACTGAACTCATTTCAGCACCGAAAACACTAACCTGATCATAATGTAAGTTTAAATCATATAAAAATGATTTGGCATCAGAATAATTTGTCTTGCTATTTGTCTTATAATCATTTTTCAACTTTTCAATTGCCTTCTCATCCATACTAGGTCGCTTTAAATATCCTCGATAAAAGGAAAACCCATAATCATAACCGGCTTTAGAATTAGTATATCGCAATCCAAACTGCCCATCCTCAATTTCTTGTTGGGAATTTTTCTCTAAATCACCCTTTACCTCAGTAGCACTAGCTATTCCAAACTGATCTATTAATACCGGCTCTAAATCATTCATTTGCTGTATCTCATTAGTCACCCAATGACCACTTGTAGCTAAATTATCAGGAGTAAAGTTAGGTGTATAGACTGCTTCTAATGTTCCTCTACCCAAATAATAATTCATTTTAAACATTTCTTCCCCAATCTGTCTGTCTAAATAATCTGGATTAATAAAGTCCGTTAAATCTTCACCATTTAAATTATCAACTACATGCAGTTTATCTCCTTTACCCCACACTTCTTTCTTCTTCCCCACTACTAAATCATAATTATCATAATAAAATCTCATAGTAGCTTCTTCAATTTTAACATTATCATCGGCATTTTCATCAAAATTCAAGGTTACGTCAATCTCTGAATTACCTTTAGTATAATTTAAATTTAAATCTAAAATGGGATCAGAATAAATATCTGATGTACCATTCTTATCTAGAATAGCTCTAGTATCTAATTCTAAAGTACCACTCCAACTTAATTTTTCTTCTGTCTGACTACCAAAAGAGCTAGAAGAAAAAGCACTTTCAGTACTTGATTTATCATCTGAGTTTTTTGCTCCGAAAGCACTTTCTGCTGCCTGCACAGACGTGCCTAATAAACTTATTATTAACACCATACTTAACATAATAAATGTAAATCGTTTCATCTATTCTCCCCCCTTTGTTTAACAATTATTACTTTCGATTAAATTTAATCTTCATCTTTATTTTCCAATTTTAACGTGATATTTATCTACCCTGCTTTAAGAAACGTTGTGTGAATCGTTTTGGACTAATCTTTTTATCATATTCAATAAACGGCTGTCCTGATTGATTTCGTTTAATATACAACCGAGTTTTATGGTCTGCTTCTTTGTCTTCCATTATTGCATTAAATACTGTCCAATACCCACTTATTTTTTCAATATTCTGTTTGATTGTTAATACTTTTTCAATTTCATTAGTCTTTTTACTATACATTTCAACTCGTACTGGGATATCATGTTTTTTAGTAACCCAAGAAATTCTTTTCGCATATTGGGCCTCTTCTTTATCTTTAGGTATAGATTCTACCACATAACACTCATATTTATCTAATTTTTCTTCCCTTAATAATTGATGATTATCTTCTTCAACATCTCTAGTTTCTAAATCATCATAAGTAAAGTCAGACCCAACAAAAGAATCATCACCTTGGTCAGAAGCAATTCTTCTAACTCGACCTAGACCCGGTAAATAAATCCACTTATCATCACCACGATTTTTATTCTCAACTTGTAAAAATCTAGTTCCAGCAATTGAAGCAGGATTTTGAAATTCCATTACTACTTGTGATAAGTCTTCTTCTTTGTTATATTTCATCCCCCAAATTTCTAAAGTCCTTTCTCTAACATTTCCATCTTCATCAATCAAATCCATTCCCATTAAAGCATGCATAGTATCGCCTTCATTTAAAACTCCTTCGGCTTCATCCATTACTTCTTTTCCTGTAATAGCAAAGACAGAAGTGCTCATTAAAAGCATTAATACTAACGTTAAAATCAAACTTCTTTTAACTTTCATTTCTTAACCCCTCCTCATAATAGTCAAAACATTACTGGTCTACTAAACCATCGTTTTCATGTAATATTAATCTTAGCTTACGGGGCTCAAAACGCGAGCCCCTATAGCTCTAGTCTCTCTACTTAGAGCTTATTAAGTACCTACGAGTTTAAAAAGCAAAACTCTCCGTGTAGCCCACAGTCCCTAGCTTTGTTACTAATTATATTGCGCAATCAAAATACAATACATTTTACAGATTACTGTGATTCCGCAATCTATATGCATTGTTTTATTGCTAGGTTGCCTACTTGCTTATAAAGTCAGGCTGAAATAAATTCAATAATGCTGGTAAAATAGTCATTGATGCTATAGAAGAAGTGATCATTGTCAACATTACTAATAAACCTAAATTTACTAACGGATAAAAATTAGAGAATAATAATACTGCAAAACCTGCTGCTACTGAAGCAGCGTTAAAGATAATTGCCTTTCCTGCTGTTAATATAGTATTTTGACAAACTTCTTCTAAATCTTCACTGCGCTGACGTTCATAATGATATGCAGATAAGAAATGAATAGTATAATCAACTCCAATTCCAATCGCAATTGAAGCTACCATTGCTGTTCCAATATCTAATTTTATTCCAGTATAACCCATAATTCCAAAATTGATTAATAAAGAAATCCCTAATGGAATAATACCATATAATCCTGCTATCACAGATCGATATGTGACTGCTACTATCAAAAATACTACTACCAAAGATACTAGAATACTCATAATCTGACTTGATACAATTAAATTATTCACAGCTAAAGACATATCTGCATAACCGGCCATTGAAACTTCATATCCGTCCGGAAAATAATGCTCAATATAATTTTGTATATCCTTTTTAATTTTTTTAATTACAATATTACTACCTGTTTTTATCTGCACCATCATTCGTCCTTTAGAAGGCTCTAGTTGTTCGTTGATTAAATCATCTAAACTTCCTGAATACATTAATAAATACTGTGAAACTAAATTTTTCAATTGTTCTCTATTTTGAGCTGGATATTTTTCTGGATGGTACGGCACTTCATTATAAGCTGCCCCCATATAATTCAATTCTTTACTCACAGCATCAACTAATTCTTCACCTGTTAAATCTAATTTTTCTGCTCTCACTACTGCCTTATTTAATAGTTTAATCACTTCTTTTTCAGACATTTTTTTAGTAGACGGAGCCAGATTTTTAACTTCTTCATTAGCACTTTCAGACTCTTTTTCTTTACTGCTACTGCCAAAATCTGAAGTTGTTTCTTCACTAAAGTCACTAGTTGTTTCAGACCCAAAATCACTCGTGTTCTCTTCTCCAAAACTGCTCGTTGTTTCTTGACCAAAATCTGAAGTTGTCTCATTTTCACTTAAATCTTCAGTCTGCGATTGATTAGTATCTTCAGTTTCTTCTTCAGGGTAATGCATAACTTGGTTCATTCGTTTAATAAAATCTGCTACTGAAGTGACTTTCCCTACTTGATCATATTTATTAATTAAATACTTATTTAAGTTATCCATTTCTTTTAAAACTTCTGGATTAGTAAGACTGCCATCATTAGGACCATCAATCATTACATTTAGAATATTAGTCCCACTAAAGTTTTGATTAATAAATTGATCTGCTTTTCTAATTTCTGTATCTTCTCTAAACATTTCAATCATGACATTATCAATTACTACTTTAGAAATTCCATATAACGAAGCTATCATTATTATAATCGCTAATACCAATACTCTAACTCTAGCTCCAGAAAAATAACTATATAATTTCATCAAAACCCCATTGATAATACTATCTTCTTTTTCTTCTTCATTATATTCTAAATTACCATGCTGAGCTAATAGAATTGCAGGTATTAATGTCAAAGCAACAATTAAAGCTGTAAAAACTCCTATAGCAGTAAAAATACCAAACTCTTTAATTGGAATAATACTACTAGTTGCTAAAGAAGAAAAACCTACAATAGTTGTTAGCCCTGCTAGTAAAACAGGTTTACCTACCTTTTTAACAGTTTTAAATACTATTTCGCGATGTTTTTCTTCAGTTAGATTATGTTTACTTTCTTTTCTCAAGTCATCATAATAATGACTAATAATATGAATTCCATAAGCACTTCCGACTGCTACTAATAACACTGGAATAACTGTAGAAACCATTGTCAGCTCTATTCCTAATAAAGCCATTATTCCTAAAGCCCAAATTGTACTAATAGAAACAGTTAACATTGGTAAAATTACTCCACCAATATTTTTAAAGGATAAATAGAGTACAATTAATACTACAGCAATTACAAATGGTACTAGTCTCCTTAAATCTGATTCCATATTATTTCCCATTAGTACATTAACAGCTGGACTACCTGCTAAATAAAATTCAAAATCATGCTTATTGTATTTTTTTAGCTTATTCTTTATATTATTGTAAACTTCTTCTTTTTCTTCAATCGCTAATCCTTTTTTTAGTTGCACTCTAATCTGCGTTGAAGCTAAATCATCTGAATACAAATTCCCTCGATATAAATCCCAAGCTAATAATTTTTCTTTTAGATCATAGATATCACTTTGACTTTTTGGTAATTCTTCAACTAATTCTTCTACTTTCATTCCTTTACTAGTTCCAGAAATATAATCAGCATTAGTTATTGAAGTTACCTCATCAACATTAACAATTTCTTCTAGAGATTTAGTTATTTGTGATATTTCTTTAATATTTTGCTGATTCAATAAATCTCCTTTTTTACTCTTAATTGCTAAGCCAATAATATCTGAACTACCATATATATCTTCCATCTTATTATTAGCTACTTTAGCAGGATGATCTTCTGGCAAAAAGATCTTAACTGCATTATTGATTTTTATATTTGGTAATTGAAAAGCAAAAAATATAGTTATTATAGCTATAATCCCAATAACCACCCACGGCCATTTTAGTATTCTCTGCATAATTTTTCCTCCTTATATTTTTCTATCAGAACTGACCAGTCAGTTCTATTTGTTTATATTATATTTATTAGAGAAGAGTTTGTCAACTAGAACCTAAAATTAATTTTAACCCGTGGGCCAATTATCAGTATCATACTTATCTACTTACCACTACTTTGAACTTGATTGTTTTCGCCTTTAGAGCATTTAAATCCCCAACGAGCAACTAATTTGCCTTCTTGATGAATATTAATTATCTCACAATGATTAGGACACTGCTGACATTCAAAACTAGAAGCAGTATAATCAAAGTCAGAGACATTAAAACCATTAAAATTACTTTCATCATTTTCTTGCACTGCTTCTTTGGCTAATAATGCTGAACCAAAAGCCCCCATTACATTATAGTATTTTGGAACGATCACCTCTGTATCTAATTCACCTTCAAAAGCTGCCTTGATGCCTTGATTAGCAGCTACTCCCCCTTGAAATATAATCGGCTCTAATATTTCTTTACCTTGTCCCACATTATTTAAATAGTTCCTTACTAACGCTTGCGATAAACCTGCAATAATATCTTCTAGACTATGCCCTAGCTGTTGTTTATGAATCATATCAGATTCAGCAAATACAGAACAGCGCCCAGCAATTCTAACTGGATTATCAGATTCCAATGCTAGCTCTCCAAATTTTTCAATTGCTAATTCTAATCTACTTGCCTGCTGGTCTAAAAAGGAACCAGTTCCAGCTGCACAAACTGTATTCATAGCAAAGTCTACTACTATTCCGTCCCGTAAAATAATAATTTTAGAATCTTGACCGCCGATTTCTAAAATAGTCTTAACTCCTGGAACTAAATGAGACCCTGCTACTGCATGAGCAGTTATTTCATTTTTAACTACATCTGCCCCCACTATTACTCCTGCTAATTCTCTAGCACTACCAGTAGTACCTACTCCCATAATCTCAACTTCTAGATTTTCTTCTATTTTTTTTAATCCATTTTGGATAGCATCAATTGGCTGTCCATTCGTTCTTAAATATAACTTTTTTATTAACTTATTATCAGTTCCTAATACTACTATATTTGTACTTACAGAACCTACATCAATACCTAGAAACCCTTTTTTCATATTACCTCTCCTTTTTGATGATTGCGTTTTAATAAATCTATAAATGCTTCTAAACGAGTAATTACACCAGCTTCACCTGTATGTTCATCAACTGTAATAGATAATACTGGGAGGTCTAAATCTTGACTTACCCGCGGTAAAATGCTTTTAGCAATAATTTCAGGCATGCAAGTAAAAGGACTTAGATGAATAACACCATCATAATTATCTTGAGCATACAAAAATGTTTCTCCAATTGTTTCTAAACCGTGTCCTCCTACCATATGCTGCAAATAGGGTCTTGCAGCCTCCTTAATTTCTTCATGTTTAGTTTCATCTTTGAAATGACCTAAATAGAGATGTTCTTTCACCCACTGGGTCAAAGTTAACGACCTATCTACAACAATTCCTCTTTCTCCTAATTTTTTCTCTATAGCAAAATTAACTGCTGGCTCTAAAACAACATAAATTTCTCCTACGATTCCTACTTTTAAAGGAGAAAAATTTTGGCGTTGTGGTAATTGCTTTAATTCAGTCTGATAACTTTGCTCTAGTTTTTCAATTTCAATTATTCGTTTTGCTGCGTCTATTTCAGTTAAAGCCTGTTCATACATTTCCTGGGCTAACTTTCGATCTTGTGCATAAGCCCTAATCTGGTTAACTGTCTTAGCCAAATTATCAACTGCTGTCCCTTTAGCCCAAGCTCTCTGCCAAGCTTGCTTTAAATTAAACCAAGAGATATTAGTTAATAATAACTTTAATTTCTTATAAAAACCCCACCAATCATTTTGGATTGGTTCTACGATAATCATCTTAAAATCATAACCTAAATCTTCTAATATTTTTCTTTCTACCTCACCATAATATCCAAATCTACATGGTCCAACTCCGCCTCCCATAATGATGGTGTCTGCTCCATTTTCTAAAGCCTCAATATAGTTTCCAATATTTATTTTCAAAGGTAAGCAAGCAAATTCTGGCGAATGTTTAACTCCTAAATCTAAAGTCTTTTGAGTAATTTTAGGAGGGGGTATTACCTCTAATCCTAATTCTTCTAATAAAGTTTTAACAGCAATCTCCATAGTCCCCATTTGAGGAAAAGTAACTTTCATTTTAGTTATCCCTCCACTTAAGCATATCTATAAAGGCTTCTAATCTAGTAATCAACCCTGCTTCTCCAGTATGCTCATCTAAATTAAGACTCATAAAAGGCAAATCAGTTTTGTCTCGTGCTTCACGTGCAATCATTTCCCCTACTAATGAATCAGATCCACAGCCAAAAGCAGTTAATTGAATAATACCATCAATCTCATTATTCTCAAAAAAATGATAGGCTGTTCCTAACATTCGTTCACTAAATGTCCAAAACATATCCTTAGACACTTGTGATAAACCAGACTTTAGTTCTCTCTTATCTAACATTTCAGTTGTAACTGCCCTAACACCTAACTCTTTTAACTTATTAATGAGACCCATATTAATATAATCATCATAAACTATATATTCATGTCCTAAGATTCCAACTTTATATTGCCCCCTCTGCTTTTGTCTGTTCGAAGGATACTGAATAGATCTTTTAAATGCTAAATAGCCTTGTACAAATGCTTTTAAAGATTGATAATAACTTTTATTCAATTGCTGAGTAATTTCTAAAGCTACTTTTAGCAAATTACTTTTCCTGTCTCTTAAATCGATTGTTACATCAATTAATTTAGGTAGTCCTGTAATTGATGACTTGACCATTTCAGGCAGTCCTAGAAACTTAGGACATAAATATTTATTTTTCTCTACACTTACTAAGCGAGGTACAAAGATATAATCACTCTTATCTTTAAGATATTCAACATGCCCTAAAAATAACTTAACAGGCAAACATGCCTCTTCTTCAGCTACTTTAACTCCTCGGTCAAGTATATATTTAGTAGAAGATTTGGCTTTAACTATTTCACAATCTAGACTTTCAAAAAAAGTTTCCCATCCTTCATAATATCTGTGATATAATAAAGCACGAGGCAATCCAATCTTAATCTTTGACATTTTCTCACTCCTTAAACTTCATTTTCTCGTTTGATCTTCTAATTGGTGTACATTACTACGTCTTTTATCTAAACTTAAAGTTGACTGACGAATAAAATAAGTTTTTAATGCTTGCCAATTAAATGGTAGCAACGGCCATAAATATGGAGTGCCAAAAGATTTGCTTAAAGCAAAAATCAAGAAAACAATAACACTTCCCACTATCAATCCAAGTCCTTTAAATAAAATTACTGCTATTATTAAAAATAATCTAAACAACTTCAGGGTCAAGGAAAATTCAAACCCTGGAATAGTAAAACTACTAATGGCTGCAATTGCCATATATAATATTACTTCTGGTGCAAATAATCCTACCTTTACAGAAAACTCTCCCAGCATTAAAGCACCAATCAAACCTAAAGAAGTCGCTAAAGAACTAGGAGTTTGAATGGACGCAATTCTAATTAAATCAATACCTATACTTGCCAGAACAAATTGAATCCCCAAGGGAATTTTGCCGATTTCTTTAGGACCGATAATTTGTAATATTTCTGGTAACCAGTTAGGATTATAAGCAAATAATAACCATAAAGCAGGTAAAAAGAGAGAAATTAAAATAGAACATAAACGTAACAAATTAATATAAGTGCCTGGAATAGGAGGTTGTCTATAATCCTCTAAGGTTTGAGTATGGTCAAACATGGTAGCTGGCAATAACAACACTGTAGGAGAATTATCCACAATTACACAAATCTTGCCCTCTAATAAATGTGAGGAAGCAATATCAGCTCGATTAGTATATCTTACTTTAGGTAATAGATTAAATTTATCTCCTACTAAATAATCTTCTATTGTTCTATCAGCTAAAGGAAGCCCATCAACTTCTATTTTATTTAATCTATCTTTAATATCTTCCACTAGACTAAGGTTAGCAATATCATCGATATAAACTACACATGTATCAGTTTGAGACCTCTGACCAACCTTTATCACTTCAGCTCTTAACTTAGGGTCCCTAATTCTTCTACGAATCATTTGTAAATTAAATAACATAGTTTCAATAAAACCATCTTCTGGACCTCTAGTTGCTTTTTCTAATTCTGGCTCTTCTGGAGTACGACTCATCCAAGTTCGAGCATCAATAATAATGGCTTGATCTATCCCATCAATTAATAATGCTTGTGGACCAGATAAAACTTCATCAATCAAATCATCGATTTTATCAACTACTGTAACTTCTAAAATTGGTAATCGATTATTTAATAATTTTTTTAATACATCTATACTTATTTCTTCCCTTTTGGTCTTCATTAAAAATTCTAAAATTTTATTTAATAAATCTCCTTTAGCAAAACTATCGATAAAAACTAAACTTACTTCTTTATCTCCAATTTCAAAATCACGATTAACCAAATCAAAGGTTTTTGGCCCACCTATTTCTTCTTTAATTGCTGTTAAATTTTTAGATAAATCTTTGCTAATTTCCAACTTCATATTCACTCCTTTGTAGTATCTCTGAAATTGCTCTAGTAGTTATTGGAGCACCTTGCTCAACTGAATCTTTGTCATCCATTTTTCCTATATCACCAATACCAACAATTAATGTATCAGATAACATATTAAGCATATCAAGAGTATCTCCCTCTAAAGTTTTGTGTCCTACTGCTTCTGCTTTTCCTATCTTATCAACTGGCTCTTTGACTAATTCTTGATTCTGAGTAATTGAAAAATCAGGTGTAATTCCTTGAACTTTTTTCAAATCTGAAGCTACAGCTAAAACACCTATAATTTCAATTTCAGGCGCTCTTAAAACTTCTAAAAATGCTTTTTCACCTAATCCTGCCCCTACTTCTCCTTGGTCATCAAACATTACTATTACTGGCTCATCAGCACAATCTTTTATTTTAGTAATTATTTCTGAACCAGAAATAGTTGTAGGGTTACCAGCTGATTCATAAATAACAGTTAAATTTAATTGTTCAGCTGCCTTTTGCACAGCTTTAGCTGCTGTCGAATCACCATCAGTAACTGCTACAACTTTATTATTTCCCATTTTATTCTCCTTTATGAATTGAAATTCAAAAACTATTTTTCACTCTTATTCTTGGGGGTTGAAAATAACAGCTATTAAAAAACTAATAATTATTGCTGCGCTAACACCTGCACTAGCAATTTCTAATGCACCAGTAAATAATCCTAAAACCCCACTTTGTTCTACTTCCATTAATACCCCTTTAGTTAATATAAAACCAAAATTCATTACTGGTACAGTTACTCCTGCCCCTGCTATATCTATTAATTGTGAATAAATTCCCAGCCCAGTTAAACAACATCCAATAACAACTAATAAGACTAATAAATGAGCTGGAGTATAATTACTAAAATCAAGAAATAGTTGCCCACTAGCACAAATTAATCCTCCTACTAAAAAAGATAATAAATAAATGATCATTTTCATTCAACTCCTGACAAATCTTCAATTGAAGTGGCTAAGCTTTGTCTAATATCTTCGCGCCCAATCCCAGAAGTTAAATGCCCTGTACTTTCTAAAGCTACTGCATGAGCTATACTAGGAATTGTTTCTCCTTGTAAAGAAATTGTCGGATTTAATAATGCTCCTGTTCCTAAAACTAAAATTTTATCATAATTATTATGCATAATTTGTGGTAATAAATATGATGCTGTAACTACAGCTGAACAGCCACAACCACTTCCTCCTGCTCCTACTTTTTGACTTGAATTATAAATTAAAACTCCACAATCATCATAATTATCCTGAACTTGACATCCTTGTTCTGCTAATAATTCGATGGTTAATGATTTCCCAACTTTTCCTAAATCTCCAGTGATAATCAGATCATAATAATTCGGACTACGTCCTGTATCTTCTAAATGCTGCAAAATTGTATCAGCAGCCGCAGGAGCCATTGCCCCCCCCATATCTTGAGGATTTGCTATTCCTAAATCAACTATTTTACCAAAGGTAGCTTCAGTTAATTTTACTCCTCCAGTCTGATTAGAAACAATCATTGTTCCTCCTCCAGTAACTGTACGCTGTTTATAAGACGGATACTTATCGCCATATTCATTAGGGGTTCTAAATTGTCTTTCAGTAGCTTGATAATGACTCGAAGTAAATGCTAAAATATTATTCGCTGCACCACCATCAACCATTAATCCAGCCATCGCTAATGCTTCAATCATTGTTGAACATGCTCCATAAAGCCCTAAAAAAGCAGCAGGAAAATTACGAGCAGCAAAATTAGAAGCAACAATTTGATTTAATAAATCTCCTGCTAATAAATAATCAATTTCATTTTGGGCCAAACTGACTTTTTCTAAGGCTTTAGCTAATACATCTTCTGTCATTTTAACCTGGGCCAATTCCCAAGATTTCTGTTGATGATAAGCATCTTTTAGAACCTGGTCAAAGTATTCTCCTAAGGGTCCTTCAAATTCTTTTTTTCCTACAATTGAAGCAGAAGAAATGATTTGAGGTGAATTATCAAATTGAATTGTTTGTTGACCAAGCTTTTTCATGCTTTCACCTCATTTCTAAATTATTAATAGTTTTAAAATTCCTACTAACATAGCAGTTAACATCCCATAAGTCAATACAGGGCCAACAATCGAATATACTTGAGTGCCAGTTCCTAAAATATATCCCTCCTGTTTATACTCTAAAGCCGGTGACACTACTGCATTAGCAAATCCAGTAATGGGCACAATTGTTCCTGCCCCTGCTATCTGAGCCAGTTCATCATAGATGCCTAAACCAGTTAATAAGCCTCCAATTAAAATTAAAACTATTGTGGTTAAGGTTCCCGCTTGAGTTGGATTAAAGTTAAAAAAAACAAATAAATTATTAATGATTTGACCTACCAAACAGATACTACCACCAAATAAATAGGCTAAGAAAAAATTTTTTAGTTTAGATTCTTGCGGATGATGTTTGTTTACCATTTTTTTATAATCTTGAATAGATTTATCTATTTGTGCCATCTTTCAACCCCCTTAGCAATGATTATTATGACCATAATTGAGGATAAAACCAATAAATTAAAGAACCTATTACTTTACCTAAAATAAGAAAAAATAGTAGAGTTTTAATTCTATTTTCTAAATTTACTCTTTTACTTAAAATAGGAAGGGCTTTTAAAGTTTCAGTTAATGCTGCAGCTATTAATCCGACAAAAATTCCAAAAATAAAACCAATAATAATAGTTAATACTTCATTTAAAAGATAAATTTGTGGTAACTGCCAAGTATAAAATTGAAAATAAGTAGCAGTTATTGCTCCTAAAACAACAACTGCTTGATAATCCTTTAGATATTGATTACTACTTCCAAATCTAATTAAACGTGGAATTATTTTAAGAACTAATAAAAAAGCTGCTAATCCTGAACCAATAATTACTCCTTCCGAAAATCCAACTAATATTAAAAAAAATTCTAGCATTATTAACACCTAACCTAACTACTATCTAATTCTTCCTTCTTATATATAGCATATTGATTTATCTTATCTTCATATAAGAACATTTCTATTTCTAATGGGCTAGGATCACTATCAAATTTAAAGCTCAAAAAGTTATTAAAAAAAATAATCATTCCACAAGCTATTCCTAAAGAATAAGGAATCTCTAATAATAAAGGATTGTTTTTTTCTTGACCCATAATCATTTGATACACTTCTTGATGTACTTGTTTAATATTTACATCAGCATGAAAATGCATAATTGCCATGCCAGAGCCAATAAATAAAACTATCCCTACTAAACAAACAACTAAAAAGGAAGGTTGGGTATTAGACAACAAAGATTTATTATTGGAAGGTTCCCGAGCAACAACATCAATCACTAAATTATTTGTCCCTAAGTGTTTAAGACTAGCCTTAGGAAATTTATCTTTAATAGCTGTTATAACTTCTAATGAAGAAACTACAATTGAAGTTTCTGGCTTTTGTTTTACCGTTTTAATTAAAATATTCTTTAATTTTTCTTCTATTTCAGGTGGAGCAATTATATTGACTAAGTCTGATAACAATAAGTCTTGTCCAGAGTAAGCAGTTAGGTCATTTTTTAATTTTAAAAAAATTTCCGGTGGCAGCTCATTATTCATAAGAGACAACACTTATCCGCTGCGGTGCAAAAACTTTTTTAGCTCGAGATGAAACTTCATCTTGAAAAAATATTCCACTATTCACCAACCACAGGCTAATAAATATAATAAATACTACACAAAATAAAATAATCACAAATTTATTGTTTTTCATTATAATCTACTCCTTATGAAGTAATCTGGCTTCTTAATAAGATATTATGTGCAAATGTGAATTTATCATACAAAAAAATAAAAAAGATCGGCAGTTGCCGATCTTTTTTATTACAATTTAATTATGTTTTGCATGACTAGTTTTTAATTCCAGATTGATTTCCTTTTAATTTATCACGGATATTATTCAATATTTTCTTCTCTAACCTTGAAACTTGAGCTTGTGAAACTCCAATCAAATCAGCAATTTCTGATTGGCTCTTGTCATCAAAATATCGCAACTTAATAATTCTTTTAGCTCTAGGGGTAAGGTCTTTTAATATTTGAGATAATGTTAAACGATTAATTTCTTTTTCATAAATATCATCCTCAGACATTAACTGGTCTATTAGTTTTAAGCTATCATCTCCTTGTTGATAGACCTTATCATAAATTGAGCTTGGCGTTTGTGCTGCTTCTAAAGCACTAACTATTTGTTGAGATGATAAATTCAAAGCACTACTCAATTCTTGAATTGTAGCTTCTCTTTTGAATTCCTTATTTAATTGCTCCTGCATTTTCTTTATTTGCTTAGCCCTTTGCTTTAAAGTCCGACCAATTTTAATCTGTTCATCATCTCTTAAATAAGACCTGATCTTACCAATAATCACAGGAACTGCATAAGTAGAAAATTCAACTTTTCTACTTAAATCAAAGTTTTCAATTGCCTTCATTAAGCCAATAGTTCCTACTTGAAAGATTTCATCAATTTGATATTGTTCTGTTTTAAAACGATGGGCTATTTTTAAAACTAAGCGTAAATTATGACAAACTAATTTATCTTTAGCTATTTTATCTCCCTGTTGAGCTTGAGCTAATAATTCTTTTGTTTCAGGCGTAGACAATAATTCCTTTTCTTTAATTTTATTAAATTCAATCATAGTTATTGAGCCTAATTGATCTGTTTTTTTATCTGTTCAGGAGATTTAATCATTTTTATTTTAGTACCTACTTCTACTTTGGAATCTATTTCTACCTTATCCATAAATGAATTAATAAAGGTTAATCCTAATCCCATTCTTTCATCAGTAGTAGTATAAGAAGCTTTAAATGCTTCTTTTGGATTTGCCATTCCTACTCCCTCATCAACTACTACTATAATCAATTGATTATGGCTTAATTCCATACTTATTTCAATTTCTCCATTTTCTTCTTGATAACCATGGACAATAGCATTAGATACAGCCTCTGAAATAGCCACCTTCAATTCTTCAATTTCTGATACAGTAAAGTCTAACTGTGCTGCAAAAGATGCAGCAGTTATTCTAGCTAAACCTAAATTATCAGTTTGGCTTTTAATAATTAACTTTGCATAATTTCCCAATTAAATTACCTCCTTTGCAATTTTTCTAACGCTTCCCTTTGAGAAGAATAAACTTTAATTATATTTAATAGACCTGATAACTCAAATATTCTCTTTAAAGTAGGATTTATATTTATTATAACTATTTTTCCTCCCCTTTTCTTTATTTTTTTATAGATACTTAAAATAGCTCCAATCCCTGAACTATCTATCACATCAATAGACTGAAGGTCTAAAATTAAATTATTGATTTCTTTTTTTAAATAACTGCTAATTTGCTTTTTAAAATATTCAGCAGTATGTAGATCAAAATTACCATTTATTCTAACAATTAAATTCGAAGTAATCTTTTCCGCTATTAATTTCATTTTCCCACCCCCTCCTTTAAGTTATATTTTCATCATTAACCATATTTTTCCTTTAAATTTTCCGAGATAAATATAAAAAAAGTCAATCATAATGATTGACTTTAGATCAAACGATTAAATTACTAACAAATTTAGTAAATAAGTTAGTAATGATTTTTAAAAAACTAGCTTTTTTCACATTATCTTGGGCAACTAAATTTACTGACCCAATTCTTTCTTCCCCTTTAAAAACTAAAATTTTTCCTATTTTATCACCTTTTTTAATTGGAGCAGTTACTTCTTGCTTCAAAATAGTCCTTTTTAATAATTTATTCTCTTCTCCTTTTAAGAATGAAACAGTTAATCCCTTCTCTGATACTGCAGTGACTTCTTGTTGTTCTCCTTTAAAAACTTTTATTTCCCCTATGATTTCATCAGCCTTAACTACTAATAAAGAGCGATAGATATTAAAGGCAGATGATAATAAAAGTTTACTTTCTTCAAAACGAACTTGAGAACTTGGCGCTTTCATAATTACTGATATAAAACGTAATCCGTCTTTTTTAGCAGTTGCTGACAAACAAAATTCTGCCTCTGAAGTATAACCGGTCTTAACTCCATCTGCTCCCTCATAAAATCTAACTAATTTATTCGTATTACGTAAAAAAGAATCTCCATCTCGCAAATGATCAATCCACACAGAAGTATAGTTTAATATCTGAGGATATTGCAATAGTTCTTTCGTCATTAAAGCTATATCATGAGCTGTAGTATAATTTCCTTTTTCCTTATCCCCTTTAATTGGTAATCCATTAGTATTATAAAACTTAGTATTTTTCATTCCTAATTCTTTAGCCTTTAAATTCATCTGCTCTATAAATTCCTCTTCTCTTCCACATAAATACTCTGCTATTGCTACACAAGCATCATTAGCTGAAACAATTGCTACCGCTTTTAAAAGCTCTTCTAATTCCATTTTTTCTCCTGGCTCTAACCAAATTTGCGAACCACCCATACTAGCTGCATGTTCACTAACCATTATTTGATCAGTTAATTTAATGCGGTCTTCTTCTAATGCCTCCATTACTAATAACATGGTCATAATTTTAGTAATACTAGCTGGAGAAAGTTTCTTATCTGCCTTCTTTTCATATAAAATTCTTCCGCTATTAAACTCCATTAGTACTGCTGATTCAGATTTTAATTCAAAATCCAATCTGTTTGCAGTTACTGGCTTAGAAATAATAGCTAACAAGCAAAATAAAAACAAAATACTAAACAATAATTTATTCTTCTTAGCAATGGATACCACTTATTAAACACCTCGCTTTTTATTAATATATTTATTTACAACAAAAAATATTCATTAACTTTTTCGCGAAGTAAAACAAAATTAGACTAAAATTTACTAATGCTATCTTAGATAAAAATAATATTTAATAAAGCAAGGTGTTTTTAATTTTTTGTAGAATGCATATTATATAGACCAAAACCTATTTCTTATGTAATTTAAGGGAGGAATAAAATGTGAAAGCAGAATACATCAATCCTATTTTTAATGCTACTCAAAGTATTTTAAAAGATATGCTAGATGTCGAAATGGAAAGAGGAGACCTAGAAGCCAAAGAAAATCATTTCACAGCTGAAAAAATCAATGCATCAATTGGGGTTACAGGTGATTTAGAAGGATTTGTTTACTTTAGTATGACAGAAGATACAGCTTTAGCAATAGTTGAAAAAATGTCAGGAATGGAAATAGAAGAATTTAATGATTTAGCAAGTTCAGCAGTAGGTGAATTAGCTAATATTATTACTGGAAATTCAATTACCAATTTAAATAACCAAGGATTTCAATGTAATATTACTCCACCATCAATTACAGTCGGCGATAATTTACAAATTTCAACTGGTCCAGGCCAATTTTTAGCAATTCCTTTACACACAGAAATAGGTGATTTCATCATAAATGTTTCCCTTAAAAAATCATAGACACAAATTTTTTAAAACTACTAAAAGACCAGGAGGAAACCTGGTCTTTTAGTTATATTATTATTTTACTACATCATAGATCAACGGATTTTCTTCTGGTGCTTCTTTACCTATCTGATAAGCAGAATTAAGTTTATCTTTTGCTTCCTCCAAATCTTCTTCACTATCATAAATTAAGGTGGCTAAAGTTGAACCTGCTGTTACTTCATCTCCTACTTTCTTAGTTAACTCAATACCTACTGCCAAATCTATTTCATCTTCTTTTGTTGCACGACCTGCTCCTAATAACATTGCGCTTAAGCCAACATCTTTAGCCTTGATCTTTTGTACATATCCTGATTGTTGAGCTTTTATTTCCAATTTATTTTCCCCTTGCGGCAGTAATTGATAGTCATCTACTACTTCTGAATTACCACCTTGATTAGCAATCATTTCTTTTAGCTTATTTAATGCCGCACCATTATTGAGAGCTGTAGTTGCTTTATTAATTGCTTCTTCTTTAGTCTCCACAACATTAGATAACTGCAGCATTTGCGCAGCAAGAGTAATACATAGATTAGTTAAATCTTCAGGGCCTTCTCCTTTTAGAGTATCTATAGCCTCTTTAACTTCTAAACTATTTCCTACAGCTTTACCTAATGGTTGATTCATATCGGAAACTACTGCAATTACATCTCGCCCCACTTCTTCTCCAATTTCAACCATTGTTTCGGCTAATTCTAAAGCACCATCATAAGTTTTCATGAAGGCACCATCACCAGTTTTTACATCTAACACAATTCCGTCGGCTCCTGAAGCAATCTTTTTACTCATAATACTGCTAGCGATTAAAGGAATAGAATCTACAGTAGCTGTTACATCACGTAAAGCATAAAGTTTTTTATCTGCTGGAGCTAAATTACCTGTTTGACCAGCTACTGCTGCTCCAATTTGATTGACACTATTAATGAATTTTTCTGTACTTAAAGAGGTCTTAAAACCAGGAATTGCCTCTAATTTATCAATCGTACCACCAGTATGTCCTAAACCCCGGCCTGACATTTTAGCTACAGGAGCACCACAAGCAGCTACTAGAGGAGCTAAAATCAAAGTAGTTGTATCACCAACTCCACCTGTACTATGCTTGTCTACTTTAGTACCTTTAATCTTGCTTAAATCTATAGTTTCACCAGATTCAGCCATTGTCTTCGTTAACATAGCTGTTTCTTCTTTATCCATGCCTTGAAAATAGACTGCCATAGCCCAAGCTGATAATTGATAATCAGGAATATCACCATTAGTATAACCATTAATTAAGAAATCTATTTCATCAGCTTTTAATTTTCCACCTTCTTTTTTCGTCTCAATAATATCATTTGGTCGCATTATATCACCCCTATAATTGTAACAAGAATAGTAATGAGAAGTTAGTAAAGAGTAATCAGTACAAACACAAACTCAACCCTATTTTTTGTTATTATACAGACTTGGCACTGCCCAGTCTCTACATTTTCTTGTCACTGTCTTACTTTTTTCTCTTTACTCTTCCTCCGAGTCTTAAAATTCAAAGACTCTCCGTACAGTCCTAATCTCTCTACTTATTGCTTATATCAACTGCGCAATCTATATGCAATGACTTACACTTAGCTCTCTACTAGTTACTAATTGCTTTTACGATTCCTTCGACTAAACTAATGAATTTAGGCTTAACTTTTTGTGTAGTCTCAATTACTTCATCATGAGACAATGGCTCAGCTAAAATACCTGCTGCCATATTAGTGATACAGGAAATCCCAAGCACTTCCATTCCAGCATGATTAGCAGTGATAACTTCAGGCACAGTTGACATTCCTACTGCATCACCGCCTAATTGATTAATCATTCTTACTTCAGCAGGAGTCTCATAACTTGGTCCTGACATACCAGTGTAAACTCCTTTTCTTAAACTAAGACCTTTATCATCAGCAACTCTTTCTGCTACTGTAATCAATTGATTACTATATGCTTCAGACATATCAGGAAATCTTGGCCCTAATTCATCTTGATTAGAACCAATTAACGGATTAGTCCCCATTAAATTCAAATGATCATTAATCAACATTAAATCTCCAACATTAAAGTTACGGTTAACTCCACCAGCTGAATTTGTAACTACTAACTTTTCAGCCCCTAATAATTTCATTACCCGGACTGGAAAAGTAATAGCAGACATATCATATCCTTCATAATAATGAAATCTTCCTTGCATAGTAACTACTTTCCGACCTTCTAATTTACCAATCACTAATTGCCCAGCGTGTCCTTCTACAGTTGAAGTAGGAAAATTGGGTATCTCTCCATAAGAAATTTCAATTTTATCTGTTATCTCTTCAGCTAATACTCCTAAACCTGAACCTAAAATTAAAGCTAATTGTGGTTCAAAATCAATCTTATTCTTAATATAATTAACACTCTCTTGCAATTCATCCATTCTAGATTGAGACATTTACAAACTACCCCCTTATTTATTAATCTTTAATTCTTTAGCAAAACTACTTCCATTCCCAGTATCAGGAACAGAGAAAATATCAGCTATTGTAGCAGCTAAATCAGCAAAAGTATCTCTAGTACCTAAGTCCACTCCAGTTTCAGCTCCATAAGCTAATAATGGTACATATTCTCTTGTATGATCTGTTCCTGTATAAGTCGGATCACAACCATGATCAGCTACTATCATTAATAAGTCATCATCATTTAATGCATCAATAATTTCCGGTAAGCGCTGGTCAAAATCCTTTAAAGCTTGAGCATAACCTTCAGGATTTCTCCGGTGACCATACTTTTGATCAAAATCAACTAAATTACTAAAAATCAAACCTTCATTATCTTCTCGCAAATATTCTAAAGTTTTATCGACTCCATCCATATTATCTTTAGTATGAACAGCATCTGTAATACCCTTTTCAACAAAAATATTTTCTATTTTTCCGACTGCTAATACATCTTTATCATTTTCTTTTAAAATGTCTAATACTGTGTCTTGAGGAGGCTCTAAAGAAAAGTCTTTACGATTAGCAGTTCTAGTAAAGTCACCTAATTCACCTACAAAAGGTCTAGCAATAACCCGAGCTACAGCATGCTCTCCTTGCAAAATTTCTCTTGCCTTTCTGCACATTTCATAAAGTTCATCAACTGAAATTACTTCTTCATGAGCAGCAATTTGAAATACACTATCAGCGGAAGTGTAAACAATAGGCTTAGCAGTAGACAAATGTTCTTCTCCTAATTCTTCAATAATTACTGTTCCAGAAGCAGGTTTATTCCCTAAGCTTTCTCTACCAATCGCTTCATGAAATTCTTCCATTACTTCCTCTGGAAATCCATCAGGATAAGTAGGAAAAGGTTCTTGTGATACTAATCCTGCTAATTCCCAATGCCCAGTTGTAGTATCTTTTCCATTAGATTGTTCTTTCATCCGACCAAAAGATGCTTTAGGATCTTCAACTTTATTAACACCTTTAATCTCTGCTAGATTACCTAATCCCAATTGTTCTAAATTAGGCAAATCTAATCCATTTACCATTTCAGCAATATGAGGCAAAGTTGCTGCTCCTTCGTCACCAAATTTCTCTGCATCTGGCAAATAACCAATACCTACACTGTCTAATACAATTACATTTACTCGATTAATTTGATTCATCGTTATCCCCCCGTTAGTTAGATTTTATTTGGCTGTACTTGAATCTTAAATTAACTTAATTAAGTCTTCAGCTTTTATTAACTATTTATTTTGTGTTTATATTATTATAAAAAAAACAATTTATAACTTACTTGTTAGACATCAGACGACTGCTATATTATTTATTCTTTATAAATTATAAAACTCCTGCTTAAGTTCCTAAAAAATTGCTAAATAAACTAATTAATAACGGAGTTAGATAAGTTTCTATTACTGCTGCCATCACTAATAATCCAGCAGACATGCACATTAACAAAGAATAATTAATTATTACAGTAGAAAAATTAGGTGCATGATCATTTTGCCCTACAATTCTAATACTTAGTTTAAAAGCAAAAACTAAACAAAATAAAGCACCTAATAATAATGAAGGTAACATAAATAAATTTTGAGGAAAAATGGCTATCGCAGCTAATAAAAACCCTTTAAAAAACATTTCATCAACCAAAAAACCCACTGTAAATCCTAGAATGAATCCACGAAAGAAGATAATCAGAGGTATAAATACAATTCCTACTAAACTTAAACCTAATAACCATAAAACAAAAACAAATTTTAAATTAGACAAGACAAGTTCTTTAAATACTACTTGACGATTAACTATTAATTTTTCAACTTCTCCTGAAAAATCACCTAAATAATTAACTAATTCTTCTTTCTGCTGATAAGACAAAACTTTAACTGCAATACTACCAGTAATAATACCTACAACTAAAGAAATCAAGATTAATAATAAAAATAATGAATAGCGTCGAAAAAAATAATTTAACTTATGCATTGAATAACCATAATTAATCATGATCTTCTATCCCACCTTGCTTAATGTCTAAAAAGCCTAAATCAATTATTGCTGTTGCTATTTTATCAACTGCTAATATATCTTCATAAGAATTAGAACTAGCAGCTACTATAGTAATTCCTGCACCATACTCTGTAGCTACTGCAATTGCTCTCTGTGCTGCTGTTTTGACTGGTTTGATACCTTTTTGGGATACTGTTCGAACTACTGTACCAGTTATAACTTTTAATGCTTCTTGATTATAGGCAGCGTCAAATGCTACTCCTCCACTATTACTGACAATTATTATAACTTTCCCTGTAAAATTAGCAAATCTAGTTATTTGAGCTCCAACATTAGGGAAAACATCTTCTATTTGAGCTCCACTTTTTACAATTCCCCTACGCACCACTTTTATCTTTTCTAATCTTTGCTCTGGTTTAGAAAAACGAGGCTCTGTAATTATTATAACCTTAGTATTATTCTTTAATGCTACTTTCCCTGCTTGATATCCTATTTTTTTAGGATTGACTTTTACAGGAACATTTATTCCATCAGGACTAGCCCCTAAAACCATTATTGCTCCATCATCTAAAACTGCTTCAGCTGTAGTAGACATATCAATAGCATCAACAATCATAACTACATCACCGCGTTTAGCACCTTGCACTGCTCCTGAAGCATTATACGTTATATTTAAGGTCTTAACTTGATTATTTTTAATCTTCCTCCCCCCTAAACTACAAATTAACCCCTATTTATTTCCAATTGTTCTACTGCAATCACGCCCCCTAATCCAGCTGTTAAAAAATATTCTGGAACTTGATTATAACTATGTCCCATAGTAGTTAACTTAATATCAAAATTATCTAACTCTGAATCTACTTCTTGCTGCGACTTATAAAAAATCTGATGCTTATCGCTAATTTTTGCCTCTTTTAATTGTTCCTGGATTATTCTTTTTCTTTGACCGCTGAATTTAGGAATTCCTATTAATGATTTTACTAATACTAATTCTCCTAAATTAGTTCTGCTATGATGGCTTAAACCATAGTGCCTTTCTCTGGAATCTCCAAAATTGATTCTAGGTACTGCAATCGGAAGGCCACCTAAATTACTAACAGCATTTAATATATCTGCCTGTTCAGTACCACTGAATCCATATTTAGTCCCAGTCCCTACAATACCTGGGCCCATAGTCACAACAATAATATCGACTTCGTGCAGATAAGCTCCCAATAACGCTGAATAAATATTAACCGCTTCTATTTGGCCCCCAAATGCATGCCCACACGTAATGGTTAAATCTATTAACTTTAATTCTTGTAATTGATAGACCAAATCACTCAAAGCCAAAGCTAAGGCAGCACCATCTGTCATAATATAAGCAACTTTAGCTTGAGGTCTCTTAGCCTTAATCATAGCTACAATCGGGGCTAACATACTATGTAAGGTGCCTACTACCACTGGAGTAGCAGCTAAAGAATCTACATCAGCAAATTGTTCGTGGAAATCATTCTCTTGTTCAGCAATCGAACAGGTCTGTAATTGATAGGGAGTATATCTTAATTTCATTATATGTCCTTGTTCTGCTAAAGACTGTTCTTTCCCTAAAATATAAACTATAAAGTCATAACCACCAGTTCCTAACCCCAAAGAAGTAGCAGAAGTATTAACAATTACTTTATCCCCTTCTTCAATTGAGCCCGATAACTGATCATAATTAATAGCGGTTTTTATTTCCCTTCCTATTTTTAATTTTACTTTTGTTAAAGCAGATCTATGAGAAATAATTTCTTCAACTTTAGCTTCTTTTAACTCTATCATCATTTTCTCCTTTCTAAAATTAAAACCTTAGTCATAATTTATTATTACCAGCTTAAGAGCAAAAAATAAAAAAACTCTCAGCAAATTTAACTTTACTGAGAGTTAAAACTTAAAATAAGTTAGCAGATTCTTTAACTATCTCTACCGAATAGCGTACCGCATCAACTAAATCTTTTACTTTGATATTTTCATCAGTAGAATGAACATCAGTCATGCCAACACCTAAATTTACCGTTTCAATTCCTTGCCCATTTAAAATATTAGCATCACTACCACCACCAGTAGCTTCTAATTTAGGTTCTACCCCTAAATTTTTAGCTGCTTCCACTACTAATTTAACCGAAGGATCACTTTCAGTTAAATCAAAAGCAGAATACATCCGTTCTACATCGATATTTACTTCTGCTGAATATTTTTTAGCAGATTTTTCAAAAATATCAATCATATGTTCTATTTGTTGCTCTAACTTATCTTCATCTCTACTACGTGCTTCACCTTCTAATTCAACTAAATCAGGTACAATATTAGTAGCATGACCACCTTTAATAACTCCAATATTAGCAGTTGTTTCTTCATCAATTTGACCTAAATTCAAATTTGAAATAGCCATGCTAGAAACTTTAATAGCATTAACTCCACCTGAAGGATTTAAACCAGCATGAGCTGATTTTCCTATTACTTCAACATTAATCTGATCTTGAGCTGGAGCCTGAGTCACTATAGTTCCAATTGGACCTCCTGAATCATAAATAATACCTAAATCAGCCTCTAATAGATCATAATTTAAATTTTTAGCACCTAATAAACCTATTTCCTCTGCTACAGTAAACACAATCTCTATATCACCATGCTCAATATCACGCTCTTGAATTGCTTTTAGCATTCCTAAAATTGCAGTAATTCCAGCTTTATCGTCAGAACCCAAAATAGTATCTCCCTGACTATAAATAACATCATCTTCAATTACTGCTTCTACATTTTCTCCCGGAATTACTGTATCCATATGAGCACAGAATAACAAAGTAGGCAAATCAGGGTCACCCTTTAATTTAGCAATTATATTACCTGTTTCACCATCAATTTTTTCTCCAGCATCATCAGTTGTTACCTCTAATCCCCATTCTTCTAACAAATTACTTAGGTAGGTAGCTATTTCTCCTTCTTCCTTAGAATGGCTATCAATGCTAACTAATTCTTTAAACTGCTTTACAATCTTATCTTTCATCTCAATTCTCCTTCCTTACTATTATATTATTCAAAACAAAAGAAATTAATTCCTCGTTGAAATAAAGTTAAATACAATTTAAAGGCTCTAGCCTGAACTGCAAGCTAGAGCCGAAAAATAATCTATTTCTTTTGTAGAGCAATTCTTAAACAAACAGTTAAACCACCAAACAAAACAACTAATCCAAATACTAACATGATAATCGCGCCCATAGTCATGATTATTCCTCCTCTAGTGGTTGATGACTTAAGTTAACATTTTGATTCCAATTTACATGTCTCATCATATAAGCAACAGCAATAATACCTAATGCTACTCCCCAACCTAAACTGACAATAGCACTAACTGGATAACCACCATATAATTTATCAAAGTTTCCAGTTACAAGTGGGCCCGCTTCTCTGATTAGTTTATATACTAACATATAACCTAATCCCAAAACAGTTACATATTTAATAGCAAAGTTCCACCAATTACCTACTTTAAAGTCAGAAACTAAATTAACATGATTTTTAATCCGGTTAATATTCCATAAATGGCCAATTACAATACACTCTACAAATCCTACTACTGCTAAACCATAGGCCATTACAAAGTGGTCAATAACATCTAAAATACCAATTCCTAATCCTGTAGCGAAAATTAAACTACCTAGGAATCCAACACTACATACAAGAGTAATTGCTTTCTTACGTCCCATTGCAAACTTATCCATAATTGAAGAAGAAAAAGATTCAATTAAGGACATTGTAGATGATAAACCAGAAATTACTAGACTTAAAAAGAATAAAACACCAAATATTCCTTTAAATGCTGGCAATAAATTAATTGCTTTAGGGAAAGCAACAAAAGCTAAACCTATACCTCCACTAACAACTTCTTCAAAAGGTACTCCTTGGGCTTGAGCCATATATCCAAGCACTCCAAAGACACCCAAACCAGCTAAAAAACTAAATCCACTATTAGCAAAAGCAGTCATAAAAGCATTGTTTACAACATCAGATTTTTTAGGTAAATAACTTGCATAAGCAATCATAATTCCGAAACCTAAACTTAATGTAAAGAAGACCTGGCCATAAGCATCAATCCATACATCTGGATTTAATAATACTGAAAAATCAGGTTGTAAAAAATGGTTAAGCCCCTGAATAGAACCTGGTAAAGTAATACCTCTTAATGTTATTAAAACGAGTAATAATGCTAAAATAGGCATAAATACTTTACTAGCTTTTTCAATTCCTTTTTTAATACCTTTATATAAAATAAAGTAATTTAGACCCCAAACTGCTATTAATCCAAGCAAAACATTAAATTCGAAACCACCAAAGTCCCAAAATCCAGTTGCTTTTAAAAAGTCTCCCATGAAAAAGGCACCGGTTTCAGTACCCCAGCTTTGATTAAAGGCATAAAACAAATAGTTAATGGCCCAAGAAATAATCACTGAATAATAAACCGTTACTATAAAAGTAATGATTACTGCCCACCAACCAACTGTTTCATACTTTTCTTTAATCTTTCTAAATGATAAAGGTGCCGAACCTCTCATCTTATGACCTAATCCCATTTCTAAAATTAATAATGGAATACCTGCTGTTAGTAATGCAAAGAAATAAGGTATTAAAAAAGCACCTCCACCATTATCATAGGCCATATACGGAAAACGCCAAATATTACCTAAACCAATTGCTGATCCAATTGCTGCTAAAACAAATCCAACTCTAGTTCCCCATTGACTACGTTTCTCCTCCATACTCTCAACTCCTTTTCATTTTCTTCTCTATACTTTTTCTACTAGTATGTTTTCTCCTTTATTATATAATTTAATTTAAGGAAATGTCAATAGTTAGAATGATTTAGCTTAGTTATTATATAATTTTTTTGGGAAAAGTTAATTTTTTTAGTTTCTTCCTAATTGGTCTAGAAAATTTAATAATTTATTTCCAGAAATTAATTGACTTAAAGAACAAATCTCAGAACAAAAATTTATTATTATTAATCCACATAACATTAATATTTTTCCCCCCGAAGAAATATTAATAATAAAATTCACTCCTCCTACTGCTCCTAAAACATTAGCCCCTACATCACCCATCATTGCTTCAGCTTTTAAATCAACTGGTAAAAAGAATAAAACCATAATTAAAATTGGCATTAATAATATAATATTTGATGAAAAAAATAATCCTATTCCAGATAATAAAATAAATCCCTTTAGAGCCCGACCTGGTCTAACATCTAATAAGTTAATAAAATTTGCAGCTAATAATACAATTAAAGTTGCTACTAAGGCGGACAATAAATCAAAATACCAATAAAAAAATAAATAAAAAGTAACTATAAAACTTAAACTCATCTTTAAAAAACCAGTAGTTAGTGTAAATTCCAAGAACAAAGCTTTTAAATGTCCTTTAAAACCTTGAAATTCTTTTTGACCTAAAGTATCATCAATAATTCCAATTAGAGTCATAGTTAAGAGTAAAATAATAATTCTAGTACTTAATTGAAGTTCATAAACTCCAACTAAAGTACCTAAAACCAATATGATTATTGAATTAATCCCAAAAACTAATCCATAGCCATAAGGAATTAATTGTTTCTGATAATTTTCAATTACTAAGCCACCTGATTTTAAAAAATCAAAAACTAAAACAAAAGAAATCTTAGTTAAAAAAATAGTACTTAAAACCACCAGCAAGATAGCCATTATTTCACTCCCTTAGTGCAGAGACTAAAACAACTGCAATATCTTTAAATTGCTGCCCTCGATGATAAAAGCCTTTTAAATTTCTACCGGTAACTCGATGACACATATCTACTGCTATTTCTTTTATCTTAAATCCAGCTTGCCAAGTTGCTATAGTTAAAGCCACTTCTACTGCAAATCCAGGAGCAAAATTATTAATTTCTTTTATTATTCTACTATTAACTGCTCTTTGCCCTGATAAGGGAGCGGTAAATTCTTGCCCTGTAATTATTTTTAACCCCCAAGTAGCTAATTTTTTTACTAGACCAAAACCTCCTTGATTAGTTACTTTAGGAAACTTAGCCACTGTCATATCTGCTTCTCTTTTAATAACAGGGGTTATTAACTTTTGTGCTTCTATAGCAGTTACTCCTACATCTGCATCTAATAATAAAATCGTATCTTCCTCTACCTCTTTTAGACCAAAATTTAAAGCAGCACCTTTCCCTTGATTAACTGTTAATTGCAGAACTTTAGCTTTAGTTTGTAGGGCTTGCTGATAAGTTGAGTCAGTCGAACCATCATCTATAACTATTACCTCCTGTACCTCATTTAATTTAAAAACAGTTTCAATGGTTAGCTTAATTCTTTCTTCTTCATTAAAAGCAGGGATTAAAACTGAAACACCCACTCTTTTATCTCCCTTCTTTACTCAAATTAGAGGTTGTTTGACCAACAATTTTCATTAATTTATCAACTGTCTGAGAAAAAGAATTTAATTCCACCTGGGATAAGCGAATGATCTCAGCATTTTTATTAAAATATTGCTGCTTTATTTCTTTATTTGTTCTACCAAGAACTATTATTTTATTATACTTTCCTTGCTCTAAATCATTTTCTTTTAATATTTTAATTACTCCAGGATTAGCTAACTTCAAATAATTTATAACTTTAGTAGTTATTCTTTTTTCTATATTATCCCCCGTTATTACTAATAATTTTTCTCCCTTCAACCTATCTTTAAATAAAAATGATAAAACTTTTTTTCTGTATTTTAAATTAACAGCTAATTGTTCTTCTAACCTGTCAATTTCCCCTTTAAATCTTTGATTCTCAGTTCTTAAAGTTTTGAAATCATCTTTTAAATCACTAATCAGTTTCTGCTGTTGCTCACTAATTGAACCATTTCCAATAATAGTACTTCCAATTAAAATTCCAATAGCTAGAGTAATAAATAAAGCCATGATAGTCACTAAATGATATTTCATATTAACCAGCATTTTATACCACCTAAATTCCTAAACTTAATTTTAATTTAATAATTACTAAATTAAATAATTGTTTTAAAGTTGGAGAAATAAATATAATAGTCAAGATCGGAAACAAAGCCGTTATTAATAGTTGCAAGAAAGATTTTAGCTTTAAATTATTATGCTGATATAATTTATTTACTCCCTTAGCATCTACTAATTTACTACCAATTTTCAATCGAGCTAAAAAAGTACTTGCCATTCCTAATCTGCCTTTTTCCAAAAAATCAATCATATTAGTATGGGTCCCTACAGCTACAATTAATGAAGCCCCTTGTTCGTAGGCTAGTAACATTGCAATATCTTCACTCATACCCGGAGCTGGAAACTTTTTAGCTGTTAAATCTAAGTTCTTAAGTCTTTCCATTCCTGGAGCTTGTCCATCTGGATATGCATGTACAATTAGTTCAGAGCCTTGTCGTAAAGCCTGATTACTTACACTATCCATATCTCCAATAATGATATCGGCTTGAAATCCATATTCTAATAGAGCATCTGCACCTCCATCAACTCCAATTAAAACTGGTTTAACTTGCTGAATATAAGAAGCCACCGTTTCTAAGTCTTGGCGATAATCGCTCCCCCTAACAACAATCAATACTTCTTTCCCTGCTAAATTTGTAGTAATAGGCGGAACATCTAAACCTAAAATTAAATTCTTTTCTTTTTTAGCATAGTTCAAAGTATTATCAATAAATTTATCTAATTCATTAGCTAAATTTTCTTGCGCTAATTTTAACTTTTGATTTATATCGGATTTATTTAATTCTTTACCATGAGCTACAAAATTACCTGAGGTAGATATTTTCTCATTCTTAATTTTTATTTTAGTTCCATTTTCTAAAATATCAAACAAATTTTTATCACAACAATCGATTACAGCTATACCTGCTTCAATTAACTTTTTAGGCCCTAAATTAGGATATCTTCCACTAATAGATTGACTATTATTAATTACCGCTTTAACTTTAGACCTAATTAATGATTTAGCTGCTAACTGGTCAACATCTTGATGATCAATGACTGCAATTTCATTAGGCTTTAACTCTTTTACTAATTCTTTCGTTTTCCTCCCTAATCTAACAGCGCCTTCAATTTTCATCAATTAAAGCCTCCAGACAACTACATATTTAACAGCTCTTAGATTAATAATTATATCTTACTTTATAGTATATCTAATAGTATAAAAATTATACTTTAATCCTTTGCCAAAAAATAAAAAGAGAGACTAGGCTTAAGCCTAATCCCTTAGCTGACCTTCATCTCAATTCTTAACTTATCAGCAATTTTAGCTATAAATTGTGAATTAGTTGGTTTTCCTGTAGAACTTGTAATTGAATGACCAAAAATATCATTAATAGCTTTAGTATTACCATTTTTCCATGCTACTTCTATCGCATGTCTAATTGCTCTCTCTACTCTACTAGCAGTAGTATCAAATTTTTCAGCCACAGACGGATATAATTGTTTTGTTACTGCTCCTAATAATTCTATATCCTTAATTACCATTGTAATTGCCTGTCGTAAATATAAATATCCTTTAATGTGAGCTGGGATTCCTATATTATGCATAATTTCAGTCACACGTTCTTCAATATTAACTTTTTGTTGATTATCTTTTTTGATTATATAATCGTTATTCCCATTATTAGTAGTAGGCTCCATCACCTGTTTAATTCTACTAGCTAATTTGTCTAAGTCGAATGGTTTTAAAATATAATAATCAGCGCCCAAGTCAACCACTTGTTGTGTTAAATCTTCCTGACCAAATGCAGTTAACATGATTATTTTAAAATCTTCTTTCCAGCCTTTTTCTTTTACCTCTTCTAAAACTCCAATTCCATCAAGCTGAGGCATAATTACATCAAGCACTAATACATCAAACTCATTAGCTTCAATTTCTTCTAAAGCATCTACACCATCATGAGCAGTCGTTACCACTGTAAACCCATCTTGTTGATTCAAAAATTCTTCTAACAAATTACAGAAATCCTTATTATCATCCACTAACATAACCTTAATTTCGGATTCTTGTGTCATTTTACTCCTCCTTATTTTTATTGTTTTTCCTATTTAAATATGTTTCTACATATATTTCCAAACTCCTTCTTATAAAATAAAAAAAACCAGAGATTAGGAAACTTTTTCTCTGGTTTTTTTAGTTTGTTCCCAGTATTTTGTCTGCATCAGCATCCACTGGGCCAAAATCCCATAGCCTTTACTTGAATCATTAACAAACACATGAGTAACTACACCCACTAATTTATTATTTTGTACTATCGGACTACCACTCATTCCCTGTACAATACCACCTGTCTGATTTAATAACTCTTGATCAGTAATTTTAATTATTAAACCTTTTTCAGCAGGTTTATATTGTTTTTTAACTTCTTCAATATTAATATCAAAAGAATCTACAGTACCACCGTTAATTACAGTATAAATTTTAGCTGCTCCTTCTTTAACTTCTAAAGAACTAGCCACAGGAATTGCTTGATCAAAATACGGATTTTGTAACCCAGTAAATAATTGACCATAAATACCAAAACGATTATTCTTTTTAATATCTCCAATTAATCCTTGTCGTTTAAAAAAAGTACCCAATTTTTCTCCAGGAATACCTGATTTCCCTTGTTGAATACCTGAAATATAAGCTTTAACAATTTCTCCCTTAGCAATATCAATGGGTAATTGGGTATTAGCTTCTGTAATCATATGGCCTAATGCTCCATAAGATTTATACTGAGGGTCATAAAATGATATAGTTCCTACCCCAGCAGCACCATCATCTACATAAATTCCAATCATATACTGACCTTCTTTATTTACAACTGGTGTTACTGTTTTAGAAACTATTACCCCATTCTGCTTTTTAATTTTAAATCTTAACTTTTCGTCCTCTTTACCAAAATTTTGAATTAATTGAGCTAAATGATACTTATTCTTTATTGAGACTCCATTAACTTTTAATAATTTATCTCCTACTTCTAATCCTGCATTTAGAGCCGGATATCGTTTATGCCCCTTACTATCAACTACAAATGAAGATTTAACAACCATAATTCCATCTGATTGTAAAATAACTCCAATTGAATGACCACCTGGAATCACTTTCACCTCTGGGAAAACATCTATCACCATACTTCGAATAGGAATGATCCCAAATAATTTAAAATCTAAATTATATTTACCTACTGTATTTGATTTAAGAGCCAATTTCTTCCTTAAATTAACTTTTAAACCATCAGCAGTAATCTGTTGCCCATTAATCTTTAAATTTCCAGGTTTTTTTACACTGATCTGAACAGCAAGAGGTAATTTAGGATTTAAATTTTCCTGTCATCCTTTTATTAAATGACAATGTGAAGGCAAACCCAAAAATGATGCAAAATTAGGAAAGAAAAAACTTAAGACTAGAATTAATACTAGATTAATTACTACAACTTTAGAATACTTATTCATTATCTCATCCCCTACACAATCCCCACCTGTGTAGAAAGTAAGCAACTAGGGTAGATCTAAGCATACTGATTGCGCACCTAAACTTGCTCAAATCACAGCGCTTCGGGCTACACGAAGGGTCTCACGCTCTTCGAGACCCGGAGGGACAAACTAAGTCTCTCCCCCACAACATAAGCAAACAAATTTAATAATTTTCTTCTTATAATTAGAAATACCCAATTTCTTTTAATCTATTCAGTTATTTTTTTACAAATTGTTTTCTTAAATAGCATCTTTCTTTTCAGCAGCCTTATGAATGAGTTCAGTTGCATGTCCCAAAGTAGTCGTATTAATATTACCTGCTAACATACGAGCTAATTCTTTAGTCTGCTTATCTGTTGTTAAAGCTTCAGCAGTTGTTTGCGCACTATTATCATTTACTTCTTTTTTAATCAAATAATGTTGATCAGCCATACAAGCAATTTGGGGTAAATGAGTAATACATAGTACCTGATGGCTTTTAGTTAAAAATACTAATTTTTCTGCTACTAACTTAGCAACTCTACCACCAATTCCTGCATCAATTTCATCAAATACAAGAGTAGATAATTGACCTAAGTCAGCCGTGATTGATTTTAAAGCTAACATTACTCGAGATAGTTCTCCTCCGGAAGCAATTTTGGCTAATTTTTTTAATTCTGCTCCTGGATTAGTAGCAATTAAGAAATCAACTTTATCTTTTCCATTAGCAGAAAAATTATCAGTTTCAGTAAACTTAATTTTAAATTTAACTTCAGGCATTGATAAATCATCTAATTGTTTTAATACTTTTTCTTCTATATTTGCCGCTACATTTTTACGGATTTTTGTTAGTTGTTCTGCTAATTTGAAATATTCTTCTTTCAAATCAGCAATTTCAGATTTTATTTGCGACTTACGTTCTTTACTATTTTTTAATTCATCTAATTCTAATTTGATATCTTGATGATACTCTAATATTTCTTCAATTGTATCACCATATTTTCTTTTCAAATTATTAATTAAATCCAATCGCTCTATAATTACTGCTAATCTCTGTTCATTAAATTCTATATCATTTTGATAATCATTTAGTTGAAAAGAAACTTCTTCTAAATCATAAGATACTTGTTCTAATAAATCTAAAGTTTCTTTTAATTGCTCATCCATAACTGGCAAATTTCTTAATTCCTTAAGTAATTGATTTAAATCATCTAAAATACCTGATTGATGCATATCACTTTCATAAATACGTTGATAAGCCTCACTTACAGTTTTACTTATTTCTTCTGCATTATCTAAACGTTTCTTTTCAGACATTAATTCTTCATATTCTCCAACTTCTAACTCTGCTTCTTCAATTTCATTTAATTGAAACTTAAGTAAGTCAATTCTTCTTTCTCTTTCTTTTTGATCTTGATTTAAATCATCTAATTTTTTTTGTTTAGCTTTTAATTCTTTGGCTATTACAGCTAAGTCTTCTTTCAAATCATTAATTTCTGCTCCTTTAAACTCATCTAGTAGTTCTAATTGTTCTTGAGAACTAAGTAATGACTGATATTCATGCTGCCCTTGAATATCAATTAATGACCTACTTAATTTTCGGGTTAATTCTAAAGTAACAACTTGACCATTTACTCGTGATTTATTATTACCAGATTTATTTATTTCTCGTCTTAATATTAAATTATCATCTTCAGATAAGGAAATTCCTAATTCATCAGCTTTATCCTTTACTTCCTGATTATCTTTGATATCAAAACAAGCTCCAATAATAGCTTTTTCTTCGCCATGTCTGATAAAGTCTGTAGATGCTCGAGCTCCTAGTAACATATCTAAAGCTTTAATTACAGTTGATTTTCCTGACCCAGTCTCTCCAGTGAAAATATTAAGTCCTTCTCTAAAATTCAAATTCATTTCTTTAATTAAAGCAAAATTTTCAATTACTAAGTCAGTTAACACTGGATCCGCCTCCTAACTGGTTAAACTTTCTAATTTTTCAATTACAGCCTCAACTTTCTTTTTAGGCTTTATAACTAACATAATAGTATCATCACCAGCAATAGTACCAATTACATGCTTCCAATCACTATTATCTATTAAAGCTGCTACACCTTGAGCAGTTCCGGGCAAAGTACTAACTACAATTAAATTTTCACTATAATCAATATTAATTACTGAATCTTGAAACATTCTTTTCATCCGCGAAGTAGCATTTACTTTTTCTTTATGGCGCGGCGGTAAAGAATATTTATAGCCACCTTCTTCACTAGGTACTTTAATTAAACCCAATTGTTTAACATCACGAGATACAGTAGCTTGAGTCACTTCTATTCCTTCTTGCCTAAGCTTTGCTGCCAATTCTTGTTGGGTTTGAATATTTTCTTCTTTAATTACTTCCATAATTTTTAACTGTCTTTTACTTTTCAATCTCTTCCCCCCCTAAATCAAAACTGACTTCTCTGCAATCTATTACGTAAAATATTATAAAAATTATAATCATCGAGTTTGATTAATTTAGCTTTTAAATCTGATTTCTTTATTTTAATTGTATCACTTGGTTTCACTGAAAAACTATCTTGACCATCAACTGTGAGCATCACATCACTATGATCAGCATCAATTTCCACTCTGATTTCTTCATCTTCAGTAGCAATAATAGAACGTGAATGTAAAGTATGAGGGCAAATAGGAGTTATAATTAATGAATTTAATTTCGGATTTACAATTGGCCCTCCAGCTGATAAAGAATAAGCTGTAGACCCAGTTGGACAAGCTACAATTAACCCATCTCCAGGATAAGTAGCTAAATACTCATCATCAACAAAAGTATCTAATTTAATAATTCGCGAAAAAGGCCCTTTGGTTATTACCAAATCATTAATAGCAATTACACGATTAATAACTTCTTCTTCTCTAATTATTCTTCCTTCTAAAGTCATACGTTCCTCTATAGTATAATCTCCGGCCATTAATTTTTCTAATCCTTCTTCTAATCTATCTACTTCTATATCAGTTAAAAAGCCTAATTGACCTAAATTGATTCCTAAAATAGGTACATCACTAGTAACAAAAGTTCGGGCAGCTTTTAAAAAAGTTCCATCACCACCGAAGACTATTATTAGATCTACTTCCTCCACTAATGAATTATAAAATTTATAATTAACCTGCCTATCAACTAATTCAGCAGTATTTTCATCTAAGCAAAATTCATAATTATGCATTTCTAACCAATCACAGACTTGATTTAATTTTTCTACCGACTGTGATTTTTCTGTATTAGCAATTAAACCAATTTTTTGCATAAATTTTACCTCCATTCAGAACCAAAATCCATCTACTTAACCCAAAAATCAAATTACTGCAACGAATTATGTGCTTCCTTAATTACCTGCTTTATTTCTTGCTGAAACTTTTCCTCTTCATCATTAACTCCACATTTAAAATATGCTAAATATTCTATATTATGACCTTTTCCTCCTGTAATTGGAGAATAAGATAATTGTTCAGGGGTTAATCCTTGCTTCACAGCAAAATCTAAAATTTTATTAATAACCTCTTTATGAATAGCCGGATCTTTAACAACCCCATTATTTCCTACTTTATCAGGACCAGCTTCAAATTGAGGCTTAATTAAAGTCACAATTTCACTATCATCTTTTAATAACTTTTGCAGAGCCGGAAGAATCTTAGTTAGAGAAATAAATGCTACATCTACCACTCCAATATCTCCCTGCTCTGCAATATCATTTGCTTCTAAATAACGAGCATTAGTTTTTTCCATTACTACTACTCGATCATCACTACGTAATTTCCATGCTAATTGATTATAACCTACATCAATAGCATATACCTTTTGAGCACCATTTTGTAAGGAACAATCAGTAAAGCCACCTGTTGATGCTCCAATATCAACAACAATTTTATCACTTAAATCAAGATTAAATTCTTTAATAGCTTTTTCTAACTTTAATCCACCTCGACTAACATAAGAATGCATATCTTGTTTAACACGAATATCAGCTTCAGTATCTACTTGAGTACCTGCTTTATCTATTTGCTGATCATTAACATAAACTAAACCAGCCATAATAGCTCGTTTAGCTTGAGAACGACTTCTAAATTGATCTTGTTTAGCTAATATTTTATCTAATCTTTCTTTAGGCATTTTTTTCCTCCTAACTATATATCGCAATACCAACTTCAAAATTTAATTTTAACATAAATGTTGTATTTAGACTTGGCAATGCCAAATCTCTATATTAGTTTTGATTTCGGCTGTTACTGATTACTGATCACTGCTTTTACTTGTTTTTTAATTCCATCTACATCTAAACCATAACGAGCTAACAAATCATCTTGAGAACCATGTTCTATAAATTTATCTGGTAAAGCAATTCTCTTTACATTAATATCCAAATTATTGTCAACTATTAATTCTGCTACAGCACTACCAAAACCACCTTGCAGCAAATGCTCTTCAGCAGTAAATAAATAGTCATGTTCTTTAACTAATTTAGTAATTAATTCTTCATCTAATGGTTTGACAAAGCGACTATTAACTATTGTTAAATCAATTCCTGCATCTGCTAACTCTTGAGCAGCTTGTAGTGCTCTAGGCACCATCGATCCAACCGCTAGTATTAATCCATCTTTTCCTTCTCTAAGAAGCTCTGCTGTACCTATTTCAAGAGTATCTACTCTACCCTCTTCTTCTACACCTATTATTTCTCCGCGTGGATATCTAAAAGCAATTGGACCCTCATCATATTCGGCTGCAGTTTTAACCATTGCTTTAAGTTCGTTTTCATCTTTAGGAGCCATAACTGTCATATTAGGCATATGACGCAGATAAGAAAAGTCCATGACACCTTGATGAGTTTCTCCATCTTTACCTACTATACCAGCCCGGTCTAAAGCTAATTTAACTGGAGCTTTCTGCAAGCAAACATCATGTACCAATTGATCATAAGCTCGCTGTAAGAAAGTAGAATAGATTGTGACAAAAGGTTTCATTCCTTGTAGAGCTAGACCTGAAGCAAATGTAACTGCATGCTGCTCAGCAATTCCTACATCATAAAAACGATCTGGGAATTCATCTTTAAAATCTCCTACCACTTTTTCCATCGCAGCGCTAATAGCTACAATTCCTTCGTCTTCTTTTGCTAGTTCAGTTAATTGTTGGCTATAGATATTAGTATAAGTTGGTTTATCACGTGTCTTTTTCTTCTTACCTGTTCTAATATTAAAAGGACTTACACCATGATATTTAGATGGATTATCTTCGGCTATTTTATATCCTTTTCCCTTAGTAGTTATAGTATGCAGCAAAACCGGACCTTCAATATTTTTAGCATTTTCTATAGTTTCAATCGTAGCTTTTACATTATGACCATCAATAGGTCCTAAATAGGTAAAACCCATTTCTTCAAATAAAATACCAGGAATAACTAAAAACTTTAAACTATTTTTCAATCTAGCAGCAGTCTTAGTTATTTGATTCCCGAAAGCAGGAATCTTATTCAAAATCTTACCTACATCTTTTTCCACTTGATGCAAGTACGGATTACTACGAATTTTACTTAAATAATTTGACATAGCACCTACATTTTCTGAAATAGACATCTCATTATCATTTAATACTACTAATAAATCTTTGCCAGAATGACCAGCATGATTTAAAGCTTCAAAGGACATACCAGCTGTCAAAGCACCGTCGCCAATTACAGCTGCTATTGTCTGATCTTGTCCTTGCAAATCTCGCGCTGAAGCCATTCCTAACGCTGCCGAAATCGAAGTGCTACTGTGGCCTACATTCAAATGGTCGTGCTCACTTTCTGACCTTTTAGGAAAACCACTTAAGCCATCTAATTGCCGCAAAGTTTTAAACTCTTCTTTACGACCTGTAATCATTTTATGAGCATAAGACTGATGACCTACATCCCAAACTATTTTATCTTGCGGACTATCTAAAACAGTATGCAATGCTAAAGTTAATTCTACTACTCCCAGCGAGGAAGCTAAATGTCCTCCAGTTTCAGATAAATTTATTATTATTTCATCTCTAATTTCTTGAGCTAAATTTTCTAATTGTTCATAATTGAATCCCTTAATATCTTCCGGAGAATTCACTTGAGAAAGTAATTCTTTCATATTAAATATCACCTTCATTTACGAATATTTATCCCACTATAATTCAATACTTACAAGAATTATCGCTTCAAATTTTTATCTAATAATCCCTTTGAATAATATAATCAGCTAATTCCTTTAAAATGTTGGCCTCATCAGTAAAGATATCTAATGCCTCTTTAGCTTCTTCTACAGTTTCAGCCGCTAATTCTTTGGATTCAGATAAACCATAGATAGCTGGAAAAGTAGCTTTATCCTTATTAGAATCACTACCGACTGCCTTACCTAACTTTTCAGATGAACCTTCAACATCTAAAATATCATCTACAATTTGAAAAGCTAAACCAATTTTTTCAGCATAAGTAGTTAATGCAGTTAATTCTTCAGACTTAGCTCCTCCCATTAAAGCACCAATTCTAACTGAAGTTTTAAGTAAAGCACCCGTTTTGTGACGATGAATATAATCTAATTCTTGACTATCAATTTCTTTTCCTTCAGATTCAATATCTACTACTTGCCCACCGACCATACCTTGATGGCCAGCCCCTTCAGCTAATTCTTTAGTGATCATATTTATTTTTTTAGCATCGACTGCTTTAATATCACTAAGCAACTCAAAAGCTAAAGTTAATAAAGCATCCCCAGCTAAAATAGCTAGCGCAGGACTAAACTTATTATGATTACTAGGTTGGCCTCGTCTAATATCATCATCATCCATACTTGGCAAATCATCATGAATCAAAGAGTAATTATGAACTAACTCTACTGCACAAGCAGCTGGCAAAACATCTTCTTCAGCTAAGTCACCTACTAATTTTGCTGCTACTAAAGTTAAAATAGGCCGTAAACGTTTCCCGCCAGCCAAAACACTATAACGCATCGATTGATGTAATTTACTTGGTTTTAAATCTGCTGCGGGAAGATAGTTATCTAAAGCTTGATTAATTATTTTATTTTTCTTAGAAATAAATGTTTTAATCGCCATTACAAACTACCTTCTTCCGTATAATTTTCTAACTCGATAGTCCCTTCTTCATCTCTAATGATCTCTATTTTTTCTTCTGCTTGTTCTAATTTATTAGAGCAAAATTTGCTCAATTTAACGCCTTGTTGATATTTTTGTAATGCTTCATCTAGTGAAATATCCTTATCTTCTAAATTTTCAATAATTTCTTCTAATTGAGATATTGCTTCTTCAAAAGATAGCTCTTGCTCCTCCATAATCAACAACCCCTTACAATTTAATTCAACTTTAGTTATTCTCTATCAAATTACTATTACCTGCATGAAAACCTTAGTTATTCAAATTCATTTTCTTGTTTAATATCCTTTACTTCACAGATCAATTCCCCATCCTGCACAATAACCTCTACTTCATTCCCCACTTCTACTTCTGTAATTGATTTAACCTTTTCCTCGTTATCTACTCTTCTAGTTAAACTATAACCACGACCTAAAGTATGCAGGGGAGATAATGAATCTAATTTACCTATGACCGCCTCTAATTTATCCTCTTTAGCAGCTAATAAATTAGTCATGTTTTTATCTAAGCGTTGAGCTAAGTCATCTATTTTTTGAGCATTTTCATTAATTCGATCTGGAAATAATCTAAAAGCAGATTTAGAAATCAAATTATCTAATCTTTGTTCCTCTTGCTCTAATTTATTATTAATCGCAGCATTTAAGTTATTAATCAACCGCTGTAAATACTTCTTTAATTCTTGACGATCAGAAACTACTAATTCTGCAGCTGCTGAAGGGGTGGGTGCCCTTAAATCAGCTACAAAATCTGAAATAGTATAATCAGTTTCATGGCCCACTGCTGAAATAACTGGAGTCTTCGAATTAAAAATCGCCCGGGCTAATTTTTCTTTATTAAAGGCCCATAAGTCCTCTAAAGACCCTCCTCCGCGACCAATAATTATCACATCTACATCAAATTGATCATTTAACAATTCTAAGCCCCGGAGTAAAGTAGGCTCAGCATTATCACCTTGTACAGTAGCAGGAGCAATCAATAATGAAACATTAGTAAATCTACGTTTCACAACACTAATAATATCTCTAATCGCTGCCCCAGTAGGTGAAGTAATAACTCCGATCTTTTGTGGTATTTCTGGTAATTCTCTCTTATGCTGCTCTTTAAAAAGCCCTTCTTTTTCTAATTTTTTCTTCAACTGCTCAAAAGCAATATGTAACGCCCCAGTACCTTTAGGTTGGACATCAGATACTTGAATCTGATATTCGCCCCGAGGCGGATATACTGTGATTTGACCTTCTAAAACAACTTCCATTCCATCTTCTAATTCAAATTCAACTTTTTCTTTAACCCGATTAAACATAACCGCTTTTAATTGGGTATCCTCATCCTTAAGGGTGAAATAAACATGACCTGAGGCATAATGACAATAGTAATTAGAAACTTCTCCTTGTACTAATACCTGCTGCAAATTGGGGTCATACTGCAAGACCCCTTTAATATAATCATTCAATTGTGAAACTGTTAATACTTCTTCCATCAAATCTGCCATATTACCCCCGTCTTTGTTCACAAGCGGTAATAGTATTTTCTAATAACGTAGCAATTGTCATCGGGCCAATTCCACCAGGCACTGGAGTAATAGCAGCAACTTTTTCTTTTACAGCTTCAAATTCAACATCTCCTACTAAACCATCATCAGTTCGATTAATACCTACATCAATCACTATTGCTCCTTCTTTCACCATATCTGCTGTAATAAATTCTTCCCGTCCTACTGCAGCAATCAATATATCTGCCTGAGAGGTATGCGCCTTTAAATCCTTAGTCCGACTATGACAAATTGTTACCGTGGCATTATTATGCAGTAACATATTTGCTATAGGTTTCCCAACAATATTACTTCTTCCAACTATCACTGCTTCTTTACCTTCGATATCTATATTATATTCGTTTAACACTTCTATAATCCCTTTAGGAGTACAAGGCGCCAAATCCATATCTCCTTGCGTTACTAAACGTCCTACATTAGCAGGATGAAATCCATCTACATCTTTTTCAGGTACAATAGATTCAATTACCTTTTCTTCATCAATATGTTCTGGCAGTGGAAGTTGTACTAAAATTCCATCAACCTGCTCGTCTTTGTTTAAATCTTCAATTTCAGCTAATAAATCTTCTTGACTTACATCTTGTGGTAGGTCAACTATATTCGAATTGATTCCTACTCGCTTACAAGCCTTCTCTTTATATGATACATAAACCTGTGAAGCTGGGTCATTTCCAACTAGAACAACTGTTAAGCCCGGTTCAATCCCTTTTTCTTTCAAACTTTTAATTTCACTTTCTAAATTATCTTCTACTTTTTCAGCTACTTTTTTCCCGTCTAAAATTTTATCACTTTTTACTTCCATATTTCATCCCTCCTGAGTTAGTTTACAATTCTTTAATTTAATTAACTTTAGAGTAAGTTTTAATTACTCATAATTTTTTTCAAAACTATTTTTCATCAGCAATTATATTATAGCACAAAATGAAAAATAATGAAAAACTAATCCGCTATTCCTATTCTTATTTTTTCCATTTGCTGCAAGCTTTTATACTATACAGTACTAAATTCTTTTAAACCCACTATCTTGATGTAGAAATTTATAATTTTTTTAGATATATTGACAAATATATATTATAATTAATATAAGAAAAGATAAATACAATACTTAATTTAAGAAAGGAGATTGTTATGAAGAAAAAAATCGCAATTTTTACTTTTAACGGAGAACTGATGTGTTTTGCTCATGCTTTATTAAATGCAATTGATTTACATGAAAAAGGTCATGAAGTTAAACTAATTATTGAGGGGAGCTCTACACAATTATTACCTCAATTACATAATCCTGATAAACCTTTTTCTAAACAATATCAAAAATGTCGGGATTTAGACCTTTTAGATGGTATTTGTAAAGCCTGCGCTAACAAAATGGGGACTCTAGAATTTGCCCAAGAGCATGACTTACCTGTTATAGGAAATATGTCTGGTCATCCAGCCATGGAAGATTACATTGCAGATGGTTATGAAATAATTTCTATGTAAAGTGTAACTGGCAGTCTTACCATTAAAGTAAAACTATCATTAGATTACTTAGCAAGTTTTTCGCAGTGATATTAAATTTAGGTTAATGAAGAAATGCTTGCTAAGTAATCTCTAAGTTACACTTTATATAACAATTAAAAATGAAAGGAGTTAGCAAAATGGCCAAGCTAATCAAACAATTCTTTGATTTAATCAATCCTGAAAACAATGAAAAAAGTTCAGGCGTAGTTATTAAATTAGAATTAGAATCGGAAACTAAAAAATTTATTGATTTTTATTCCTTTCTTAGCAAGTGCCCTAATCCTAATCAAGCATTCGAAAAAAATATGCAGAAAAAACAGACAGTTAATATGAAAATTGCTGATGAAAAAGCTAAAAATATACTTGAAAATTATCGTCAAAATAAAGACTTCACAGAATTATAATTTTACAAGACTGTTCATGGCTTAATGAAATCACTCTGCTTTGAGCTCATTACAACTTCACGGGCCTAATTATTAGAGCTTTAAACCAATTGCAGCTGTTCATTTACAGTCTAAAAAACATGACTGCTCATGGCTTCAGCATAGCGCTTAAAATCTATGCTGAATTACTTAGTGACGAGACTAGTTATCAAACTTTAACCCAATTGCGGCTGTTCCCACGGCGTTATCACTACTCCAGCGGGGGTCAGCAAAGTAAAGCTGTGTGTCTGAATTTTTTTCTTCTAAATCAGCCTTTAATTTATCTCTTAGGTATTGATTAGCCATCACTCCACCTACTAATAGAACATCTTGGCAATCATATTCTTTTACTGCCTTAGATAAGACCTCAATTAATGAATGAGCTATTGACTGTTGCACTCCTAGTGCAATATCTGCTTTATTTTTTCCTGCTTCAATTTCCCGCATTGCTGCTGAACATGGTCCCGAAAAACTAACTTCTAATCCTTGTACAGAATGTGGTATATCAACAGTATCTTCAGAACCTTGTTGAGCTAACTTTTCCAATTCCGGTCCGGCTGGAAAAGACAAACCTAATTTCACTCCTACCCGATCAATAAACTGCCCTGCTGTTAAATCTTGACTACCTCCTATTTTTTCAATTTCAAAACTAGCATTTTCTTTCTCGTTAACAAGCAATAATTCAGAAGTCCCTCCTGATAGGTGCAAAGCTAAAAAACGCTCTGAATGATAAATCTCATTGGACCATAAACCAGCCATTAAATGTCCCGCTTGATGAGAAACTTTTTCTAAGGAAGCATTCAAAGCCTGAGCTAATGTTGCAGCTTGGCCCTCTCCTACTCTAAACACTGGCATATAAGAATCTGCTTCATTTCGAGGTCTACTGCTAACCACTATTTTTACTATCTGTTCTTGATGACCAGCAATCACTTCATTAATGATTTCTGGTAACTTTTCAACGTGTTGAAAGACTGCCTTAGATTGGCGCAATCCACGATTTCCTTTTTCAACTTCTAATCTAGCCCTATTTTGAGTAACTAACTCTCCTGTCTGAGCAACTAAAGCAGCAGAAGTAGTATAATTACTAGTATCAATCCCTAAGATTAAGTCTTTACTCATTATCATTTAACTCCAATTCATCAATTAGACGACCCAAAACGCCATTGACAAATTTAGCTGACTTTTGATTACTAAAACTCTTAGCTAATTCTACTGCTTCATCTATTGAAACTGCTGAAGGAATATCATCTTGATATAACATCTCATAAACAGCTAACCTAATAATATTCCGGTCCACTTTAGCCATCCGTTTAACTTTCCAATTAGTAACATTTTCATTAATCTGTTTATCAATTTCATTTAACTCTTCATTAACTCCAAAAATTAAGTCTATCACAAAACTATCTTTTAAATTCAATTCCGGATGTTCTTCTTTTAAATTATTTAAATTATCTTCTAAACTATTTTGATTAATATCCATTTGATATAAAAATTGTACAGCAATTTCTCGTGCTTGATGTCTATTAATTTCTTCTTTCATTACAATCGCTCCTTTTTTTACTGTTATAATCTATTTAATTATTCACTATTACCATATAGTATCACCTATTAAACTGCAAATCAAATAAAAAAACCACCCTAAAGGTGGTTGAATTATCCCTAACTTCTAATTAAAATCACTCTTTTATTCATGAGGTGGAAAAATATCATTTAAAACATCTTGCAAATCTTGACGATTATCATAACGAAATCCTAAATAATACCCAATTCCCATACAAGTAATAATAAATATAGCTGGGATAATACCAAATTGAATTATTAAAATAGAACTAATTAACCCAATTAGCAAACCACTAATTCTTCCTTTATATTTATGTAATAAATCTAAAATCTCAGATAAATCATCCCAGTTAAACATCTTTTATACACCTCATTTTTAATCTAATCGTAATTTTTTATTTTTTTCTTTAGGTTTTTCAATCGCTTTAATTAAGACTTCGACTTGATCAACTTTAGCTCCAATAGCTTCTTCTATTTCTGATTTAACCTGTTCCTGGATCTGATTGGCCAAATTAGGTACTTTAACTTTATCATATACAGTTAAGTTTAATATTACATCTAGTCCTTCTTCAGTAACTTTAACTTTAGATTGAGTATCTGTCGTATTAGCTTCAGCTCTGACTACATCTTTAACAAAATTATTAATAGCTTCAATAGTAATCCTAACTGTACCTAATTCTCCTTCTCCAATTATTGTTTGCTTGTCCTTATTTCGACTCATAAATGATAATTGTATAATCCGAATAGCAATTAAAAATAAAACTGCTGCAACTATTAATGTTTCAGCTCTTCCTCCTAATTCAGCAACAAAATTAGCTACTTCGTATTGTGAAACAACTCCAAAATAAAAACTAGCTAGTCCTACGGAAATAGCAACAACTAATAGAGCTAACATTAAAATAAAAAACCTATCTAAAAATCTCATAATAATCTCCTTTCTAACCCTGGGAATCAGGTGATTAAAATTGAAAATGGACAATGAATAGCTACTCAACTACATTGTCCATCTCAATCAGGCACCGACTTTTATATTATCTTACTCGCGGCACTTCTGTAACTTCATCTTCTTCTTCAGTTTCGTCATTATCTTCTTCCTCTTCTTCATCTTTAAAACTAATTCCTTCTATATGAACATTAGCTTCAACAACATCTAAGCCTGTCATACTTTCAATAGCTTTTTTCACATTTTGCTGTACTTCCCAGGCAACATCAGCAATTTTAACTCCATATTCAACTATAATATATAAATCTACTGCTGTTTCAGTTTCACCAACTTCTACTTTAACACCTTTAGATAGATTCTTATTTCCTAACATTTCAGCAAATCCACCATCTAATAAGCCACCACTCATTCCTGCTACTCCTTCAATCTCAGTAGCAGCCAAACCAGCAATAATGCTTACCACTTCATCAGCAATTCTGATAACCCCTACATTTTCTTCAGTTTCCATTTTATCTCCCCCTAAACAAATCTCTAGGTTTTATTCTTCTTCCTCATCATCAATCATATGAGTAGGAATGAAACTAGTATCAAAGTCACCACTAGTAAAGTATTCGTTATTTAACACTTTTTTATGAAATGGAATCGTAGTTTTAATTCCACCAACTTCAAATTCATTTAAAGAACGCAACATTCTTTTGCGGCATTCTTCTCTATCTCTACCCCAAGTAATTAATTTTGCTACCATAGAATCATAAAATGGGGGAATGACATAGTCTTGATAAACTGCACTATCAACTCTCACTCCAAAACCACCGGGGATTAGATAGTTAGTTACCTGACCTGGGGAAGGTCTAAAGTCTTTATCTGGATCTTCAGCATTAATTCTACATTCAATTGCTGCACCTTCTATTTCGATATCATCTTGGTCATAACCTAATTCTTCACCCATAGCTACTCTAATCTGCTCTTTAACAATATCAATTCCTGTAACCCATTCAGTAACAGGATGTTCAACCTGAATTCTAGTATTCATTTCAATAAAGTAAAAGTTGTCATCTTTATCTAATAGCATTTCTACTGTACCAGCATTATGGTAATCAACAGCTTCAGCAGCTCTAATTGCTGCCTCACCCATTTCTTCTCTTAATTCTGAATTGATTGCTGGAGAAGGAGCTTCCTCAATCATCTTTTGATGCCGTCGCTGAATAGAACAGTCTCTTTCTCCTAAATGAACAACATTTCCATGTTCATCTGCTAAAATTTGAAATTCAATATGGCGTGGGTCTTCTACATACTTCTCTAAGTAAACTTCTGGATTACCAAAAGCAGCTTCTGCCTCTGATTGAGCAGTTTGAATTGCTTGTACTACTTCCTCTTCATTATTAGCAATTCTCATTCCACGGCCTCCACCACCAAATGAAGCCTTTACAATAACTGGATAACCAATATCAGCAGCAATCTCTTTAGCTTCTTCTGCTCCTTCTAAAGCACCTTCAGTACCAGGAACAACTGGCACATCTGCTGCAATCATTGTATCTCTAGCAACTGACTTATCACCCATCTTTTCAATTGATTCAGCTCTAGGTCCAACAAATTTAATTCCACATTCTTCGCAAACTTCTGCAAAATGAGCATTCTCAGATAGAAATCCATAACCTGGATGAATAGCATCAGCATTAGAAATTTCAGCCACACTAATTAATCTAGGAATATCCAAATAACTATCCCCAGAAGAAGGTGGGCCAATACAATAAGTTTCATCAGCTATTTTAACATGCAGTGCATTTTCATCTGCTTCAGAATAAACAGCTACTGTCTTAATGTCTAATTCTTGGCAGGCTCTTATAATTCTAACTGCCACTTCTCCTCTATTTGCTATTAATATTTTATCAAACATTTTATCACTACCCCTTTATCCCAAATTCAAAATTTAATCTTCATAATTATTATACTGTCTTTTTATTATAATTACTATTATTAATATTAAATTTCAAGTATAAACATTCACAATTAAGCTTGAGTTTAAGTTTGAGTCTAAGATTAAGCTTGAGTTTAAAATTTAACCCTATTCTTTTGCTTAGCCTTAACCTTAGACTTAAAAATTAGTGCCAGCAACTATAACCATTTGTTGAATTTAGGTTACTGTCACTGACACTAAAGTCTTTAGTTATAATATTAGTTTAATTACTTGTGTTTTATAATCTTTCTAAAATAAATAACGGCTGACCAAATTCAATTGGTTCTGCATCCTCGACTAAGATATCTACTACTTTACACTTATACTCAGCCTCAATTTCATTCATTAATTTCATAGCTTCAATAATACATAAAGTATCTCCAGCTTCTATTACATCTCCCACTTCTACAAATGGGTCAGCATCGGGAGCAGGAGAACGATAAAATGTTCCTACCATTGGTGCTTCAAATTCTTCCCCATCTACATTTTCTTGTGCTTCTTCTTGACTAGCATTGCTCTCTTCACTAGAATCTTGTGTTTCTGTTGTTTGTGGCGGCTGCGGCTGAGAAACAGAAATATCAGTGTTTTCTGTTACCACTTGACCACCTTTCTTGATGCTAATTTTAGTTCCCTCATCCTCTAAGTTTAGCTCAGAAATATCAGTTTCATTTAACATTTCAACCAATTCTTTAATATCAGTTAATTCCATTTCTTCATTAGCCTCCTTAGTATGACCTTCTTCTTTATTATCTTCTCCAAAGATATCTTTTTCCTTTTTTCTTTCCTTTAAAAATTTAAGTGCTACTTGTGGGAATAAAGCATAAGATAAATAATCTTCTTCTTTTTCAGCGTATCTTTCAATTTCATCCTTAATATCATCTAAAGTTGGGTCTAATAAATCAGCCGGACGACAAGTAATTGGTTCTTCATCACCAATTGCTTTTTTCTGTACTTCAGGATCAATCTCAGCTGGAGGTTGACCATAATAACCTCTGATATAAGATTTAACTTCATCAGGTATCACCTTATATCTTTCCCCTAATAATACATTAAATACAGCCTGCGTACCAACAATTTGACTTGTAGGAGTTACTAGTGGTGGATACCCTAAATCTTCTCTTACCTTTGGTATCTCTTCTAAAACATCATGAATTCTATCTCCAGCATCTTGATCTTCAAGTTGAGACACTAAATTAGAAATCATACCACCAGGTACTTGGTGAGAAAATGTCTGCATATCAGTAATTTTAGTAACTCCACGACTAAATCCTCTTTTTCTTCTTACTCTTTCAAAATAACTATCTATTTCAAACAATAAATCAAGATCTAACTCAGTATCATATTTAGTATCTTCAAAAATAGCAGTCATAGTTTCAATCGGTGGTTGCGAAGAACCAAAGGCTAATGATGCAGTAGCAGTGTCAATAATATCTACTCCTGATTCAATACCTTTAAGATAAGTTGTCATTGCCATTCCACCAATATAATGACTGTGTAACTCAATTGGCATATCAAGTTTCTCATCTAAAGCTGAAATTAATTTTTCAGCTCGGTATGGCTTTAACAACCCTGCCATATCTTTAATACATAAAGAATCTACACCCATCTCTTGTAATTCCATAGCAGTCTCTATATAGTGCTCTATAGTATGCACGGGACTAACAGTGTACACTACTGTTGCTTGCACATGTTTGCCAGTCTCTTGTACTGCTTCAATAGCAGTTTGCATATTTCTAACATCATTAAGAGCATCAAAAATTCTAAATATATCTATTCCATTCTCAGCTGCTTTATATACAAATTCTCTAACTACATCATCTGGATAATGTTTATATCCTACTACATTTTGTGCTCTTAATAACATCTGGAGATTAGTATTATTAGTATAAGAATCTAATAACCGTAATCTTTCCCAAGGGTCCTCATCTAAATATCTCATACAAACGTCAAAAGTGGCTCCACCCCACACCTCTAATGAGTGATAACCAACTTCATCCATCTTCCCAATAATAGGAAGCATGTCTTCAGTTCTCATTCTAGTAGCCCACAAAGATTGATGAGCATCTCGTAGGGTAGTATCAGTTACTTTTATTTTTCTTTGTTCATTTTTCTCTACTTCACTACTCATAATTCTCCCTCCTTAATTACTTAGTTACATCATAATTATCTTTTTTATAATAAATTCCACGAGAAAACAAATAAGTTATGGAAAAAGTAATATAAAAAACTCAGGCTAATAATCTTAAACCTGAGCATTGTTTATTTGGTTTGAAATAATTATATCTTTTTTTAGTTGTTTTGTCAATTTATTCAGCTGGTTTCTCGATAATAGTTATATCCTTCAAATTAACATCTGTAGTATTTTTTACTAAATCTCCGATTTGAGCGACATCTTGCTGCTTCAAATTATCAGAAGCTACTATTACTTCAACAGAATTGTTATGGATAAAAGCAATTCCATCTTGATAACCACGAGCTCTAATCAAACTTTCTATTTCCATTTCTTCTTCTATGTTATTGCTAATATCCAATAACTTAGATTGAGCTTTACTTTTCAATTGTTTATCGGAATTTGGATTATTAATCATCTCCCTTAAGAGATTAATCTGTTCACTGCGAGCTTGCTCTCTTTCAATTCTATACTCCACAAAAAAATCTTCTTTTTTTTCAGGAGAGTCTTTCTTTTTAGCTACATTAAGAATAGTAGATTTACTGGTTGATAATTCAACATTACTACTTTGTTCTTCTGTATTTAATTCAACCTCCCCTTCTGCTGAAGACATCTTAGCAATATGATCTTTATCTACTTCACTTCGATGAACTACAACAGCTGTTACCATCCCTACCCATAACATCAGAACCAAAAACCAAGCAAATTTTCTTTTGATTTCTTGATTGGCAATTACATTAATCATCTTTATCTCTACCTTTCTTTTGCTAATACTTTTATTTTATAACTCTCAACCCCTAATCCTACTTTAACAGCAGCAATTAAATTAGCCTTAATTCTTGAATTTGATGCCCCTTCTGCTACTACTAACACCCCTCTGATTTGTGGCTGTACTTTCTTTTTAATTACTGCTTTACTAGTTCCGCCTTGATTCAAAACTACAATTTGGCTTCGTTTCTGTTGCTGTTCTGTTTCTCTAGCCCCCCCTGATTTATCGTTTTCCATAATTTTTTTCGTTGAATCCTCATCGTCTCTAGCATAAATATATTTAGGTCCAGTTTCTAAAGTAATATTAACACTAACACTCCCTACCCCTGCTACCTGAGACAAAACCTCTTCTAGTCTACTCTCTAATCTTTCCTCAACTGAAGAATTAAGCTCAGATTGCTGCTTATGATTTTGTTGGGGGGAAGAATTACTTCTGTTTCTCTGCTTAGAATCAAAGAAATTACCTATTAACATTAAAAAGACTCCCACTAAAATCAAAACAAATAAATATCTTAATAGATTTGATTTATCACTATTAAAAAAACTTTCATTCGAAAATAAATTATTTAAAATATTCCCTTCTCTATCTTGCTTAGCCATAGTATCTATCCACCTCATTTAACCTCAATTTCATCTTCATCAAATCCATATAAGTTAATCAATAACTGTTTCAAATTATGTTGTTGAGACTCCTTCTTCTTTTCACTCTCATTTTGATTAATCTCTACTTGCACTGGAGTTATCTTTTGGGAAGTAGTATCTATTATTATTTTCTCTACTTCATTTTGATTATTAAGAACTACATTGATTTTGGGATCTTGTAATTGAGTATTTAAATTAATAACTGCTGTCAATTGTTTGCTTAGTTTTTTCTTATAATTTTTTCTAATTTCTTTAGCTTCTTCTTTTCTTAGTCTATTTCCAGCTGCTAAAATTTCTTCTAAGTTCTGCTGTCTATTATTATTATCAATCAAACTTAAATCCACCTCTCCTGGTCTAAAACTTAACAATTCTATAAATGGTACTATAATAACTAAAATAACAAAAAAACCAATTACAACTCTAATATAACCTCTAAATTTATTATTAGGTAAGAGCATCTCAATAAAGTTAGCAAATAACACAATTAATACTATATTCTTAACCCATAGTTTAATTTGCTCCATAATTTATCACCTCAACATAACTACAAAATTAGCCGTCCCCACTATAATAATTATAATTGTAAAAAACATAACCCCTACCCCTACTACTGCAGCAAAAACAAGTAACAAATTGTTTCCTAATCGATTTAAACAATCAACAATTTTGGCATCACTAACGGGCTGCACAATTGCTGCTGCTAATCTATAAATAAAGACTAAAGCAATTATTTTAATCACTGAAAAAGAGCAAAAAATTAAAATAGTTAGCACACCAAAAATCCCGAGCGCATTCTTAATTAATAAAGAACCTCCTACAATCATATCTAGAGCATTAGCCACAAATCCTCCTACAATTGGTACAAAACTTCCTGTTAAATATTTAGCTGTTCGAATTGTTACTCCATCACTAACTGCAGCAATAGTACCTTGAGTGACTATTGCTGCCATGAAAATAGTCATAACTACCCCCAATAACCCTACACCAATCTGCTTAAACAAGGAAGCTAAACCCGTTACTTGATAGTGATCAGAAATATTATTGATTATATCTAAGATAGCAGCTAAAAAAATCAGTGGGAAAACTACTTTAGCTACTACAGTACTTAAAGCATTAACAATTAAAAAACTAATCGGATGAAATAAAGTAGCTGAAGTTATACTTCCTAAACTAACTAATAAAGTTAAAAGCAAAGGTAAAAGAGCATGCATAATATCAACCATATTAGTAATTGTGTTTTGGGCAATTACTACTGCTACTTTAAAAGAATTCAAGGCAATGATAATTAATACTAAATAAATAATTCCATTAGCTAATTTACTTACTTCAGTATTACTAAAATTAAATTGAAAAGTCTTTAAAATAGCTACTATCAAAGATAGAATCACCAACTCACCTAATAGTCGTGAATTAACTATTATTTCATCAAATAAATAACGGAGCAATCCTTTTATAATAGCAGTTATCTTAATTTTCAACCCCTGCTCATTAAATAAATCAAGGAGATCATTTATTTGCAGTGGAGGTAAGTAATTATTAGTTTGTTGATTTAACTTCTCTACTTCTTGCCTTAAATTTGTTAAATTAAGTTCTTTTAATTTCTGCTTTATTATCTCTTCTGAATTCAAACGTGCTGAGTTATTACTTTCAGCTGCTATAGGAATTGTAACTAATAATATAATTGAGATAATCAGAATAAATTGTCTCATCTTATCATCCTTTATGGTAATAGTTGCATTACTGATTCTAAAATAGCTAGCATAATTGGAATCCCTAAGACCATGATTAACAGTTTAGCTGCAAATTCAATTTTAGTAGCTATAATTCCTTCTCCAGCATCACGACAGATTTGCGCTCCAAACTCAGCTATATAAGCAATCCCAATTATCTTAAGTATTGTTTGGAAATAAACCATATCCAGTTGAGCACTCACAGCTAACTTCTTTAAAACATTAATAATTACAGAAATTTTAGCTAACATTAGCGTGAAAATTATAAGCCCTACAACCAAACTTAATTGTACAGCGAGCTCAGACTTATATTCTTTAAGTACTACAGACATAATCATCCCTACAATTCCTAACCCTACTATCTGAATAATTTCCACCTGCAATTCCTCCTAATACTGATTCAGAACCCAAAAATACTACGAATATTAGTAAATAGTTGATTAATCAATTGAATAATTACCATTAAAACTATAATCACCCCTACTAAGGTTAACATCTGTGCTTGTTCCTCTTTTTCTGCTTGTTTCAACACCATATTAAAAACAGAAATTAAAATTCCTAACCCCGCAATTTTAAATACTAAATCAATATTCATCATTAGGCCCCTTCCTAAACAATAATAATCACTACTAGTAATCCTGTTAACACTCCTAAATAACGCCACAACTTAACTTTTTGCTGTTTTTCTAGTACTGCTTCTTGATATAAATTATTTATTTTTTCTTGGGCCAATTGCAAATGCCGAATTTGGTCTGCACTACTTGAATTGCCTAAATTACAACCAATATCCAATATCACATTTCTATCCTCTTCTAGCAACGCCAACTCAGAAATTACTTCTGTTACTGCTTTCTGCCAAGCTTCTTGAGCTACTAATCCCTCTTCTATATTTATCTTAGCTAATCTAAACAGCTCTGCTACTGGCGACTGTAAATTTTGAGATAATTTATTAAATGCTTCAGGCAGAGGAGTCATACCATAATCTATTTCTGTCTTTAACATTTCTAAGGCTGTCTTTATTTGCTGTAATTGTTGCGGCCGCAAAGAAATTTTATGGGCCACTAAAAAACCAATACTACTGCTACTAAAAAGAATCAAAATTGCTCCTATTAACTTCAAATTATCACCTACTGCCTAATAATCTGTTCTACTGTTCCCGGGCCAAATCTTTGACTCAAAATAATAATCCGCTTAAAAGTATCCATCTCAAATAAGCCTTGTAAACTAGGTCGTGCTTTTACTTCTCTTAAATTACTATCATGAACTGTGGTCACGACTCTAACTCCAGCATTTAAAGATTCTTGAATTGCTTCTACATCCTGAAGTGAACCTATCTCATCAGTAACTATTACATCAGGCGACATTGACCTAATCAACAATAGCATTCCTTCCGCCTTAGGAGCTCGGTCTAATAAATCAGTTCTAATTCCCAGACTATTTTGCGCTAAGCCCTGATATGCTCCCCCAATTTCAGACCTTTCATCAACCACCCCTACTTTTAATCCACTAAAATTCAAATCTGATATTCCATTACTTATCTGCCTAATCAAATCTCTAATTAAAGTCGTCTTTCCACAGCGCGGGGGGGAAATTATTAGAGTATTATGAATATCATCAGTACCAGCAATTACATTATCAATTACTTTATCAGCAGCACCAATTATCTCTTGACACAACCTAATATTTAGAGCAGAAATATTCTTAATCCGCCTAATAGATTTATTATCACTAATAACTTGACCTACAAATCCTACTCGATGCCCCCCCGTTAAAGTTAAAAATCCCGATTTTAACTCTTCTTCTAAAGTATATAAAGAACTATTAGTCATTAAATGCAAAGTTTCTTTAATATCTTTTTTAGTTATTCGATAAGCCCCAGCAACATTTTTTACAATTTCTCCATCTGCTGAGACTAATACTTCTTGCTTAACCTTTTCTAATAACAAAGGTTTGTTAACTCTAACTCTAATCTCTACTAAATCCTCAATCTCTCGTGCTGGAACCTTTTTAATCAAAGCTCTCAACCCCGGTGCTAAAACAGGTAATATTGTCTTCTCTAATACTTGTTTTGAATTATTCGCCAATCTATACTGCCCCCTTATTATTATAAATTCGAAACTAGAATCAGAAGTCAAACTCTGCTACTTAATTATATTAACCAGATGGTAAAATTATGAAACAAAAAGTAAAAAAATAAGCCACGGCTCATTTAGTAACTAGTAATGAGTAAAGAGATATAAGTTAAAAGATTAAAATCAAAACCTAAAAATCACAATTTTTAACAAAGTAGAATTTTTTTCTTTATAATAAAAAAAGAGCATACCCTTAGATAAGAGTATGCTCTAGTTTAACTTTTATTTTAATAATAAAAATAGCATCGTAAAGAAATGACAAATACTCCCAGCTAGCACAAACAAATGCCAGATAGCATGATGATATTTTAAACTACGCCAAGCATAAAAAATAGTCCCTGCCGTATATAAAACTCCCCCAATTACTAAAAAGATTGTACTTATATCATTTAAAGCTAAGAATAAAGGTTTGATTGCAACTACAATTAACCAACCCATAGCAATATATAATAAGGTAGATAATATCTTAAATTTTTTCACAAAAAATATTTTGAATACAATCCCAAATATAGCTATGGCCCAAACTACTGTAAAGATAGTCCATCCTAAAGTACCCCGTAAAGTAATTAAACTAATAGGGGTATAAGTCCCAGCAATTAATAAATAAATTGCTGAATGATCAAATATTTTAAAGATTTCTTTTACTTTTCCATGAGGAAAACTATGATATAAAGTTGATGATAGATAAAGAATCACCAAAGTTGCACCATAAATACTGAAACTTACTGTATGCCAATTAGTACCAAGCATACTAGATAAAACTACTAATACCACTAAAGCTGCAATAGCTAATCCTAATCCTATACCATGTAAAATAACATTTGTTATTTCTTCTCCGTGAGTTAATTTCCTTTTTTCGGTCATAGCAACTCTCCTTATAAACCATAATTTACTTTGTATTATTCATTATAGCAAAAAATGTTTAATAAGCAAAGAAAGACAAACATAAAAAAACCACCTCTCGGTGGTTAAATTACAGCTAACATTTACGCCTTTATAATTTAAATTCTTCTACTATTTCTTGTAAATCTTGTGACATTGCCGCTAAATCTTGAGCAGAAGTAGCAATTTCGTTAGACATATCTTCAATATCACCAGTAGCCTGATTAACTTCGTCACTACTTTCCACCAAAGCCTGAGCAGCATTAGCAGTTTCTTCAATTTGAGCTGCTGTCTCTTCGCTAGCATCCTCAATTTCTTTAAAAACTTTTCCCGTCTCTTCTACTACTTCTTGTCCATTTTCAACCTTATCTTCTACTTTCTTAATTACTTTTAAGCCTGTTTCAGTTTTATTTTGAGTTTTATCTATTAATCCAGCTATTTTTTCAGTGGCTTGATTAGTTTCTTCAGCTAATTCTCTAATTTCTTCTGCTACTACAGCAAATCCTTGCCCTGCTTCCCCAGCTCTAGCAGCTTCAATAGCAGCATTCAAAGCTAATAAATTAGTTTGCTCTGCTATACTAGTAATTAATTCAATAATTTTATTAATTTCTTCTGAAGTCTCATCTAATTCACTAATCACCTGCACTGCTTCATTAACAGATTCACTAATCTGTTCCATACTAGTCAAAGTATCATTAATATTTTCATTCCCTACTTTAGTTTTGGAAGTAGATTCTTGCGCAAAACTAGTCACTTCTTGCGCACTAGCAGATATTTGTTGAATATTAGAAGTCATATCCTCTATTAAATTATTAGTAGTATCAATAGAGGCGTTACCTTCTTGAGCCGAAGCAGATAATTCTTCACTATAAGCGGACATGTTTTCAGTTGATTCTAATATTTTCTTAATAAGTCCTTTCAAATTATCTTGCATTTTATTAATTTCTATACTTAAAGTTCCTAACTCATCGCTACGGTCAATATTTATATCAGCAGTCAAATCTCCCTCAGCAAATTTACTCACAACAGTAGTAATCTCTTTAATTGGTTTAGCAAAATAGTCAGCTAAATAATAACTGATGATAGATACTATTACTATCAGAAACATTGCAATCAGAACTACTGTTTTGACTAAATCAAATATAGTCTCATTAATATCATTAATATAAATTCCTGTCCCCAAAATCCAATTCCACGGCTCGAATTCTACTACATAAGAAAGTTTTTGTTCAATTCTCTCTTGGTTATCATAATACTGCCAACTATACTCTACAAAACCAGCCCCACCTTTTTCTATTTCTTTTATCATTTCTACAAACAATTTCTTGCCATTAGGATCTTCAACATTAGATAAATCTTCCCCTATCAAGCCAGAATTATAAGGGTGCATAATCATCAATGGTTGATCATCCATAATCCAAAAATAATCTTTCTCATTAGCTCCATAGGTTGATTTCTTAATCATATCCTTAGCTCTAGCTTTAGCTTCAGGCTTAGTCAATTTACCCTGCTGCTGTAAACTGTAATAATATTCTAATATTCCTAAATTAGAATTTATTAAGTTTTTTAATCGTTCTTGCTTATCCTTATATAACCTCTCCCTTAAAAAAGGAAAAGTAGCAGCACCAAAACCAATCAAAATTAATAATACAATTAGTATAATACTAATTAGCAATTCAACTTTAATACTTTTTAACTGTTTAAGAAACATCCCCCCACCTCCCCTCTTAAATTATGTATTAGACAAAATAATACCAAACCCTTTATTCTATATCAAAATCAACTAAAGTACGAATCACTTCTCGTAAAACAGCATAAACAGGAACTGCAAATAAAGCACCTAAGACCCCAAATAATAATACAGAAATCAAAACTATAAATAAGATAATCAAGGGATGAATATCTAATTTATTTCCCTGAGCTAAAGGACGAACTAAATTCCCCTCTAAATACTGGGCAATACTCAATACTAAAATAACCTTGACCATCATTAGAAAATCAATAGTTAAAGCAATAAATAAAGCAGGTAGAATCCCTATCGTTGGCCCTAAAATTGGAATTAGTGATGTTACCATTGCTATTAAAGCTAAAGCAAAAGCATTAGGTAAAGATATAATCAAATAACCCAAGAACATAATAATTCCTAAAATAATCGCTACAATTAGCTGCGAACCTATATAATCAGCTAAAACTTTATCTATTTTAACCAACAACTCATCAATATCTTCCTTCTCCCACTTAGAAAATCTCGTTAACATCACAGATAAAAATTTATGAATCTTTTTATCATCTTTTAAGAGATAAAAAATAACAAAAGGAATTAAAATAGCTATTGTACCTAAGTTAGTTAATGAAGAAAAAGTACCTACATAATTATAACCACTTATTTTAGCTAAGACTTTTTGAAAGAAATCAGAAATTCTTTCTTGAAAATTAAACTTATTCAAAAAATCAAGTCTACCATTACTCGCTTCAATCATTTGATTAAAGCTTTCTTTAGTTTCTTGATAACTTAATTCATAATTATTAGAAAAATAAGAAATCAGTTCTTTAATTTGATTATAAATTATACTACCGCCAAAAAATATAATCATAGCAATAAAAACAATCACTAATAAACAAGTAACTACGACAGCTACAGTTTTATTCTTAAATTTAGAAGTGAAGAATCTAACTATAGGACGTAATAAGTAATAAAAAAAACCACCTAACAATAAAGGTACTATTATAATTGATAATACTGTAGATAGCGGTTCCATTATATAGGGAACTTGTCCCGATAAAAAGATAATTACTAAGACTAAAATAATTCCATAAGTAATCTTAAAAAACTTACCTTTAAACATTTGTCTTTCCCCCTTCTTACTTATAATACTTATATTCTTAATTAATTGTTATCTAGTTAAATATTTTCTTGATAAATATATTATATCCTTTTATCTAGATTGTATAATAACTTTGGATTGAGATAAAATAAAAGTTAGATAAATTCTTAGGAGGAATTTAAAATGGATAAAATTTTCAAAGGTTTAACTGCTGGAATTATTGCAGCAATTATAATGAATATAATTAACTTAATATTATTTTATAACTTTCACTTAACTACAATTCGCTTTCTGGATTGGGCAGGAATAATAATGTTAGGTTCTGTACCACAAACTATATTTGAAGTTGTTTATTCCCTATTTGTTCATATATTTTGGACAGGTACTCTAGGTATTGCTTTTAACTATATAATTACTCAAATCAGTTCGCAAGGCATAATTATTAAGGGAGGACTTTACGCCTTTTTTATTACTTTTATTTTTAGATCATTAGTAGTATTATTTAAACTACCAATCTTAGCTGATTCCAATCTCACTACTAGTATTACTAATACCATTACCTCATTCATTTGGGGTCTTATTTTAGGAGTTTTATTATATATTCTCAATAATAATTAACCTCTCTACAAATTTAATTATAAATATCAGAAAACTCCATATTAATCCGGTCAATTAATTGTTGACTATTATATTCTAAATAAGAATTATCTTCTGTTTCTTGCTCTAATTTAGTAACTGGCAAATCAATAATAAATTCACTACCTACTCCATACTCACTCTCAACTTTTATTTCTCCTCCGTGAGCTTGAATAATCAATTTTACAATTGACAACCCAATGCCACTACCTTCAGTATTTCTAGTCAGCGATTTATCTACTTGTCCAAATCTTTGGAAGATTAATTCTTGTTTATTCTTAGGAATTCCAATACCGCTATCTCTAACTTTAATCCGCATCGTATTTTCTAAATCAATGATTTCTATTTTTATCTTATCTCCCTTTTCTGTAAATTTAATAGCATTTGATAATAAATTCAATAGTACTCTTTCTAAATTAAAGGGATCACAGGCAATCACTTTTTCATCAATTTTTGATTCAAATTCAAATTCTCTCCCTTTTCCTTCTATATGGTCAGTAATAGAAAAGGCAATATTTCTCACAATTTGTACTAAATTATGATTTCCTAAATTCAAATTAAAAGCATTTGCTTGAAATTTATTAATATCTAATAAATTATTAACCAATCTCAGTAATCTATTACTATTTTGAGAAATAATATTTGAATATTTTTTTAATTTGTTCTCAGTTTCTGTAGGCAGTTTTTCTTGTTCCATCTCTAGCATCTGATGGGCAGAAAATATTAAATTTAATGGAGTTTTTAATTCATGAGATAAATTAGCAAAAAATTGCATCTGCAACTTGCTATGTTCTAATTCCTCTCTTAAACTCTTAATTTCAGTAATATCTACTCCTAAACTCAAACTTTCTACTACTTCTCCTGCTTCATTAGTTAAAATATTATTATGCCATAAAATATTTTTTTCTTCCCCTGTAGTAGTAACTACAGTATTTTCTCCATTAATTATTTCCTTCTCTTCAAAGCCCTTGCGAAAAACTCGCTCACTTTTGGGTCTATCGTCTTTTTTAACAAATTTCTTAAACCAATTACTTCCTAATGCTTCTTCTCGAGTACATTCTAAGATTTCACAACCATTTTGATTGATTTCTCTAATCTTTTTATTTTCGTCTAAACGAATCACAATAGCTTGAGTTATTTCAAAATACTTCTTTAGTTTATCTCGTTCAGCTCTAATTTCTCTTTCTATTTCTTTACGGTGAGAAATATCGTCCGCAAAACCAATGTATCTATCACTATTAATCTTAACCGCATTAATTTCGACGTCAAGTTTAGTCTCAAGACTTTTTCGAAATACAAATTCTCCTCTTACTGCACCTTCTTCTTTTAGTTTTACAAAATATTCTTGCGCTTTTTTGCTATCAAGAACTGAACCCACGGTACCAAATTTTTCTCCCAAAATTTCTTCTTCTGAAAAACCACCTAATTGACAAGCCATAGGATTAACTTCAATATATTCTCCTGCACTATTAAATACCGCAATAGCATAAGGAGCATGTTCAATATAACTTTTAAACTTAGCTTCACTTGCTTTTAACTTTCTTTCTTTTTCTTTTCTAGCACTAATATCTCGCGCAAAAACTATAAATACTCCCTCTTTAATATCATCTACATAATTTACAGATGTTTCTAAATTAATAGTTTCTCCATCTTTGGCCTGATGTAAACTTTCAAATTTATTGCCACCATTAATAGCAATAATTTTTTTAATATGTTTATCATGTTCTTCTTTATCCATTATTAAACTTATATCATTAATATTAAAGTTCAATAACTCTTCCTCTGCATAACCTATCATATTTTGATAAGCTTGATTGGCTTTGATGAAATTACCCTCTTTATCCAACATGAAAAAACCATCTATTGTAGTTTTCAATATTTTATTCAACATTTCTTTCTCTTTTCTTAGACTATTACTTTTTTCTTTCAAATCGTCTTTCAAACTAGCCTGATATTCAAATAGTCTCCCAAAAACTAATCCTTGAGTTACTAAAGCTAATGCATTAACAGTAGCAAGAGAAGTCCAAACTTCTAAAGAAAAAATCATCCACACAGCAGTCAATAATCCTCCCACCCAATGCTTATAATAAGCACCTAAGCCTACAAAAAGTACAGCAAAAACTGCATGCCAATTAGAAGAAAAATGAGGAATTGCTAAAAGTAATATCAATCCCAAAACCATTAGATAATATTTTATTCTAGTATCTTCGTCGTTAAGTTTAAATATATTAAACATTGTAATTTCATCTCCTGAATACTTTATAAGTGTACAATTTACAGTGAACAGTGGATACGGTTTTTGTGCTTTTCACGAAGGGTCTTGATAAAGACCCGTAGGTATATTTAAGGGTCAAAATCTAGAGGCACAATCAAAAAATAAGCAATTTCAAAATAATACAATTCCTACCTACAACTCCAAAAGTTAAGCTTTATATAGATATTTCTATACTTATTGCTATATTCCTTGTAAAAAAAAGAAAAAATCTATTTATTTGACAAAAAATATAAAATCAGGTGCCATTAAGCACCTGATTAGAAATTATGATAATGTTTTTTATTTTTAAACTCTTTCTATATATTCTGCACTCCGAGTATCGATCTTTATCATTTCTCCTTTTTCAATAAATAGAGGCACATCAACCTTAGCCCCTGTCTCTACAGTTACTTCTTTTGTTGCCCCTGAAACTGTATTTCCTTTGACTGCCGGCGGAGCCATCGTCACTTCTAATTCTACAGAAGCTGGCAAATTAACTCCAATTGGATTTCCCTTATACATTTCAATCTCTATTTCGTCATTTTCTTTGATAAACTTAACTGCTTCGCCAATATCTTCAGCAGGAATAGTCACTTGTTCATAAGTTTCAGTATCCATAAAAGTATACTCTTCATCACTATTGTATAAAAACTGGAACTTACGATGATCAATATGGGCTTTTTCTACTTTTTCCCCTGCTCTAAAACGCTTATTGACAGTTTGACCTGTCTCAATATTCTTCAATTCAGTCTGTAAAAATGCGCCTCCTTTACCCGGCTTTACATGATCATAATTCATAATCTTATACAGCTTACCATCTAATTTAATCGTTAGTCCTGTTCTAAAATCTCTTGTTGTAATCATTATCTATCATAATCCCCCTTTAAAATGTTTGACCAATATTCATTCTTACTTGTGTACCTTCTTCAGAATGACCAATATCCAATCTAGCTATTATATCTTGATTAAAGAAGTATTTAAATCCTATACCTCCCACATAGTGCATATCCTCAGTAAACAACTCTGTATTAAAACTACTGCTCACCCGACCTGCTTCAGCAAATAGTGTTCCTTGAATTTTTGGCACTTGCTGCGCTAAAAATCCATCTTGAGCATAAGGTATTACACTTTTCATAGGAAATCTTAACTCTGATTGATACAATACAGAATTATTATCATAAAAGCGGTAGTATCTATAACCGCGCATCGTATTTAATGTTCCCAGTAAAGACATATCAAAGAACGGTGCATAAGTATATACTGCAGCATCTAGATTCCCTGTCTCAAGTTTTTTCAAAGCAGTTCTTTCATCATCTTTGATTTCAGTTCCCGTAGTACTTTGAGTTCTCATCCGCACTGCAAAAGTAGAGTCTTTAAAGACAGGAATATACTTTCTCAAATCTAAAGTATACTTTGTATAGTCCCAATCTTCACCACCATTGCCTGCTATCAGTTCTAAACTTTTCTTAACTCTTGCTACTACTTTATGACCCTGCTGCGGATTATTCTTATTATCAACATTTTCATTCTCCCAAGCTAGAGATAAGGTATCAGATTTATAATCATTAGCTTGACTAGTCAATTCTTCATAGGCATATTCAGTTACTATCTCATTGTACTGGTTGATTTCATAAGTTAAATCAATTGCAATTTTATTGTTCCAACCTTCATAAGTACGATAACCATCAAGGTTGTCTTCTATTTTATCATTATCTAAATCATTTAAAACTTCTTTTTCTTCAGAAGAAAGTATTTTTTTCAATGTGCTTTCTGGAGCACCTTTAGCATTTTCAGTAGCAATAGCAGAAATTAAATCTTTATTTGTTTTTATATCCTTGCTTTGATATGCTAAATATAATTGAGAACTTAAACCTGCATCAGTAAAGTCTTTTTCAGTTAAATCTCTTTCAGCTAATCCCTTATATTCTTCCAAAGTAGCAAAATATTCTTCTGGGATCTCCACATTAGCACTATCATTACCAACAGCACCATTCTTAATATCATTAAACTTAATTATCTTTAAATTTCCACCCAGCTTCCAATTCTCTGCTAGGGGATAATCTTTAATTTGATTATAAGAAGTTACAATTCCTGTGCTCGGTGAAGCTAATAAGACTGAAGTGAACTTTGTATCTTTGTCAAAAAGATTAGAATTGTACCAAAATTCACCAACCATTAATCCGCCTTCACTAATATAAGTGACTAAAGGAACTTTCCCCTTTTCACCTTCCATTTTCGGGCCAATTACTTCTTGAATACTCTTTACAAATCCATCTTCTGCTGCAACAATTGAACTACTAATTAAAGATGTTAACATTAACATTACTACTAAACTAAGTATTAATTTCTTCTTCATTTCCTTGCTCCTCCTTATTTAATTTATAATTAATCAAGTACTAATAATTCTTTTGGTGAGTCTGTTAATATCTCACAACCATCATCAGTAACTACTACTATATCTTCGATTCTAACTCCGCCCCAGTCAGGAATATAAACTCCTGGTTCAACAGTAACTACCATTCCTGCTTCTAAAACTGTGTCATCTTTTCTTGATAATCTAGGGTTTTCATGAATTTCTAGACCAACACTATGTCCTAAACCATGACCGAAGTTAGCTCCATAACCTGCTTCAGCTATTATATCACGAGCTACTTTATCTACTTCTGCTCCAGTTTCACCTGGCTCAATTGCTGCAATAGCTGCTTGCTGAGCTTCCAAAACTAAATTATAAATCTTTTCTTGCTTAGCTGTCGGCTCTTCTCCGACCATTACAGTTCTAGTCATATCAGAATGATAACCCTGATAAACACAGCCAAAGTCCATCGTTACTAAATCGCCAGCTTCTATTTCTTTATCACTAGCCACTCCATGAGGCATAGCACCTCTTGTTCCTGAGGCTACTATAAAATCAAAAGCATTCTTAGTAGCTCCCTGCTTTTTCTGAGCAAATTCTAATTCTAAAGCAATCTCTCTTTCTATAGCTCCTACCTGCAGTTGCTCTTGAATCTGCTCAAATGCATAATCACTAATCTCTACAGCTTGAGAGATTTTATCTATTTCACTTTTATCTTTGACTTTACGTAAACTTTTGACTACATCTGTAGTAGCTACTAATTCTACATCTAATTCCTTTTGATACTGCAAATACTTGCGATAGCTAATACCCTGCGCTTCAATACCTAATTTTTCAATTCCTTCTTCTTGTAATAAGCGATTAATAGTTTCTAATTTATTATCTCCTTGCTCAACAATCTCAAAATCTGTAGCCTCATCCTCTGCTTGTTCAGTATAACGAAAATCAGTTATTAATTTCGCACTATTATCGCTAATTAAAACTACTCCCGCAGTACCAGTAAAAGCAGTTAAATACTGTCTGTTTTGCGGATTATTAATTAATAACGCATTAACTTCTTCTTCATCTAATTTCGATCTCAATTTTTTTATTCTTTCTTTCATATTTTCCGCTCCTCTATCCATAAATAATATCTATATAAAGTTGCACTTACAATGCAACTTTATAGCTAGAAGTAATTAGCTAGGAGCTAGTAGCCAAAAACATAAAATCAAATTCAAAACCTAAAACATTAGCCTAGTATTCAATAATTTCTAGCTATGAACTGTTTTTTTGGTTTTGAATTTACTACTAGCTACTAGCTTCTATCTACTAACTCGTGGCACGCAAGTGCCACTTTATAAAGTTACACTTTACAAATTGCTAATCTTCTCTAAAGCTAAATAGTAACCATCAGCCCCTAGACCAGAAATTTGTCCTGTAACTACTGGCGCAGTTACAGATTTATGTCTGAACTTTTCTCTTTTATAAATATTACTTAAATGCACTTCAATAATTGGAATATCTAAAGCTGCTAATGCATCACGAAGGGCAATACTATAATGAGTTAAAGCACCCGGATTAATAATGATCCCTTCAACTTCCTCGGATACCCCTCGCTGCACTTGGTCAACTATCTCCCCTTCGCTATTCGATTGAAAGCTTTCTAATTCAATTCCCATTTCAGATGCTTCATTTGATAATTTTTGATTAATATCTTCTAAAGTAGTTGTACCATAAACATCAGGCTCTCTCACACCTAACAAGTTCAAATTTGGACCGTGAACTACTAAAATCATACTATTCCCCTCCAATCTCTGCTAAGACTTCTCTAATTATTGCTTCCGGAATATCAGATAAAATCTTAACTTTGCCAATTTTCTCTGCTAGGATAAAACGAATTACTCCATCTTCTACTTTTTTATCTTTAGTTAAAGCATTAATAATTTGATCATGATCTACCCCTTCAAATCTAATTGGCAATCCAAAGTCAGAAATTAATTCTTCATGCTCTTTTACTTCTTTCACAGTCAGCATATCTAATTTATGAGCAATTCGAGCAGCCGCAACCATCCCAATTGCTACTGCCTCACCATGGCGATAACAATCATAATTAGTTACTGCTTCTAGAGCATGACCAATAGTATGACCATAGTTTAAAATAGCACGCAACCCCTGTTCAGTTTCATCTTCTTCTACTACTTCTGCTTTAATAGCACAGGAAGTTTTTATAGCTTTAATAACTGCTTGTGTATCTAAATTCATAACTTCTTCTCGCTTATCTTTGAGGAAAGAGAAGAACTCTTCATCCCAAATAAAGCCATACTTAATTACTTCTGCTAAACCAGCTTTTAATTCTCGCTCTTCTAAAGTATGTAATACTTTTTTATCAGCTACTACTAATTGTGGTTGATAAAAATCCCCAATTAAGTTCTTCCCTTGAGGATGATTAACTGCTACTTTACCACCTACGCTACTATCTACCTGGGCCAAGACAGTAGTTGGCACTTGAATGAAATTGATACCCCGCATAAAACTAGCAGCAATAAATCCTGCGATATCACCAACTACTCCGCCTCCTAAAGCTACAATTGAGGAAGTTCGATCTAATCCTGCTGCTACTGCCTCATCATATAAATCTTTAGCAGTATCTAAGGATTTATATTTTTCTCCATCAGGGATTAACGCTTTTTCAACCTCAAATCCAGCTTCAGAAATCGCTTTTTCTACTTCTGCACCATATAAGCTATCTACTAAAGGATTAGAGATGATTAATACTTTTTTTCCAATCTCTAATTCTGATAAATACTGACCTAAATTAGCTAATATATCTTCTCCAATTTTAATATCATAACTTCTCTCACCTAAATCAACTCTCAATTTCTCCATGCTCTCACTCCTTCAAAAGCAGTCTAACAATTTACAGTAAGACAGTTAAACAGTTAAAATCAAAACCGTACAATCAAAATCATAAAATCAACACATAGACTTGGCAGTGCCAAGTCTATACTGTTCTTACTGTTTCCTCCGAGTCTTAAAGAACAAAGACTCTCCGTGCAGCCCCAATTTCTCTACTTTTAGCTTTATTTAACTGCGCAATCCATATGCATCATTTTTCCCTAAACTCACTACCGGCTACTATCTCTTCTATTTTTTTAACTACTTCTTCAATACTCAACTCAGTAGTATCAATTTGATACGGCGTACATTGATAGCTTTCTTTTCTTTCTTCTAATAATGAATTAATTTTAGCTAGTGGATCTTCAACTTCTAATAACGGTCGATTATCATCATCTTTAGTCCGGTTATAAATTTCTTCTGGTGTTGCTTGTAGTAAAATCACAATTCCATTTTGCTTCAGATTAGCTATGTTCTGATCACGTAAAATAACTCCTCCACCAGTGGCAATGACTTGATTATCTCTACTTCCAATTTTTTCAGTAACTTTAGTTTCTACATCTCGAAAATAGTCTTCTCCATCTTCGGCAAAAATATCAGGAATCGGCCGTCCATCTTCTTTCACAATTTCTTCATCTAAATCAACAAATTTATAGTCTAAGTTTTGAGCTAATTCTTGACCAACACTACTTTTTCCAGTTCCCATAAATCCAATTAATGATATATTCATTATTATCTACCTCTGTTCCAACATTTTTAGATAATTATTGTAATTAGCTTTAATCTCTTCTAAACTATCGCCGCCAAATTTATTTAAAAAGGCTTTAGCTAATTCAAAAGCTACTACATTTTCGCCTACTATACTAGCCGCTGGTACTGCTGTAACATCAGAACGTTCAACACTTGCTTTAAATTTCTCTTTTGTCTCCAAATCAACTGAAGAAAGAGGCTTATAAAGAGTTGGAATTGGTTTCATAGCTGCTTTAATAACTAACGGTTCTCCATTGGTCATACCACCTTCAATACCGCCGGCATTATTAGTCAAACGGTGAAATTGATCATCATAAGCAATTTCATCATGAACTTCTGACCCTCGCCGACTAGCAGCTTCAAATCCTAATCCTACTTCTACTCCTTTTATAGCTTGAATACTCATCAGCGCCTGAGCTAACTTTCCATCTAATTTTCTATCCCAATGAACATGACTCCCTAAACCGGCTGGTAAATTAGTAGTTCTTACCTCAAATACGCCACCTAAGGAGTTACCTTCTTCTTTACAGTCATCAATTTCAGCTATCATTTCTTCTGTAACCTCTTCATCAATACATCTTACTTCTGATTGAGCGCTTTTATTTCTAATCTCAGCAAAATCTAATTCCTGTTCTGCTAACTCTACAGCACCAATGCGCTGAACATGACTAGTCACATCAATCCCAAATTCTTTTAATAAAATTCTACCAAAGGCTCCAACTGTCACTCTCATTGCAGTTTCTCTAGCACTGGCTCGTTCTAAAATATTCCTTAAATCACTCTGATTATATTTTAAAGCACCTGCTAAATCAGCATGACCAGGTCGGGGTTTAGTCACCTTTGGTTTAACAGTTTTGATTTTGTTCTCTTTTTGAATCTTAATCTCATCTTGATCATAACCATTGTCTCCAAAAGGGGCCAATACTTCTTCCCAATTCGGCCAGTCATCATTCTCTATTTGAAAAGAGATAGGCGTTCCTAGCGTCTTTCCTCCTCTTATTCCAGATAAAATATCGATTTGATCATTCTCAATCTGCATTCTTCCGCCTCGTCCATAACCACCTTGTCTTCTAGCTAATTGTCGATTGATTTCATCTTTATCAATTTCTAAATTAGCCGGCATTCCTTCTAAAACACCTGTAATTGCTCTGCCGTGTGATTCACCTGCAGTTAAATAACGCATATTCGTCCTCCTCCAATTCTAAAAATTGCTATTTAGACACAGTGATTGTATTATATCAAAAGATTAGTCCTTATATCAATTTTTATCTTGAATTAATCAAAAAAACAACTTTTAACCATTAAAAAAAGAACTTAGTTTAAAAATAAACTAAGTTCTGGCTATCATTATTTAATTTTAACTGCTAGCGTAGAAAAATATTTTTTTCCTGCTTTGCTATAAATCACTTTATTACCTCTAATACTTAAAACTTTATACCCCCCAACTTCTGCTCCAACTTGAGCAACGAAAACTTGGCCCTGATAATTAATAATTGCTTTGTCATTAATGATTCCCTGCAATTTCAAATTATCATCTACTTTTTTCAATTCCAAGGGTTTATCATCTGATTGTGATTGATAAGTAAATTTTGCAGCCGCTTGGAATTGATCAATAAACGGATTACTATTCTTTTTAATTTGAGTTCCATATATTTTTTCTAAATTAACTTTAGTTGCACTAATTTTCTCATTAGTTGAATTTGAAACATTATTACTCTTGGCTTTCTTTTTTTCTTTAACTTCTCCTGTTGAGTTATTAAACAATAAAATTTTAGCCCATAAAGTAGTAGCAATTAAAAATAATAGTATTAACAAAATCAACTTACTTTTAGGGTCACTTTTTAGTTGAGCAATAACTTTTTTCACCTTTTATCAGCTTCTTGAGCTAAAGAATAAATAGCAATTAACAATTCACTCTGCAATTCTTCTTTTTTATTAAATATCTTCATTTCTTCAATTGTTACTAATCTAGTTGTAGTCTCTAATTCTTTGAAAAAATTATTCAAGGCATCATAATCACCACTGATTTCTAATAAAATTGGCAATTTTGCATAACCTTCTTTTTTAATTATATCTTCGGGGACATATTTATTTAAACTTAATTTAGTTTTAGACACTAAGTCTTTAATTTGAGTTAGAAAATTATTACTCTGCATTTGATAGGGAATAGCTTTTAGTAACTTATCTTCTGCTAAATTACCCTCTAATTTAGTTTTAAGTAAACTTTTTTTGCTATGTAGTTCTTGTTCTAAACTTTGAAAATTTGTCTGTCGATTATTTAATTGCTGCTTTAAATTAAAGACCTTCAGCACTTCAGGAGTAAATTCAAATAATGAAAAGCTAATTAAAGCAACTACTAAAATTAATAACAATCCCGTGGAAAATTTATATTTCAACTTCATAATCCTTGACTCACCTGCCCTTGAATTTCAAAGTGTAGATTACCTTTTACTTCTTGGCTAGAAGCTATTTTTACTCCTTCAAAATAAGGATATTTCTCTAATCGCTTAGCAGTTTCTAATAATTGTTGATTATTAACTGTCTTTCCTCCAATTAATAACTTATTATCTATGGTAATTGTCAATTGTTCTAACCATACCTTTTCTGGAATAATTAACTGCAAATCTTGAATCAACCAATTATAATTTAAATCCTTTTTTAAATTATTAACTAAAGTTAATTGTTCTTGCACTTTATTCTTTTCTTTTAACTGCGTAGAAATTACTTTTTTAGTTACTTCTAATTGCTGCAGTTGTTCATCTAATTTCTCTAGTTTAGTCTGATAATTTGCTGCCAAGTTTTCTATATAACTACTTGTCCCCATTAATACTACTAATAACAAAACTATGATTACCAGCGCTATCTTTTTATATTTTTCTCTTTTTCTTTTCTTCTTTATTTCATCTGGTAACAAATTAATCATTCCACCATCCCACCTTAATTTAGATTATATTCTTGCGAAGCTGCAGCTAAAAGCAATGATAAGTAAGGTAACTTAGTCTTTAGAAAATGAAGACTATAGTCAGTGCTAGAAAATTCAACTTGAGATAGACCAAGCAAAAAATCAACCTTGATTCCTAATCTCTGAGCTAAAATTTGCTGCAACCCTTTTAATTTAGAAGTACCCCCTGTTAAAAGAATCTGGTCTACACTTTCTCCTCTCTGCTCCCAATAATGAATAGAAAAGCTTATTTTTTTAATTAACTTTTCTAAAGTTTTAGCTATCACTGCAAGGTCAAAATCACCACTTTGCTTTATCTTCTCGGCTTCTCTAGTTGTTAACTCTAATCTCTTCTTTATTTCAGATGTAAAATCTTCCCCGCCTACATAAAATACTCTTCTAAAATCAAATTGTCCCTTATTTAAAATTGATAATTCACATTCTTGGGCTCCAATATCAATTATAGCCAAATTATCTCTTTTTAATTCAGGACTCAAAAGATTATTCATAATTAGTGGAGCAACTTTAACATTATTCACTTTAATTCCTGCTCTTTCTAATAAATTTATCTGTTCTACTAAAAGCTTTTTATGACTCAGAACCACCAATACTCTAGTTTGGTCTTCACTTACTGATAAAACTTCATAATCAATTACCCAATCTACTTTAGAAAAATCCAAACACTTTATTTCCCAAAAAATTAATTCTTTTAGTTCTTCAGTTTTTACAGTGGGTAAAGTTAAAATCTTAGTAATTACATTAGAACCACTAACAATTAAATCTATATTTTTAACAGAAAATCTTTTTCTATCCAACAGAAACTTTAGCAGACGCAGAGATTTATTAAAATCAAGTCCTCCATTCTTTAATAAGGGCTGCTGTAATTTTTTGATTAAAAAATCTTTAACTTGCAAAATCTTATTTTCTTCTATTATTTCTAAAATTTTTAATCTATCACTACCTAAGTCCAAGAGCAAAGATTTTTTTGCTCTCGTGCAAAAACTCATTTAATCCACCTCCACTTGGACTAATTCCGTAATTTTTTCTTGCATCTTCCGCTTAGGAATTGAAATTTTAAACACTACTGTAAATAACTCAGATTGCACTGTTATTTTTTGAGCTAGTTCTTGATAGGTAGTATCTCCAATTCCTGATACATTCTTTAATGCTTCTGTTGTACTAAAGGCACCATTGTCTTGGCGATAACTTACTATATTAGCAGCAGTAATTGCTGCAATTCCATTCATAGTTTTCAATACTTTGCGAGAGGCTGTATTAATATTTATTTTCCCTTGGTTATTAACTGTTACTAAAGGCTTTAATTCTCTATATTTTTCTGCCCCTATCCCCTTAATAGTTTTTAATTCCTGCTGAGCAAGAAAAGAATCTTCTAATCTCTTTTTATTAATTCTAGCACTTAAAATACTTCCTACTCCAGGCAATTTCCCTAAATCCTGCTGAGGAATAGAATTAAGATTTACTTTTCCACTTTCAGATACAATTTTTGCTGCACTATACTTAATCACTACTCGATCATCAGTTAACAATTCATCAATAGTTAATTGCCCACTAAAATCAATTCCTTCTAAATCACAAGTTCTCCAGTAATCAGCACTTGATTCCAATTGTTCTTGTAGCTCTGTTTTGGCTTGTGTAATTGCTGCTTTTATAAGATAATCATTTTCTATATTTCTTTGATAATGAGTAGCAGTTACTTTCTGTTTACCTACTATAGCTAATAAACTGACAGCTATAATACTAACTGTTACAATTATAAGCAACGTAAAAATTAAGATACTTCCCTCATCTCGCACTATAATTCAACCCCAGTGATTAACTTTTTTAATTTACCATGACTCTTAAGTTCTAAATTTATAATTAAAAACGATTCACTTTCTTTGTCAAATTTTACGCTCACTACTTTTCTACTAAGCACATTATTATTTGCTGCCCAACACAAGCCCTGACCTTCTTTATAATAAATTTTTTCCCAGTCTCCATCTGCAGTTAATACAGTCATTTCATTTTCAGTAATATCTTTCACAGCAGATGCTTGATTAATAATATCTACCATCATTTCCATAGTAATTACTGCTTCTCTTTGTAAGTTAACTCTATTGCGATTGAAATCCCATAATTCTACTGCTGTCAAATTCATCATTGCTAGCAAAAAGACTACTAAACTAAACAATAAAGAAACAAGCATAATTTCAACTAGAATATAAGCTGATTCTTCTTTCATCCATCTAATTCTCCTTAGCTTTTAAAGTTACTAATTTGGCCCTGGTTTTCTTTAAATCTTTAACTATCACTATTATCTTTTTCAATCCATCCTCTATCTCTTGAACCACAATTTGATACTGATAATTTTGATACTCTTCATCGCTAAAACTTTCTAAAGTCGAAGTACTTAAATCATCATAATTTTGATTTAAACTTGCTTCAATTTTTAATCGGGCTAAATTATTAGCTACTAATTGATGATTACTTTGTCTTAAATATTGACTACTTGCAATAAAAAAGTTGAGTAAGAAAGTTAAAGTTACTGCAATTAAAGTAATCACTACTAGTACTTCTACTAAAGTAAAACCATCTTCACACACTTAACTACTCCTTTATCTAAGATTGATTTCTCCTGCATTAGAAGAAAATACAATTTCTTTTTCTTCATCTGCTAATTCCAATTTGATTCCACCATTTCTATGGTCTAGATTACCTAAGCTTTTATAAAATAATGTTGGCCCAGAAAAACTTAAACCATTATAGGTGGGTAAATCAACTTGTTGCAACTTAACTTTTTTTAATTTTCTTTTTTCTAAAATACAGGGGTTATTTTTATCTTTAATTAAGTAATAAGAATTATCACCTACATCAAATACAATTCCATGCTTTACAGTAGTAATAATTGATTGTTGTTGTACATATCTTATATCTGAGAGTAACCTTTCAATATCTGTTTCACAATTCCACTGTTCTTGATAATTATGTACTGTAGGTAATGTTACTGCAGTTAAAATGCTAACTATCATTAAAGCTAGGATTATTTCTACTAACGTAAATGCCTTTTCTTCATTATAAATTTTCGGTTCAGATAATGATTTAATTAAGCTTATACCCCCTTTTTTAAATTAATAAGTCTAAAAAATAATCATTTATATCATTATTTATAGTCCCCTTGCTTAGTAAAAATATACATCTAATAGCAAATTTTTAAGATATAGAATAAAAATAACTTCTACTGTTTTGGAATGAAATTTAAAACAAAGAAAGTGGGAGGATGGATTAATGAATTTATGTCCATTATTAATTATTGCTAATCAAAGTTTTAACCCGCATCGGAAAACACTAAAAAAAGAAATGCATTGTAAAGGTAAAGACTGTTCGTGGTATGACTCTGTAGGTGAGAAATGTAAATTAGCTGATTCGATTTGCAAAAAAGAATATGTGTTAAAAAGTTTTAACTTTATCTAGAAATAAGCTAATGTCTATTAAGCTATAATCAGAGCTTATTCTTAGCTAATAATAAAAGAGCCGCCTTAAGGCAGCTCTTTTATCTACAACTATTCAATTAATCTTCATAAATACCTTCTTCTAAAGCAGTACGCATTACTTCTACTGGTGCTTCTTCTCCAGTCCAAATTTCAAACGCTATTACTCCTTGATATAAAAGCATTCCTAATCCACTCACCGCTTCTGCTCCAGCCTGTTGAGCGGCTTCAAGTAATACAGTTTCTTGTGGATTATAAACTACATCATAAACTATTAAATCAGAATGCATTACTTCAGCACTAACTACTGGGGCTACATCAACATGAGGATCCATCCCTACCGGTGTAGCATCAACTAATAAATCAACATCATCCATTATAGTTTCGACTTTTTCTTCTTTAACTGTATTTACTTCTATATCAACATTTTCTTCTACTTCAGAACTTAAACTTTGAGCTTTAGCAGTATCTAAATCACTAATTAGTAATTCTGAAATACCCTCTAAAGCTAGTTGAAAAGCAATTGCTCTAGCTGCTCCTCCTGCTCCTACAAGTAATACTTTTTGCCCATCTGCTTTAAAATCTGTTTCTTCTTTTAAAGATCTAATAAACCCCCGACCATCTGTATTGTGACCAATTAGGCTTCCATTATCATTAAAAATAGTATTAACTGCCCCAATTAATTCTGCTTCTTCAGATAATTTATCTAAATGAGGAATTACATTCTGTTTATGAGGAATTGTCACATTAACTCCTGTGATATTTAATCCTCTAAGTCCTGCTACAGCTTGCTCTAAATTATTAGGTTCCACAGAGAAAGGTAAATAAACATGATTTAACCCTAACTCTGAAAAAGCATCATTATGCATTGCCGGAGATAAAGAATGTTCTACTGGATAACCAAATAAACCTGTTACTTTAGTTTCAGCTAAATTCAAATCAGACAAATGCTGCACTCTATCACTCCTTAATTAGTTTTCATCTTAACTGTGGTCATGTTTATTAACCGTTAATTCCCAACTATACTGATAAGGTTCTAGTTTAATATCATTAATAATTACTTCTTCTCCACTTAAATTATTATAAATAGTTAGTTTTTTAGAACCTAATTCTCGCGTTGAAATAAAGACATTATCTTCTTGACTGTACTCAGGCTCTGCTGTAAATAATTCAGCTTCTTTATTCTTAAAGGCAATCATTTCTTGTAATCCTTTAAATATCTGATGACTATCAGAATCAGGATTATTTAACATTTCTTCTTTAAGTTCTTCATCAAAAGGTCCTCGATTTAAAAATCTACTATCAACATATCCAGTCTTCTCATTCATTTGATTATAAAATTCTACATCATTCTCCATCCCCAATTCATCTCCATAATAAATAATTGGAGTCCCATCAATTGAGAATAACATGGAATACATTAATAACATCTTGTCTACATCTTGCTCTACTAAATCATAAAGACGCCCAGCAATTCCTTCTCCATCTCTAAAAGTCCATTTTTCATCTTTTAAATAATATTTGTTCATTTTCTGACGCTCTTCTTCAGTTACAAATTCTAAAGTTAGTTCATCATGACATCTTAAGAAGGTAAACCATTGAGCAGATTCAGGTACATCTAAATCAGCATTAGATTCTAATTCTTCAATTAGATGGTCTGGATCATTTTCAGCTAAAGCTAAATAGAATTTAGGCATAATTGGGAAATTATAAGCAACGTGACATTCATCCCCTTGGCCTAAATAGTCTACTACATCTTCTGGCCGCTGGTTAGCTTCAGCAATAATTGCTGTTCCTTCTCCTAAATAATCAAGAGCAGCGCGATAAATTTTTAAAATCTTATGAGTTTCTTCTAAGTTCTCGCAATTAGTTCCTTCTTCTTTCCATAAGAAAGGAGCTGCATCCATTCTAAATCCATCTACTCCCTGTAGTTTCCAATATGTAAACACCTTAATCATTTCAATCAAAACTTGCGGATTCTTATAATTCAAATCTGGTTGAATATCATAAAAACGATGGAAATAATAATCATCAGTTTCTGGATTATATGTCCAATTGGAATTCGAAATTCCCTTTAACAATAATCTTGTATCTTCATACTTCTGCTTATCCTCATTCCAGATATAATAATCTCTATATTCAGCATCTTGACTCTGTTTTGCATTTAAAAACCAATCATGTTGCTCAGAACTGTGATTAATTGGCACATCAAAGATAATTTTTATGCCCCGCTGATGGGCTTCCTCAATAAACTCGAAAAATTCTTCATTTGACCCTAATTCTTCTCTAACTTTATAATAATCAGATACATCAAACCCCTGATCTACCATTGGCGAATCCAAAATAGGCAGTAACCAAATAGCAGTCACTCCTAAATCATCTAAATAATCTAACTTATCAATTAAACCTGAAAAATCATCAGCAAATAAATCAACATACATAGAATAAACAATACCTTTTTTATACCACTCAGAATCATCAGGTAAATAATCTAATTCATTTTTTCTTTCTTCTAAAATATTTACTAATTCTTCTAGTTGCTTATCATATTCTGCCCCATATACTTCATGCCATAACCCCTTTAATTTCTTCAACATAGATTTTCCCCCCACTAATTAATTTTTTAGTCCATAAATTTTACATTAACAACTATATTTTTTAGCTTTCTAAATCTAGCTCCTACTAATATCATACTTAAAATAATTAAAGAACCATTCCTACAACCTATAGTACTAGTAGCTTCTCTTAAAATATGTCTATAAATTAATTATATCATTTTATCTAGGCTTTTAAAAGTCAATCCTTAATCTAAATTCTAAATAAAGATACTTAACTACAATAAATTAAGGTCAACTTATATAAGTTGACCTTAATTTTAAATATTATTTATTTTTAGAATTTAGTCTCTAACCCCAAAAACAAGCCATACTGTAATTGATTAAACAAGCTTAGGTCATATCCATTAATAATTGTATTTCCACTGTTACTTCGCTCTAAAGATTCCTGACTAAATTTATAGCCCAGCTTAGCATTTAAGCCAGAGCCTACTTTAAAACTAAGCCCAGATTTAATACTATAACTATAATTGCTATCATAACTAATATCAGACTCTAAATTTTTATTGAAAAATTGATAATCATTATATAACCCATACTTAAACTTAGTAAATAAATTAACACGATCCATTAATTCTTTTTCCACATCTACAACTAACTGTAAAGACTTTTTATCTAGTTGCGATAAATCTATTCTTTCAGATTCTATCGTCTGTTGATAATAATCAACGCCAAGTCCTAGGGCCAACTTCTCATCTTCGCTCGCAGCAAAATCTTTCACTGCATCCAGAGTGAAGTTTTCTAATTGATTATTACCTGCCTCTGTTCCATCCCAAAAACGATAATTCAATTTCATAGCTATATTAGATTCTAAGCCTAATTCTCCAGCTATCTCTCTAACATCTTCTCTAGTTTCAACTATATCCTTTAATTGATACTGCATCTGCCAAAACTCAAACTCTAATTTATCTTTAGTCTGAGCCCCAGCTAAATCAGGAATAAATAAAGATAAAATAATCAAGACTATTACTAGTTTTAATTTCAATTTTTACATCCCCTCTATGTAAAAATCCAATTTATTTTATTTTATCTTAACTTTAACTATGTTGAAAGAAGTAAATCTTGTTTAATGAGGGGAAATCATGGCACTTAACCTCTAAATACTAACAACAGTCTGTTTCGGCTAATTTATCATAATCCAACTCTTCCTCAGCAATAAAAACTTTAGAATAGACAAAGGTTAACACAACTGCTAACACTAACCTTGTTCCTAACATAATCAAGCCATTGCCACCAATCGCCATGAACAACAATGTATCTTCAATCACAGCATGACAAATTACTAAAAAGACAGCCATTATTTTCAAATCAGACTGCGATAATTTATCATCTTCTACACTCCGCAGCATAACCCCAGCTCCGTATGTTAAACCAAAAATTTGGGCTACAATTAAAGGCAAACTTGCCTCTGAAGATAATTTGAACTTCCTTAAAATCGGATCAAACAACTGCGAAAATTTATCTAATATTCCGCTATCATCTGCAACTTCAATACTGATTAACAGCGGAAAAATAATTAAAGCTAATTTTTTCAACATCTCTAAACTACCCCACATTGTTTCAGATAAAAACTGACTCCATTCCATATCAATTTCACCTCTTTATTATAAAATCAAATTCAATACTACACCTGCTAAAATAGACGTGATTACTCGTAAAGAAATCAAAGGGATTAATTTTCCTTTGATCTTTTTAATCACTGCCGCTTCAATTACTAAACTATGGGCCAAGCCTAACATTGTCCCCAAAATTGTAATTTCTCTGACCCCTAGTTCTAAGCTGGCCATGACTCCTAAAGCACCATAAATATTTAATAAATAGCCTGTTAATAGAGCTAATACTGCTTCTCCTGGTAAACCTACTAATTTCATCGCCGGGCTAAAAAAATCTGCTAAATAATTAATTACTCCTGTATATTTAAGGAACTTAACGCCAATATAAACAGGCAAAATAATTTTAATTAAAGTTAAGTATGTCTGCCATGCTTTCTTAGTCCCACGTTTAATTGCTTCCTGCATATATTTTCCTCCTTTTTCTTATTTCTCAGATTACATACGCAATTTTAACACAAAAAAAGAAAAGATGCCACAGATTGGGCACCTTTAATAATAATTTATTTATTAAACTAAACTACAACCATCACATTCAGAACATTTTTTCAATAAAATTTTATTGCAGCGGGGACATCTTATTTTTTCAGGGTCTTTCACTTCATAACCACACTGCGGACAAATTCTGCGTTTCTTTTCGGTATTACACTGCACACTAACACCTTCTTTTATAAAATTTGCGCCACAATTCCACCGACTACAAAGGCAGTAATCCAACTACCAAACCAAATAGCTATTGATTCCGTCCAATTTCTTTCTTTGATCATAATCATCATTGCTGCAATACACGGTACAAATAAAGTAATTGTAATTAAGGCAACCGTCGTCTGGACCGGAGTCATAGCTAAGTCAGTTAAGCCAGCGGCTCCAAAGTCACGTCTTACAATTCCCATAATAAAAGCAGTTGCTGCTTCTTTAGGTAACTCTAACCAACCTACTGTAATTGGAGCTACTGCATCTTGAACTGCTACTAGCATGCCAAAGTGCTCCATTAAAGTAATTATTATCGCACCTAAAGCGAAAATTGGCCCTGCTTCTTTAATGAAGGAAATAGATTTAATATAAGTTTTATGAAAAATATTTTTGAACTTAGGAATTCTTAACGGTGGTAAATCAATTAATAAATCCGTCGATTGACCTGGCAGTACTTTATTTAAGATAGTACCTGCTAATACATAAACTGCCACAAGTACTCCCACATAAATCAAGAAAAATTTAGCTCCTAAAGGTGCAATCAATCCTACAATTACCCCTAACTGAGCTGAACAAGGAATCGCTAATCCTAATAAGAAAATAGCAATAATTCTTTCTCGTTTAGAACCAAGCACCCGCGTCGTAATTGTAGCCATAGTTACACAACCAAAGCCTAATAGCATCGGAATAATAGCTCTCCCGTTCATTCCTAATTCCGTTAAAATCCTATCTACTAAAGTTGCTACCCGCGGCAAATAACCTGAATCTTCTAATACAGATAAAAATAAATAAAAGCCAATTACTAATGGAAGTAATAATCCAAAGGTATAGGTCACAGCCATAGTCAGTACTCCAAATTCTCCCGCTAACAATTTATATCCCAATGAACCAGAAGCAAATACTTGACTGATAACATCTCTAACAAGCGGTTCATACATTCCTACAAATATAGTACCTTCTGTGATACCAACTACAGTTTGCGCTATAAATACCCCTACAAACTTATATAAGCCATATAAAGCTAAGAGTAAAAATGGAATTCCGGTTATCGGTTTTACCATCCACTGCGCTAACTTTGTTTTAAAGTTATTTCCTTCACTTTTAATCTCAACTGCAGAATCTACAACTTCATTAACTCTTTCACGCCGCTGTTTATATATTTCTTCTTGTAATTCTCTTGGCTCTTGCTGATGTTTAGCAGCAATATTTTCATCGCCTTCTAAAATCAATAGTGCTTCGGGACGATTCCCTACTTGAGCAATCAAATCTTCTAGTTCATCTTCTTGTTGCAAACTACTATGGCCTACTTGAGCATCTGTTACAGCATCTTTAACTTCTGCTAGTCCTTGGCCCTCAGTAGCTACTGTAGGAATCACTGCTACTCCTAATTCTTCACTTAATTTATCTATATCAACATCCAACCCCTGGCTTTTAGCTTCATCCATCATATTTAAAGCTACTACAACCGGGATTCCCATATCTATAATTTGCTGTGTTAAAAATAAGTCTCTTTCTAAATGCACTGCATCAACAATATTAACTACTACATCAGCCGATGCAATCACATCTCTAGCTACAGTTTCTTCATCATTGAATGAAGAAACACCATAAACTCCTGGAGTATCAATTACTATATTATCTTTATATTTACCAGAACTAATTTCAAGAGTTGTACCTGGATAATTAGATACATCTACATAAACCCCAGTAAAATCATTGAAGAAAATTGATTTACCTACATTGGGATTACCTGCTAAAACAATTTTAGTTGCATCGCTTGGAATATCTATTTGATGACTAATATCACAACAATCCATTACTGCTTCCTCCTTGGCTTTATTGTTCAACTGTTATATTCTTAGCTAATCTTCTACCAACTGCAATCTCTTGTAAATTACGTTTTATAATTACTGGTCCTCCTGGGACTTTTTCTGCACACGATACATTCGCCCCTTCAGAAATACCAAATCTTAAAGCTTGAGCTCTAATTTTATCATCTTTTATATCAGTAATTTTAAATTCTTCTCCACAATTCACGTCAGCTAAAGTCATAAATATCCACTCCTTATTTTATAAAATTGGGATTCATTATCATTAGTCTGGAAAAAATATATTGTCATTAACCTGATAATGGTTTTCATTTCTTTTCTATTATATTATCAGTATTTCTAGCAAATGTCAAGCAGCCTTGTGAAGCTTTTATTTAATCAATTAAAAACAAATTTTAACTTATATAGTACTTCTTTTTATAGAGAAAGCCAGGAGGAAAACCTCCTGGCTAAAAGTTTAAAATTTACTACCTAAAACTAAGCTGAAGTCATCTTTAGAGTTTCTTTTAGCATCTGGAGCATAACCATAATCTAAACCTAATTCACCTACTGGTGTTTTAAATCTAAGTCCTACACCATAAGAATAATTGAAATCTCCTATATCTAAGTCAAGACTATTACCTTGATAAGTTCTTCCAACATCACCAAATACAACGCCTCGTACAGCTTCAACAATCGGAATTCTATATTCAACACTACCTAATAACATTGAATTTCCGATAAATCCTGCTTGAGTTGGATCATAACTTTGAGCATCTTCATCATAATAAGAACTCCCGTAACCTCTAATCCCATTTGTTCCTCCTAAGTAATAACGCTTATCATCAGGAAGGTCTCCGTTTGAACCTGCTACCTTCAATCTCAGAGCCCAGCTATTCTTTTCTAAAGAAGGAAAATATTTTTTCAATTCTAAATTATATTTACTATAATCATCATCGCCACCAATCCAACCTGCTTTTTCTAAAGTTAAACTTTGTTTACTACCATAACGAGGACTGATGGGAGCTGTAGTAGTATCTCTTATTGTACTTAATCTTAAAGTTCTATTATCACGCCAATCAGACTCATCTTCATCTTTAATTTTACTAATATCTACTGTGAAATAACTATTAGTATTATATGTTAATTGCCGCCCAATAGTAACATTACCACCCTTTTCTCTAATTTCATCATTATTTAAATCTTCTTCAGTTTTATTATACAAATTAAACTTGAAACTCGTTTTAACATCAAAATATTTAGACATCCACGGATTACTATAACCTAATTCATAATAATCACGTTCTTCACCTGATTCTAGCTTTACATTTACTTTTTGACCTGTACCAAATAAATTATCTTTAGATACATTAATAGTCCCCATCATTCCTGCATCAGGACTATGACTAATCCCAAATTGTAAGCTACCTGTTTTTTTCTCTGTTACTTCAAGAATTACATTTACTGCTTGAGGGTTATTCTCTACTCGTTTGAATTGAGGTTTAATTCCTTTAAAGAAACCTAAACGATATAAGTCTCTAATATCTCGCTGTAACTTGTTCATATTTAAGACTTGTCCTTCTTGAAGTGACAATTCTCTTCTAATTACATACTCCTTTGTTTCTTTATTACCTTTAATTTTTATCTTATTAATCTTACCTTCATTAACTTCTAAATACAGTTGATTACCATTTTTGATTCTTCTATCTACAACTCGTCCCAATGGGAATCCTTGATTTTGATAGTAATTGTTAATCTCTTTGATCCCATTTTTCAATGTATTTACATTTAATATTTCTCCTGACTTAACTCCTAATAACTTTTTAAGCTTCTTAGTTGTTACTTCTTTATTTCCTTCTATAACAACTTTTTCTAATACTGGATTCTCCATTACTTTAAATATTAACTGCACTCCATCTTTATAATTTCTAAAATTAATTTTAATATCTAAAAAATAGCCTAAATCATAAATTGATCTTAAATCTTTTTTCAATTTATCGTTATCTATTTTATCTCCTACTTGCGTTTCTACTTCCATTAAAATCTCTTGCTCACTAACCTTCTGGTTCCCCTCTACCTTTATATCCGTAATCTTATTACCTGATAAGCCATCTGCTGCAAATACACTAGTGTTGAATACTACTATAGTTAACAAAAAAGTTATTACTGCTACTTTCTTTAACATTATATCCCTCCATTATCATTTTTAGATGCTACATCCAAAGCAATAATTCTGAGCTCTTGTTATAAATTATACCTACTACTTGTGATGAAATTTTGATAAAAAAATAAAAAATATAAATTATTCCTCAATTGCTTAAAATTATAGTTTACACTATAATAGTTTGGCCCTCCCTATCTTTTATTATACTTATTTATTTAATCTCCTGCTTAAATATCATTTTTTTCGATTACTATTCTAGCAAAATTTGCTGTTCTTTAATTTCGCGATAATTATTCAGCAAATCATTGATATAAACCCAACTTACTTTCTCTACCCCTGCTAATCTATTGAATTGATAAGAAAAATTACTTATTATCTGATTTTCTTTCTTTTGATAGTTAACCCTTATTTCTCCTTCATTATTGATAAACTTTTTATCTTTAGGCAAGATAATTGAATTATATTTAGATGGAATATTAATTACAATCTTTCTTTCTATTTTACAAGGTATAGTGTTGCGTGCTTCAGCAATACTAAGTAAAAAACTAATTGCTAATTGATTAACCTGCAGTAAAGCTTTATCTTCATGAGTTTGATAGTAATCTTCAACTGTGAATTTAAAATTCAACTCAGCTAATTCAGTTAAATTATTAATCCCCTTAATATCAATTTCATTTAATTGTAAACCAGAAAAATGCTTATTTAAAATATTTAAAGAAGCCTCTCGTTGGCCCATTGGACTCAACTCTCCAAATAAAGCTTTAGCGATAAAATCATAAAATCCTCGAGAATTAATCTTTAAATCAATAGCGGCTGCTCCTTCTTCCTTTAAATTAATAGTGGCAGTCACTTGTTCTTGGTTGCGTTCTTTAGATAAAATGGGGGTCTCTCTAATTTGACCTTGGGCTAAACTTAAGACTCTTTTTCCTTGGTCACTTAACGGTAAATTCCCATAACGGATAAAACCCGAATTAGGATTTAAATACAAATCCTGCTGTGGTAAATAAAGCAACATATGATTAAAATTAACTACTACTATTCCCGCATCAAAATTACTTTTACGATCAACCAAGACCGCTTCTGCTGGAACATTTATTTCTTTTAACAAAGCAATTAAAAAATAAACCTTATCTTTAGTTACTGCATATTTATGCTTATATATTTCCTTTACTGCTAAAGGTTGATAACCATTAACTCCTAATTGATAGTCAAGATATCTTATATCTTCTGCTACATAATTATATAATGCTTTTATCTTAGCTTTCTTAGTTGTTAATCCTGCTGTTAACTTTTTAACTTTTTGTTTCACGTCAGGAGTTAGTTTTCCTTGTTGAGTAATTAAATTATTATACCAATGGCTCAATTCAAGCCAAGAATTAAGAGTAGAAACTAATAATTCACCTTCACTTTTATAACCACTCCAAGTATATTCCTTAATTTCTCCCTTAGTATTAATAACTGCCTGATTCAATTCATTTTTAGGTTTGATTTTAGTATTTATTTTCCTTCCTTTAGGTAACTTTAATACTATTTCACTTCGATGACTAGTAAAAGTAGTAGCAAATTGAATTTCATTAGGAATCAATGTCCGTTTTAATTGCTTTTGATAAGCATAAATTATAATTGAGCCAGCTTCTACTTCAGGAAAATTAATGATTTTTTCTTGCTTACTCTGATAAACCTTACTATTAGGAGTATATTTAGCAGCTTGTTTACTAATCTTTTCTTCACTTACTGTAATTAATTCACCAGAAGGCTTAATTATTAAAGCAGTAGTAATATTTAATTTATGCCACTGAGGATGATAATTTATCTTCACCTGAGAATAGTCTTTAACCCCTTGTTGATTGAAAACTTTAATAGCTCGATAATGACTAACTCGGTATGGCTTCTGAGAATAATCAAATACTTGTTCTTCTTTCCAGACTACTGCATCTTTATCAGGATAATAAAACTGGCTGGGGGCTTCTTGCAATAATTGATTAGGATCTTTTTCCAGGGCAACTGCAGTATTAGTAAATAACAATACTAGCACTACCAGTAATAAACACCTTTTTTTCATAGTTTCACCTCCCAGGGTGGGCATTCCAATCAATAACTACTATAATTGATTATTCCAGATGTTGACACTTGCTCTAACCACTGCGCAATCGATTTCCCTTTAATCATTAAATTTGAATCTAATTCTTGTAATGGAACTAATACAAAAGCACGTTCTTGTATTCTAGGATGCGGTATAACTAATTTAGAAGTATTTACTTCTAAATTATCATAAATCAAAATATCAATATCAATAATCCTTGGCCCCCATTTTTCTTCTCGCTTTCGTCCCATTCTCTTTTCTATTTGCTGACATTTTTCTAATAATTCCTGAGGTTTTAAATCAGTTTTGATTTTCAAACATAGATTCAAAAACTGATTTTGTTCTTCATAACCCCAAGGTTCAGTTTCATAAATAGAAGAAACTTCTGTTACTTCTACATCAGTTGTTTTTTTGATATGAGCTACTGCTGCTCTTAAATTTTTCTCTCGCTCTCCAATATTAGTACCTAAACCTAAATATGCCTTATCCATTATATCTCGCTCCCTGTAAAAATCAAATGATCTATATTCCCTCCGGGTCTCGAAATGCGTGAGACCCTCCGTGTAGCCCTCTTCGCTCTACTTTCTCCATATAATGTGCGCAATCACTATACGTTAGTTCCCCCGCGTCCTTTTAATTTCTACTCCAACATAATCAAAAACACCTGCTACTGGGGCTTCTGGTTTCTTGACTTTGATTGTGACTTCTTCTACTAATGCAAACTGCTCTAAAATTGTTTGGGCAATATTTTCTGCTAATGCTTCGATTAAATCAAACTCTTTATTTTCACATATCTCTTTAATAACTTCATAAACTTCAGCGTAGTTAACTGCTTGCTCAACATCATCACTTTCTCCTGCTGGATGCAGGTCAGCATATAATTCTGCATCTATAAAAAATTTTTGTCCTAAGTTATTTTCTTCTGACAACACTCCATGGTAACCATAAAAAACTAAGTTATTTAAGATTATTTTATCGATAATATTTCACCTACTCTTCCTGTCTCCAAATAGCATCAGTTACTTTAGCTGCTTGTAAGTTTTCAGCTACATCATGGACTCTAAAAATATCTACTCCCTGCATGATCCCCATTACTGTAGTAGCTACAGTACCTTCAACTCTCTCTTCAGCTGGGATATCTAAAATTTTACCTAACATAGACTTACGAGAAGTCCCTAACAGCAGTGGATATCCTAAGCGCTTAATCTCTGATAAGCGACGCATTATTTCTTTATTTTCAAATTGAGCTAATCCAAATCCTATTCCAGGATCTAAAATAATATTTTCCTCTTTGACTCCTGCTTTTTTAGCAGTCCGAATACTCTCTCTTAAAAAGTTTTTAATGGCTATAATAATATCTTTATTAGAATCATTACCTCGTCCATTATGCATAATTACTATCGGAACATCATATTCTGCAACTACTTTTGCCATTTCACTATCCCACTGTAAACCTCGCACATCATTAATCATATCTACTCCTAACTCTAAGACTTCACGAGCTACTTGTGGTTTATATGTATCTACTGAAATAGGAACTTCAATCTCTTCTACTAATGCTTTAATTACTGCTTTGATTCTTTTTATCTCCTCTTGGGGAGTTATTTTTTTCGCTCCCGGACGAGTTGATTCGCCGCCAACATCAATTATATCTGCTCCTTCAGCTACCATCTCTTTAGCATGAGTGACAGCAGCTTCAACATCATAATATTCTCCACCATCTGAAAAGCTATCAGGCGTTACATTTAAAATACCCATAATATAAGAATGATCTCCAAACTCAAACATCTTATCACTCCTTTTAAAATTAAAAATAAATAACTAAAATAGAAAACCAAACCCTGGATTTAACAATTTTTCCTACAAAAGAATATATTCCTGCTCCTCACAATTACATCTCAATCCCGCCAGCTACACTTTAAATTAATCTTTTATTAAGTTCATCACTTCTTCTCTAGATTTCTCATCACTTCTAAAACTACCGCGGACAGAAGAAGTTACTGTTCGTGATTCAGATTGTTTAATTCCTCGCATTGTCATGCACATTTGCTCGGCTTCTACAATCACACAAACTCCTAAGGGATCTAAGACATTATCTATAGCATCTGCAATCATTTTAGTCATTCTTTCCTGTAGTTGCGGTCGTTTAGCTACAGATTGTACCACTTTAGCTAAACGAGATAATCCTGTCACTTGACCATCTTTAGGGATATATGCTACATGAGCTTTCCCAAAAAAGGGAACCAAGTGATGTTCGCACATAGAATAAAAATTAATATCTTTAACTAATACTAAATCTTCATAGTCTTCATCTTCTAAAACCAATTCTAAATGTTCCTCTGGATCTTCTCCAATTCCTGAAAAAATTTCTTCATACATTTCAGCTACCTTTTGTGGGGTATTTTGCAAACCTTCACGTTCAGAATCCACTTCAATTGCCTCTAATATGTCTGCTACTGCATTTTCAATCTTTTCTTTATCCATAACTAGTCAGCTCCTCATTTCTCTTTGCTTTAATTCTTCAGATAATAAAGTGAAGATATTATTTTCACTCTGATATTCAATTCCAGCAATCCTATTTACTTTCATTACACCAAGTAAGCTATTACTTATAAATGCAAAATCAAAACAAGTTAACTCCGGTTTCTCAATGATTACTTCCTTAATATCTAGCCCTAATTCATTAGCAATCATAATCACCTTATTTCTTATTATCCCCGGTAATAATTCCAAATCAGAACTAGGAGTATATATCTTTTGATCCTTAATAAAAAAGAGATTAGCCATTGTAGATTCTAACACATAATTGTGAGAATTTAAAAATAAGGCTTCATCATATCCAGCTGTTTGAGCCTCTTTCCTAACATAAAGATTAGTAAAATAGTTAGTAGTCTTATGTTTATGTAACGGATTATTGCTACGTTTGATATTAGCAATTGTTAAGTCATAGCCTTGCTCATAATCTTCCCTTTGATAGGAAATATCCCTAGTTGAAAAATTATAACCTTGGTCACAAACAGTTACTCGTAGAGCCTTCTGCTCTAAATCAGCAGCAAAATCATCTATTTTTTCTTTTAATATTTCCTGATTTAGATCAAAATCTATTTCCAAAACTCGAATTGAATTATATAAACGCTTTAAATGTTCATCTAAAAATACTGCTTGACCATTAATTACTTTAATTGTCTCAAACAATCCAATTCCATATTTAGCTAAATTACTATTAAAAGAAATTTTCTCCTGCATAATCACCATTCACCGCCTTCATTATTGCTTGAGCTTTATCTAAAGTTTCTTGATACTCAGATTCAGGATTTGAATTCCATGTAATACCGCCACCAACATTAAAGTTAATTTGCTTGTTCTGTTTAACAATTGTTCTAATAGCAATATTCAAATCTAAACTCCCATCAAATCCTAAATAACCAATTGACCCAGTATAAATATTTCTCTGAGTTGATTCTAACTCATCAATAATTTCCATCGCTCTAATTTTAGGTGCTCCTGTAATAGAACCTCCCGGGAAGGTAGCTTCAATCAAATCAATTACATCTTTATCTACTTCCAACTCTGACTTTATTGTAGCCACTAAATGATGTACATTAGCATATTCTTCTAATTCATATAATTGAGGTACTTCAACACTACCTACTTTAGAAACCTTAGCTAAATCATTTCTTTCTAAATCGACAATCATTAATAACTCTGCTTTATCCTTCTCACTGGCCAATAATTCTTGGCGCATTTTCTCATCTTCTTGTTCTGTTTTACCACGCGGTCTGGTCCCCTTAATTGGTCTAGTTTCAATAAGATTATCTCTAACCTTAATAAATCTTTCTGGTGAATTAGATAAGATTTCAATCTCCGGAAATTCTAAAAATGCTGCAAATGGGGCAGGACTAATTTCTCTTAATCGCTTATAAAGTTGATAGCCAGAACAATTTATTTCTCCTTTAATCTTTTGACTTAAATTAACCTGATATATATATCCTGTTTCTATATAATGCTGAATCTTTTTAATAGCTGATAAATACTGTTGACGAGTGAAATTAGCTTTTAAATTACTACATTTTATTTCGTTTTCAGGTACTTGATTAAAAAACTCGTTCTTTTCGGCTAATCTAATTTTCCCAATTACTTTTTCTTTAATATTATTTTCTTTATTTAGGTCTAAATTAGGACTAGCAAAATAAACCTCATCCTGCCCATGGTCAATTACTAATACCCAATCATATAATCCCATATATAAATCTGGTACAACCACATCTTTTTTAGCTCTGCGGGGTAATTCCTCTATACAATGACATAAATCATAAGATAAATAACCAACTGCCCCCCCAATAAAGGGTAAATCACTAGTATTCTCCACTGCATATTGATCTAATTTAGTCCTTAATTTAGCTAACGGTCGTTCATTGTCAAGATCATACTTTAAAACCTCAAATGGTTGAGCACTAACAAAAGAATATCTTCCTAAATTATTATTCAAATTACTATCTAGAATAAAACTATATTCCTGCTCTTTAAAAATTGTATACAATTCAAAAGCACTTAAACTAGTTGCTATTTTTTCGATCACCTTTTTCACCTCTAGCTTCAGCAATAAAATTAGCTAGCAATTCTCGCCCTTGTTCTGTCAATAATGCTTCAGGATGAAATTGAACTCCTTCAATTAAATATTTTTTATGTTTTAATCCCATGACCTCTCCTTCTTCACTTACAGCAGTTATTTCTAAATCGAACGGTAGATTCTTTTTAGCAACAACTAACGAATGATAGCGAGTTATTCTTAAAGGATTAGCTAATTTATTAAATACTCCTTGATTATAATGATTTATTGCTTCAACTGTCCCATGTTTTGGCTCTAATGCTTTAACTATCTCAGCATTAAATACTTCAGCTATAGCTTGATGACCCAAACAAATCCCTAATATAGGAATTTCTCCTTTAAAATTATTAATTACTTCCATTGAAACTCCAGCTTCTTTAGGGACTCCTGGCCCAGGAGAAATTATAATCATTTCAGGAGCTAAATCTTTAATATCAGAAATAGCTAACTGATCATTTCGCTTGACCATAACTTCTTCTCCTAATTGCTCTAAATAATCAACTAAGTTGTATGTAAAAGAATCATAATTATCGATCATTAAAATCATAAGCAACTACTCCTAAATTTATTTACCTTTTAATTAATTTTATCTTTATTAAGCTTAATTATCAACTATAAATTAACATTTAGTAATTAGTAAGCAATAATGCGAAAAAAGTATTTAATAATTGTTTATCCTTAAATCAAAATAAAAAAATCCTTTAGCTTTGAATGAACAATGCAAAGCTAAAGGATTAATAATAATTAACTTTTTACTATATTCTATACTTGATTGTTGATAATATCTAATATTTCATTTTTGACCTTGAAGTATTCATCTTCATATTCTACACGTTGAGAACTATCATCAAACTTTGTATTCTCATCAAATAATGTATCTGTAAAATCTACATTAAATTCTCTAATTATTCTTCCAGGGCGTTTAGACATTACAACAACTCTAGTAGCCAAAGATAATGCCTCGTCAACATCATGAGTAATAAAGAAGATAGTACTATTGTTCTCTTTCCAAATATTATGAATCAATTTTTGCATATCATTTCTAGTTAAAGCATCTAAAGCTCCGAAAGGCTCATCCATCAAAATCACCTGTGGATTATTGGCCAACACTCTTGCTAAAGCTACGCGTTGTTTCATTCCTCCTGACAATTCAAAAGTAGCTTTATCACCAAAACCTGAGAGATTAACCTCTTCTAGAAAATACTCTTGAATCTCTTTTATTTCATCTTCAGGTAGATTTCTCATACGCGGGCCAAACTCTACATTATCCTTAACACTCATCCAAGGATACAAGGTTGAAGATTGAAAGACAACACCGCGATGCCAATCCGGACCTTCAATCTCTTCTCCTTGCATTAAGCATTGACCATTTGTCGCTTCAATATACCCAGCAATAGTTTTCAATAATGTACTTTTACCGCAACCTGATGGTCCTAAAACACAAACAAACTCTCCACGTCTAATCTCTAAATTAATATCTTTTAAAGCTAAAACAGAATCTTCCCCTGTACCGTAAATCTTATCTAAATTTTTAGTCTCAATTAAAACTTCTTCTTGACTCACTACTACTAATTTCCTTTCCCTTGTTCTAAAGATCGTTCTATATATTTAGGATTAACATACTGATTATATTCTTCCTGAGACGGGGAAGTTTGAATAGAATTCTGCTGCTTTAAAAAGTCTGAAGTTTGCTTCATGATTTGAGCAAAATCTCCCGGCTTTTCACTTGTACCAAAGAAATTTTCACCCAATTGTTCTTTACGAGTCAACCACGTTGAACCCTGCATCTGTTTTAAAGCTTCTTGAGGTGTTATTTCTAACTTTTGTGAGACAAGAGAAGCTGCTTTTTCAGGGCTTTCTCGATATATATCTGCTGCTTCTGATAACATTGTAATAAATGAAGTTACTACCTGAGGATATTTAGCAGCAAAATCTTTATTAACTACTTCTACATTAGCAGTTACATAACCTCGCTTAGCCATTTCCTTACTTGATACAAGCACTCTTCCACTTTCTAATAATTTAGCTAAAGAAGGTTGCCAAACATAAGCTGCATCTATATCTCCACGTTCCCAAGCAGCAACAATTTCTGCTGTCTGCATATCTAAAAGCTGTACCTCATCTGCAACTCCTGCATTATTTAAAGCATTTAATAACACATAATGACATGTAGAAGCAAAAGGTACTGCTACTTTCTTTCCCGCTAAATCTTCTATCTTATTAATTTCAGAGTTGTTTTTAACTGCTAAAGCTTCAATATCTCCTAACACTTCATGGATCCAAATCATTTCTACATTCAAGTCTCTTGACAATGCAGTTACAGCATTAACATTACCCATTGTAGCAAAATCAATACTTCCCGATGCTAAAGCCTGATTAGCTTCTGACCCAGAATCAAAAACAGTAAAGTTAACTTCAATATCTTTTTCCCCAAAACGTTCTTCAAACATCTCCTCTACCATTGCTATAGTTTCATCATTTGGCACCCGCAAAATACCAAAATTAATTTCATCTGGTAAAGAATCAGACTGCTGCTCTTTATTATTAGAACCACCACAAGCTACTAAAGAAACAGACATAACACCGATTAATGTTAGTAATAATAATTTCTTAATTACTTCTTTATTCATTATTATCTCTCCTTATTATATTTGTTTTCATTTTAGACTTGGCATGCCAAGTCTCTACATTTTTCTTTTTTTCTTGTTTCTTCTTTATTCTCTTCACTCTTCACTGTTCTTACTGTCTTACTGTTCTTACTCTTCACTCTTTACTCTTCACTGTTTACTCTTCACTCTTCACTGTTTAAACTTTCCCTTTCCAAAACACAATCTTTCGTTCTATAAATCGCAATCCTGCATCAATTAATACACCACTAATGCCCATGATAAAGATTCCTATGAATATAACCTCACTCTTTAAAAAATTAGAGGCATCTAACACCATCCAGCCAATACCGGAAGTAGCAGCTATCATTTCTGAGGAAACTAAGGTAGTATAAGCTACTCCAAAAGCTGTCCTAATCCCTGTAAAAATTTCAGGCAAACAAGCTGGTAATACTATCTTAAAGAATATTTTCTTTTGACTAGCTCCTAATGATTTAGCACTTAATATATAATCTTGATTAATTTTTCTCACAGCTGAAATACAGGCAATATAAATTGGTGCAAAAGCTGCTAAGAATAATAATATTATCTTTGATTTATCATCAATGCCAAACCATAGTATAAGTAATGTATAATACGCAAGTGGCGGCAAAGGACGATAAAATTCAACTACTGAATCCACAATTGCCTTAACTTTAGAAACATAACCACTTAACAATCCGATTGGAATTGCTGTTATAATTGCTAAACCTAAAGCTATAAATAACCTTCTAAAACTAGCTCCTAGATGTACCCACAGTGCAATTCCATTATAACCATCTTTTAATAATTTAAAAAACGCAGTCACTACTTCAGTCGGTGGTGGCAGTAAAGTAGGAGAAAATAGTTCTAACTTAGTTACTATATACCACGCTCCTAAAATAACAACCCACGTACTTAGGGTTAATACTTTTTCGGTTTTACTCTTTTCAGTTCCCGCTTCTGAATTATTGTTTTCTACTTTATCTTCATTTTCTAAATCCATAAATCACCGAATTTCATCCTAGCAAAGCTATAAATTAATAACGAAGATGAATCGGCTTCTTACTCCCTCCTTTCTAATATCAATAAACTACTTTTATCATATAATATTCGACAATTTATATAAAGAATAATTTATAATCATTATTAATTAGAATATTAAATATCAACTATTACTTATTTTAAAATTATTATTTATATAATACCAAATATAAATCAGGCAGGGTTAACCCCCGCCTGATTATTGATCTTAAAATTAATCTATTTAGTTAAAGTTGTATTCTGTAACTATTTTTTCTCTACCGGTTAATTGGTCTTGGAAGTACTCATAACAGCAAACTCCAAGGAATGAACCAGAAACATTGTATAAATTGTCATATCCCATATCTTGTAGAGCCATAATTGCATTATAACTTCTCTGCCCTGAACGACAGTGTAAATATACAGGCTCATCTTCTGGAATTTCATCTACTCTATCTCTAAGTTCACTTAAAGGAATATTCACTGCATTCTTAAGGTGACCATTAGCAAATTCATCCTCTTCACGTACATCAATAATACAAGCATCATTTTCAACTAATTCTCTTACCTTTGTAACAGGAACTTGTTCAAATACACCATTTAATAGATTTAATCCTACTAGAGCTGTTTGATTAATTACATCTTTTGGTGTACCAAACATTGGTGCATAGCATAATTCTAACTCTTTTAGGTCTTCTAAAGTAGCATCCATACTAATCATACTAGCAATTACATCTATTCTTTTATCTACATTACCTTTACCAATTGCTTGAGCTCCAAGAATTCTACCTGTTGGATCTTCATAAACTAATTTAAAGTGCATTGGATTACTATCAGGCATTAATCCAACTTTATCCATTGGAATTGTATAAACAATATCATGAGGAATACCTGCTTCTTTAGCCTGCTTTTCATTTAATCCTGTTGCTGCTGCAGATAAATCAAAAGCCTGCACTACAGAAGAACCAATAACACCATTATTATTATGTGACTTACCATAAATATGATCAGCTGCTGCTCTAGCCTGTCTTTGTGCAGGGCCAGCTAAAGGCAATCTGATTGTTTCATTTGTTAGCTGATGATAAGTTTCAATTGCATCTCCTACAGCATAAATATCATCATCACTCGTTTGATAATTATGGTTAACTTTAATACTACCAGTTTCACCAAGTTCAAGACCTGCATCTTCAGCCAATTCAGTTTCAGGACAAACTCCAATAGCCATCACTACAGCTTCTGCTTCTACTTCTTCTCCTGAGCTTAGAACTACTGAATCTTCAGTAACCTTCTCTACAGTTTCACTTAGAATTAAATTAATTCCTTTATCCATAACTTCTTTATGAATTAACTGCGCCATATCATAATCAAATGGATTCATAATTTGGTCTTGAGCTTCAACTAAGCTAACATTTTTACCATCTAAATGTAAGTTTTCAGCCACTTCTACTCCGATATAACCGCCACCAACAACAGCAATATTTTCAACATTATTTTCTTCAATATAGCTATCCATCTCTCTAATATCTTGAACATTTCTTAGCGTAAATACATTTTCATTCTGTGCACCTTCGATATTAGCACAAATAGCACTAGCTCCTGGAGATAAGATTAATTTATCATAATCTTCTTCGTATTCTTCTCCAGTTTCTAAATTCTTAACAGTTACTTTTTTCTCTTCTCTATTAACACCAGTTACTTCATTTCTAGTTCTAGCTTCAATATTATACTTATTCTTAAAAGTTTCTGGACAAACTAATACTAAATCTTCACTATCCTCTACAATTCCACTTAAATGAAATGGTAGTGAACAGTTTGAAAATGAAACATGTGGACCTCTCTCAAACATAATGATCTCTGCTGATTCATCAATTCTTCTCGCTCTTGCTGCAGCTGAAGCGCCTCCAGCTACTCCGCCAACAACTAAAATCTTTTTACTCATAATATTATTGCCTCCTAATATATTTTGATTTTTTATTTGCCTTGTTTTAGATTGTTTATTCCGTTTTGTATTTAACGTTAGTTATTAGAAAGATTACGATTTGGAATAATATTCAGCTTTCCTTCAAAGTACATTAAGCCAGTAATGCCACCTAAAGAAAGAGCAATCAAGAATGCCCAGCCATGTAAAGAGAAACTACTAATTGCTGCGTATAAAGCACCAATATTACAACCTTTAGCAAATCTTGCTCCAAATCCCATGAACAAACCACCTATAGCATACATTGCTGCATCATAAAATCTGAAATTGTATTTAAGTTTGAACTTACTACCTAGTAGTAAAGCTAAAGCTGAACCGAAGATGATTCCTAAGTTTCTAAGAGTACCAGCATGATTCAATAAACCATTATTAACCGTCTCTGCAATTCCAGAATAAATAGGGCTATTAGCAAAATTCATACCTAACTTTTGTAAGATAGCTACTCCCCAATAAGTATAAGCACCAGTGATACCCCAATCAGTACCAGTAGTATTCATAACGAAAATAAACATAACAGCAATTAATAAGCCACCTGTGATATAATCCCATCTTTCTACAAAGAATTTATGATATGTTTCATAATTGAATAAGCCAAAATCATCTGTTTCTTCAACAGGTCTCTGTTCAGGACTATATTCAATCTCTTGATAACTGCCATCTTTCTTTCTCATAGATTCATATTTTTTCACAATTACATATAAAATTACTAAGAAAAAGACTGACAGCAAAATCGCTCCGAGATAACCAAATACTTCAGGTAAATAAATCGTCGTTGAAAAGTCTGCTAAAGATGACTTATCGAAAGTATATCTTGCCCATCTACCAATTACAGCACCTAAGGCAAAGAAAAAGAGTGCAATTGCTGAACGAACAGCACCTTCTCCTAAATCAGCTAAAGTACCTGATGCACAACCACCAGCCATAATCATACCTATTCCAAACACAAAACCACCAATTATTACTGCTAAATTAAGTGGTTTAACTGCATTGCTACCTGGAGCAGGATGAGCGCCACCTTTTACAGCAACCTCTGCTACTGAAGCTCCATCTAAAACCATTGTTCCCCAATGAACTCCTGCTGTTGCAATTATTGTTACTGCAAAAGTAACTAATAAGCCTTTGACAAGAGCTGAATTACCTGTCATATAAGGCTGTTTAACTCCTCCTGCAAAACCAAATCTAGCTCGAGTTAAAATGTAGCCAAAGATAATTCCCGTCACTAAAAATATTCCTAACATTTGGTTTTTAGTAGCAAGAGAAGTCCCAAATGCTCCTAACAAAATCAATGCAATAATAGATATTAATACCTGCTTACCATCAAAATTCTGCTTAGCAGTCTCAATTGATTCTTTTTTCATTACCATTTCCACCCCTATTGTGATATTTTATTAGTAAAGCACATTACTTCTAGATAGAAAGCAAGTACTTCACCTTAATTTTTTATCTTTGATATGATATAATTATTTGTAGCGAGGTGGAGTATCTCTGCGACTCCTATCTAGGAGTAACGCTCTAACATTGAGATCTCTACCTCGTTTT